>NZ_JBHRYA010000007.1:177801-567923 GCF_042648865.1 Luteimonas soli | reverse complement strand
GTGGCTCGCGCCGTCACGGCGCGAAAGCTTTTGATCTTTCTTGATTTCAGCGGAACCGGAACATAAGGCGGGTCAAGACCCGCCCTACGACGCCCGCGGCGGTAACGCAAAAAGCGCGTCGGGGGCGTAGCCCCGACCTACGGCCCGCTCTCCGTGCCGCGCTACCCTAAGCATCACGGGCCGCTGGAGCGGCCTTTTCCGTATTCGTTCCCCGCACTTCGAAAGGACCCACCATGCCCAACAAGCCACTCCTGCCCCTGCTGCTGGCCACCACCATCCCATTCGCCGCGGCCGCACAGGACACGACCACCACCGACGCACCCACCGGCTGGACCGGCACCGGCGAACTCGGCCTCGCGCTCGCGCGCGGCAACGCGCGCTCGGAAAGCGTCAACGCCAAGCTCGCGTTCGCCAGGGAAGATGAGTCCTGGAAGCACGGGTTCCACGTCTCGACGCTGCGCTCCAAGGGCGAGGTGACCGGCGACTTCGACGGCGACGGCGTGGAGGAAGAACGCTACGAACTCAGCGCCAACCGCTACGAGGTCGGGGCATCGAGCGCGTACAAGTTCGACCCGCGCAACTACGTCGTCGGCGCGGCACGCTACGAGAACGACGACTTCTCGCCTTACGACTACCAGGCGATCGCGTCGGTCGGCTACGGCCACAAATTCATCGACAGCGAGCGGACCGCGCTGAGCACCGAGATCGGCCCCGGTTTCCGCCGCGCGCGCGATGCCGAGACCGGCCTGGTCGAGAACGGCGTGGTCGGCCGCGGGCTGGTCGACTTCAAGCACCAGCTTACCGACAACAGCGCGATCTACGACACCTTCCTGGTCGAAGCGGGCAGCGACAACACCTTCGTGCAGAACGACATCGGCATCGCGGTGGCGATGAACGAGAAGTTCGCGCTCAAGGCCGGCCTGCAGGCGCGGTACAACAGCGACGTCGAGCCGGGAACGAAGAAGACCGACACGCTGACCACGATCAACCTGGTCTACAAGATCCAGTAACGCGCCCGGCGCCGCATCGTCGCGGCGCCGCTATCACTCGCGCGGCGGCAGGAATTCCGCGGCGCCGGCATCAAGCAGCCGGCGCGCGACGGCCATGCCGATCGCCTCGGCCTGCATGGCGTCGCCGGTTTCCTCGGCGCGTACCGCGCGGCCATCGTCGGCCGAACCGACCAGCCCCTGCAGCTGCAGCCGCGTGCCATCGAGCCGTGCCAGCGCGGCGACCGGCACGTGGCAGCTGCCGTGCAGCGCGCGGTTCATCGCACGCTCGGCCTCGACGCAGGTACGGGTCGGCGCGTCGTCGAGCGCCGCGCAAAGCGCCAGGGTGCGCGCATCGTCGTCGCGGCATTCGATTGCGATCGCGCCCTGCGCCGGTGCCGGCAGCCAGTCGGGCACATCGAGCCGCGCGCGGATGCGTTCGCCGAAGCCCAGCCGCTGCAGTCCCGCGCAGGCCAGTACGATGGCGTCGTAGTCGCCAGCGTCGAGTTTCGCCAGGCGCGTGTTGACGTTGCCGCGCAGGTCGGCCAGCCGCAGGTCGGGCCGGCGCGCGCGCAGCTGCGCCTGGCGCCGCAGCGACGAAGTACCCACGCGCGCGAACTGCGGCAGCGCATCAAGGTCGTCGAAGCGGTTGCTGACGAAGGCGTCGGCGTGATCGGCACGCGCGAGGATGGCCGGCAGCGCGAACGGCCCTTCGAGGTCCATCGGCACGTCCTTGAGCGAGTGCACCGCGCAGTCGGCGTCGCCGCGCAGCATCGCCAGCTCGAGTTCCTTGAGGAACAAGCCCTTGCCGCCGATCGCCGCCAGTGAGCGGTCCAGCACCTCGTCGCCACGGGTGGTCATCGGCACCAGCACCACGTCCAGGCCCGGATGCGCGGCGCGCAGCAGGTCGGCGGCGTGTTCACTCTGCCACAGGGCGAGCGGACTCTTGCGGGTTGCGATGCGGATCGTGGCCATGCGCCATTATCGCCGCTGCGACGCGATCCATGGGCGCAGGTCGGGGCTACGCCCCCGACGGCTCTTTCCATGGGTTCCCGCGGGCATCGGGCTTGGCGCCGACTGCGGGACGCGCGGGTGTCGGGGGGCGTAGCCCCGACCTGCGGCCGCTTCGGGTGTCGGGGGCGTAGCCCCGACCTACAGCCGCTTGACGATTTCCTTGAGGCCGGCGACGCAGCGGCGGCTGACTTCCAGCGGCTGCTTGCCGTGGCGCAGGATGGCGTGGACGTGGCCGTCGGGCTCGCGGCGCAGTTCGACCAGCTCGTGGCGCGCGACCAGGCAGTTGCGGTGGATGCGCACGAAGCGCTCTCCGAACTCCTCCTCCAGCGACTTGAGCGACTCCTCGATCAGGTCCTCGCCACGGGCGTGGTGCACCACCACGTATTTTTCCTCGGCCTGCAGGTAGTGGATGTCCTCGATCGGAATCAGGCGCAGGCTGCCGCGCAGGCGCGCGCACAGGTGGGTGCGCTGCTTGCCCTGGCCGTCGCGGCCGGCGGCGGCGTTGTGGTCGCGTCCGGCGACGAAGGTGCGCGCGCGCTCCAGCGCCGCATGCAGGCGCTCGGCTCGCACCGGTTTGACCAGGTAGTCGACCGCCGCCGCCTCGAACGCCGACAGCGCATGCGCGTCGTACGCGGTGCAGAACACCACCGCCGGTCGCGGCTCGAACGCAGCCAGGTGGCGCGCGGCTTCGAGCCCGTCGATACCGGGCATGGCGATGTCCAGCAGCACCAGGTCGGCGTCGTGCTCGGCGCAAGCGTGCAGCGCCTGCCGCCCGTCGCCGGCCTCGGCGACCAGCTGCAGGTCCGGATGTTCGGCCAGCAGCAGGCGCAGGCGCTCGCGGGCCAGCGGTTCGTCGTCGGCGATGACCACTTTCATGGTCGCGGTGTCCTCACGGCGGCAGTGGGGCGGGTTCGCATCGATAGTAGCTGCCGCGCCATGGCGAAGCCATGCGGGATGCACGCTGCCGAGGCTGCGGTGTTCTCCGTAGGAGCGGCTTCAGCCGCGAGCTTTTGCCTGGACCCTCCCCCCTTGCGAAGGCAGGGGGGAGGTTGGGAGGAGGTGCTCACGGTTCGGAGCGATGCCAACGGCACCCCTCCCCAACCCTCCCCTGCAGTCGCAGGGGAGGGAGCCAAAAGCTCGCGGCTGAAGCCGCTCCTGCAAGTCGGACAGCCTCGGGTCAGCGGCCAGCCAAGCGCGGCGCCAGCCAGTCGCCGAGGTCGCGGATTTCCTCCAGGCAGACCGAATGCGGCATCGGGTAGGCGTGCCAGTCGACGGTGAAACCGAGCTCGCGCAACAGCGCCTGGCTCTGCTCGCCGGCGCGGAAGGGCACTACCGGGTCCTGGGTACCGTGGCCCATGAACACCGGCTGCGCATGTGCGCCCTCGGCGAGCGCCGCCGCGGCCTTGTGCGCGGCCGGCACGTAGGTCGACAGTGCGATCAGCCCGGCCAGCGGCTCGCGTCGGCGCAGTCCGGCGGCGAGGGTGACCGCGCCGCCCTGCGAGAAACCGGCGAGGAAGATCCGCGACACCGGTACGCCGCGCTCGACCTCGCGCGCGATCAGCGCCTCGACCTGTCCAACCGACTCTGCCACGCCGTCTTCGTCGGCGCGGTTGGCCAGGTCGGCTTCGCGGATGTCGTACCAGGCGCGCATCGGCACGCCGTTGTTGATCGTCACCGGGCGCACCGGCGCGTGCGGGAACACGAAGCGGATCGCCGGCCATTCCGGCCGCACAAGCTCGGGCAGGATCGGCACGAAGTCGCTGCCGTCGGCGCCGAGGCCGTGCAGCCAGATCACGCCGTGGCGCGGCGACGGGCCGGTTTCGCGTTCGATGGTCTCGAGCATGGCGTGGGTCCGGGACGGCGGGCCATTATGCCCGGCGCCGCGCGGACGCCGCTGTTCAACTGCTTGCGCCCAGGGAGAAGTTGATGGTGACCGCGCTGTCCTGCCTGCGTCCGCCCGGTGCGAAGCGGTATTGCTCGACGGCCTCGACCGCGGCACGGTCGAAGACATCGTCCGGCTCGGCGCTGAGCACGCGCACGTTGGCAACCGTTCCGTCGGTGTTGACGGTGAACGCAACCCGCACGCTGCCCTCGATGCGGCGACTCCTCGCGATCAGCGGGTAGCGCGGCGGCGGCTTGCGCAACAGCCGCGGCGCGGTCGACTCGGTGCTTGCCGGTGCGCTTGCGGGCGGCGGCGGGGCGGCAGGTGCGGCAGCGGCAGGCGCGGCGGCGACGGCCGGTGGCGTTGCCTTCTCGGGCGCCGGTGCGGCCGCGGGCGTCTCCTCGGGAGGCTCCTGGCGGTCGGCAGTGGCCAGGGATTCCGCGGCGCCTTCTGCTGCAACAGAGGCGGTCGCCTGCACGGCCTGCTTCGTTGCCTCGGCGGCTGCCGCCTCCTGCTCCCGCGCCTCCCGCTCCAGTGCCTCCTGCGCCAGCTGCTGCGCCTTCTCGGCATCGCCGAGCGCGGCCGCCAGGCGCGGCAGCGCCGGTGCGCGGGGCGCACTACGCGTCATCAGGTCGAACAACCGGTGGGCCTCGTCGAAATCACCGGCTGCAATCGCCTGCTCGCACGCGATCAGCAGGTACGGCTGCATGTCGATGATCGCTGCCTGTGTCGTGGCGTCATCGGGATCGCGTTCGCGCGCAGCAAGCCAATGGTCGATCGCGCTGTTGCCGGCCGGCGTGTACATCCGGCCCTCGCGCATCGCACGCGCGGCGCGAGCCCCCAGGCTGTCCGCGGCGGACGCGGGCGCGTCCGTTTCCCGTGCAGGCATCGCAGCGCGTGCTGCGGTTTCAACCGGTGCCTCGGGCGACCTGCTTCCGCATGCGGCCAGCAACAGCGCCACCGAGATGGCGGCACCCGTTCTCATTGCCCTCATCCTCGAGCCCCCTGTGGCTTCGAGCCGAAGAGCGTAGCGACGGCAGATGACCGTTGCGCTGCGATCATGCTTCAGCCGCGTGCACGGGCACCGTCGTCGCAGGCCGACGTTTCCGCAGTTGACCAATCAGCGGCGAGTCCGCACTCCAGCGTCCGGCCGCAGGCCAGGGTTACATCCCCGACGTGCTTTCCGCCCCTCGCTGCGCGCGCAGCTCGCTGGCACGCACCAGCACCGGCGGTGGCGACAGCTCTTCCGGCGTGCAGAAAATCCGCCTCCGCCGCAGCCACTGGCCCGCCGCGCGGGTGGACGTCAGCATCACGATCGGGATCGACAGCACCAGGCCGAGGATCACCGGCGACATCCACGCCGCCAGCGCCGGCGAGATGCTCCACGCCATCACCGCCGCCAGCACGCCCAGCAGGCTGAGCCCGCCGTAGCTGCGCAGCAGGCTGGAGAACGGCAGGCTGCCGTCGTCGCGGCGCTGCGACTCCCAGCCCGAATCCTTGCCCGCCAGCACCTCGGCCACGCCGCGCGACTGCACGTACATCGTCACCGGTGCCATCAACGCGGCCAGCAGCGTTTCGAGCAGCATGCCGATGAACGTGCGCACCGCGCCGCCGCAGCCGCGGCGCAGGTCGCGGTCGAACATCGTGGCGATGAAGCCCATCAGCTTCGGCGCCAGCAGCATGCCCATGGTGAACACGAATACCCACAAAAAGCGGTCGGGATCCTGTTCGCGCCAGTAGGTGGTCGGCGAGAAACCAGACAGCTCGATGTTGCCCCACGCCAGTCCGGCATGGTGCAGCGGGATCGCCAGCCCGACCAACATCAGCATCGCCCACATCGGCGCGGTGAAGTAGTGGCCGATGCCGATCAGCAGGTGCCAGCGGCTGACCCAGTGCAATCCCTTGCCCGGCAGCACCGCGCCGTGCTGCAGGTTGCCCTGGCACCAGCGGCGGTCGCGCACCAGCATGTCGGTCAGCGACGGCGGGCCTTCCTCGTAGCTGCCGCCCAGGCTGGGCACCATGTGCAGCGCCCAGCCGCCGCGGCGCATCAGCGCGGCCTCGACGAAGTCGTGGCTGAGCACGGTGCCGGCGAAGGGCTTCACTCCGCGCAGCTCCGGCAGCCCGGCGCACTGCGCGAACGCGCGCGTGCGGATCATCGCGTTGTGGCCCCAGTAGTTGCTCTCCGCACCGTGCCACCAGGCCACGCCGTAGGCGATCACCGGCCCGTACACGCGCCCGGCGAACTGCTGCATGCGCGCGAACAGGGTGCTGCCGTTGACGATCACCGGCAGGGTCTGGATCAGCGCGACGTCGTCGTGGCCTTCCATCGCCCCGGCCAGGCGCACGATGGTATCGCCGGTCATCAGGCTGTCGGCGTCGAGGATCAGGAACTGCGGGTACGCGCCGCCCCAGCGCCGCACCCAGTCGGAAATGTTGCCGGCCTTGCGCTCGTGGTTGTCGTCGCGCAGGCGGTAGAACACGCGCGCGCCGGCGCCGAGGCGGTCGCGCAGCGCATCGAAGGCGACGCGCTCGGCGCGCTGGACCTCCGGCTTGCGGGTGTCGCTGAGCACGAAGAAGTCGAAGCACTCCAGCTGCCCGGTGGCCGCGAGCGATTCATGGATCGCCTGCAGTCCGGCCATCAGCCGCTCGGGGTCCTCGTTGTAGGTCGGCATCAGCAGCGCGGTGCGCGTGGACAATTCCGGGCGCGGCAACTTCGCCGACAGGTTCAGCCGCGCGCGTCGTCGCGACACGATCAGCACGAAGCCCGCGAGCGCGCCGACGAAGGCCTGCACGATCCACGCGAACAGGAACACGAACAGCACCAGCAGCACCGCTTCCAGCACGTCGGTGCCCTCGCCGCGCAGCAGCCACCAGATCTGGTAGGTGGCCACGAGCGTGAGCCCGATCGCCGCGCCGATCACCGCCGCGCGCCGCCAGAACATGCCGCCGGGCGTGGTCGGGAAACGGCGCCCCTGCAGCCGGCCCGCGTGCAGCGACTGCACCGGCATGTCCAGCGGCGCTTCGGGCGGCAACGTCGACGCGGCTTGCGCCGGCGCGTCGGTCGCGCTCATGCCATCCACCGGTACAGCCATGTTTCCGACAGCGGTCCGTTCGCGTCGACCAGCCGCGCGCGCAGTTCGCTCACGCGCGCGCCGCCGGGGTCGAGTTCGAAGCTCATCCGCCAGCTGCCGGTTTCGCCATTGCGGTAAGCCACCGGGTTGCGCAGCGTGCCCTGCGAGGCGACGGCGTCGACTTGCGGCTTCGCGTCATCGGTGAGCTCCGACAGCCTTCCGCCCGCAAGATCGATCACCACCAGCCGCGCGCCGTCGTGCGAGGCGCCGATGCGGGTCGCGGACACGGTGGCCAGCTCCGGCTTCCAGGCGTGGTCACGGCACCAGTGCAGGCGATAGTGCCAGCGATGCTCGCGGCCGGCGGCGATCGGCAGCTTCGGCCGCCAGAAGGCGACGATGTTGTCGTGGTACTCGTCGGCGGTGGGGATCTCGACCAGGTGCACCTCGCCCTCGCCCCAGTCGCCCCGTGGTTCGACCCACAGGCTCGGTCGCTTTTCGTAGTGGGCCTCGGCGTCCTGGAAGTCTTCGTAGCGGCGCTTGCGTTGCATCAGCCCGAAGCCGCGCGGGTTGCGGTCCTGGAAGCCGCTGTGTTGCAGCGTGCGCGGGTTCTGCAGCTGGCGCCAACTCTGTTCGCCCTGCCCGTTGAGCATCGCCAGGCCGTCGGAGTCGTGCACCGCGGGGCGGTAATCGTCGACGCCGACGCGGTCGCTGGGATCGAATTCGAACATGCTCGTCAGCGGCGCGATGCCCGCGTGCGCGAGATCGACGCGCGGATACAGGCGCATGTCGACGTCGAACACGGTGTCCTCGCCCGGATCGACCGTGAACCGGAACGCACCGGCCGCGCTCGGGCTGTCGAGCAGCGCATGCACAACGATCGCGCTCGCGTCGCGCGCCGGCCGCTCCAGCCAGAACGTGGTGAAGCGCGGAAACTCCTCCGCCGCCGGCTCGCCGCTGCCCAGCGCCAGCCCGCGTGCCGACAGCCCGTAGTTCAACCCCTTCGCCACCGCGCGGAAATAGCTCGCGCCGAGGAAGCTGCACAGCTCGTCGAAATGGTCGGCGCGGTTGATCGGCGCATGCAGGCGGAAGCCGGCGAAGCCGATGTCGCCGACCTTCGGCACCGGCTGCGGGGTGTAGTCGAACAGGTCGGTGGAAAACGCGAACGGCGTCGCCCGGCCGTCGCGCACGGTGTAGACGTCGACCCGGTCCTTGAACAGGAAACCGCGATGGAAGAACTGTGCCTGGATCGGCAGCCCGTCATTGCGCCACAGCGCGCGTTCGGCGCGATAGCGGAAGTCGCGGTATTCGTCGTAGCCAATGTCCGCCAGCGCCGGCGGCAGGGCGTTGCCAGGCTGCCCGTACGGTTGTGCAGCCAGCGCCCGTGCAAGCCCGGCAACGGTGTCGTCGTCGAACGCGCCCGCGGACGCCGCAACCTGCGTGCGCGGCGCTGCAAACGTTTCCAGCGCGCCGCCGAACGACAGCAGGGGCAACGAAAGTCCCGCCTGGATCACTTCACGACGATGCACCGGTACCCCACGCGCGGATTGGCAGCCGCGCACTATACGGAGGCGGAGTTCAGCAGAACGTAAATGGCACGGCCCATGGCCCGCTCGCGCGCCGGGTCACCTGGCGTTGGTTTGGGCCCACCAGGACTCGAACCTGGAACCAAAGGATTATGAGTCCTCTGCTCTGACCATTGAGCTATAGGCCCGTGCAGGGGAATTATGGCGGAAACGCGAAGCCCCGCACGCGGCGAGGCCTGCGGGAAGTTGCGGGGCATGCCCGTGCCTACATCGACGCTTCGTCGGAGGCCGGATCCGCCGCTGCTTCGGAAGCATCGGCGGGCGCGTTGCCGGCGTCGGGAATCGCGCCGGCGTCCTGCGTTGCATCCGGCGGGGCGGCGGCGGGCACCGCAACCGGCGTCGTCGGCGTCACCCGCCAGATGGTGTTCGACAGGTCGTCGGCCACGATCAGCGCGCCGCGCGGGTCGACGGTCACGCCGACCGGGCGGCCGCGGGTCATGCCGTCTTCGCCGCGGAAGCCGGACACGAAGTCGACCGGATCGCCCGCCGGCTTGCCGTCGCGGAACGGCACGAACACGACCTTGTAGCCGACCGGCGGGTCGCGGTTCCAGCTGCCGTGCTCGCCGACGAACGCGCCGTCCGCGAACCCGGCGCCCATCGCGGGCACCGAGAACGAGAGGCCGAGCGCGGCCACGTGCGAGCCGAGGCTGTAGTCGGGGACGATCGTCGCGGCGACCTTGTCCGGATCCGGCGGCATCACCCGCGGGTCGACGTTCTGGCCCCAGTAGGCGTAGGGCCAGCCATAGAAGCCGCCCTCGCGCACCGAGGTGAGATAGTCGGGCACCAGGTTCGGGCCGAGCTCGTCGCGTTCGTTGACCGCCGCCCACAGCACGCCGGTGCCGGGCTGGACGGCCAGTGCGGTGGGGTTGCGCAGGCCGCTGGCGTAGGTCTTGTGCATCCCGGTCTGCGGGTCGATCTGCCACACCACGGCGCGATCCACTTCGGCGGTCATGCCGCGCTCGGTGATGTTGCTGTTGGAACCGATGCCCACGTACAGGAAGCGGCCGTCCTCGCTTGCGGCCAGCGACTTGGTCCAGTGGTGGTTGATCGCCGACGGCAGGTCCGTGACCTTCACCGGTGCGCCGCTCGCACGGGTCTGGCCGACGGTGTAATCGAATTTCACCAGCGCGTCCTGGTTGGCGACGTACAGCGTGCTGCCGACCAGGGCCAGGCCGTAGGGCGCGTTGAGGTTCTCGGCGAACACGGTCTTCAGCTCGTAGTTGCCGTCGCCGTCGGCGTCGCGCAGCAGGGTCAGGCGGTTGCCGCTCTTGACCGAAGTATTGCCCTTGGCCTTGATGTAGCCGGCGATCACGTCCTTGGGCTTGAGCTTGCCCGCGTTGCCGCCGCGGCCCTCGGCCACCAGGATGTCGCCGTTGGGCAGCACCAGGGTCTGGCGCGGGATGCCCAGGCCGGTGGCGATCGCGCTGATGCGGTAGCCCTGCGGCACGGTCGGCGCGCGGTCGCCCCAGCGTGCGGGCCGGGCGATGGTCATGTTGGGCAGCAGGCCGCGATCCTGCTCCGGCAGCTCGGGGCTGGCGCCGTACTGGTTGAGGTCGGGTGCGGACTGGTTGCAGGCGGCCAGCAGCGCGACGGCGGCGATCACAGGGGCGAGGGCGAGGATCGGACGTTTCATCGCACACCTCCCGCGCGCAGGCTTGCGAAGCCGATCCATGTCGCCACGCATGCGAGCACCGTGGCGATCACCGACAGCACCACGGCCGTCGGCATGATGGCCCAGGCGTCGCGCGAGTGATGCAGCGCATCGAAGAAGCCCACGATCCAGGTCGCGGCCAGCACCAGCAGATAGACGGGCCTGCGGAGACCACGGAAGAATTCGACGATCCCGCACAGCAAGGCGATGGTCGCCAGCACCATCGCGCCGATCAGCAACCAGGAGGCGAAGTTGCTCCACTGGATCTCGTAGCTTTTCGCATAGGCGATGTCGCTCAGCAACGCGCCGAAGAACAGCGGAGTCGTGGCGGCCAGGAAGACCGCATGGAAGGGGCCGATCGCCCCCGTGCTTCGTTCGAACGTGACCGCCATGGCAACGCCCTCCTGTATCAGCGGAGATCCTTTCGGGAAGATGCGCGCACGGCACGGTGTGCAGGTGCATGCGCCCTGTTCAGGGTTCCGATTGTCGCGTTACGGATTCGTGAGGGGGGATGGTTTCCTGACAGGCCTGTCGAGACCTCCGACCACGTTGCGAAAAGCTGGGGCGCCGGGCAAGTCAGGTCGCGGCGAAACCACGCAATCAGACAGAAGCCCTTCCTGCAATCGAGCGAAAGACCAAAAAAAAGCCCCGCGATGCGGGGCTTTGGTTTGCGATGCCGGGCCGACTCACTCGATGTCGAGGAAACTACGCAGTTGCTCCGAGCGGCTCGGATGGCGCAGCTTTCGCAGCGCCTTGGCCTCTATCTGGCGGATGCGCTCGCGGGTGACGTCGAACTGCTTGCCGACCTCTTCCAGCGTGTGGTCGGTGTTCATGTCGATGCCGAAGCGCATGCGCAGCACCTTGGCCTCGCGCGGGGTCAGGCCGGCGAGCACGTCACGCACGGTCTCCATCAGGTTGGTATTGGTGGTGGAATCGATCGGGGACTCGACGTTGGTGTCCTCGATGAAATCGCCAAGGTGCGAATCCTCGTCGTCGCCGATCGGCGTCTCCATCGAGATCGGTTCCTTGGCGATCTTCATGACCTTGCGGATCTTGTCCTCGGGCATGTCCATCTCTTTCGCCAGTTCTTCCGGCGTGGCCTCGCGGCCGAACTGCTGCAGCATCTGGCGGGAGATGCGGTTGAGCTTGTTGATCGTCTCGATCATGTGCACCGGGATGCGGATGGTGCGCGCCTGGTCGGCGATCGAGCGGGTGATCGCCTGGCGGATCCACCACGTCGCGTAGGTCGAGAACTTGAAGCCGCGACGGTGCTCGAACTTGTCCACCGCCTTCATCAGGCCGATGTTGCCTTCCTGGATCAGGTCGAGGAACTGCAGGCCGCGGTTGGTGTACTTCTTGGCGATCGAGATCACCAGGCGCAGGTTGGCCTCGACCATTTCCTTCTTGGCCTTGCGCGCCTTGGCTTCGCCGTAGGCCATCGTGCGGCTGATGTCCTTGATGTCGACCAGGTCCACGCGCATCATTTTTTCGATGGCGATGGTGGCTTCCTGGTGGGCGATGATCTGGTCCTTCACCTCGCGCAGGCCGCTCGACCACTTCTGCTTGCGCTTGAGCACGTCGTCGACCCACTCGAGGTTGGTCTGGTTGCCTTCCCACGAGCGGATGAAGTCCTTGCGCGGCATCTTGGCCTTGCGCGTGGCCAGGTCGAGGATGCGGCGCTCGTGGTCCTTGATCTCGCCCAGCACCTCGCGCAGCTTGCGCACCAGCACGTCGACCAGCGGCAGCGGCAGCTTGAAGGTGACGAACAGGTTCGCCATCTCCTCGCGCAGCTTGGCCGCCTGCTTGGCGCTGGCCCCGTTCTTGGCGTAGACCTTCTGGAACTTGGCGTACAGCGCGGCCAGCTCGTCCATGCGGCGCGCGACCTCGACCGGATCCGGGCCGGCGGGGCCGGTGTCCTCGGCATCACCGTCGTCGTCGTCGCTGTCGTCGTCGCTGTCGTCGTCGTCGTCCTTGGCGTTCTTGCTGTCCTTGTCGTCCTTGCCATTGGCCGCGGGGGCAGTGGCTGCCACCGGCGGTTCGGGCTCGTCGTCGAGGCCGTCGTTGAAGCCGACCACGATCTCGGCCAGGCGCTTCTTGCCGGCCTTGTGCAGCTCCCAGTCTTCCAGCAGCAGCTGCACCGTCCACGGGAAGCTGGCCAGCGACAGCGTCATCTGGTTGAGGCCTTCCTCGATACGCTTGGCGATCGCGATCTCGCCCTCGCGGGTCAGCAGCTCGACCGTGCCCATCTCGCGCATGTACATGCGCACCGGGTCGGTGGTGCGGCCGCCTTCGGCGTCGAGCGCGGTCAGCGTGGCAGCCGCTTCCTCGGCCGCGGTGTCGTCGACCTCGCGGTTGCCGGTGTTGTTGTCGCCGAGCAGCAGGGTATCGGCGTCGGGCGCGACTTCGTGCACCTCGATGCCCATGCCGTTGATCATGCCGATGATGTCTTCGATCTGCTCCGGGTCGACCATGTCGTCGGGGAGGTGATCGTTGACTTCGGCGTAGGTCAGGTAGCCCTGTTCCAGGCCCTTGCTGATCAGCTGCTTGATGTCGGACTGCGGGGCCTGACGTTCGTTGGCCATGTGGGGAGCCACCGGGAAATTCGAGTGAAGAGAACCCTGCATTATACCGCCGCAGGGGCTTTTTGACCTGCCATGTCGCCAGGAATCCGCCCGGGATCGGGCCCGGGGACGGCGTTGCGGTGTTCGAAACGACGCCCCCGTATTCCCTGTCAAACGCGAAAAGCGGCGGCGCTACGCCTTGAGCAGGAAGGTCACCGGGCCGTCATTGACCAGGCTGACCACCATATGGGCACCGAACCGGCCGGTTTCCACCCCCGGCGGGTGACTTTTCCGGCAGCTCGCCAGCAACTGGCTGAAGACCCGTTCAGCGTCCTCCGGGGCAGCCGCGGTGCTGAACCCCGGCCGCATGCCCGACCGCGTGTCGGCCGCCAGCGTGAACTGGCTGACCAGCAGCAGGCCGCCGCCGCTGTCGGCCAGCGAACGGTTCATCCGGCCCTGCTCGTCGGCGAAGACCCGGTAGCCGAGCAGGCGCTGCGTCATCCGCT
The DNA here is from genome assembly GCF_042648865.1 of Luteimonas soli. Lineage (NCBI taxonomy): Bacteria > Pseudomonadati > Pseudomonadota > Gammaproteobacteria > Lysobacterales > Lysobacteraceae > Luteimonas > Luteimonas soli. The sequence continues at coordinate 554,669 of NZ_JBHRYA010000007.1, read as the reverse complement.
CGACCTGCGCATCGCCGTCGCCCGGCTCCACGCCGACCAGCGCCAGCAGTCCGGGGCCGATGGCGCCGAGGGTGTCGCCGTCGACGGTGACGCTGGCGGAGGTGACGCGCTGGATGAGGGTGAGCATGGGCGGGGCTGGGGGCTGGGGGCTGGGGGCTGGAACAGCGTAGCTTTTTTTGCCGTCATTCCCGCGAAAGCGGGAACCCAGTGGCTTTCCGCGGCCGCGATGCAAGACGCTGGGTTCCCGCTTTCGCGGGAATGACGATGTGTTCTTCCGCCCGCTTTCTCCCGGCGCCTTCCATCTGCGCCCCACCCCCTCGCTACACTCCCCCGCATGACCCGATTCGCCGCCTGGCTGCTGTACCTGCTCGCCGCCGCGCTCGGCCGCCTGCCCTGGGCGTGGCTGCGCGGGTTGGGGGACGTGTTGGCCTGGGGCTGGCGACGCAGCGGCGCGAGGGAGAGCGTGGTCGCGGCGCGCAACCTGGAGTTGGCGTATCCGGACCTGCTGCCGGCGCAGCGCGAAAACCTGCAGCGCGCGGCGCTGCGCACCACTGCGTACCAGGCGCTGGAAACCCTGCACCTGTGGACGCATCGCCACGCGCGCAACCTGCAGCTGATCCGCACCCAAGACGGCAGCGGGCTGTTCGACGCCGCCATCGCCGCCGGCCGCGGGGTGATCATCGCCGCGCCGCACTACGGCAACTGGGAACTGCTCAACCAGTGGCTGGCCATGCGCACGCCGCTGGCGATCCTGTACCGCGCACCGGAATCGGCCATCGGCGAGGCCTTCCTGCGCCGGGTGCGCGCGGACGAAGGCGACCGCGTCACCCAGGTGCGCGCCGAGGGCCCGGGCATCCGCCAGCTGTTCAAGGTACTCAAGGCCGGCGGCGTGGTCGGGATCCTGCCCGACCAGCAGCCCAAGGCCGGCGACGGCGAGTTCGCCCCGTTCTTCGGCGTGCAGGCGCTGACCATGACCCTGCTCGGCCGGCTGGCCGAGCGCAGCGGGGCGACGGTGCTGTTCGGCTACTGCGAGCGCATCGGCGCCGGGCCGGGGTTCGCGCTGCGCTTCGAACCGGCGCCCGAGGACATCGCCAGCGCCGATCCGGTGGTCGCCGCGACCGCGCTCAACGCCGCGGTCGAACGCATCGCGCGGCGCGACCCGGCGCAATACCAGTGGACCTACAAGCGCTACAAGCAGCGACCGCCGGGCAGCGGCCAGACCAACCCCTACCTCGACCTGGAGCGCAAGCGATGAGCGACCCGCAAGCCGGCGCGGACGCGTCGCCGCCGCCGGCTCCCACGATGCCTGCGCCCGACCGCTGGCAGAAGCTGCCGGCGCGCGCGCGGACGCTGTTCGTGGCGACGACGGCGTTCGGCTTCGCCCTGCCGTTCGCGATCGCCACGATCGTCTTCGGCATCATCGCCGTGGCGCTGCCGCTGCCGGCCTGGCTGCTGCCGGCCTGCGTGGTGGTCGCCGCGGCGTTCGGCGCATGGCTGGGCTGGCGCCGATATCGCCACACCCGCTGGCTGCTCGATGCCGACGGCTTCGGCCTGCGCCGCGGGCGGCTGTGGCAGTCGGACACGCGCGTGCCCGGTTCGCGCGTGCAGCACCTGGACATCCGTCGCGGGCCGCTGGAGCGGCATTTCCGGCTGGCCACGCTGGTCATCCATACCGCCGGCACGCGCCACAGCGAGGTATCGCTGTCCGGGCTCGACGCCGTCGACGCCGAACGCCTGCGCGACCACCTCGCACGCCAGACCGACGACGATGACGACGCCGACTGAACCGCCGCCGCCCGCCGGCCCCGAAGACGGGACGGTGCGCCGGCTGCATCCGATGTCGTGGCTGTTCGTGCTGCTGCAGCAGCTGCGGCAGTTCGTGGTGCCGCTGCTGGTGCTGGTGTTCCTCGGCCGCGGCGACCGCAACCAGCTGTGGTCGCTGGTCGCCGTGGGCGGCTTCGCGGTGGTGGCGGTGTGGCGTTACCTGACCTTCCGCTACCGCATCACCGCCGACAGCGTGGTCATCGACAGCGGCCTGCTCGAGCGCAGCCGCAGGCAGGTGCCGTTCTCGCGGATCCACAACGTCGCCATCCACCAGTCGCTGCTGCACCGCATGTTCGGCGTGGCCGAGGTGCGCCTGGAGTCGGCCGGCGGCGACAAGCCCGAGGCGCAGATGCGGGTGCTGCAGCTCGACGACGCCATCGCGCTCGAGGCGCTGGTGCGCCGGCGCGGCGCGACGCCACCCGCGGCAACCACGGCCACGGATGCCGCGCAGGCGCCGGCGGACACGGCACGCGACCGGGTGCTGCTTGCGCTGCCGCCCGCGGAAGTGCTGCGCCTGGGACTGATCTCCAACCGCGGCATGATCGTGGTCGGCGGCGCGGCGGTGGCCATCTCGCAGCTCAACCCACAGCTGCCCGACGATGTCTCCGACCGCTGGAGCAGTGCGGCACAGGCCTTCTTCGGCAGCCACCACTTCAGCGTCGGCCAGTACGCGCTGGCGATCCTCGCCGCGCTGCTCGCGTTCGCGGTGCTGCTGCGCGTGCTCTCGGTGGCGCTGGCGCTGCTGCAGTACTGGGGCTTCCGGCTGGAGGAGCACGGCCGCCGCCTCACAGTCGAACGCGGGCTGCTGACCCGGCTGCGCACCAGCGCGCCGCGGCGGCGCATCCAGTCGTGGACGCTGCGCGAGGGGCTGCTGCACCGCTGGTTCGGCCGCCGCTCGCTGGAGGTCGACTCGGCGGTGGCCGGGGACGAGAACAGCCGCCGCCGCGGCCTGCGCGAGCTGGCCCCGGTCGCACTACCGGCAGCCTGCGACGAGCTCGTGCGCCACCTGCTGCCCGGCGCGGACTGGCCGCCGGCGCGCTGGCTGCCGCTGCATCCGCGCGCGTGGTGGCGGCTGTCGCTGCCGGGCGCGGTGTTCGCGCTGCTGCTGGCCGCGGCGCTTTGCTGGCGCTTCGGCCCGTGGGGACTGGCCGGCCTGCTATGGCTGCCATGGGTGGTGTTCGTCGCGCGCCGGCACGCGCATCACGCCGGCTACGCGATCGACGCCCGCCTGGTCGGCGCGCGCAGCGGCTGGTGGTCGCGGCGCTGGCGTTTCGCCGAGATCGACAAGCTGCAGGCGCTGGAAGTGCGGCAGTCGCCGCTCGACCGCTGGCTGGGCATGGCCACGCTGTGGCTCGACACCGCCGGCGCCTCGTCGCCGCTGCGGTTGCGTTACTTGCCGCTGGGCGAGGCGCAGGCCCTGCACGCGCGGCTTGGCGGCGAGGTCGCGCGGCTGCCGCTGCGCTGGTGAAGCCGCGGCGCGCCGCTCAGGCCGCGCCGCTGAGCACCCGGCGCAGGCGCACGCCGGCCTCGCGCGCGCCGCGCTTCCAGGCCTGCGCGGGCCGGAACAGCTGCGCCGCTGCCCGCGGCACCAGCTCGTCGTCCACCAGCAGCCGCCAGCGCGAAAGCGTCGCTTCGGTGCTGAAGGCCTGCCCGCGCGCCAGGCCGTTGTCGGCCATGGCCTGATAGAGCGCGGGTTCGTCCAGCAGGCGGTCGATGGCGGCCATCGCATGCTCCGGGCCGTCGACCTCCAGGTAGTCCAGCGGCCCCTGGCGCAGTTCGCGGTAGCCCGATTCGGGCCCGAGGATCGCCGGCACGCCCGCCAGCCACGCGTTGAACAGCTTCCAGCCCGGCTTGTTGCGCACCAGCCGCGAGCCGCTGGCACGCACCGCGAGCAGCAGGTCGACGTCGTGCCAGTCGGGCCAGGCCCGCTGCGCGCCGTCACCGGCGCCGTGGCAGCGGAACGCGAGCCCGCGCGCGTCCAGGAACTGGCGCCAGCGCGCGTCGCCGAAGCCGGAATGGAGGTTCTGCGGCGTGCCGGGAAACAGCAGCGTCCGCGGCCGGTCACCGCGCACAGGATCACGCGGCACCAGCCCCGGCTGGGGCCAGTGCGGGACGTGCAGGCTGCGGTGGCCGTCGGCGGAGGCGGCGTTCTGGACGATCTCCACGTCGGCAAACCCCACCGGGTTGCGGTCGCTGCGCACCGCGACCAGCAGGGCGCGGCTGCCGCTCGCCTGCGCCTGGCGCCAGGCCGCGCGCTTGTCGCCGGCGTAGAACAGCACCGCGCCCGAGGCGGGCAACCGGTTGTCCAGGTGCACCGCCATGCCGGCTGCGCGCAGGCGGGCGAATGTCAGCGCGATCCAGTAGTGCTCGCCCAGCACCAGGCGCTGCGGCGTCTCGTCGGGACGCAGCCGGCGCCAGGCGTCGATCTCGGGTGTCGGGACGTCCATGAAGAACGTGACCGGCGGATCGGAAACGGGGAATGGACGCATGCGTGCGAGGGGAACGCGGCCAAGGGGGTCTGGAGCGGCGCGGGGAACGCCATCCGGCCACGTGAAGCAACCGGAATGCCCGGCATACTACTGCGACTTTTCGGGAACCCAGGCATGCAGCGTAGGCTTCTGTTCATCCCGGTCAGCGGCGGCAGCGGCGGCGGCGAGCTGCAGCGCGCGCTGATGCTCGCCCGCACCCTGCGCGGGCAGGCTGGCGACGCGATCGACATCCGCTTCGTGGTGCACGGGCAGGCGCCGTTCCCGCGCGAGGAGTTCGAAGCGGTGCCGCTGCCCGGCTCGCCCACCCGCAGCGAGGCGGAGGTCGCGGCGGCGATCGCCGATTTCGCCCCCCACGCGTGCCTGTTCGACAGCAGCCTGCGCATGAGCGCCCTGCAGGCTGCGCGCGCCGCCGGCAGCCGCACCGTGTATCTCAGCGCGCGGCCGAATTCGCGCTGGCGCGGGCTGGACCCGCGCAAGCGCCGCCTGCTCGATGCGCACTGGCTGCTCGCGCCCGAGCGGCTGGGCGCGCGGCCGCCCTGGCCCGAACGCCTCGGCCGCCTGCTGCTGCGCGACACGCACTTCCGCTATTTCGACGCCGTGTTCGAGCCGCCCGACACCACTGAAGCCGCGCAACTGCTCGCCTCGCACGGCCTGGCCGCGGGCGGCTACGACCTGGCCTGCCCTGGCGGCCCGGGCTACGTCGTCGACGGCATGGCACCGATGGCGCTGATGGCCGCGGCCGGCGGGCCGCGCGACCTGCCGGTGCTCGCGGTCGACCCGGGCGAACACGCCCTGCCCGCGGGCTGGACCGGCCTGCCGCGCATGTCCAACCGGCTGCTGATGGGGCTGGTGCAGTCCGCGCGGCTGAACGTGGTCAACGGCGGTGGCCTGCTGGTGCAGGCACTGACCTTGGGCGTGCCGTGCCTGGCGGTGCCGATGCAGGAGGAACAGGCCGGTCGCATCGACGCCTTTGCCGCGCACGACGCGGTGCTGACCTGCGCGGCCCGGCGCGACGCCGTCGCGGCCGCGTGGCAGGCCGCCGCGGCCGACCCGGCCGACCTCGACGCGCTGCGCGGCAGCGCCCGCGCGCTGGGCCTGCGCAACGACCTGCCGGCGATGGTCGACGCGCTGCGCGCGCTGCTGGTTGCCTGAGTGCCCCGCCCGGGCGACGGGCGGACGGCCCGCTGCGCCGGGGGCGTGTCAGCGCGACGTCGCCTCGCCGCGATAGAACGCCTCGACTTGAGCCAGCTTGTCTTCGATGCGGAAGCGATCCATCGGATAGTCCCGTCGCGGCGGGCGGGCGGCATGGGCCGCGCGTAACGCTTCAGCCAGCGCATCCGCATCGGCGACCGGCAGCAAGGCGCTGCCGATCTGCCCGGCCAGGTGCCGCGCCCCCTGGCTGGCACTGGCCAGGATCGGCAGGCGCGCGTCCATCGCCTCGAGCAGCACCAGCCCGAACGGTTCGCTGCGCGCGGCGCTGACGAACACATCGAACGCTTCCAGCCAGTCGCGCGGCGCGTCGGCAAAGCCCGGCATGACCACGTCGGCGGGCGCGGCGGCGCGCAATGACTTCCACGTGCTGCCCTGGCCGACGATCACCAGGCGCGCGTCGGCAGGCAGCCGGGCGCGCTTCCACGCCTCGACCAGCACGTCCAGGCCCTTGCCCGGCTCGCAGCGTCCCAGCGCGCCGAACACGAAGTCGGTAGGAGCGATGCCATGCGCGTCGCGGATGCGCGCACGCGCGCCGGGCGACGGCGCCTGCGGAAGCGTCCAGTTGTCGATCTGCACGGTGCGCGCGCGCATGCTGGCGGGCATTGCCTCCAGCTGCCAGGGGGCGATCGCGATGAGTCCGTCCAGCCCCTCGTGCTGCCTGGGCTTGTAGCGGATATGGAGGGTGGCGATGCGTCGCGCCGGAGTCTGCCAACCCCGCAGCGCGCGGCAACCGCCGGACAAATGTGCGTGCGCCACGTCGGGACGCAAGCGGCGCAGCAGCCGGCGCGCCTGCCACACCGGCAACAGGTCGCCGACCACTTCGACGTGGACATCCGCGGACGCGCGATGGGCGATGGCATCTGCCCGGTCGCGGGCACCGGCCTTGCGCAGGATCAGCGTCACATGGTGGCCGGCAGCCGCCTGCGCGTTGGCCAGTTCCAGCGCATGGCGTTCGCTCCCGGCGAAGCGCCGGGTCAGCAGCAAGTGCGCGATGCGCATGGGTGCACCATCCATGGCGGCAGTGTCGCATGGCGCACCCGCCGCCACGCCCGTGGCCATGGTGAACCCGGATGCCAGCCCGCCGTCAGCCCTCGGCCTGGGCGGCGGCGGCCTCCTTCTGCGAATCCGCGCTTTCCGGCAACCGGTGGCAATCGGCCGGCACCGCGTCCGGCCGCACCAGTGACCAGGTACGCCGATTGGCGACGCCCACGTGGCGCGCGCCGGCGCGCTGCAGGCAGTCGGCCAGCGCATCGACTTCGCGCACGAACAGCACCCGCGTGCCCGGCGCCTGCGAAGCCCAGGCCACGCCTGCGTTCCACTGCTGCACCGGCGTGCGCTTGAAGCCGAACTCCATCGTCGGTCCCCGCGCCTGCAGCAGGTTCTGCTCGCGCCAGGCCACCAGCCCGACCTCGGTGCCGGGGCCGGCCAGCGCGCGCACCTCGCGCATCAGGTCGCGCGACGAACTCTCGCCATCGAGCTGCGGCGCGATCGCCAGGCCCCAGCCGCACCACAGCACCGCCGTCATCGCCGCAACCAGCGCCACCGCGCGCCGCGGCTGCAGCCACAGCGCCGCGCCGGTGATCGCGGCGCCCATCGCGGCCAGCGCCCACCACACACCATCCTGCCCGGCGGGCATGCCGCGCCCGGCTTCCAGCTTCAGCTCGAATCGCGGCTCGCCCGCCAGCGCCGCCACGCCGGCGGCCAGCAACCCCAGCCCCAGCAGCAGCGCCAGCGTGAACAACGCACGGCGCACGCCGCGGCGTTCGAGCAGGCCGTCAAGGAACGGCGCGGCGGCCAGCGCAAGCATCGGCAGCGCCGGCAGGATGTACATGTCGCGCTTGCCGGCGCTCATGCTGAAGAACAGCACCACCAGCACGAACGTCGCCAACGGCAGCCACACCCGCGCGTCGCGCATGCGCCAGGCCTCGCGCCAGGGCTTGAACAGCCACGGCAACAGCAGCGAGAACGGCAGCCACGACACCGCCACCACCCGCGCGAAGTACCAGGCCGGCTGCGTGTGGTGCCAGGCATCGGCGTAGCGGGTGGCGGTCTGCCGGAACAGCAGGTCATCGACATAGGCACGATGCGCGGGGTCGCCATCGGACAGCGCCATCCACAGCATCGGCCCCAGCCACAGCCCGATCGCGACCAGGAACGCCACCGCGCCCAGCGCCCAGCGCCCGGCCCCGCGCGGCGCCGGCGCGCTCAATCCCTGCCAGTCGCGCCAGCGCATCCACGCGTACGGCAACAGTGCCAGCAGCGCGAGGAAACCCACGCCCTTGCTGATCACCCCCAGCCCCGCCGCGAAACACCCCGCCCAGAACCAGCGCCAGTGCGGCCCCAGCAGCAGGTGTCGGCCCAGGCCGTAGAAGGCCAGGGTGATGAAGAACACCACGGTCGGGTCGATCTGCGCGCGCTTGGCCTGGTAGGCGAACTGGAACGCGCACAGCACCGCGGCCGCGGCCCACAGCCCGGCGCGCCGGCTCCACAGCCGGCGGCCGAGGTCGAAGGTCAGCCACAGCGTGCCCAGCGCGGCGAGCAGCGACGGCAGCAGGAAGGCGACCGTCCAGTTGCGCACCAGCGCGTAGCTGGCGCCCAGCAGCCAGAAGAACAGCGGCGGCTTGTCCGAATACAGCTCCTGGCCGCGGTGCGGGAACCACCAGTCGCCCGATTCCCACATCTGTTTCGCCACCAGCACGAAGCGCGGCTCGTCGGCCGGCCAGGGGTCGCGCAGGCCGATGCCGGTCGCGAGCACCAGCAGGGCCAGGATGGCCAGCAACCAGAAGTCACGGGAGTCGCGTGTCGACGGCATGCGGCGAATGATAGACGCGCGCGGCGTCGGAATTCCGTTGCCGCCGGTCAGCGCCGGCGCAGGCGCGCGTAGAAGAAGCCGTCCATGCCGCCCTCGCCCGGCAGCCGCTGCCGACCGGCGCCGGACACGCGGCCGAAGCGCGCGTCCAGCGGTTCGGCCGCGGCATCGGGCGTGCGGGCGAGGAAGGCATCGACCTGTGCGGCGTTCTCGGCCTGCAGGATCGAACAGGTCGCATACAGCAGCACGCCGCCGGGCGCGAGCACGCGCCACGCGGCGTCGAGCAGGCGCGCCTGCGTGGCGCGCAGCGCGTCGAGGTCGGCCGCGCGGCGGTGCAGCAGGATGTCCGGCTGGCGGCGCACGATGCCGGTGGCCGAGCACGGGACGTCGAGCAGTACGGCGTCGAAGCGGTCGCCGGTGGTTTCACCCCACCATTTTTCGAGGTCCGCCCCGTCGGCCACGCGCAGGTCGGCGTCTTCGCCGACGCCCAGCCGCAAGAAGGTTTCGCGCACGCGTTCGAGGCGTTCGGGATCGACGTCGAGCGCGGTCATGCGCAGCGACGGGTCGCGTTCAAGCAGGTGCGCCGCCTTGCCGCCGGGCGCGGCGCAGGCATCGAGCACGCGGCTGCCGACCGGCGGCGCGAGCGCATCGGCCACCGCCTGCGCGGAGCCGTCCTGCACCGACACGTCGCCATCGTCGAAGCCGGGCAGCGCGGCAACCGCGACCGGCACGTGGAGCCGCAGCGCATCGGCGAGCGCCTCGCCGGTGGTCGCCTCGATGCCGGTCTCGCGCAGCCGCTCGGCGTACTCGTCGCGGCTGCCGCGCAGGCGGTTGACCCGCAGCCACATCGGCGCCGGCGAGGCGCTGGCGGCGACGATCGCATCGAAGTCTTCCGGCCAGTCCGCGCGCAGCCGGTCGCGCAGCCACGCCGGCCACCCCGCATCGGCCCGCGCATCTGGCAGGCCCTCGCGCAGCGCGCGCCGCAGCAGCGCATTGACCATCCCGCGCTGGTGCGCGCGACCGAGCAGGCGTGCGGCGCCCACCGTCGCATCGACCGCAGCATGCGGCGGCAGCCCGAGCGGATCGAGTTGCGCGAAGCCCACGTGCAGCAGCGCCCGCAGCGCACCGTCGCGTTTGCCCAGCGGCCGCGGCACCCACGCCCGCAGCGCCGCATCGGCCCGCGCCTGCTGGCGCAGCGCGGCGAAACAGATTGCCTCCACCAGCGCGCGGTCGCGCACGTCGGCCAGCGCGGGCAGCGCCGTCGCCAGTTCGGCCTTCAGCGACCGTCCGCGATGCAGCACCGCATCGAGCACCTGCGCGGCGATGGCGCGTGGCCGGGCCCCTTTGTCGTCGTTCATCGCCACATTCTCCGCCTGCCGGCCGGCGGCGCACAGACCATGGCTCAAGACCCGCACCTGGTACCCGCTCCTTTGGGAGTGGCTTCAGCCGCGAGCTTTGCCCCTCCCCCTGCGACGGCAGGGGGAGGCTGGGAGGGGGTGGCCACGGTTCGAGCCGATCCCAACGGCACCCCTCCCCAACCCGTCCGGCCATCGAGCACAACTCGATGGCGTTCGTCGGGCCGCGAACCGGTGGTTCGCAAGCGGCCCTCCTCACCCCCTGCCTTCGCAGGGGGAGGGGCAAAGCTCGCGGCTGAAGCTGCCCCACAAGGATCACGGGCCGGGCTGGCTTCACCAACCCAGCCTGCGGTCCTATGCGCCGCGCGGCACCTGCAAGTCGCGCCGCGCGTTGAGGAAATCCGCGGCCGTGATCGCCTTGCCGCCGTCGCGCTGCAGCGTGCGGATGCGCAGCGCACCTTCGCCGCAGGCCACGTCGAGGCCGTCGCGCCCGGCGGCCAGCAAGGTGCCGGGCGCCGCGTCGCGTTCGCGCGGCAACGCCACCGCGGCGTGGATGCGCAGGCGTTCGCCGGCCACCATCGCCTCGGCCATCGGCCACGGGTTGAAGGCGCGCACCTTGTTCGCCAGCACTTGCGCCGGCTGCGACCAGTCGAGCTTGGCCTCGGCCTTGTCGAGCTTGTGCGCGTAGGTCACGCCTTCCGCCGGCTGCGGCTGCGGCACCGGGCGCATGCCGGCGCGCAGCAGGCCGAGGCCGTCGGACAGCACCTGCGCGCCGAGTTCGGCGAGGCGGTCGTGGAGCTGGCCGCCGGTTTCGTCGGGGCCGATGTCCAGCGGCTGCGACAGCAGCACCGGGCCGGTGTCCAGGCCGGCTTCCATCTGCATCAGGCACACGCCGGTGCCGGTGTCGCCGGCCTCGATCGCGCGCTGGATCGGCGCCGCGCCGCGCCAGCGCGGCAGCAGCGAGGCGTGCACGTTCCAGCAGCCGAACTTCGGGATGGCGAGGATCGACTTCGGCAGGATCAGGCCGTAGGCGACCACGACCAGCAGGTCCGGCCGCAGCGCCGCAAGCGCGTCGCGCGACACCTGCGACTTCAGCGACCCGGGCTGGAACACCTCGATCCCGCGCTCGACCGCCGCGCGCTTGACCGGCGACGGCGTCAGCGCGCGCCCGCGCCCGGCGGGCCGGTCGGGCTGGGTGTAGACGGCGACGACCTCGTTGCGGCGCGCGGCGGCGATCAGCGAGGGAACGGCAAACTCGGGGGTGCCGGCGAAGACGATTCTCATGGGGTCGGAATTGGGGATTCGGGATTGGGGATTCGGAAAGGCATGAGCGCCCGGCGATCCATCATGCTCTTCCGAATCCCCAATCCCGAATCCCTAATCCCGGCCCTTCTGAAGCTTCTGGTACTTCTTCAACGCCCGATCCCGCTTCAGCGGCGACAGGTAGTCGATGAACAGCTTGCCGTCCAGGTGGTCGACCTCGTGCTGGATGCAGGTCGCCAGCAGGTCGTCGACCTCGAGCACGAACGGCTTGCCGTGGCGGTCCAGGGCCTCGACCTCGATGCCGTCGGCGCGGGTCACGTCGGCGAAGATGCCGGGGATCGACAGGCAGCCTTCCTGGTGCTCGCGCAGCTGCTCGGTGCGGCGGCGGATCACCGGGTTGATGAACACCAGCGGCTGGTCGCGGCCCTCGGTCACGTCGATGACCATGAAGCGCTCGTGCACGTCGACCTGGGTCGCGGCCAGGCCGATGCCCGGCGCGGTGTACATGGTCTCGAACATGTCGTCGAGCAGGCGCTGGAACTGCGCGGTGGCGATGCGTTCGGCATCCAGGGCGCCGGCGACGTTGCGCAGGCGCGGATGGGGCAGCTCGAGGATCGGAAGCAGGGGCATGGGAAGGCGTTCTGGTGGTCGGCGTGGGCGTCCGGCAGTCGCGGGGCGCTGCGGGGGGCTCCGGCGTGGCCAAAGGGTGGCACCGGTCACAACCGTGGACTCGATGCCGCAATTGTAGCCCCCGCGGGCTTGCGTTGCGCCGGGTTCTGTAGGCTATAGTGCCCCGGCTGGAATGGGGAAATTCCGGAAAATTCCAAGGGGAGCAAGTAGATGGCCGGCATGCTTCAGCGTTGCTCTAAACAACGCTTCGCTCGGGGGCTTCGCACGGGTTTTGCAGTCGCACTGCTGATGGTGGCGGGCTACGCCATGGCGCAGAGCGTCCGTGGCGATCATCCCGATACCTATGTCGTCGTGCGCGGCGACACCCTGTGGGACATCGCGGGCAAGTTCCTGCAGCATCCCTGGCTGTGGCCGGAGATCTGGCAGGCCAACCCGCAGATCAGCAACCCGCACCTGATCTATCCGGGCGACGTGATCAGCCTGGCCTACCTGGACCGCGTCACCGTGCAGCAGGGCCCGCGCGACGTCGCCCAGCCGATCAACGCGATCCCGCTGTCGGACATCGAGCCGTTCCTCAAGGACCTGCGCGTGGTCGACGACTTCGAGCAGCTGCCCTACGTGGTCGGCCTCGAGGAGGACCGCCTGCGCGGCAGCGAGGGCCAGGTCGTCTACGTGCGCGGCCTGTCCGCGGCCGCGCCCGGCCAGCGCTACCTGGTGGTGCGCCCGACCGTGCGCTACACGCGCCTTGAACGCTCCGGCATGTGCTGCGACCTGCTCGAGAAGGACGACCTCGACTACCGCGGCAAGCGCGACGTCGACTTCGGCAAGTACTGGAACCACGTCGTGTTCCCGGACAAGGGCGGCGAGACGCTGGGCTACGAGCTGATGCGCGTGAACGTCGGCACCGTGACCCGCGGCGAAGTGGGCGGCATCGAGGCCAGCACCGTGCTGCTCGACGAGGCCGGCCGCGAAGTGCGCATCGGCGACCGCCTGATCGCGGTCGACGCCCAGCCCTACGACCTGCAGTTCTTCCCGCACCCGCCGAAGCAGCAGCTCGAGTACGGCCGCGCCCGCGTGCTGGCCGCGACCGATGCCCTGACCGCCGCCGGCCCGCGCGACGTGGTGGCGCTGTCGGTCGGTGCCCGCGAAGGGGTCGACAACGGCACCGTGTTCTCGATCTGGCGCGAAGGCAGCAACGTCGTCGACCGCGTCGAGCACAGCGCCGACTTCCCGGCCGGCGCCGAGAGCTTCGACGGCAAGGTGCGCCTGCCCGACGAGTACGCCGGCCACGTGATCGTGTTCCGCACCTACGACAAGGTCAGCTACGGCCTGGTCATGGACAGCACCAAGCCCACCCGGATCGGCTATCACCTCAAGCATCCGGACGCACCGTACTGAGATTCAGGTTTTCCTGACGCAACAACGCGACGGCGCCCGAGGGCGCCGTCGTCGTTTCCGCATTACGCTAGGGCCTGCTAACGCCATGGGCATGGGCCGCGCACGGCCGGCCCTTCGGGTTGCGCCTCAGTAGCCGCCAGCCGCCGCCGCGCGGCTTGAGCAGACGGCCAGTCTGCCCGGCGCCGCGCAACGACACCTGGCGACCACTGAGACACAACGCGACCCATGCCCATGGCGTTAACAGGCCCTGCGATGACTAACGACAACCAAGACGCGCTGCTGCACCTGGTCGAGGCGGGCGGCAGCGCCGCCACGCGCCGCGCCCTGCTCGATGCCCATCGCGACCCCGCCGCCGCGCTCGCCGCCGGCCCACGGGCGTGGCGCGCCGCCGGCTGCGACGAGGCGCAGGTGCGCGCGATCGAAGCCACCGCCACCGTGTCCGCACAGCGCGAGCGCGCCCGCGCCTGGCTGGCCGAACCCGACCACCACCTGCTCGGCTGGCACGATCCCGACTACCCGGCCCTGCTGCGGCGCATCCCGAGCCCGCCGCTCGCCCTGTTCGTGGCCGGCGACCCGGGCCTGCTCTGGCACCCGTCGGTGGCCGTGGTCGGCAGCCGCTCGCCCACCGCCGGCGGCCGCGACAACGCGCGCGACTTCGCCCGCGCCATCGCCGCGACCGGCCTGGGCATCGCCAGCGGCCTGGCCGCCGGCATCGACACCGCCGCGCACGAGGCCGCACTGGGCGCAGGGGGCGTCACCGTGGCCGTGCTCGGCACCGGCATCGACCACCCCTACCCGCGCGCCAACACCGGCCTGTACGCCCGCATCGCGGAGCACGGCGCGGTGGTCAGCGAATACCCGCCCGGGGTCGGCGTCCAGCGCGGCCGCTTCCCAGCCCGCAACCGGATCATCGCCGGGCTGGCGCTGGGGGTACTGGTGGTCGAGGCCGCCGAGCGCTCCGGCGCCCTGATCACCGCGCGCCTGGCCAGCGAGGCCGGCCGCGACGTGTTCGCCGTGCCCGGCTCGATCCACAACCCGATGGCCCGCGGCTGCCACCGCCTGATCCGCGAAGGCGCCGGCCTGGTGGAGGCGGCCGGCGAAGTCATCGCCGCCGTGGCGCCGCTGGCGGCCGAACTCGGCGACGCCTTGCGCAGCCGCCTGGACGCCCCCAGTTCAGGGCCCGGGACGCCCGTCGCCGGCCCTTCCAGCGCCGGCGTGATGGACGATCCCGACTACAACCGCTTGTGGCAAGCCCTCGGGCATGACCCAACCGGTATGGATCGGCTGGTCGAACGCACCGGATTGACGACCGCCGAACTGTCATCCATGCTGCTGGTCATGGAACTGGAGGGACGCGTATCCGTGGAACACGGCCGCTACGCCCGAAAGCGCCATGACACCGCGAACACCGCGCCTCCGGGCGCAGGCCGGGGGAAATGAAAGAGAGCATCCTGGACGTCCTGCTCTATCTGTTCGAACACTACTTCACCGAAGACGCGGACCTCGTCCGCGACCGCGACTCCCTCCAGAGCGGCCTGCTCCAGGCCGGCTTCAGCCCCTCGGAAACCAGCAAGGCCTTCGACTGGCTCGACGCGCTCGCCGCGCAGCGCCCCAGCGCCGCGATCCAGCGCGTCGACGGCCCCACCCGCGTGTATTTCGGCCCCGAGCTGGACAAGCTCGACGTCGAGTGCCGCGGCTTCCTGATGGTGCTCGAGCAGCACGGCATCCTCGACCCGGCCCAGCGCGAGCTGGTGCTCGACCGGGCGATGGCGCTGGACCAGGACGAGCTCGACCTCGACGACCTGAAGTGGGTCGTGCTGATGGTGCTGTTCAACCAGCCCGGTTCCGAGGCCGCGTACGCGTGGATGGAGACGCAGATGTTCGCCGACGAGCCGGAGCCGGTGCACTAGGGCTGCGCACCAGGGGAATTGCTTTTGACCGTCATTCCCGCGAAAGCGGGAACCCAGCGTCTTTGATTTCTGCCGCCTGAAGACACTGGGCCCCCGCTTTCGCGGGGATGACGGCGCATTGGGAACGAGGGAGCGGGGAGGCAGCGCCGGGGAGGCGCAGTCACCGCGGATTGCGCTCCGCACGGGGCAACAGGGGACAACATGACGGACTGGTACTACCACGACCCCGCACAGGGCCGCGTCGGACCGCTTTCGGCCGAACAGGTGCGCGCACGCTACGTCGACCGCCGGATCCAGCGCGACACGCTGGCCTGGCATGCCGGCGCGCGCGAATGGCAGCCGCTGGACCACTTCTCCGACGAGCTGCAGCTCGACACGGTCACCCCCGACGCCTCGCAGCCGCCACCGCTGCCTCCGGCTGCACCACCGCCGGTCACCGCGCGTCCTGCCGCGGCGCACCGCCCGCCCTCGGCCAGCCCGCGCGGCAACGTGCCGCCGCAGGCCCGGCGCGGCCTGTCAGGCTGCGCCATCGTGGCGATCGTGGCAGCGGTGGTCGCCGTGCCGGTGGTGGCGATCCTGGCGGCGATCGCCATTCCCGCCTACAACGACTACATGATCCGCTCCGAGGCCACCGCCGGCCTGGTCGGGGCCGCCTCGGCGATGCAGCGCGCGGTCGACGAGTTCGAGGGCGCCCACGGCCGTTGTCCCGGCAACGACGACTTCGCATCGTTGCTGGAGCAGTTCGCCGCCATGGAGAAGGCGACCACGGTGCAATTCGGCGCGCTGGCCAACGGCAACTGCGCGTTCGAGTTCACCCTGCACGGCAAGCCCGCCATCGAAGGCCGGACCTGGCTGTTCGAAGCGCTGCGCGACGGCGATCTGGCCGGCTGGGACTGCAGCGGTGGCGACCTGCCCGCCCGCTACCGCCCGCAGCACTGCCGCGCCAACTGACCCGCCCGCACGACCCACGCACGGAAGACCCGCCATGGCCCAGTGGTACTACAGCGACTACGAACGCAACCGCCACGGCCCCGTGGCCGCCTCGGACCTGGCCGCGCTGCACACCGGCGGCCAGCTCGACCCCGCCACCCTGGTCTGGCGCGAGGGCATGGCGCAGTGGCAGCCCTGGCACACGGTGATGGCCGAGGTGCTCCCCGAAACCGCGCATCCGGCCGCGGCCCGGGCGAGCTTCGCCACCGCATCCGCGGACACGCCGGCAGGCGCCGCCTCCGACCCCTACGCGCTGGCCGAACCACGCTCGCCCTACGCCCCGCCGATGGCAACGGTGGAGCGCGCGGCGGACGTGTACCTGGACGGCCACGTGGTCCATGCCGGCTTCTGGAAGCGGGTCGCGGCCTACCTGATCGACAGCGTGATCATCGGCTTGCTGAGCGTCGTCGTCGGCGGTGCGATCGGCGGCGTGATCGGCGTCGCCTTCGGCTTCGGTGGCGGCCTCGACAGCGGCACCGCGCTGGCCATCCAGCTGATCGCGCAGCTGGCCTCGCTGCTGCTCACCGCCTGCTACTACGGCTGGTTCTACGCCTCCGCCAACCAGGCCACGCCGGGCAAGATGGCGATCGGCATCAAGGCGGTCCGCAGCGATGGCGAAGGCTTCGGCTTCTGGCGCGGTTTCGGGCGCTACTTCGCCATGATCCTCAGTGGCTTGATCCTGTGCATCGGCTTCCTGATGGCCGCCTTCACCGCGCGCAAGCAGACCCTGCACGACATGATCTGCGACACCGTGGTGGTCGACCAGTGGGCCTTCACCGCGCATCCGGACCGGCAGCGCGAGGAACTGGGCACCGTGGCCTGGGTGGTGCTGGTGCTGGGCGGGCTGCTGTTCGTGGGCATGCTGCTGCTGATGTTCGCAGCGTTGGCGGCGGTCGGCGCGGCCGGCCACTGACCGGGGAGCCGCGCGGCAGGGCTTGACAGCCCCCGCCGCGGCGTGATTCCACTATAAATAGGTGAAAACCTGAACGCCCGTGGCCCAGGCTGCGGGCGTGCTCTTCTGCAAACCATATATATTGCCGCGGCTCCCACTCCGCCCCACGCACCGCAAAGGACAGGCCCAGCCGCCCATGGCCAAGAACCTCCTCATCGTCGAATCGCCGGCCAAGGCCAAGACGATCAACAAGTACCTGGGCAAGGACTTCACCGTCCTGGCCTCGTACGGCCATGTCCGCGACCTGGTGCCGAAGGAGGGCGCGGTCGACCCGGAACACGGCTTCCGCATGCGCTACGACCTGATCGAGAAGAACGAGAAGCACGTCGCGGCCATCGCCAAGGCCGCCAAGGCCGCCGACGGCATCTTCCTGGCCACCGACCCGGACCGCGAGGGCGAGGCGATCAGCTGGCACATCGCCGAGATCCTGCGCGAGCGCGGCCTGCTCGAGGACAAGACCCTGCAGCGGGTGGTGTTCACCGAAATCACCCCGCGCGCGATCCGCGAGGCCATGGCCAGCCCGCGCGGCATCGCATCGGACCTGGTCGACGCCCAGCAGGCGCGGCGCGCGCTGGACTACCTGGTCGGCTTCAACCTGTCGCCGGTGCTGTGGCGCAAGGTGCAGCGCGGCCTGTCCGCCGGGCGCGTGCAGTCGCCTGCGCTGCGGATGATCGTCGAGCGCGAGGAGGAAATCGAAGCTTTCGTCGCGCGCGAGTACTGGTCGGTCGAGGCCGAGTGCGCGCACCCGGTGCAGGCCTTCACCGCCAAGCTCACCAAGCTCGACGGCAAGAAGTTCGAACAGTTCACCATCACCGACGGCGACACCGCCGAAGAGGCGCGCCGCCGCATCGTGTCGGCCGCCAACGGCGCGCTGCACGTCACCGACGTCGCCAGCAAGGAGCGCAAGCGCCGCCCGGCCGCGCCGTTCACCACCTCCACCCTGCAGCAGGAAGCCTCGCGCAAGCTCGGCTTCACCACCCGCCGCACCATGCAGGTGGCGCAGAAGCTGTACGAAGGCGTGGCGATCGGCGAGGAAGGCACGGTCGGCCTGATCAGCTACATGCGTACCGACTCGGTGAACCTGTCTGCCGAGGCGCTGGGCGAGATCCGCGACGTGATCGCGCGCGACTATGGCACCGGCGCGCTGCCGGACAAGCCGAATTTCTACACCACCAAATCCAAGAACGCGCAGGAAGCGCATGAAGCGGTGCGCCCCACTTCCGCGCTGCGCACCCCGGCGCAGGTCGCGCGCTTCCTGTCCGACGACGAGCGCCGGCTCTACGAACTGATCTGGAAGCGCGCCGTCGCCTCGCAGATGGTGCCGGCCACGCTCAACACCGTGTCCGTGGACCTGGCCGCCGGCAGCGAGCACAGCTTCCGCGCCAGCGGCACCACGGTGGTCGACCCGGGCTTTTTGGCCGTCTACGAGGAAGGCAAGGACAGCAAGGGCAAGGACGACGACGACGAGGGCCGCAAGCTGCCGGCGATGAAGACCGGCGACCGCGTGCCGCTCGACCGCATCCACGCCGACCAGCACTTCACCCAGCCCCCGCCGCGCTACACCGAGGCCTCGCTGGTCAAGACGCTGGAGGAATACGGCATCGGCCGCCCGTCCACCTACGCCTCGATCATCCAGACCCTGCTGTTCCGCAAGTACGTGGAGATGGAAGGCCGCGCCTTCCGCCCCAGCGACGTCGGCCGCGCGGTGTCCAACTTCCTCAGCGGGCATTTCACCCAGT
Source organism: Luteimonas soli (assembly GCF_042648865.1). Taxonomy (NCBI): domain Bacteria; kingdom Pseudomonadati; phylum Pseudomonadota; class Gammaproteobacteria; order Lysobacterales; family Lysobacteraceae; genus Luteimonas; species Luteimonas soli. Next base: position 536,098 of record NZ_JBHRYA010000007.1, on the reverse strand, counting down.
ACGTCGACTACGACTTCACCGCCAGGCTCGAGGACGAACTCGACGCCGTGTCGCGCGGCGAGGAGGAGTGGGTGCCGCTGATGGAGAAGTTCTGGGGCCCGTTCAAGGAACTGGTCGACGAGAAGACCGAAAGCGTCGACCGCAGCCAGGCCACCGGCGCGCGCGAACTGGGCACCGATCCCAAATCGGGCAAGCCGGTCAGCGTGCGCCTGGGTCGCTACGGGCCGTACGCGGCGATCGGCAGCACCGCCGAGGGCGAAGAGGAGAAACCGCGCTTCGCCTCGCTGCGCCCCGGCCAGAGCATGCACACGATCACGCTGGAAGAAGCCATCGACCTGTTCCGCCTGCCGCGCAAGCTGGGCGAGGACAAGGGCGAGGAAGTCAGCGTCGGCATCGGCCGCTTCGGCCCGTTCGCCAAGCGCGGCAGCGTGTATGCCTCGCTGAAGAAGGAAGACGATCCCTACACCGTCGACCTCGCCCGCGCGGTGTTCCTGATCGAGGAAAAGGAAGAGATCGCGCGCAACCGGATCATCAAGGAGTTCGAGGGCAGCGACATCCAGGTCCTCAACGGCCGCTACGGCCCCTACATCAGCGACGGCCGCCTCAACGGGCGGATCCCGAAGGACCGCGAGCCGGCGTCGCTGACGCTGGAGGAAGTGGTCAAGCTGATGGAAGAAACCGGCAAGCCCATGCGCGGGCGCTTCGGCAAGAAGGCCGCGGCAAAGAAGGCGCCGGCCAAGAAGACGACCGCGAAGAAGGCACCGGCGAAGAAGGCCGCCAAGAAGGCGACGAAGAAGGTCGCGAAGAAAAAGGTCGCGAAGAAGACCACGGCGAAGAAGGCCACGAAGAAGGTGGCGAAGAAAACCGCCGGCGACGACGCCCCCTTCTGACGTAGGTCGGGGCTACGCCCCCGACTCCCGCGAATCATCCACGCACACCGGATCCAGGCCGCGGCTCGCCGTGAGGCTGCGGGCGTCGGGGATGTAACCCCGACCTACGGCGCAAATCCGCGAACCATCCACGCACGCGGGATGCCTTTGACGTAGGTCGGGGCTACGCCCCGACGCCCGCGAAACGCCCACGCATACCGGATCCGGATCGCGGCCCAACCCGACCTCGCGGGTGTCGGGGGCGTAGCCCCGACCTACAATCCCCACATGCCACATCTCTCCCCTACCGAAGCCGCCACCGTCCTGCACGCTGGCGGCGTGATCGCCTATCCCACCGAGGCCGTGTGGGGACTGGGCTGCGATCCCTTCGACGAGGCGGCAGTGCTGCGCCTGTTGGCAGTGAAGCAACGCCCCGTCGACAAGGGTTTGATCCTCATCGCCGCCTCGACCGCACAGCTCGACGGACTGGCCGACTGGGACGCCCTGCCGCGCGAACGCCGCGACGACGTCCTCGCCACCTGGCCCGGCCCGCACACATGGATCGTGCCTGCCACGCCGCGCGTGCCACCTTGGATCACCGGCGCCCACGACGGCGTCGCGGTGCGGGTCAGCGCGCATCCGGTCGTGGTCGCACTGTGCGAAGCCTTCGGTGGCGCACTGGTGTCGACGAGCGCCAATCCAGCCGGCCTCCCGCCGCCGCGGACCGAAGCGCAGATCGACCCCGCGCTGCTGGCCGCCATCGACGGCCACGTTCCCGGCGCCACCGGCGACCTGCCGCGCCCGACCCCGATCCGCGACGCCCGCAGCGGTACTGAACTGCGGGCCTGAATGGCGGGGGCCGCGAATCGGGAACCGCTCATGCCCTTTTGAAGAAGGGGTATGCGGGATTCGCCCGTGCGTGCAGCCATTTCAACAAACGCCAACCCCTGCACTTCACCTTCGCGCCTTCCGTGCGCAAAATGCCGGCATGGTCACCTGCCCGCCCCGCCTGCTGCTGTTGCTGCTGCTGGCCGCGAGCGTCGGCGGCGCGTTCGCGCAGGAAGGCGACATCACCATCTACCGCTGCACCGACGCCGGCGGCCACCTGACCGTGCAGGACTCGCCCTGCGGCGACGACCAGTCGCAGCAGACCCGGCGCATGATCCAGCCCAGCGACCCGCCGCCGCGTGCCGAACCCGTCGCGCCTGCGGCGCTGCAGCCGGCGCCGGAACCGTCCCCGCAGCCCGTCGTGGCCACGCACGACCCGCGGCCGATGTACGAATGCATCCGCGATGACGGCAGCCGCTACACCAGCGACGACGGCGAAGGCAATCCGCGCTGGATCTCGAACTGGTCGTCCTACGGCGGCCCGTGGCGGCGCGGCTCCGGCGCCACCCACGGCCGTAGCCAGGCAACGCCAATCGCGACGACCACGTCCGCGCGCAGCGGCACGAGCGGCGGCAACGGCCCGCCGACGCTGCGCTTCCGCAGCGTCGACCCGACCCCGCCACCGCCGACTCTGCCCCCGCCCGGCCACGGGCATGGCCACCACGGCCATGGTTACGGCTACGGCAGCGGCGGCTACTGGGTGCACGACGAGTGCCACGCCCTGCCGCAGCGGGAAGTCTGCGCGCGCCTGCGCGACCGCCGCGAACAGATCCGCCAGCGCCGGTTCAACGCCCAGGCCAACGAGCGTGCGACACTCAACGTCGAAGAGCGCGGCATCAGCGCGCGCCTGTCCGAGGACTGCGGGGGAGCCTGAATGCAACGCGTGGTATTCCTGCTTGCCGTGCTGGCCGCGGCGACGGCCGTGCAGGCCCAGCAGACCCGGACCGACACCATCTACCGCTGCACCAACGCGCTCGGCGCGCTGACCATCCAGAACGGCATCCCCTGCCCCAAGGGCAGCAAGCAGGAACTGCAGGTCGTCGAGTCGCCGATGGTGATCCCGAACTACGAGTCGCCGCCGCCGATCGTCACCGAAGTCCCCGAACTCGAACCGGCCCCCGAGCCGCAGGCGCCCGCCGTCGAACGCCCGCAGGCCGCGCCGCCGGAACAGCTCGCCGACGCCGACCGCCTGCCGCCTCCACCGCTGTACCAGTGCAACACCTGGGACAACCAGCATTACCTGAGCGAAGACGCCGACCCCAAGCCCCGCTGCGTGCGGCTGCAGACCACCGGCCTGGCCGGCGACCCCAACCGCGCCGGCGGCCAGGCCTGCGAAATGAAGTACGACCTGTGCTCGCGCGTCCCCGACGAATCCGCCTGCGAAGGCTGGAAGCAGCGCCAGCGCGAAATCGAATCCACCTGGCGCTACGCCCCCGGCGCCGACAAGCCGCGCCTGCAGGAAGAGTTCGCGCGAGTGACGAAGATCCTCAACGACACGACCTGTGGTGGCGGCGATTAGGAGCCGTGCCCGGCGGCGGCGGGGAACCCGGCCCGGCGCAGCGCGCCGGGCCTTCGGTCGGCCACCACGGCGATGCCGTGCAGGTAGACCACCTCATCCACTTGAAGAAGGCTTCAAGCGGTTCGCGCCTCGATCATCTTCCAGCCGTTCCCGGACGGGTCGCGGAAGTTGGCATCCACGCTGCCGTAGCGTTCCGTTGGTTCCTGGGTGAATTCCACGCCGCGGGCTTGCAACCGCTCGTGGGCGGCGCGGCAATCGTCGACGACAAGTACGAGCGGCGGCATGGCGCCCTTGGCGACGATTTCGCGCAGGGTCTGCGCGGTTGCGGCGTCGACCGTCGGCGGCTGCGGCGCGAACAGGCCGAGCTGGAAGGACGGCTGGTCCGGGTGTTGCACGGTCAGCCAGCGGTAGTCGCCGTTGCGGGCATCGGTGTGGACGCGGAAGCCGAGCTTGCCGACGTAGAAGTCGTGGGCTTCGTCCTGGTCGCGCACGTACAGGCCGACGACCAAACCGGTGACGGTGATGTTGTTTGCCAGGGCGCTGTGGTTCATGGGTCTTCCTTCGTATTGGGGGCACCCACGGTATCGCCGGCCTCGCGCCGTCGCTTCTCCGAAACTGCGATGGTGAGGTCGGGCCGCTGGGCGGCGCTGAGGAAGCAGCCGGGCACCTGTTCGAGCGCGTGCGTGGCGGCCCGCTGCCGCGCGCGCAGTTCGCGCGGGCTTTCGCCGGTGACGTCGCGGAAGGTGCGGCCGAACGTGCCCAGGCTGTTCCAGCCGGCCTGCAGTGCGATGTCGAGGATAGGCATGTCGGTGTCGCGCAGCAACGCGGTGGCGCGTTCGATCCGGCGCGTGAGCAGGTAGCGGTGCGGTGGCACGCCAAAGGCGTCCTTGAACGCGCGCGCGAAGTGCGCCGCGGACACGTGGCTCACGCGCGCCAGCCGCTGCACGGGCCAGGCCTCGTGCGAGGCGGCGTCCATCCTGTCCTTGGCGCGCAGCAGGCGGCGCAGCAGTTCGGGATCGTGGCTTGTCGACGCGGTCGTGTCCAAAACGGCGCGGTCAGAACCCGTAACGCAGGAACCCGCCATCCACCGCGATGCATTCACCGGTGATGTAGGCCGCCGCAGGCAGGCACAGGAAGGCAACGGCGGCAGCGACTTCCTCGGGCTCGCCGACGCGACCCATCGGCGTGCGCAGCAGCACTTCGTCGAGGTAGTCGGGGTCGGACAGTTTTTCCGAAGTGCGGCGGGTGCGGATGTACCAGGGCGCGACGGCGTTGACGCGCACGCCGTCCTCGGCCCACTCGACGGCGAGGTTGCGGGTCATCTGGTGCATCGCGGCCTTGGTCATGCCGTAGGGCGCGCCGCTGCGCACGTGGGTTTCGCCGGAGACGGAGCCGACATTGACCACGCTCGACACCGCGTGTTTCGTCAGCAGCGGGTAGGCGTAGCGCGTGAGTTCGAAGGCGCTGAACAGGTTGACCTCGAAGATCTCGCGCCACTCGTCCTCGGTGTATTCGGTGGAGGCGCGGCTGAGGTTGCCGCCGGCGTTGTTGACCAGGATGTTGAGGCCTTCGTCCTGGTCCTCGACCCAGTCGAGCAGTTCGCGGCGCTGTTCGTCGTCGGCGACGTCGGCGATCAGGGCGCGGATGTCGCCGCCGGGGAATTCCTCGGCCAGTTCGTCGCGCGCGTTCTCGAGCAGGTCGCCGTTGCGCGCGGTGATCAGCACGCGGGCGCCGAAGCCAAGCAGTTCGCGCGCGATCGCGCGGCCGATGCCGGCACTGCCGCCGGTGACCAGCGCCAGTTGTCCGTCGAGTCGCCAGCGGTGCGGGTCCATTGCGGCCTTCCGGTTCGGGGTGGGCGTAGCATAGCGCCGAGGCCAATCGAGGATGCCGCCATGCCGAGGTCACTCGCAACGTCGACGATGATTCCTGGTGCGCTGCTGCTGACGCTGGCTTGCACCGCGTGCAACCGGCCACCGCCGCCGCCCCCGGACCAGCCGCCGGAGCCGCAGGCGAATACGCAGCTGCACGACGCGATCCAGGCGCCGATCGATCGGGCGAAGGCGGTTGAAGGTGCGGTGCAGGACGCGGCGGAGAAGCAGAAGGCGGCGATCGATGCGGCGACGGGGTCGTAGGTCGGGGCTACGCCCCCGACGGCTTTCGCGTTGTCCGGGTTGCGGATGGAAAGCTGCGGCGCCCCGTACGCCTGTGGGAGCGGCTGTGGGGAAACCCATCCCCACCCAACCCTCCCCTTGAAGGGGAGGGCTTCAGAGAAGCCCGGGGCTTGTTGTCAGAAGCCGCAGAAGCAGTACGCCAGTGCCTTGACCGGCTGGCCGGGGCGGGCGATGGCGGCGTCGAGGAACTGCAGGTCGTGGCGCACCTGCGGCACCGCATTGGCCAGCACGGCGGCGCCGGCCATCTCGCGCGCGAACTCCGAGTGCCGCAGCCACGCGCCGCCGAGGCGGCTGCCGGCGAAGCCGGTGAAGAAGCGCTGGAACGGGGTCGCCATCTTCTCGATGTAGCGCACGCGGTAGTCGTCCTGCTTGCCGAGTTCGGCGCGCGTGGCGGCGTCGGCGATCGCGTCGCGCAGGCCGCCGAACGCGTCGACCAGCCCGCGCTCCTTCGCCTGTGCGCCGCTCCACACGCGGCCGCGGGCCACTTCGTCGATCTGCTCCACCGTGCGGTCGCGCGCCTTGGCGACGCGGCCGGTGAAGTCGCGGTAACCCTTCTCGATCACCGACTGCACCACCTGCCCGACTTCCGGATCCAGCGGCCGGGTGATGTCGAACGCGCCGGCGAAGCGCGTGGTGCCGACGCCGTCGGTGTGCACGCCGATCTTTTCCAGCGTGCGCGGGATGGTGGGAATCATGCCGAAGATGCCGATCGAGCCGGTGATCGTCGACGGGTCGGCGTAGATGCGGTCGGCGTTCATGCTGATCCAGTAGCCGCCGGACGCGGCCAGGTCGCCCATCGACACGACCACGGGCTTGCCGGCTTCCTTGAGTGCGACCACTTCGCGGCGGATCTGCTCGGAGGCGAACACCTCGCCGCCGGGCGAATCGACGCGCAGCACCACGGCCTTGACGTTGTCGTCGTCGCGCGCCTCGCGCAGCAGCGCGGCGGTGGATTCGCCGCCGATGCTGCCGGCCGGCTGCTCGCCACCGGCGATCGCGCCCTCGGCGACCACCACCGCCACCTGCGGGCGCTCGTCCACCGTCAGCGGGCCGTCCATCTGCTGCAGGTAGGCGCCGAGCGACACCTGGCGGAAGCCACCCTCGGCCTCGTCGTCGGCGACGCCGCGCTCGGCCAGCAGGTCTTCCACTTGTTCCTGCGTCTTCAGCCCGTCGACCAGCTTCTGTTGCAGCGCGTACCTGGCCAGGTCGCCGCCTGCGGCCTCGATCCCGGCCGGCAGGTTGTCGATGCCCGCGGTCAGCTGCGCCGGCTTGAGTTTGCGCACCTTGGCGATGTCGGCGAGATAGCGCTGCCAGACATCGTTCATCCAGTACAGGTCGGCTTCCTTGGACTCGGGCGACGCGGCGTCGAGGATGAAGGGTTCCACGGCCGACTTGTACTCGCCGACCTTGAACACGTGCACGTCGACGCCGAGCTTGTCCTGCAGGCCTTCGCGATAGAACTGGTGGTAACGGCCCAGGCCCTCCAGCATCAGCCCGCCCATCGGGTCGATGTAGACCTCGTCGGCCTGCGCAGCCAGCAGGTACTGCATCTGGTCGAGGTTTTCGCCGAAGGACACCACCTGCTTGCCCGCCGCGCGCAATTCGGCCACGGCCGCGGCGACCTCGCGGATCGAGGCGTAGCCGGAGAAGCCCATGCCGTCCACGCGCAGCAGCACGCGTTCGATGCGGTCGTCGGTACGCGCCGCGTCGAGTGCGCGCAGCAGGTCGCGCAGCTGCACCTCGTGCACGCCGGTGCCGCTGAGCGCGCTGAGCGCACGCATGCCCGGGTCGATGCTGTACTGCTCGACCAGCATGCCCTCGGGCGCGATCACCAGCGTGGTGTCGTCGAGCAGCGGCTTGACCCGCCCGGCCGACGCCATCGCGATGAGCAGGATCAGCAGCAGGCCGAAGAACAGGATGTTGAACGCCAGCCGCCGGACGAAGTTCATCGCGTCCCAGACGAAGATGAAGAAGGCGGCGACGGGACCGTTGCGGTTGCCCGGGCGGGGCTGGTTCATTGCAGGAACTCCAGGGAAATTCGTGGGGCCGACACCCTTGTGGATGCCCTTGCAGGAGCGGCGGAAGCCGCGGGCTTTTCGATCAGGCCAGGAAAAACCCGCGGCTTCCGCCGCTCCTACAACAGCAGGGACAGGCGGCCGATACGGCAGGATAGCCCGCCCGCCGCCGCGTTTTCATGCGCCATCGGTCACCGTGGCGACCCGCTGCCCGGTCGAGGAGCGCAGGAAACGCGCGCCGAGCAGGAGGGCGGCGACCACCAGCCCGGCGATCAGCCCGATCCACATCCCGCGCGGGCCCCAGCCCAGCCACAGCCCGAGCCAGGCGCCCAGCGGCATGCCGATGCCCCAGTAGGCGCAGGCGGCCAGCAGCATCGGTACGCGGGTGTCCTTGAGCCCGCGCAGGGCGCCGGCGGACAGCACCTGGATGCCATCGGGGAACTGGAACGCCGCCGCGTACAGCAGCAGCGACGAGGCCAGCGCCGCCACCGCCGCGTCGCGGGTGTACAGCGCCACGATGTGGTCGTGGCCGAATAGCAGGATCGAGCCGCCGACCAGCTGCGTGGCCAGCACCAGCACGCCGCCGGCGAACGCCGCCCGGCGCACGCCGCGGCTGCCTCGCCCCCGCCCGACCGCGTTGCCGACCCGCACCGTGGTCGCCTCGGCCAGCCCGAACGGGACCATGAAGCACAGGCTGGCGACGTTGATCGCGATCTGGTGCGCGGCCGCCGGCAACTCGCCCAGGCGGCCGATCAACAGCGCGGTGACGATGAACAGCCCGCCTTCCATCAGCACCGTCACCCCGATCGGCAGGCCGGTGGCGAGCAGGCCGCGGATCGCGGCCCAGTGCGGCCGGTCGAAACGCACGAACAGGTCCAGCGACGCGAACCGCTTCGAGCGCGCCAGGTATGCGGTGAACGCCAGCACCTGCGCCCACAGCATGATCGCCGAGGCGATGCCCAGGCCGCCGGCGCCCAGCTCGGGCAGGCCGAACAGGCCGAAGGTCAGCACCCAGCCCAGCGGCACGAGCAACAGCAGTCCGCCGAATCCGAGCACCATCGTCGGCAGCGTCCAGTGCAGGCCGTCGCTGAGGTAGCGCATGCAGTAGTACAGCGTCAGCGCCGGCACGCCCCAGCGGATGCCGCGCAGGAAGTCGGCCGCGCCAGGGCGGATCCCGGGCGCGATCCCCATCGGCCCCAGCGCGTATACCGCCAGGCTCAGGAGCGCGAACAGCACCACGCCCAGCACCGCCGCCAGCCACAGCGACTGCCGGAACAGCGGGCCGATCTCGTCGCGGCGATCCGCGCCGTCGAGCTGCGACACCGACGGCGGCAGCGCCATCAGCGTGCCCATCGGGATCATCATCGCCAGCCAGAACAGCGCCGTGCCCACCGACACCCCGGCCAGCGTGGCGGTGCCGTGGTGGCCGGCGAGCACGGCGTCGACGAAGCCGATCATGCCGGTCGCGACGTGGCCGGCGACCAGTGGCGCGGCAAGGACGGCGGTGGTGCGCACTTCGCCACGGAAGCGCACGGGAGCGTGGATCGGGAGGGACATGGGGAGGCGATGCGTGCCGCGCGACTGCGGCCGCGCGCCGATCGGCCGTCGGGCGCTGGCGCCGGGTCGCGGCTGGCGGCTATGTTACCGACCTTCGTGAATGGCACGCGACACGTTCGCCGTGCCGGAGGACAGTCGGATGCCAGACCAGGACAACGCCCGGCGCGAGCCGGCAACGCCGCCACCACCGGCTCCGGCATCGGCGCGCGGCGCCTGCGGCAACTGCGGCTCGCCGCTGCTGGGCGAGTACTGCTACGCCTGCGGCCAGCCGGTGACCGGCATGGTGCGGCACTTCTCCACCATCCTCGGCGACTTCACCGACACCGTCCTCAACTGGGACACGCGCCTGCCGCGCACGCTGTGGCCGCTGCTGGCGCGCCCCGGATTCCTGACCCGCGAATACTTCGCCGGTCGCCGCGTGCGCTACGTCAGCCCGGTGCGGCTGTTCGTGACCCTGGCCATCGTCACCTTCTTCGTCGCCCAGCTGATGCTCAGCTTCGGCGACAACGTCAACTTCGACGACCGCCCCGTCGACGCGAGCTTCTCGCAGGTGCAGACGGTGGAGGAAGTCATCCGCCAGCGCGACGAAGCGCTCGCGGACCTGGCCGAAGCGCGCAAGGGCGACGGCGCGGACGTGCCCGGGCTCGGTGCGGGGCTGGGCATCGCCGAGCAGGCGATCCGCAACAGCGCCGACGCGCGCATCCGGGTGCTGGAGCGGCGCGAGGCGAAGGGTGCGAAGTCCGGATCGTCGGCGTCCGCCGCACCAGCATCGGCGGATGCCGGAGACCCGGCCGGTGCGAAGCCCGGGGACGGCGCCGGCGGCCGCGAGCCCGGCGCAACCGGCGACGACGCATCGGCGGCAGCGACGGACCCGCGCGTCGACGTGAATGCCGACGACGACGAGAACACCCTTTCGTTCAACGGCGAGCCCTGGGACCCGGTGACCAACCCGCTGACCGTGGGCTGGTGGCCGGACTTCGCCAACCGCTGGCTCAACGCACAGGTCGGGCGCGGCAAGAAGAACATCGAACGCATGCGCACCGACCAGGAATTCTTCAAGGACGCCTACTTGGGTGCGATGCCGGCAACGCTGTTCGTGCTGCTGCCGGTGTTCGCGCTGATGCTCAAGATCGCCTACATCTTCAAGCGCCGGCTCTACATGGAGCACCTGCTGGTGGCGCTGCACAGCCACGCGTTCCTGTGCCTGGCGCTGCTGCTGGTGTTCCTGGTGATGGCGCTGCAGCGCTGGCTGGCGCCGGAAGCGGGCGCGCTGCATACCATGTTCACGTGGATCGAGGGCCTGCTCTGGTGCTGGATGCCCATCTATCTGTTGCTGATGCAGAAGCACGCCTACGGACAGGGCTGGATCATGACCTTCCTGAAGTACTCGGTGCTCGGGTTCTGCTACGTGGTGCTGCTGAGCTTCGGCGCCGCGTTCGCGGCCCTGTTCGCCGTGGTCTACGCGTAGACCGAGGGGCTTCAGCCAGCCGTAGGTCGGGGCTACGTCCCCGACGGCTCTTTGCGCGTTGTCCGGGCTACGAACGAAAGCCGGCCGGTTTGACCGATCGCGGGGCGTCGGGGGCGTAGCCCCGACCTACGGCGGGTCGCGAGGGCTGCGACCCATCGACTGTCCGCACCGGTGCTTCACCTGCGCAGGCGCTTGCGCAGCCAGGCATCGCGCTGTGCTTCGGGCTGCGCCAGCAGCTCCGTGCGCAGGGCGTCGCGCGCCTGCGGTGGCGTGCGCTGTGCGAGCACGGCCAGGTCGTCGCGACCCTCGGGTGACAGCGCGCGCAGGGCGGCCAGCAGGGCCTCGCGCTGGTCCGACGGCACCTGCGAGACCAACGCGTGCAGCTTCGGATAGTCCGCGCCCAGCACCGGGCCGAGCATCCAGCCGCGGCGTTCGCTGCCGTCGAGCGCGTCGTACTTCGCGCGCAGTTCCTGCTGCCGGTCCGGCGGCAGCGCGGCGTACGCCTTCGCCGCGGCCCGCAGCTGCCGGCGCTCGGCCTCGGGCAGCGCGCGCCACGCCTGCCAGGCCTCTCGCCGCTCGCGCTGCACGGCCGGAAGTTGCGCATCCCACTGCGCCACGCGCTTTTCGAGCGCGGCGCGCTGCGCGGGCGTCATCGCCGCCAGGGCCGCGGCGTGGCGCTGCAGTTCGGCGCGGGTCGGCGCCGGCAGGGCCTGCGCCTTTTCCAGCAGGCCGGGCGGCAGCGACTGCGCGGCGGCCGCGGCTGGCAGCGCCAACGCCAACGCCAACGCCAGCAACGCAACGGTGGCGCGCTCAGGGCGCATCTTCGGTTTCCGTGGGCGCATCGGCGTCGGCCGCCACCACGCTGGCGGCGTCGTCGCCTTCCGGCTCGATGACAGGCACCTTCGCTCCGGCCGCAAGCCAGGCGTGGAAGCCCGGATCGCGCGCGGCGGCTTCCTCGGCCGAGGCGTCGGCAAGCATGTCGAAATCGGGGTGGGTCAGCAGCGCGGCGCGGGCGTCGAAGGTCGACTCCGGCGCGTCGCCCGGCGGCAGCGGCGCGACTTCGATCCGCGAAGTCGGCGCCTGGTCGGATTGATCGTCGAACACCGGCAGGAAGGTCGCGCCGAACGCCAGCGCGGTCACCGCCGCCGCGGCGATCATCGCCGGCGTCCGCCACGACGCCGGCTCGGCCGGGTCGCGCTCGCGCGGCGGCGCAGCCGGCGGGTCGAGCCGGCGTCCCAGCGCCGCGGCCTCGCGCATCCGCGCCAGCTGCGCCATGCGCTCGGCCGACAGGTCGCGCACCGCGTGCCGCGTCGCCTCGCCGAGCATCCGCCAGCCCTGGGTATCGGGCTGGCCGTCCTCGCCGTGCGGCAGGGCGCGCTGCAGCGCCAGCCGGTAGGTCGGCCGGGCCACGCCCAGCACCGCGGCGGCCTCGGCCTCGGGCAGCCCCGCCACCAGGCGCAGCAGCAGCGCCGCGCGCGGCCCGCGGCCGATTCCGGCCAGTGCGCCGAAACCGCTGCCCCAGGACGGCGCCTGCGGCTGCTCGCGCAGCTCCGGCGTGGCCAGCAGCAGGGTCCAGAACTGGCGCGGCCAGTCGGCGAACGGGATCTTCGCCGCCGGCAGGCGGAAGGCGCGCATCGCGGCGACCAGGGCCCGGTCGCCGGTGGCGGCGTCGCCGACCTGCAGCTGCGCGAACACCGCACCGCGGCGTTCTACGCCACGCAGGAAAGCGGTCAGGGCGGCCGGCGCCGAAACGGCGTCGTGGAGGGTGCGCGGCATCGTCTGCTCGGTGTGATCGCCCCGCATGATAGCCGCCGCGGGCGAGGCCTTCCCCCTTGACTAACCGGGAAAAATCGGCCTGCCCGCCGCCGCGGGCCAAATCGGTTGTACACAGCGGTCATGGCGTCGTCACAAAGCTGGACGGCCCGCGAACCCCTCGCTCCACGGGCGCATGGTTTCACGGGCAAGTGCTTGATTCATATGAAAGAGTGCCGTTTGGCACTTTTTTGACCAAGTCGCCGATCGCTGCTGTTTTCCCGTGCACTTCCGGCCGAACACGACCGCGATGCACAGAGTTATCCACATGCGGTGTGGATAAAGGAAAAACCCCAGGCACCGCGGTAACTTGCGCGTCATAGATCGGAACGGAGCGAGCTATCGCACGCAACCGCGTGTGCGACGGTGACCGGCGTCACGGGCGGCTAGACTTCCGCGATGTCCGCCGACGCATCCGTCCTGCAGGTCGCCCTGCCCGTGCCGCTGCCGCGCCTGTTCGACTACCGCGCACCGGCGGGAATGACGGCGGCGCCGGATCTTGTCGGCTGCCGGGTGCGGGTACCGTTCGGGCCGCGCGAACTGGTCGGCGTGGTGGCGGGTGTCGGTACGGCCGCCGGCGACACGCCCGCGCTGCGCGAGGCGCTGGCCTGCCTCGACGACGCGCCGCTGCTGCACGGCGAACTGTTCGACTCGCTGCGCTGGCTGGCGCGCTACACCCACGCGCCGCTGGGCGAGGTGCTGGCCACCGCACTGCCCGCCGCGTTGCGCCGCGGCGAACCGCTGCCCGACACCCACGCCTGGGCGTGGCGACTGACCGAAGCCGGTGCGACCGCCCTGCCCGGCCTGCGCGGCGGCAGCCGGCCGCGACGGCTGGCGGAGCTGCTGCACGAGGCCGCGCGCGACGAGGACGCACTCGCCGGACTGATGGACGACTGGCGCGGCGCGGCGCGTTCACTGGCCAAGCGCGAACTGGTCGAACGCATCGCGATCCCCGCATCGCGGCTGGCGCCCACGCCGCAACCCGGGCCGGAACCCAACGCCGAGCAGGCCGCGGCGATCGAAACCATCCACGCCGTCGACGGCTTCGCCGCGCTGCTGCTCGACGGCGTCACCGGCAGCGGCAAGACCGAGGTCTACCTGCAGGCGATCGCCGACTGCCTGGCGCGCGGCAGGCAGGCGCTGGTGCTGGTGCCGGAGATCGGCCTGACCCCGCAGCTGCTGTCGCGCTTCCGCGCGCGCCTGGGCGTGCCGGTGCACGCGACACACTCCGGATTGAACGACGGCGAACGCGCGCGCACCTGGGCCGCGGCGCTGCGCGGCGAGGCGCGTGTGGTGGTCGGCACGCGCTCGGCGGTGTTCACGCCATTGCCCGAAGCCGGGTTGATCGTCATCGACGAAGAACACGACGGCAGCTACAAACAGCAGGACGGCATCCGCTACCACGCACGCGACTTCGCCCTGGTGCGCGGCAAGGCGCTGGGCGTGCCGGTGCTGCTGGGCAGCGCCACGCCGTCGCTCGAATCGCTGCACAACGCGCGCGCCAACCGCTACGCGCACCTGCGCCTCACGCGCCGCGCGGGCGATGCGAAGCCGCCGCGCGTGCGCGTGCTCGACGTGCGCAAGCGGCCACTCGACGCCGGCCTTTCGAACGACCTGCTCGACGCGGCCGGCAAGGCGCTCGACGCCGGCGGCCAGGTGCTGGTGTTCAAGAACCGTCGCGGCTACGCACCGGTGCTGCTGTGCCACGACTGCGGCTGGAGCGCACAGTGCAAGCGCTGCGACGCACCGATGACCGTGCACGCCGGCGGCCGCCGCCTGCAGTGCCACCACTGCGGCGCGCGCCAGTCCGTGCCGCTGGCCTGCCCCGACTGCGCGAGCCTGGCGCTGCAGCCGCAGGGCATCGGCACCGAACGGATCGAGGAACTGCTGGCGAAACGCTTCGACGGCATGCCGGTGCTGCGCATCGATCGCGGCAGCACGCGTCGCCAGGGTGCGCTGGAGAAGCACTTCGAATCGCTCGGGACGAACGCGGGCGTGCTGGTCGGCACGCAGATGCTGGCCAAGGGGCACGACCTGCCGAACCTGACGCTGGTGTGCGTGGTGGGCATCGACGAGGGGTTGTTCTCGGCCGACTTCCGCGCCGGCGAGAAGCTCGCGCAGCTGCTGGTCCAGGTGTCCGGCCGCGCCGGCCGCGCCGACAAGCCCGGCGAAGTGCTGCTGCAGACCCACCATCCCGATCATCCGTTGCTGCAGACGCTGGTCCATGGCGGCTACCACGCGTTCGCCGACGGGGAGCTGATGCAGCGCGAGGCGGCCGGCTTCCCGCCGTTCGCGCACCTGGCGCTGCTGCGTGCCGAAGCGAAGCATGTCGATGCGCCGATGCAGTTCCTGCGCGCGGCGAAGGAATTGCTGCTGCCGTTCGCGGCGACGGGCTCGAAGCAGGAAGCTGCCGCGGGGCTGGAACTGCACGGCCCGCTGCCCGCGCCAATGCCGAGGCGCGCGGGCATGCATCGCGCGCAGCTGCTGGTGTCGGCTGTACAGCGGCGCGAACTGCACGCCGCGCTCGACGCGGTGGTGCCGGCGCTGCATGCACTGCCCGAAGCACGCAAGGTGCGCTGGTCGCTGGACGTGGACCCGGTGGATCTGTACTAGCCGAAGCGCATCACACCAAACGTAGGATGGGTAGAGCGCAGCGAAACCCATCACCGGCCGGTGGAGAGAACGATGGGTTTCGCTGCGCTCTACCCATCCTACGATCGCGCTTGTTGTCCTTCCTGCGTCGGCTGCCTTGCCTCAACCGGCCGCCTTCTTCCGCGCCTGCTTCCGCGGCGCGGCCGGCTTCTTCGCCCGCACCGACAGCAGCTGTCCGTTCTTGCGCACCTCGAACAGCCCCGTCGCCTCGATCAGGTCGCTGAGCTTGCGGTAGCCGTAGTTGCGCGAGTCGAACGAGCCCTGGTTGCTGATGTGGCTGCCCACCGCGCCCAGGTGCGACCAGCCGTCGTCGCCCTGCGCTGCATCGATCGCGTTGCGCAGGGTGCGCACCAGCGCCGCGTCGCCCTGCAACTGCTGCATGGTGCGCGCCTTCGTGGTGGTGGTGGCCACGTCGCGCGCCTCGGGTTCGCCAAGCTTTTCGAGGTACAGGAACACCGAACACGCCTTGACGAATGGCTCCGGCGTCTTCTCCTCGCCGAAGCCGTAGACCGCGACGCCGTCGTTGCGCAGGCGCATCACCAGTGGGGTGAAGTCGGCGTCACTGGAGACGATCGCGAAGCCATCCAGGTTGCGCGCGTACAGCAAGTCCATCGCGTCGATCACCATCGCCATGTCCGAGGCGTTCTTGCCGGTGGAATACGCGAACTGCTGGATCGGCCGGATCGCGTAGGTATGCAGCACCTTCTCCCAGCCGTTGAGGTGCTGGCTCTTCCAGTTGCCGTAGGCGCGGCGCACGTTGGCCTCGCCGTGGCGCGCGACCTCGGCGAGGATCACGTCGATCTTCGATGCGGGCGCGTTGTCTGCGTCGATCAGCAGGGCGATGCGTTTTTCGTTGTCGGGCATGGCCGGGTCCGGGCGGTGGTTGCGAAGAGCCTAGCGCAACCGCCCCCCGCGCCGCGACGCGCTGGCGATGGGCATCGCGCCACCGCCACCTCCCGCCACCGCTGCCTGCTTCACGACGCGCGAACCGGCATCATTGCGCCACCCCCGCGATCACGAGGCCACATGGACAGCAGCCGGAACCCGGGCAGCGACCTGCCGCACGTCGTCGTCATCGGCGGCGGCTTCGCCGGCCTGTGGGCGACGCGCGCGCTGGCGAAGGCGCCGGTGCGCGTCACCCTGCTCGACCGCGGCAACCACCACCTGTTCCAGCCGCTGCTGTACCAGGTCGCCACCGCCGGACTGTCGGCACCGGACATCGCAGCGCCGCTGCGCCACATCCTGCAGTGGCAGCGCAACGTGACGGTGCTGATGGAAACGGTCGCCGGCATCGACACCACCGCGCGCGAGGTACGGCTAGAACGCGGCGACGCGCTGCGCTACGACCACCTGCTGCTGGCCAGCGGCGCCACCCACGCCTATTTCGGCCACGACGACTGGGCCGCGCACGCACCGGGGCTGAAGACGCTCGACGACGCGCTGCACATCCGGCGCCGGATCCTGTCCGCGTTCGAGCGCGCGGAAGCGGAACGCGACCCGGCCGCGAAGCAGGCGCTGCTGACCTTCGCCATCGTCGGCGGCGGGCCGACCGGCGTGGAGCTGGCCGGCACCCTGGCCGAGATCGCACGGCACACGCTCAAGCGCGAATTCCGCAACATCGAGCCGCGCGACGCGCGCGTGCTGTTGCTTGAAGCCGGGCCGCGGGTGCTGTCGACCTTCCCCGACTCGCTGTCAGGGAAGGCGCGCCGGCAGCTGGAGAAGCTCGGCGTCGAGGTCCGCACCGGCACGCCGGTGAACGCGATCGACGCCGACGGCGTGCTGCTCGGCGACGAGCGCATCGCCGCGCGCACGGTGCTGTGGGCCGCAGGCGTGGCGGCATCACCGCTGGCGCGCGCGCTCGGCGTTCCGCTCGACCGCGCCGGGCGCGTGCAGGTGGAGGCGGATCTTTCCGTGCCCGGCAAACCCGACGTGTTCGTGGCCGGCGACCTCGCCTCGGTCCAGCAGGACGGCAAGCCGGTGCCCGGCGTCGCGCCGGCGGCCAAGCAGATGGGCCGCCACGTCGCCAACGCGATCCGCGCACGCATCGCCGGCAAGCCGGCGGCGGCGTTCCGCTACCGCGACTACGGCAACCTCGCGACCATTGGCCGCATGGCCGCGGTGGTGCACCTGGGCAAGCTGAAACTGTCGGGCGCGCTGGCGTGGTGGTTCTGGCTCACCGCGCACATCTTCTTCCTGATCGGCTTCCGCAACCGGCTGGTGGTGATGCTCAACTGGACCTGGGCGTACTGGAGCTACCAGCGCGCGGCGCGGATCATCCTGGGCAGGGATTCGGGATTCGGGATTCGGGATTCGGAAGAGCGATGAATCCCGGGCGATGGGCGATGCCCTCCGCGCGGATTGCCCGCAAACGGAAACGGCCCGGTTTCCCGGGCCGTCGTCATGCACTTCAATCGCCGCCTGGCGTCCTGCTTTTACGAATCCCGAATCCCGGCTTCAAGCCGCAAACAACGCCTTCATCTTCTTCAGCGCGTTCGCCTCGACCTGGCGGATGCGTTCGGCGGAGACGCCGTACTCGTCGGCCAGTTCCTGCAGGGTGACCTTGTTGTCGTCGTCCAGCCAGCGGCGCCTGATGATGTCGCGCGAGCGGTCGTCCAGCCGGCTCATGCCTTCGCGCAGCAGCTGCAGCTGGTGGTCCTCGCTGTCCATGCGCTCGTAGGCCTCGGACGGGTCTTCGTCGTTGGTCACCAGGTAGGCCGACGGCGACGGCGGGGCGTGGTCGTCGTCCTCGCTGGCGGGCGCGTCGAAGCCGATGTCGCGGCCGGACAGGCGCGACTCCATCTCCAGCACCTCGCGCTCGGACACGTTGAGGTCGGCGGCCACGGCGCGCACTTCCTCGGCGTTCAACCAGCCCAGGCGCTTCTTGCTCTTGCGCAGGTTGAAGAACAGCTTGCGCTGCGCCTTGGTCGTGGCGACCTTGACGATGCGCCAGTTCTTGAGGATGTACTCGTGCATCTCGGCGCGGATCCAGTGCACGGCGAAGCTGACCAGGCGCACGCCCACTTCCGGGTCGAAGCGCTTGACCGCCTTCATCAGGCCGATGTTGCCTTCCTGGATCAGGTCGCCGAGCGGCAGGCCGTAGCCGTTGTAGCCGCGCGCGACGTGCACCACGAAACGCAGGTGCGAATGCACCAGTTCGCGGGCGGCGTCGAGGTCTTCCTCGTTGCGGAAGCGGTGCGCGAGCGCCTGTTCGTCCTCGACGGAGAGCACCGGGATCTGGTGCACCGCGCCGATGTAGGCGTCCAGCGAGCCGAGCGCGCTGGGCACCGGCAGGTTGTTGGGGACGAGGGCTTGATTGAACGTGGTTGCGGTCATGGGCGTCATTTTAGCAGTGTCCATATACGACTGCTAACGAAAAGGGAAGTTCCCAGCGTTCCGTTCATGGAACAGTCGATCGGGTCTGGGGGCGCTTAACCTAAAACGCGGCCCCTGCAAACCGGGGGACAGCATCGAGGGTGCAGCCGGGGCGTCCCGGGGCCGTGAGCTGTCTTCGACCGCGTCCGTGGGGCGGGGTTCCCGCGTCGATCAGGCGCGCCGTCGGGCGCGTAGCAGCCGGATCGGGGGTTCGTTGGGCAGCCGTAGGTCGGGGTTACATCCCCGACGTGCTTTTCGCGCCGCGAACCACCGGAACCCGCGCGACTGGCCCGGCCGCGCATCCCCGGAATGCGAAGAACCAAAAAAAAGAACCCCGGACGAGGCCGGGGCTGAAGGAAGAAAAGGTCGTGGTCCGCGTCGCCGTTGGCCGCGCCGGGAGAAGGCTCGGCCAGGCCGGCGGCGTGCGTCGCGCCGCCGGTGGGACCGGCGACGCGGGCCACGCAGGGCGCTACAGGTCGAACCCGAAACCGATGCCGGCCGAGTTGTCGCCATTGCTGAACGCACCGCCGATCGAGAACGACGCGCGTTCGCCGATCTGCTTCGAGTAGCCCACCGACAGGGCGCTTTCGCCGTTCTGCCAGCCGGCACCGACCGCCACTCGGCCGCGTTCGCTGCGTCCGCCGGCGGCGTTCATCGCCATGTTCATCATCGCCGAGCTCATCGCGCCCATGCGGTCGATGCGCTCGTCCTGCTGGCTCAGCCGCGCACCGAGGTTGTCGCTCAGCTGCTGGAACTGGTCGTCCAGTGCATTGAACTTCGTGTCGGTGTAGGCATTGGCCGACGCCAGCGTCTTGGTGGCGGTGGTGTCGGTGTAGGCGTTGGCCGAGTCCAGGGTCTCCTGGTCGAGCGCCGCCGGCACCGGGGCCTGCGCCACGGGAGCCGACTGGCCGCCGGTGACCGGGCCGGTGCCGCCCGACGGCGCCGGGGTCCCGGTCGTGCCGGCGTCGCGGGACGGACCGGCCGGCGTGTCACCGCCGGCGACACGGTCGTCGACCGGCTGCCGGGCGCCTCCGCTGGCGGCGGTTGCAGGCGTGGTGGCATCCGTCGAGCCGGCTCCGGTTTCCAGCGCGCTCAGGCGGCTGTCGATGCCGCTGATCGCACCGTCGATGGCACCGAGCGCGTCGCCGACGCTGTAGTAGCTGCCGCCCTGGATCATGTAGGACGGACCGCTGAAGCCGTCCGCGCCCATCGACGCCCCGCCGCCCAGGAACTGGGCCATCGAATCGCCCATGCCGAACAGCTGCGCGCCGTTGACCGCCTCGGTGCTGGTCGTCGACAGCATGCCCGGCGCCACGTTGGCGATGGTGGTGCCGCCGTCGCCGGCAAGGGTCAGGGTCGACTTGTCTTCGTCGTCGTACTTCACCGCACCGGCCAGGCCCGCGTCGACGTCCTCGAGCGCGGCGTTGAACTGGCCCAGGTTGACCGCGTCGGTGTCCTGCGTGCCGGCGGCGACGTTGGTGACCTGCCGCTCGCCGCCAACGCTGCCGACCGAGACGCTGTCGGCACGGTCGGCGACCGAGCCCGCGCCCAGCGCGACCGCATTGGCGGCCGTGGCCTGTGCCCGTGCGCCGAGCGCGGTGCCGTCCGTCGCGGCTTCCAGCACGCGTGCGTCGTAGCCGGCGGCTGTGGAACCGTTCGAGCGCGCCTGTGCGTTGGAACCCAGCGCCGAGGCCGTGGCCGCCAGCGCCTGGGTGTTGGCGCCCAGCGCGGTGGCGTTGGTGCCGGCGGCGTGGGCATTGCTGCCGAACGCCGACCCGCTGACCTTCGCCGCCTTGCTGTTCGCACCGACGGCGGTCGTACCGTTGGCGCCGGCAACCGCGTTGCTCCCGGCCGCGAGCGTTCCTTCGCCGTTGACGGTGGCGTCGTCGCTGCCGTCCTGCGCACCGCTGGCGGCGAAGTAGTGGTTGGTTTCGCCCACCTGCCCGGCGAGCTCGTCCAGCTGCGCCTTGTTCACCGCGTCGGTGTCCTCGGTGCCGGCGGCGACGTGCGTGATCTGTCGCTCCTCGGCGAAGCCGTCGATGTTGGGGCCGGCGCCGACCGAAACCGCGTTGGCGCGATCGGCCACCGAACCGGTGCCCAGGGCAACACTGTTGTCGCCCATGGCCTTGGCGTAGAAGCCGAGCGCGACCGCGTTCTCGCCGTCGGCGAAGGTCGAGCCACCGATCGCGGTCGACCAGCGCGCGTTGGCGAAGGCCGATTCGCCCACGGCGGTGGCGTTGGCTTCGGTGGCGAAGCTGTTCCACCCCAGCGCGGTGGACTGGATGCCGGTCGCCTGCGACGCCGCGCCGAACGCCGAGGCGCGCACGCCCGAGGCAACCGTGGCGACGTGGCCCAGGTTCGGGCCGGCCGGGCGGCTGCCGCCGACCGCGGTGCTCTGGTCGCCGGTGGCCTGGGCGCTGTCGCCGACGGCCACCGCGCTTTCGCCTGCGGCGTTGGCGCGCGAGCCGAGTCCGGTCGCCCACATGCCACTGGCGCTGGCGTTGGCGCCGAGCGCGGTGGTCAGATCACCGGTGGCCTGCGCGCCGGCGCCGAACGCCGCCGCACCGACGCCGGTGGCCGCGGTGGTGCCCTCGATGGTGACCTCCTCCTGCAGCTCGGCGTCGTAGTAGGTGTAGTGCAGGTCGCCGCCGGCGGCGGTGGACGAATCGCCCGCGGCCAATGCGTTGAAGCCCAGCGCAGTGGCGTTATCGGCGATCGCGTTGGCGCCGCCGCCGAACGCCGAGGCGCCCGCGCCGGTGGCGTTGGTGGCCTCGCCTGCGGCGACCGCGTTGTCGCCCTCTACGTACGCACCGGCGTCGCTGTCGGCGCTGCCACTGGCCTGGAAGTACTTGCCGGTTTCCGCCGCACCGTCGGCCACTTCGTTGAGCTGCGCGAGGTTCACCGCGTCGGTGTCCTGCGTGCCGGCGGCGACGTTGGTGATCTGGCGGTCGAACGGCGCCACGCCGCTGGCCGGATCGCTTACCGAGCTGCCGACCGACACGGTGTTGTCGCGGTCGGCGACCGAGTACGCACCGAGCGCGACGCTGTTCTGCCCGTAGGCGTCGCTCTCGTAGCCCAGGCCGGTGCTGTAGTCGACGCGCGCACGGGCCTGGCGGCCGAACGCACTGGCGCCGACGCCGTCGCTACCCGACATCTGCCCGACCGCGGTGTTTTCTTCACCCAGAGCGATGCCGCCGATCGCCACGCTGCGGTCGCCATGCGCTTCGGACCAGTTGCCGACCGCGGTGCTGAAGACGCCGTAGCTGCGGGTCTGTTCGCCGATCGCCACGCTCCAGTCGCCGCGCGCGGTGCTGGCCGGGCCGATGGCGGTGGAGCTTTCGCCGCTGGCTTCCGACACGGCTCCGATCGCGACCGAACCGTAGTTGGTGGCGCGCGCGGCGACCCCGATCGCGGTCGACTCCTGCCCGGAGGCCTCGGTCGACCAGGTTTCCTCTTCCCAGGTATCGCCGTTGATCACCGTCATCTGCCCGCCGATGGCGGTCGCGCTCTGCCCGGTGGCCTGGCTGCCGACGCCGTAGGCCGTCGCCCACTTCTCGCTGGCGACGCTGCCGTAGCCGCTGGCGGTGGCCAGTTCACCGATTGCGTTCGCGCCGCTGCCGAAGGCGGTGGCACCGAAGCCGATCGCATTGGCCGCCTCGCCGGCCGCGGTGGCGTTGGCGCCTTCAACGTATGCGCCGACGCTGTCGCTGTCCGGGTCGTCGCTGGCCTTGAAGAAGTAGTCGGTGTTGTCCGCGGTCTTGGCCACTTCCTGCAGCTGGGCCAGGTTCACCGCGTCGGTGTCCTCGGTGCCCGCGGCGACGTGGGTGATCTGGCGGTCGATGGCGGCGATGTCGCCCGGCAGCTGGCCGTTGTGGTTGCGCGCCGGCGAGCCGACCGAAATGCTGTTGTCGCGGTCGGCGTACGAACCGGCCCCCAGCGCCACCGCGTTGGTCACGCCCGGCGCGACCTCGCTGTTGGCGCCCAGCGCCATGCTGCCGTTGGCGTCGGGGAACACGATGCTGTTCCAGCCCAGCGCGACGCTCTGCACGCCGCCGGTGGCCGACAGGCCGCCGAACGCCAGGCTCTCCGTGCCTTCGGCCACGGACAACCCGCCCATGGCGATGGTGCGGTCGCCTCGCGCCTGCGCGCGATTGCCGAGCGCAGTGCTGAACACGCCGTACGCGCGTGCGCCGCCGCCCAGGGCCGCGCTCCAGTCGCCGCGCGCGGTCGCTGCCTGGCCGATGGCGGTCGAGCTTTCGCCACTGGCTTCGGAGACCACGCCGACCGCGGTGCTGCCGTACTGCGTGGCGCGTGCGGCGGTGCCGATCGCGGTCGATTCCTGCCCGGAGGCGGTCGTCGACCAGATCTCGTCCTCCCAGGTGTCGCCGTTGATCACCACCATCTGCCCGCCGATGGCGGTCGCACTCTGCCCGGTGGACTGGCTGCCCACGCCGTAGGCCACGCTCCACTTCTGCGACGCGACCGCGCCGTAGCCGCTGGCGGTGGCCAGTTCGCCCAGCGCCATCGCGCCGCTGCCGAACGCGGTGGCGCCGAAGCCGATCGCGCTGGCCGCCTCGCCGGCGGCAGTGGCGTTGGCACCTTCGACCCAGGCGCCGACGCTGTCGGAATCAGGATCGTCGCTGGCCTTGAAGAAGTAGTCGGTGTTGTCGGCCGTCTTCGCCACTTCGTCCAGCTGCGCGAGGTTCACCGCGTCGGTGTCCTGCGTGCCAGCGGCGACATTGGTGATCTGGCGCTCGTGGCCGGCGCCGCCGACCGAAACCGCATCATCGCGATCGGCCAGCGATCCCGCGCCCAGTGCGATCGCGTTCGCGCCCTCCACCCGGCTGCCGACGCCGAGCGCGACGCCGCCGTCGGCGGCGACCGCCGACCCGGTGCCGATCGCAACGCCATGGGTGGCGGCCACGCTGGTCGCGTAACCGATCGCGATGCCGTAGTTGGCGCCGACCATGCTGCGGCTGCCGATGGCGGTGGCGTAGTCGGCGTCGACCGCGCTGATCGCACCCAGCGCCATGGCCATGTGCCCCTGCGCAACCGCGCCGGCGCCCAGCGCAGTCACCAGCGCGCCGTTGGCGTAGGCAGCCGGGCCGAAGGCGCTCGCGCCCATGCCGACCGCGGTGGTGCCGACCAGGTTGCCGCTCGGGAAACCGCCGCCGCTCTGGAACAGCACGATGTCGCCGGGGCCGCCGACCGCGACCGAATAGTCGCCGCTGGTATTGCTGCCGTAGCCGTAGGCGGACGCGCCGACGCCGGAAGCCAGCGCGTAGCCGCCAGTGGCGGTGCCCAGGTCCGCGGCGCTGCTGCGGTAGCCGATGGCGGTGGACTGGATGCCGGTGGCCACGGACTCCACGCCGAAGGCGCTGGCGTACTCGCCGCCGGCCTGCGCGCCGGCGCCGGCCGCGATGGTCCAGGTGCCGGACGCGCTGGCGCCGGCACCGAGCGCGGTGGCGTCCTCGCCGGACGCCGCCGTGTTCGACTGGACGGCGTTGCCGTCCTCGTCCTCGACGGTGCGCACGCCGCCCACGGCCAGGCTCGATTCGCCGCTGGCTTCGGCGCTGCCGCCATAGGCCGCGGCGTCGGTGCCGCTGGCGACGCTGCCGTAGCCGGAGGCGATGCTGAACTCGCCGACCGCGACCGCGCCGCTGCCGAACGCCGAGGCGCCGAGCCCGAGCGCACTGCTGGTGGCGCCGATCGCGGTGGTGTAGTCGCCCTCGGCCAGAGCGTCCGAGCCCAGCGCGGTGCTGTCCTCGCCCTGGGCCGCGGCCTGGAAACCGTTGGCGGTGCTGTCGATGCCTTCGGCGACGCTGAGCGTGCCGGTGGCCGAGGCGTTCTCGCCGCTGGCGCGGGCGCCGGCGCCGACCGCGGTCGCGCCCTGTGCGCTGGCGGTGGTCTGCACGAACTCTCCCGTCCCGCCGCTGCCGTCGTCCTCGACGCCGACGAAATAGGCGCCGCCGAGCGCGGTGCTGTTGGCGCTCTCCGCCCGCGAGCCGGTACCCACGGCCGTGGCGGCGTGGCCGGCGGCGACGGCTTCGTCGCCCACCGCGGTGCTGTAGTCGCGCGCGGCGACCGCATCGCTGCCCAGCGCGTTGGCACGCACGCCGATGGCGGTGGCGCCCGGGCCGACCGCGACGCTGGCAGCGCCTTCGGCGGTGCTGGCGATGCCCACGGCGACACCGAAGTCACCGCTGGCATACGAAGCGGCACCCAGCGCCGTGGCGTTCTCGCCGCTGGCCAGGGCGAAGTTGCCCATCGCAGTGGTGGCGAACGCAGTGGCGCGCGCGACCGGGCCCACGGCCGTGCCGTAGTCGCCGCTGGCCTTGGCGCCGGCGCCGACCGCCACGCCCTGGGTGCCGGTGGCGGCGGTGTATTCCCAGCCGGCGAAGGTGTTGAAGGCGCCGCCAATCGCGACGCTGGAGCCGCCCTCGGCCTTCGCCTTGGCGCCCATCGCCACGTCGCCGAGCCCCGCCGCGGTGCTTTCGCTGCCGACCGCAATGCCCCACTGGTCGCCGGCCTGCGCGTGGTGGCCGGTGGCAACCGAGCGGTAGCCGCCGGCGACGCTGCCTGCGCCGCTGGCGACGGCATTCTCGCCGGTCGCCTGCGCGTCGTCGCTGCCGTCGGCGGCGCCGTCGGCGGCGAAGTAGTGGTCGGCGTCGCCGGCTGCGCGCCTGGGCGGCAGGCGGTCGGCGGGGCCGCGCGCGGATTCGAGGGCCGCGGTGCAGGCATCCGCCGCGGCGGTCGCACGCGGCGATCCACGTTCGTCGCGGCGGGCGCGGCAGTCGGCGTCGGCAGGTGCCTCGGCGACCGGCGCGGACGCGGGGGAGACGTCGACGCGCGCGGGCTGCGAGGAAGAAGCGGGGGACTGGGCGAAGGCAGGCTGGGACAGGGCCACGAGCAGCGCGGCGTACAGCGGCGTACGGATCATCGTTTCTCCCTCGGAACGGAACGTCAGGGACCTGCGGGGGCAGGCGGGACTGGAACGGATGCCAGCCACCGGACGCTGCAACGGCGGTCGCCGCGCTGTCATTCCAGTTCGATGACGATCTTGTTTCCGGGAGATTTCCCGAGTTGGATCAGCGGTTTACGGGCCGGCTACGGCGGCCGGCGGCAGTGGCGCCAGCAGCGCTGGCGGGATCGGCCGCTCTCCGGCCAGCGCCCGCGCGCGCGCCAGCGCCGCTTCCCACTGCTCGTGCTGGCCGAGCCGGGCGTACAGCTCGACCTGCAGCAGGGCGAGGCCGAAGTCGCGCTCGGCCCAGGGCGCGGCGCGGCCGACCAGGCCACCGGCTTCGGCCGTGCGGCCCTGCGCCAGGCGCCAGCGCGCGTAGGCGCCGACGGCTTCGGCGATTTCCATCGGGATCGCGCGCTGCTCGGCCGATTCCAGCGCGGCGCGGTAGCCGGGCTCGCCGGCGTCGCCGGCACGGAGCGCACGCAGGATCTGGCGCGGGATGGCGTCGCCGGTCAATGCGTCGTCGGCGAACGGCAGCCCGAGCGCGTGCGCGGCCTGCCCGCGCCGCAGCTGCAGCCAGGCGCGCAGGCGCGGGCGGCGTTCGGGCGGCCAGTCGTCGAGTGCGGCGTCGGCGATCTCCAGCACCGCGCGCGGGTCGCCGGACTGGCGCGCCAGCTCCATGCGCAGGTAGTCGCGGCGCTTGTAGTCTCCCGGCACCACCCGCGCGGCTTCCGGCTTGGCCAGCAGCGCGCCCGCCTCCGCCAGGCGGCCGACGGCGAGCAAAGCCTCGGCGCGGCCGAGCAGGATGTTGGCGCGCTGGGCCGGGTCGCGGATCCGCGGCAGCAGTGCCCAGGCGCGGCCGCTTTCTTCCAGCGCGGCCTCGGGCTGCAGCAGCTGCAGCTGCGCGGTGACCAGCATGCCGCTGATCCCGGCCAGCTCGTTGACCGCGCCCATCGATTCGAAATCGCGCGCGGCCTTCTCGAAGTAGCCCACCGCCTGCGCCGGCCGCTCGCGGTCCATCTCCAGGTTGCCCAGGTTGGCGTCCACGCGCGCCACCGCCAGCGCGTCGCCGCCGCGCAGCAATTGCACGCGGGCGCGGCCGAGGTCGGCCAGCGCCTGCTCGAAGCGCCCCTGCGATGAGCGCGTCACGCCGCGGCCGTTGAGCGCGTTGCCCAGCTCCACCGGCGAACCGTGGCGTTCGAGCAGCGCGATCGAGGCGTCGTAGTCCTTCTCGGCGTCCGCGTAGCGGTCGAGCCGGATCAGCATCGCACCGCGCGAACCGAGCAGCCGCGCGCGGAACATCGGGTCGTCGCGCGCCGCGCCGCCATCGAGCAGGTCGCCGAGCGTGGCCAGCCCGCGCTGGTACTGGCCGGCGCGGAAGTCGACCTGCGCCAGCCGGTAGCGCAGCTGCGGCCGCGAACGCTGCAGCTCGGGCGCCTCGTTGAGGATCCTGCGTGCGGTGTCGAGCTCGTTGGCCAGCATCGCCGAGCGCGCGCGCTGCAGGCGTTCCTCCAGGTCCGGCGCCGGTTCGTCACCGGCGGCAATCGCGTCGCCGCCAAGCGCTGCCAGCAGGCGGTCGCCGGCGATGCGTGCGGCATCGAGCAACTCCTCGCCCTGCGCCTGGCCGCGCTGCACCAGGCCGTGGCGATCGGTCGCGCGCAGGCGCACCGTCCAGCGGCCGTCGTCGCCGCTGGCGCGACTTTCGACGATCCAGTCCACGCGCGCGCTGTCGCGCAGCTGCTGTACGTCCGGTGCGTGCGCCGCGTCACCGGCGTCGCGCAACAGGCTCAGCGTGGTGTCGCTCGACAGCGCCGGCAGGCCGCCGCGGCGGATGCGGTCGGCCAGGTAGTCCATCAGCCCGAGCCGCGCCCAGGCCACGTCGCCGGGGCCTTCGACGCGCGTGGGCAGCACCATGATCGCGCGCTGGCCGGTCGCGGCGGCCGTCGCGGGTCCCGGCGCCTGTGTCGCACGACGCTGCCAGGCGAACGCCGCGACCAGCACCGCCAGCAGCAGCGCGGCGATTGCGAACGCGATGCGGCGGCCGTGACGTGGCGTGGAAGGGAGCTGCGCGACCGGCACGGGAGAAGCGTCGGCGACGGACTCCGGTGCGTGGGGCCGCGCCGGAGGCGCAGCTGCGTCCGCTGGCATCACATCCGTTGGCGCAGCCTCGATCGCCGCGATCGCACCAGGTTCGGGTGGCTCATGTTCGACGGTGGTGTCGGCCACCCAGCGGAAGCCGAAGCGCGGCACCGTGCGGATCGCGCGCTGCTCCTGGCCGTCGTCGCCGATCGCGCGCCGGCTGCGCAGGATGATCTGCGCCAGCTGCGCGTCGGACACGTCGCTGCGCGAGAACACCGCCTGCGCCAGCTCGTCACGGTCCACCGCGCGCTCGCGGTGCTCGATCAGGTGCACCAGGCACTCGAACACCCGCGCCGGCAGCGCCACCGCCGCGTCGTCGTGCAGCAGCTCGCGCTTGGCCAGGTCCAGCGCGTGGCGCCCGAAGCGATAACGCACGTTCGTCATGGAATCAGGATGGCGGACCGGGCCTGCGCGCGCATGGGCCGGACATCATCGCCCATCCGTCGGGCCGGCGTTGGCGGGAGCGTTCAGGCTGGGATTCGGGATTCGGGAAGAGCGTGCGGTGCCCGCTCCTTGTTGTCATCCCGGATCCCGAATCCCGGCTCGGCCCACCCGCACCATGCGCTGCAGCAACCCCTCGAGGATCGACGCGGGATCATCACTGCGCCCGGTATGCACCGGCGAGACCTGGATGATCGAGCTGCGCCGCGCGGTCAGCCAGTGGAAGCGCGCACGCGGCGGCAGGGCGCCGATCGGGCCGCTGCCGGGGCCGCCGCGGCAGATCGTGGCAATCGCGTCCAGGTGCGCACGCAGGGCGTCGAGGTCGACATGCGGGTCGAGCGCGCGCACGCGCGCCGGGTCGAGTTCGATGCCCGCTTCGAGCAGGCCCGTCGACTGGCACGACACGATCACGCCGACGTTGACGAACTCCTCGCGCTCGACCCGCGGCACCGCGCGGATCACCGCGTAGTCATAGATGGCCGTGGGCACGGATCGCCTCCTCGACGAATGCGTCGCGCTGGCGCAGCCGCGCGCGGAGATGGTCGGCATAGGCCTGCCGGTACGCGGCCGCGTCGGCGAACATCGGTTCGCCGGCCAGCCAGGCGTCGGGCACCTGCGCGACGATGCGTTCGATGTCGTCGTCGCCGATGCGCGCGGCGAGTGCCGCGTCGGCTTCGCGCAGCCGCGCGGCCAGCGGCAGCAGCACGTGGTCGGCGATGCGCGCGAACGGCGACGCGGCGGCGTTCCCCGCGCTCGCCCAGTCGTGGTGGAAGTACAGCGCCGCGCCGTGGTCGATCAGGTGCAGCCTGCGGTGCCACAGCAGCAGGTTGGTGTTGCGCGCGGTGCGGTCGACGTTGGCGACCAGGGCGTCGAACCAGACGATCGACGATGCCAGCAGCGCATCGGGCTGCTCGACCAGCGGATCGAAGTTGATCGCGCCGGGCAGGTAGTCGAGCGCGACGTTGGTGCCGCCGCTGGCGCGGATCAGGTCCTGGATCTCGGGGTCCGGCTCGGTGCGCGCCAGGTCGGGGTCGAGTTCGACCAGCACGATCTCCGGGATCGGCAGGCCGAGCAGGCGCGCCAGTTCTCCGGCGATGACTTCCGCGACCAGCGCCTTGGCGCCCTGCCCCGCGCCGCGGAACTTCATCACGTACATGCCGTCGTCGTCGGCCTCGATCACCGCCGGCAGCGAACCGCCCTCGCGCAGCGGGGTGACGTAGCGGGTGGCGGTGACCGTCCTCATGTGGCTTCTTCGAGCTGCGCGCGCGGCGGCAGCGACCAGTCGATCGGCGCCTGGCCGCTGCGCGCGAGGTACGCGTTGGCCGCAGAGAAATGCCCACAGCCGAGGAAGCCGCGGTGCGCCGACAGCGGCGAGGGATGCGTGGTTTTCAGCACGCGGTGCCGGCGCGGGTCGATCACGGCGCCCTTCTTCTGCGCGTAGCTGCCCCAGAGCAGGAACACCAGGCCCTCGCGCTCGCGGTTCAGGGTTTCGACGACGTGATCGGTGAAACCCTCCCAGCCCTTGCCCTGGTGCGAGCCGGCGCGGCCTTCCTCGACGGTGAGCACGGAGTTGAGCAGCAGCACGCCCTGCCGCGCCCACGGCATCAGGTAGCCGTGGTCGGGCCGTTCGATGCCGAGGTCGCGCCGGATTTCCTTGAACATGTTGTCCAGCGACGGCGGCACCGGCACGCCCGGCCGCACCGAGAAGCACAGCCCGTGCGCCTGGCCGGCGCCGTGGTACGGGTCCTGGCCCAGGACGACGACCTTCACCGCGTCGAACGGCGTGGCGTCGAAGGCGGCGAAGATCTGCCGCGCCGGCGGGAAGATCCGCGCGCCGGCGGCGTGGCGCTCGCGCAGGAAGCCCGACAGCGCCTGCATGTCATCGCGCTGCAGGTAGTCGCCGATGCGCGACTTCCAGGATGGCTCGAGCTTGATGCGGTCACCGGGCATCAGGATCCCCGCATGCATCCTTGCAGGAACGACTTCAGCCGCGAGCTTTTGCCTTGGCCCCTCCCCCTGCGAAGGCAGGGGGAGGTTGGGAGGGGGTTGCCACGGTTCGGGCTGATCCCAAAGGCACCCCTCCCCAACCCTCCCTCGCAGGTGAGGGAGCCAAAGCTCGCGGCCGGAGCCGCTTCCACGAGGAATGGGGAGCACGGGCGCACTACTTCGTTCCCCGTCCGTGCAATCCCGCCAGCCGCAGCTGGAACAGCGCCTTGGTCACCAGCAGCCGCTCCTCGATCGGCTTGAGCACCAGGTCGTTGGCGCCCTCGCGCAGCAGGACCGACTGGTTGTCGGGATTGGCGTCGCCGGTCATCACCAGCACCGGCAAGCGGCGCTTGCCGTAGCCGAACTCGTTGCGGATCGCGCGCAGCAGGTCGTGTCCGTCCAGCTCGCCCTTCAGGTACACGTCGGTCAACACCAGGTCGACGCCGGGGGCATCGTCGCTTGCCGCCTGCGCGCGCAGGAACTCAAGCGCGTCCTCGACGCTGGGCACGTGCGTGACCCGCATCTGCTGGGCCTGGAGCATGCGGGTGGTAGCAATCGCCACCGTGCGGCTGTCCTCGACGTAGAGCACGTGCGCGTCGGGGATCGGCGCCGGCTGCACGTAGCCGCGGATGAACGCGGCCAGCGCCTGGTGGCCGTGGGACTTGTCGAAGTAGTCGGTGACGTCGTCGGTGAAGCTGCGCGACTCCAGGCGCGACTGCGCATCGCCGGAGACCACGATCACCGGCACGTAGCGCTGCGCCGCGGCCTCGCGCACCGCCTTCGCCAGCTGCATGCCGTCGCCGTCGGGCAGCACCAGCGCGGTGGTGACCAGGTCGACCTCCGCCTCCCGCAGCGCCTCGCCGGCCTCGGCCAGCCCACTGCAGCCGACGACCTCGACGTTGGGCAGCTCCTTGTGCAGCACGTCGCCGATCAGCCTGCGCACCAGCTTCGAGCCGTCGACCACCATCACCCGCGGCGCGTCGCTGGCCACGTGGCGCAGGTCGTGCCTGCGCTTGTCGCCGGCCTCGCTCATGTCTGCGTCGGGCGCGTCTGGCGCAAGTAGTGGCCGGTGACGAATCCCGCGCCGAGCCAGCCGAGCACGACCGCGCCGGCCAGCACCGCCAGCGCGACCTGCGGAGTGAACCCGGTGAGCTCGAAGCTGCTGCCGTAGCTGGCAGCCAGCTGCGCCAGCGGTTCGCGCAGCGCATGGCCGGCGGCTGCCAGCAGGCCCAGCGCGATCACGCCGGCGCCGATGCCGTACCACGCACCGAGGTACAGGAACGGCCGGCGGATGAAACCGTCGGTGGCGCCGAGCAGCTGCAGCACGCCGATCTCCTCGCGCCGCGACTGGATGTCCAGGCGCACCGTGTTGCCCACCACCAGCAGCGCGCCCAGGCCGAGCAGGAAGGCCAGCACCCACGCCACGCGGCTGCCGAAGCGCAGCCAGCCGTCCAGGCGCTCGCGCCACTGGGTGTCGTGCTGCACCAGCTCGGCCTCGGGCAGTTGCTCCAGGCCCGCGGCGAGCATCATCTCGTCGCCGGCGGGGGTCACGACCAGCACGTAGGGCAGCGGGTTGTCGCCGGCCGCGTCGATGGCGGTGGCCGGCACGCCCTTGTCGCGCAGCGACTGCAGGCCCTGCTCGGGCGTCAGCAGCTGCACGTCGCCGACGTTGCGGCGGTCGCGCAGCTCTTCGGCCAGTGCGGTGGCACGGTCGCCGGCCACGTCCTGCTTGAGGAACACGCTGATCTCGCGCGACTGCTGCACGCTGCCGGAGAACCGTTCCACGTTGCCCAGCACCAGCCACAGCCCCAGCGGCAGCGCCAGCGCCACGGCCATCACGCCGACGGTCAGCGCGGTCGCCCACGGCTTGCGCAGCACGCGGCCGAGGCTGGCGACGAAGCTGTAGACGTGGTGGTCGAACCAGGTGCCGATGCGCGAGTTGCCGCCCTTGCTACTCATCGGCCAGGTCCTCCGGCGAGATGTCGTCGGCAAGCACGCCGTGGTCGAGCACCAGCACGCGTTTTTTCATGCGCTTGACCAGGCCCAGGTCGTGGCTGGCGATCAGCACGCTGGTGCCGCGCTCGGGCAGCGAGGCGAACAGCGCCATGATCTCGGCCGACAGGGTGGGGTCGAGGTTGCCGGTCGGCTCGTCGGCCACCAGCAGGCGCGGCTCGCTGACCACCGCGCGGGCGATGCCGATGCGCTGCTGCTCGCCGGCCGACAGTTGCGTGGGCAACGCGCGCTCGCGTTCGCCCAGGCCCAGCTGCTCGAGCACGCTGCGCACGCGCCTGCCGATCTCGCCGCGGCGCATGCCGCGCAGGATCAGCGGCAGGGCGATGTTGTCGAACACGCTGCGGTCGGTGAGCAGGCGGTGGTCCTGGAACACCACGCCCACGTCGCGCCGGTGCAGCGCGACGCGGCGGCCGCGCACCTTCATCAGGTTGCGCTCGGCGAACAGCACCGCGCCGCGGCTGGGCCGCTCGGACAGGTGGATCAGCTTGAGCAGGGTGCTCTTGCCGGCGCCCGAATGGCCGGTGACGAACAGCATCTCGCCCGCCTCGACATCGAAACTCACGTCCGACAGCGCGACGTGGCCGCCCGGATACTGCTTGCTGACGTTGTCGAAGCGCAGGACGCTCATGGGGCCGGGATTCGGGAGTCGGGATCGGGGATTCGGAAAGGCTAAAGCTTCCCGGGCCGATCTGCCATCGTCATCCGGACTTTGCGATTCAGCTGCGCCAACAACTCGCAATCGACACAGGGCTTTACCGGAAAACGGGTCACCTTCCGGCTTTTTCGATTCCCCATTCCCGATTCCCGATTCCCGGCATCAACGCCCTCAGTGCTGCGTATGCGGCGCCCGCGTCACCAGCTTCTTCAGCCCGCGGCCGATGCGCGAGATCAGCGAGGACTGCTTGTCCTGCGACGCGGAAGCCGCGGGGAGCGGCTGCTTGTTCGCACCACGGGCCGGCTTGGCCTGGACGTGGCGCGGGCCGGCGGGCTTGGCCGGCGCGGCCTGCTGGCGCTCGGCGCCTGCGGCCTGCTGGACCGCCTCGCCACCGTCGACGCGACGACCGCCGCGACGGCGACGGCGCTTGCGCGGCGGCTTGGCCTCGCCTTGCGGCGCGCCGTTCACGGTTTCCGCGGCTGCGGTCGCCGCGACAGGCTTGCGCGCGGCGTCACTGCCTTCCGCGGCCGGGCGCGCGGGACGCGGCGGCCTCGGGCCGCGCTCGCGCCGGCCTTCACCGGAGCCGGTGCGTCCGCCGCTGCGGCCGCGCGGCTTGACGCCGCGACGCGCATCCTCGGCGGCACGCTGCTCGCGCGCTTCGCGGAAGATCTCGCTGACGCTCTCGCCTTCGGCCGCTTCCCGCTCCACGCCTTCGCGCGGCTTGCGCGGCATCGCGACCAGCAGGTCCTCGGTGACCGGTTCGGACGGGATCTTCTGGTCGATGTAGGCCTCGATGTCCGGCAGGCCCATCGCGTAGCGCTCGCAGGCGAAGCTGATCGCGTCGCCCTCGGCGCCCAGGCGCGCGGTGCGGCCGATGCGGTGCACGTAGTCCTCGGCGTCGAACGGCAGGTCGTAGTTGTAGACGTACTGCACGCCGTCGATGTGCAGGCCGCGCGCGGCGACGTCGGTGGCGACCAGGATCTCGAGCTGGCCAGCCTGGAACTTCTTCAGCAGCGTCTCGCGCTTCTTCTGCGGCACGTCGCCGCTCAATACGCCGACCCGGTAGCCGGCGCGCTCCAAGGCGCGCGCAACGCGCTCGACGAAGGCCTTGGTGTTGACGAAAATCATCGTCCGCGCGCCTTCGCTGCGCGACAGCAGGCCCAGCAGCAGCGGCAGTTTTTCCTCGTCCGCCGGGTAGTACAGCTTCTGGCGCACGCGCGCGGCGGTGATCGTCTCGGTCTCGACGACGATCTTCTCCGGCTCGTTCATGTGCTCGTAGGCGAGCTCCAGCACGCGGTGGCTGAGCGTGGCCGAGAACAGCAATGTCTGGCGCTCGGTGCGCGCGGGCATGCGCCGCAGCAGGAAGCGGATGTCCTTGATGAAGCCCAGGTCGAACATGCGGTCGGCCTCGTCCAGCACGCACACCTCGCAGGCGTGCAGCGAGACCACCTTGTGCTGCTTGACGTAGTCGATCAGGCGGCCGGGCGTGGCGATGATGACGTCGACGCCTTCCTGCAGCAGCTGGCGCTGCTTGTCGTAGTCGACGCCGCCGTAGACCAGGGCGAACCTCAGGCCCAGCTCGGAACCGAACTTCACCGCGTCCTTGTGGATCTGGATCGCAAGCTCGCGGGTCGGCGCCAGGATCAGCGCGCGCGGGTCCTCGGGCTTGCGCTCGGCCAGTGCCGGGCTGGCCAGCAGCCGGTTCATCACCGTGACCAGGAAGGCCAGGGTCTTGCCGGTGCCGGTCTGGGCCTGGCCGGCGACGTCGCGCCCGGCCAGGGTGATCGGCAGGGTCAGCGCCTGGATCGGGGTGCAGCGGGTGAATCCGGCCGATTCGAGCCCGGCCAGCAGCGCCGGTTGCAGCTCGAAGGAGGAGAAGGTGATGTCGGTAAGGGGCTTGTCGCTCATGCGTCAGATCAGGTCCGCGCGGCAATGCGCGCTTGCGTGGGATGCGGTGGCCGAGCAGACTGCCGGCACCGGAAGGGAGTGCGGTCGCGGCCCGGATCGGTCCCCTTGCGGGCCCTGGGCGTGTCCTTGAATCGACCGCGAATCGCCCCAGTTTAACAGTTAACCGGCGCCGCCATGGCCCCGCCGGGCACCCGAACAGCAGATTTGGTCCATCAGGAGAATTTCGTGAGCGAGAAGGTCATCCATGCCACCGACGCCGACTTCGACAGCACCGTCCTGCAGTCATCCGAACCGGTCCTGGTCGATTTCTGGGCCGAGTGGTGCGGCCCCTGCAAGATGATCGCGCCGGCCCTGGATGAACTGGCCGAGGCCTACGACGGCAAGGTCAGGATCGCCAAGGTGAACGTGGACGAGAACCGCAACACGGCGATGAAGTACCACGTGCGCTCGATCCCGATGCTGCTGCTGTTCAAGGACGGCCAGGTCCAGGCCACGCAGATCGGCGCCGTGGGCAAGGCGCAGCTGGCGCAGATGATCGACAAGGCGCTCTGACGCGCCATCCAGGCACCCCGGCGTGGGCGACCACGCCGCTGCCTCGGGCTGCGCGAACCGGCCGCGGCCTTGGGCACCGCCGCCAACGCGCAACCCGGACCGCTTGCCGCGGCCCCCGGTGCAGTGCTAGTTTCTATCCGACCCGGCGTGATTGCTGCCTGCTCCAGGCCCGCCGCACCCTTCTGAAGACCCCACTCTACCCATCCCGCCCGCGCTCCGCGGGCGCTCGCAGCTAGCGAGGAATTCGCACTTGTCCGACAACACCCCCGATTCCGGCGATACCGCCGAGAAGCGCGTGCGCAAGCCGCGCGCGACCAAGGCCGCCAAGGCCCCCGCCACGCCTGACGCTGCCGCCGCGCCGGCAGCGCCGACACCACCGCCCCCCGCTCCGCCGCCGGCACCGGCCGCCGAAGCGCCGCCTCCGGCGCCCGCGGCCACCGAATCCGGCGGCGGCCAGCCGCAGTCGCAGTCGCAGGACGGCGGCGAGCCGCGCCAGCAGCAACACGGCGGCGGCAACCAGAACAACAACCGCCGCGAGCGCTTCCGCAATCGTCGCGACCGCAACCGCGACCGCGACCGCGGCAACCGCGACGACGGCCTGCCGCGCGACGACAACGGCAACGACCAGGGCCAGCGCCTGCCGCCGCCCAGCATCCCCGAAGGCTTCCCGCAGTATTCGCTCGGCGACCTCAAGCGCATGCCGGCGCACAAGCTGCTCGACATCGCCGAACAACTGGGCATCTCCGACGCCGTCGCCCGCGCCCGCAAGCAGGACGTGATCTTCGCCCTGCTCAAGGTGCTCACCCGCACCAGCGAGGGCGTGCAGGCCGATGGCGTGCTGGAAATCCTGCCCGACGGCTTCGGCTTCCTGCGCGCGGCCGAGGCGAGCTACCTCGCCGGCCCGGACGACACCTACATCTCGCCCAGCCAGATCCGCCGCTTCAACCTGCGCACCGGCGACCACCTGTCCGGCCGCATCCGCTGGCCCAAGGACGGCGAGCGCTACTTCGCGCTGAACGTGGTCGACACCATCAACGGCGAGCCGCTGGAAGCATCGAAGAACAAGGTGCTGTTCGAGAACCTGACGCCGCTGTTCC
This sequence comes from Luteimonas soli, assembly GCF_042648865.1. NCBI lineage: Bacteria > Pseudomonadati > Pseudomonadota > Gammaproteobacteria > Lysobacterales > Lysobacteraceae > Luteimonas > Luteimonas soli. The sequence continues at coordinate 500,023 of NZ_JBHRYA010000007.1, read as the reverse complement.
CGCGCAGGCGCTTCAAGCTCGAGCGCGGCGACGGCTCATCCGAGGACATCGCCGGCCGCATCCTCGACCTGATGGCGCCGCAGGGCAAGGGCCAGCGCGCGCTGATCGTGTCGCCGCCCAAGGCGGGCAAGACGATCATGATGCAGCAGATCGCCACCGCCATCACCACCAACCATCCCGACGTGCACATGATCGTGCTGCTCATCGACGAGCGGCCCGAGGAAGTCACCGAGATGCAGCGCACCGTGCGCGGCGAGGTCATCAGCTCGACCTTCGACGAGCCGGCCGCGCGCCACGTACAGGTGGCCGAGATGGTGATCGAGCGCGCCAAGCGCCTGGTCGAGCACAAGAAGGACGTGGTGATCCTGCTCGACTCGATCACCCGCCTGGCCCGCGCCTACAACAACGTCGTGCCGTCTTCCGGCAAGGTGCTCACCGGCGGCGTCGACGCCAACGCCATGCACCGCCCGAAGCGCTTCTTCGGCGCCGCGCGCAACGTCGAGGAAGGCGGTTCGCTGACCATCATCGCCACCGCGCTGGTCGACACCGGTAGCGCGATGGACAAGGTGATCTACGAGGAGTTCAAGGGCACCGGCAACAGCGAAATCCACCTCGACCGCCGCATCACCGAAAAGCGCGTCTACCCGGCGATCAACGTCAACCAGTCCGGCACCCGCCGCGAGGACCTGCTGATCGAACCGGAGCTGCTGCAGAAGATCTGGATCCTGCGCAAGCTGCTGCACCCGATGGACGAGATCGCGGCGATGGAATTCCTGCTCGACAAGATGAAGAGCACGAAGTCGAATGATGAGTTTTTCGCTTCGATGAAGCGCTGAGCTCGAGGAGCCATCGCTCCTGCATGAAACAGGAAGCCCCGCGATGCGGGGCTTCTTCATCCGTCTCCCGACTCAGCCATCCTGCAGCGGCGTCAGCAGCTTCAGGCCACCGCCGACCGGATGCAGGCCGCTGCCGGCGATCGCATCCGGGCTCACGCCGTCCTGCGCCCATGCCGCGGCCGCGCGCGGGCCGGGCAGGTAGGCCTCCCATTGGCCGTATGCCACCGGCTTGTCGTCGTAAAGCGTGAACTCGACCGGCACGCGCACCGCCCAGTGCTCGTCGTCCACGGACTCGCCGCTCGTCGGCGGGTGGAAGGTCCATTTCCAGGCGGCCTCGGTCGCGGCCTTGCTCAGTTGCTCGCGAATCTTCGCCATCTGGTCCTCGGTACCGAGCGAGGTGAGGTTGACCTGTTCGACGAACAGGTCCGCGACCCGACCCTCGCGGTCGATCTGCAGCACCAGGTACACGATGCCCTTGCCGCCGATCCTTGCCATGGCCACCGGGTAGCTCGGCGGATCGAGGCGATCGCGCGTGACGTAGTCGGTGGCTTCGTCGCTATACCCGCCGAAACTGACGCCGGTGATCGAGAGCTGGAAGCTGTCCTCGCCCACCGGCGAACCCACCATGCGCAGGCTCATCGGGCTGCGCACCGGCACCGCCTGGCCGTCGCGCAGCGTGGGCTCGAACCGCCACGCGGGCACGCGGCGATCGAGAATGGCCGCTACGTAATCCGGCACCTTCTCGCGATCGTCCAGCACGTAGCCGCTCACCGAACCGTCGGGCTCGATGTCGATGGTCCCGGTCAGCAACATGCTGACTTCGACCTGGTTGCGTACCGATTCCGGTGCCATCCTCCTGATCCCGGCTGTGGCCGTGGCGACCAGCCCCAGCAGCGACACGACGAGCAGCATGCGGCATGCGTTCTTCATTGCCTTGATCTCCCTGGTCTGTCGGCGGCAGCCGCCACGCGCACCGCGGAACGGGTGCCTGTCGCCGACGACGCGACTCTAGCAAATCCGCTGCAGCCATCCCCCGTGGCCTACAGCATGAACCGTCCGCTGAAGATGCCCCACACGAAGAACTGGGACACCAGGATCCACGCCACCAGCCGGATGCGATCCGCGCGGTCGCTGCCGGTCGTGCGCAGCGCCATCCACAGGGCGAAGGGAATGATCGAGTACCGGTTCTCGATCAGCCATGACGAGGCCAGGTAGAGGATCGAGAACGGATAGACCAGCCAGGCCTGCCTGACCGAGAACCTGACGAACGCGATGCTGCACGCCGACAGCGCGACCACCACGGCAAATGCCCACCGTTCCCAGCCGCCGTGACGGACGGTCTGGATGATCCAGTTGCGGATGAAGTAGTCGGTGAACTGGGTGTTGTCGTAGCTGCCCTTGAGCTTCGCGAACGCGATGATGACGACCGGGACCAGCAGCCACCACGGATTCCGGCGCAGCGCAGTAGCGAAGCGCTTTGCGCCCATCCACACATCCTGCGGAAAGAACACGAAGAACAGGAACAGCGAGAAATGGATGTTGCCCACGTGCAGCCTGAGGTCCGGGTGCCCGGCGGCCACCTGCTTGGACAGGGAAATCGTCCCGTTCCATGCCCAGTAGGCCAGGAACGCGGCCACCGGCAGCAAGTACGGCCAGACGACGCGCGCGCATTCCCCGGCGCAGCGCCACGGGCGCCAGTTCGCTTCCCGGAGCGTCGGCCACAGGGCGAACAACGGCATGAAGCCCGCCCACAGCACGTTGTTCTGGCGCACCGCGATCGCGAGCAGCAGCGCCAGCGCCGCCAGCACGTGCCGGCGTTCCAGCGTCGCCAGCATCGCGCCCAGGACGAACGCCAGCGACAGCACGTCGGTGTAGGCCAGGAAGTAATACGGATACAGGAACGGCAAGAAGAACAGCAGCGCCGCCGACCGGACGGCGCTCGCGTCCCCGAGCTTCCTCCTGATGCGCCAGAACACCAGCGCCGCCACGATGCCGAAGGACAGTCCGATCGCCCGCATGCCGACGACCGAATCGATCGCAAGCAGCTTCAGCACGCCAGCCACTGCCAGATGGAAGCCGGGGATGGTGGTCAGCATGGGATGTGCATCGAACCGCCCCTGCAGCAACCACTGGATCTGCGGAACATGCACGCTTTCGTCGGCCACGAGCCGGGTCGCCGATTGCGCGAACAGCAGCGCGAGCAGGCAGATCGCGCCTGACACCGCGATCAGCGCTGCGTTTTTCCTGGCTGGCGTTGAAAAGCCCATGGGAATGTCCTTGTCTCGTGCCTGATTGCCACGGGTTCGACTCGCCAAGCCCTTGTAGGTGCGGCTTCAGCCGCTCCTGCAAGATCGAAGAAGCCCCGCGTTGCGGGGCCTTTACGTCCGTTCGGGGCTCAGCCCTGCTTGAGCGGCGTCAGCAGCCTCGGCCCGATGCCGAGCGTTTGCAGTTCGCCGCCGGCAAGGGCGTCGCCGCCGGTCATGTCGTCGTCGCCATGCAGCCACGGCGCGCGCACGCGCTGCCCCGGCAGGTAGGCGTCCCACTCGCCGTACGCCACCTGCTTGTCGCCCACGTATGCGAAATCGACCGGCACCCGGGCCAACCAGAATTCATCGTCGGCCAGCTCGCCCGTGCTCGGCGCGTTGAAGGTCCATCCGCGCGCCGCCTCCAGCGCCGCCTCGGCGAGCCGCAACCGGATGCGTCGCATCCTCGTCTCGCTGCTGGCATAGGCGGTGAGATTCACCTGCTCGACCGCCACGTCCTCGACCATGCCCTGCCGGCCAATCTTCAGGATGAGGTAAACGATGCCTTTCCCACCCATCCGGACGATCTCCTCCGGGAACACGGGCGGATTCATTTCCCGTACCGAAACGGAATCGGTCGGCCTGGCCGCGCTCTTCCGGCCGAAGCCCGCGCTCGCGATGTAGATCGCGAACTTTCCGCCCTGCAACGGTTCCGCCACCATGCGCAGGCTCATCTTCACGCGTTCCGAAACCGGCTTGCCGTCGACCAGCACCGGCTCGAAGCGCCACTCCGGCACCATCCCGGCAATGTTGGCCAGCACGTGGTCGGGCACCTTGTCTTCGTTGTCGATGCTGTAGCCGCGGACACTGCCGTCGGCTTCGATTTCGATCGTTCCGGTCAGCAGCATGCTGGCCTCGGTCTGCGCCTGCACGTGCTTCGGGGCGGCGATGGCGACAGCGGCCATCGCCAGCAGCAGCGTCGCGACCAGTCCCTTCGTTGTCCATGCCCTGTTCATCGTCCATCCCCTGCACGTCCCGGCCGCAGGTTAGCGAACGGTACCGCGCCCATGCAATTGTCCGCCGCCGGACACGGACGCCACGCGGCGACGATGCATAATCGACGCGGAGGTTTCCATGCACGGAAGTGGACTCGAACTGGCGCTGGTGTTCCTGCTGGCCGCGGTGATCGCGGTGCCGGTGTTCAAGAAGCTCGGCCTCGGCGCGGTGCTGGCGTACCTGGCAGCGGGCGTGGTGCTGGGGCCGGACGGGTTCGGTTTGGTGCGCGACACCGACCGCATCCTCGATGCGGCCGAGATCGGCGTGGTGATGCTGCTGTTCGTGATCGGGCTGGAGCTGTCGCCGTCGCGGCTGCGGGTGATGCGGCGGCCGGTGTTCGTCTCCGGCGGGCTGCAGGTGGCACTGAGCGCGCTGGCGCTGGGCGCGATCGTGTACTTCGCCGCACACCTGCACTGGAAGAGCGCGCTGGTGATCGGCCTCGGCCTGGCCCTGTCGTCGACCGCGGTCGGCCTGCAGCTGCTGGCCGAGCGCAAGGAGCTCAACACCGACTACGGGCGGCTGGGGTTCGCGATCCTGCTGTTCCAGGACCTGGCGGCGATCCCGCTGCTGGCGGCGATCCCGCTGCTGGGCGGGGCCAAGGAACAGACCCTGACCTGGCCGATCGCGCTGCAGGCGATCGGCACGGTGGCGCTGGTGGTGATCGGCGGGCGCTACCTGCTGCGCTATGTGTTCCGCGTGGTGGCGCGCACGAAGATGCCGGAGGTATTCACCGCCACCGCGCTGTTCGCGGTGCTGGGTTCGGCGTGGATCATGCAGGGCGCGGGGCTGAGCGCGGGCCTGGGCGCGTTCATCGCCGGCGTGCTGCTGGCCGATTCGGAGTTCCGGCACGAGCTCGAATCGCAGATCCAGCCATTCGAAGGCCTGCTGCTGGGCCTGTTCTTCATCGCCGTGGGCATGGGCATCGACCTGGACCGCGTGGCCGCAGAGCCGCTGCTGATCGCCGGCGGCGTGCTGGCGCTGCTGCTGGTGAAGTTCTCGATCGTGTTCTTCGTCGGCCGGCTGTGGCCGGGGCGGCTGCCGTCGCGCGAGGCGCTGGCGCTGGGCGGGGTGCTGTGGCTGGGCGGCGAGTTCGCGTTCGTGGTGTTCAACGAAGCCACGCGCGTGCGCCTGATCGACTCGGTGGTGCACGACCGGCTGGTGGCGATGGTGGGCATCTCGATGGCGCTCACGCCGCTGCTGCTGATCGGCATCACCCGGCTGCTGCGGGAAATGCCCGCGCGCACGGCCTCCGCGCCGCGCCCGGACTTCGACGACATCGCCGACCACCAGCCGAAGGTGCTGGTCGCGGGCATGGGCCGCTTCGGCCAGATCGTCGCGCGACTGCTGGTGGCGCAGCGCATCCCCTTCGTCGCGCTGGAACACAACCTCGACACGGTCGAGGGCCTGCGCCGGCTCGGCAACGAGCTGTACTACGGCGACCCGACGCGGCCGGACCTGCTGCGCGCGGCCGGCGGCGAGCGCATCGAGGTGTTCGTGATGGCGATGGACAACCCGGAGACCAACACCAAGGCGGTGCGGCTGGTGCGGCGCATGTACCCGGACGCGAAAGTGTTCGCGCGCGCCCGCGACCGCCAGCACGCGTGGCGGCTGATGGACCTGGGCGCTACGGTGTTCCGCGAGCTGTTCGGCTCCAGCCTGACGATGGGCGAGGAGGTGCTGGTCGCGCTGGGCATGTCGCCGGAGCAGGCCGCCGACCACGCCAGGCGCTTCCGCGAGCACGACAACAAGCTGCTGCGCGCCCAGCACCTGGTGTACGACGACGACGTCGCCCTGCGGCAGACCTCGCGCGAGTCGCGGGTGGAACTGATGCAGCTGTTCGCCGCCGATTCCAGCGGCTCGGACGAACCGGAACAGGCGCCGCTGCCTGAGCCGCCGACGCGCGGGTGAGGGGCTCTGGAAGCTTTTTTGGCTTTTGCCCCCTTTGAAAAAGGGGGTTTGGGGGATTTGCTCTTGCTTCTGTGGTCCTGCCCCAAAAGCATCGCGGCTTCAGCCGTTCCTACCAGATGCCGGGCGAGGCAGAGCGCGAAAAGCAAATCCCCCATACCCCCTTTTTCAAAGGGGGCAAAAGCAACAGCTCCCTGCGATTCCCAGCCCCTTGCCCCCCAGCCCCTAACCCCGGTCGCGCAGGAACCGCGCCATCGACACGCCCGACTGCAGGGGCGCGAACTCGGCGGCGACGTCGACGAAGCCGCGCATCACCGCGATCTCGCGCGGGGTGCGGTTGAGGGCATCGCGCAGGTCGGGGTCGCAGCCGGCGCGCAGCAGGCGCTGGGCCATGCGCAGCTGGCCGTGCAGCGCGGCCAGGTGCAGCGGGCCGAAGCCGCGCGGGTCCTGCGCGTCGAGGCTGACGTCCTCGTCGAGCAGGTGGTCGAGGGCGGCCATCACCACGTCCTCGTCGCAGGCGGTGCCGGGCTCGGCGCGCGCGCCCAGCAGCAGCAGCAGCGGGGTGACGCCGCTGGCCGCCGCGGTGTCGGTGTCGGCGCCGGCCAGCAGCAGGGTGTCGAACAGGGCCAGCAGGCGCGCGCGGTCGCGGCTGGTGAAGCCGTAGAGCGCGGCGCAGTGCAGCGGCGTCAGGCCCTGCGCGTCGGCGGCCTGCACGTTGGCGCCGGCGGTGAGCAAGCGCGCGCACAGGTCCGGCAGGCCGAGCGCGGCGGCCAGCATCAGCACGGTGACGTCGCCGGGCAGGCGCTGCTCGAGGGTGGCGCCGGCCGCGAGCAGGCGTTCGACGATGTCGCCTTGGCGCATGCTCACCGCCGCAGACAGCGGGGTGGCGCCGGTGTGCGCGGCCTGCTGCGGGTCGGCGCCGCGTTCGAGCAGCAGTTCGACCGTGTCGCGATGGCCGCCGCCGGCCGCACGCAGCAGCGCGGTGCAGCCCTGCACGTCGACGGTGTCCACCGCCAGGCCGAAGTCGAGCAGGCGCCGCACCGCGTCGGTGTCGCCGACGATGGCCGCGGCCGGCAGGTCGGTGTCGCGCAGCGCGCGCCGGGGCAGCGGCCAGCCGCGCCAGTCGAGCCAGTCGGCCAGGTCCCGGCGTCCGCCCGACAGCGCCACGCCCAGCGGCGTCTGGCCGTCGGCCGCGCGCACCGCCGGCGACGCGCCGCGGCTGACCAGCAGCTTCAGCGCCGCCTCGCGTGACAGCGCCGCGCACAGGTGCAGCGCGGTCATGCCGTGGCCGTCACGCGCGTCGAGGTCGACGCCGCAGTCGACCAGGCGTTCGAGCAGCCGCATCCAGCCCAGCCGCACCGCGAGCGCCAGCGGCGGATCGCCCGACACCGACGATGCGAACGGGTCGGCGCCGTGGTCGAGCAGGTCCAGCGCGCACCGCTCCAGCGCGCGCCCGGCCTGGTCGCCACCGGCGCAGGCTTCGAGGAAGCGCGCCAACCCGCCCGCGCCCGCCGGCGAGGCGCCGCGGCGCAGCAGCAGTTGCAGCGCCGGCAGCGCGCCGTGGCCCAGTGCGAGCAGCGTGAACACCGGCGTGTCGCCGCCGTCCACGCGCACCTCCGGGTCGGCGCCGTGGTCGAGCAGCCATTCGATCCGTGGCAACGAAAGCGGCGCTTCGTCGTCGAGCAGCAGGCCGCCGAGTTCCTGCGGCGACAGCAGCGACAGCAGCCGCTCGTGGCCGTCGAAGCGGCCTTCGCGCAGCGCGTCGCGCAGCAGCGCCAGCGGCGCGCGGTCCGGCGGCGGCGTGTCGCCGGCGTCCGCGGCCACGGTCGACGGCAGCGGATAGTCCGGATCGAGCACCGCCACCAGCGACCAGCGCCCCGCGGCGGCGGCGTGGTCGATCGCGCGCTTGCCGGCCGCGTCGGTGCGGGCGGGATCGACGCCGAGTTCGAGCAGGCGCCGCACCAGCGGCGAGGAGACGAGTTCGGCGCGGCAGGCCAGCTGCAGCGCGTCGTTGCCCTCGCCGTCGACGGCGGCGGCATCGGCGCGCGCGGCCACCAGCGCCTCGAGCGCGGCCAGGTGGCCGCCGCGCGCGGCTTCGAGCAGCGGGGTGCGGTCGGCGGCGTCGCGGGCGTTGGCATCGGCACCGGCGTCGAGCAGCGCGACGGCGATTTCCGCGTGGCCGGCAAGCGCGGCCTCGTGCAGGGCGCCGCGGCCGTTGCGGTCGCGCGCATCGGCCTTGGCCTTGTGCTTGAGCAGCAGGGCGACGCCGGCCGGGTCGTCCTCGTCGCTGCCGGCCGCGGCGAGCAGGGCGGGCGTGGCGTCGGCGGGCTCGGGATAGGCGCCGCGTTCGAGCAGGAAGCGCGCCAGCCGCCAGTTGCCGGCAGCGCAGGCCACGCCCAGCGGGGTCAGTCCGTCGTGGTTGAGCGCGGTCATCTCCGCGGCCGCATCGCGCAGCAGCGCGGCCACGCTCGGGTCGGAGCTGCGCGCGGCGTGGTGCAGCGGCGTGTTGCCGTCGGCGTCGGCGGCGCGCGGGTCGGCGCCGTTGGCCAGTAGGGTCATCACCGCTTCCGGACGGCCGTGCCAGCTGTCGCGGGTGGCGGCCAGCAGCGGGGTCATGCCGTGGTGCGCGGCGTTGACGTCGACGCGGTTGGCGATCAGGGCGCGCAGCAGGCGCAGGTCGGGCAGCACCGCGGCCAGCACCGGCAGGCTGCGCTGGTCGCGCTCGTCGTCGGCCGGCAGCGCGGCCGGGTCGGCGCCGGCGTCGAGCAGCTCCAGCGCGCGGTCGACGCGGCCGCGGCGCGCGGCGTCGTAGAGCATCGTCGGCAGGTCGCCTTCGAATTCGACCGGCACGTCAGCGTCGGCACTGCCCATCTCGACGATCGGCATCGCCTCGGGCAGCTGCTCCGGCGCCGGCATGCGCTGCAAGCCGGCGTGCAGCAGCGGCCATAGCACGGCCGAAGCCGCGGCAAGCACCCAGTGCCCCGCCGGCGACAGCAGCCCCGGCCAGGCCTGCAGCAGCACCATCGCCAGCAGCGCGGCAACGCAGGCGGCCGCGGCCACGCCGCGCCAGCCGCTGGTGTCGGCGTCGCCCAGCGTCTGCCAGTGGCCGGGCAGCGGCCCGCCCTCGTGTTCGGCCGCGCGCCACAGCGGCCAGGTCCGCCACAGGCCGATCACGCAGATGCCGACCACCGTGCTCAGCGCCACGGCAGCGCCCAGGCCGCCGCTTTCCAGCAGCGCCGACAGGGGCCAGGCCACCAGCAGCGCGAAGGCCGCCAATCCGCCGCCCCACAGCAGCGCGAGCGCGGTGGCGTCGGTCTTCAACGCGGCCCGGTCCGGCGCCGCGCCGCCGCGCCGCCAGCGCATCGCCAGCGCGAACGCCGGCTGCGCCAGCCAGCCGCCGAGCGCCGCGACCACGCCGCCGAAGCCGGCGACACCCGCCAGCACGATGCCGGCGCCCAGCGCGAGCGCGAACCGCCGTCGCGGCAGCGCGGACTCAGGCATCGGTGCCCCAGTCCTGCGTCATCGGGTCGACGTCGGTGCCCGGCGGCAGCTGCAGGTGGAAACCGCGCATCACCAGGTTCTCGCGCACGGCCTCCACGTCCTCGCGGGCCAGCTTGCGCCCGGGAACCAGGGCCACGTCGAGCACGAACCGCAGCGGTTCCAGCTGCGCCCGCAGCGGCTCGGGCAGGCGCCCGAAGTCCTCGCGTTCAGCCAGGTAGACGTAGGTATCGGCCTTGCGCAGGCTCTTGTAGACGTAGGCGTGCATGGTGGAGCCGGGATTCGGGATTCGGGATTCGGGATTGGGGACTCGGAACGGCAAAAGCCACGGTTTCCGCATCCGCCGGTGAAGCATAAGCCACCGCACGCCGGGATTTTTCGAATCCCGGATCCCGAATTCCGAATCCCGCCCCCTCAGTGATACCCCGAATCCGCCGCGACCTTGCCGCGGAACACCGAGTACGACCAGTACGTGTAGCCCAGGATCGCCGGCAGCAGGACCGCGATGCCGACCAGCAGGAAGACCTGCGACGACGGCGGCGAGGCGGCATCCCAGATCGACAGCGACGGCGGCACGATGTTGGGCCAGATGCCCAGCACCAGCCCGGCGAAGCCCAGCGCAAAGAAGCACAGCGTGAGCACGAACGGCGCCGAATCGCGGCCCTCGCGCATCGCCGCGCGCCACAGCGCGAAGGCGTTCGCCAGCGCCAGCAGCGGCACCGGCGCCAGCCACCAGAAATTCCCGCTCTCGAACCAGCGCGCCATGATGTGCGAATCCAGGAACGGCAGCCACGCGCTGACCAGGCCCATGAACGCGACCACCACCAGCACCAGCGGCCGGGTCAGCGCGCGCGCGGTCCGCTGCGTCGGCCCTTCCGTCTTCAGGATCAGCCAGCACGACCCCAGCAGCGCGTAGCCGAACACCACCGCCACCCCGGTCAGCATCGAGAACGGGCTGAACCAGCCGAACGCCCCGCCCAGGTACTTGCCGTCGGTCAGCGGCATGCCCTCGACCAGCGCGCCGAGGATCAGGCCCTGCGAAAACGCGGCCAGGATCGACCCCAGCGCGAACGCCGCGCCCCAGAAGCGCTTGGCACGCGTGGCCTTGAAGCGGAACTCGAACGCCACGCCGCGGAAGATCAGCGCGATCAGCATCAGCAGCACCGGCAGGTACAGCGCCGAAAGCACCAGTGAGTACGCCTTCGGGAACGCCGCCAGCAGCCCGGCGCCGCCGAGCACCAGCCAGGTCTCGTTGCCGTCCCAGATGGGCGCGGCGGTGTTCATCATGTGGTCGAGCTGGCCCTCGTCCTCGGCGAACGGCGCGAGGATGCCCAGGCCGAGCACGAAGCCGTCGAGCAGCACGTACATCAGCACGCCGAAGCCGATCACGCCGAACCAGACCACCGGCAGCACGAGTTCGAGGGTCATGACCGACTCCTTTGCATGTTGGGCGCCCTCACGCAGTTGCTCCCCTCTTTGAAAAAGAGGGGAGACCAGCGCATGGCAGGAACAACCTCACGTCGGCTCCTGCGGCGCGGCGGCCGCGCCATCGGATTCGTCGTCGCCCACCGACAGCGGCCGCGCCGGGGTCTTGTCGCCGCCGCCGTGTTCGGGCGGCGTCTCGTCCGGATGCGGGCCGCGGCGGATCATCTTCAGCAGGTACCAGATGCCGGCGCCGAAGATCACCGCATAGGCGCAGGCGTAGGTGATCAGCGACGACATCACCGCCGCGGCGGTGATGTTGGGGCTGACCGCCTCGCTGGTGCGCAGCAGGCCGTAGACCACGTAGGGCTGGCGGCCGATCTCGACCACGTACCAGCCCGCCAGCAGCGCGACGAAACCCGCCGGGCTGAGCAATCTCCAGCCCTGCCACAGCCAGCGCGCACGGCCGGACTCGTCGAACATCCAGCCGCGCCACCACGCCCACAGCGAGGCCAGCGTGAGCAGCAGCATCAGCACGCCCAGGCCGACCATGATCCGGAAGCCCCAGAACACCGGCGCGACCGGCGGGCGCTCGTCGGCAGGCACCGCGGTCAGCGGCTGGATCGTGCCGTCCCAGCTGTGGGTCAGGATCACGCTGCCCAGGCGCGGCACGGCAACCTCGAAGCGGTTGCGCTCGCCATCCTGGTCGGGCATCGCGAACAGCACGAGCGGCACGCCCTCGCCCGGCTCGCCCTCGTGCCAGTGCCCTTCCATCGCCGCCAGTTTCACCGGCTGGTGCTTGCCGACGTTCAGGCCATGCAGGTCGCCAACGAAGATCTGCAGCGGCACCGCGATCGCCGCGAACGCCACCGCCAGCTTCAGCCCGCGCCTGCCGGCGGCGAAGTGGTCGCCGCGCACCAGGTACCACGCGCTCACCCCGCCGATCACGAAGCAGGTGGTGATGAACGCCGCCAGCACCATGTGCGCGAGCCGGTACGGGAACGACGGGTTGAAGATCACCGCCCACCAGTCCACCGGCACGAACATGCCGTCGACGATCTCGTAACCCTGCGGCGTCTGCATCCAGCTGTTGGCCGAGATGATCCAGAACGTGGACAGCAGCGTGCCCAGCGCGACCATGCAGGTGGCCAGGAAATGCACCTTGTGCGAGACCCGCTTCCAGCCGAACAGCATCACGCCCAGGAACGTGGCTTCGAGGAAGAACGCGGTCAGCACCTCGTAGCTCAGCAGCGGCCCGAGGATGGCGCCGGCACGCTCGCTGAGCACCGCCCAGTTGGTGCCGAACTGGAAGCTCATCACGATGCCCGAAACCACGCCCATGCCGAACGACACCGCGAAGATCTTCAGCCAGAAGAAATACAGGTCGCGCCACAGCGACTCGCGCGTGCGCAGCCAGCGCCATTCGAGGAACGCCAGCCAGTGCGCCAGGCCGATGGTGAAGGCCGGGAACAGGATGTGGAATGAGATCACGAACGCGAACTGCACGCGCGAAAGGAACAGCGGCGTCAGCAGAGCATCTTCCATCAGGCGCGGACTCCGCGGCGCCGGGGGGATCGCCGCAGCGCGCATTGTGCGCCTGCAGTGGTGGCGTTCGCAAAAGGAAGATCGCGGCTTGATTGCCTGATCCTTGCCGGAGTGGCGGAAGCCGCGGGCTCTTTTGTTGCGCGCATGACAACAGGCGGTTTCACGCGCCGCATGAAAAGCTCGCGACTTCCGCCGCTCCTGCAAGAGCTTCGGGAGGCAGCGCCCCCATGACCCGTGGCCCATGCGTGGAACGCCCCGCCTGCTACGCTGCTCCGGATATTTCCGCGGAATCCACAAGATGCGCCATCTGCTCGCCTGCCTCGCCCTGCTCCCGCTCGCCGTCGCGCCGTTCGCCGCCGCCCACGCGCAACCGGCGCAGCCACTGACCCTGGACCAGGTCATGGCCGACCCCGACTGGATCGGCAACGGCGTCGAGGACGCGTGGTGGTCGTGGGACGGCAGGACCGCCTACTACACGCGCAAGCGCGACGGCGGCAACATCCGCGACACGTTCTCGCAGGCGGTCGATGGGGGCGCGGCGACGCGACTGGACGGCGCGGCGCTGGCCGGCATCGACGGCGGACAGCAGGTGGTCGACCCGCAACGCACTCGCATGGCCTTCGTGCGCAACGGCGACATCTTCGTGCGCGACCTGTCCAGCGGCGCGCTGACCCAGCTCACCCGCACCGACGCCGGCGAATCACGCCCGCAGTGGGGCAGCAACGGCGCGCTGGTGTGGCGCGCGGGCAACGACTGGTTCCGCTGGACCGCCGCCGCCGGCGCCGCGCAGGCCTCGCTGCTCAAGGCCGAGGACGATCCGGACAAGGCGCCGAAGGACGACGCCCTGCGCGACCGCCAGTTCGACATGCTGCGCACCCTGCGCGACGACCGCGCCCGCCGCGACGCGGTGCGCGAGCAGAACGAGCAGTGGCGGCGCGCCGATCCCACGCGCGCGCCGGCGCCGGCGTACCTCGGCAAGGACGTGGACATCGTCGACAGCGCGCTCTCGCCCGACGGCCGCTGGCTGATCGCGGTGACCCAGGCCAAGGACGCCGACGGCGGCCAGGCCGGCAAGATGCCGAAGTACGTCACCGAATCGGGCTACGAGGAGTTCGAGGAAGTCCGCACCCGCGTCGGCCACGAGCCGCCGCTGCCGCAGAAGGTGTGGCTGGTCGACGTCGCCAACGCCGGCGTGCGCGAACTCAGGTACGACACGCTGCCCGGCATCGCCGACGACCCGCTCGCCGACCTGCGCAAGGCCGCCGGCAAGGAGCCGCTGGAAGGCAACCGCGCGGTGCGCATCGAGACCGACGGCGACGGCCGCGGCCCCGCGATCCACTGGAGCGCCGACGGCGGCAACGTCGCGATGCTGGTGCGCGCGGTCGACAACAAGGACCGCTGGATCGCCACCGTCGACCTCGCGAACGCGAAGCTGCAGTCGCGCCACCGCCTGCACGACGAGGCCTGGATCAACTGGAACTACAACGACTTCGGCTGGATGCCCGACAACCGCACGCTGTGGCTGCTGTCCGAACAGTCCGGCTACTCGCACCTGTACCTGGCCGGCGCAAACGGCAAGGCGCGCGCGCTGACCTCGGGCAAGTGGGAAGTGTCGCAGCCGGCGCTGTCGCCGGACGGCCGCACGTTCCACTTCGTCTGCAACCGGCAGTGGCCGGGCGACTACGAAGTCTGCGCGGTGCCGGCCGCGGGCGGCGACGTGCGCGAGATCACCGCGCTCGACGGCGTCGAGGGCTTCGAGCTGTCGCCGCGCGGCGACCGCCTGCTGGTCACGCACTCGGCCAGCTACCTGCCGATCCAGCTGGCCGTGGCCAACGCCGACGGCAGCGGCCTGCGCACGCTCACCGACACGCGCAAGCCCGGGTTCAAGGCGATCGACTGGATCGAACCCGAGTACGTGCAGGTGCCCTCCAAACACGGCGCCGGCACGATCTGGGGCAAGTACTACGGTCCGGAGCAGCTGGAGCCCGGCCGCGAGTACCCGGTGGTGATGTTCGTCCACGGCGCCGGCTACCTGCAGAACGTCAGCGCGCGCTATCCGAACTATTTCCGCGAGCAGATGTTCCACAACCTGCTGGTCCAGCACGGCTACCTCGTGCTCGACCTGGACTACCGCGCCAGCGAAGGCTACGGCCGCGACTGGCGCACCGCGATCTACCGGCAGATGGGCCACCCGGAGCTGGAGGACTACCTCGACGGCCTGGACTGGATCGTCGCCAACAAGCAGGGCGACCGCGACCACGTCGGCATCTACGGCGGCAGCTACGGCGGCTTCATGGCCTTCATGGCGCTGTTCCGCGAGCCGGGCACGTTCAAGGCCGGCGCCGCGCTGCGCCCGGTGTCGGACTGGTCGCAGTACAACCACGAGTACACGTCGAACATCCTCAACACGCCCGACATCGACCCGGAGGCGTACGCGAAGTCATCGCCGATCGAATACGCCGAGGGCCTGCAGGACCACCTGCTGATCGCCCACGGCATGATCGACGACAACGTGTTCTTCAAGGACTCGGTGATGATGGCCCAGCGCCTGATCGAACTGCGCAAGGACAAGTGGGAGATCGCGCCGTACCCGATGGAGCGGCACGGCTTCACCCATCCGGACGCGTGGTACGACGAATACCGGCGGATCTTCGAGCTGTTCGAGGACACCCTGAAGCAGGGCGGGTCTTGACCCGCCTTTCCCCTCGGACACTACGGCACGGTGTCGATGGCAGTCCGTAGGATGGGTAGAGCGTAGCGGCTTTCAACAGCGAAGCTGGTCAACCCATCACCCGGCCGTGTCGCGATGGGTTTCGCCGTTGGCTCTACCCATCCTACGGGCTTCGTGTTGTTCCAGGACACCCCGAAGTTTCGGCCTTCAGTCCACGAAGCTGATGCCGGCCACCCGATAGACGGGCGCCGGCCGATCCACGATGTCTACGGAAACGGTGGCGCCTTCCACCTTCTCCAGCTCGACAAGCGTGGTCCGCTCCGCCGTGTTGTCACCGATGGCTTCGATGGAAAGCGTCATCCGCCCGTCCTGCACGCTTGCATCGTCGACCGTGCGAAAGATCGCGCGCAAGCGCTCTCCCGGGGCAAGCGGATCCACCTGCCGCAGGTTGGCCTGCTCGTCCCCGTCAAGCAGGGCCCGGACGGACCGGGCGTTCGGCCTTGCGGAGAAGTAGCTCACGCCCTGGTACATGTCGATCGGATCGATAGTGGGTCGCGCACGGAACGACGACAGCACCGCCGCCGCAACCGGCGCCTTCGCGGCCAGTTCGACAACCGCCTCGTCCGACATCTCGATGCCGTAGAACATCGGCGTCATGATCCGCGCCGCCGGTTCGGCCCCGGGATGGCCGGGCAAGGCATGGACCTGACCGCACGCGCCGACGAGCAGCGCAACCAGCAAGTGCCTGTAAAAGGACATATCGACCTCCGCTCAACCCTTGCAACGCGGAACGGTATAGCGCCCTGCATGTAAAAAACTGTGGGTGCTGCATGAATACGCGCGAGGGTTTGCCGGACTCCCGTCGAAGCGGCTTCAGCCAAGCCAGCAGGATTCGCGGGGTGCAAGGCGGTCTCTGTTGCTGTTGCTGTTGCCCTTGATCTTGATCTTGATCTTGATCTTGACTCCGGGCCCCTCCGTAGCGGCGGAGACGGCGGACAAGACCCGCAGGGCGCCGCACAGGGATGTGCGGCGTTTTTCGCAGGGGCAGGATGCCCCTTCGAAAAATCCCGCCGGCTCCGCGGACCCGGTGCACAGCGCCGGGCGCGAAGGCGGGGTGTGTTTCTTTGCGCCAGGTTTCTTTGCACAAGCAAAGAAAGGTGGCTCGCGCCGTCACGGCGCGAAAGCTCTTGACGTTGATTTCCACCGAACAGCAGGCGGGTCAAGACCCGCCCTACGATGCCTCAGGCGGCAACGCGAAGAGCGCGTCGGGGGCGTCGCCCCGACCTGCGACGCCTCCTTCCCGGCACGCGCCTGACCCGGATCAACCGGCGCCACGTCGCGCCCGCCTACAATGCGCGCCATGGAAGACATCGACCGCGTCCGCGACTACCTCACCGGCCTGCAGGACCGCATCTGCACCGCCATCGAAACCGCCGACGGCAAGGCCACGTTCGTCGAGGACAGCTGGACCCGTGACGAAGGCGGCGGCGGCCGCACCCGCGTGCTGCGCGAGGGCGCGGTGTTCGAGCAGGCCGGTATCGGCTTCTCCGACGTGTCCGGCACGAAACTGCCGCCCTCTGCAACCGCGGCCCGGCCGGAACTGGCCGGCGCGTCGTGGCGTGCGGTGGGAGTGTCGCTGGTGTTCCACCCGCGCAACCCGCACGTGCCGACCACGCATGCCAACGTGCGCCACTTCCGCGCGGTGCGCGACGGCGAAACGGTGGCATGGTGGTTCGGCGGCGGCTTCGACCTGACCCCCTTCTATCCGGTCGACGGGGACGTGCTGCACTGGCACCGCACCGCGCGCGACCTGTGCGCGCCGTTTGGCGACGACCGCTACGCCGCGCACAAGCGCTGGTGCGACGAGTACTTCTTCCTGAAGCACCGCGGCGAGACGCGCGGCGTGGGCGGGCTGTTCTTCGACGACCTGCACACGGACTTCGCGCGCGATTTCGACTACCTGCGCGCGGTCGGCGACGGCTTCCTCGACGCCTACCTGCCGATCGTCGAACGCCGCCGCGACGCGCCATACGGCGAGCGCGAGCGCCAGTTCCAGCTGTACCGGCGCGGCCGCTACGTCGAGTTCAACCTGCTCTGGGACCGTGGCACGTTGTTCGGGATCCAGTCCGGCGGCCGCAGCGAATCGATCCTGATGAGCCTGCCGCCGCTGGTGCGCTGGGAGTACGGCTTCGCGCCGGAACCCGATAGCCCGGAAGCCCGCCTGCAGGACTACCTGCATCCGCGGGACTGGCTGGCCGGACTCGCCGACTGAGAAGGCCGCCGGGCCGGGGGAGCCGCGCAGCGGTGTTCCTGCCGAGGGAAAAGCGGCTCCCGCCCGCCAGGGCACGGCCTCCCACCGTAGCCCGCATGAGCGACCAGTCGGTCGTGCGTCCCCCAGAGGGTGGAAGACAAAAAAAGCCCCGCAGGCAGGGGGGGCCGGCGGGGCTCGTGGGAACGGGACCTGGGGAGTGGTCTTCGTTCCCGGGGATCACTCCAGGGGAGGGAGAGATCAGTGACGGACATTGCATCCGTCACGGGCTATATGACCACCCCGCGCATGGATAGTTCGTGAAGCCCGGGGTTAAGTTTCTGTTGGATTCAGCCGGCGTTTACTCCGTTCAGAAAACGCCACTTCCGGCCCTCCAAAAGGCCTCAATGGGCCTCGTCCCAGTCCTTTCCGACGCCGCTGTCGACCACCAGTGGAACACGCAGTTCCGCCGCTGCAGACATCATCACCGGGACCTGCGCCAGCAGCGTGTCGATGAAGTCATCGTCGGCCTCGAACACCAGCTCGTCGTGCACCTGCAGGATCATCTTCGCCCGGTCCGCATGCGGCGCCAGCCAGGCGTCGACGGCCACCATCGCACGCTTGATGATGTCGGCCGCGGTGCCCTGCATCGGCGCGTTGATCGCGGCGCGCTCGGCGCCGGCGCGCTGGCCCTGGGTGCCCTTCTGGATGTACTCCAGGTACAGGCGGCGGCCGAACACGGTCTCGACATAGCCGCGCTCGCGCGCCTCGTTGCGGGTGCGCTCCATGAAATCGCGCACGCCGGGGTAGCGCGAGAAATACAGCGCGATGTAGTCCTGGGCCTCGCCGCGGCCGATCCCGAGGTTGCGGGCCAGGCCGAACGCGCTCATGCCGTACATCAGGCCGAAGTTGATCGCCTTGGCCGCACGGCGCTCGTTGGCGGTCACCTCGTCGAGCTTGCGGCCGAACACTTCCGCCGCGGTCGCGCGGTGGATGTCGGCACCCGAGGCAAACGCGGACAGCAACCCGGGATCCTCCGACAGGTGGGCCATGATCCGCAGCTCGATCTGCGAGTAGTCGCACGCGAGCAGCTTGCGTCCCGGCGGCGCGACGAAGGCCTTGCGGATGCGGCGGCCATCGTCGCTGCGGATCGGGATGTTCTGCAGGTTCGGGTCGCTCGACGCCAGCCGCCCGGTCGCCGCGCCCGCCTGGTGGTAGCTGGTGTGCACGCGGCCGGTTTCCGGGTTGACCATCTCCGGCAGCTTGTCGGTGTAGGTGCTGCGCAGTTTCGCCAGCGCGCGGTAGTCGAGGATCACGCGCGGCAGTTCGTGCTGGTCGGCGATCGCCTCCAGCGCTTCTTCGTTCGTCGACGGCTGGCCCTTGGGCGTCTTCACCAGCGCCGGCAGGCCCAGCTCGTCGAACAGCAGCGCCTGCAGCTGCTTGGGCGAGTCGAGGTTGAAGGTGCGCCCGGCAAGTTCCGTGGCGCGCTGCTGCGCGGCCAGCATGCGCCGGGACAGGTCGGCGCTCTGCCGGCGCAGCTCGTCGGCGTCGACCATCACGCCGTTGGCCTCGACCCGCGCCAGCACCGGCACCAGCGGCATCTCGATGTCGCGGTAGACGGATTCCAGCGCCGGCTCGGCCGCGAGCTTCGGCGCCAGCGCGCGGTGCAGGCGCATGGTCACGTCGGCGTCCTCGGCGGCATAGCGCGTGGCGTCGTCGAGCGCGACCTGCGAGAACAGGATCTTCTTGCTGCCCTTGCCTGCCACGTCCTCGTATTTCATCGTCGTGTAGCCGAGGTAGCGCGCGGCCAGCGAATCCATGTCGTGGCGGGTGCGCCCGGATTCGAGCACGAAGCTCTCGAGCATGGTGTCGTCGGCGTAGCCGGCCACCTCGACGCCGTGGCGGCGCAACACGTGCAGGTCGTACTTGCCGTGCTGGCCGAGCTTCTTTATCGAGGCGTCGGCGAACAGTGGCGCGAGCGCGGCCAGCGCCTGTGCGCGGTCGAGCTGCGCCGGCATGCCCGGGTAGTCGTGCGCGAGCGGGAGGTAGCAGGCCGTGCCCGGCTCGATGCAGAAACTCATGCCGACCAGGTTGGCGCGCATCGCGTCGAGCGAATCGGTCTCGGTGTCGACGGCGAACTCGTCGGCGGCCTGCAGGCGCGCGATCCAGGCATCGAGCTGCGCCTGCGTCGTCACCATCTCGTAGACACCCGGCGCGGACAGGGCCGGATCGGGCGCGCCTTCGGGCAGCGGCGCGGTGACGAACGACGCCGCGCGCGCGGGCTTGCCGGCGCGCGCCCCGGCCGCCGGCGCCTCGGCCGCGCCGCCGTCGAGTTCGCGCAGTGCCTGGTTCATGGCGTAACGGGTGAACAGCGCGCGCAGGGTGTCGACGTCGCGCTCGCGCAGCGCCAAAGTTTCCGGACCGCCGTCGAGGGCGACGTCGGTCTTGATCGTCACCAGGTCGCGGTTGAGCGGCAGACGCTCCAGCGCCTCGCGCAGGTTGTCGCCGATCTTGCCCTTGATGCCGGGCGCGGCGGCGATCACGCCGTCGAGCGTGCCGTGTTCGCCCAGCCACTTGGCCGCGGTCTTCGGGCCGCACTTGGGCACGCCGACGACGTTGTCGACCGTGTCGCCCATCAGCGCCAGCAGGTCGACGATCTGGTCGGCGCGCACGCCGAACTTGGCCACCACCGCGTCGTCCGAATCCATGCGGCTGCCGCTCATGGTGTTGACCAGGGCCACGCCGGGGCGCACGAGCTGCGCGAAGTCCTTGTCGCCGGTGGAAATGGTCACGTCCATGCCCGCGTCGGCGCCCTGCAGCGCCAGCGTGCCGATCACGTCGTCGGCCTCCACGCCCGGCACCCGCAGGATCGGGATGCCCAGCGCCTGCACCAGCTCCATCATCGGCTCGACCTGCGCGCGCAGGTCGTCGGGCATCGGCGCGCGCGTGGCCTTGTATTCGGGGTACATCTTGTCGCGGAAGGTCTTGCCCGGCGCATCGACCACGAAGGCGATGTGCTCCGGGCGCTCCTTGAGGTGCGCGCGCAGCATGTTGACCACGCCGAACAGCGCGCCGGTCGGCTCGCCGGCCGCATTGCTCAGCGGCGGCAGCGCGTGGAAGGCGCGGTACAGGTAGGAGGAGCCGTCGATCAGGACCAGTCGTGTCATGGGGCGATTCTACGCGGCCGGCGCTGGCACAATGGCCGCCCGCCGCGCCGCGCCACGGCGCGGCCCCGCCCGAGGCCCGCAGATGCTGCGCTGGTTCGAAACCCGGCTCGATCCCTTCCCCGCCGATCCGCCGGCGCAGCCGCCGGCGAGCCTGTACGCGTTCTGCCGCCACTACACCCGCGGCGCGGAGCCGTGGCTGGCGCTGCTTGCGGCGACCACCGGCCTGACCGCGCTGGCCGAAGTGGCGCTGTACGCCTACGTGGGCACGCTGGTGGATCGCATGAACGCGATCGGCATGGCGGACTTCCTCGCCATCGAAGGCACGCGGCTGGCATGGATGGCGGCGCTGGTGCTGGCCGGCCTGCCGCTGCTGGTGCTGCTCAACTCGCTGGTGCAGCACCAGACCCTGCTCGGCAACTTCCCGATGCGGATCCGCTGGAAGGTCCACCGCTACCTGCTGCGGCAGTCGATGGGCTATTTCCAGGACGAGTTCGCCGGGCGCATCGCCACCAAGCTGATGCAGACCTCGCTGGCGGTGCGCGAGACGGTGATCAAGCTGGTCGACATCGGCAACTACGTGCTGGTGTATTTCGGCGGCACCGTGGTGGTCGCGGCCAGCGCGGACTGGCGACTGATGCTGCCGTTCGCCGGCTGGCTGCTGGGCTATGCGCTGCTGATGCGCTGGTTCGTGCCGCGCATGGGCAAGGTGTCGCAGGAGCAGGCGGACGCGCGCTCGACCATGACCGGCCGCATCGTCGACAGCTACACCAACATCGCCACGGTCAAGCTGTTCTCGCATTCGCAGCGCGAACAGGCCTACGCACGCGAGGCGATGGACGGCTTCCTGGACACCGCGTACCGGCAGATGCGGCTGGCCACGCGCACCTACAGCGCGCTCTACGCGCTGAACATGGCGCTGGTGGCCGCGGTGGCCGCCCTGGGCCTGTGGCTGTGGTTGCACGAGGCGGCCAGCGTCGGCGCGGTGGCGGTCGCGCTGGCGCTTGCACTGCGCCTGCTGGGCCTGTCGCACTGGATCATGTGGGAGCTTTCGGCGCTGTTCGAGAACATCGGCACCGTGCATGACGGCATCAACTCGATCTCGCTGCCGCCGACGGTGGACGACGCGCCGGGCGCGCCGCCGCTGCCGCAGGTGCGCGGCGACGTCCGCTTCGAGAACGTGGCCTTCCACTACGGAAAGGGCAGCGGCGTGATCGAGCACCTGGACCTGCACGTGCACGCCGGCGAGAAGATCGGCGTGGTCGGCCGCTCCGGCGCCGGCAAGTCGACGCTGGCGAACCTGCTGCTGCGCTTCCACGACGTCGAGGCCGGGCGGATCACCGTCGACGGCATCGACATCGCCGGCGTGCAGCAGGATTCGCTGCGCGCGCAGGTCGGCGTGGTCACCCAGGACACCTCGCTGCTGCACCGCTCGGTGCGCGACAACATCCTGTACGGGCGTCCCGACGCCAGCGAGGAGGAAATGCGCGAGGCCGCGCGCCAGGCCGATGCAGAGGGCTTCATCGACGAGCTGGTCGATTCGCACGGCCGCCGCGGTTACGACGCACAAGTGGGCGAGCGCGGGGTGAAGCTGTCCGGCGGCCAGCGCCAGCGCATCGCGATCGCCCGCGTGCTGCTCAAGAACGCGCCGATCCTGGTGTTGGACGAGGCGACTTCGGCGCTGGATTCCGAGGTCGAGTCGGTGATCCAGGAAAACCTGTACCGGCTGATGCGCGGCAAGACCGTGATCGCCATCGCGCACCGGCTTTCGACCATCGCCGCGATGGACCGGCTGGTGGTGATGGACGCCGGGCGCATCGTCGAGCAGGGTACGCACGAACAGCTGCTGGCGCGCGGCGGCCTCTACGCGCAGCTGTGGCAGCGGCAGTCGGGCGGCTTCCTGGAGCTGGAACCGACGGCCGGCGACGACACCTGACCATGCCTCCTGCACGTGGCATCGCGCATACTGCCGGCGTCTCCCCCGAGGACGCCGCCATGCGCCTTGCCACGCTCCTGATCGCCACGGGCCTGCTGGCCGCCTGCGCCAGCCAGCCGATGGACCCCACCGCCGACCTCCCGCCCGACGCGGTGCCCACCACCCGCACCGAGGCCAACGGCGACGTCATCACCGAATACCGCGTCGCCGGCCAGCTGCGCGTGGTCCGGGTCGAGCCTTCGCGCGGCCCGACCTACTACCTCTACGACCGCGACGGCGACGGCCTGCCCGACAAGGAAGGCGACAATCCGCCGCAGACCTACTTCAAGCTCTTCGAGTGGTAGGAAGTAGGATGGGTAGAGCGCAGCGAAACCCATCGTGGTGTCCGTAATGTCATCGGCGCCATCCCGGCAGACTGTTCTGCGTGACGATGGGTTTCGCTGCGCTCTACCCATCCTACGGATTACGGCAAGGTGCGTGCGCCTTCGGCCTACGCGGCGACCGGCAATGTCTGCCGGAGCCCGTCAAACCCCTCCCACGGATCCTTGCGCATGCGCTCCGCACGCTGCTTCGCCTTCGCCAGGTCGAAGGCATCCGCGCGCTTGATCCGGCCCAGGTCCTCCCAGCGCAGCGGCACCGCCACCGGCGCGCCCTTGCGCGCGCGCAGCGACCATGACGCAACGCTGGTGGCGCCGCGCGCGTTGCGCAGCCAGTCGATGAAGATCTTCCCGGGCCGCTTGGCCTTCGACATGGTCGACACGTAGCGCTCCGGCGCGTGTTCGGCCATCGCGCCGGCGAACGCGCCACAGAAGGTACGCACCTGGTCCCACGACGGACCGCGCGCGACCGGCACCACCACGTGCAGCCCCTTGCCGCCGGTCAGGCGCACGAACGACTGCAGCCCGGCCTGCTTCAGCTTGCCGCGCACGTCGCGCGCGGCGGCGACCACCGCCGGCCAGCGCACGCCTTCACCGGGATCGAGGTCGAAGACCATCCGGTCCGGGTGTTCGGGATCGTCCACGCGCGCGCCCCAGGGGTGGAACTCCAGCGTGTTCATCTGCACCAGGTCGATCACGCCCTCGATGTCGTCGACGTACAGGTACTGCTCGCGCCCGCTCTTCTGCGCCAGCGCAACGGCGTGCACGTCGTCGCCGAGGCTGTCGGCGTGGTGCTTCTGGAAGAAGCATTCGCCCTTGGTTCCGTCCGGGCAGCGCAGCAGCGACAGCGGGCGACCGCCCAGCTCCGGCAGCAGCCATTTCGCCACGCTGCGGTAGTAATCGGCCACGTCGCCCTTCGTGCAGGAAGCGCCCTCGAACACGACGCGGTCGGGATGGGTGATGCGCGCGTTGTCCGCGTGCGCTCGCCCGACATCAGCGGCACCGGCACGTCGAGCAGGCCGAACGACAGGGGTCCCGGCCCGGGCTGGACGCGCCATGTCAGGCCTCCTCCGACGCCGGCAACGATCGTCGCGCGGCGCGGGCATCGGGTTGCGGGAACGTGTCCACGGCCACTTCCGGCTGCAGGGCCTGCGACGCTACGGCGGCAGCGGTGAGATCGCGGTGAAGCGTGCCGGCGCGCAAGCCTCGTGGTTCACGCGGCATGCAAGGCGTCGGTGCAAGGATGCTGCGCGACACGCCGGGAACACGAGACGATGTACGGTCGCGAACGACGC
This sequence comes from Luteimonas soli, assembly GCF_042648865.1. NCBI lineage: Bacteria > Pseudomonadati > Pseudomonadota > Gammaproteobacteria > Lysobacterales > Lysobacteraceae > Luteimonas > Luteimonas soli. The sequence goes on along the minus strand of NZ_JBHRYA010000007.1, from coordinate 475,827 downwards.
CAATCCGGAGAACTGGACACCGCCGCGCTACGCGCGGGTTTGACGCCTGCGCAGCTGAATGCACTCGGGACGCTGGAACACTTCGGCTGGACGCTGCGCTTCGTGCGCCGGCCGATGTTCCGCGATCCGATCCCGGTGCTGTTCCACCGCGACGGCAAGCGCTTCGTGGTGCTGGAAGCCGACGGAACGCTGAACGAGGCACCGGATATCAAGATCCGCGACTAGCGGCTGGATGGGTCGCGGCACTCCGCATCACGGAGGCTTGCCACGGCGTTAACCGCCGCCGGCGCACCTTGCGCGCAAGCCGCAACGATGGAGGTGCCCCATGCCCTATGACCGCATCAGCGAACTGCCCGACTCGGTGCGCGACCACGTGCCGAAGCATGCGCAGGAGATCTACAAGGAAGCCTTCAACAGCGCCTGGGACGAGTACAAGGATCCCGACGACCGCCGCGGCGACGCTTCGCGCGAGGAAACAGCGCACAAGGTCGCGTGGTCGGCGGTGAAGGAGAAGTACGAGAAGGGCGACGATGGCGACTGGCACGCGAAGTAACCGCCAACAACCCTCTGCGTAATCCGCTGCTGTGGGAGCGGCTTCAGCCGCGAGATTTTTCCCGGGGGCAGGCGCTGCACGAAAAACTCGCGGCTGAAGCCGCTCCCACGGGGATTCTGGCGGCGGTCCCGGCAGACGCTGCCACTACGCCGGCTGCAGGTTCGCGTACGCCAGCACCAGCCACTTGCTGCCCACCTCCTCGAAGTTCACCTGCACGCGCGCGTGCGCACCGGCGCCTTCGATGTCGGTGACGATGCCGCTGCCGAACTTTGCGTGCATCACGTTCTGGCCCAGCCCGATGCCCGGCGTCTCGTCGACAACGGCATGGCCGAGGTTGCGCCGCGGTGCATTGGCGTACATCGGCCGCGACACCTGCACCTTCGGCCGCACCTCGTGCAGCAGCGTCGCGGGAATCTCGCGCAGGAAGCGCGAGGGAATGCCGTACATGTCCTGGCCGTGCAGGCGCCGCGATTCGGCGTAGCTGAGCACCAGCTTCTGCCGCGCGCGGGTGATGCCCACGTACGCGAGCCGGCGCTCCTCTTCCAGCCGCCCGCTTTCCTCCACCGAGCGCGCGTTGGGGAACAGGCCTTCTTCCATCCCTGCGAGGAACACGAGCGGGAATTCCAGCCCCTTGGCACTGTGCAGCGTCATCAGCTGCACCCCATCCTCGCCGGCCTGGGCCTGGCCTTCGCCGGCTTCCAGCGCGGCGTAGGCGAGGAAGGCGACCAGTTCGGTGAGGCCTGCACTCTCGTCCTCATCGCCGCGAACGAAGCGCGAGGCGACCGAAACAAGTTCGTCGAGGTTCTCGACCCTTGATTCCAGCGCGCCCTTCGATTCGTTGGCGTAGTGCTCGCGCAGGCCCGAGCGCACCAGCACGTGGTCGATCTTGTCCTTGAGCGGAAGCTCGGCAACCTCGCCGTCGAGCGCGTCGACCAGGGCGTGGAAGCCCGCCAGCGCGTTGCGCGCGCGGGCCGCCAGCCCGTTCCCGCGGGAGACGCGGATCGAAGCCTCCCACAGCGACACGGCATCGGTGCGCGCGCGCTTGCGCACCTCGTCGAGCGTGCGCTCGCCGATGCCCCGCGCGGGCGTGTTGACCGCGCGCTCGAATGCCGCGTCGTCAGCGCGGTTCGCCACAAGCCGCAGGTAGGCCAGCGTGTCCTTGATTTCGGCGCGCTCGAAGAAGCGCACGCCGCCGTAGACGCGGTACGGGATCTGTTCGGCCAGCAGCGTCTCTTCGAACGCGCGCGACTGCGCGTTGCTGCGGTACAGGATCGCGCAGTCGCCGTGGCTGCCGCCGTCGCGCACCCACTGGCCGATGCGTTCGACCACGAAGCGCGCCTCGTCGACCTCGTTGTAGGCCGCGTACAGGTCGACCGGCTCGCCCTCGCCGCTGTCGGTCCACAACTGCTTGCCCATGCGCGCCGGGTTGTGCGCGATCACCGCGTTTGCGGCATTGAGGATGTTGGCGCTGGAGCGGTAGTTCTGCTCGAGACGGATGGTTTGCGCGCCGGGGAAATCCTGCAGGAACCTCGAAACGTTCTCGACCTTCGCGCCGCGCCAGCCGTAGATCGCCTGGTCGTCGTCGCCGACCACGAAGACCTGCCCTGTGTCGCCGGCGAGCAGGCGCACGAAGCCGTACTGGATGCTGTTGGTGTCCTGGAATTCGTCCACCAGCAGCTGGCCGAAACGCTGGCGGTAGTGCGCCAGCAGCGCCGGCGTGTCGCGCAGCAGTTCGTGCGCGCGCAGCAGGATCTCGGCGAAGTCGACCAGCCCGGCGCGGTCGCAGCGCTCCTGGTACAGCGCGTAGCTTTTCAGCATCACGTCCGACCATTCGTCGCGGTCGCTCTGGATGTGCTGCGGGCGCCGGCCCTCGTCCTTCTGCGCGTTGATCCACCACGCGATCTGCCGCGGCGGGAAGCGCGCCTCGTCGAGTTCGAGCTGCTTGACCACGCGCTTGACCAGGCGCAGCTGGTCGTCGCTGTCGAGGATCTGGAAGCTTTCGGGCAGCTTCGCGTCCTGCCAGTGCAGGCGCAGCAGTCGGTGCGCGAGGCCGTGGAAGGTGCCGATCCACAGTCCGCGCGAACCGTTGCGCAGCAGCGCGTCGGCACGATGGCGCATTTCGCCGGCGGCTTTGTTGGTGAAGGTCACCGCGAAGATGCCGTGCACCGGCACGCCGAACACCTCGTTCAACCAGGCGATGCGATGGGTGAGCACGCGGGTCTTGCCGGACCCGGCACCGGCGAGCACCAGGTAGTGCCCGGGTGGCGCGGAAATGGCCTCGCGCTGGGCGTCGTTGAGCCCGTCGAGAAGGTGGGAAACATCCATCGCGGCATTCTACGCGAGGGCCGGTCGCAGCCCCGGCGATGGCGCGCGTACCTCGCAGAGTCCCTCCGTAGGAGCGGCGGAAGCCGCTCCCACAAGCCCCGCGCGAGCGCGTCAGTGCGCGGCGACCTGTTCGCGCTTGCTCGACGTCCCCGTCATCAGCTTGTCCGTCCACGCGATGCCGATCGCCGAGAGGATGAACACGCAGTGGATGATCGTCTGCCACATCACCCCGGCCTCGGTGAAGCGGCTGCCCGGCGTGCCGAGTGTGCCGATCTCGATGAAGGTCTTGAGCAGGTGGATCGAGCTGATGCCGATGATCGCCATCGCCAGCTTCACCTTCAGCACGCTGGCATTGACGTGGCTCAGCCATTCCGGCTGGTCCGGATGGCCCTGCAGCCCGAGCCTTGACACGAAGGTCTCGTAGCCGCCGACGATCACCATCACCAGCAGGTTGGAGATCATCACCACGTCGATCAGGCCGAGCACGATCAGCATGATCACCACCTCGGCCGACTGCCCGGCGCCGGGTCCGCCCTCGGGCGCGTGGCCGCCGAGAAACACCTGGTCGACCAGGTGCACCAGCTCCACGCCGAACTGCCAGACGTAGATCGCCTGCGCGACGATCAGCCCCAGGTACAGCGGCAGCTGCAGCCAGCGGGAGCTGAAAATCAGGGCGGACATGGGGGTGAGGCGGGTCGAGCGGACCTGGGTCATGCGGGGGTCTGGCGAAGAAAAAGGGCGCGCAGGTTAACACCCCGGGATGACGGCGCGAGCGCGGTTCCGGCTTCCCGTCGGCCGCCGCCTCACTCTGCCGATCGGGTGCCCCTCTGAACGAATCGCCGGCGCACCGCTGCGCGCCGAAGTCTGGCCCCGATCCACGAAAAGACGGTCGCGGCGACACACCCGAGCACTACCACCGCGATGCCGAGGGTCAGTCCGACCCACAGCGTGCCCCTGCCACCTGAGAACGTGAGCATCAGGTTCCCCGCCAGCGCAATGGAAACAGGAAGCCACGCAAGGGCTAGACCAAGCGCGACCCACGACGCGTTCCGTAACACGGAGCGCTGCCGGCTGAACTCAACCGCGATACCAGCGAGGCTCGCTAGCCCGGCGGCAGCCAGCACGTTGCCGAGCGGAAGGCCGCCGCGCAGGCCCCACTCCAGGTAGGCGGCGCCGGATGCGAGTGACCAGATGGCAAAGATCGCAACGCCGGAAAGCGTGATGACTTTCATGTGACGCATGGTCGTCGTCGACTGGAATGGATTGTCAGCCGCCCCCGTGGACCCAATCCAGCACAGGGTCCACCCAGTCTTTGGTGGGTGTGTAGAACGCTCCATGGGAAAGCCCCGTGGAGATGGAAATCTCTCTGAACGACCGGGGCTTCTCCGGGTGCCGCGCCAAGGGCTCGCAACTGGAGCCGGCAAGGGAATCGCTGGTCTCGTAGATGGATAGGACCCGGCCGGTCAGGCGTAGTTGAGGCTCTCCAGGCCGCGGCCAGCACGCGGCGAGGAGGACGAAACGCACCTCGGAGCGGCGCAGGAAGCTGGACACATGGATGGCGATGTCTCCGCCCTTGGAGAAGCCCGCGACCACGATGTTCCCGGGTGGTACACCTCGATGGATCAGGCTTTCGACCTGGGCAACCACGATGCCGGCATACTCATTTACGTTGGTATCCGGGGGGCGCTGCGAAGAAATGACCGTGGCGCCCCTTCTGGCAAGTGCTTCGAGGATGGCGGGGTAGTCATACAAGCCGAAACGCGGGTCAGTCGGGCGGGGCCCGAGATCCTCGACGATCCGGCCATGCAGGTATATGAGATATGTCTCAGCGGGGTCGGGAACGGGGGGAAGAACAGCAGCTGGCTGCTGTGCGAAGACAGGAGTGGCGACAACACCGAACAGCAAGGCGAACCAGGCTTTCATGCGATCTCCGGGGGCTAGCTACTGTTTGGCCGGCTCGATCTCGTACCCCGTCGGCGGCTCCGCCCCCAGCAGGTGCCGCACGAAATAATCCCAACGCTTGCGCGTAACGTACATGCCCACTTCGCCGCTGCCGTAACCGTGGCGCGCCTCGGGCAGCAGCAGCAGGTCGAAGTCCTTGTTGGCCTCGATCAGCGCCTGCACTACCAGCAAAGTGTTCTGCGGCGGGACGTTGTCGTCCATCAGGCCGTGGATCAGCAGCAGGTGACCCTTGAGCTTGTCGGCGTGGTTCTGGTTGGCTTGGTCGTCGTAGTTGCTCGACCCGTCCTTGGCGATCACCGGCAGGCCCTGCCACTTCTCGGCCCAGTCGTCCTCGTAGCTGCGGTTGTCGTGGTTGCCGCTCTCGGCGATGCCGACCTTGAAGAAATCCGGGTAACGGAACATCGCGCCCGCGGTGGCGTTGCCGCCGCCGGAGTGGCCCCAGATGCCGGCGCGATCGAGGTCGATCCAGGGGTGGCGTTCGGCCAGCTGCTTCATCCCCGTGACCTGGTCGGGCAGCGTGTTGTCGCCGATGTCGCCGAAGTAGGCGTCGTGGAAGGCCTTCGAGCGCCAGGGCGTGCCCATGCCGTCGATGGCGACGACGATGAAGCCCAGCTCCGCCAGCGCCTGGTTGTCGCCGTGCGAGGCGAGGAAACTGCGGCTGCGCACCGAGCCGACCTGCGGGCCGGGGTAGACGTAGTTGATGATCGGGTACTGCTTCGACGGATCGAAGTTGGTCGGCTTGAACATCAGCCCGTAGAGATCCGTCTTGCCGTCGCGCGCCTTGACCGTGAACGGCTCCGGCGCCACCCAGCCGGCCGCGCGCAGCCGCGAGATGTCGCCGCGCGCGACTTCGCGCACCAGCGCGCCATCAACGGCATTGCGCAGCAGCGTTACAGGCGCGGTGTCAGTGGTGGAATACGTGTCGACGAAGTACGTGCCGCCGGGCGACAGCTTCACCTTGTGGTCGGCGTCCTCGGGCGTGAGCAGCACCGGTTCGCCGCCGTCGAGCGAGACCTTGTAGAAGTGCTGGTAATACGGGTTGCGCCCGCCTTCCATGCCGACGCCGCGGAACCACACCGTGCGCGTGTCGGGATCCACGCGCAGCACTTCGGTGACGTTGCCTTCGCCGGTGGTCACGGCGTGCTTGAGCCTGCCGCTGGTTGCGTCGTACAGGTACAGGTTGCCCCAGTTGTCGCGTTCGCTGAACCACAGGATCTCGTTCGAACGCGGCAGGTAGCGCCAGTTGACCGCGCCGTTCCCGCTCTCGAACCAGGTCTTCACCTTCTCGTCGAACACCGTGCGCACCGCGCCGGTATCGACGTCGGCGATGCGCAGCCAGCTCTCGCGGTGGTTGCGCGAAGTCGAGGCGAAGGCCAGCGTGCGGCCGTCCGGCGCCCACTGCACGTCCTCCCAGCCGCCGCTGCAGCTGACGTCGTCGCACAGGGTCGAACGGTGCTGGTCGGGTGGCATGTCCAGGCGCACGACCTTGCGCGACGGCACGTCGATGACCACGCGCTCGATCATGGTGACGTGCTCGTCGCCGACGAACGGATACTTCCAGCGCTCGACCTTGGGCGCGCCGACGTTGGTGTGCACCAGCACCATCTCGCTGGTCCTGCGCTGGTCCTGCTGGAACGTGGCGATCTTCGTCGAATCAGGCGACCACACCAGGATCGCCTTGTCGGTGTGCTTCCAGCCGGCGTTGTCGGTGGCGTAACCGTAGTCGGTCGCGCCGTCGGTGGTCAGCTGCGTCTCGCTGCCGGTGGAAAGGTCGCGCACCCACAGGTTCCAGTCGCGGATGAAGGCTTCGAGCTTGCCGTCGGGCGACGCCACACCCGGCTCGCCGGTCTTCTCCATGCACTCGCCGCCGCCGGACAAGTCGCAGCGCCAGTCCTTGCCGAACGCGGACAGCGCGATGCGGCCATCGTCTTCGATCGACCAGCGCTTGATCGGCAGGTTCTCCGCCTTCACCGGCTTGCCGGCGGCATCGCCCAGCGCTCGGGCGAGCTTGACATGGTCGAAGGCGGGCACCACGCCGCCGTGGGCCGCGCCCACGCGCAGGAATCGGTCGCCGCCGGCGTCGTGGTCGCGGTAGGTGAACTGGCCGTCGTCGATCCAAGCCAGCATCGCCGGCACGTGGTCCACCAGCGGCGCGGTGTTGTGCGGCAGGAATTTCTCCGCGCGCGCGTAGTCATCCCCCGTCACCGCCGGCGCCTGCGCGAATGCCGTGCCCGCCAGCCCCGCCGCCAGCCCGCAGGCCAGCACCAGCGCTCGCGCGCCCTTGCCAACAATCATCGAATGCATGCAGCCCCGTCCCTTGTCGAAAGTGACGCGCCCGCGACCGCCGCGCGCCGTCGCAGGCCATGCTAACCCGCGCCGACCGGGACTGCCGACGTGACTTGCGGCCGATTGCCCACCCGCGGCCCGCGGCGTAGGGTCACGCGGACATCACCACAACGGACTTCGCCATGAAACCGCTCGTGCTCGCCATCGTCCTCGCACTCGCCACGCCCGCCGCGCTCGCGCAGGCCCCCGCGACACCGACCGCATCGGCGACGCCCGCCAGCCCGGCGTGGGTGGAGAAGAGCAACGCCGACGCGCAGGTGCTGATCGCGGCGCAGGCGAAGTTCCAGCCCGAAGGCTTCTCGTTCTTCGGCATCCCCGGCTACGACGACAAGGTGTCCGACCTGGGGCCCGGCAACGGCAAGCGCTTCCGCGCGGCGATGGCCGATGCGAAGGCGACGCTGGAACAGAAGCTGCAGGCCGAGCGCGACCCCAACGTGCGCCAGGACCTGCAGATCATGATCAAGGCCGCCGACGAGGCCATCGAGGGCAGCGCGCTGCGCGAGCGCCTGATGCTGCCGTGGACCGACGCGCCGCAGCTGGTGTTCTCCGGCCTGCAGGGCCTGCTGTCCGACCAGACGCCGCCGGAGCGCCGCGCAAAGGCACTCGACCGGCTCGAGGCCTACGTCGGCATGGCGCCGGGCACCACGCCGATCACCCGGCTGGCGCGCGAGCGCTACGAGGAGCGCGCCGGCGACAAGGCCCTGCTGCGGCCGACGAAGCTGGAGGTCGAACAGGCGCTGGGCAACGTCGACACCTACATCGCCGGCATCGGCAAGCTGTTCGCCAAGTACGACATCGAAGGCGCCCAGCCGGCGCTCGACGCGCTGGCGAAGCAGCTGGAGGATTACGAAGCCTGGGCGCGCGCCACGGTGCTGCCAGAGGCGCGCACCGACGCGACGCTGCCGCCGGAGCTGTATGCGTTCCAACTCAAGCAGTTCGGCATCGACATCGACCCGCAGTTGCTGATCGACCGCGCCCAGGTCGAGTTCATGGAGACGCGCGCGGCGATGACGCAGCTCGCGCCGCTGGTGGCGAAGGCGAAGGGACTGGAGGGCATCGACGAGGGCGACTACATCGCCGTGATCCGCGCGCTGAAGCAGGACACGATCCCCAACGACCAGCTCGAGGCGCGCTACCGCACGGTGATCGACGCGATCGACCCGATCATCCGCAAGCAGGGCATCGTCGACGTGCCGAACCGGCCGATGGTGATGCGCCTGGGCACCGAAGCCGAATCGGCGGCCTCGCCCGCGCCGCACTTCCTGCCGGCACCGCTGGTGGGCAACACCGGACAGCAGGGCCAGTTCGTGCTGCCGGTGTCTGTGCCCAACCCGGACGGTTCGTCGCTGCAGTACGACGACTTCAACTTCGAATCCGCGGCGTGGACGCTGTCGGCGCACGAAGGCCGTCCCGGCCACGAGCTGCAGTTCACCGCCATGGTCGAGCGCGGCATCTCGCTGGCGCGCACGCTGTTCGCGTTCAACTCGGTCAACGTCGAAGGCTGGGCGCTGTACGCCGAGGCGCAGATGCTGCCGTACGAACCGATCGACGGGCAGATGATCGCCCTGCAGCTGCGCCTGCTGCGCGGCGCGCGCGCGGTGCTCGACCCGATGCTCAACCTGGGCCTGATCGACCGCGAAAGCGCGCGCCGGGTGCTGGAAGAGGAAGTCGGCGTGTCGCCGGCGATGGCCAAGCAGGAACTGGACCGCTACATGTTCAACGCGCCGGGGCAGGCCGGCAGCTATTTCTACGGCTACAGCCGGATCCTGCAGCTGCGCATGGATACCGAGCTGGCGCTGGGGCCGAAGTTCGACCGCCTGGCGTTCAACAACTTCCTGCTCGACCAGGGGCTGCTGCCGCCGGACCTGCTGGCGAAAGCGGTGGAGGAGGAGTTCATTCCGGCGCACAAGTAGCCGCGGCTCTTGCTCCTCCCCCTGCGGCGGCAGGGGGAGGCTGGGAGGGGGTGCCCACGGTTCGGGTTGATCCGAAAGACACCCCTCCCCAACCCGTCCGGCCCGCCAGCACAGCTGGCGTGCGTTTGTCGGCGCGCGAGCCAATGGCTCGCAAGCGCGCCTCCTCACCCCCTGCCTTCGCAGGGGAGGGAGCCAGAGCCAAGGCGATCAGAACGGCAGCGACAGCTCCGGATCCAGCGCCAGCAGCTGCTCACGGAACGCCTGCTGGATGCGCGCGAGCGCCTCCTCGGAATCACCGTCGAAGCGCAGCACCAGCACCGGCGTGGTGTTGGACGCGCGCACCAGGCCCCAGCCGTCGGGCCAGTCCACGCGCAGGCCATCGATGGTCGACAGTCGCGCGCCGTCGAAGTGCGACCGGGCGACGAAGCGTTCGACGAACGTATGCGGGTCGCCGTCGGGCGCGTCGACCTTGATTTCCGGCGTCGACACGCCGTTGGGCAGCGCGTTGAGTACTTCGCTGGGCGTCTGCTGTTCGGTGGCGAGGATTTCCAGCAGCCGCGCGGCGGCATAGATGCCGTCGTCGAAGCCGTACCAGCGCTCGCCGAAGAAGAAGTGGCCGCTCATCTCGCCGGCAAGCTCGGCTTCGGTCTCGCGCATCTTGGCCTTGACCAGCGAGTGCCCGGTCTTCCACATCAGCGGGCTGCCGCCGTGGCGCAGGATGTGTCCCGGCAGGCGCCCGGTGCACTTGACGTCGAACAGGATCACCGCGCCCGGGTTGCGTTCGAGCACGTCGGCGGCGAACAGCATCAGCAGGCGGTCGGCGAAGATGTTCTGGCCGTCGCGCGTGACCACGCCGAGGCGGTCGCCGTCGCCGTCGAACGCGATGCCCAGGTCGGCCTCGAAGCGCGCGACCGTGTCGATCAGGTCCTTGAGGTTGTGCGGCTCGCTCGGGTCGGGATGGTGGTTGGGGAAGTTGCCGTCGATCTCGCAGAACAGGGGGATGACTTCCGCGCCGATCGCCTCGAGCACGCGCGGGCCAATGTCGCCGGCCACGCCGTTGCCGGCATCGACGACGACCTTGAGCGGCCGCGCGATCTGCACGTCCTCTGCGATGCGCTGCACGTAGTCCTCGGAGATGTCGCGTTCGCTGTGGCCACCCGGCGACAGCGACTCGTGCATGCGGTTCTCGGCAACGCGCGAGTGCAGGTCGGTGATGGCGTCGCCGTGCAGTGTCTCGCCGCCGACCACGATCTTGAAGCCGTTGTAGTCGGGCGGGTTGTGGCTGCCGGTGACCGAAATGCAGCAGCCGGTCTTGAGGTGGAAGGCGCCGAAGTACACCACTGGCGTCGGCACCATCCCGATGTCGATGACGTTGCGGCCGGCCTTGCGCAGGCCGCGCGAGAGGCCTTCGACCAGGTCCGGCCCGGACAGCCGGCCATCGCGGCCGACGACGATGTCCTCCAGGCCCTTCTCCTGCATCAGTGAACCGATCGACTGCCCGATCAGCTCCGCCACGCCGGTGTCGAGCGTCTGCCCGACCACGCCGCGGATGTCGTAGGCGCGGAAGATGCCGCGGTCGATGCGTACCGGCGCGGGCTTGGGCGCGTCGCGCACCGCCACCTGGGCCTTGCCCGCGTCTTCCTCCGGCGGCGGGCCGTCGACCAGCACCTGCGACAGCGTCGGCGCGGTGCCGTCGTCGGCCACGTGCAGGTCGCCGATCCGGCTCGGCAGGCGCCACAGGATGTAGCCCAGCAGCAACAGCACCAGCGCGGCGATGAACGAACCGAGCACGCCGAGTCCGAACGGGCTGATCACCGGCGCGGGAACCGCGGCGGCGACGCGCAGGCCGGTGCCCATGATCGGCACCGCACGGCGCTCGGCGCCCTGCGACAGCGAGGCGTCGCCGCGCTCGAACAGGGTGAAGCTGCCCTGGCGCAGCGCCAGGTAGCTGTCGTCGGGCAGGGTGGCGTTCTGCAGCCCCAGCGTGGCGCGCGCCAGCGGCAGGCGCACCAGTGCGATCCCGGCCACCGTGTCGCCGGCCCTGGCCGGGGCGGCCAGCGCGATTGCCGGCTTGCCGTCGGCGCGGATCGCCCACAGCACCGGCTTGTCTTCCGTCACCGCCGCCTCGAGCACGGCGATGCGCCCGAAGCCGGTCTTCGGCAAGCCTTCGTATGCGTGCTGCAGGTCGGGCGGAAACACCGACGACTCCTGCACGCCGTTCCAGCCTTCGCCCAGCGCGGTGCCGGCCGCCGCCAGGTCGCCGGCGGCCAGCGCTGCCTGCACGTCATCCGACGCCAGGCGTTCGACGAGCTTGTCCAGGTCGCCCTTGAGCACGCGCTGCGTGGACTGCGCGGCCATGTCGCGGCCCTGCTCCAGGGTCGCGCGCCGGCTGTCGTCCTGCATCTGCTGCCAGCCGCTCCAGCCTAGCCACAGCGCCAGCAGCGCGAGGATGGCTGCCACGACCGGCAGGTACGGCCGCGCGTGCGCCAGCGCAACGCGCGCCTTGCCCGGTTCTTGTTCAGTGTTCATGGCCTGCCCCCCGACTGCCACAAGTTCAACGCACGCCGGTGTGGCCGAAGCCACCCGCCCCGCGCGCGCTCTGGGTGAAAGTATCCACTACTTGCAGCGTCGCCCGCACGATCGGCGTCACAACAAGCTGCGCGATCCGGTCGCCCGGTTCGATCGTGTAGGCCTCGCGGCCGCGGTTGAAGACGCTGATCATCAGCGGCCCCTGGTAGTCGGCGTCGATCAGGCCGGTGCCGTTGCCGAGCACGATGCCGTGCTTGTGGCCAAGCCCCGAGCGCGGCAGCACCAGCGCGCACAGCGTCGGGTCGTCGATGTGGATCGCAAGCCCCGACGGCACCAGCGCAGCGTCGCCGGGCTCCAGCACGAGCGTCGAATCCAGCGCGGCGCGCAGGTCCAGCCCGGCGCTGGCCTGCGTGGCGTAGGCCGGCAGCGGCCACTCGCTGCCCATGCGCGGGTCGAGGATCTTCAGTTGCAGGGTGTGGTGCATCGAACGTCCCGGAACAGCCGCCGGCCGGCGCAGCGTGCGAGGGTAACGCAAGCGGCCGGGCCGGGGTGGCGGCCGTGGGTCGGGGCTACGCCCCCGACGGCTTTCCGGTGCCGCTGTGCATGCGTTCGGAACCCGGAATCAATGGCGAAGATCCGAAGCTTTGATCCTCGACCTCCGAAACCACGCGCCGCATCGAAGCCGTCGGGGGCGTAGCCCCGACCTACAGGCGTTCGGCGACCAGGTCGAGCAGTTGGTCGGCCAGTTCGGTCTTCGGCGCGGGCCCCAGCGCGCGCTGGCCGTCGTTCCAGTACACGACCAGCGCGTTGTCGTCGCTCTCGAAGCCGCTGCCTTCGACACCGACGCGGTTGGCGGCGATCAGGTCGAGCTTCTTCTTCGCCAGCTTGGCGCGCGCGTTGGCTTCCACGTCGCCGGTTTCGGCGGCGAAGCCGACCACCAGCCGCGGCCGCCGCGCATGGCCGGCGACGTCGGCGAGGATGTCGCGCGTGCGCACCAGTTCGAGCGTGAGCCCGTCTTCGCCGTCACGCTTCTTGATCTTGCCGGCGGCAACCGTACGCGGGGTGAAGTCGGCCACGGCGGCTGCGGCGACGTAGGCGTCGGCCGGCAGCTGCGACAGGACCGCGTCGTGCATCTGCGCGGCCGAGCGCACGTCGATGCGCCGCGCGCCATCGGGCGTGGCCAGCGAAACCGGCCCCGCGACAAGCACCACGTCCGCGCCGCGCTTCGCGGCGGACGCGGCAATGGCGAAACCCGTCTTGCCGCTGCTGCGGTTGCCGATGAAGCGGACCGGATCGATGTCTTCGTACGTGGGCCCGGCGCTGACCACGATGCGCAGGCCGGCGAGATCGCCTCCGGCCATCACGGCATCGCCGCGGCCAGTTCGGCCACGATCGCCCCGGGCTCGCGCAGGCGACCGGGACCGGACTCGCCCTCGGCCAGCGGACCGTCATCGGGGCCGACCACCTGCACCCCGCGCTCGCGCAGGGTGGCGATGTTGGCCTGGGTGGCCGGGTGCAGCCACATGCGGTGGTTCATCGCCGGGGCGACCGTGATCGGCGCGGTGGTGGCCAGGCACAGGGTGGTGACCAGGTCGTCGGCGAAGCCGTGCGCGAGCCTGGCCAGGGTGTCGGCGGTGGCCGGTGCGACCACGATGCGGTCGGCCCAGCGGGCGAGTTCGATGTGGCCCATCGCGGCCTCGGCGGCGGCGTCCCACAGGCTGGTGCGCACCGGCAGTCCGGACACGGCCTGGAAGGTGGCGGTGCCGACGAAATGCAGCGCGCCTTCGGTCATCGCCACCTGCACCGTGGCGCCGGCATCGCGCAGCCGCCGCACCAGTTCGGCCGCCTTGTAGGCGGCGATCCCGCCGCACACGCACAGCAGGATCTTGCGCCCCCGGAGTTTGTCGCCGGCCTCGGCCATGTCAGGAAAACCCTACGCGCGATCGGGGCAACAGCTTACCCGAACGGGTGTCGCCGCCCGACTGCGCCGGGCCGCGCGCCGCGCTGCAATACATCCATCGCCGGCGGCAGCGGCGGAGGCATCTTTCCCTGATGCGGTGCATCCGTTGCCGTCGCCGGCGAACCCCTCCCCTGGAGCCCTCCCATGCACATCCGCGACTGGCCCGCCGGCGAACGTCCCCGCGAAAAACTGCTCAAGCGCGGCGCCACGGTGCTGTCCGACGCCGAGCTGCTGGCGATCTTCCTCGGTTCCGGCCTGCGTGGCCTGGACGCGGTGGCCACCGCCCGCCAGCTGTTGGCCGAACACGGCCCGCTGCGCCGGCTGCTGGAGCACAGCCCGCCGGAACTGGCGAAACTGCCCGGGCTCGGCCCTGCACGCGCCTGCCAGCTATCGGCGGCGCTGGAACTGTGCAACCGCTACCTGGCCGCCGGACTGGAGCGCGGCGAGGCGCTGACCGACCCGTCCGCCGCCGGCCGCTACTTCGCCCAGCGCCTGCGCGGCCACCCCAGCGAGATCTTCGCCGCGCTGTTCCTCGACACCCGCCACCGCGCGCTGGCCTTCGAGGAACTGTTCCGCGGCACCGTCGACGGCGCCGAGGTGCACCCGCGCGAAGTCGTGCGCAGGGCGCTGGCGCACAACGCCGCGGCGCTGATCGTCGGCCACAACCATCCCAGCGGCAGCGCCGAACCCAGCGCCGCCGACCGCGCCGTCACCGCCCGGCTCAAGCAATCGCTGGCGCTGGTGGACGTGCGCCTGCTGGACCACTTCGTGATCGGCGACGGCGCGCCGGTCTCGCTGGCCGCGCGCGGCTGGGTCTGAGCGGGCGGGCGCGGGCGGCCTGGCCTGAAGCCCGCGCACGGCAACCTTTTTGGCTCACGGACGAAAGCACACGGACGTGCGGCACAAGGATGTGCCACCCCTTGCCCCGGCGCCCGCGACGCGTGCCTTCATCGCGCTCACGTACAATGCGGGGCCGTTGAACCGCGACACCACGTCACCGTGAAATCCCAGCTCCGCGCCCTGATCGCACAGGGCATCGATGCCCTCCGCGCCGCCGGAACCCTGCCCGCCGACCTCGCCACGCCCGACTTCGTCGTCGAGCGGCCGAAGGACCGTGGCCACGGCGACTTCTCCACCAACGCCGCGATGCTGCTCGCCCGGCCGGCGAAATCGAATCCGCGCGCGCTGGCGCAGGCGCTGGTCGACGCGCTGCCGCCCAGCGAGGACATCGCAGCGGTCGAGATCGCCGGCCCCGGGTTCCTGAATTTCCGCCTCGCACCCGTGGCGTGGCAGCGCCAGCTGCGCGAAGTGCATGCACAGGGCGCGGCCTACGGGCGCAACGACAGCGGCAGCGGCCGCATGGCCGGCGTCGAATACGTCTCGGCCAATCCCACCGGCCCGCTGCACGTCGGCCACGGCCGCGCGGCGGTGATCGGCGACTGCATCGCGCGCGTGCTCGACGCCAACGGCTGGCAGGTGCGCCGCGAGTTCTACTACAACGACGCCGGCGTGCAGATCGAGAACCTCGCCCGCTCGGTGCAGGCGCGCGCCAGGGGCCTGACGCCCGACGACGCCGGCTGGCCCGAGGACGGCTACCGCGGCGACTACATCGCCGACGTGGCGCGTGCGTTCCTCGACGGCGCCAGCGTCGAGGTCGAGGGCCAGGTGGTGACCGGCAACGGCGACGCGGACGACCTCGACGCGATCCGCCGCTTCGCCGTGGCCTGGCTGCGCAACGAACAGAACGGCGACCTGGCCGCGTTCGGCGTGGCCTTCGACGTGTATTTCCTCGAGTCGTCGCTGTACGCCGACGACAAGGTCGAGGAAACCGTGCGCGAGCTCGTCGCCCACGGCCACACCTACGAGGAAGGCGGCGCGCTGTGGCTGCGCACCACCGATTTCGGCGACGACAAGGACCGCGTGATGCGCAAGTCCGACGGCACCTACACGTATTTCGTGCCGGACGTCGCCTATCACATGAGCAAGTGGCAGCGCGGCTACGAGCGCGCGATCACCGAACTGGGCGCCGACCACCACGGCTCGCTGGCGCGGGTGAAGGCCGGGCTGCAGGCGCTCGATGCCGGCATCCCCGCCGGTTACCCCGAATACGTGCTGCACCAGATGGTCACGGTGATGCGCGGCGGCGAGGAAGTGAAGCTGTCCAAGCGCGCCGGCAGCTACCTGACCCTGCGCGACCTGGTCGACGAGGCCGGACGCGATGCGACGCGCTGGTTCCTGGTCGCGCGGCGGCCCGATTCGCAGCTGGTGTTCGACATCGACCTTGCCCGCTCGCAGTCGCTCGACAACCCGGTCTACTACGTGCAGCTCTCGCACGCGCGCATCTGCGGCCTGCTGCGGCAGGTGGACGAGCGCGGGCTGGCGTTCGACCTGGACAACGGCCTGGCGCAGCCGCTCGACATGGGCGACTCCGCCGGCCGCGACCTGCTCACGGACCTGGCGCGCTGGCCGGACGTGGTGGAAGCCGCCGGCGAGCAACTCGAGCCGCACCAGGTGACGACGTACCTGCTCGAACTGGCGCAGGCGTTCCAGACGTACTACAACGACCACCAGTTCCTGGTCGAAGACGCCGGCACGCGCGACGCGCGCCTGGCGCTGGCCCTGGCGGTGCGCCAGGTGCTGGCCAACGGCCTGGACCTGGTTGGTGTCCAAGCTCCGGAGAAGATGTAAGTGGCTGCACGACGTGGCAAATCGCAGGCAAGACGCAACTCGGGCAACACCGGCGGCCTGCCGGGCTGGGCCTGGCTGATCCTGGGCATCGTGATCGCGCTGCTGGCGGTGCTGGTGGCGCCGCGGCTGCTCAAGTCCGACGGCAACGACGGCTTCATCCTGCCGCGCCCGAACCCGGACGCGCAGCCCGCGCGCTCGAGCAGCGACGCCGACGACGCCGACCTGCCGGCGCCGATCGCCGACGCGCCGAAGGCCGGCGACAAGGATGCGACCGACGAGCGGCAGTACGACTTCTACACCGTGCTGCCGGGCCAGGAAGTGGCGATGTCCGACGCCGAACTCGCCGCCAGCGCCCGCGCCGAGGCCACGCGCAAGCAGCAGGCCGAACAGGCCGCCGCAGCAGCTGCCGCGGCCAGCGCCACTTCGCCGGAACCGGTCGCCGAAGCGCCGACGGCGCCAACACCGGCGCCGGTCGCGACCAGCCAGGACAACCAGGCCCGCTACATCCTCCAGGCCGGCGCCTTCGGCGCCTCCGGCGACGCCGAGGCGGTCAAGGCGCGGATCGCCCTGCTCGGCCTGAACGCGCGCGTCGAGTCGGCCGCGATCAAGGGCAAGACCGTCTACCGCGTGCGCCTGGGGCCCTACGGCACGGCCACCGAACTGGCCTCGGCCAAGTCCAAGCTCGCCAACGGCGGGCTGCCGGCGCTGGCGATCAAGGTGAAGTAGGGCCGGGATTCGGGATTCGGGATTCGGGATTCGGGATTCGGGATTCGGCGAAGGCTATCGCCCGCCGTAGGTCGGGGCTACGTCCCCGACGGCTTTTGATCTTGCCCCGTCGGCTCTTGATCCCGCGGGCGTCGGGGGCGTAGCCCCGACCTACGGGACCCGGGCGTCGAACCGCGACCGCCGTCAAACCCGGTCGCGATGGTTGAGAAGCCGCTCCGGCACACTGCTTCGCCATTGGAGAAAGCCGCCATGCCGATCGAAGCCGCCCTGATCAAACCCGTTGTCGACGTCCTGTTGGGACTGTTCAGGCAGGGCGAGAACCTGCGCCTGAAGAACAACGCGGAGGCCGCGCTGCGCGAAGCCATCCGCGAGTTGCTGCTGGCCAGCCCCGACGACAACAAGGCCGAGGCGCGCATCGCCATCGCCAAGGCCGCCGGCATCCTGTCCGAGGACGTGGTGCTGGCCGAGGACATGCTGAAGAAGACCCGCGCCGCCAAGGCGCGCACCCGCGGCAAGGCGGCCACCGGCCGCAAGCGCAAGCCGGCAGGCACGAAGGCTTCGAAGCCGGCCGCGAAATCCGCACCGGCGAAGAAGGCCGCGAAGGCGGCATCGAAGAAGACGGCACCGAAAACGCGGACGGGCACGCCCGCGAAGAAGGCAGCGAAACCGGCGGCGAAGAAGTCCTGACCGGCCACGCTGGCGCGGCGACCGTCCGCCGCGCAGAATCGGTCGGCCGATGGACAAGCTCTTCCCCGCCCTGTGCCTGCTCTGGATCGCCAGCGAAATCCGGATCCTCTGGCATCGCCGCTCGGGCGACGCCGCACGCAAGCGCGACGCCGGCACCCTGCGCGTGCTGGTGGTGGTGATCGGCGCCAGCGTCGCGCTCGCGGCGGGTTTCGACGGACTCGACGTGGCCCGCTTCCCGCGCCACCTGCAGGCGCCGCTGTGGTGGCTGGGCATTGCACTGATACTGGCCGGCATGCCGCTGCGCTGGTGGTCGATCCGCGTGCTGGCGCGGCACTTCACCGTCGACGTGGCGATCCGCCCCGACCACGAACTCGTACGCCGCGGCCCGTACCGGCTGCTGCGCCATCCGTCGTACACCGGCTTGCTGATGACCTTCCTCGGCTTCGCGCTGTGCCTGGGCAACTGGTTGTCGCTGGCGGCGATGCTGCCGGTGATCCTGGCCTTCCTGTGGCGCATCCAGGTCGAGGAGCGGGTGCTGGCGGCGGCGTTCGGGGATCGCTACGCGGCGTATGCGCGAGGGACAAAAAGATTGATTCCCTTTGTCTGGTGATGTCTGCCGGCGATGGCATCCCGGAATCGCCATTCGCACCCCAATGACGTCATTCCCGCGAAAGCGGGAACCCAGTGACTTCCGCCATCGAAATCAAAGTCGCGGGGTCCCGCTTTCGCGGGAATGACGATCGTAAAGTTCACGGGGCACTTTGGAACCGCCACGGGACTTAGAATCAGGCAATGACCAAGACCATCCTCGTCACCGGCGCGAGCGCCGGATTCGGCGCCGCCATCGTCGAACGTTTCGCCGCCAACGGCTGGCGCGTCGTCGCCACCGGCCGCCGCGCCGACCGCCTGCAGGCGCTGGTCGAACGCTTCGGCGCCGATGTCGTGCATCCGGCGGCCTTCGACATCCGCGACGCCGACGCGATGCAGGCCGCGCTCGACGCGATCCCGGCGCCGTTCCGCGACGTCGACGTGCTGGTCAACAACGCCGGCCTCGCGCTCGGCACCGCGCCCGCGCAGCGCGCGGACCTGGCGCAGTGGCGGCAGATGATCGACACCAACGTCACCGCGCTGGCGACGATGACCTACAGGCTGCTGCCGACCCTGATCGAACGCCGCGGCGCGATCTTCAACATCAGTTCGATCGCCGGCTCGTACCCGTACCCGGGCGGCAACGTCTATGGCGCGACCAAGGCCTTCGTCACCCAGTTCTCGCTCAACCTGCGCTCGGACCTGCACGGCACGGGCGTGCGCGTGACCTCGATCGAACCGGGGCTGGCCGAAACCGAATTCACCCTGGTGCGCACCGGCGGCGACCAGGCCGCCTCCGACGCGCTCTACGCCGGCACGCATCCGATCACCGCCGGAGATATCGCCGAATCGGTGTGGTGGATCGCCAACCTGCCGCCGCACCTGAACATCAATCGCTTCGAGGTGATGCCGGTCAGCCAGTCGCTCGCCGGCCTGCAGATCCACCGCGACGCCTGAGCGGCGGCGCGCGGGTTCGCCGCCGGCAAGCCGGGCCTGGCGCTACGTCACTTCGCGGTCCACTCGCGCACCACCACCTCGGACGATCCGCTCACATGCACCGGATCGGTGTGCGCAATCGCGAGCGCATCCTCGAGATTGTCGGCAAGCAGCAGGTAGGCGCCGCCGCTGCGGTCGGTGAACGGACCGGCGAGTTCGAGCTGGCCGCGCGCGCGCAACGCATCCAGGTAGGCGTAGTGCGGTGCGATCGCCGCGGGATCGAACCCCGGCTTGCGCAGGGTCAGGACCAGGTAGCGCTTCATCGGCGCCATGGTCATGCCTGCGGCGTGTCGTCGAGGTAGGTGTAACCAGTCAGTCCCGCTTCCAGCGCGTCCTTCATCTGCTGCGCCTCCGCGGCCGGCAGCTTCGCCGCGTCGACCTTGTCGCGATACGCGCGGCGCAGGTCGTCGAGCGCGTAGCCGACGTAGTCGAGCATCACGTCGGTGGTGTCGCCGCGGCGCTGCTGGACGATCGCGTAGCCGTCGCCGTCGAGGCTGACCTCGATCGCGTCGGTATCGCCGAACAGGTTGTGGATGTCGCCGAGGATTTCCTGGTACGCGCCCACCAGGAAGAAGCCGATGCGGTAGCTCTCGCCGTGGCGCAGTTCGTGCAGCGGCAGCGAGGTGTCCAGGTCCTCGTTCTCGACGTAGGTGTCGATCTTGCCGTCGGAGTCGCAGGTCAGGTCGGCGATGATGCCGCGTCGCGTGGGCTCTTCGTCGAGGCGCTCGATCGGCACGATCGGGAACACCTGGTCGATCGCCCACACGTCGGGCATCGATTCGAACACGCTGAAGTTGACGAAGTACTTGTCCACCAGCCGCTCGTTGAGTTCGTCCAGCAGCGGCCGGTGACTCTTCTCGCCGTAGGTCAGGCGTGCCTTGACCGCGTGGGCGATGGCGTAGAACAGGTCGTCGATGCGCGCGCGATGGACCAGGTCGAGCTGGCCCAGCGCGTAGAGCGACAGGCCCTCGGCATGGAAATGCTGTGCTTCGTGGAACAGCTCCACCGCTGGCCGCTCATCCAGCTCGGCGTGGATCGCCCGCAGGTTGCGGATCACGGCCGGTTCGTCGTCGTGCTCGTCGGGAACGCGGCCTTCCGGCGCGGCCTCGACCTCGGACACGTTGGCCACCAGCACCGCGTGGTGCGCGGTCATCGCGCGGCCGCACTCGGTGACGATGCGCGGCTGCGGCAGCGCGTTGTCCGCACAGGCGTCGGCCAGCGGCTGGACGATGCTCGAGGCGTACTGCGCGACGCCGTAGTTGACCGAGTTGTAGCTGCGCGAGCGCGTGCCTTCGTAGTCGATGCCCAGGCCGCCGCCGACGTCGACATAGTCGATCACCGCGCCCAGCTGCGACAGTTCGACGAAATAGCGCGTCGCCTCGCGCATGCCGCGCGCAATGTCACGCACGTTGGAGATCTGCGAGCCCATGTGGAAGTGCAGCAGCTTCAGCGCGCCGCCCATGCCGGCGTCGCGCAGCGACTTCCACAGGTCCAGCAGCTGGCGCGGGCTGAGCCCGAACTTGGCCTTGTCGCCGCCGGAGTTCTGCCACTTGCCCGCGCCCAGCGAAGCCAGCCGCATGCGCACGCCGAGCACCGGATCCACGCCAAGCGCCTGGGCTTCCTCCATCACCAGCCGCAGCTCGGACGGCTTCTCGACCACGATGAACACGTTCATGCCCAGCTTGCGGCCGATCAGCGCCAGGCGGATGTACTCGCGGTCCTTGTAGCCGTTGCAGATCACCAGGCCGCCCGGGCGCGACAGCGCCAGCACCGCCATCAGCTCGGGCTTGCTGCCGGCCTCCAGGCCGAAGCCCTCGCCCGCGTGCGCGGCCAGCGTGCCGGCGACGCCGCGATGCTGGTTGACCTTGATCGGGTACACCGCGGTGTAGCCACCGGCGTACTCCCAGTCGGCCTGCGCCTGCGCGAATGCGTCCTGCAGCGTGCGCAGCCGGTCGCCAAGCACGTCGGGGAAGCGCACCAGCAGCGGCAGGCTCGCACCCTGCGCCAGCGCCTTGTCGACCGCCTCCGGCAGCGCGATCGCCGGGCCACCCTTCCCGCGCGGGCGCACGACGACGCGTCCGGCGCCGTCGACGTCGAAGTAGCCGGCGGCCCAGTGCGGGATCGAATAGGTCTTGCGGGCCTGGTCGGGCGACCACGCGGTCATGGCAGCAGTCCGGAATCGGGTGGGGACGCGCATTCTAGCGTCCGCGGGCACGGGCCCCGTCACCGGCCTTCGCTACAATCGCCGGCCCCGCATCGCCGACCGAGCAGCCGCCATGACCGAACCGACCTGGATGTACGAGAACTTCGAACCCGCGGGCTCGGCGATCGGTTACCGCGTGACCCGCAAGCTCGACGAGGTGCAGTCGCCGTTCCAGAAGATCGAGATCTACGAGTCGACCGACTGGGGCAACCTGATGCTGATCGACGGCGCGATGATGCTCACCGCGCGCGACAACTTCCTCTACCACGAGATGATGTCGCACCCGGCGCTGTTCACCCACGCCGACCCGAAGCGGGTGGTGATCATCGGCGGCGGCGACTGCGGCACCCTGCGCGAGGTTCTGCGCCACCCGGGCGTCGAGAACGCGGTGCAGTGCGACATCGACGAACAGGTCACGCGGATGGCGGAAAAGTATTTCCCCGAGCTGTGCGAGTCCAACGACGACCCGCGCGCGCAGCTGCTGTTCGACGACGGCATCGCGTACATGGCCAACTGCGCGCCGGGCAGCGTCGACATCGTGATCGTCGACTCCACCGACCCGGTCGGCCCGGCCGAGGGCCTGTTCAACAAGGCCTTCTACGAAAGCTGCTTCCGTGCGCTCAAGGACGACGGCATCCTGGTGCAGCAGTCGGAGTCGCCGCTGGTGCTGCTGGACCTGATCAGGGAGATGCGCGGCGAAATGGGCAAGGCCGGCTTCACCGCGTTCAAGACGCTGCCCTTCCCGCAGCCGTGCTACCCGACCGGCTGGTGGAGCTGCACGCTGGCGAAGAAGTCGGGCGACTTCCACTTCCGCAAGGTCGACGCGCGCGCCAAGAAGTTCGAGACGCTCTACTACAGCGCCGACACCCATCATGCGGCGCTGACGCTGCCGCCGTTCGTGGCGGCCGCGCTGGAGAAATAGCGCAGCCGTAGCCCGGGCAAATGGCGCGCGCGAATCCCGCGTGCACCCGCCCGGACTGCAGCGCCTGCGCCGTCCACGGCCGCCGAACCCGCCGAGCGGCCCGCCCGGGCCGGCCGGCGACGACGCGTATCCGACGCACGGCCACGCCGCCGCCGGCACCCGCGCAATCGTGTCCATCCCGATTCCCGCAGAACGCCCGCCGGACTCGCCTCCAGCCGCCAGCGTTGCGGAGAACTGAACACTGCGTGTCCGCGATGGCACGCCAATGTGTCGGAAACATGTCGGAATTGCGTTATATTTACTGAACCGTGCGGTACAGCATGGCCGCACGCTCCCTCCCCCAGTGAGCAACGTGCAGCGCGCCCTCCCCCAGATGACGGCGCTGCACTCCGACACAATGAATACCAGCCTCCAAACCGTTGCGCCGCCCGCGCCCGACGCGAGCCTGCGCATGCTCAAGCACGGCACCCGGCTGCTCGAACCGGACGTCTATGTCGCCCGGGTCGGCGCCCGCCAGGCCGTCTTCAAGGACTACCGCCGCTATCGGTGGACGCCGCTGGCGCCGCTGGCGCGCCTGCTGGTGCGGCACGAGGCGCGCGTCCTCGATCGCCTGTCCGGCTGGGGCTACGCGCCCGCGCTGCTCGGCACGGTCGGCGGACTGGTGCTGGGCATGGAGTTCATCGACGGCAAGGTGCTCGGCCACGACGTGGCGATGGTGTCGGACGAAGTCTTCCGGCGCCTGAAGTCCGCCGTCGCCACGCTGCACGCCGCCGGCATCGCCCACAACGACCTGCACCGCTCCAACATCCTGGTCAGCGGCGGCGTGCCGATGGTGGTCGACTTCGCCTCGGCGCTGCTGATGCCCGCCTGGCTGGCGCGCAGCCCGCTCGGCCGGCAGCTGCGGCGCAGCGACCTGGCCAACGTGGTGAAGTTGCAGTCGCGGCTGACCGGCACCGCGCCGTCGCGCGCCGACGCCGCCGCGCTGGCCGAGCCGCGCTGGGTGCGCACGATCCGCAACGTCTGGAAGCGCATGTACCGCGGCAAGGCCTGACCGGCCGGGCGCCGGCCTACAGCGCGTCGCCGTCCAGCTCCCCGGTGCGGATCCGAACCACCCGGTCCAGGTCCCAGATGAAGACCTTGCCGTCGCCGATCTTGCCGGTGCCGGCGGCCTTCATCACCGCCTCGACCACGGCGTCCGCCTGGTCGTCGGTGACCGCGACCTCGAGCTTGATCTTGGGCAGGAAGTCGACCACGTACTCGGCGCCGCGGTACAGCTCGGTGTGGCCCTTCTGGCGGCCGAAGCCCTTGACCTCGGTGACGGTGATGCCGGCGACGCCGGCATCGGCCAGCGCCTCGCGCACGTCGTCGAGCTTGAACGGCTTGATGATCGCCATCACCATTTTCATCGATCGCGTCCCCGGCTGCGGATGCGGCAAGCATAGCGCGGGCATGCAGCCCGCCGAACACCCTGCCGCCCGCAACGACGCCGTCGTGGCGGCCATGTCAGACTTTTCCTACGCCACGCCGCGCATTCGCCTGATGGCGCCGACACAGCCGGTGCGACAAGCTGCATGCACACCCCAGGAGCCATCCCCATGATCGACCTCAACCACATCGACGACCTCGCCCGCCGCCTGAGCGGCCTGGTCCCGCCGGCCATGCGCGAGGGTCGCGAAGAGATGCAGCAGAACTTCAAGGCCGTGTTGCAATCGGGCCTGGCGCGGCTGGACCTGGTCACGCGCGAGGAGTTCGACGTGCAGCGCGCCGTGCTGCTGCGCACGCGTGAGAAGCTGGACGCGCTGGAGCAGCTGGTGGAGCAGCTCGAGGCGCAGCTGGCGGCCACGCCGGCCGCACCGCAACAGCACTGAGCCGGCCGCCATGTCGCTTGCGCTCGTGCACGGACGTGCGCGCGCAGGAGTCCACGCCCCGGAGGTGCGGATCGAGGTCTACCTCGCCGGCGGCCTGCCGCGGATGAACATGGTCGGCCTGCCGGAGGCCGCGGTGCGCGAGTCGCGCGACCGCGTGCGCGCCGCGATCCGCTGCGCGCAGTTCGAGTTCCCGCAGCGCGCGATCACCATCAACCTCGCCCCCGCCGACCTGCCCAAGGACGGCGGCCGCTTCGACCTGCCGATCGCGCTGGGCATCCTCGCCGCCAGCGGGCAGGTGCCGGTGCCGGCGCTGGCGCAGTGGGAATTCCTGGGCGAACTGGCGCTCACCGGCGAACTGCGCGCGGTCGACGGCGTGCTGCCGGCGGCGCTGGCCGCCGCGCGCGCCGGGCGCCGGTTGATGGTGCCGGTGGGCAACGGCGCCGAGGCGGCGCTCGCGAAGGATCTCGACGTGCGCACCGCGCGCACCCTGCTGGAGGTCTGTGCGATGCTCGGCGGCTCGCGCGAACTGCCGGCCGCGGTCGCGCCGCAGGTTGCAGCAGCCGACGGCCCGGACATGCGCGACGTGCGCGGCCAGCTGCGGGCGCGGCGCGCGCTGGAGATCGCGGCCGCGGGCGGGCACCACCTGCTGCTCGTCGGCCCGCCCGGCTGCGGCAAGACCCTGCTGGCCTCGCGCCTGCCTGGCCTGCTGCCCGAAGCCGACGAGGCCGAAGCGCTGGAGACCGCGGCGATCGCCTCGGTCAGCGGCCGCGGCCTGGATCCCGCGCGCTGGCGCGAACGCCCGTACCGCTCGCCGCACCACACCGCCAGCGCCGTGGCCCTGGTCGGCGGCGGCGGCGAACCGCGCCCGGGCGAGATCTCGCTGGCGCACAACGGCGTGCTGTTCCTCGACGAACTACCGGAGTGGGATCGCCGCGCGCTGGAGGTGCTGCGCGAGCCGCTGGAGTCGGGCGTGGTGACGATCTCGCGCGCGGCGCGGCAGAGCGAATTCCCGGCGCGCTTCCAGCTGGTCGCGGCGATGAACCCCTGCCCCTGCGGCTGGGCCGGCGACGCCTCCGGCCGCTGCCGCTGCAGTCCCGACGTGATCAACCGCTACCGAGGCCGCATTTCCGGCCCGCTGCTGGACCGCATCGACCTGCACGTCGACGTGCCGCGCCTGCCGCCGGCCCAGCTGCGCCCGGATGCGCCGGAAGGCGAATGCAGCGCCGACATCCGCCTTCGCGTCGAGGCCGCGCGCGAGCGCCAGCTGCAGCGCGCCGGCCAGCCCAACGCCCGCCTCGGCCAGGCCGAAACCATGGCCGCCTGCCGCCTGTCCGAAGCCGACCAGCAGCTGCTCGAACGCGCCATCGACGCCCTGCAGCTGTCCGCGCGCGCCATGCACCGCATCCTGCGCGTCGCACGCACCATCGCCGACCTCGCCGGCAGCGAACGCATCGCCACCGCGCACCTGACCGAGGCGCTGGGCTACCGCGGCATGGATCGCGCGTCGCAGGGCGAGGCAGCCTGACGCGACGTACTCGCAGGAGGGGTAGAGCCGCAGGCGACACCCATCGCCCGGCCCGGCCCGGCCCACGCGATGGTGGCAGTTGTCCGCGGACATCCTGTGCGCATGGACGGGGCGGATGTCGAGCGATGGGTATCGCTTCGCTCCACCCATCCTACGTAACGTTGCGGCTGGCCTCAGGCGGCTCTGGTCTCGAACTGCGCTTCCTCGGTCGAGCCCTTCAGCGCCACCGTCGACGACTGCGCGCCCTGGATCGCCTGGGTGACCGTGTCGAAGTAACCGGTGCCGACCTCGCGCTGGTGCTTGACCGCGGTGAAGCCCTTGTCGGCGGCGGCGAACTCGGCCTCCTGCAATTCGACGAACGCGCTCATCTGCCGCCGCGCGTAGCCGTGGGCGAGGTTGAACATCGAATAGTTGAGCGCGTGGAAGCCGGCCAGGGTGATGAACTGGAACTTGTAGCCGTAGGCCGCGATCTCCTTCTGGAACTTCGCGATCGTGGCGTCGTCCAGGTTCGCCTTCCAGTTGAAGCTTGGCGAGCAGTTGTAGGCCAGCAGCTTGCCCGGATACTTCGCGTGGATCGCCTCGGCGAACTTCCTTGCGAACTCGAGGTCCGGCTTGCCGGTCTCGCACCACACCAAATCCGCGTACGGCGCGTAGGCAAGGCCGCGGCTGATCGCCTGGTCCAGGCCCTTGTTGGTTTTGTAGAAGCCCTCCGGCGTGCGCTCGCCGGTGCAGAACGGCCTGTCGTTTTCGTCCACGTCGCTGGTCAGCAGGTCCGCGGCTTCGGCGTCGGTGCGCGCGACGATCAGCGTCGGCACGCCCATCACGTCGGCGGCCAGGCGCGCGGCGGTCAGCTTCTCGATCGCCTCGCGCGTGGGCACCAGCACCTTGCCGCCCATGTGCCCGCACTTCTTCACCGAGGCCAGCTGGTCCTCGAAGTGAACGCCGGCCGCGCCTGCCTCGATCATGCCCTTCATCAGTTCGAAGGCATTGAGCACGCCGCCGAATCCGGCCTCGGCGTCGGCGACGATCGGCTGCAGGTAGTCGATGCCGTCACCCTTGCCTTCCGCATGCTGCAGCTGATCGGCACGCAGCAGGGTGTTGTTGATGCGCCTGACCACCGCCGGCACCGAGTCGGCCGGGTACAGCGACTGGTCCGGGTACATCTGCCCGGCAAGGTTGGCGTCGGCCGCCACCTGCCAGCCGGACAGGTAGATCGCCTTCAGCCCGGCCTTGACCTGCTGCATGGCCTGGTTGCCGGTGAGCGCGCCGAGCGCGTTGACGAAGGGCTCGGCGTGCAGCGACTTCCACAGCTTTTCCGCGCCGAGGCGCGCCAGGGAATGCTCGACGTGCACGGTGCCGCGCAGGCGCACCACGTCCTGCGCGCAATAGTTGCGGGTGATGCCGGTCCAGCGCGGGTTGTTGCTCCAGTCGAGGTTGAGCTGGTCGGCGGTTTGCAGGCTTTGCGTCTTCATGGCGTCGGTCCTCGGGGCTTTGAAGCGGGGCTGTGAAGCCCTCCCCTTCAAGGGGAGGGTTGGGAGGGGATGGGTTTGACGTCGGTGGGGAAATTCGCAGGTCGGGGCTACGCTCCCGACACACGGCGGTGCGGGGCAAACGCGCGGGACCGCGGGCAAGGCCGTCGGGGGCGTAGCCCCGACCTACGGCGTTCGTGGAGACTCAAGGCAGTCGTTCGTACGCGGGCAACGTCAGGAACTCCTGCAGCTCGTCCGCATGCGTCAACCGATCCAGCACGCCGATCGCCTCGCTGATCCGGCTGCCGCCGGGAAGCTTCCCGCGATCCCCCAGCCGCGCAGGCAGGTTGAGCAGCGCGCGCTCGAGCAGGGAGAAATCCACCGGCGTACCGTCGTCCAGGTGCAGGTCGTCGCGGTGCAGCCACTGCCACAGTTGCGCACGCGCGATCTCGGCGGTGGCCGCGTCTTCCATCAGGTGGTGGATCGGCACGCAGCCGTTGCCGTCGAGCCAGGCGGCCAGGTAGCGCACGCAGACCTCGACGTTGCCGTCGAAGCCGGCGCGGGTGATCGTGCCGCGCGACGGCGCGAGCAGAGCTTGCCCCGGACCTGATCCGGGGTCGGCGGCGGTCACCTGCACGTCCTCGCGCGCGACGTCGTGCTGGTGCGGGCCGGGCATGTGCGCGTCGAACACTTCGCGCGCTATCCCGATCAGCGCCGGATGCGCGACCCAGGTGCCGTCGTGCCCGGCTTCGGCCTCGCGCAGCTTGTCGGCGCGCACGCGCGCCATCGCCGCGTCGTTGGCGGCGGCGTCGCCGGCGATCGGGATCTGCGCCGCCATGCCGCCCATCGCATGCGCGCCGCGGCGGTGACAGGTCTGGATCAGCAGCTCCGAATAAGCCTTCAGGAACGGCTGCGTCATCGTCACCTGCGCGCGCTCGGGCAGCACCCGGTCGCGGTGCGCGCGCAGGGTCTTGATGTAGGAAAAAATGTAGTCCCAGCGGCCGCAGTTCAGTCCGACGACGCGCTCGCGCAGCGCGTGCAGGATCTCGTCCATCTCGAACGCCGCCGGCAACGTCTCGACCAGCACGGTCACCTTCATCTGTCCGCGCCGGAGGCCGAGCGCGGACTCGATGTGCGTGAGCACGTCGTTCCACAGCACCGCCTCCTCCATCGACTGCAGCTTGGGCAGGTAGAAGTAGGGTCCGCGGTCCTTCGCGGCGAGCACGTCCGAGTTGTGGAAGGCGAACAGGCCGAGGTCGAACAGGCTCGCCGACATGCGCTCGCCGTCGACCAGCACGTGCTTCTCGTCCAGGTGCCAGCCGCGCGGGCGCACGATCAGCACCGCCTGTTGTTCGAAGGGTTTGAGCGCGTACGCCTTGCCCGTGTCGCCGGTGAACGCCAGCGTGCCGGCCACCGCCGCGCGCAGCGCGCGCTGGCCTTCGACCATCCGCGCCCAAGTCGGTGCGGTGGAATCTTCGAAGTCGGCCATGTAGCAGTTCGCGCCCGAGTTGAGCGCGTTGATCACCATCTTCGGGTCGACCGGGCCGGTGATCTCGACCCGGCGGTCGAGCAGCGCGCGCGGGATCGGGGCCACGCGCCAGCCGCCTTCACGGATCGCGCGGGTGTCGGCGCGGAAGTCCGGCAGGCCGCCGCGGTCGAAGAACGCCTGGCGCTCGCGGCGGGCGGCCAGCAGCCGGCGGCGGCGGGATTCGAAGCGGCCGTGCAGGCCGGCGAGGAAGGCCAATGCCGGCGGCGTCAGCAGCGCGTCCTGGCCTTCGGCGCGGGCGATGACCTCGATGCCGGCGTCGGGGGTGGATTCGCTGAGGACTGCGGACATGGTGGGTTCCTGTGCATCGAAAGGAACCCCAACATCCGTCCGCGTACTGTATTTGACAACATAGTTTTTCCAATGCTAATCATTAGTTTTACTGATAATTGGCTTGGAAATGGCTGAAAACCGGGCTTCCGCACCCCGTTTTTCCTACAAGGGCGACCGGCTCAAGCCGCTGCGCGCCTTCTGCCAGACCGCCCGGCTGGGCTCGGTGTCGCGCGCCGCCGAGGCACTTTTCGTCAGCCAGCCGGCGGTGACCCAGCAGCTGCAGGCGCTGGAGCGCGAACTGGGGGTGCGCCTGTTCGAGCGCAGCGGCCGGCGCCTGGTCCCCACCCGCGAGGGCGAGACGCTGTACGAACTGGCGCGGCCGCTGGTGGAGGGCATCGACGGCCTCGGCGGCGCCTTCCGCGAGAAGCTGCGCGGCCTGGACGCGGGCGAACTGCACGTGGCGGCCGGCAGCTCGACCATCCTCTACCTGCTGCCGAAGATCGTCGAAGCCTTCCGCGCCACGCAGCCGGACGTGCGCCTGATCCTGCACAACGTCACCGGCGCCGGCGGCCTGGACCTGCTGCGTTCGGACGAAGTGGACCTGGCCGTGGGCTCGATGCTCGACGTGCCGGCCGACCTCGACTACGCGCCGGTCTACCGCTTCGACCCGATGCTGATCGCCCCGCCCGGCCACCCGCTGGCGGACAAGCGCGAACTGGCGCTGGCCGACCTCTCGCCCTACGGCCTGATCCTGCCGCCGCGGCGCCTGACCACCTACCGCCTGGTCGACCTGGTGTTCCAGCAGAACCGCGTGCCGTACACGGTGGCGCTGGAAGTCGGCGGCTGGGAAGTGATCAAGCAGTACGTGGCGATGGGCCTGGGGATCAGCATCGTCACCGCGATCTGCCTCACCGATGCCGACCGCGAACGCCTGGCCGCGCGCTCGCTGGCGCGCTGGTTCCCGCGCCGCAGCTACGGCGTGGTGATGCGCAAGGGCAAGTACCTGTCACCGCAGGCGCGCGCGTTCGTCGACCTGATCAAGCCGGACCTGTTCACGCGTGAGCACGACCGGAGCGGGCATTCGGCGCGATAGCGGGCAATGCCTGCGGGAGCGGCCGAAGCCGCTCCCACGACAGCAGCCCTTGCTCACACCAGCTCGACGTCCTCGTCGTCGCGCGACTGCTCTTCCGTATCGCCTTGCCTGGAAGCGCGTGCCAGTTCGGCGTTGACCGTGGTCGCGGTGTCGGCGGCCTTCTTCGCGGCGATGCAGCGCGCGCGCGCGTCCGGGCACAGCACCTGCATGTAGTCCGAGTCGAGGCTCAGGCGTTCGAGCAGGAAGTCGACGAAGGCGCGGATCTTCGGCGAGGTCACCTGGCCGCGCGGGAACAGCGCGTTGAGTTCGAGCTCTGGCCCGGCCCAGCCGGCCAGCACGCGGCGGATGTAGCCCTTCTCGGCGTAGGCCTTGACCATGATGTCGCTGGCCAGCATCAGGCCTTCGCCGCACAGCAGCGCGCCGCGCACGGCGGCCGGGTCGTTGGCGACCATGATCGGGTCGATCGGGTACTCCACCGTGTTCTCGCCGTCGTTCAGCGGCCAGAAGTAGTGGTTGTTGCGATGCATCTTCTGCATGCCGAGCGTGCGGTGGTGCTGCAGGTCGTCCGGGTGCAGCGGCTCGCCATGGCGCTCGAGGTAGGCCGGGCTGGCGTAGACCTGGGTGCGCAGCACCGCGAGCTTGCGCGCGACGAGATTGGAGTCGGGCAGGCTGCCCAGGCGCAGGGCGACGTCGATCTCCTTGTCGATCAGGTCCACCTGCTCGTTGGACAGCATCATCTCAACGCGCACGTCGGGGTGGCGGGCGTGGAACTCGCCCAGCAGCGGCGCGATGCGTTCGATGCCCAGCGAATACGGCGCGGTGACGCGCAGCCAGCCACGCGGGCCGCCCTGCAGCTGGCTGACCGCGCTCTCGGCTTCATCGAGTTCGCGCGCGATGCGCTGGCTGTGTTCGTAGTAGACGTTGCCCGCCTCGGTGAGGCCGAGCTTGCGCGTGGTCCGGTGCAGCAGCTGCGCGCCCAGGCGCGCTTCGAGTTCCTGCACCTTGCGGCTGACCGTGGTCTTGGGCAGGCGCAGCGTCTTGGCGGCGGCGATGAAGCTGCCCTGCTCCACCACCTTGACGAAGACGAGGGTGTCGTTGAGATCTCGGGCCATGGGGGAGTGCTCCGATTGAGGCATGGGCATTGGCCCAAGCGAGGGACAATTATTCCCCGATTTGCCGGCTAATCAAGTGCCGGTCGCGGGCGTAACTTGTGCCGCATCCCGCCAAGCGAGCCCTCTCATGCGTGCCCCCGTCCGTCGTCGCCTGCTGCAGTCCGGCCTGGTCGTCCTGACCCTGCTCGACCTGCAATTGCTGGCATCTTTCGTTTTCAATCAATGGCTTGACCTCTCCATGACGAACGCCATGGGGCTGGCTGCACTGCTGGCGATCCCGCTGACGCTGCTGCTGATGCCGCTGGTGGACGCGATCCTCGCGGGCCTCGATCACGACGCCGACGCGGGATTTTCGGGAGGCAAAATCCCGGGAGCGGGACAATGAGCATTGTCCCGCGTCACAGTCTGGTCGTCATTGGCGCCACCGGCGCCATCGGTGCGGCGGTGGTCGACGCCGCGGTGAAGACCGCGCAGCCGGTCATTGCCGTGGCCCGCGACGCCGCGGCACTGGCGGCCCTGGGCGAACGCCACCCCGGCGCCGACCTGACCCTGGTCGACGCCTCGGTCGGCAGCGATGGCGAAGCCGCGGCGCTGGCACGGCGGCTGCGCGACCTCGACCGGCCGATCTCGGGCGTGGTCGCCGCGATCCGCGGCCACATCGAGCGCGGGCGGCTGATCGACCAGCCGGAGGAGTTCCTGCGCCGGCGCCTGGACGAAGACCTGCTGCCGCACCTGTTCGCCGCCCGCCACCTGCTGCCGTTGCTGGCCGAACACGGCCACGGTGGTTACGTGCTGATCGGCGGCCCGGGCGCCGAGCATCCGTGGGCCGGCTACGGCCACTACTCGATCGGCGCCGCGGCGCTGCGGATGCTCGCGCGCGTGCTGCACGACGAAGCCCGCGCGTTGCCGGTGCGGGTGCAGCTGCTGGCGATCGATTCGCCGGCGCGCACCGACGCCAACGCGCGCCACGCCTGCAGCAGCTGGCCGGGCGCGGACTCGATCGCGCGACACGCGCTGGCGCTGCTCGACCCGCGCGACCGCCGGCCGGCGCAGGCGGTGGTCGGCCACACCGCGCAGCCGCTGGGCTTCGACCTGTGGAGCGACGACATCGATCGGCCGCCGGTCGACACGCCCGCTTCCATGCGCGCCACGTCGCGCGAATCCACCAACCTGCAGCCGGCGCGAGAACAGACGCAAGAAACGGAGCGCCCGCACGACCCGCTGCCGGCACGCTGCCTGCAGGACGCGCGCAGCCTGCTCGACCGCCTCGGCACCCGCGACGCCGACGCCAAACCCGACCAACAACCAAAACCCAACCAGGAAACCTCCCCTCGATGAACGCCCGAATCGCCCCCACCCGCCTGCCGCCCGTCTTTCCCACCCTGGTCCGCTCGGGTGCCCCGGGCGGACATTCCCACCGCGCCCCCGTGCGCACGCTGGCCATCCTTGCGCTCGCATCGATGATCACCATCGCCGTCTCCGCCTGCGGCAGCAGCGAGGCAGCTCCCGGCGCCGGCATGCCGCCGCCGCCCGAAGTCAGCGTCGCCACCGTGCTGAGCAAGCCCGTGCACCAGTGGGACACCTTCAATGGCCGCGTCACTGCCGTCGAAAGCGTCGAACTGCGTCCGCGCGTGAGCGGCTACGTGCAGCGCGTCGCGTTCGACGAAGGCCAGGAGGTCAAGAAGGGCGACCTGCTGTTCGTGATCGACCCGCGCCCCTACCAGGCCGCGCTCGACCAGGCTCGCGCGCAGCTGCAGCGCGCGCATGCCGAGGCCAAGCTTGCGCAGGCACAGGACGCGCGCGCGCAGACCCTGATCGAAGCCAAGGCGATCTCGCGCGAGGAGTTCGAAACGCGCAAGGCCGCCAGCGCACAGGGCGACGCCGGCGTGCGCGCCGCGGAAGCCGCGGTTGCAGCGGCGAAGCTCGACCTGCAGTTCACCCGGGTCCGCGCGCCCATCGACGGCCGCATCGGCCGCGCCATGGTCACCGAGGGCAACCTCGCCCAGGCGGACCAGACATTGCTGACCACGCTGGTCTCGCAGGACCCGATGTACGTGTACTTCGAAAGCGACGAGCAGACTTACCTGCGCTACGCGGAACTCGCGCGCAAGGGCGAACGCACGCGTTCGAGCAACCCGGTGCGCATCGGTCTGGCCAACGAGACCGGCTTCCCGCACGAGGGCACGGTGGACTTCGTCGACAACCAGGTCGACCCGGCCACCGGCACCATCCGCGCCCGCGCGGTGCTGCCCAACCCGGACCGTGTGTTCACGCCGGGCCTGTTCGCGCGCGTGCAGGTGCAGGGCAGCGGCGAGTTCAAGGCGATGCTGGTCGACGACAAGGCCGTGCTCACCGACCAGGACCGCAAGTACGTCTACGTGCTCGGCCCGGACAACAAGGCGGTGCGCAAGGACGTCGAACTCGGCCGGATGATCGACGGCCTGCGCGTGGTGCAGTCGGGCCTGGACGCGAAGGACAAGGTGATCGTGCACGGCGTGCAGAAGGTATTCATGCCGGGCATGCCGGTGGCGCCGAAGACGATCGCCATGGGCGCACCCGCGCCCTCGCCCGAACAGCAAGTTGCAATGAAGTAGCGCTCCAGGCGCCCTTGTGGGAGCGGCTTCAGCCGCGAGCTCTTCCCGCAAGGCCGCACTGCGTTTGCACAAGGCGTCGGGGACATAGCCCCGACCTGCGCACGGATCGATACGCATCGATCCATGCACACCCCTTGCCGCCGGCCTTCCCCGTGAATCCCCTCTCCCCGCGCGGGGAAGGCCGACCGGCTTTTCGTTCTTGCTCCCTCCCCTGCGCAGGCAGGGGAGGGTTGGGGAGGGGTTGCTTCGACGTCGGCGTTTTCCTGCGGAAGCACCGCATGTGATCCGACGGCACCCCCTCCCAGCCTCCCCCTGCCTTCGCAGGGGGAGGAGCCAACACCAGGACCTCCGCCATGGACTTCTCAAGATTCTTCATCGACCGGCCGATCTTCGCCGCGGTGCTGTCGATCGTGATCTTCGCCGCCGGCCTGATCTCGATCCCGCTGCTGCCGATCGGCGAATACCCCGAAGTCGTGCCGCCGTCGGTGATGGTGCGCACGGTGTACCCGGGCGCCAATCCGAAGGTGATCGCCGAAACCGTCGCCACGCCGCTGGAGGAATCGATCCGCGGCGTCGAGGGGCTGATGTACGTCAAGTCGGTCGCCAGTTCCGACGGCGTGCTGCAGATGACCGTCACCTTCAAGCCCGGCGTGGACGCCGACGACGCGACCGTGCTGGTGCAGAACCGCGTCAGCCAGGCGCAGGCGCGGTTGCCCGAGGACGTGCGCCGCCAGGGCATCACCGTGCAGAAGCAGTCGCCGGTGTTCCTGATGGTGGTGCACCTGACGTCGCCCAGCGGCAAGTACGACACCCTGTACCTGCGCAACTACCTGCGCCTGCACGTGAAGGACCAGCTGGCGAGCATCCCCGGCGTCGGCGACGCGCAGCCGTTCGGCGGCGGTGACTACGCGATGCGCCTGTGGCTGGATCCGGACAAGATCGCCTCGCGCGGGCTGACTGCCGGCGACGTCGTGCGTGCAGTGCGCGAGCAGAACGTGCAGGTCTCGGCCGGCCAGCTCGGCGCCGAGCCGATGCCCAACGGCAGCGACTTCCTGACCCTGATCAACGCCAAGGGACGACTGTCGACGCCGCAGGAGTTCGGCGACATCGTGATCAAGAACGGTGGCGACGGCGAACTCGTGCGCCTGGACGACGTCGCGCGCATCGAGCTGGCCGCCGGCGACTACACCATGCGCGCACGCCTGGACGACCAGAACGCCGCCGCGATCGGCATCTTCCAGGCGCCCGGCGCCAATGCGCTGGAGATCCGCGACGAGGTGATGGCGCGGATGGAGGAACTGTCGAAGAGCTTCCCGCCGGGGATCGAGTACAAGTCGATCTACGACACCACCGTCTTCGTGCGCGACTCGATCAAGTCAGTCGTCACCACCCTGCTGGAGGCGACGCTGCTGGTGGTGCTGGTGGTGATCCTGTTCCTGCAGACCTGGCGCGCCTCGATCATCCCGCTGCTCGCGGTGCCGGTGTCGATCGTCGGCACGTTCGCCGCGCTGTACCTGCTCGGGTTCTCGATCAACACGCTGAGCCTGTTCGGCCTGGTGCTCGCGATCGGCATCGTGGTCGACGACGCGATCGT
Organism: Luteimonas soli; assembly: GCF_042648865.1. NCBI lineage: Bacteria > Pseudomonadati > Pseudomonadota > Gammaproteobacteria > Lysobacterales > Lysobacteraceae > Luteimonas > Luteimonas soli. The sequence goes on along the minus strand of NZ_JBHRYA010000007.1, from coordinate 440,355 downwards.
GGTGGTCGAGAACGTCGAACGCCACATCGAGGCCGGTGCACAGCCGCTGGAGGCCGCGCACCTGGCGATGAAGGAGGTCTCCGGCCCGATCATCGCGATCGCGCTGGTGCTGTGCGCGGTGTTCGTGCCGATGGCGTTCCTGTCCGGCGTGACCGGCGAGTTCTACAAGCAGTTCGCGGTGACGATCGCGATCTCGACGGTGATCTCGGCGATCAATTCGCTGACCCTGTCGCCGGCCCTGGCCGCGCGCCTGCTCAAGGCGCACGACGCGCCGAAGGACGGGCCGTCGCGGCTGATCGAGCGCCTGTTCGGCTGGCTGTTCCGGCCGTTCAACCGCTTCTTCGCCGACAACTCGCACCGCTACCAGCGCGGCGTATCGAAGGCGCTGGGCAAGCGCGGCGCGGTGTTCGCGGTCTATGCGGTCCTGCTGCTGTCGACCGGGCTGATGTTCCAGCTGGTGCCGCGGGGGTTCATCCCGGTGCAGGACAAGGGCTACCTCATCGCCGGCGTCAAGATGCCCGAAGGCGCGTCCATCGAACGCACGGACGCGGCGCTGAGGAAGATCGGCGCGATCGCGATGGAGGTCGAGGGCACGCAGAACAACGTCGCCTTCCCCGGCTTCAATCCGCTGCAGTTCATCAACACGCCCAACTACGGGGTCGCCTTCATCACCCTCAAGCCGTTCGACGAGCGCGACCGCAGCGCGGAGGAGATCAACGCCGAGCTCAGCGCGAAACTCGCCGGCATCCAGGAAGGTTTCGCGTTCTCGATGCTGCCGCCGCCGATCCAGGGGCTTGGCAACGGATCGGGCTACTCGTTCTTCATCGAGGACCGCGGCAACCTCGGCTACGGCGCGCTGCAGAGCGCGGTGCAGGCGTTCCAGGGCGCCGGCCTGCAGACGCCCGGCCTGGGCTACATGAACACCAGCTACCAGGCCAACGTGCCGCAGCTCGACGCCGAGGTCGACCGGGCCAAGGCGAAGGCGCAGGGCGTGCCGCTGACCGAGCTGTTCGACACCCTGCAGACCTACCTCGGCTCGGCCTATGTCAACGACTTCAACCTGTTCGGCCGCACCTGGCAGGTGATCGCCCAGGCCGACGGCAGCTTCCGCGACAGCGTCGACGACATCGCCAACCTGCGCACCCGCAACGTTGACGGCGAGATGGTGCCGATCGGCAGCATGGTGCGGGTCAGCGAAACCTTCGGCCCCGACCCGGTGATCCGCTACAACGGCCACACCGCGGCCGACCTGATGGGCGAGGCGGATCCGTCGATCCTGTCCTCCGCCGAGGCGATGGAACAGGTCGAGGCGCTGGCGCAGCAGGTGCTGCCCAACGGCATGGACATCGAGTGGACCGACCTGAGCTACCAGCAGGCCACGCAGGGCAAGGCGGCGCTGGTCGTGTTCCCGCTGGCGGTGCTGCTGGCGTTCCTGGTGCTGGCCGCGCTGTACGAGAGCTGGACGCTGCCGCTGGCGGTGATCCTGATCGTGCCGATGTGCATGCTCTCGGCGCTGCTCGGCGTGTACCTGACCGGCGACAACAACGTGTTCGTGCAGGTCGGCCTGGTGGTGCTGATGGGGCTGGCGTGCAAGAACGCGATCCTGATCGTGGAGTTCGCGCGCGAGCTGGAGCTGCAGGGCAAAGGCATCGTGGAAGCGGCGCTGGAAGCCTGCCGCCTGCGCCTGCGCCCGATCGTGATGACCTCGATCGCCTTCATCGCCGGCACCGTGCCGCTGGTGCTCAGCCACGGCGCGGGCGCCGAGGTGCGCTCGGCCACGGGCATCACGGTGTTCTCGGGAATGATCGGCGTGACGCTGTTCGGCCTGTTCCTGACCCCGGTGTTCTACGTCGCGCTGCGCAAGCTGGTCACGCGCGGCGCGAAGGCGGCACCGGCGCCCGCGCTGCCGGCAGAGGTGTCCCATGGCTGACCCCGCGCCGCGCATTCCGTCGAACGACGACATCCGCCGGCTGTTCGAACAGCTGCCGGCCGAACGGCAGCGGGACGGTGGGGCGAAAGCCCCGCCCCGCGCCGACGAAGACAAGGAGACCCCACATGAATGACTACAAGCCCACGGCGCTCGTGCTGCTGAAGGCCGCTGCGCTGAGCCTGGCGCTGTCGGCCTGCACCGTCGGCCCCGACTTCGTGCGCCCCGACGTGGCGATGCCGGATGCGTTCATCCAGTCGCCGCCAACGGCGACCGACGCAATCGCCGCCGCGAACGCCGACCCGGCGTTCTGGCAGGGCTTCGGCGATCCGCAGCTGACCGCGCTGGTCGAACAGGCGCTGGCCGCCAACCACGACCTGCGCATCGCGCTGGCCAGCTACGACCGCGCCAACGCGCTGCTGCGCGGATCGAAGTTCGACTACTTCCCGACGGTCACCGCCAGCGCCGAGGGCAGCGACAGCCGCGCCAGCACCGACCAGGCGCCGGGCGTGGCGCGCGGCGACCGCGACGGCGAAAGCTACAGCGCCGGCATCAACGCCAGCTGGGAGCTGGACCTGTTCGGCCGAATCCGCCGCGGCGTCGAGGCCGGACGCGCGGAGACCGCGGCGAGCGCAGCGGACCTCGCAGCGGCGCAGGTCGCCATCGTCGGCGAGGTCGCGCGCACCTACTTCGACCTGCGCGGCCTGCAGGAGCGCCTGCGCGTGGCCCGCGACAATGCCGACAACCAGCGCGAGACCCTGCGCCTGGTCGACGCGCGCCTGGACGCCGGGCGCGGCACCGGGTTCGACACCGCGCGCGCACGCGCGCAGCTGGAAACCACGTCCGCGCGCATCCCGGCGCTGGAAGCGCAGGTCGCGTTCGACATGCACCGGCTGGCGGTACTGGTCGGCAAGACGCCAGATGCGCTGATCGCGGAACTCACGCCCGCACGCGCGCTGCCCGGGTTGCCGGCGAAGCTCGACGCCGGCACGCCCGGCGACCTGCTGCGCCGCCGCCCCGACATCGCCGCCGCCGAACAACGCCTGCATGCGGCCACCGCACGCATCGGCGTGGCCACCGCCGACCTGTTCCCGCGCTTCACCCTGGGCGGGCTGATCGGCAGCCAGGCGATCGATGCCGGCTCGCTGTTCGAACGTGACAGCGAAACGCGCTTCATCGCGCTGGGCATCGACTGGTCGTTCCTCGACATCGGCCGCGTCCGCGCGCGCATCGCCGCCGCGGACGCCGACGCCGAAGGCGCGCTGGCGCGCTACGAACAGACCGTGCTGCTGGCGCTCGAGGACACCGAGAACGCACTGGTCCGCTACGCCCGCGCACGCAGCGAGGACGCGCACCTGGAGCGCGCCGCCGCCGACAGCGCCACCGCCGCGCGGCTGGCGCGGGTGCGCTTCGACGCCGGTGCGGTGGATTTGTTCGAGGTGCTCGACGCCGAGCGCACCCAGCTGCAGGCACAGGACGCCTTCGCCGCGGCGCGCAGCCGCAGCGCAATCGGCGCGGTATCGCTGTACACCGCGATGGCCGGCGGCTGGCCGGACACGCTGCCGGTGCGCGAGGCGATCGGGGGGCGGTGACGCGAGGAGCGGATGGACGAACGCATCCACGGCGCGGATGGCGTACCGTTTACGCCTTCTCGCGAATCCGGAGCCCGCGCATGCGACACCTGCCCTACGCCACCCTGTTTGCCTGCTTCGTCGCGCCCGCCGTCTTCGCCGCGGACACATCTGCGGCTCCACCCGCCACGCAGGCGGTCCTGCATGACATCGCCGCCGCGCCCTCCGCCGATCGCATCGAAGCCGACATCCGCAAGCTGGTGTCGTTCGGCACGCGCCACACGCTGTCGGACACGACGTCCGACACGCGCGGCATCGGCGCGGCGCGGCGCTGGATCCACGCCGAGTTCGAGCGCATCTCCGCGCAGTGCGGTGGCTGCCTGGAAGTGATCGACGTCGGCGACACGATCTCCGGGCAGGAGCGCATTCCCGAACCGACCGAAGTGGTCAGCGTGCTCGCGATCCAGCGCGGCACTGCGGACCCCGGCCGCTACGTCATCATGAGCGGCGACATCGACTCGCGCGTTTCCGACGTGATGGACTTCACCTCCGACTCGCCGGGCGCCAACGACAATGCCTCGGGCATCGCCGGCACGCTGGAAGCTGCACGCATCCTGTCGCAGCACAAGTTCCCCGGTACCATCGTCTACGCCGCGCTGTCGGGCGAGGAGCAGGGGCTGTTCGGCGGCAAGATCGTCGCCGCGAAGGCGCAGGCCGAGGGCTGGCGCATCGAGGCGGTGCTCAACAACGACATGATCGGCAACATCGCCGGGATCAACGGCGTGGTCGACAACACGACCGCGCGCGTGTTCGCCGAGGGCACGCGCGTGACCGAGACGCCGGCCGAAGCCCGCGCGCGCCGCTTCACCGGCGGCGAGGTCGACTCGCCCTCACGCAACCTGGCCCGCTACATCGACCGCATGGCCGACCTGTACGTACCCAACCTCGACGTGATGATGGTCTACCGGCTCGACCGCTTCGGCCGCGGCGGCCACCACCGCCCGTTCAACGACCTGGGCTACCCGGCGGTGCGGGTGATGGAGACCAACGAGAACTACAACCGCCAGCACCAGGACCTGCGGACGGAGGACGGCATCGCCTACGGCGACGTGATCGAGGGCGTGGACTTCGACTACGTGGCGAAACTGACCGCGCTCAACGCGGTGAGCCTGGCCGGCATGGCCTCGGCGCCGCCGCCACCGGCGGACGTGTCGATCGAGGGCGCGGTGAGCGCCGACACCACGCTGAAGTGGAAACGCCCTCCGGCAACGCAGGCGCCGAACCTCGCCGGCTACAAGGTCTACTGGCGGCTGACCACCGAACCGCAGTGGACGCACAGCCGCTGGGTTGGCGACGTGTCACAGCACACGCTGGAGAACGTGGTGATCGACAACTATTTCTTCGGCGTGTCGGCGGTGGGCAAGGACGGGTCTGAGAGCCCGGTAGTGTTCCCCGGCGCGGCGGGCAGCTTCGGCGGCTATGGATCCCCTTGATCGGTGCCGGACCTGCTCTTGTGGGAGCGGCTTCAGCCGCGAGCTTCTGATCTTCGGCAATGAAGCACGAAACGCTCGTGGCTGAAGTCGCTTCTGTCAAAGCCGGGATCAAAAGATCGCGGCTGAAGCCGCTCCCACAACGGCGCGCACGGGGTGATGTCACAGCCTCGGACGCTGGATCGTCGAACAGGCAAGGCACCCCGCCTGACAAGAGGAATCCCCCATGAAAGACAACACCACCATCCGCTATCCGCAGCAGGCCCCCGCCGTGATGCAGGCCCTGGCCCAGGTCAATCCCGCGATCAATGCGCTCGGGCTCGAACCCGGCCTCCACCACCTGGTCGTCCTGCGCGCTTCGCAGATCAACGGCTGCGCGCACTGCGTGAAGATGCACACCCACGATGCGCGCAAGGACGGCGAGACCAGTGAACGGCTCGACCGGCTGGTCGTCTGGCGCCATGTCGACGACTACACCCCGCGCGAGAAGGCCGCGCTGGCGTTCACCGAGGCGATGACCCGGCTCGACGACCAGTCGGCGCTGCCGGGCCTGCGCGCCGCGCTGCGCGAGCACTTCTCCGAGCAGGAGGTCGCCGCGCTAGGCGCGGACATCGCGATGATCAACCTGTGGAACCGCATCTCCATCTCCAACCAGTGAGCCGCCGCCAGTGACGATGGACGCACGCGACGACCTCGCAGAATTCGAGCAGGCCCGCCCGGGCCTGCTCGGCCTGGCCTACCGCATCCTCGGCTCACGCGCCGACGCCGAGGACGCGGTGCAGGACACGTTCCTGAAGTGGCAGGCGAACGACCGCGACGACATCAGCAACCCGACGGCATGGCTGACGACCGTGTGCACGCGCCACTGCCTCGACATCCTGCGCTCGGCCGACCGCGCGCGCGTGGAGTACGTGGGCCCGTGGCTGCCGGAGCCGGTGCAGACCGCCAACGACGAGGCGTTCGGGCATGCACCGCCGGACGCGTCGCCCGAGCACGCGGCGGCACTCGCGTCCTCGCTCACCACCGCCTTCCTGCTGGCGCTGCAGCGACTCACGCCGAAGGAGCGCGCCGCCTACCTGCTGCACGAGATCTTCGACCTGCCCTACCCCGAGGTCGCACGCACGCTCGACCTGCAGGAGCCGGCCTGCCGCCAGCTGGTGTCGCGCGCCCGCGGCCACATCGAACGGGCGAAGGTCCGCCATGCGACGCCGCCCGAACGCCAGCGGCAGCTGCTGGCCGCCTTCGGCACCGCGATCGCCACCGGTTCGGTCGACGCACTCGCCGGCCTGCTGTCGGACGACGTGCGCCTCTCGGCCGACGGCGGCGGCAAGGTCTCCGCGGCGCGCCGCGTCATGCATGGGCCGGAAGAAGTCCTGCATTTCATCCAGGCCGGCCTGCACGCCTGGTGGGCCGACACGAGGCTGGAGGAAGCGACGATCAACGGCCGGCGCGGCCTGATCCAGTACGAAGACGACGTCGCGACCGCGGCCGTGTCCTTCGCCTGGGACGAGGACGGCCGGCTCAGCGACGTGTTCATCATGCGCAACCCGGACAAGCTGGCGCGGATCGCGACGGCGCCGGCAATCGCCTGAGGGAGATCCGAACAACTGCCGTCATCCCCGCGAAGGCGGGAATGACGATCAAGAGCGACTTTCCCTGGCCTGCCTGCAGCCCTTCTCCGCACGCGGGAGAAGGGCTTCCTGGCTCTATTGCTTCGCGAGCCTACTTCAGCCCACGACTCTCCAGCAACGGCTCCACGCTCGGGTCCTTGCCGCGGAAGTCGCGGTACAGGGTGGCAAGGTCGACGGTGTTGCCGCGCGAGAGGATCTTGTCGCGGAAGGTCTGGCCGTTCTCGCGGGTCAGGCCGCCGTGCTCCTTGAACCATTCGAACGCGTCGTCGTCGAGCACCTCGGACCAGAAGTAGGCGTAGTAGCCGGCCGAGTAGCCGCCGCCCCAGATGTGGTCGAAGTAGCTGGTGCGGTAGCGCGGCGGGACTTCCGGCAGGTCGACCTTGAACCTCGATAGCGCGTCGGCCTCGAACTTGTCCACGTCCTGCAGCGGCGCGTCAGCCGGCAGCGTGTGCCAGGCCATGTCGAGCAGCGCGGCGGACAGGTATTCCGTGGTGGCGTAGCCCTGGTTGAAGGTGAGCGATTTCTTGATCTTGTCGACCAGTGCCTGAGGCATCGGCTCGCCGGTCTCGTAGTGCTTGGCGTAGTTGGCGAACACTTTCGGATCGGTGGCCCAGTGCTCGTTGAACTGCGACGGGAACTCGACGAAGTCGCGCGAGGTGCTGGTGCCGGAGATCGATGGGTACTTCACGTCCGAGAACATGCCGTGCAGCGCATGGCCGAACTCGTGGAACATCGTGGTCACGTCGTCGAAGCTCAGCAGCGCGGGCTTGCCGGGCGCGGGCTTGGTGAAGTTGGCGACGTTGTAGACCACCGGCTTGGTGCCCGTAAGCCCGTTCTGGTCGACGAACACGTCCATCCACGCGCCGCCGGACTTGCTGTCGCGCTTGAAGTAGTCGCAGTAGAACAGCGCCAGCGAGCTGCCGTCCTGGTCGAACACCTCGAACACGCGCACGTCCGGGTTGTAGACCGGGATGTCCTTGCGCTCCTTGAAGCTGATGCCGTACAGCTGGTTGGCGGCGAAGAACACGCCGTTCTGCAGCACGTTGTCGAGCTCGAAGTACGGCCTGATCTGGCTCTGGTCGAGGTCGTACTGGGCCTTGCGGACCTGCTCGGCGTAGAAGTCCCAGTCCGAGGCGGCTAGCTTGAAGTCGCCGCCCTGCGCGTCGATCACCTTCTGCATCTCGGCGATCTCGCCGCGGGCCTTGGCGGTGGCCGCGGGCACGGTGTCGGTGAGCAGCTTGAGCGCGTTCTCCGGCGTCTTGGCCATCTGGTCGGCCAGGCTGTAGGCGGCGTAGGTGTCGTAGCCGAGCAGCTTGGCCTTCTGCGCGCGCAGTTGCGCCAGGCGCTGGATGGTCTTGCGGGTGTCGTTCTCGTCGTTGTGCTCGGTGCGGGTCATCGAGGCTTCGAGGATGCGCGCGCGCAGGTCGCGGTCTTCGAGCGATGCCAGCACCGGCTGCTGGGTGGTGTTCTGCAGCGGGAACACCCACTTGCCTTCCAGCTTGCGGTCCTGCGCGGCCTGCGCGGCGGCGGCCAGGTCGCCCTCGGACAGGCCGGCCAGCTTCGCCTTGTCGTCCACCACCACCGCGCCCTTGGCCGCGGCGGCGACGAGCATGTTGTGGAACTTCGTCGACAGCGTGCTTTCCTCGACGTTGAGCTTGCGCATCGTCGCCTTGTCGGCGTCGGACAGCTGCGCGCCGGCGCGGACGAGATCGTCGTAGTCGCGCTCGACCAGGCGCTTCTGCACCGGGTCGAGGTCCAGCGTGTCGCGCTGGTCGTAGATCGCCTTCACGCGCTCGAACAGCTTGGGATCGAGGGCGATCTCGTCCTGGTGCGCGGCCAGCTTCGGCGCGATCTCTTCCTGGATCTTCTGCCGCGCGTCGTTGGTGTCGGCCTGCACCAGTCCGAAGAACACGCGGGCGACGCGGCCGAGGGTCTCGCCGCTCTTCTCCATCGCCACGATGGTGTTCTCGAACGTGGGCGGCTCGGGGTTGTCCGCGATCTCGCGGACTTCGGCCAGGTGCTGCTTCATGCCTTCCTCGAAGGCCGGCAGGAAGTCGGCGTCCTCGATCTTGTCGAAAGGCGGCGCCTGGAACGGCAGGGTGCTGGCGGTGAGCAGGGGATTGTCGGTGGCGGCGGGAGTCACGGCGGCGTCGGCCTCGGCGGTCGGCTGGTCGGGGGCGGGGGTGCCGGCTTCGGGAGCCTGGCCATTGCACGCCGCGAGGGCGAGGCTGATGGCAGCGGCAAGGACGAGCGGTCGCAGCATGGGGGATCTCCTGCATGGCCCCGTGGGGTCGGAAGCCGTACAGGGTAGCGCCGCCGCCGGCGACGCGACCGTGCAATTGGTTCAGTGGAACCGGCGGCGGGCAGCCGTGCCCCCGGCCGCGGCGTTGCCGGATACGCATTCAGCTTCCGCCGCAGGCGCCGCCACGATCGGAAGGTGCGACATCGCGCCGCGCCGGCCGGCCGGCGCGGGAGGGCTACTCGGCCGGCTGCGGGGTGAACAGCAGGTCCTGGTAGTCGTAGCTGAAGTCGGCCAGCGGCGAGGCGGCCTGCATCGTGATGCGCTCGACCTTGCCGGCCGCATCGAGCGCGAAGGTGACGTAGGCCGGCTCGATGGTGCGGTCGTCCCACGCGGTGCGGAAGGTGTCGTACTGCCAGTGCTCGAGCGTGCCGGCCATGTTCGGCGTCTGCTTGAAGTCGATGCGCAGCTTGCCGCCGTCCTGGCGGATGTCGATCGGGCCGTACCAGGGGTCGGCGTAGGTGCCGGCGTAGCCCGACAGCGGCAGCGAGGGCCGCGAGGCTGCATTGCGCGTGTCGGTGGCGCGCGAAGCGGCCAGCATCCTGTCCTGCCGGGCCTGCTTGAAGGTGCGGAAATCGGCCATCCAGTCGCGCGCGGGTGCGTCGAGGTAGTGGTCGAGCAGCTCGAACATCATTCCGTACAGGACCTCGCCGTCTTCGGAATTGATCTGCACCGAGAACCCCACGTCCCGCGACGGCACCAGCACCACGATCGTCTGCACGCCGAGCACCGCACCGCCGTGCTCGATGATCTTCACCCCGCGGTAATCGCGGATGCTCCAGCCCAGCGCGTACGAGGAAAACTGCGGCGTGGCCTCGGCCACCGGCTCCGGGAACCGCGAAATCGGCACGAGCACCTGCGGCGTCCACATCTCGCGCGCGGCAGCCTCGCTGTACAGGCGCCGGCCGTCGGCCGGCTCGCCGGGCAGCAGGCCGTGCTGCAGCTGGATCACCAGCCAGCGCGCCAGGTCGTTGGCGCTCGACGCGATCCCGCCCGCGGGCGCGGCGTTGCGGCCGAGGCCGGCGCGTTCGTCGAGCACCTCCTGCGTGCCCAGGCCGCGGAAACCGCCGTCCATGCGCGCGTGCGGCTGCACGCGGTTGGGGTTGGCGAACTGGTGGGCCTCGTCCGTCGTCGACGAACGCATCCCGGCCGGCGCCAGCACGCGCTCGCGGACGAACACTTCCCAGGTCTTGCCGGTGACTTCCTCGATCAGCTGCCCGGCCACGGCGTACAGCACGTTGTCGTAGGCGTAGCCGCTGCGGAAGCTGGTGGCCGGCTTGATGTAGCGCAGCGCGTGCACGGTGTCGGCGCGGCTGCGCGAGGAGCGCGGCACGAACATCAGGTCGCCGGCGCCCAGTCCCAGTCCGCTGCGGTGCACCAGCAGGTCGCGGATCGTCATCTCGCGCGTCACCCACGGGTCGTACATCTGGAAGCCTGGCAGGTGGTCGGTGACCTTGTCGTCCCAGCCGATCTTCTTCTCGTCCACCAGCACCGCCAGCGCGGCGACGGTGATCGCCTTGCCGGTGGAACCGGTGGGGAAGATGGTGTCGGCGTCGACCGGCTCGGGCGACCCCAGCCGGCGCACGCCGTAGCCCTTCGCGTGCGTGACCTTGCCGTGTTCGACGATCGCGATCGCCATGCCGGGCACGCCGGTTTCGGCGAGTACCGATTCGGCGCGTGCGTCCAGATCCGGTGGCGGCGCTGCGAACGCGATCGTGGAGAACAGCAGCGCTGCGAGGATGATGAGCGCATATGTACGTTTGGCCGTGGAACCCATCATCGTCTCCGGGTCTTGATTGTCAGGAACACCTGTTTGTCATTCCGGACGCAGTGGGGAATCTCGTCCGTCAACACATGGATTGACCAGGCTCGCTGTTGCGAGGCGCATCTCGCTGCGTTCGAGATGACAGTCATGGCAACTCGGCAGCGATGCGCTGCGGCCTGCGCCACAGCAGCCACACGCCCCAGGTCATCAGCGGCAGCACATAGATCGCCAGGAACACCCAGGTGAGCGTGCCGTAGCCGCTCGCGATCAATTCGACCAGGCCGACGGCGCTGGCCGCATACACCGCGACCAGCATCGCGCCGACCGCAATCGCGGGGCGCAGCGTCCGCGGCATCGGCCGCCGCCGCTCTTCGTACGATTTCGCCACGCGCTCGTTGATCGCGTGCAGCAGCGCCACGCCGGTATCGACCAGGGTCAGCAGCACCGCGGCCTGGAACACCCACTCGAACCACGGCGCCTGCAGCTTGGCCAGCAGGAACGCCGACGGCAGCGCCACGTCGCCGATCTCCTGGTAGTAGCCCATCATCGCGACGTAGAACACCACGCCCGGCAGCATGCCCAGCGGCCCGGCAAGCGCACCGGCCACCAGCGTCTCGCGGCGGCGCGCAAGATGGCGGATGCAGAACAGCACCGCGGGAATCGTGGCGACGTTGTAGCCGGCGTAGGTGACGCCGGCGGTGAACCAGTCGTCGTCCACCGGCACCGACGCGAAGCTGGCCGCGATGCGGTCGCCGAACGCGACCACGCTCCAGGCCACGAACACGAAGTAGACCAGGTACAGGTAACCCACCGACGCGGTCAGGAATTTCTCGATCACCGCCGTGCCGAAGAACAGCAGCGCGCCGGTCCCGGCGATCATGCCCAGCGAGCCGGCCAGCTTCGGCAGGCCGAACAGGCTGTGCACGATCTCGCCCGCCGCCGCGCCCATCACCGCGAGGATGACCAGCATCAGCAGGAAGTAGCCGATCTCGAACACGAACCAGCCGCGCCCGAGCAGCACCTTGAAGAAGGAGCGGTAGTCGTAGGCGCGCGCCACGCGGGCCAGTTCGAAGCTGGCCATCAGCACCGCGCTCCACACCAGCATGCTCACCGCCATGCCCAGCAGGCCGCCCCACGGGCCGGCCGGCAGGAAGAACTCCACCAGTTCGCGCCCCGTGGCGTAGCCGCCGGCGATCACCGCGGCCTGGAACACGAAGCCCGGCAGCAGGTAGCGCTGGAACCAGGTCGACGTCGATGTCATGCCAGGCCCTGCTTCATGCCAGACATTCTTCCACCAGCCGATCCAGCGCCAGGCCGCCGCGCATCGGGTCGGCCACCGCGCAGCCGAGGCGTTCGCTCTCGGCGGCGATCACGCGCTGCGCGTGCGCCGGGTCCAGCGCGGCGGTGTTGAGGCTGACGCCGGCGCAGCGGATCGACGGGTTGGTGCGGCGACCCAACCGCAGCGCCAGGTCGATGGTCTCCTCGATGCTTGGCAGCAGCAGGCCCGGATAGCCCAGCACGTGCTCGCGGCCATGTTCGTGGCAGACGACGATGACGTCCGGCTGGCTGCCGTGCAGCAGCGCCAGCGACACGCCGGCGTAGGCCGGGTGCATCAGCGAGCCCTGCCCTTCGATGACGTCCCAATGCTGCGCGCCGGCGGCGGGCGACAGCGCTTCCGCGGCGCCGGCGGCGAAGTCGCAGACCACGGCGTCGAGCGGAATGCCGCGCCCGGCGATGAGGATGCCGGTCTGGCCAGTGGCGCGGAAATCGACATCGAGGCCGCGCCGTTCGAAGGCACGCGCCAGCACCAGCGCGGTGTATTTCTTGCCCAGCGCGCAGTCGGTGCCCACCGTCAGCAGGCGCTTGCCGCTTCGCTTGCGCCCGCTGGCCACCGGGATGCCGCGTGGCGGCTCGCGCACGTCGACCAGGCGCCGGCCCAGCCGCGCCGCTGACTCGCGCAGCACGGCGATTTCGTGCAGGCGTGCGTGCATGCCGCCAACCAGGTCCAGCCCGGCTTCGAGCGCCTGCAGCAGGCCCGGCAGCCAACCGTCGGGGATCAAGCCTCCGGGGTTGGCGACCCCGATCACCATCGATCTCGCTCCTGCGGAGCGCGCCTGCTCCGGCGTCATCGGCGCAAGCCCGGCGCTGACCTTCGCGCCATCGCAGGCGAATTCGCCGACGCAGCGCTCCGGCGCCCAGTCGCGCAGCCCGAATGCAGTCTTGGCGTACCCCGGCTCGACGATGTCGCCGAGGAACAGCAGGTACGGCTGCGGCAGTTCCCCGGCCTCGTTCGACGGCGGCGTGGCGCTCGGCATGCGGTGGTTCGTCTCCGGTGTCACTCGATGGTTCCTGCCCGTCGTGGCCGGCAGGCGGCTCAGAAGCGGTAGTCGAACTCGATGCCGAACATGCGCGGCTGGATCGGCACCGCGCCGATCTGCACCACCGCGCCGGTCAGCGCGCTGGCCGCGGGGCTCACCGACGACCAGGCGCGTTCGTCGGCGACGTTGTTGACGTAGGCACGCAGCGACCAGGCGCCCTTGCCGACCCCGGCGTACAGGTCCAGCGCGCTGTAGGAATCCAGCTCCATCGGCGCCGTGATCTGTTCGTCGAGGACGGTCGACGGATCCCCCGGCGCAGTGATGCGCTGGCGCTCGGTGGTGTCGTTGACCCGGTCGCCCACCCAACGCAGGACCGCGCCCACCTGGCCCTGCATGCTGCCCACGTCGAACAGGTATTCCGCGGTCGCCGACCACGCCAGCTTCGGCGAGTACGGCATGCGGTCGCCGGCCAGGCCGGTGTTGAGGACGACGTCGAAGCCCGGCTGCGGGATCACTGTCGCGGCGAAATCGTTCTTCACGGTCGCCTTGGTGTACGCGGCGTTGAGGCCAAGCTGCAAGTTGTCGGTGGGGCGGAACACGCCCGCCAGTTCCAGCCCCTCGCTGGTCGCCTCGCCGCCGTTGACCAGGCCGCCGATGCCGTTGAACTGCGCCGCCACCTGGATGTCGTCCCAGTCGATGCGGAACGCGGCCAGGTCCAGCTGCACGCGCCGGTCGGCGAACTGCGACTTCAACCCGACCTCGTAGCTCGACAGCATCGACGAGTCCACGCTCGACGGCATGCCGGGCAGGGCCACGTTGGGCCCGCCGGGCTGGTAGCCGGTGGCGGCGCGCGCGTAGACCATCACGTCGTCGGCGAGCTGGAACTGCGGGCTCAGGCTCCAGGTGAACACGTCCTCCTCGGACTCGCCCGGCGACTCGCCGATCGCCACCAGCACGCCTTCCGGCACGTTCTGGCTGAACCACTGGTCGTTGCGCGCCTGGCGCACGCCGGCGTCGATCTTGAAGCGGTCGGTGACGCGCCAGGAGCCGTTGGCGAACAGCGCCGTTTCCTTGTAGTCGCTGGGCAGGTCGATCACCGCCAGGATGCCGAACATGTCGTCCAGCGGCGCGGGCAGCGGCGAACCGTCGCGCTGCAGCAGCCTGACGCGCTGGCTCTGGATCGCGTCCTCGTGGGTATGGAACACGCCGACCAGCCACTCGAAGCGACCGCCGCTCTTCGAACTCAGGCGGAACTCCTGGGTCAGCTTGTCCAGCTCCAGGTTGTAGCGCACGGTCGACAGGCCGGGGTCGGGCAGGCCGAGCTGCAGGTTCGCGAACTCGCCGAACTGGACGGTCGAATCGAGCTGGTACATCGTGCTGGTGTCCGACCAGCCCGTCGCCGAGACGAAGTCGGCCCAGCCCAGGTCCCAGTCCAGGGTCAGCGAATACAGGTCCAGGTCCTTGGTGAACGGCTGCGGCTGCCACACTTGCCCGGTCAGGTCGTCGAACATCGGATCGCCGGTGGCCGGGTCAAGCGACACGAAGGCACTGTTGTCGCTGTCGATGCCCTGGTGCAGCGCCGCCAGCTTCAGGTCGAAGGCATCGCCATCCCACACCAGCGCCGCGCGTGCGCCGGTCTGGCTGCCGCCGTTGATGTCCTCGCGGCCGTCGACGGCGTTGTCGACGTAGCCCGGTAGTTCGTTGCGCGCATAGCTCAGGCGCAGGCCGAGGCGATCCTCCTGCAGCGGCAGGCTGGCGCCGAAGCGGACGTTCCAGCCCTGGTCGCCGTCGGGCACCGACGACAGCCCCGCGCCGATCCGGTATTCGCTGTCCAGCAGGTCGGGCGCGCGGGTCACGTACTTGAGCAGGCCGCCGATCGCGCCGGCGCCGTACAGCGTGCCCTGCGGTCCGCGCAGCACCTCGATGCGGCCGATGTCGTAGGGCAGCAGGTCGAGGTTGAAGATGTTCGCGGCCTGGTAGACGCCGCTCGAACCCACCGGCACCTCGTCGATGTAGGTCGCCACGGTGGCGCCCGACGACAGCGCGGCAACGCCGCGGATCGATACCGAGGTCATGCCCGGTGCCCCGCTGTCCTGCACCTGCATGCCGGGGACGAGGTCGGCGTAGTCGGTGAGCGAGTTGGCGCCCATGTTCTCGAGCTGCTGCTCGCCGATCACGCTGATCGCCGCGGCCACCTCGCGCACGTTCTCGACGCGCTTGTTGGCAGTGACGATCACGGCATCGAGGTCGGTGGCATCGGCAGCCGCGGGAACCGCGGGAGCCGCGTCCGCAGCCGTGGATCCTTCGGCCTCCTGGGCCAGCGCAGTGCCGGCGGTCGAGAGCGCCACGGCGGCGCCGATGGCGAGGGCCAGCCGTGAGCGGCGGGAACATCCGGTGGGCTTGGATGCGGTCATGGTCGTTCTCCCCGGGTCGGTACTTGAAGGTGCGCATGGGCCGGGCAACGGGCGCCGGCGGCCATCCTGGCGTTCAATCCTGATCAGGGATCATGATCCCAATCGGAGAATTGTCAACACATTCGGAAAATATCGTCCTGCTCATGGCGATGCCTGCTCGCTCGGCGGCGCGCGCTCCCCGCGCCAGCCCGGACCACGCACCACGCGGCCCGGCGTGGCGCCGGTGTGCTCGCCCTCGCGCAGCACCTGCACGCCGTTGACGAAGACGTGGTCGACGCCGGTCGCGTACTGCTGCGGCGCGGCATAAGTGGCGTGGTCGGTGATCGTCGCCGGATCGAACACCACGATGTCGGCGAAGCAGCCGGGCCGCAGGCAACCGCGGTCGGCCAGCTTCCAGTTCGCCGCCGGCAGGCCTGTGAGGCGGTGGATGCCCTCCTCCAGCGGCATCAGTCCGCGGTCGCGCACGTAGTGGCCGAGGAAGCGGGCGACGTTGCCATAGGCGCGCGGATGCGTGCTCGACTTCAGGAACACGCCTTCGGGCGCCGACGATTCGGCGTCCGAACCCAGGGTCACCCACGGCTGCGAAAGGCCAAGCTCGACGTTGTCCTCGCTCATCAGGAAGTACGCCGCGCCGACGCGCGAATCGTCCTCGACGATCAGGTCGAGCAGCGCTTCCTCGCCGGACGTGCCGCGCTCGCGCGCGACTTCGGCGAGCGTGCGGCCGGTCAGCGGCTTGAGCGCCGGGTCGTGGAACTCGATCAGGATCAGCCGCTCGTCGGAGCCGGTGAGCAGCCGAAGGTTCTCCCATTCCACGTCGGGGTCGCGCATCTCGGCGAGCAAGCGGGCGCGGGTGGCCGGGTCTTTCAGCCGCGCGACCATCGCGTCGTGCCCGCCGGCCTGCACCCACGGCGGCAGGGCCGCGGTGAGGCCGGTGGCGCCCGCGGTGTAGGCGTACATGTTGGCGCCGACGTCCAGGCCTTCGGCGCGCGCGGCTTCGACCATGGCGATCGCCCGTGCCATCTTCGGCCAGTTCTTCTCCCCGGCGGCCTTGAGGTGGTAGACCTCGGCGCGCTGTCCGGTGGCGCGCGCGACGTCGATGGTTTCCTCCAGCGCCTCGAGGAAGTGGTTGGCCTCGCTGCGCATGTGCGCAACGTAGCCGCCGCCGGACTCGGCCGCCGCCTGCGCCAGCGCCACCAGCTCCGGCGTCTCGGCGAATGCCGCCGGCGGATAGATCAGCGAGCTGCCGACGCCCAGCGCGCCCTCGTCCATCGCCTCGCGCACCAGGCCCTGCATGCGCGCGAGCTGTGCCGGCGTCGGATCGACGTCGCCCTCGCCCAGTTCGTGGATGCGCACCGTGGTCGCGCCGACGAAGGAGGCCACGTTCGGGGTGATGCCGCGCGTTTCCAGATGTTCGAGGTAATCGCCCAGCGTGGTCCACTGGATCGGATAGCGGATGTCGCCCTGCTGCTCCAGCGCATCGGCCTTCATCGCATCGTTGAGCGGGCCCATCGACCAGCCCTCGCCGAAGATCTCCAGCGTCACGCCCTGCTTCGTGTCGCCCATGCCGCGGCCGTCGGCGATCAGCGATTCGGTCGCCCAGCTGAGCACGTTGATGAAACCCGGCGACACCGCGCGTCCGCCGGCGTCGAGCACCCGGTCGGCGGTCGCATCGCTGCCGGGCGGCAGGAGCGCGGCGATACGGTCTCCACGCACGGCAACGTCCACGCGCAGCGGGGCGGCGCCACTGCCGTCGTACACCGTGCCGTTGCGCACCAGCAGGTCGTAGTGTTCGACGGTCGCGGGCGCGTCCGCCACCGGGTTGGTACTGCATGCGGCCAGGGCAAGCGCGAGCAGGGCGGGCGTCAGGCGTTGCATCGGCGTGTCTCCGTCATTGGTTGGGGCGAGGCAGCGCGCGGATCGGCCGGTCCAGCCGCCACAGCAGCGCGGCCGCGACCATCGCAAGCCCCGCCAGCAGCAGGAAGAAAGCGGGATGGCCGACCTTCGACCACAGCATGCCGACCACGCCGGCCAGCAGGCTGCCGCTGAAGATCGCGAGGAACCACGACGCGACCGTGGTCGCGCCCAGCCGCGGCGGCGCCAGCTTCGCGAACAGGCCAAGGCCGGTGGGCAGGATGTACAGCTCGCCGAAGGTCAGGATCACGAAGAAGGCCACCAGCCACGCCCAGCCCACGCGCGCATCGCCGGCCAGCGCCGTGACCGCGGCGAGCAGCACGTAGGCGACCGCGACCACAAGCGCACCGATCGCCATGCGCATCGCCGGCGAGGTTTCGTGTCCCCGGTCCGCGCGGCGCCGCCAGGCCATCAGCAGCAGCGGCGTCATCGAGATCACCAGCAGCGGGTTGAGCGACTGGAACCAGGTCATCGGGATCGTGAAGCCGAGCAGCGCGCGATCCACGCCGGTGTCGATCCACAGCGGCAGCGTGTTGCCGATCTGCTCGTAGGCGCCGCGGAAGACGGTGGCCGCGATACCGACTCCCAGCAGCAGCCACCAGGTCCGGCGATGGTCCGCGCGCACGTCCGGGGCGGCGGCGACCGGTGGTGCAACGCGCGGCGGTTCCGGCGGCAGGTAGCGCCGGCCGGCGAGGTAGATGAGCAGCCCCAGGAACATGCCCACGCCCGCCGCGCCGAAGCCGTAGTGCCAGCCGTAAAGCTCTCCCAGCGTGCCGCATACCAGCGGCGCGAGCAGGCCGCCGACGTTCAGGCCGACGTAGTAGACGTTGTAGGCGCGGCCGCGGCGCGGATCGTCGGCGGCATACAGGTCGTTGATCTGGCTCGGCAGGCTGGGCAGGAACAGCCCGTTGCCCAGCGCGATCGTCGCCAGGGCGACGTAGAACATCGGTTCGAACGCCATCACGAAGTGGCCGATGGCCATGATGCCGCCACCGATCATCACCGCGTTGCGCTTGCCCAGCCAGCGGTCGGCGATCGCGCCGCCGAGGATCGGCGTGAAGTAGGCCATCGCGGTGTACGTGCCGTAGATGACCGACGCCTTGTCCTGCGCGAACAGCAGCTGCTTGGTCATGTAATAGACCAGCAGCGTGCGCATCCCGTAGTAGGAGAACAGCTCCCACATCTGGGTCAGGAACAGGATCGTCAGCCCGCGCGGCTGGCCGAACCAGGTTTTCTCCGCCGCCGTGTTCACGGCGCGGCCTTCGGGCCCCAGACCTCGTCGCCGCAGGAAATGCAGCCGTCCTCGTAGCGCACCGAGGGCGTGCGGTCGGCGGCCAGGAAGATCGGGCCGTCGAGGTCGACCACGTCGCAGAACTGCCCGAGCACGAACGCCGGCGCCGCAGCCAGGCTCGTCCCGCACATGTTGCCGACCATCACCCGCTTGCCGAGCTCGCGCGCGCGCCGGGCCATCAGCAGGCCTTCGGTCAGGCCGCCGCACTTGTCGAGCTTGATGTTGATGACCTCGAAGTGATGGTGGCGCGCCTCGAGTTCGGCCAGGTCGAGGATGCTTTCGTCGGCGGCGAAGGGCAGCACCCGCTCGATGCCGTCGAGTTCGTCCTCGCGGCCGCGCGCGCAGGGCTGTTCGAGCAGCGACACGCGCGCTTCGACCAGCACCGGCAGCAGCGCCGGCAGGGTGGCCGCGCCATGGCCCTGGTTGGCGTCGACGCCGATCCACGGATCCGGGCAGCGCGTGCGCACCGCGCGCACGCGCGCGGCGTCGAGGTCGGCATCGCCGGTGAGCTTGAGCTTCAACGCACGCGCCTGGGCGAAGGCGGCCGCATGCCCGGCCATCACATCGGGATCGTCCGCGCCGACCGTGAACGTGGTCAGCAGCGGACGGACGCCGTCCAGGCCGGCGAGCTTCCACACCGACAGGCCGGCGCGCTGCGCTTCCAGTTCCCACAGCGCGCAGTCGAGCGCGTTGCGCGCCCCGCCCGCCGGCAGCAGCGTACGCAGCGTTTCGCGGTCGATGCCCGCCTCGATGCGCGGGCGCAGCGCCTCGAGCGTTGCGAGCATCGTGTCCGGATGGTCGTCGTTGTAATAGACGCCGGCCGCCTCGCCGCGGCCGACGCAGTCGCCGTCACGCAGCGTCACCACCGTCGCGGGCATCGCCTCGAAGACGTGGCCGGCGATGCGGAACGGCGCCGCCAGCGGCAGCGGTTCGTTGTGCAGTTCGAGTTCGACCGGCACGGTTCACGCGCTCCCGGAAGACGTGCGGTGGGGCGGCCGGCTGCGCGCGCAGCCGGCCGTGCGTCGATCAGTAGTTGGCGCCGAAGCCGATCACGTGGTTGGCGAAGCCGATCCAGAGCAGGAACAGGAAGGCCAGCGCCAGCAGCACCGCCCACAGCTTGGCCAGGATCCGGCGCCTGCCGCGCAGCACATGCCACGCATTCCACGCCGCGACCGCCGCGCCGAGCGGCAGCACCACCATGGCGAACAGTCGCAGCGCGATGATCAGGCCGTCGGTGTCCGGGCTGGTCAGCGCCAGGTTGGCGAGCATGCTCACGACCAGCGCCAGCATCGCGCCCATCGCCACCAGCACCAGCAGCGCCGCGATCCGCACCAGGCGATGCGCGCGCGCGTCCAGGCCGGCCAGCCGGTACGGCGCGCCGTAGTAGCGGCGCACCAGGGCCGAGACCGGCCACGCCAGGACCGTCAGCAGCAGGATCACAAGGCTCGCCGCCAGCAGCGGCATCGCCAGCGCCTGCCACGCCGACAGGCGCTGGAACACCATGATCGGCGCGTACGGCTCCATGGTGAAGCGCGTCACCCGGCCGTCGACCACGTCGGCGGCCAGCCGGTCGGTGCTGGTGGTGTCCTGCCACACGTACGGTGCGACCTCGCGCCACTTCTTCGGCGCGCCGCCCGCGCCCAGCGCCAACGTCACGCTGATGGTGCCGTCCTCGTTGGCCACCACCTTGACCGGTCCCATGAGGTTGACCAGCGACATGAAGTTGCTTTCCGGGCGCCGGCTGCTGGTGTAGCTGCCCGCGATCTGCTGCGCGTGCAGCTTCGCGTCCTCCTTCGAAACGCCCCCGGCTGCTTCAGGTTCACCGGGCAGGTAGCGGTCCGCGAAGCCGCGCGCCAGCGCGTTGCGGATGTGGCCGGTCGCGCCGTCGCGGCCGGAGCTGTTCATCGACACGAAGATGCCGACGCCGTCGTCCGGGAACAGCTGCAGGTCGGAGTGGAACCACTGCGTGTCGCCGCCGTGCGCGATCGCGCGGTGGCCGTTCACCGAGGTCTCGTAGAAGCCCAGCATCATGCGGTTGAGCGGGCCGATCGACGCCTGCCCGGTCGTGTGCATGGTGCGCGCGGTGTCCTCGCGCAGGATGCGCGCGTCGCCGTAAGCGCCGTTTTGCAGGTGCGCGATCATGAAGCGCGCCATGTCGGCGCCGGTCGACGCCAGGCTGCCGGCGGGCGCGAGGCTGATGAACTCGTAGTCCTTCGGCTCGCCGTCCGAGGCCTTGGAGTAGCCCTTGGACATCTTCGCCAGCAGTTCCGGCGGCAGCGGCTGGCGGAAGCTGGAGTGCGCCATGCCCAGCGGCTGGAAGATGTGGCGCTCGACGTAGTCGTCGAACGACTCGCCCGAGACGCGCTCGACGATGTACCCGGCCACCGCGGTCGCGTAGTTGGAGTAGGCCGGGGTGGTGCCGGGCTCGTGGATGCGCTCGGGCACCCAGCGCTTGAGCGCCTCGCCCAGCGGCGTGATCTCCGAATCCTTGGCCGTGATCAGCGCGCGGATCTGCTCCTCGAAGCCGGCGGTGTGGGTCATGATCTGGCGCAGCGTGGCCGGCTTGCCGTCGCGCGCGGGGATCTCGAAGTCGAGGTACTGGTTGACGTCCGCGTCGAGGTCGAGCTTGCCCTGCTCGACCAGCTGCATCACCGCGGTCCAGGTGAACAGCTTGGACACCGATCCGGGGCGGAACAGGGTTTCGGCCGGGTCGACCGGCGTGCGTTTGGCAAGGTCCGCGTAGCCGTAGCCCTTCTGCAGCAGCACCTGGCCGTCCTTCACCACCACGACCACGGCGCCGGCGATGTCGCCGGCCGCAAGCGCGTAGGGCATGAAGCCGTCGAGCCAGGCTTCGGCGTCGGCCTGCGTCAGCGCCGGGACGCCGTCGACCACGGGCGGCGGCTCCTGCGCCGGCGCGGTCGCCACCGGCGACGCCTCCACGGCGTCGGGCTGCAACGGCTGGGCCGGCACCTGCGCCAGGGCGGGCCGCGCCAGCGCCAGCCCGAGGATTCCCGCAATCATCCAGATCCCACGCATCGCCATGTCTCCCCGTCATGCACCAGCGGCCGGACCGGTCACGGCAATCACGGCCGCACCGATGGAATGTTCTGTTCCGCAATAAACATCCTGATCAGAGAATTGTCAACCCATCTGGCAAATCGCGGCCCGAGGCCCGATCATGGCGTCTCGGGCGGGGAAACGCCCGGCGTTGCCGGCGTCGGCGACGCGCACGAACGCAGGAATCCACCCGCATGACCCCGCAACACCCCACGATCGGCAGCCTGCTGCGCTCGCTGCGCGCGCGCAACGGCTGGACGCTCAAGGAAATGAGCGACCGCTGCGGCATCCCCCTGTCCACCCTGTCCAAGGTCGAGCACGACCGCCTGACGCTCACCTACGACAAGCTGCTGCAGATCAGCCAGCGCCTCAACATCCGCATGTCGGAGCTGTTCGCCGAACAGGACGGCGCCGCCGAGCCGGCGGTGACCGCGCGCCGCAGCATCGGCCGGATCGAGGACGCGATCCGCGTCAACACGCCCAACTACGACTACTACTACCTGTGCCCCGAGCTGCGCCGCAAGCGCATGATCCCGGTGTTCACGCGCACACGCGCCAAGAGCCTGGACGAGTTCGGCAAGCTGGTGCACCACTCCGGCGAGGAGTACATCTACGTGCTCGAGGGACGGCTCGAGGTGCACACCGAGTTCTACGACCCGATCGTGCTCGGCCCCGGCGAGTCGGTGTACATCGACTCGAACATGGGCCATGCCTACATCGCCGCCGAGGGCTGCGACGAGGCGGTGCTGCTGGGCGTGTGCTCCAGCGCCGACGAGCAGCTGCTCGAATCGCTGTTCACGCTGCACGGCGACAAGTCCGCGGCTGCGCCCGCAACCGACGCGCCGGCAAAACCCGGCGGCAAGGCGAAGGCGAAGCGGTCCTAGCGGTCCTGTTGGCGCGCGCGGCCGATCAGGTCGTGCCGCGGTTCTTGCCCATCCACGGCCGGTACCACTCGCGGATCGCGGCCATGTCGGCGGCCATGTCGGCGGTCGTGTGGAACAGCGGGCCGAAGCCGATGATGCGTTCGGGGTAGTGGAAGTACATCCGCAGCACCGGTACGTCGGCGGCGCGCGCGATCTTCCAGAAGCCGGTCTTCCAGCGCTCCACCCGCTTGCGCGTGCCCTCCGGTGCCAGGCCGTACCAGAACCGGTCGCTGCCGCGGATCAGCGCCGCGGCCTGTTCGACCACGCCCTGCGCGGCCTGGCGGTCCACGGGGATCACGCCCAGGCGCTTGAGCAGCCAGCCGATCACGGGGATCCGGAACAACGAATCCTTGCCGAGCACCCGGATGTCCAGGCCGAGCGCGAGCTTGGCGGAGAAGCCCCAGAGCCCGTCCCAGTTGGACGAATGCGGCGCGCCGATCAGCACCAGCCGCGGGATGTCGGGCAACTCGCCGACCATGCGCCAGCCGCCGAGTTCCAGGATCGTGCGCCCCAGCCAGCGGGTGAAGCGGTTGGGCTTCACCCGCGGCGCGTTCGGCGGCAGTGGCAGGACCACGTCGTCGTGCGTTGGCGTCATCGGTTCCCCTGGCTCGCGCCTTCGGTCAATCCCAATCGCGGCCGCCGCTTCCGCGGCCGCGCTTGATGTTACTGCGTTCGCGCTTGGCGTCGAGGCGACGCTGCTTGGAGGCGCGCGTGGGTCGGGTGGCGACCCGCTTTTTCGGTGCATGCAGGCCGGTTTCGATGAAGTGCGCCAGCCGCTCGCGCGCATCCTGGCGGTTGCGCTCCTGGGTGCGGAAGCGCTGCGCGTTGAGTACCAGCACGCCGTCGCCGGTGACGCGGCGGTCGCGCCGCGCCAGCAGGCGTTCGCGTACCGGCTCCGGCAGCGACGGCGAGTTGGCGATGTCGAAGCGCAACTCCACCGCCGTGGCCACCTTGTTGACGTTCTGCCCGCCCGGGCCGGTCGCACGCACGAAGCGTTCGACGAGTTCATGTTCCGGAATGGTGATCGGCGGCTGGGGCATGGCTGTTCTCCGCCGGGCATTGTAGGGGGCGACGCGAATGCTTCGTGGATTCGTGGCGGCTGGAAACCGCTCTTGCAGGAACGGCTTCAGCCACGAGCTTTCGGCTTTGGCCCCTCCCCCTGCGAAGGCAGGGGGAGGTTGGGAGGGGGTGCCCACGGTTCGAACTGATCCCTAAGGCATCCCTCCCCAGCCCTCCCCTGCCTTCGCAGGGGAGGGAGCAAAAGCTCGCGGCTGAAGCCGCTCCTGCAGGGAAATCGGAAGCTACTGCAGCGGCCAGCCAAACATCTCCAGAGAGCGCGCGAACTGCGCGTCGACCGGCGCCTCGACCACGCACTGCCTGCCGTCGTGCGGATGCGTGAACGCCAGCCGGCGGGCATGCAGCAGCATCCGGTGCACGCCGCGCATGCGGAAGATGCGGTTGTGGCGGCCGTCGCCGTGGCTGGTGTCGCCGATCAGATGGTGCGACAGGTGCTTGAGATGGCGGCGGATCTGGCGGAAGCGTCCGGTCTCCGGCTGCGCGCGCAGCAGGGCGTAGCGTGAGGTGGGAAACCCGGACGACGGTTCGTCGAGCTCGGCCGTCGCCAGCCGTTCGAAGTGGGTGATCGCGGGTTTCTTCTCCGGCTTGCCGGGACCGCCGTCGAGCGGGTGGTCGACCGTGAACGCGGTTTCCGCCGGCCAGCCACGGCACACCGCAAGGTAGTCCTTCACCACCTCGCGCGACATCAGCGTCTTGCCCAGCGCCGACGCACTGTCGCGGTCGAACGCCAGCAGCAGGCAGCCGCTGGTGGCGCGGTCGAGTCGATGGACGAGGAAGATCTTCTGGCCGAACTGCTCGCGCAGCCGGTCCGCGGCAAAGTCGCTCTCCCCGCGCGCCAGCTTGCTGTCGTGGACCATCAGGCCCGCGGGCTTGTCGACGACGGCGAGGAATTCGTCGCGGTAGAGGACATCCAGATGCATGGGCAGATGATCTTGTGGGAGCGGCTTCAGCCGCGAGCCTTTTCTGTACCGTCCGGACGACATTTCACCTGCGCGTAAAAGCTCGCGGCTGAAGCCGCTCCCACAAGCGCCTCAACGCCGCGGCCACGCGGCGGCGACGGCCCAGAGGCCACCAAGGCCGGCGATCCAGGCGGCAGCGGGGATCGACAGCAGGCGCGGGCCGCCGGCTTCCAGGCCGTAGAGGATCGCGGCCACGATCAGCAGGCCGCTGCCGAAGATCGCCGCCACCGTGCGCCGCTGCACGCTCTTGATCGTGTGCACCAGCTCGGACAGGTCGCGCGAGCGCAGCGCGAGTTCGTGCTTGCCCTGCACCTGCTGGGTCAGCCATGCATGCACCAGGCGCGGCACCTCGGGTGCCTGGGTGATCATTTCCGGCAGGCGCTTGCGGAACTCGCCGGCCAGCCGCTGCGGACTGTAGCGTTCGGCGAGGATGCGCTCGAGCACCGGCCGCGCCACCGCCCAGATGTCGATGTCCGGGTCGAGCTGGCGGCCCACGCCCTCGATGTTGAGCAACGTCTTCTGCAACAGGATCAGCTGCGGCTGCAGCGTCAGCTCGTAGCGCTGCGCGGTGCGGAACAGCTTCAGCAGCACCTCGGCCAGCGAGATCTGCGACAGCGGGCGGGTGAAGTACGGCTCGCACACGGTGCGTGCGGCGGCTTCGAGCTCGTCGATGCGG
Organism: Luteimonas soli; assembly: GCF_042648865.1. NCBI lineage: Bacteria > Pseudomonadati > Pseudomonadota > Gammaproteobacteria > Lysobacterales > Lysobacteraceae > Luteimonas > Luteimonas soli. Next base: position 415,046 of record NZ_JBHRYA010000007.1, on the reverse strand, counting down.
ATGTGCGACGGCATCCAGCCGGCCTGCACGTGCAGCTCGGCGATGCGGCGGTAATCCTTGTTGAAGATCGCCATGAAGTTCTCGGCGAGGTAGTACTGGTCCTCGCTGGAGAGCTGGCCCATGATCCCGAAATCGAGCGCGATGAAGCGCGGGTTGGCCTTGCGCGCCGGGTCGCTGTCGACCCAGATGTTGCCGGCGTGCGCGTCGGCGTGGAAGAAGTTGTCGCGGAACACCTGGGTGTAGAACACGCGCACGCCCTTGGCCGCGAGCGCCTTGCGGTCGATGCCGGCGGCGTCGAGCGCTTCGATGTCGTCGCTGGGGATGCCGCGCACGCGCTCCATGGTCAGCGCGCGGCCGGCGCTGTGGCTCCAGATCGGCTCGGGCACGTAGAGGTCGTCGGAGCCTTCCCAGAAGCGCCGCAGCACCGAGGCGTTGGCGCCCTCGCGCTGCAGGTCGAGTTCGGCGGCGAGCGTGCTCTCGATCTCCGCGACGATCTCGCGCGGGCGGATCTTGTCGGCGCTCGGATGGGTGCGGTCGACCAGCCCGGCGATGTTCTTCAGCAGCGCGATGTCGGCGGCGATCTGGCGTTCGATGCCCGGGCGCAGCACCTTGACCACGACTTCGCGCTGCGCGGCGTCGCCGTCGGCACGCAGCGTCGCGGCGTGCACCTGCGCGATGGACGCGGACGCGAGCGGCACGGTGTCGAAGCCTGCGTAGGCATCGTCGATGCTGCGCCCCAGCGACTGCTCGACGATGTGGCGCGCGACGTCGCCGTCGAACGGCGCCACGCGGTCCTGCAGCTCCGACAGCTCGTCGGCCACGTCAGGCGGCACCAGGTCGCGGCGGGTCGAGAGGATCTGTCCGAACTTGACGAAGATCGGCCCCAGCTCCTGCAGCGCCAGCCGCAGCCGCGCGCCGCGCGACTGCGTGGCCAGTTCGCGCGGGGCACGCGGAACGAACGGCCGCATCAACCTCAGCCAGCGCTCGGCCGGCGTGCCGTCGAACAGGTCGTCGAGGCGATGGCGCACCAGCACGCGGCCGATGCGCGCCGCACGCAGCGCGCCCTTCATCGCGCCGCCCCGTCGATGCGCGTGACGCGCGCGGCCAGGCGCTCGAAGTCGTCGCGCAGCGCGTCCACGTCATCGTGGAAGGCGGCCAGTTCGTCGCGGCCGACCACGTCGCGCGACTCCTCGACCACGTACTCGGCCGCGCTGCCGGCGAATTCGCCGCCCAGCGTGCGCGCCTGCTTCAGTGCCGCGGCGAATCCGTTGGCAACCTGCACGCCGACCACGTCGCCGAAGACAGCGACGAAGGGTTGCTGCCAGTCGGGATCGAAGCGTTCGGCCAGCCGCTGCAGGCGCCGCGCGAGGTCGGCGTCGCCGGAAATGCGCATGCCGCCGATCGGCGGCGCATCGTCGCCGCGCGAGCCCAGCAACGACGGCAGCTGGCCAAGCAGTGCGCCCAGGGTACTGCGCACGGACAGGTCGGGTTCGTTGTCCGTCTCGACCGGCCCCACGACCAGCCGATCGCCATCCACCCGCAGCTGCAGAGCGAGCGGTGGCGACTGCAGCGCCAGCTCCACGCGCCGGCCGTCGAGCGCACGCAGCGCGTCGCGGGTGTCCGGATCAAGCGCAACGGCGCGGTTGAGGGCGGCCTCCAGCACGCGCCCGGCGGCGGGCTTGAGGGCGTCCAGCGGCGAGGTGGGGGGCGGGGTTTGGGTCATGGCCCATTGTAGCCGCGGGCCACCGTCAGGCCGTGGAGGCCGGGCATTTCGCGGCGTGCTCCCGCACATCCTGCGGAATGCTCCGCAGGAGCGGGGTTCCATGCACGCCGGGTTCAACAACGGAAACGGGCCCGTCCGGAGACGGGCCCGCCAGTCACGCGATGCGTGGCGTCAGACGCGCTTGCCGCGCAGCAGCGACACCACCGCCAGGATCAGGAACACCACGAACAGGATCCAGGCGATGTTGCTGGCCGCGCCGGCGATGCCGGAGAAACCGAGCACCGCGGCGATGATGGCGATGACGAAGAAGACGATGGCGTAGTGCAGCATGGGGCCTCCGGGTTGATCGTTGCGTCTGGCGATCATCATCCGCAGCCCGCGGTCGTCATCGGGTGACGGCTCCAGCGCGTTCCCGTGAATGCTTCAGCTCGGTGAGCCCGTCGTGAAACGAGACCCGTGGCCGGTAGCCGAAATCACGCGTTGCCGGCGCCATGTCGTACCAGTGCGTTGTGCTCAGCTGTTCGGCGAGGAAGCGCGTCATCGGCGGTTCGCCGCGCAGCCGGAACAATGACCACGCGGCTTCGCTCACCGCACCGATCGCATACGCGACGCCGAAGGGGATCGTCTTGTCCACCGTCGGCGCGCCCGCCGCGCGCAGCAGGCCATTGATGGTTTCGCGCACGGTCTTCGGCTCGCCGTTGCTGATGAAGTAGGCGCGGCCAGCGCAGGCCGCACCGACTGCGAGATGTTCGAACGCATCGAAATGCGCCTGCGCGGCGTTGTCGATATAGGTGGTGTCGATGACGTTGTTGCCATCGCCGACGAAGCGCAGCCGCCCGGCGTTCGCGCGCTCGACCAGGCGCGGCAGCAGCTGGTTGTCGCCCGGCCCCCAGATCAGGCGCGGGCGCAACGCGACGGTGGCGAGGCGGGCGTCGTTCGCGGCCAGCACGGCTTTTTCGGCGATTTTCTTGGTGGCGGCGTACGCGGCCTTGAAGTCCGCGCCGTAGGGCACGGTGTCGGCCGTGCCGCCGGCCACCGGGTTGGTCGCGCGATGGGTGACGCTGGGAGAGGAGGTATAGACCAGCCGGTCGATGCGGTGCGCGCGGCACGCGTCGAGCACGTTGTCGGTGCCCAGCACGTTGGCGCGGTGGTAGCTGTCGTAATCACCCCAGGCGCCGGCCTTGGCGGCGTTGTGGAAGATCGCTTCGCAGTCCTGCGCGGCGGCGATCACGGCGTCGCGGTCGGCCAGGTCGCCGCGCAGCTGGCGCACGCCGAGCCTGTCGAGCACCGGATACAGGCTGCGGTTGAAGCTCACCACTTCATGCCCGCGCTGCACCAGGCCGCGGCACAGCGCGCGGCCGAGGAAACCACCGCCGCCGGTAACGAGGATCTTCATTGATTGCTCCCGGGTTGCTTCGCCGCCCACGCGGCCAGCTTCTCGCGCCCGATCTTGGCGTTGTGGCGGATGTCGACCGGGAAGCGCGGGTGGAAGAGGAAGGTTTCGATCCGTGCAGCGTGCACGAAGCCTTCGCCGAGGTGGCGCAGTTCGTCGGCGATGCGCGGCCGCTGGTCGCGCGCGACGCCCGCGCGCAGCTCCACGCACAGCACGGGGCGCTGCGAGCCGCGTTCGCCGATGCCGACCAGCGCGGTGCGGCGCACTTCGGGGTGGACGTTGAACACCGGCTCGACCTGCTCCGTGCACAGCGTGCCGGACGCGGTGACCACGCGCTGCGACTTGCGGCCGCAGAACCAGAGGCGGCCTTCGGCGTCGACGTAGCCCAGGTCGCCCATGCGGTGGACTGTGCGGAAGCCTTCGCTCGCTGCGCTCGCGCCCTCACCCCAGCCCTCTCCCGGAGGAAGGGGAGGCAGAAGCTCACGGATCTTGGCGAGCTTCGTCTGCGCGTCGCGGTTGAAGTACGCATCGGTGGTGGTGGGGCCGGCGACGGTGATCTCGCCGACCTGGCCGGGCCTGGCCAGCAGCTCGTCCGACCACTGTTCGATGGCGTCATCGCTGACCTGGATGATGCGCACCTCGTTCGGCGGCATCGGGCGGCCGACGCAGGTGCCGGCACCCTGCTCGGTGCGTTCGCGCAGGGTCAGCAGTTCGCGGCCTTCGATGATCGCCACCGGCAGGCATTCGGTTGCGCCGTAGGGCGTCCAGAACTGCGCGTCGTCGGGTAGCAGCGCCTGCATTTTCGCGACCACCTCCGGCGGCACCGGCGCGCCGGCCGAGGTCACGCGGCGCACAGTGGGCAGGGCGGCGCCGTGGGCGGCGAGCACGCCCATCAGCGCCGGCGAACCGAACAGCTGGGTCACGCCGAAGCGCTCGATCGCCGCCAGCAGTTTTCCCGGATCGGCGTCCGCCGGGCGCGTCGGGTCCATGTCGGGGATGATCGAAGTCAGGCCGAGCGCGGGATCGAACAGGGCGAACGGCGGAAAGGTCGGCAGGTCGACGCCGCCAGGCTGCGTGCCGAAGGCCGTGCGCAGCATCTCCACCTGGGCGACGAAATGGCGATGTCGATAGACCACGCCCTTGGGCACGCCGGTCGAGCCGCTGGTGAACAGGATCGCGGCGACGTCGTCGGGCGCCGTGTCGGCCAGCTGCGGCCCGGCGCCGGCGCCGTCACGCTCGACCTGCGCCAGCGTGGCGTCGGCCAGCCACGGGCGCGCGCCGGTGGTCACGCGCACGCGCGCCGACTTCGCCCAGCCCAGCAGCCGGCGCGCCAGCATCGCCAGCGGGATGCCGATGAAGGCCTCCGCCTGCGCCTCGCCCAGGCACTGCTTCAGCGCGCGGCGATCGATGCCCGGGTCGACCAGCACCGGCACCGCGCCGGCCTTGAACAGGGCGAACATCAGCAGGAAGAACTCGGGCGTGGGCCGCACCATCACCACGGTGCGGGTGCCGCGCACGATGCCGCGTTTCGCCAGGCCCGCGGCGATGGCATCGCTGCGCGCGTCGAGCTGCGCGTAGCTGAGCGCGATGTCGTAGCGGCCAGCCTGGCCGGGGCAGCGGATCGCGACCTGGTCGGGGCGTTCGGCGGCCAGGGCCGGAAGCGCGGCGGCGATGTTGCAGGCGGGACTCATGCGGGGATTATCGCCGGGGGCGGGACGGGGTACGTTGCCCGGGCCGGTGCCGATGATCTGGTGGGAGCGGCTTCAGCCGCGAGCTCCTGGCCCCTCCCCCTGCGAAGGCAGGGGGAGGTTGGGAGGGGGTGCCCACGGTTCGCGCTGATCCCAAAGGCACCCCTCCCCAGCCCACCCGGCCATCGAGCACAGCTCAATGGCGTTCGTCAGGCCGCGAACCCGTGGTTCGCAAACGGCCCTCCTCACCCCCTGCCTTCGCAGGGGAGGGAGCTCAAGTCGCCAGGTTCGCGTCCAGGAACTCCCGGATCGCCGGCACCAGCACCTCATGCCGATCTTCCAGCACATAGTGGCCCGCATCGTCGAACGCCATCACCTGCGCGCGCGGCAGCGCATCGCGGAAGCCGGCGAGGAAGTGGCGATCGAACACGAAGTCGCGCAAGCCCCAGCCGATGAAAGCGGGACGGTCGGCGAGTTCGTGCAGCCGGCGCCCGGCCTCGGCGACCAGCGGCCAGGCGCGGTCGCCTTCGCGCAGCGGGATGTCCTGCATGAAGCGCAGCGTGGCGATCGCGTTGTCCCAGCCGTCGTACACGCCAGCAAAGGCGGCGCGCACGTCCGCGGGCAGCTTGCGCACGGTGCCGAAGCGTGCCGCGCCGCGCGCGAACAGGTTGAAGCGCCGGATCGCCCAGCCGCCGACGGCCGAATCGCGCCCCAGCGACAGCTGCCAGGGCATCGGCTTGGCCGCCGGCAGCGGGAACGCGGCGGTGTTGAGCACCACCAGCCGCTTGACCTGCGGCATGTGCGACAGCGCCCAGCCGAAGCCGATCATCCCGCCCCAGTCGTGTACCGCGAGCGTCACCGGCGTGGCGTCGTCGATGCCGGCGTGGCGCAGCAGCGCGCCCAGGTCGTCGATGCGCGATTGCAGCGTGTAGTCGTAGCGCGCCGCGGCCGGATCGGCCGGCGGGCGCACGCCGCCGCCGTCGTCGGGCTTGTCGGACAGGCCCATGCCGACGTGGTCCGGCACGATGCATCGATAGCGATCACGCAGCCCGAGCGCCAGGTGCCGCCAGTAATAGCTCCACGACGGATTGCCGTGGACCATGACCACGACCTCGCCGTCGCGCGGGCCTTCGTCGAGGTACGACATCGAGATGCCGGGCCGCACTTCGAAGCGCCGTGGGGTGGACGGATAGTCGGGAAATTCCATCGTGGTCGTCGACATGAAAAGGGCCGGACGAACCGGCCCTCGTGCGGAGGCGAAGCGGGTCTTACCAGACCACTTCGGCCATCGAGCAGTTCAGCCCCGAGCCGATGCCCAGCAGGGCGACGCGGTCGCCCTTCTTCAGGCGGCCCATCTCGCGCAGCTTGGAGAGCACGATCGGCACCGAGGCCGGGCCGATGTTGCCGTGCTCGCCGAAGATGGTCAGGACCTTCTTCGGGTCGATGCCCATCGCCCGGGTGAAGGCGGCGGTGTGCGCCTTGCTGACCTGGTGGACGACGAACTCGTCCATTTCCTCCACCACCCAGCCCAGCGCCTGGCGGGCGGCGACGAAGGTCTTCTGCGCCAGCTTGACGCCCTCGATCAGCAGGGTGCGGGTGTCGGTGACCATGCCGTCGAGGTTGCCGCGGCACAGCTTGTTCCACTGCGTGGCGGCGCGGGTGACGCCGCCGCGGTAGCGCGGCGCGCCCGGGGCGAGCTCGGCGCGTGCCAGCACCATCGCCGCGGCGCCGGAACCGAGCGTGAGCGTGGCCAGCTCGTTGCGGAAGTCTTCCTCGGTGGAATCGTCGCGCGTCATGCGCTCAAGGGTCTTCTCGTAGGCGAGGTCGGCGGTTTCGCCGTCGACGACCAGGGCATAGTCGATCTCGCCGCGCTCGATCATGCGGCTGGCGATGTCCATGCCGTTGAGGAAGGCCAGGCAGGCGTTGGCGACGTCGAAGTTCTGGCACTCGTCGCCGAGGCCGAGGTTGCCGCTGACGATCGAGGCGGTGGACGGCTCCAGGTAGTCGCGACTGACCGAGGTGTTGACCAGCAGGCCGACCTTGTCCGGGTCGATGCCGGCGTCGGCCAGCGCCTTCACGCCGGCGAGCGTCGCAGCGTCCGAGGCCTGCATGCCCTCGTCCCACAGGCGCCGGGCATGGATGCCGGCGATGTCCTTGAGCACGTCGGTCTTGATGCCGAGGCGGTCGAGGGTGGGCTTGAGCCGCGCATTGATCTCATCGCTGGACAGGCGTCGCGGCGCATCGATGTGGGCGAGGCCGGCGATGGCAACGTGTTGGAAAAGCATGGGCTGGCCGCCGGATTACGGACAAAAGGGAACCCATATTACCGGGTCCGGAGGGCTGCCGTATCCGGCCGGGCCGGAACGGTCAGTTCCCGCAGCGCCAGGCGGCGAATTGCTGGTCGCCGTTGCGCGGCGGGCCAAGCGGGCTGATGGTGTCTGCGCCGATCCCCGGGGCCTCGTTGCGGGCGAGCGTTTCGAGCTCCTCGCGCACCCGCAGGTCGTTGCGCTCGTAGACCATGGCCACCTTGTCGGCCACCGAGACGCTGACTTCGCCGCGCTTTTCGCAGCCGGTGGGGGCGGTGGCCATCACCTTCACCGCCTTGGCACCGGGCGCCATGTGCACCCAGGTGCAGCCGGACAGGCCGAGGACGGCGGTGGCGAAGGCGGCGAGCGGCAGGTGGCGCATGGACGGCTCCGGGCGTGCGGGGACACGGCATTGTGGGCGGGCTTGGCTGAACGCGGCAAGGTGTCGAGTAGCGCCCTGCAGGAGTGGCTTCAGCCGCGAGCTTTTGCCTTCGCCCCTCCCCCTGCGAAGGCAGGGGGAGGCTGGGAGGGGGTTGCGTCGGATCTGGTGCAACTGTCCGCAGGTATCGCGCGAGCCCACGCAACCCCTCCCCAACCCTCCCCTGCCTTCGCAGGGGAGGGGGCCGAAGCCGCGGACGATTTGTGTTTGCTGCCCCTGCGACCGCAGGGGCAGGGAGGCGAGCCTTACTCGCCGTCCTTCTTGGCCGCCGGCGCCACCGGGTTGCCGTCGGCATCGATGATGCTGACTTCACCCAGGTCCAGCGCGCGCACCGGCTGTTCGATCTGCTTCAGGTCGCCGACCACCACCCAGGTCAACGCGCCCGGGTCGAGCGTGCGGGCGGCCGCGTTCACCTGCTCCGGGGTCAGGTCGCGGATCTGCGCGTTGCGCAGCTCGACCCAGTTGTCCGGGCGGTCGTAGCGGACGATGCCCGCGATGGTGCCGAGCACCGAACCTGCCGTCTCGTAGGCACCGGGCTGGCTGCGCAGGTTGTTGGCGACGATCTTCTCGACCTCGGCTTCCGTGGCCGGGGCTTCGCCGTCGACGTAGCTGCTGATTTCACGCTGCATTTCCGCCAGCGAGTCGGCCGTCTTGTCGATCTGCACCGGCGCATAGGCCAGCCACGGGCGCTGGCCCTCGGCGTCGGCCAGCATGGTGCGCGCGCCGTAGGACCAGTGCTTGTCCTCGCGCAGGTTCATGTTCAGGCGCGCGGTGAAGCTGCCACCGATCACCTCGTTGGCCATGTCCAGCAGCACCGCGCCGTCGTCGCGGGTGGACGGCGCGACCTTGCCGGCGAAGATGTTCGCCTGCACCGCGCCCGGCTGGTCGATCAGGAACACGCGCGCCTCGGCGGGCCGCTCGACCTTGGCGACCGCGACCTGCGCAGGCGCGTCCCCGCTGCCCTTCCAGTCGCCGAAGTGGCGGTCGAGCACCGGCACGATCTCGGCCAGCGTGGTGTCGCCGACCACGACCACGGTGGCGTTCTCCGGGCGCAGCCACTGCTGCTGGTAGGCGACCAACTCATCGCGGGTGAGGGCGGCGATATCGGCTTCGGTGCCGCTGCCGGTGAACGGGATGCCGTAGGCGTGGTCGCTCCCGTACAGCAGCGGCGGCAGCACGCGCAGGGCGGCCGAGTTCGGGCGCGCCTTCTCCTGCGCGATGCCGGCGATCCACTGCGCCTTGACCCGGTCGATCTCCGCCTGGTCGAAGCGCGGGGCGCGCAGCATGTCGGCGAACAGCGCAACCGATTCGTCCAGGTTCTCCTTCAATGCAGACAGGCCGGCACTGCTGCCGTCGAGCGAGGCGCCGGCGCTCAGCCGCGCGCCCAGGTTTTCCTCGGCAGCAGCGAACTCGAGCGCGCCAAGCTTGCCGGCGCCCTCGTCGAGCATGCCCAGCGCGAAGCCGGCGCGGCCGAGCTTGCCGCCCTGGTCAGAGGCATAGCCGCCGTCGAACAGGTAGCTCATCTGCACCACCGGGATCTCGTGGCGCTCGGCCAGGATCAGCTTGCTGCCGTTGGCCAGGGTGGCGTGCTGCAGGTCGGGGAAGTCGAGCTCCGGGAACGTGTCCACCTTCGGCACGCCCTTGCTGCGATCCACGCTGCTCGGCGTGGTGCTGTATTTCGCATCCGCCGCCGGCAGTTCGAACGGCGCCGGCTTGGCGGCGGGCGCCTCCACCAGCGGCGTGCGCTCGCCCGGTTCGACCACGAAGGTGTGGCTCGGCTTGCCCAGCCATTCGCGGGCGACGTCGCGCACCTGCTCGGGCGTGGCGGCCTGGATGTCGCGCAGCACGTCCTGGTAGCAGTCCGGCTTGCCGGTATAGGTCTGGCAGGCGGCCAGCGCGTCGGCCTTGCCGCCGAAGCCGCCGATGCGCTCGATGCCGCGGATGAAGCCGGCGCGGAACATGGTCTTGGCCTGCGCGAGTTCTTCGGCGGTCGGGCCCTCGGCGAGCAGCTTCTGCAGCTCCTCGTCGATGACCGCCTCGACCTTCTTCTCGTCGACGTCCTTCTTCACCATCGCGTTGATGAAGAAGCTGCCGCCCAGCTGCGATGACCAGTTGGCCGTGCCGATGCTGTCGACCAGCTGGTCCTCGTGCACCAGGCGCTTGTCCAGGCGCGAGGTGGCGCTGCCGCCGAGCACCTGCGAGAACAGGTCGAGCAGGGTCGAATCGGTGCTGCCGTACTCGGGCACGTTCCAGATCCGGCGCACCATCACCTGCGGGACCTTGTCCTCGAGCACGGTGCGGCCAGATTCGGCCAGCGGCGCGATCTGCACCTTCGGCTGCTCCATGGTCGGACCGGCGGGAATGTCACCGAAGTACTTGGCGACCTTCTTCTTCGCGGTCTCGACGTCGATGTCGCCGGCCAGCACCAGCACCGCGTTGTTGGGGCCGTACCAGGTGCGGAACCACTGCTTCACGTCCTCGAGCTTGGCCGCGTTGAGGTCGTTCATCGAGCCGATCGTGGTGTGGTGGTACGGATGCCCGGCCGGGTACATGGTCTTGGCCACCACCTGGCGCAGCTGGCCGTAGGGCTGGTTTTCGCCCTGGCGCTTCTCGTTCTGGACCACGCCGCGCTGCTCGTCGAGCGTCTTCTGGTCGATCGCGCCGAGCAGGTGGCCCATGCGGTCGGATTCCATCCACAGCGCCATGTCCAGGGCGGTGGTCGGCACGTTCTGGAAGTAGTTGGTGCGGTCTCCGTTGGTGGTGCCGTTCATGTCGGTGGCGCCGGCCTGCTCGAACGGTTCGAAGTACTCGCCCGGGTGGTTCTCGGAGCCGTTGAACATCAGGTGCTCGAACAGGTGCGCGAAGCCGCTGCGCCCGGCCGGCTCGTTCTTGCTGCCCACGCCATACCAGATGTTGACCGCCACGATCGGCGCCTTGTGGTCCTCGTGCACGATCACCGTCAGGCCGTTGGGCAGGGTGAACTCCTGGTACGGGATGTTGACCGTGGCCGCGGCCTGGCCGGCATCGGCGAACACCAGGCCCGGCGTGAAGCTGCCGCCGATGGCGGCCGCCAGGGCGAAACCAAGGATGGAAGCGCGGGGGCGACGGAAGTTGGCAAGGGACATGGGCACTCCTGTGCAGGCATGAATGGCGGGATTGTCCCGCCATCGTAACGACTGTCCGGGAGCTGAACACTAGGCCATAGGTCCTTGCTGGGGGCTGGGGGGCTGGGTCAGGCATCCAGGCTGCCATCCCGAGCGCAGCGAGGGAGCTGCCTTCTGTCCCGGGTCCGGGCCAGATCCCTCGCTACGCTCGGGATGACAATGGGACGGCGCGGCCTCCAGCGCCCACCCCAACTGAACGTCCCACCTGCCAGACTCGCCCCATGACAACCCGCCACTGCCTCGTCACCGGCGCCAACCGCGGCGTCGGCCTGGAATTCGTCCGCCAGCTGCTGGCCCGCGGCGATCGCGTGGTCGCCACCTGCCGCCAGCCGGGCCGGGCGTCCGCCCTCAACGCGCTGGCCGGCGACCATCCCGGCCGCCTGCATGTGCTGCCGCTGGACGTGGCCGATCCGAAGTCGCATGCCGCATTGGCCGCCGAGTTGCCGCTGGCGCTGGGCGAAGACGGCCGGCTCGACCTGCTGGTCAACGGTGCCGGCGTGCTGCATTCGGGCGAGCGCTTCGGCAAGGTCACCGCCGCGATCCTCGAGGACAGTTTCCGCACCAACGCCGCCGGGCCGCTCCTGCTCACCCAGGCGCTGGCACCGCTGCTCGCCGACGGCGCGCGGGTGGCGAACGTGTCGTCCGAACTGGGCTCGATCACCGACGCCGGCCGCTTCGGCACCCCCAGCTACTGCATCAGCAAGGCCGCGCAGAACATGGCCAGCGTGCTGCTTGCGCACGCGCTGCGCGAGCGCGGGATCGTCGTTGCCGCACTGCATCCGGGCTGGGTGCAGACCGACATGGGCGGACCGAACGCGACTGTGCCGGCTGCCGATTCGGTGCGCGGACTGCTGCAGGTGATCGACGGCCTGGCGCCGGAAGACAGCGGCAGCTTCCGCGACTGGCGGGGCGAGACGCTGGCCTGGTGATCCCGTAGGGCGGGTCTTGACCCGCCATCCCAGATGGCACCGGTGGCGGGTCTTGACCCGCCCTACGAATCTGCCTTGGTGATCGAACCCGAACTGCCTCCATCCGTCCGGCAGGAGCGGCGGAAGCCGCGAGCTCTGGCCGTTGCCCCGCAGGGGAGGGAGCAAGAGCTCGCGGCTTCCGCCGCTCCTACAAGGATTGTCCCTCACGGTATCCTCCCCACCCCCGCGCCGTTGTCGGCGTTATGCGGCCGCAAGGCCGTATCAACGCAGACAGTTATCACGGCGCCAAACGCCGGGATAACCGATGTTCGACGTCATCCTGTTCCAGCCGGAGATCCCGCCCAACACCGGCAACGTCATCCGCCTGTGCGCCAACACCGGCGCGCGCCTGCACCTGGTGCGGCCGCTGGGCTTCGACATGGACGACCGCCAGCTGCGCCGCGCCGGGCTGGACTACCACGAGTACGCGCGCGTGCAGGTGCACGACTCGCTGGCCGGCGCACTCGCGGCGATCGCGCCGCCGCGGCTGTTCGCCCTGAGCTCGCGCGGCACCGTCCGCTACGACACGCCGCGCTTCGCCGCCGGCGACGCCTTCCTGTTCGGGTGCGAGACCGCGGGCCTGCCCGATGACGTGCTCGCGTCGATCCCCGACGCGCAGCGCCTGCGCCTGCCCATGCGCCCGGACAACCGCAGCCTCAACCTGTCCAACGCGGTGGCGGTGATGGTGTACGAGGCCTGGCGGCAGCTCGGCTTCGCCGGCGCCACCTGACCCGGCCAGCCCGGAAAAGTTCCTGTACTGTCAAGTTCACTATTCAGCCTGCGTTGCCGCCGCATGCGGACAATGCGCGTCACCGGCCCAGGCGTCGTTGCCGTTTCCCCGACGGTCTCTCTCCCTCCCCCGGCGCCTGGCCGGCCCTTTACCTACAAGATCTCAAAAGAAGGGTCCCCCGAATGAAGAACTCCCTGATTGCCGCCGCGCTGCTGGCGGTGCCGGCCTTTGCCATGGCCGCAACTGCGTCGGCCGCCGACGACGTGTCCTACAACTATGTCCAGGGCGGCTACACCGCCACCAACGGCGACGGCAACGTCGACGCGGACGGCTGGGCGATCGACGGCTCGGTGGCCGTGCATCCGAATTTCCACCTGTTCGGCGCCTTCAACCAGCAGGAAATCGACGACACCAACATCGACATCGACCAGTGGCGCGCCGGCGTGGGCTACAACCACGAGATCTCGCCCCGGGCCGACCTGCTCACGCGCATCGCCTACGAGAAGTTCGATGCCGGCAGCGGCCTGGACTTCGACGGCTACAGCGTCGAGGCCGGCGCCCGCGCCGCGCTGACGCAGAGCCTGGAGGGCTATGCGCTGGCGGGCTACGAAAGCTACGACAGCGACGGACTGCTCGAAGACGACAGCAATTTCTACGGCCGCCTCGGTGCGCAGTGGAAGTTCAGCCCGAACTGGGGCTTGAGCGGCGACGTCAAGTTTTCCGACGGCGACACGCAGTGGTTCGTCGGCCCGCGCCTGACCTGGTAACCGGACGGTCACCAACGGGCGCTAACGTGGCTATTGCGACGTTCTCTCTCTCCCCGACATCGCAACCGACCCGGCCGGAAACGGCCGGGTTTTTTGTGCCCTCGGCGAACGATGCCGCAGGCCGGAATTTCATCCCCGACAACGCGGATGTCCGGAGCACCGGCGCTTCGATGATGGCGCGTGCCGTAGGTCGGGGTTACATCCCCGACAACGCGGTGTCCGGAGCCCCGGGCCTCGATGACGGCGCGGGCGTCGGGGGCGTAGCCCCGACCTACGGCGCGCCGGCGCCGAATGCTTCCGGTGCGTATTCGGCCTTCTGTTCGCGCGCGAGCAGGCGTTGCAGGCCTTCGGCCGGGGTGATGTCGCCGTGCAGGACGGCACGGACATTCTCGGAGATCGGCAGTTCCACGCCGTAGCGCTCGGCCAGGCGCATGACTTCGTTGGCCGTCTGCACCGACTCGACCACCTGGCCGATCTCGCGCACCGCGTCGTCCAGGGTCTGGCCGCGGCCGAGCGCGAGGCCCAGGCGCCGGTTGCGCGACAGGTCGCCGGTGCAGGTGAGCACCAGGTCGCCCAAGCCGGCCAGGCCCATCAGGGTTTCGGGGCGGCCGCCGATCGCGGCGTTGAGCCGCAGCATCTCGTTGAGGCCGCGGGTAATCAGGCCGGTGCGGGCATTGAGGCCGAGTTCCATGCCGTCGGCGGCGCCGGTGGCCACGGCCAGCACGTTCTTCATCGCCCCGCCCAGCTCGGCGCCGCGCATGTCGCTGCCGGTGTAGGCGCGGAACTCGGGGCCGTGCAGCACGTCGGCGACCTGCTGCACGAAGGCGGTGTCCTCGCCCTGCACGGTCAATGCGGTCGGCAGGCCGAGGGCGACTTCCTTGGCGAACGACGGCCCGGTGACCACGGCCAGTGGCACGTCCGGGCCGAGCAGGTCGCCGGCGACTTCATGCAGGAAACGCCCGGAGCCGGGCTCGAAACCCTTGGCCGCCCACGCCACGCCGGCATGCGCCGGGCGCAGCGGCGCCAGTGCGCGCAGGGTTTCGGTGAAGGCGTGCGAGGGCACGACCACGAGCACCAGGTCGGCGCCGCGCAGCGCAGCGGCGAGGTCCGTGGTGGCGCCCAGGCCCTCGGGCAGGGCGATGCCAGGCAGGTAGCGCGTGTTCTCGTGGTGCTGGTCTATCGCCTCGACGATCGCCGCGTCACGCCCCCACAGCACGGTCCGATGGCCGTGCCGGGCGATCAGTGCGGCAAGCGCGGTGCCCCAGGAGCCCGCGCCGAGCACGGCGACCGCCGATGTTGCTCCCGCCATGGCGCGGATCAGGCGTTGCCGGCCGGCTCGCTGCCGGCGAGGCTGCCGTCGCCGTCGGCGCCCTTGGCCTGCTGCTCGGCGCGCTGGCGCAGGCTCTCGGCGTACAGGCCCTCGAAGTTGATCGGCTGCATCAGGAACGGCGGGAACCCACCGGCCTGGATCAGGTTGCCGATGGTCTGGCGCACGTACGGATACAGGACGTTCGGGCAGTGGGTGCCGAGGATCGCGTCGAGCGCGGCGTCGTCGAAACCGCTCAGGCCGAACACGCCGGCCTGCTGCACTTCGGCCAGGTACGCGGTCTTGTCCTCGCCGATGGTGCAGGTCAGGGTGATGCCGAGCACGACTTCGAACGCAGTCTCGTTCAGGCGCTGCACGCGCTGGTTGAGGTTCATCTGCAGCTGCGGCTGGGCCTGCTCGTTGAACACCGCCGGCGCGCCCGGGGCCTCGAAGGACACGTCCTTGACGTAGATCTTTTCGACGCTGAACTGCGGGCCGTTCTTGGCCGGCGCGGCGGCGCCGTTGCTGACGGGTTGGTCGGACATGTCGTGACTCCGGAAAGACGAAGGAAATGGCGGGGAAAGGAGCCGATTATGGCATGGCGGGCGGACGCGCCCGGCCGGGCCGCGCCGGATCAGCCCTTGTTGCGGGACTTGCCCCTGGCCAGCGGCAAGTCGGCCTGCTGCCAGCCGCCGATGCCGCCGTCGAGCACGTGCACCTGCTCGAATCCGGCCTTCTTCAGGCGCTTGGCTGCGGTGCCGGCGGACTGCCCGGTCTTGCACACCAGCACCACTGGCAGCGCCTTGGCCGGCGCGAGCTGCTTGTTCTCCGGGTCGAACTGGCTCATCTGCACGTTCTTCGAGCCGGGGATATGGCCCTTCTCGAAGTCGGCGATGGGGCGCAGGTCGATCACCAGCGCGTTGTCGCGGTTGATCAGCGCGGTCAGCCCGGCCGGGCGCAGCGTCTTGTAGCCGCGGAACAGCTGCATGACCTCGTTGACGATGATGGCGATGGTCAGGCCGACCAGGGCGATCGACAGGAGCTGGTGGCGGCCGGCGAAGGCCAGCAGTTCTTCGAGATTCACGGGGATCGGTGCGAGGCGAGCGGGCGGGGATTGTCGCAAAAAAGCGGGGGCCGGGGCTGGGGACTGGGATCTGGAAGCCAAAAGCGGAGCCCCGCCTCTGCTTTTCAGTCCCCGGTCCCCGGATCCAAGCCCCCGCTCTTCGTCATTCTCCCTGCCACAGGTCCGGCAAACCGCTCATCTGCCACCAGGTCTTGGCTTCCTCGTCGTAGTGCCAGCGCTCGGTGTAGCGCATGCCGCGCTCGGTCATGGTGTGCTTGTTGATCACGCCCAGGTCGATCTCGCGGGCAACGTCGCCGCCGGCCAGGGCCTGCTCGCCCAGGTCGTGGTAGCGGGAAATGCCGACGTGCTTGTAGCGCTCGAACTCCACCGGCGTCATCGGGTGCGCCTTGCGGTATTCGGGCTCGACCAGGTTCCAGGCGCCCTCGAAGTCACCCCAGCGGATCGCCGCCGACCAGGCGTACTGCGCCTCGCGCAGCTTGTCGTCCTTGCTGCCCATGCTGGCGCAGCCCGCGGCCAGCAGCACGACGGCCATGGCCAGCCAGCAGTGCTTCATCATCCGCATCGCGCTTCTCCTTCCCGGTCCCGGCGTGGCGGCAAGGGTAGCAACCCCGCGCTCATCCGTGCTTGCGAGCGATCGCGACGTAGCGTGCGCGGCAGGTGGTCGCGATGCCGCCATCGGGCAGCGGCACCGTCGCGACCAGGGTGGTCCGCGCACGCCCGCGCTCGCGCAGGGTGGCGACGAAGCGTTCCCACGACTCGCCCTCGGCGATCCGCGCCTGCGCGCGCAGGTCGGCGAACAGCGGCGCCAGGTAGCGCACCTCGCTGTCGGCGACGAACACGTCGGCGTCCAGCCCGGCCGCCTGCACGTGCAGGTTCACCAGCCCCCACGACGCCAGCGTCAGCAGCGACACCAGGCTGCCTCCGAACGCGCAGCCCTTGTCGTTGACGTGCAACGCCAGCGGCGCTTCCAGGGTCAGCGCGTCGCCGTCGTAGCCGGCGATGCGCAGCTGCATCGCCGCGACCGGCGGCATGGCCTGGTAATGGGCGTCGAGCGCGCGCAGGGATTGTTCGGCTTGCAACGGCATTGTCCTGTCTGGAACGGTTCGCGGCGAGGCTTGCGGCCGCCACGGCGACCGCCCAAGCTGGCCGCATGCCCGATCGACCGCCATCGTCCCCCGCCCTGGCTGGATGCTACGTCATCTCGCTGCGCCCGGTGGGCGGGCATGCGGCGATCCGGCGCGCGGCGGCGACGCTCGAGGGGCGCGTGCTGGCGGTGTCGCCGTGGAAACTGATGCCGCGCGACGACCGTGCCACGCGCGGCGACCTGCGCGCCGCGCTCGCCGCCGGGCGGGTGCTGGCGACCAGCCCGGCCGCGGTCCGCGCCGCGGGCGCACTGCAGCCACTGCGGCGCAGGCGCGGGCAGCAGTGGTTCGCGGTCGGCGCCGGCACCGCCGCGGCGCTGCGGCGCGCGGGCGTGGACGAAGTCGCCGCGCCCGCGCGCATGGACAGCGAAGGCCTGCTCGCCCTGCCGGGGCTGCGCGACGTGCGCGGTGGCGACATCGGGATGCTGACCGCACCCGGCGGGCGCGGCCGCATCGCGCCCGCGCTGCGCCGGCGCGGTGCGCGGGTGATTCGCGCCGATGTCTACGAGCGCGTGCCGATCGCGCCGTCGCTGCGCGCGGTCGCAGCGCTGCTGCAGCTCGACGCGCCGGCCTGGCTGCTGCTCAGCAGCGGCGAAGCGCTGGAGCACCTGCTCACCGCCCTGCCCGGCGATGCCGTCGCCGCGCTGCGCCGCGCACGCGTGGTGGCGGCCAGCGAACGCCTCGCCCGGCTGGCCCGCGATCAAGGTTTCACGCGCATCATCACCGCCACCAGCGCCATCCCGCGCGACCTGCTCGACGCCGCCGCGCGCGCCACGCCGGCATCCCGGAAACGGCGCTGATCCGCTAGCATTCGCGCCATTCCCGACGACCGGCCTCCCTCTTGAGCACTCCCGCGCCCCCAACCTCCACCGTGCCGCGACGGCGCGGCTCGTCGGCACTGGCCTGGCTGGTGGCGCTGCTGGTGCTCGCCGGCGGCGGTTGGTTCGGCTGGCAGTGGCTGCAGGCGCGCGTGCAGCACGAGCGCAGCGTCGAAACCCAGGCCGCGCAGCACGTGAGCGCGCTGGAACAGCGCATCGACACGCTGCAGCAGGAACAGCGCGCACAGGCCAAGCGGCTGCAGCAGGCGGACACCACCAACCGCGTGCTGCGCGACGAACTGCTCGGCATCGGCCAGCGCGCCGCGCTGCTCGAAGACAGCGTGTCGCAGCTTGCCGATCCCGAGCGCAACGGCGCGCAGACACTGCGGCTGGACGAGCTGGAGATCGTGCTCGGCCTGGCCGAGCAGCGCCTGCGGCTGGCCGGCGACCTCGACGGCGCGCGCCGCGGCTACGCGCTGGCGGCCAGCCTGCTCGACGGCATCCACGACCCGGCCTGGCTGAGCCTGCGCCAGGCGCTGGTCCAGGAGCGTGCTGCACTCGACGCGCTGGGCGCCGATCCGCGCGCGGTCGCCGCCGGCCGGCTGCAGGCGTTCGCGGCCTCGCTGCCGGCACTGCCGATCGCAGTGGCCGGGCGCGAGGACGCCACGCTGCCCTGGTGGCGGCGCGCGTTCGCACGCATCGTCGACGTGCGCCACGCCGATACCGCCGTGGCGATCGAACCGGGCGACCGCGCCGCCGGCCTGGCCGCGCTGCAGCTCGAACTCACCCTCGCCCAAGCCGCCGCCGAGCGTCGCGACCGCGACGGCTACCGGCAGGCGCTGGCGCGCGCCGACGGCTGGACCACGCGCCTGTGGCCGGACTCGCCGCAGCTGCGCGAACGCCGCGCACAGCTGCGCGAACTGCGCGAACTGCCGCTGGCGATCGACCTGCCCACGCTCGGCACCACGCTCGAGCAGCTGCGCGCCATGCGCGTGGCGCCGAACTAGGGAAGCTCTGAACGATTCGCTCCTGATCGTCATTCCCGCGAAGGCGGGAATCCTTCGCGGGGATGACGACAGCTGTCCAGGGCTTCCGTGGGCGGTTGCGCACGCGCCACCCATCGTGGTTCGCGGCCGTTCAGCGGGCCGATGCTGGATTCACGTCGCACGCGGTATAGATAGGACGTTCGACATTCAATACCTCCCGTGGCCGTTCTTCGCGTTACGGGATGAGGAGGTTGATCCGACCCGCTCGCATCGTCGCGATCCGGATCGACGACCACCGACACACATGGAGGCCGTGCAATGAACCTGTTCCGCAACCTGCTGTTCTGGATCGTGCTGGCGCTGGTCGGCGCGCTGCTGGCGCAGCTGCTGCTGGCCGACCCGGGCTACGTGCTGGTGCGCTACCGCGGCATGGACTACACCACCACCGTGGCGGCCGGGCTGCTGATCCTGTTCGGCGTGCTGTTCGCGCTGTGGCTGGTGTGGAAGCTGGTGACGCTGCCGTTCCGCGCCTGGCGCGGGCACCGCGACAGGCAGTCGCGCGCACGCCTGGGCGGCGGCCTGGAAGCGCTGCACCATGGCCACTACGCACGCGCGCAGAAGCTGCTCGAACAGGCCGCGGCCGACGATGAATCGGCGGCCGGCGTCGCCCGCAGCGCGGCGGCGCAGGCCGCGCTCGCGCGCGGCGATACCGCAGCCGCGCGCGCGCAGGTCGACGCGCTGGGCGAACGCCACGCAGCCTCGCGCGCGATCGCCGCCGCCGAGATCGCGCTGGCCGACGGCCGCCCCACCGACGCGCTGGTCGCGCTCGACGCGCCGGCCGCGCAGCCGCTGCCGCCGCGCGGCCTGGCGCTGCGCGCCGACGCGCTTGCCGTGTCCGGCCAGGGCGCGCAGGCCTACGGCATGCTCGGCCCGATGCGCCAGCAGCAAGCGCTGCCCGAAGCGCGCCTGTCGGAACTTGAAACGCGCTGGGCCGAGGCCTCGCTGCACGAAGCCGACGACGCCAACGTGCTGGCCGACCGCTGGGAAGCGCTGCCCAAGCCGCTGAAGTCGGAGCCGCGCGTGGTCATCGCCTACGCCGACCGCGCCGCCGAGCTGCGCTGGGAGGATGCGTCGGCCAGGAGCATCGAACAGGCGCTCGACGCGCGCTGGGACGAGCGCCTCGCCGCGCGCTACGGCACGCTGCCGATCGCCCGCCTCGAACAGCGCCGCGGCAACGCCGAGCGCTGGCTGCAGTCGCAGCCGGCCAGCCCCGCGCTGCTGCTGACGCTGGCGCGACTGGCACGCGCGCAGGGGCAGTGGCCGCAGGCGCAGGACTACCTGCATCGCGCGCTGGCGCAGGGCGCGGGCAGCGAGGCGTGGGAGGAGTTCGGGCATGGATTCGCCGGTGCCGGCGACGACGCCAGCGCCCGCATCGCCTACGCCAACGCCCTGCGCGCCGCGCGCGGCGAAGCGATCGAGCCGCTGCCCGCCCAGCGCGACCTGCGGCAGACAATCTACGACCGCGCAGTGACCGAGGAACGCGACGAACACGGCCTGCCGAGGTTGCGCGAGTAACCAACGCAGCTGTCCACGTCCGTAGGAGCGGCGGGAGCCGCGAGCTCTTTCCTGAAGACCCCGAGCCATTCCTCAAAAGCTCGCGGCTCCCGCCGCTCCTACGGACCCCGCACGATGCCCCTGCCCCGTTCCCTGGATCCCGAGGACCTGCGCGAGGAAGTCCCCGGATTCGCGCACTGGTTCCGCTACCCGCTGCACGCACACGACTTCCATCCACTGCGCGCCGGCGATGACGCGCACGCAAGCCTGCTCGGCTACTACGCCGCCAAGCCGCTGTACGGAGAACTCGACGCGCACGGTCGCGTGGACCTCGGCGCCGGCCTCAACGGCGAGGTGGTCGCGGTGTTCGTGCCATCGCCGGCACGATCATGGCGACACGCGCGCCTGGTTCGCGCCCGCATGCCGCGCCGGCGCGCCCGTCGCGCCGATGGCACCCGAAACTGGCCGGCGATCCGGCGCGCCGCCGAGGCTGCGATTCGTCGCAGCCTGTAGCGCGAGACTGGCACTCGCGCTTAGCACCGCGCGCGGCCACCTGCATGAGCGAACGCCGGAATCTCCGCGTGACACGCGTCGCAATCCTTCCCGATGGAGTGAAGGTATGCTTTCCCTTCGACAAGGAGATCGGGATGACGCAGGGATTCGCGCGCTGTCTGTGCTTGCTGCTCGGCTGCCTGCTGGCCGCCTGTACCACCCGCACGGACGCGCAGGAGAAAGACATGGGATTGGACCCCGCCACCGCGGCTTACCAGAAGTACGGTTACAACGACCGCCCGGTCGAAGCCCGCCTCGGCCCGCACCGCTACCTGATCCCGGCCAACTATTTCCGCGACCAGATCGGCCCCGACTTCCAGGGCAACTTCAGCCTGCTCGTGCAGTGGCCCGACCTGCAGCCGCTGCCACCGGGCGAACGCTCGAAGCAGGACATGGAGACGTTCGCGAAGCAGATCACGATCTCGCCCGACTACATCGACCGCGTGCCCATGGAGGGGCTGCTGGAGAAGTCGATCCACCACTACGGCCCCGAAGGTACTCCGGAACATCATCATCCTTCGGAGCGATTGGAACTGAGAGACGAGGAGCCGAAGGAATTCGGGCTGTCACCTTATCGGGTCAACAGCGACAAGTTTGCCGCGTACTTGAAGGAGTGGGAGCAGGAGTACGGCTATCAATCGCATGCCAGGCTCGAAGACCAGAAGGACTGGTATCTCGACCGGGGCACCGATGGCCGCTTGACCACCGTGATCAAGTGCGACTCCCGGCTCCAGCCAGACGGTATCAGCATCGAGGGCGACAGGCTCACGCGGGAAGAAGGCCGTTCGAGCGGCTGCACCCATTATTTCTTGATGCCGGATGAGAAGATCTCGTTTTCCGCGTTCTACGTTCGCGCCTTCCTCAAGGACTGGAAAAGAATCGAGATTCGCTCACGCGAACTGTTGAAGCAGTATCGCGTTCGATGAGTCAGTGACCACATTGCAAGGAGAGCAGGATGTCAGGACTGGATTCCGGGGACATGCGCATTCTCGGCTGGTACGCCGAGCAGGGTAATCGCGAGCTCTACTGGAACTATCTCGCCCAGCATGTGGGCAGTGATGGTTACGGTTTGCTCGCGCTTGGCGTCGTCCGTAACGACAACATGCCAGGCGCGGTGGCCAACAACTTCGCCCAGAACCACGCCCGCAGACACGACGATCGCGTGCTGACCGAGCGCGAATGGGAGCAGTTCGGTCAGGACCTGCTTGTGCGCGACCTCGAACGACGACAGTACTGGGTGGGCAAGGATCGCCCTGATCTTGCGCTCAACCTGCCAGTCAAGGACGTCCAGTCCGCCCACGATGCGTCCTTCGAGCGGGCCCGCATCGACCCCAACACATGGACCCCGCGCCAGCTGCTCGAGGCCGCGCGCCGGCAGGGCGGCGAGGAGGCCGCCGAAGGCGTGTGGCACGCGATGCTCGACAACAATACGCTAGGCCTCGGACTGGGCATCGGCCGCGCCGGCATCACCCTCGGCGACATCGTGCGCTACGACGACGACCAGCTGCCTGCCCTGCGCTACACGGGCGCGCTGGCCGGCGCCAGCGCGATGGCCTCGCAGGACCGGCCTGCCACTGACCCGGACGTGATCGGCGCGGCCGGCTTCTACCACCTGTACGACCGCAACGCGCGCGAATGGTCGACCGTCAGCGGCGGCGGCATCGGCGGCCCGGTGATCCGCCGCGTCACCGATCCGGAACGCATCGCCGAACTGGACGACGCACGCGCCGTGCGCCTGGAGCGGCAGGAGAAGGCCCGGCAGTTCCATCCGCTCGATCCCGCCCGCGAACGCGGCATCTCCGAAAGTCCGTGGACACTGGCCGATGCCGGCGATCCTTCGCGGGCCGCGCGGATCGCCATGTCCGATCCCACCCGCCCCGACCACCCCGACCATCATCTGTACCTGGGCAGCCGCGACGCCGTGCACCGGCTCGACGCCTCGCTCGGCCGCGCGCCGGACCGGCATAGCGGGAACATGATCGCCAGCCTCGCCTGCCTTGCGCGGCGCAACGGCCTGGAACGCATCGACCACGTCGTGCTCGGCGGACCGACGAAAGAACTGCGGCCCGGCGAAAACGTGTTCGTGGTGCAGGGCCGGCTCGACGATCCTGCACACCTGCGCGCGCACATGAAGACGCAGCTTGCCGTGGACACCCCCGCCGCGGATTCGCTCCGGGAGCTGCAGGCGCTCGACCAGGCGGCACAGGCCCGGACGCAACAGGCGCAGGCGGCAACGGCCGAGCTTGCCGTATCGGAACTGCAGCGCGTCGCGCCGATGCGGATGGGCTGATGCCTGATTCCGGCCGGGCAGATCGGCCGGGAGCTCGGTCAAAAGCTCGCGGCTGAAGCCGCTCCCACGAGCGTGGGGGCGACGTGCAGCCCTCAGCGCTCCAGGATCGCCACCACGCCCATGCCGCCGGCGGTGCAGATCGACACCAGGCAGCGGCCGCCGCCGCGCTGCTGCAGCTCCTTCGCGGCGGTGGCGACGATGCGCGCGCCGGTGGCCGCGAACGGGTGGCCGGTGGCCAGCGAGGAACCGTTGATGTTGAGCTTCGCCGGGTCGATGCGGCCCAGCGGCGCGTCCAGGCCGAGGCGCGTCTTGCAGTAGTCCTCGCTCTCCCACGCGCGCAGCGTGCACAGCACCTGCGCGGCGAAGGCTTCGTGGATCTCGTACAGGTCGAAGTCCTGCAGGGTCAGTCCGTTGCGCGCGAGCATCTCCGGCACGGCGACGGTCGGCGCCATCAGCAGGCCTTCGCCGTGGACGAAGTCGACCGCGGCGGTCTGCGCGTCGCGGATGTGGCACAGCACCTCGTGGCCGTGGGCAGCCGCCCATTCATCGGTGGACAGCAGGCAGGCGGCGGCGCCGTCGGTGAGCGGGGTGGAGTTGCCGGCGGTGAGCGTGCCGCGCCCTGAAACCTTGTCGAAGGCGGGCTTGAGCGTGGCCAGCTTCTCGATCGAGGTGTCGGCGCGCAGGATGTTGTCGCGCGAGACGCCGCGGAAGCTGACCACCAGGTCGTCGAAGAAGCCGCGGTCATAGGCGGCGGCGAGCTTGTGGTGCGAGGCCACCGCCAGCTCGTCCTGCGAATCGCGCGAGATGTTCCACTCCTTGGCCATGTCCTCGCAGTGGTCGCCCATGCTCTTGCCGGTGCGCGGCTCGGCGACGCCGGGGAACTCGGGCTTGAGTTCGCGCAGGTGGAAGCCCTTGAACGCGGCCAGCTTGTCGCGCGTGGTCTTGCCGCGCGCGGCCTCCAGCAGCCGGCGGCGCAGCTTCTGGCCGTAGACGATCGGCACGTCGGACGTGGTGTCCGAACCGCCGCCGATGCCGGCTTCGATCTGGCCGGCGGCGATCTTGTTGCCGATGGTGATCAGCGCGTCCAGCGAGGTGCCGCAGGCGCGCTGCAGGGTGATGCCGGGCGTCAGCGGCGACAGGCCCGACGACAGCGTGGCCTCGCGGCCGAGGTTCCAGTCCGACGGGTGCTTGATCACCGCGCCCATCGCCACCTCGCCCAGCTGCTGTCCGTGGAGGCCGAACTTCTCGACCAGCGCGCCGAGCGTACGCACCGACATGCCGAGGTTGCCGACGTCGGCGTAGGCGGTGTTCTGGCGACAGAAGGGAATGCGGACGCCGCCGAGGACGGCGACGGGGCGGCCATGCAGCATGGGACTACCTCGTTGCGGGCCTGCCATCGTGGCGGGCCATAATGGAATGGAGTCTAGCGCCGTGACCGTGCACGGCCAATCATGAGCAGGCGATGAGCGAAGCGATCCTCCATGTCCTCGGTGCGCTGGCACTGGAACTGACCCCCGGCAGCGCCGCGGCGCGCGACGCATTGCCGCAGCGTGAGGCCGGCGAGCTGGGCGCGGCGATCGCACGCGACCTGGCCCGTTTCGCGCCGGACGCCGCCACGCTGGACCTGACCACCGCCGGCGCCCACTACGATCCGGTGGAATTGCTGCGCCCGGGCTGGCCCATCCACCGCGAACTCGACCAGCTCGGCGCCCGCGCGCCCGGCGGCCGCGGCGAAGGCAGCGGCCGGATCATCGCCTTCGGCAGCCACGAAAACCGCCTGCCGGGCGCGCTGTCGCCCTCGCCCGACTACGCCGGCGGCCCGCTGCGGCTGGTGCCCTGGTCGCTGGCCGGCGACGCCGGCGTCGCGCGCGCGGTGGGCGAGGCCTGCGAGCGCGACCTGATGGAAAGCGGCATGGCCGGCGCCGACACCGCGCTGCTGGCGCAGGAAGCCTTCGGCCTGCAGGTCGAGCACGCGCGCCACCTCACCCTGCACGACCTGTGCGCGCTGATGGCGATGCAGTACGACCACGCCGGCCTCGCCCCGCTGTGGCCGGTGCTGGAAACCGCACTGCTCTCGCCAGACCGCGAAGCCTGGCTCGACGCCCCACCCGAGCCGCTGCTGCGCTACGCCGACCGCGAGGCGCGCATCGCCCTGCTGACCCCGGGCGCCTGGCGCGGGCGCAATGCGGAACCGGGCGATGCCAATGGCGGCGGCAGCGACGCCGACGACGAACGCCTGCAGCGCGGCTTCGCCCACTACGAGGCGCGCCAGCGCCAGTTCGCCGCCGTGCTGCGCGCGCACGGCGTGCCGGTGACCTTCGCGCATTGCCAGGGCGATCCCGCAAGCGAGCTGTAGGTCGGGGCTACGCCCCCGACGCGGGGGTGCCGATCATCCCGGGGCGTCGGGGGCGTAGCCCCGACCTACGGCATTTCGGCTTCGAGGATGTCGTAGCCTGCGTCCACCATGCCCAGCGCCGCATACGTCCGGCGCGCCGCGTCGTTGCCGCGTTCGACATAGAGCCGCAAACCGACCACGCCGGTCGTCGCACGCGCCAGGGTTTCAGCGTGGCGATACAGCGCCGCGAACACGCCGCGGCGGCGCTGCGCGGGAACGACGTACACGCTCTGGATCCACCACCAGTCGCCGTTGCGCCAGTCGCTCCATTCGCGGGTGAGCATCAGGGTGCCGACAGGCGCGCCGTTGCCATCGACGGCGACGAAGTAGCGCGCTTTCGCGGAATCGGCGATGCCGGCCGCGACGCCTGCGCGCACGGTGTCGGCATCGAGATGCCTGTGCTCGGTTTCCAGCGCCATCGCGATGGCGCACTCGGCGAGCCAGTCGCGGTCGGCGGCGACGGCTTCGCGGATGGTGTGCGTGGTCGTCATCGCAGGTCGGGGCTACGCCCCCGACCCTTGCAATGCTCGACAAAACCCTGGCCGGGGGCGTAGCCCCGACCTACGGCGCATGGTTTCGCGGCGCGGCTCACATCGCCGCGTTGATCACCCCGCACGCCACGCGTGCGCCGGCGTTGCCGGAGGGCTGCGAGGTGTAGTCGTCCGGCGCGGCGTGCACGATCACCGCGCGGCCGGCGATGTCGTTGGCTGCGCCTCCACCGAGGGTCACGCCGGACAGGTGGATGTTGATATCGGCCACGCCTTCGGCGTTGGCGACGATGTTGTCCATGTCGCCGGCGTGATGGGTCGGCGTGCCGGCGCGGCCGTGGGCGCTGCCGGTGGGATTGAAGTGCCCGCCCGCGCTGCTGGCGTCGGCGGCGCTGCAGTCGCCTTTCTCGTGCACGTGGATGGCGTGGGTCTGCCCGGCACCGAGGCCGCCGATCTGGCCGGTGATGTGCACGCCGTCGCCCATCGGCGCCATCGACAGCTTGCCGCTGACCAGGCTGCCGGACGCGGAAGCAAGGTTCACCGTCGCCGAACTGGCGGTGCTGGTGCCCTGCGAAGCCGGCGTCGGGGACGACATCGGCGGCGCGGCCTTCTCGCCGGTGGTCGAACAGGCCGCGAGCGCACAGGCGGCGGCAACGGCGAGCAGGTGATGACGGCGATGCATGGACATGACGGACTCCTTGTTGAAAGTGTGCCGCACGCTAGCGCGCGCGGGGTTCAGGGTGGATGAAAAAAGACGCGCGCGGCACCTCAGCGGCGCCGGCGACCGGGGCCGAGCTTGCGGGTCAGCGTGTTGCGGCCCAGGCCCAGCCGCTGTGCGGCCTCGGCGCGGCGGCCGCCGGTGTGTTCGAGCGCGGCGTCGAGCAGCGCGTGTTCGAAGCGTTCCAGCGCCCGCGCGTGCAAACCGCTTTCGCCTTCGGCAAGACGCGCGCGCGCCCACGCGGACAGCGCGTCGTCCCACTCGCGCGCGGGCGCCGGCCGTGATGCGGCGAGCATGCCGTCGAGGTCGGCCGGCGTGATCGTGTCGCCGGGCGCCAGCGCGGCCAGCCGCCAGCACAGGTTTTCCAGTTCGCGCACGTTGCCGGGCCAGTCGTGCCCTTGCAGGCGCTCGAGCGCGCTTTTGCCGAAGCGCTTTGGCGGCGCGTCGAAGCGCATGGCCGCCGCCTGCAGGAAACGTTCGGCCAGCGTCGGCACGTCGCCGCGGCGCTCGCGCAGCGGCGGCAGGTGCAGGCGCACCACGTCGAGGCGATGCAGCAGGTCGCTGCGGAAGCGGCCGTCGGCCACCCGCGCCTCGAGATCCTGGTGGGTGGCGGCGATCACGCGCACGTCGACCCGGATCAGCTCGCGCCCGCCAACGCGGAAGAACTCGTCCTCGGCCAGCACCCGCAGCAGCCGCGTCTGCAGCGCCAGCGGCATGTCGCCGATTTCGTCGAGGAACAGGGTGCCGCCGTCGGCCTGCTCGAAGCGGCCGACGTGGCGTTTGTTCGCGCCGGTGAACGCGCCGGCCTCGTGGCCGAACAGCTCGCTTTCCAGCAGCTCGGCCGGGATCGCCGCGGTGTTGAGCGCGACGAACGGCCTGCGCGCGCGCGGCGACTCGCGATGCAGCGCGCGCGCGACCAGCTCCTTGCCGGTACCGGTCTCGCCGGTGACCAGCACCGACAGCGGCGCCTGCGCGAGGCGGCCGATGGCGCGGAACAGCTGGCGCATGGCGGGCGTGTCGCCGACCAGCGCATCGCTGTCCGGAACCGCGGGAAGTTCCGGCGCAGCATCGCCTTCATCGCCACCAGCACCACGCTGCGCCAGCACACGCCGGGCGAGCGCGACCGCATCGTCGAGGTCGAAAGGCTTGGACAGGAACTCGTGCGCGCCACCGCGGAAAGCGCCGGCCGTACTGGCCACGTCGGTGTAGGCCGACATCACCACCACCGGCAGCCGCGGATGCGCATGCTTGAGCCGGTCGAGCAGCACCAGCCCATCGTCGCCGGGCATGCGCACGTCGGTGAACAGCAGCTGCGGCGGCGCACGCGTGCCCAGCGCGTCGACCACCGCCGCCGCTGAATCGAAGCCGACCACGTCGAAGCCGGCCTCGCGCAGCGCCGTGGCCAGCACGAAGCGCACGCTGCGATCGTCGTCGACGACCCAGATGGTGTCGGTCATGGCTTCAAGCTCCTCCCCCTGCGACGGCAGGGGAGGTTGGGAGGGGGTGCCGTCGGGGCCGGTGCAACCATCTGGCTGCCGCGTCGGCGCCGACGCAACCCCTCCCCAGCCCTCCCCTGCCTTCGCAGGGGAGGGAGCAACAGCGCTTGCCGTCAAGCATCGTTGCCCTCCTCATCGCTCTCCGGCTGCACCACCGGCAGCAACAGCGTGAACACCGTATGCCCTGCCCGCGAACGATAGGCCAGCGAACCGCGATGCTCGCGCGCCACCTGCTGCGCCAGCGCCAGCCCCAGGCCGCTGCCTTCCGCGCGCCCGGACACCAGCGGCAGGAACACCTGCTCGGCCAGCGCCTCCGGCACGCCGCGACCGTCGTCCACCACGTCCAGCCGCAGCACCAATGGATGCACTTCGTCGCCGATGCGCACCGCGTGCTCGGCGCGCGTGCGCAGGGTGACGGTCGCCGCGCCCGCCTCGATCGCGTTGCGCACCAGGTTCCAGGTCGCCTGCACGAGGCGGTCGGCGTCGCCGGCAAGGTCCGGCAGGCTGGGATCGTAGTCGCGCACCAGCTTCACCGCCCAGCCGGCATCGGATTCGGCCAGGCGCAACACGCGTTCGAGCACGGCGTGGATGTTGAGCGGCGCATGCGGCCGTGGCGGCGCCGGCGACAGCAGCCGGTCGACCAGCTGCGCCAGGCGTTCGACCTCCGAGCCGATCAGCGCGGTTAGTTCGCGCGACTGCTCGTCGTCCACGCGCCGCGCCAGCAGCTGCGCCGCACCCTTGAGCCCGGCCAGCGGATTGCGCAGCTCGTGCGCCAATCCCTTGAGCGCGGCCGACAGTGCCGACGGCAACGCCGCGACCGGATCCTCGCCGGGGAATTCGTCCACCGGATGCGCCTCGAGCAGCCAACCGCCGTCCTCCAGCGCCCCGACCCAGACATCAGCGAAACGCGGCGTCGCGCCGGGGAACGCCAGCGGCAGCCGGCGCAGCCGTACCTGCTCCTGCGGCGCCCCCGCCGCCAACCAGCGCGCCAGGGCGTCGCCCTCGAACTCCAGCGCCGCCAGCGGCAGCCCCCGCAGGCGCCGAGCGCCCACCCCGAGCCAGCGCGCGAAGGCCGGATTGCAGCCGGCCACGGCGCCGTCCGTGCCGGCCCACGCCAGCGGCGTGGCGAGGGCATCGAGATCGGGCGGCGGCGCGGGCGCGGGGGGCATTGCACCATCTTAGTGCAGGGCCCAGGCCGACGGCGGGACCCCAATCACGCTGACCCCAGTGCGCAGAACTGCATAGTTTGTACACATTGCACAAACTATGCGATCGACAGTGCCACGACCGTTTGGGGGCTCCCTGGGGTCCACCGAAGCGCGTGCAATATCGCTCAATAATCAGTAACTTAGCTCTTGTTCCAGCACACCCAACTGACCTCATTGAATGGGCATTGGACGCCACCTTTGCCGCCCTCTCGCAGGGAGTGTCAGCGCCGGCGCCCCAAACCCGGGCTACCCCCTTGGAGGAAGGGACTCCCTCCACGCCTTCGTCCATCGTCCGGACCCAGTGCCCGCTCTAGGCGCTGCAGCGGCGTCAGCTGCTTTTTCTTTGGTTTGGTCCGCTTGGCGGCTGGCTTCGCTATTGCAGCGGCTACTGCGGCCTGCTTCGCGCGAGCTTTCTTCACCTTCTTGCGTAACTGCTTTTCCACCGCCTTTTGCGCGGGCCTGGTGCTCGACTCCGCCAATTTTGGGTCGGGGGCAGAAGGCCGAGCCTTGGCCTTCGAACGTGGTTTGACCACGCGGATCTTCGGAGCCGGCCGGGCCGCCGGCAGGGCACCCTTCTTTAGAACTCCTATCGCGGCTTTCGCCTTGCCTGCCCCGGCACGCTTCAGATATCGATTGGCTTGCGCCTCGGCACGCTTACGTGTCCAGCGCATTCGGGCCATGCCCTCCCGCACCAGACTCTCGAACAGCTCATCCATTCCCTCCCCCTGTGCTCCGCACCCTGCGGCTGCACTCCACCTCGATCACCTTCCCGAGGAAGCACCACAAGGATTAGCCACGAATATACGGCTCTGGCTAATTATACGAATCGGCCCAGATTCGTATAACCGCATGCGTTAGGCCCGACAGTGTCAAAGGGCTCTTGGATGCCATCGCGACTGCTGAGACCAAAGCATCCCATGCTCAGCTGCCGTGCGTTCCGCCTTCCTGCCAAAATGGCCCAATGAGCCAACTTCAATCCCTAGAAGCTATTGAGAAGCGCCTCTGGAGCGCTGCCGACCTGCTGCGGGCCAACTCCGGCCTGGCCAGCAATGAGTATTTCATGCCCGTGATGGGCCTGATCTTCCTGCGTCACGCCTACAGCCGCTATCTGGCCGTCAGGCCGCAGATCGAAGCAACGCTGCCCAAACGCGGTGGCAAGGTCCGCGCTTTGACCCGGGAGGACTTTGGCCAGCAGGGGGCCATTTACCTGCGACCCGAAGCGCAGTTCGACCACCTCGTGAGTCTGCCGGATTCGGCCGACCGTGCCGCCGCCATCATCGCCGCGATGGAAGGAATCGAGGAGGACTACGAGTCCCTGCGCGGCGTACTGCCCAAGACCGAGTACCACAAGATCGGCAACGACGACCTGGGCGAACTTCTGCGCAAGCTCAACCCGGAAGAACTCAAGACAGCCAACGGCGACATCTTCGGCCGCATCTACGAGTACTTCCTCACCCAGTTCGCCGACCAGGGCGCGCACGACGGCGGCGAGTTCTTCACCCCGATCTCGCTGGTGCAGATGATCGCCAACGTCATCGAGCCTGCCCGCGGCACCGTGCTGGACCCGGCCTGCGGCTCCGGCGGCATGTTCGTGCAGAGCGCCAACCTGGTCGAGCGCAACTACGGCGACCCGACGAAGGCGCTGACCTTCTACGGCATGGAGAAGAACGCCACTACCATCAAGCTGGCGCAGATGAACTTGGCCGTGCACGGCCTGCAGGGCAACATCGCCGAGGCCATCAGCTACTACGCCGACCCGCACGAACTGCTGGGCAAGGCCGACTACGTGATGGCCAACCCGCCGTTCAACGTCGACGAGGTGGATGCCGAAAAGGTCCGCAAGGACCCGCGCCTGCCGTTCGGCCTGCCCGGCGTCAACAAGGCCGGCAAGGTCAGCAACGGCAACTACCTGTGGATCTCCTACTTCCACAGCTATCTGTCAAAGCGCGGCCGTGCCGGCTTCGTGATGTCCTCGCAGGCTTCCAGTGCCGGCCGCGACGAGGCCGCGGTGCGCCGCAAGCTGGTGGAAACCGGCGACGTGGACGTGATGGTCGCGATTCGCGGCAACTTCTTCTACACCCGCACCGTGCCCTGCGAGCTGTGGTTCTTCGACAAGGGCAAGCCGAAGGCGCGTCGTGACCACGTGCTGATGCTCGATGCGCGCAACGTCTACCGCAAGGTGACCCGCAAGATCCACGACTTCAGCCCCGAGCAGCTGGCCAACCTCACCAGCATCGTCTGGCTGTACCGCGGCCAGGCCGACCGCTTCCTGGCGCTGGTGCGCCGGCATCTTCTGGACGGCCTCGCTGCCGCACAGGACAGTGTCGCGTCGCTGCAGGAATACCTGGTGCAGGCGAAGGCCCGCGCCGCATCACTTGCCGGGCTTTCACGCGAGGGCGGGGATGCAACGATCCTGGCCGCATGGCAGGCCCTCGACGACGCGTTGTCCACGTTTGCCGCGGACGTGGCCGCTTACGCGATGGCGGTCGAAAAGCGGGCCGCAAAAGCCATCGCCGACAACGCCGGCAACGCCGCGTTGCGCAAGGCTACCGAACGCCTTGCGCCGCTGGCCGACACCAGCCGCGACCTCATCAAGAGCGCCGACCATCTCTACAAGCTCGCCGGCCACGTGCTGGACGCCCTAGACGGCGAGGGCAACACCCGCGACCTCAATCGCCAGCGCAAGACCACCGACGAAGCCCGCAAGGCGGCCGTGGAAGCGCTCAAGCCGGTGCGCTACTTCCACCGCCAGGCACTGTGGCTGCAGGAGCGCTTTCCCGACGCCGAACTGCGCGACGTGCCGGGGTTGGTGAAGCTGGTCAGCCGCGCCGAAATCGAGAAGAGCGACTGGTCGCTCACGCCGGGCCGCTACGTCGGCGTGGCGCCGGAGGAAGTGGACGAGGATTTCGACTTCGAGGCTGCGCTGCGCGACATCCATGTGGAGCTGAAAGGCTTGAACGAGGAGGCGGTGGAACTGGCGGCGAAGATCGTGCGCAACTTCGAGGAACTGGGGGCGTGAGTTGGCTGCGTAAGCCACTCGCTCAGGTTGCAGACCTGTGCCTCGGAAAGATGCTTGACGAGAAGAAGAACAAGGGCGATCCCATGCCCTATCTGGCGAACGTCAATGTTCGCTGGGGCGAGTTCGATCTCGACAGCCTGCGTGAAATGCGGTTCGAGCCGAACGAATTGGATCGGTACGGGTTGAAGCATGGCGATATCGTGATGTGCGAAGGCGGCGAGCCGGGCCGCTGCGCCATCTGGAAAGACGAAGTGCCGGGGATGATGATCCAGAAGGCCCTTCACCGCATTCGTCCGGGTGAGGAACTGGACTACCGGTTCCTGTATTACTCCTTTCTGTACAAGGGACGAAACGACGGGTTCAGCGGGTTGTTCACAGGCTCCACCATCAAGCATTTGCCTGGACAGAACCTGGCCAAGGTTGAGGTCCGCTATCCGTCGAGACCCGAGCAGGAGCGCATCGCCGACACGCTCTCTGCCTACGACGACCTGATCGAAAACAACCGCCGACGGATCAAGTTGCTGGAAGAATCCGCTCGTCTGCTGTACCGCGAATGGTTCGTGCACCTGCGCTTCCCCGGGCACGAGCACGTCAAGGTGGTGGATGGCGTGCCGGTGGGGTGGGAGCGGAAGTTCGTACCAGATCTGATCGCGATCAATCCCAAGGAACGCATTGAGCGGGGCAAGGAAGCATGGTATGTCCCGATGGCAGCGCTATCGGAAACAGGAATGACCGTTGATCGAGGTGACTTCGAACGACGAACAGTGCATACCACAGTGAAGTTCCGAACCAATGACGTGCTGCTCGCGCGGATCACGCCCTGTCTTGAGAACGGAAAAACAGGTTTCGTCTACTTCCTTGATGAAGGTGACATCGCTTGTGGTTCGACCGAGTTCATCGTTCTGCGTGGTACGTCGGTGAGCCCATACTTCGTTTATTGCCTGGCGCGCACGTATGATTTTCGCGAGCACGCCATCAAAAGCATGATTGGATCGTCGGGTCGACAACGGGTGCAAGTCGGTTGCTTCGACGAGTACTGGGTTGCCTTGCCGCCATCGTCGCAGTTGAGCGAGTTCGATGGTTCGGTAGCCCCCATGTTCAAGCAGATCGCAGTTCTCGATCAGCAAATCGAGAGGCTCGGCCAAGCTCGCGATCTCCTGCTCCCGCACTTGATGAGTGGAGATGTCGTGAGTTCAACGGAATCTTTGGAGGCGACATGACCAGCGGAAAGTATGATCGAAGTATCGAGTTGCGCTGTCCGACTTGTGGCGGCACTCAGTTCGAGTTCGACGACGCCGACGATACAGCATCCGTGAAATGCACGTCCTGCAGCCTTGTCATATCCCGGGAAGACCTGATCTCAGCCAACGGAGACAACATTGGCGCCCACGTCGAGCAGATCAAAGATGATGTGGCTGCTGATCTCAGGAAGCAGCTCCAGGATGCCTTCAAAGGCAGCAAGATGTTCAAGGTGAAGTGATGCCGGACATCGATTGGCAAACTGTCGCTGCGCTGCTCGCTCTCGGTTTCTCCGTTTATACCTTCCGTAAGACGTACAGCCTGGCGCAGAAGCAAGCCGAGCTGCTGGAAGATCAGAAGCGGTTGAATCGCATCCTGGTCGAGAAGGAAGAAGCTGAGGCAGCCAATGCAAGGAAGGCCGACGTATCTGCGCGCATGGTCCGGGAGTTGAAGGGATCCAAGGTCAAGGTCTTCAATGCCGGAAGGGCGGCCGCGCGGAACGTGCGGCTGGTGACCGACGAGACGGGCGGCGGATTCCAGCTGCTCAACCGAGAAATTTTCCCGCTCGAGACGTTGGAACCACAGCAAGGCGTTGATCTGCCAGCTGCCATCCATATGGGCAGCCCGGCCAAGATGCCTATCACCTTGATTTGGGACGATGGCACAGGTAATAACCACGAGAAGGTCGTCTATCTGACTCGTTAGAAGGCGACCGACCCATGCGGGTGCGGGGTAATCGTACAGGGGTGTCATGGTGGCATTGAACGAGGACACGCTGGTCCAACAGACCGCCGCCGACTATTTGCGCGACGAGCTGGGCTGGCGAAGCGAGTACGCGTACAACAGCGAAGTCCTCGGTGCGGACGGCACCTTCGGCCGCAAGTCCGAGAAGGATGTGGTGTTGACGCGCCTCTTGGGCGAGAAACTGGTTGAGCTGAATCCCGGGCTGCCGGACGTCGTCTACCAGGCCGCGCTGCGCTGGATCGTGGAGGTTGGCGCCGGCCAAGGTGCCATGCTGGCCAACCGCGAGAAATACGGACTCCTGCGCGACGGCGTGAAGGTGGAGTACCGGAAGAACGACGGCACGATGGATGCGCGCACGCTGCGCGTCTTCGACTTCGATAATCCGGAGAACAATGACTTCCTGGCCGTGCGCGAACTCTGGGTCAAAGGTGACCTGTACCGTCGCCGCCCGGACATCATCGGCTTCGTCAACGGCATCCCGCTGCTGTTCGTCGAATGCAAGAACATCCATCGAAACCTGCGCAAGGCCTACGACCAAAATCTCAGTGACTACCGCGACACCATTCCGCAGTTGTTCCACCACAACGCCTTCCTCCTGCTGGCCAACGGCAGCGAAGCGCGCATTGGCGCCTTAGATGGTGATTACGAACACTTCCACAACTGGAAGCGGCTGGAGGAGGCCGCGCCAGGCGTGGTGGACATGGAAACCCTGCTCAAGGGCGTGTGCGACAAGCGCAACTTCCTTGATCTGTTCGAGAACTTCATCCTGTTCGATGAAGTAGGCGAGCGCACGATCAAGATCGTTGCCCGCAATCACCAGTTCCTGGGTGTCAACCGTGCCATCCGCGCAGTGGGCGAGCGCGCCCGGAACCTGGGCAAGCTGGGCGTGTTCTGGCACACGCAAGGTTCGGGCAAGAGCTATTCGATGCTGTTCTTTACCCGCAAAGTGCACCGTCGCATCGGAGGCAACTACACCTTCCTCATCGTCACCGACCGCGATGACCTGGACAACCAGATCTATCAGACCTACGTGGGCTGTGGGGTGGTTGGCGAGAAGGACGAAAACCGCGCCGCCAGCGGCGCACACCTGAAGCGGTTGCTGGCCGAGCACAGGGGGTACGTGTTCAGCCTAATACAGAAGTTCAACGAACCCGTCGACCCGGATCATCCGTACTCGCGGCGCGACGACATCATCGTCATCAGCGACGAGGCCCACCGCACGCAGTATGGAACGTTGGCGCTGAACATGCGCACGGCGCTGCCCAATGCCGGCTACATCGGCTTCACCGGCACGCCGCTGATGGGCGATGACGAGGTGACGCGGCGCGTATTCGGTGACTATGTCTCCACCTACGATTTCCAGCGCGCAGTGGACGATGGCGCGACTGTGCCCCTGTACTACGACGCCCGCGGCGAAAAGCTCAAGGTAGCTATTGACGATCTAAACCAGAGGGTGGCCGACAAGTTGGCGGAGTTCGAGGATGAACTGGCCGACGATCCTGATGCACAGCGTCGCCTCGAACAGGCGATGGGACGCGATTACCACGTCATTACCGCAGGCGAGCGCCTGGATCGCATCGCCCGGGACTTCGTCAAGCACTATGCCGAAGGCTGGGAGAGCGGCAAGGCGATGTTCGTGTGTATCGACAAGCCGACCTGCGTGCGGATGCATGCGCTGATTGAGCGGTACTGGACCGAGCACATACAGGCTCTGACGCTGGAAAGGAACCGGGAGGCAGATGATCAGGAGTTGGCCCGCCGCGCCCGCCAGCTCAAGTGGATGGGTGAAACGCAGTTCGCCGTGGTTGTCAGCGAAGAGCAGGGCGAGGTCGAGCGGTTCCGCAGGCTCGGTCTGGATATCACCCCGCATCGCAGGAGGATGAAAGAAGGATGGCGCGTGCCGGGCTCTCCTAAGCCGTTGAGCATGGAGGATGCGTTCAAGAAGTCCGACCACCCTTTCCGCGTTGCCATTGTCTGCGCCATGTGGCTGACCGGCTTCGATGTTCCCAGCCTGGGCACGCTGTACCTGGACAAGCCGCTCAAAGCGCACACCCTGATGCAAGCAATCGCCCGTGCCAACCGCGTTGCCGAGGGCAAGACCAATGGCCTGATCGTGGACTACTGCGGAATCCTGAAGAACCTGCGCCGTGCACTGGCGACCTTCGCAGGGACCCGCACGGACGGCGAGCCCGGCGAAGATGAGGTCGACCCGGCCAAGCCGGAAGTGCAACTGCTGGATCGGCTTGATGCGTCGCTGGCGGAGATCAGCGGGTGGCTGGACAAGCGCGGCGTTTCGCTGGATGCGATCCTGGGCAGCACCGGGTTTGCTCGCAACAAGGCCATCCTCGATGCCAAAGAGGCCATCAACGAGAACGACGAGATGCGCAAGCGTTTCGAGTTGATGGCGCGAGACGTGTTCGTGCGGTTCAAGGCCTGCGTGCACGTAGAGGGCGTGCACGCCCGCCGCACGCGCGTGGATGCCTTGAAGATTGTCTACAAGAGCTTGCAGCAGGATGTGGACAAGAGCGATATCAGCCACATCATCGAAGCACTGCGCGGCGAGGTGGATCATGCAATCGTCACGGCCGGCGCGAAATCGGTGGACGACGGAGAGCCGGACGGGAAGAATCGTCTGTTCGATATCAGCAAGATCGACTTCGATAAGCTGATGAAGGAATTCCAGCGGAGCAAACGCAAGCACACTGCAGTCCAGAGCCTGAAAGCGATGATCGAATCCAAGCTCGCAAGGCTTCTGGCAAGGAACCCGCTGCGCAAGGATCTGCAGGCGCGCTACGAGGAGATTGTGGCCGCTTACAACCGGGAGAAGGATCGAGCGACCATCGAGGCTACCTTTCAACAGTTGTTGCTGCTGACTGAGGCCATGAGCGAGGAAGAGCAGCGGGCTGTCGAACTGGGCCTGGACGAGGAGACGCTGGCGCTCTTTGACTTGCTACGTAAGCCAGATCTGGACAAGAAGGGCGTCGAGAAGCTGAAACAGGTGGCTCAAGGCTTGTTGGATGCTTTGAAGTCGCGCCTGACCGAGATCGCCGATTGGCAAGCGACGGAGGCCAATCGGGACGTCG
The DNA here is from genome assembly GCF_042648865.1 of Luteimonas soli. Classification (NCBI taxonomy): domain Bacteria; kingdom Pseudomonadati; phylum Pseudomonadota; class Gammaproteobacteria; order Lysobacterales; family Lysobacteraceae; genus Luteimonas; species Luteimonas soli. The sequence goes on along the minus strand of NZ_JBHRYA010000007.1, from coordinate 377,746 downwards.
TACGCGTCACGATCCACGACTATCTGTACGCCGATGCGACCGGCTTGCCCGTCGATAGCTATGACGAGCGGGATGTCGATACTTTGTCCGCCGAAGTATTCCAGCACATCTGGCGGGTCTACCCGACTCTCCCTTCACCCGTATACCACTAGCCTGAAGTCGGTTCTTCTGGCGTTCGTTTGCCTTTTTCCTCAAGCTTGTTGGTTGCCCAAGCCGAGGCGCGCGCAGCGCGTATTGCGTCGAACTCTTCGAGTTTAGCGTTATCCATTGCCCTGTATAGGGCGGCTCTCAGCGCCATGCTCGCTGATACACACTCGTTCGCGCTGTCCGCTGAGTATCCAAGAGACATGAGAAGGCTAAGGCACCCATCGCGATCATCGACATCACTCGCGCTCTTCTTAAAACGCCTCATGCAGGACGTGACCCCTCGCTTGAACCTTTGAGCACTCATTGAATGCTTCTGCGTACGATACTTTTCGGCGTAAGCACTACGTTCCAACGGACAAACATCCTCTACGACGGAGCACCATAGCCCCAACTCGAGCCAAACGATTGATGGGGGCGGCACAAGGCAACTGCTACTCGCGAGCTCTGAGAGCACGAAGACCACTTTCCTTAAGGGCAACGTTAGATCACGGCGTCGAAACAGCAGGCCATCAAACTGGTTCGACTGCGAATCAAAGAGGCCCGTCGAGGCAGCCGTGGACGGATCGCATAGGATTTCCTGCACCGTCGTACCTTGAAGCGCCGCCCAGTTGAGCAGCGTCGATATGGTTGGAAGTGCTAAGTCAGGTCGCTGATTCGAGTGGTACCGAACCGCCCATTCTGGCAGCGGCGATGCTTCCGGCGGTCGGTTGCGCACATGGTGAATGAACTGCACATAGCTGCCGCTGTTCACTGGTTCGCGAGTATCACCAATCCAGCGCGCAAAAGAGAGCAGTGTCTGATTTACCCATCTGTTCTGTTTGTCACGTTCCATTAGACCATGCAGGTGCCCAAGTCTTGCACCACAATCCGTGCATTGTCGACGAGATCTGTAGGGCACGGAGAAGCTTTGACTAGAGTTGCATTCTGGACAACTCGTCTCTAGGCGAGTGTCATGAATCGGACACGCGGTAAGCATGTCGAATGCCCACAGCAACGGTTCACAGCTGGTACCTTCGTCCCAAAGGTGATAGCAGGCCGGGCACCACGCGCGACCTTCTCCGCGCACCTGCCTTCGACGCGTCCCACCCCGTCCAAGCACGTCTGCGACAACATGAAAGGTGCCGATACGCAGGTTGTCGACGCCAGTATCTCGCTCCAGGGCGGATAGAAGCTCCCTGAACTTGCTTCGAGGACCTATCCAACTGCTCGGAAAGACTGCATTACAATTTATCCCAGCCCTATCACTACTTCTGAGCAGCATACTCTCAAGCGCCCGTAGGCTCACGCAGCCGATATCTGCGATTCTGAGAGCATAGTGATGCAAAGACTCTTGCAATCCGGGGCCCGCGGTTCGGAGCGGCACGGGTGGCAGCGGCGTGAACAACGATGCACTGCAATTGCTCACAGCTCCGCTTCCACGAAGTCCCTATGGATATCTCGAAGCGCACCATTTGTGGCAGGCTTGCTGATTCTGTTGAGAAGGTCTACCTGACGCCATAGATTCGCAATGTGCGTTTCTGTTTCATACGCATCCTCTATGTCTTTTCCGCAGATTCTTCCGCTCCCCCTTCTTTTTGCGTTTATATCGGCCCTTGCGAACAACTCTTGCAGAGCTCGCATGCCAGTTGCGGTTGCGATCCCGATATCAACGATCCGATCCTGAACTGCGTTTTCGCTCTCCCATTCGTATTTTTCCGCAACGTGAAGAACTATCCGCGCAAACTCGGTAAGTTGCTCTCGGTCTCGCAGGTCGTAAGGCTTGATATAGATGCGATCCATTCTCTCGGCGATCTCGGGGCGTCCGTCCCAAAGTGCGAATCCTTCTGGAATAAGGTTGAGGATCCCCATGCACCCAACCTGATCCAGAATGCTCATCAGGTTCCAGATATGGTCCTTCGGTTCCTCGCCTCTCTGCGCCTTGCCGATCGCCGCTGCGTGCTCAACCAGAAGAAGCTTCAGGTCTCGGCCGATCGCAGCCTCGGTGAAAGCAGCCCAGTATCTTGATTCGCTCGTGTTGCTGGCAGCAGACCCCTTTCTCCACGCCGTATCCGCGTCACGGAGTGACCGCATGTATGCCTCGCTGATTTCATCCGTTGCTTCGCGGTACAGAGAGCGAAGATCTGGGCACAGTACGCTTCGATGCGCTCGAGCTGCGAATCCTTTGGCCGAGAACTTGGCATTGATATCCAGCAGGGCCATCACCTCGGTGACATGTACTTTTCCTGTTCCCCAGCTTTCAGGTGATCCGATGATTCTTCGCACGACCAAGTTTCTAAGGAACGTCTTTCCGCTACCGGGCATTCCGACTATCCCGACGAGTCTTCCGGGTGCGTGGCGGGTCAGACTGTCCTGCAATAGGATCTCGGCATGAGTGAAATGAGCGTGCGCCAACGCTTCCTTGATCATGCGGCGGCACCGGAGCGGAGATCCGACCAATTCACTGACGGATAGACAACTTGTTGTGTAGTCTTGTCTGGGCCCTCTGTTGAGGGCTTTGATTGACTGCCTTCGTCATCGGGTGCCAGGTGTTCTTTGCCCACCATCGCTTCGGACTTCTCAGCGTCTCGCCTCTCAATGGTGGCGCGCCGAACCTCCAGATTATGGGCTGCACGCTCAGAGCGCCAGATCGGCTCGCAAAGCAGCTTGAAGAGCCTGTACTCCGCGGGACGATTCAGAAGCGGAACCCCATCCCGACGGAACGCTCGGTACCACTTCTCGGCGATCTTGGCGTACACCACCGACGGATTGACGCAATCTTTCCTCAGCTCAGTAACGCGGCCAGTTAGAAGTGCTGTGTTGAGCGCGGCGCCAGAATATGTTCCCTCCGTCAAACGAATGCCCCGGGAAGCATCGATGGTACGAGGAACATCTATCTCAACGGAGGTGATCACCCTGAATGCATCGTCGAGGCTGCACGGCCGCCCTCCTTGTCCGCCCAGCTGCAGCAAGTACTCCCGCTTGTCCTCGGGACTCATGTTCTCCTGATCCCTGGTTTTGGCGAGCTCTCCGTAGTAGTAGCCTTCGAACTGCCTCACAACATAGGCGAAGTTATGGATCGCAGTTTTCCGGCTTTTCATTCGGCCATCCTTCGCCCTTCCCTTCTGGTCAGGGAGCGTGCTTCCAGCTCCTTTGTGCGCAACAAAGTGGTTCACTCGCCCTATGACATTCTCGGCCAGGCCGTTGTACCTGCTGCCTCCAGTTGGAGTCCACCGGAGCTCGATGCCAAAGTGCTCTGCGAAAGATTGGATCCACGAACCCGTGTTCTCCGGTCCGCGATCAAGCTGTATGCACCGGGGCAGGAATCCATGGCGTGAAACAAACTCTCGCATCAGAATTGCAAGGCCATCCGTTCGTGCAGGGCCGAACAGCAGGGCATGCGCCATAGGAAATCCAGTGGCACCATCGATTCCGGCATAGAACTTGGGAACGGCCGAAGGGAATAGGGTAAGGAGGTTGGCCGCAACTCTTTGATCGAAGTTGGATGAGTCGATGACGAGAGTGTGGCCGAACATAATGCTCGGGAGACTGCAGCTAGTACCGTCCGTCCTCGCCCTCTCCTTCTGGTACTGGCGGATACCGTCTACGATCAGCGTTCTACGTGTTTGGTCGGTACTTCTGATCTCTTTGTGCAGCGTGCTCTGATGTGGGGCGGGGACGTTGGCGGCAACACAACGCGCCCGCAGGTCCAGAAATGCCCCGACGCGGTCCGGATACTCGCCACGGTTCCAGCGCTCCACAACCATCGCCAATGCGGAGATCTGACCTTCTACGAGCCTCCGGCCACGGTTGCCACAGTTGCAGTGGTCGGTGAGGCATGCCTCTATGGGGCTCACGCCATTTGCGATTGCTGCATAGACGACCTTGGCCAAGGCTGCCATTCTTCTGGTCCTTGGCAGCTCACCTGAAGCGATCCTTTGGAGCCGATTCCAGCGCTTCCGCGCCGCTTCTACGTGTTCAGATTTGGCGAGCAGAAGCTTGTCAGTTATCGCGAGCTCTGCGGTTTCATTGATTTGGTCGTTCCAGAGCTCCGCATCGACGACGTCCCGGTGACCTTCCGTGCTGAACAGCAGGAACGCGTCTGCATCTCCGAGTGAGATAATCCGTTCGAGCCCATAAGCACTCATCTCCGCAAGCATGCGGGCTGCGGTTCGGATTGAGAATCCAGGAACCCGCTCTGACAACTCGTCGATTGTATGTGGTCTATGTCGTAGCAGCGTTCTCGCGGCCGCTCGGAGGCCCTTCTCGGCAACTGTGTCGACCTGCCACAGCTCGGCGTTGATGAGTTCTGCATTCTGAAGCTCAGACGCGAAGAGGCGACTTACCGCGAATACTTCTGCTTCAATTCCAAGTGTCTCGGCGTATCTCTGATGTACTGAGTTGCTCCATCGTTCATCCTTTCGCACCCACTCGTCGCTCTTCTTCGCAGCGAGTTGTTCCAATTTCTCTTCTGTCTTGCACTCAACTAGTACGATTCGGTTGGAGTAGAAGACCAGGAAGTCCAGCGTAGGATTGGTGACGTGTTTGCCGCGCTTTCCCTCGCGTGTAACGCCGGGGCAGCTGACCTGAGTTACATAGCCCACAACCTCAGGATCTCGCTCGAGGGAGTAGAAGAAGAGGCGTTCGACGGTGTGACTCTCGAGCCACCGCGGCCCACCATTCTTGAGTGATTGAACACGGCTAACTAAGTTGTTCAGGGCACCCTTCCCGGGCTTCCGGGCAGGTGCATTGGAGACCATGTCTTCGATCTGCTGAACTTGTGGCGGAGCCAAGCCCAATGTCCTGTAGATCAGCTCTCGCCGCTCCTTGGTGAACAGCTCCGCGGCACGGGCTTGCGGGAAGTCAGGACTCGGTGGCGGCATCGCCTTGCCCAAGGCTCGGGCGACGGCTTCGCTGATTACATTCGAGTTTCCAACGGTCACATCTATGGTGAGATCAAGCACGATAGGCGGTCTCAGTTCGGCTCTGTTCGGGCTGGTCCTGAACAGAAAACAGACGACTTGACTTGTCGGCCCGCCGTCATAGAGACTCGCTCTGTCACGCCAATGACTAGATACGTTTCCGGACGACGTTCCATTCTCAGAACCGGCGCCCTGCAAGGCGCCGGTTTTGTTTTCTTCGGATGCGGGTTATCTCACGCCTGCCCTCCTGACGCTTTTTGGCCCTGTGACTCGATCCAGTTCACCACGTCTTCGACATGGGCAAAGCGCCCTCTCCGACCCTCGATTCGAAATACCTTGAAGCCAAGTCGGCCGCGCTGTTCGGCGACCCGAAGTGCGTCCGTACTCTTGAAGCCCGCAAGCTTTGCAAGGTCGCTGCCGGACACTAGCGGCCCATATCTTTCAACTAGCTCCGCCTTGGTCGACATCGATGCGTTCGGCTCTGTTCGGTTATGTCAACATAAGTGCTCCTTGCACGTCATTCCACGGGAAAATGTCCATTGCGATTTTTCCAAGCGATGCGGAACCTGGGGCCGGCACAATCTTGTTGGAGCCGGCGAGGCTCCTGTACCGAGAGCTAAGTTCGGCAGCTGCAGATCTCGAACTGGCCCGTGTCTCAAGGTCGTGGAACGTCGACCAGATGGAGGCATACACAAGCCAACGCCTAGCTGGTCTCAGCAACGCAGAGGCTATTGCTGAAATTCGGCGCCGGGGAAGACCGACGCGTTGCAAGAAGACGTTCCATGCCTTGAGGGCCGGATCTTCACTGAAGCCTGGCCATGCAAGCCGCCTGCAAGCTGTACTTCCGGAGTCGAACCTCTCGCTATGGGTCTTCCATCCGGTTGGTTACGTGTTGTGCCACCCAGGCCTCAGCACAGACAAGTTGTTGTCACTTCTTAGGAAGCTGCCGACCGGACCAGTACGGGAACTGATCTGGCGATGTCCGCGCATCCAGACAAGAGGCATCGAGGCGATCGCATTGGAACCGTGGACGCACGACCTGCGCGCAGGGTTGGAGCATGTCGGAACGCCAACCGCATGGTTTGCGCTCGTGGCACGGATGCGGCTGGAGCAGCTGCTCGGCAACTTCGATGGCGGACTAGAAGGTATGCAGGTCTGCTGGAGGATGCTGCCTAGGTCTATCGCCCGTAGCCGCCACCTGCTGATCTCGAAGGACACCCTGATTGCTGCCGTCGACTACTTCTTAAGCTGGCAGCCGTTTGCAGATGCCAGGCTTTTTGAGTTGCCCCGAGTCAGCGGTTCAATCGGTCGCCGTGCTGCAGTAATTGAATGCGAGCAGATGTGGCAGAACAACCGCTCCGTCCCGCACGAGCTGAAGCTTCATCGTCGGCAGCTTCTTAAGCCCGAGATGATTCCGGAATGCGGTGCCGGGTGGAGTTGGTGGGATACATTCTTCTCGCCCGGCCCGCTTGATCAAGAGCGCTACAAATAGGTTTATTTCAAGGACCTTCTGGCAAGTGTGGAGCTCCCTTCCGCCGCTCGCTAAGATCAACCCTTTTAGTAATGACAAACCTTCGCCACCTCGGCAGGTCCATTGAGCGGAACTACCCCCCGTTCGACCATACTCAATATGACAGTTACCGACTGCAGGGCGCCGTCCGTAGCGCCATTCCTTGCTCAGTCATCCTAGAATGAGATCGGGTTGCGTGGGTATCCAGTGGTTAAGCAAGACGCCAACACAGTCGGCCTTCAGGTACCGTTTGGCGAACGCGACGGCATTCTCTACCCCGCGTCGGCCATAGAGCGTGGCCTGGCCTGCGGTTGCCACTGCCCAGGATGCGGTCGGCAGTTGGTGGCTCGCAAGGGCCCGCGACAACGACCAAACTTCGCCCACTATCGAGGGGGAGGCGAAGAGCACTGCTACGAGACGGCGGTGCACAAGATGGCGAAACAGGTATTGCTCGACGCACGTCATGTGATGCTCCCTGCGTGGGAGCGCACTGCTTGGCTCAATGACCTTGATGGACAGCCACACTTCGAGCCAGTCACTCGCGCCGCGCGGATCTGGAACTATGCCCGGGCCAGGCAGGAGGAATGGATGGTCGGTGCACGCCCAGATGTAGTCCTCGAAGTTGATGATGCGCGCACTCCACCTCTCCTCGTCGAGATCAGGGTGACCCATGCCGTAGATCAGACAAAGGCCGCGCTGGTACACAAGCGCGGCTGGGCCATGATCGAAATCGACCTATCCAAGCTGGACTCTGATACCGTTCTCGAAGAAGCCTTTGCCAACGTTGTTCTACACGAGGCCGCGAATCGCGCATGGATCCACTCTCCCGCAGCTGAGAAGGCGTTCGGACGTGCCGAGCGCGCCTTAGAGCAGCGGGTTGCTGATCTCAACCGCAAGATCCTGAAGGCTCGTAGAGAACTAGAAGAACGCAGACGGCGCAATCAGGCTCAGCTGGACGGCCAGCGCCGTAGCCGGGAGCGGTACCGGACCAAGCTACGCGCTCCTCATCTCAAAGATCTGGAGGCGCTCTCTGCCTTTGCTGATCCCCATGCCGCTCGTCTGGCACTACAGGCACAGTTCGACAGGGACAGCAAGGCAATCGAGTTAGCAAGCCGGCGTTACTTGAACGATGAGCACTTGCCCCCTTTCCTTTCGCATATCCGCAAGGGCTGGCAGTTGGTTGGCGCGCATCCGTGGCTTTGGCAGCTGAGTTTGTGGGGCGAATTCGTGCATGACATGCCGGTCGGAACCTTGATCGATACGAAGCGTTGGGTACCTTGGCTTGGCAATAGGTTCGGATACAAGAGCGCGCTGAAGCGGTTGTTTGACGCACAGCAGAGGGACTCGCAAGGCGCACGTGAAAAAGGGTTCCGCCGATGGGGCCAGTACCGCGCCTGGTTTTTCGAGGATTGGGAGAACGAACTGATCCCATCTCCTTTCGAACTCGTCGGGGCGCTTGCCGATCAACTTTGGCGCGCCGGGCTGGTTGAGCCAACCGACACGTTCAAGGTCTATGAGGTGGTCTCCACTGAAGCAGACCTATCCATGTTCGAGAAAGCTGGCCCTATGGGACCTACACCTTCACTCCCGACCCCGCCAACAAGAGAGTCGGAAGAAGAGCGTCGAGTACGAAAACGGGCGGAGCTGATCTCTATTTTCGAGGAACACGGCGAACCCTACACTCTCTGCCCTGGATCGCCCAGAGTTTCATAGACACTCATCGGCCGCTTTGCGCGTAGCGCCTTTCGAACTCTACCGGTGAGACGTCGCCGGCGGAACCATGGCGGCGAACCGGGTTGTAGAACATCTCGATGTAATCGAACACGTCCGAGGCTGCGGCGGCCCGGGTCGGGTAGATCCGCCGTTTGATCCGCTCCTTCTTCAAGACGCTGAAGAAGCTCTCGGCGACCGCATTGTCGTGGCAGTTCCCGCGACGGCTCATGCTCGGAACCATCCGGTGCACCTTGAGGAACGATTGCCAGTCGCTGCTGGTGAACTGGCTGCCCTGGTCGGAGTGCACCATGACGCCCGGCCCCGGCTTGCGCCGCCACGCTGCTGCCACGAGGGCCTGCAGCACCAGGTCGCTGGTCATCGTCGGCGCCGTGGCCCAGCCCACGATCTGCCGCGAGTACAGGTCGATGACCGCCGCGAGGAACAACCAGCCCTCATAGGTGCGGATGTAGGTGATGTCCGTGACCCAGACCTTGTTGGGGGCGTCGGGGGCGAACTCGCGGTTCAGCACGTTGTCGACCACACCCACCGGGCCACCGCGATGGCGGGGCTTGCTCCCGTAGCCGACCTGCGCACGCAGGCCCTCGGCCTTCATCAGCCGCTGCACGCGGTGGCGGCTGCAGGTCTCGCCCGCTTCGCGCAGATCCAGCGTGATCTTGCGGTGGCCATACACGCCTCCGCTGGCCAACCAGAAGTGCTTGATCAAGCCGAGCAACCGCTGATCCTCGCACTCGCGCAGGCTGGCCGACTGCCGAACCCAGGCGTAGTAGCCGCTCCGGTGCACGCCGAGCACCCGGCACATCGCGACCAGTCGGAACTCGCCGATGTGCGCACGCATGAATGCGTACTTCGCCCTTACCCCCTGGCAAAGTACGCGGCGGCTTTTTTTAGAATGTCGCGCTCCTCGGTCACGCGCCGCAGTTCGGCCTTGAGGCGGCGCACTTCAGCCGAGTCGGTCCCCGCCGGCGCGGAACCTGCGGCCGGCCTGCCGGCCTTCTTCGCCTTCTGCACCCAGTCGTACAGCGTGTGCTTGGGGATCCCGATGCGCGCGGCCACATCCACCACCGTGAAGCCGCGCTCGAGTACCTGCTTCACCGCCTCGGCCCTGAACTCATCCGTGTACTGCTTGTTGCTCATAGACACCTCTGCTGTTGCCATGGATTATGGCCTCTGGGTGTCTACGAAAGACTGGGCGATCCAGCCCATTGTGTGAGGAACCGTCAGATCCGGGGCAACCGGAGTGCCAGTGTGGAACCAAGCTCAAGCGTACGCTCGTACGTCCGAAGCCCCCCGGTCAACCTAGATGAGCGGGATCTTCGCCCGTCCTGACCGCATCAACCAGATGCTCAGAGCACACGAGTTGTCGAAGTACTTGCGGGAGAGCTAATCCCTAACAGACGAACCTGCAACCGCAGTGTGTCTAGGCGCACCCTAGCTTTGTCGACAACCTCTGTCTGCTTCTGACCGGAGCTGTCTGATCGCACAATCGGTAGCCTGATCATCGTAGTACGAGTTATTGACGCATTGGCGAACGCACGGGATCGCCCGTTGCCTGCACCTCGGCGACCAACCCGGTCGACCCGCCAGCCCGTGATTCAGTCCGTCGCCTCCCGCAGCAGGCGCCAAGCTTCCACATCCAGACCGACAGCAACCCGTTCGAGGGTGTCCAGCCGCATGGTCTTCTCGCCGCGCTCAATCGCGCCGTAATAGTTTCGGTGCATCTGGATGCTGTCGGCGAAGGCCTCCTGGCTGACGCCAAGTTGCTCCCTTCGCTTCCTGATGGCCAGACCAATTCTCGCGGGCAGGGACGTCGACATGCCCGACACACTAGAAATGGACCAGCTAAAGCTCTACAGTCTTTAAGATAGGCCACCTATAGATGTTATTTGAAGGAGCGACTCACGATGAGCACATTTTCATGGAGTCTGGCACTGACCCTCGTTGGCTTGGGAGCCTTGGGCGCCTCTTCGGCCCAAGAACCCGCGAATGCACGTGATGGCAGCGCGCTGGTCTTCGTCGCACCGGCTGACAATGAGAACAGTGACGAAGGGCTCGGCTGCGGCACGACGTTCGGATTCTCCTATGTGATCGACAACGTCAAAGGCAGCCGGTCCGGGAAGGTCGAGCGTGAATCCTCAGCCGCCGTACTCATCACCACCTTCAAGGGTGCGGCCAATGGAAGCACCGGCAAAGGTCAAAGACAGCGGTTCAAGCTCCAGCATGAGGCATCGCCTGAGTCCTGCATCTTGAGCTTCCAGGCAGACGGCGCGGCCGAACCCTACAAAAAGGGCTCGTTCATGAATCTCTGGGAGGCTCCGGACTTTTCGCCAACTGCTGTGCTTCGTGACACCTTCAAGGTGCGGTACAAGTTCTCAGTACCCAGCGAGTACCCACCCGACTCCGCGATCGCAAATTTCGATCGGCTCGCAGACAAGGGGTGCAACAACGTCGGGTATCCAAGGGCCTTGGGCTTCGACTACGAGAATGGCGTTGGTGATCCGGTCTATTGCGTGAAAGTTGGCGATAAAGTCCAGCCTGTGCGGATCGGATGTGTTCCCTACAGGAATGGGACGACGTGTACAGCGTCCGCTGTGCTGCAATCCAGTCGTGAGGGCAACCGTTACTCAGCGATCGAGGGTGCCAGGCTTCTTCGGGAAAGCGTCAGTGAGATCATCAACGACTGATCTCGATTCCCGCTCCTTCACCATGGAAAGCCTCAAAGTCTTCGTTCCGCCAGTGTAGTCAACCAAGTTCCAGCAGGCTCATGCTCAATAAGAAGCGTCCTTGGGATATTGCTGAAACCTTGCAATTCCTGTCTTTCGACATCGTCAACCACCTCAGCGCCGGAACACTACCGAGCAACGAAGAAATTCGTCGTTGGCTCGATTCCATCAACAATGCCGCTCCAAACTATTGGGCGCTGGAACTCGTATGCGAGGACCTCGTTGAGGATGGGGTGACGGAAGCCAGAATGCAGGCCCTCAAGAATGCGCTGGCGCATGCGCAAGGCCAGAATGAGTACTGGCCTCGAAAAGATCGCTGGTAGTTCTCCGCAGGATGAGTGAACCCATCCGAAAAGTTCCCTTGTCGCGAAACTCCAATCATGAAGTACGCTAGAGATTGGCTTATCCGACCAAGCGATCTTCAGTGACCAGCCTGCGCGATGCGAATCCAATGTTGCTGGCCGGATAGTTCCTCTGCTTTTTTAGCGGATGTAGAAATTGGTTAAGCGCCAGGCACCACTCCACCGCCGATCTTGATCGAAAGGCGCTCCCTCCTCGGCTATAGCGCAGAAGCGCTAGCGGACCACCTCGTGCCGGCTGCCGAAAAAGACCCCTCGTCGCTGTAGGCGTGGGTGATGTAGGAATTCCCCTACCCCACGGCGCGACATCCACTGACTGACAGGACCCAGTGGCCCGAGCAATCTTCCGTGTCCCGGCAGCACGGTCTATGCATCGGCAACGGATGCCGCTCAGCAACGTAGATAGTCCGCGACCTTGAGCTAGTCGTGAAGCTGGGCCGGGGCGCCCTCCATCTTCAAGGTGCCGGCGATGCAGAGCAGGATGATCCTCGTTCAACCCGCAGATTATGGCTGGTCGTTCACCTTTCGGGGTCTGCCGCTGAGCAACTTGGCCACCAAGTCGGAAGCCGTGGAGTCAGCCATAGGGCATGCTGGCGATCGCTTCGCCATAACCGGGGAACCAATTGGCGTGGTCCTGCGCTCGGCTTGCGGATCTGAAGTGCTTATCTACCAGCACGAGCGGCCCTCACGATAAGTCGTCACACCGGCCGTCAACCTTGCACCGGGTGGATCCAGCAAGAGGATCATCGGGTACGGCTCCACCGGCACGCCGCACAGGTGCGGCGACCGCGCCAGGCGATCGCTTTCCAAACTGTGCAGGGCTAGTTGTGTAAACCCATGACGTTGTTCAGCGGAAGCTGGAGGCGGCTGGCAGGGGATTTGTAGCCGAGGCTGGCGTGGGGGCGATGCCAGTTGTATTGGTGCAACCACTGGGGAAGCGCCTGTTGTCGCTGGTCCGAGCTGTCGTAGGCGCGAGCATAGGCCCACTCCCGCAACGCTGTCTGGACCAGCCGTTCGGCTTTTCCGTTGGTGCGTGGCGTGTAGGGCCGTGTGCGCAGGTGACGCAGGCCCAGGCGTCGCAGGAGTCGGCGGAACCGCCGGCTCCTGTAGCAGGCGCCGTTGTCCGTCATCACCCGGGTGAAGGTAACGCCGAGATTGCGGTAGTAGCGCAGCGTCTGCAGCAGTGCGCGGCAGGCACTGGAGCCACGTTCATCGTCCTCAATGGTGCCGAAGGCCACCCGGGAGTGATCGTCGATAGCCAGGTGAACGAACTCCCAGCCCGCGCCATCGGAAGCCCGCTGGCGATCGCCGGTGACGCGATGGCCGGGACGCCAGAACCGCCCCAGCTTCTTGATATCCAGATGCAGCAGGTCGCCGGCCCGCGGGTACTCGTAGCGGTTGTCCGGGCGCGCCGGCTCAAGCTCGGCCAGCCGGTGCAGTCCGGCGTGACGCATCAGCCGCGCGATCGTGCTCAGTCCGACGGGCAAGGCCATCGAGATCTGGCGATAGGTCTGCCGCTGACGACGTAGCGCCATCACCTGCTCGACCACCGGTGACGGTGTGGCGTGGGGCGAATGAAGCGGACGCGAGGAGCGATCCTGCAATCCCGCAGGGCCTTCCTCGCGGAAGCGGCGCAGCCACTTGTAAGCCGTTCGAACGCTCACCCCGGCTGCGTGGGCGGCTTCTTCGACCCGCAGGCCATGGTCGATCACCCGCTCCACAAGCAGGGCTCGACCGCGAGGCGTAAGACGGGCATGTTTATGCAAGTTCATCCGGGGCTCCTGGGGGTTGGGTTGGCTTCGTAACCCCCATCTTCCAGAGATGCCCCGGGTGAACAACCTACTGAGAGATCACAGCTAGTCCGAGTGTGTTCCAACTCGCCGAGCGTCGGCTCCCGGCCCTGGATTCAACCGATCGATGCAACGACTTGCCGATATCGCTCGGCTGGCGTTTCGTAGCCTAACGTCTTCCGGGGCCGCTCGTTCAACTTGCGTGCTACCGCATCAAGCTCTGCTTGAGAGACGTTGGACAGGCTGACGCCCTTGGGGAAGTACTGCCGCAGCAGCCCGTTGGTGTTCTCGTTGGTGCCGCGCTGCCATGGATGGTGCGGGTCACAGAAGTAGACCTGGATGTCGGTGGCCAAGGTGAAGCGGCGGTGTGCCGCCATCTCCTTGCCCCGGTCCCAAGTCAGCGATTGATACAGTTGTTTCGGTAGGCGGCGTGCATTTTTGATCAGGGCGTTGACCACCGTCTCGGTGTCTTTGCCGTCAACCTTCACCAGCATCACGTAACGTGTGTGTCGCTCCACCAAGGTGGCAATCTGGCTGTTCCTATCCCCGAACAGCAGGTCGCCTTCCCAGTGCCCCGGCACGGCCCGATCCTCGGCTGAAGCGGGGCGCTCGCTGATCGAGATCGTGTCCTTGATCCTGCCGTGATCAGGCGTCTTCTGTGTGTGGTGGCGCGAGCGACGCATGCCTCGAGTTCGCCGCAGGTGCGCCAGAAGCTCCTGCTTCAGGGCTCCGCGGGACTGGATGTAAAGCGTGCGGTAGATCGTCTCGTGAGACACCTGACGGCTCGTGTCGTCGGGGTACGTGCGTTGGAGCCAGCCTGCCACCTGCTGTGGCGACCATTGCTGTCGCAGCTTGCTGGCCACCTGGCGTGCCAAGGCCCGATGTCGAGTCAGCTTACAGGGCTTGGGGCGACACGCACGATCCCAAGCAGCTTGGTCGGCTTGGCTGGCCCGGTAGCCGAGGGGGCCTTCGTTGCGTCGAAGTTCACGACTCACTGTGGATGGGGCCCGGCCCAGGGAGGCTGCAATCGCGCGCATTGACTGTCCGGCGGCGATGCCCCGGGAGATATCCTCTCGCTCGGCCAAGCTCAGCGCTCGCACCGAACGTCGTCGTTGAGGCGGACGGATGCCGCCGGACTCAGCCAGGATCCTTCGGACCGAGGTATGCCGCCGATCAAACAGCGCTGCAATCTGATGCAGGGACTCGCCCCGCTGCCAACGATCCCACATCAAGGCCTTCTGGCTATCGGTGTAGTAGATCCTCTTCCTGTACTTCATCTGCAACACTCCTGCTGCTCGTGGCAGTCTTCAGTGTGTTGCATCGATCAATTGAATCCAGGGCCATAAGCGGACCTCGCCGTCGCCAGGAGTGCGGAGCATCTGATACCTGCGCAACGAGTTCAGAACGCGCGCAGAACTCGTGGAGGCAGCGGAAACGGGCACGTGATTGCCGCCAGCCTTCTGCGGCACCGTGGCGTCGTGCGCCGGCACGCCGACCAGGAGTGCGGGATGATCGACACGGCCCATCGCCTGGAAGCCGCTACATCCGCAGACGAATGATCGGATCGCCCAGCGAGCCCTGAGTCACGTTGCCGCTTGCGCGCAAGGTGAGCGCGCCGACGTCGACCGCCGCCTCGACTCACTCGACCGGGAGTGGGACGTCGAGCGTGTAATCGAACTGGAGGCGGCGATGACCATCGGTGGCGCCGCTTTCGGACCCGCCGTCAAATCGATAAAGAGCGTTTCGCACTGCAGGCGCTGCGTGGCGACTTCGATATGCCTGCAGACAGCGCGAACGCTTACCGGATCATGGACGCAGTCCGGCACTGACCGGGCGCGGCACGCAGTGGTCGTTAGCCCGGGACCTTGCTCCTGGCTTGGGAAGCGCTGGCCTCGATCCTGCGGCGCACCTCTTCCTCAAGACCCTTGAGCCCCCAGGCCTTCCCGGTTGCGATAGCCTCATCGATCTTCTTCCCATCCACCCATGCGGCCCGAAGCGCCGCCATCGCGCCGACACGGTTGCCGCTTGCGCAGTGCACGAGCACCGGTCTCTCCGCGTCGCGGACAAGGGCGTCGAACGTCATCACGTTCTCACGGGTGAGATCCACTGCGCCGCGTAGCGGCAGGTTGGAGTACAGAAGGCCGGCCGCACGGACGGCTGCCGCCTCGTCGAAATCCGGCGTCTCCGCATCCGGAGTGAGGTCGATCACGTGGCGGATGCCGGCATCGCGCACACGTGCGATGTCGTCGGCAGCCAGCCGACCCCCCGATACGATGCCCGGGGCCGGCGACACCGCATCCGCGACGGTCGGCAGCGCAGTCGGGTGCGTGGCGGAGGCGCAGCCGGAGCCTGCGAGCGCAACGACAAGGAAGATCAATGGAAGGGACTTCATGGCGTAACCCTCAGGCGCGATTGACGAGACGGTGCAACAGGATGCCCGCCAACATGGCCGGAATGAACCACAGTGCTTCGATTGAGCCGATGCCGAGGCCGGCGAGCGCGGGGCCGGGGCAGTAGCCGGCAATGCCCCAGCCGATCCCGAACAATGCCGCACCGCCGAACAGCCTGCGGTCGACGTGCTTCAGGTTCGACAGCTGGAACGTATCGGCGAGCACCGGGCTGCCGCGGCGCAGCACAAAGCGGAACAGCAGCGTGGTGGTGGCGACGGCGCCGCCGAGCACGAACATCAGCGTCGGGTCGAAATCGCCGAATACGTCGAGGAAGCCGAGCACGATGCGGGGGTCAGTCATGCCCGACATCGCCAATCCCAGACCAAACAGGGCCCCCGACAGCAGCGCGGCGAGTAAAAACTTCTTCATCATCAACTCCAGACGTGGCGCACAAGGAAGGTGGTTGCAATGGCCGTGGCCATGAAGGTCAGGACGGCCGCCAGCGAGCGCATGGACAGTCGGCCGAGCCCACACACGCCGTGGCCGCTCGTGCAGCCGTTGCCCATGCGCGTGCCGAAGCCCACCAGCAGCCCGGCGACCACCAGCCCGACTCGCGAATAGTCCGTCCGCGGCAGTGGTGCACCGGGCACCAGTGCCATGTATAGGCCCGCGGCGACGATCAAGCCCAGCAAAAACATGGCGCGCCACGACACATCACCTGCCTTCGGGAACAGAACGCCGTTGAGGATGCCGCTGACGCCCGCGACCCGTCCGTTGAGCCACAGCAACAACGTCGCGGACAGTCCAATCAGCACCCCGCCTGCCAGGGCGATCATCCACGTGGTCATGCCTCACCTCCCAATTGGTTCAGGGGCAGCCGCAGGTAGCGGATGCCGTTCGCGTCCGTCGGCGGCAGCTCGCCAGCGCGAATGTTCACCTGCAACGCCGGCAGAATCAGCTTGGGCGCCGCCAGTTTTGCATCCCGTTCGGTCCTCAACTTCACGAACGTCTCCTCATCTGCCTCGCCGCCCACATGCACATTGCGCTGCTTCTGCTCGTCGAGCGAGCTCTGCGGATGCGCCTCGCGCTCGGCCGGCGGGTAGTCGTGGCACAGGAACAGGCGGGTGTCGGCGGGCAGATCGAACAAGGTGCGGATCGATCGGTAGAGCTTGCGCGCGTCGCCCCCTGGGAAGTCCACTCTCGCGGTGCCCGTTTCAGGGGCAAACACCGTATCGCCCACGAACGCGGCGTCACCAACGAGATAGGTCAGACTATCGTCGGTGTGACCGGGCGTCGCGATCGCACGCGCTTCGAGCTCGCCGATGGCGAACGTGTCTCCATCGGCGAACAGCCGATCGAACTGGCGGCCGTCGGTGGCGAACTCCGGCTCCATCCCGAACAGCGCCTTGAAGCGCTCCTGCACCTGGGTGATACCGCGACCGATCGCGACCTTCGCGCCGGTTTCGCGTTTGAGGTATGCCGCCGACGTCAGGTGGTCGGCATGCGCATGGGTTTCAAGGATCCAGTCCACGATCAGCGAATGATCGCGCACGAACGCGAGCACGCGGTCGGCCGAGGCGGTCGAGGTTCGGGCACAGGCGGGATCGTAGTCGAGCACCGGGTCGACGATGGCGGCATGGCCACCGTCACGATCGTAGACCACGTAGGTGAAGGTGAACGTGGCCGGGTCGTAAAAGCTCTGCACCTGCGGATTCATTTGACAGCTTCTTGCTCTGTACTTTAGGTACTGCTAAATTACATTCGTCACCTGTCCTTGTCAAGAACTTACTAAACTACATCCGCCATGGCCCGTTCATCAAAGAAGATACGTCCGATGCCCTCGACCGAGCAGATGGCGCAGCATGCCAATGAAGCGGCCGCACTGTTGAAGGCACTGGCCCATCCGGCACGCCTGCTCGTGCTGTGCCAGCTGGTCGAGGGCGAGGCTTCGGTAGGAGAGTTGCAGCCGATTACCGGGCTCAGCATATCCGCCCTGTCGCAGCACCTGGCCGTACTGCGCGAGATGCAGCTCGTCACGACGCGTCGCGAGGCGCAGACCATCTACTACGCGCTAGCCGAGGGCCCTGCTGCAAGCGTGCTCGATACGCTATACGCCGCCTACTGTGGCAGCCAGGAGGCTGTCCAATGACCACGTTCCAGTTAGTGATGGGGGTCATTTCCGGCGGCGTCGTCGGCTTCACGCTCGGGCTGGTCGGTGGCGGCGGCTCCATTCTCGCGGTCCCGCTCATGGTCTACCTCGTCGGGGTGCGCGACCCGCATGTGGCGATCGGCACCAGCGCGCTTGCGGTTGCGGCCAACGCACTTATCGGCCTGACCAACCATGCCCGCAAGCGCAACGTGAAGTGGCGTTGCGCCGCGGCGTTCGCTATCGCCGGCGTGCTGGGCGCGTGGTTCGGGGCGATGCTCGGCAAGGCCATGGACGGGCAGCAGCTGCTTGCATTGTTCGCGCTCCTGATGCTCGTGGTCGCCGGCATGATGTTCCGCTCGCGCGGAAGTGAAGGGGATCCGGCGGTGGTGCTCAATCGGGGCAACGCGCCGAAGCTGCTGGGTTCGGGCGCGGTCACCGGGCTCCTGTCGGGTTTCTTCGGTATTGGAGGGGGCTTTCTGGTAGTACCGGGCCTGATCGCCTCGACCGGCATGCCGATCCTGTTCGCGGTCGGTTCATCGCTGCTCGCCGTTACCGCCTTCGGACTGACCACCGCATTGAGCTACGCGAGCTCCGGACTGGTCGCCTGGTCGCTTGCGGTGGCGTTCATCGGCGGCGGCGCGGTCGGCAGTCTGTTTGGCGCCCGCCTCGCCACACGCCTGGGCGACCGCAAGGGCGTGCTCAACACGGTGCTTGCCGGCCTGATCGTCGTCGTCGCGGTGTACATGCTGTACCGCACCGCGAGTGAACTCGGCTGGATCTGAATTTCGTTCTTCCCCGCAAACGTTCCGGAGGCTCCCATGAACACACCCTGGCGCTTCGCTGAAGATCACTACGCCGGTGGGCAGCCCACGCCGGCGCATCTGGCCGAACTCGTGCGCGAGGGCGTGCGCACGGTTATCAACCTGCGTGCCCCGGACGAGCCCACGGAATATGACGAAGCCGCCGAGGCCGCCCGGCTCGGCCTGAACTACGTGTCGCTGCCGATCGCCGGCGCCGCCGATCTCGACCGAGCCCGGGTGCGCGAGTTCGGCCAGACGCTGGACGATGCGCGCCGCGAAGGCGGGGTCCTGATCCATTGCGCGAGTTCCAACCGCGTGGGCGCAATGATCGCGCTTGACGCGACACTTAACCGCGGCTGCTCGCTGGAAGCGGCACTCAAGCGCGGCCGTGAGGCCGGTCTGGCGACGCTGGAGCCGGCCGTAGTGGCGCTCGCGGAAAAAGAAGGAGCCCGGTCATGATCGGTCCCGCCACCATCTTCCGCCAGCTCTTCGAGCCGGTGTCTTCGACCTACACCTATCTGATCGCCTGCCCCGAAACGCGCGAAGCCGCCCTCGTGGATCCGGTGATGCCCGCCTGGCAGCGCGACCTGCAGGTAGTCAACGAGCTCGGTCTGAAGCTCGTCATGACGATCGACACGCACATTCATGCAGATCACATCACGTCGGCGTCGATGCTCCGGCGGGAGGTAGGCAGCCGCATCGCTACCCCCGCGCTCGATGCATTGTCCTGTACCGACGTGCCGATGGAAGACGGCGTCCCCCTGCAGGTCGGCGGCGTGCGCATAGACCCGATGCATACGCCCGGCCACACCGACAACCACTTCGCGTTGGTGATGAATGACCGCGTGTTCACCGGCGACGCGCTGCTGATCGACGGCTGCGGCCGTACGGACTTCCAGAGCGGCGACGCGCGTGAACTGTACGAGAGCGTACGCGGTCGGCTGTTCGGCCTCCCGGGCGAGACGCTCGTGTACCCGGCGCATGACTACCAGGGGCGGTGGGTATCGAGCATCGCGCAGGAGAAGCAGCGCAACCCGCGGCTCGGCGCCGAACGCACGCTCGAGGATTTCATCGAGCTGATGGAAAACCTGAACCTGCCATACCCGAAGTTCATCGACTATGCCGTGCCGGGTAACAAGGCGTGCGGGCAGTGTCCTCCGGACCTGCCGGAGCACCTTCGCCAGTACTGTCAGGAAATGGCGGAAAGCCCCCAAGGTTAGCGAGGGTCGGGGGTTGGAGGCATTCCACGGCCGCCGAATCTAACCGTCCTGCCTCGGCAGGACGAGCTCCGCGACCGTCCCACCTCCCTCCCTGGGACGCAAGACCACGTACCCGCCATGACGCTCGGCGATTGCCTCGACGATCGTCAACCCCAACCCGCTGCCTCCTGCGCTGCCGGTCGCGCGTCCTCGCCAGAACCGTTGCGTCGCCTGCCGGTACTCGTCAGGTTCGAGACCAGCGCCACGATCGGTCAGACGGAACCGTACCGTGGTGGCATCGGCATCAGCAACAAGGTCTACGGCACTTCCCGGAGGCGAATAGCGCAACGCGTTGTCGACGAGGTTGCGCAACGCCGCCACGGACAGCGCGGGAGGCACCGCCGGCACCGCCTGACTACCGCTTCCAGCCACGACAACGACCCGGCCATTGGCCGCCGGACTGCTGGCCGCCACCGCCTGCTCCACCACCTGCGCGGCGGTGATCCACTGTCCGTCGTCGAACGGCAGCCGTCCTTCGACCCGCGCCAGCATCAGCAACTGGTCCAGCGTCGCACGCATACGCTGCACGCCTTCACCGGCATCGGCCAGCGCACGTCGTGAGTCCTCGCCACCAGTCAGCCGCGCAACCTGCAGGTGAGTGTCGATCGCAGTCAAGGGTGTGCGCAGTTCGTGCGCAGCATGGTTGGTGAAGCTGCGCTCTCGTGACACCGCGTCGGAAACGCGCTGCAGCAGGTGGTTGAGGGATTCGACCAATGGCCGGAGTTCGCCCGGCATTGGTTGCGCGTCGAGGGGCTCGTCGGCATCGGGCTGGCGTTGCGCAAGCGTGCGACGCAGCCGATCGAGCGGCGCGAGCGCACGGCCCGCGCCCAGCCACAACGCAAGCAAGCCACCCACCGCGGCAATCAGGAACGGCAGCCCGGCCGCCAGCGCGATCTGGCGGCTCAGTTCGGCACGCTCACCGAGACTGTCGGCAGTGGTAATGCTGTAACCGTTCGCCTCCAGCGTGTAGGTACGCCACGCCGTACCCTCGATCTCACGCGTGCGATAGCCCGGCGCGTCGGTCGCCATCAGTGCGCTGGATGCGCCCTGGGTGGTGGCGATCACCTCCCCACGCAGCGAGCGTATCTGGCACGCCATCCCGCGACTGCCGGCAACGGTCACCGCATCAGCCGCCGCTACCGGCGAGGCGCCCACCAACGCGCCCTGCGCCAGCAGTCCGGACACCATGCGTGCCGACATCGCCAGCCGGTCGTCGAGGGTATGCTGCAGGTTGCGATCGAGGTCACGCAGCATCCACGCCGCCGCCACGCTCCACAGCACCGCCAAGGCGATGCCGATTGTCAGCACCAGGCGGAATCGCAGGCTCATGGCTCGGCCCTGCCGAACCGATATCCGAGTCCGCGCACGGTTTGAATGACATCGGCACCGAGTTTCCGGCGCAGGTGATGGATGTGCACGTTGATTGCGTTGCTGCCGACCTCCTGTTCGAAACCGTACAGGCTATCCTTGAGCTGTTCGCCGGACAGGCAGCGCCCGCCTGCCTGCATCAGGCTGGCGAGCAGTGCGGTCTCGCGACGCGACAGGTCGACGGGTATGCCGTCGAGCCAAGCCTGCCCACTGGCGGGATCCAGCGCCAGTGAACCGGCTTCGATTAGGTTCACGCTGCGGCCAGCGGCACGCCTCGACAAGGCGTGCAGCCGTGCCACGAGCTCGCCGAGATCGAACGGTTTGACCAGATAGTCGTCGGCGCCGCCTTGCAGGCCGGCGATGCGATCTTCCACCGCATCGCGCGCGGTCAGCAGCAGCACCGGCAATTCATCACCGCTCTGGCGCATGCGCACCAGCAGCTGCATACCGTCCTCGTCGGGCAGCCCAAGGTCCAGCACCATCGCGTCGCAATGGGTCGTCTGTCGCGCGAGTTCGGCGTGCGCGACGCTCTCCACGCGATCGGCTGTCATTCCAAAAGCCCGAAGACCGGAGACTATGCCCCGGGCGATCAATTCGTCGTCCTCAACGACCAGGATCCTCATTGATGCCAACTCCGGAAACCAGATGCGCGCTGCACCCTAGCGCAGGGTACCCGGCGTCGCCACCGCCGGGTCATGGCTCCAGCCTGGGGGGCCTTTAATCGTGACTTAATCGCGCGCCTTCATCGTGGCCGGCCTGGATCTCCGGAGTACTGAATGATGCTGTTGCTGCGCCGGTTGTTGCTAAGCCTGTTGATGTTGCCGATGTTGGCGGTTCCCGTGCCCGCGATGGCGCAAGGCTGGCTCGCACCACCGAGCGGGCAGCAGCAGCCCGAGTTCCTCGAGGTCAGCGAGGTGTTCAGGGTCGAGGCAACGGCCGTGAAGGATGGCGCGACCCGGCTGAGCGGCACTATCGCGCCGGGCTACTACCTCTATCGACACCGCCTGAGCGTTGTTCTCGACGGCGGCAAGGCGTTGCCGCTGCAGTTGTCGAACGGCAGGGCGAAAACCGACGAGTTCTTCGGCCGCACCGAGGTCTATTACGACACTGTCGAAATCATAGTCAATGGTGGCGACGCACGCTCGGCGACGCTGCATTGGCAGGGCTGCGCAGATGCCGGCATCTGCTATCCGCCGCAGACCATGCCGGTCGATCTGCCATCGGTCGAGACGCCACCGGCAACCAATGCCGCTGTGGACACCGCAGCGACGACGCCGCCCTCGGAAAAGGCGACAAGCGACAGCGCCCCGCAGCCGCCCACCTCCCCCTCTGCGGCCTCCGTCGCACAAAACTCGGCAGGCGTCGGCGCATCATCCGTCACGGGCTCGATCAGGGAGGCCGCCCCGGCGCCTTCCGTTGCCGGCGAGGACCAGCGCTTCGCCAGCCGCCTCGCCGATGCCAGCCTGTTCGCGTCGGTCGCGGTGTTCTTCGGCATGGGGCTGCTGCTCGCGTTCACGCCGTGCACGCTGCCGATGATCCCGATCGTTTCCAGCCTGATCGTTGGCGGACAGCCGACCACGCGGCGTGCGCTCGCCTTGTCGGTGGCCTACGTTCTGCCGATGGCGTTGACCTACGCCGCGCTCGGCGTGGCCGCCGGGATCGCCGGTGCCAACCTGCAGGCGGCCTTGCAGAACCCGTGGCTGTTGGGCGCCTTCGCGGCGGTGTTCGTGGTGCTTGCGCTGTCGATGTTCGGTGCGTTCGAGCTGCAGTTGCCGGCGTGGCTCGGCAACCGCCTGGATCGCGCCGGTCGCCAGCAGCGCGGCGGCACGCTCGCTGGCGCCGCCGCGCTCGGGTTCCTGTCCGCGCTGCTGGTGGGACCGTGCATGACTGCGCCACTTGCCGGCGCGCTGCTCTACATCAGCCAGTCCGGCAGCGCGCTGACCGGCGGCCTGGCGCTGTTCGCGCTTGGGCTGGGCATGGGATTGCCCCTGCTCGCGATTGCGGTGTTCGGCGCACGCATCCTGCCGCGCCCCGGCGCGTGGATGGATCGCGTCAAGGCGGTCTTCGGCTACGTCCTGCTGGCGTTGGCGATATCGATGCTGGCGCGGGTGCTGGCACCGGCGACGGCGCTGGTGCTATGGGGCGCCTGGCTGCTCGGCGTGGCGGCGGGTTTCCTGGCCCTGGTCGCACCGCCTGCAAGCGGCCCGCTGCGCCTGTGGCTGCCGCGCTATTTTGCAGCCGCGTCGGCGGTCTGGGCACTGGCACTCATGATTGGCGGTGCCAGCGGCTCCGGCGATCCGTGGCGCCCCCTGGAACGACTCGGTGCCGGCGATGCGAGTGCGCAGACAGCCGCGCCGACGGTCGCCTTCGTCCAAGCCAAGACGGCCGACGACCTTTCACGTCGCATCGCCGAAGCCGGTGCGCGAGGCCAATGGACGCTGGTCGATTTCTACGCCGACTGGTGCGTTTCCTGCCATGTCATCGAACGGGAAGTGTTCGGTGATCCGCAGGTGGCATCGATGCTCGCCGGCATGCAGGTCGTGAGGCCCGACGTCACCGCCAACGATGTGGCCGATCGGGCATTGATGAAGGCATGGCAGGTGGCCGGTCCGCCGACGTTGCTGCTCATCGGACCCGACGGCCAAGAACACCGCGCCGAGCGCACGGTGGGCGAGATCACCCCCGAAGCATTCCTGGCCCGCCTGCAGCGCGTCCAGCAAGGAGCGCAATGATGGTCAGTCTTGGCCCGTTTCCCATGTCCCTGGTGGTGCTGCTGGTCGCACTCGCGATTGCCGCACTGGTCGCCCGGCAGTTCGTTGTGCCCTTGCCCGGGCAACCCGCGATCAAGCCGCTTTCGACGTTCCTCGACATGCTGATGGTCGGCGTGCTCGCGGCGCGGCTAGCCTTCGTGCTCGCATGGTGGCCGCAGTACCTCGCGGATCCGTGGTCAATTGTCCGCATCGGCGACGGCGGCTTCTCGATCTGGGCGGGCGTGCTCGCGGGCCTCGCATTCGGCGCATGGCGAGCGCGAAACGCTCCCGCGCTGCGACGTCCGCTGCTGTTCGGTGCGATCGCAGGGCTGGCTTCCTGGGCCGTTCTCGGTGGCGCGCTGCTGTTGATGCAGCAGTCGGTGGTGAAACTGCCGGCGACCGAACTGAGCACGCTCGACGGCGGCAGCACGAAGCTTTCGGCGATGACCGGCGAGCCGATGGTCGTGAACCTGTGGGCGACGTGGTGCCCGCCGTGTCGCCGCGAAATGCCGGTCCTGGCCAAGGCGCAGGAAGAACGCGGCGACGTGACGTTCGTCTTCGTCAATCAGGGGGAATCCGAATCGGAGATCCGTGACTACCTGCGCGAGAGTCACCTGCAACTGAGCAATGTGCTGCTCGATCCATTCTCGTCCGTAATGCAGGAGTCCGGCTCGCGCGGCCTGCCAACGACGCTGTTCTTCGATGCCGACGGCCGGCTTGTGGACACCCACATGGGCGAACTCTCGAATGCGAGCCTTGCCGTAAAGCTGCGGCGCTTCGGTGCTGCGCCCTCATCGAGTCCCCCAACCCTTCCAACCAAGGAGGTGCCGTGATGGCACGAGTGAACCCCACTGCAATACTGCTTTCGTCCGCCCTGCTGCTCGCCACCGGTTGCAGTCAGGCCGCCGAGGAAAAGTCGGTTTCCACCGCACCGGCTGTCCCAACGAACGCCACCAGCAACCCGGAGACTGAAAGGCCCGCCGTGATCGAAGCCATTGAAGCCCAGGGTTTCGAAGTGCTCGGCGAGTTCGACGCCCCATCGGGTCTTCGCGGCTTTGCAGGCGTCGCAGGCCAGCAGCCCGTGGCGGTATACGCGACCAACGAAGGCGAACATGCCGTCGTTGGGACGCTGATCAATGCAAAGGGCGAGGACATCGGCGCCGAGGCGCTGCAGCGACTTGTCGCCGGTCCGATGTCGGCCCGCACCTGGGCACTGCTGGAGGCGAGCGAATGGATCGCCGACGGAAAGGCCGATGCGCCCCGCGTGATCTACACGTTCAGCGACCCGAACTGCCCGTTCTGCAACAAGTTCTGGAGTGCAGCGCGGCCGTGGGTGGATTCGGGCAAGGTGCAACTGCGGCACATCATGGTCGGTGTGATCCGTCCGGACAGCGCCAACAAGGTTGCCACGATCATGACCGCCAGCTCGCCGTCGGAGGCGCTCCGTCGCAATGAAACCAGCTACAGCTCAGGCGGCATCAAGCCGGCGGCCTCCGTGCCCGCCAATGTGCGCGCCACCCTCGATGCGAACCAAAGACTGATGGTCCAACTAGGGTTCCAAGGCACGCCGGGCATCCTGTTCCGCGACGACAACGGCACGGTCCAGCGCCGAGCCGGCATGCCGGCACCAGATGACCTGGCCACCGTGCTCGGACCGCGCTGATGCGGGGCACATCCTTGCTATTGGGCCTGGTGCTGGCGGGCATGACCTACTTCGCGCAGGCGGCGACGCCGGCGACGTCTCCCGCCCACACTATCGCCATGCATGGCAAAGCGATCGTCCTGCCGGACGCCGCCCACCAACCCGACCCGAAAATGCGCCGGCGGGCGGTATTCAGCCTGACCGTGGCGCCGGCTTCACCCGCTGCGACGGATCCGGGCTTGGAGCGGGTCGCGCGCGCCGTCAACCTGCTCAAGGCAAGCGGAGTGACGAAGAAGCAGTTGGACTTCGTCGTGCTGCTCAGCGAAGGAGCAACGGATTCAGCGCTGGCTGATCCCGCGTACCGCGTCCGCCATGGGGTCGCTAACCCGAACCTCGGGCTGATCGCGCAACTGTCGGCGGCGGGAGTGCAAATGTTCGTGTGCGGCCAGGCCTTGCACTCCCGGCAGCTGGACAGCAACTCGCTGGCACCCAGCATCGCAATATCGCTTTCGGCGTTGACCAGCATCATCACGCTGCAGCAGCAAGGCTATGCGCTGGTTCCGCTGTGAACCAGCAGCAGACGCCGCTGGCTGAATCGACTGTGCCCAGCGATGGTCTCCGGACACCGATCTCGGTGCCTTCCGCAATAGGAGTTCGTCGGCAGTCACTGAGGGGGGGCTCGCCGGCCAGCTGCTCCAGGGTCGGCTCCTGTACCGCTTCTAGGTATGCGGTCGAAGCGTTGATCACGAGAATCAGTCGACCGCGACGGAGACTTGGAGCCAGCGATGTCCGCTTTGGGTCGTAAGCGGCCCAAGATGGTCGCCGTTCAAGGATCGCGTTCTGACGCGAAGTTCGACTGACCATCGGAGTGCTGCAGCACTTGCGATGCTCTAGTTTCATTTACCACGAGAGCCTCCGAGCAGGGCATGGCTGAAGCGGCGGCGTGCCTCATGCGGCGGAGCCCGTACAAACTATGCAGTTTCAACCCAGCCCTTTGACCACGGTAAACGCATGATTTATATGGGATTCTAGGTAAGCTGGCATTCTAAAGCGCATAGTCTGTGCGGTCGCTGGCCAACAGAGGCACCGACTATGGTGTTCTAGAGGCACCGCTTTTGGAATCTTGGCCACCAGGCAAGCGCCTGGCAGGCTCGATCAGCGGTCCGCGGGCATCGGCGCCAGCAGCCCCGCCCCGTCCGGCAGCGTCAGCGCATGCAGGATCCGCAGGTCCTCTTCGTCCAGGACCGTCTGCGCGTCACCACGGAAGTGCAGCCGGAACGCACGGACCACGGCTTCGGGATCCGTGGTGTCGTAGCCCACCAGCCGCAGCGCACGCATCGCATCGAAGCCTTCCGGCGCCGGCGGCGCGTCGTCCGCCGGCCAGATCCCGAAGCCGGCTTCGGCCAGCCGCTTCCATGGGAACAGCGGACCCGGGTCGATCTTGCGCGTGGGCGCAAGGTCCGAGTGCCCGATCACCTGCGTGCGCGGGATACGCAGGCGCGCGGTGAGGTCGTCGAGCAGGCGCAGCACCGCCTGCACCTGCGGCTCGGTGAAGGGCTCGCGGCCGTCGTTGTCGATCTCGATGCCAATCGAGGCCGAATTGAGGTCGGTGATCGTGCCCCAGCGCCCGCCGCCGGCGTGCCAGGCGCGGTGGGCATCGGCGACCAGCTGGTAGATCGCGCCGTCGTCACCGACCAGGTAGTGCGAGCTGACCGGCCCGCCGCTGTTGCGCGTACGCAGCGTGTGCAGGCTCTGCTCGACCGATTCCTGCTCGGTGTAGTGCACGACGATGATGACCGGGCGCCGCTCGTCGAAGTTCGGCGACGGCACCCACTGCGCCATCGGATTGCGCGGCGGGGCGTGGCTGCAGGCCGACAGCGCGATGGCCAGCAGGGCGAGGAGGGTCAGGCGTCGGATCGGCATGGGGGCATTGCAGCGCGCGGGCGGGCTGATTGCAACCACGCGGTGAATCCGGATCGAAAAGCGTTTGTAGGAGCGGCGGAAGCCGCGAGCTCGTCGGCGGCCGCGGGGAAAGCTCGCGGCTCGCGCCGCTCCTGCAAGAGCCTGTCGTTGGCATCGTCTGAGACGTGGGCACCCCCTCCCAGCCTCCCCCTGCCTTCGCAGGGGGAGGGGCAACGGCAAGGGCTCGCGGCTTCCGCCGCTCCTACGGGTGCGTGTACGAGGTGCAATGAAACGGGGAACGCATCTCGCATTCCCCATTCCCTGTTCCCCATTCCCGCCTTTGCCTAGATCGCGTAGTACATCTGGTACTCGAGCGGATGCGTCGCGGCGCGGAACGCCGTGACTTCCTTCATCTTCAACCCGATGTAGGCGTCGATGAAGTCGTCGGTCATCACGCCGCCGGCCTTGAGGAACTCGCGGTCGGCGTCGAGGGCTTCGAGCGCCTGGTCGAGCGAGTGGCACACGGTCGGGATGTTCTTCTCTTCTTCCGGCGGCAGGTCGTACAGGTCCTTGTCGCTGGGGCCGCCCGGGTCGATCTGGTTCTTGATGCCGTCCAGGCCGGCCATCATCAGCGCGGTGAAGATCAGGTAGCCGGAGTTCATCGGGTCCGGGAAGCGCACTTCGATGCGGCGCGCCTTGGGGTTGGCGACGTACGGGATGCGGCAGCTCGCCGAGCGGTTCGACGCCGAGTACGCCAGCATCACCGGCGCCTCGAAGCCCGGCACCAGGCGCTTGTAGGAGTTGGTGGTGGAGTTGGCGAAGGCATTGATCGCACGCGCGTGCTTGAAGATGCCGCCGATGTACCACAGCGCGGTCTGGCTCAGGCCGCCGTAGCCGTCGCCGTTGAACAGGTTCACCCCGCCCTTGGCCAGCGACTGGTGCACGTGCATGCCGCTGCCGTTGTCGCCGACGATCGGCTTGGGCATGAAGGTCGCGGTCTTGCCGTTGCGGTGGGCGACGTTCTTGATCACGTACTTGGTGGTCAGCAGCTCGTCGGCCTTCTTCACCAGCGAGTTGAACTTGGTGCCGATCTCGCACTGGCCGGCGTTGGCGACCTCGTGGTGGTGCACTTCCACCTCGATGCCGACCGCCTCGAGCGTCTTGCACATCTCGGCGCGGATGTCGTGCAGCGAATCGAGCGGCGCGACCGGGAAGTAGCCGCCCTTGATGCCCGGCCGGTAGCCGGTGTTGCCGCCGGCGTACTCGCGCGAGGAGTTCCAGTGCGCCTCTTCCGAATCGATGTGGAAGAAGGTGTGGCCCATCTCGTTGGCGTAGCGCACCGAGTCGAAGATGAAGAACTCCGGCTCCGGGCCGAAGAACGCCTGTTCGGCGATGCCGCTGGACTTGAGGAACGCCTCGGCGCGGCGCGCGATGCCGCGCGGGTCGCGGGTGTAGGCCTGCATCGTGGTCGGGTCGAGCACGTCGCAGGTCAGCACGAGCGTGGGATCGGCGGTGAACGGATCGAGGAAGGCGGTGTCCGGGTCGGGCAGCAGCACCATGTCGGACTGGTGGATGCCGCGCCAGCCGCCTATCGAGGAGCCGTCGAACATCTTGCCGTCCTCGAACAGGCCCGGCTCGATGATCGACTTCGGGAACGTGACGTGGTGCTGCACGCCGCGCATGTCGGAGAAGCGCAGGTCGACGAATTCGACGCGATGGTCGGCGATGAGTTTTTCGATGTTTTCGATGGACATGGCGGGTGGCCGGCTGGGAGGTTGCCTTGGATATTGCAAGTGGCGTGCCAAGGCGGGATGGATTGCAAGCTGTTGATTTTGTTGAGAAACAAGGGATGAATTTGATCCTTTTGCACCTTGTTGGTGCGATCTGTTCGCCATTAGCACCAAATTGATGCAGATCTTCGGCTGCTCGGAGCTACGTAGGATGGGTAGAGCGAAGCGAAACCCATCGGCATGCCCAGATGCGCGGGATGATGGGTTTCGCTTCGCTCTACCCATCCTACGGCGAGTGACGGCCGGAACCTGGCGGCGCTCCCGTATCCTGTCCCGCCTGCCTCCACCCCTGGCCCGCCGTGACCGACCTGCTCGCCGCCCTGCTGCTTGGCATCATCGAAGGCATCACCGAGTTCCTGCCGATCTCCAGCACCGGGCACCTGCTGATCGCCCAGCACTGGCTGGGCCACCGCAGCGACCTGTTCAACATCTCGATCCAGGCTGGCGCCATCCTCGCCATCGCGCTGATCTACCGGCAGCGGCTGTGGGACCTGGCGATGGGCTTTTTCGGCCGGCGCGCCCCGGCCACGCACGATCCGGCCGGCATCACGCTGGACCCGGCGCAGGCGCGCGACTACGCGCTCAAGCTCGGGGTCGCCTTCGGCGTGACCTGCGTGCTGGGGGTGGTCGTCAAGCAGCTGGGTTTCGAGCTGCCGGACCGGGTCCAGCCGATCGCCTGGGCACTGATCCTCGGCGGCGTGTGGATGGTGGCCGCCGAGCACTTCGCGGCCAAGCGCGCGCAGGCGCTGGGCGAGCGCACAGCGATCAGCTGGACGGTGGCGATCCTGGTCGGCATCGCGCAGGTGGTGGCGGGCGTGTTCCCGGGCACCTCGCGCTCGGCGGCGACGATCTTCGTGGCGCTGCTGTTCGGCACCACCAGCCGGGTGGCGGCAACCGAGTTCGCGTTCCTGGTCGGCATCCCGACCATGTTCGCGGCCACCGCCTACGAGCTGGTCGACGTGATCGGCAGCGGCGAGGCGGCGAACGAGGACTGGACCGCACTGGCCGTCGCCTTCGTCGCCTCGGCGATCACCGCCTTCATCTCGGTCAAATGGCTGCTGCGCTACATCCAGTCGCACCGCTTCACCGCGTTCGCCGTGTACCGCGTGGCGCTGGGCGCGGCGCTGTTGCTGTGGTTGCCGGCAACGGTCTGAGGCAAGCGATGCTGGCCGCCTGGCGGGGGTACCTGCGTTGGAGTTCCGGATAGCGCACTGGGGGGCCGCGGATGGAAGCAGGTCAGGGCGAACCGGCAGCGGCCAGCCGCGCCTCCGGCGGCTTCTTCGCCGAACTCAAGCGCCGCAACGTGCTGCGCGCGGGCGTGCTTTACATCGGCGCGGCGTGGGCGCTGGCGCAGGGCATCGCGCAGCTGGGGCCGGCGTTCGGCATGCCGGACTGGGGGACGCGCTGGTTCGTGATCGCCTGTTGCATCGGTTTCCCGTTCTGGATCGCGTTCGCGTGGTTCTACGAATTCACGCCACAGGGCCTGAAGCGCGAATCGGAGGTCGCACCGGGCGACTCGATCACGCACAGTACCGGCCGCAAGCTGGATTTCTGGATCATCGGCGTGCTCGCCGTCGCGGTGGTACTGCTGGTCACCAACACCTTCGTGTTGCGGCGCGACGCCACCAGCGTGGCCGACCGGTCCGACGCGAAGGCCGTTGCCGCCGAACTCGCCAAAGTGCCGGCGAAGTCGGTCGCGGTGCTGCCGTTCACCAACGAAAGCGGTGACCCGGAGCAGGCGTACTTCTCGGACGGACTGTCCGAGGAACTGATCACCGCGCTGACCCAACTGGCCGATCTCAAGGTGATCGGCAAATACTCCAGCTTCAAGTTCCGCGATTCGAAGGACTCGCCGGCGCAGATCGGCGCGGCGCTGGGCGTGGCGAACCTGGTCACCGGCTCGGTGCGCCAGCAGGGCGACACGCTGCGGGTGACGGCGAGTCTGATCCGCGCCAGCGACGGCAGCGCGCTGTGGTCGCAGGCCTATGACCGGCCGCTGCAGGACGTGTTCGCGATCCAGAGCGAGATCGGCCGGGCGGTGGCGGACGCACTGAAGATCAAGCTGCTCGGCACTTCGTTGATCGATCGGCAGAAGCCGCCCAGCGGCAATGTCGATGCGTATCAACTGCTGCTGCAGGGCCGCGAGCAGTCACGGCGCCAGACCCGGACGGACTTCGAGCAGGCCATCGCGCTGATGGAGCGGGCGGTCGAACTCGACCCCGAATACGCCTATGCCTGGGGCGCGATGGCCCAGGTCAAGCTCGTCCTGGGTACCTCGTTCCTGGGGGGCGCGGAACGGCAACGGATACTGGCCGAGGCCCGCGCCGCGCTGGAGCGTGCGGCCACGCTGGCGCCGGAATCGGCGTTCGTGCATGGGCTGCGCAGCAGTTTTCTTGATTACCTGGACCATGACCCGGCCGGCGCGCTGGCGGAGGCGCGCAAGGCACTGGCAATGGCACCGAACGACGGCATGACGATGGTGATACTTGCCGACAAGTTGAAGAATGCCGGCCAACCGCAAGCGGCGCTGCCGCTGTTCCGCAAGGCCATCGCCAGTGACCCGCTGCGCGGCGACTGGTACGGGTTGATGGGCAACGCCCTGCAGCAACTGGGGCAATTCGACGCCGCGGATGCTGCCCTGCGCAAGCAGCTGGACCTGGAGCCGGACAACCCCCGCAACCATATGCAGCTGGCGACTGCGCTGGTAGCGCATGGGGACATCACCGGCGCCGGGCAAGCCGCGCGCAAGGCGGTGGCGATGGCGCCGGACGACCCTTCCAACCACCTGCAAGCCGCCCTGGTGCTGGATTACAGCGGACAACTTGCCGAGGCCGAACAAGCGGTGCACCAGGCGTTGGCGCTGGATCCGGAGTTACCCTACGCGCATGCCGCGCTCAGCGCCTTCGCGATCGAACGCGGCGACGCGGCCACCGCGCTGCGCGAGGCCGGACAGGAAATCGATCCGGACCTGAAAGCAGCAGCGCTGGCGCTGGCGCAACAACTCGGCAACGATCGCGCCGTCGCCGATGCCGCACTGCAGGCCTACATCGACCAGTACGGCAAGGCCGCGCCGTACACCGTTGCCCAGCTGTACGCCGTGCGCCGGCAGCCGGACGAAATGTTCCAGTGGCTGGAACGCGGCGCGGCACAGTACGACCTCACCATGATGCTCACCCTGTTCGGCGACCCGCTGCTGCGGCCATACCACGATGACCCGCGCTTCATGGCGTTCCGCAGGAAGGTGGGGTTGCCGCTGCCGGGCGGCGCCGATGCGGCGACTGCCGCCCCTGCCGTGCAGCAGTCGTCATGACATGATTCGTGGCGGCGTGACTGGTGTTGCGCCTGCAGGCTGCGCGTGAGGGGCTGCTTCGGCGCTGTTGTTGCCGGTGCCGGCGGCCACCGCGCCCGCCGGCCGAGCGTCGACCCCGTCCTGCGCGCCCGTGCGTTTGCAGGCCTTCCCAAAGGAGTCCCCGGCATGAACAAGACGACGCTATTGCTTCCCGTCGCGCTGGCCCTGGCGGCCTGCACGCAAGGCCCACCCGCGCCCACGCCGACCGGCCCGACACCTCCGCCCGCGGACACGAGCGCCCCGTACGTCGCCGACAGCGCCACGCTCGCCGGCTACCACTGGCGGCTGGCATCGGCCACCGACGCAGGCGGCGGGCGCATCGATGCGTTGTTTCCGGGCGGCGACCACGTGCTGACGCTCACGTTTGCCGACGGCCGCGTGTCGGTGTCCGGCGGCTGCAACGGCCAGGGCGCAAGCTACGCCGTGGGCGACGGCGGCAAGCTGGAGATCGGCCAGATGATGTCCACGCAGATGGCCTGCGAGCCTCCGCTGATGGACGCCGACTCGGCCATCGCAACGCTGCTGGCGCAGCCGCAGGAGGTGCACTTCGAGGAAGACACGCCGCCGCGACTGCGACTGGTCGCGGCCGACGGCAGCACCACGACGTGGACGGGCGAGGCCACGGCCGAAACCCGCCATGGCGGCGAAGGCGAAACAGTGTTCATGGAGGTCGCGCCGCAGCGCATCGACTGCCACCACCCGATGATGCCGGACTACAAGTGCCTGCAGGTGCGCGAGATCCGCTACGACGACAACGGCGTGAAGCAGCCGCCCGGCGAATGGGAGGCGTTCTACGGCGACATCGAGGGCTTCGAGTTCCGCCAGGGCGAGCGCAAGGTGCTGCGGCTGAAGAAGTTCGACAAGCCCGGGCCGGTGCCGGCGGATGCGTCGTCGATCGCCTACGTGCTCGACATGGTGGTGGAGTCGGAGCTCACGCGATAGGCATGCGTAGGATGGGTAGAGCCGAAGGCGAAACCCATCGGTTCCCTGTGCGCTGGATACGAGACGATGGGTTTCGCTGCGCTCTACCCATCCTACGGACAACGCCGTTGCGTTACGCGGCGGCGTTGTCCGGATGCAGCGAATAGTTTCCGTGCACCGCGGCTTCGGCCAGCACGTGGCCGTGCATGGCGCGGAACACGTCGCCGGCGGTGAAGCGTTCGGGCAGGTCGAGCCTGTCGACATCAAGCGCGAACAGGCGGAAGAAATAGCGGTGCATGCGCAGGTCGTTCGGCGGCGGGTACGGGCCGTCGTAGCCGAAGTAATCTCCCCCCAGTTCGGCGTCGCCCGCGAACCAGCCGGTGTAGTCGTTCAACCCCTGGCGCGCGCCCGCCGGGCCGCCGGGTGCGCGCTTGCCGCCCTTGTCGACGCCGTCGCTGCAGCTGCCGGCGGCGATCCCGCGCACGTCGGCGGGGATGTCGGCCATCGCCCAGTGGATGAACTCGCCGCGCGGGTGCGCGACCGGGATTTCGACATCGTCCCTGCCGGCCAGCGACGGATCGGTGGGCGCGTCGGCGTCGATGCACAGCAGCGCGAACGAGCGGGCGCCTGCAGGCACGTCGTCCCAGGCCAGCTGCGGGTTGCGGTTGCCGCCGAAGCCGCCTGGCGCACCGAGCGCGTACTCCGCCGGGATCGGGCCGTTGCTGTCGAAACTGCTGCTGTGGATGCGCATCGCGTGCCTCCTCGGATCAGGTTTCGGGATAGCCCAGGCGCCGTGCGACCGGCGTGAGCGCGGCGAAGGCGTCGGCCAGCACGCCGGAAAACTCGCGCCAGCGACCGGCTTCGAAGTGCGACGGGCCGAAGATGTCCGCCGGCGGCGCGGGCAGGTTCGCGTTGAGCGCCTCGCCCAGCATCGTCGCGACCGCGGCCGGGTCGTCGTGGATCTCGTCGAGCTTGAGCAGCGCGTAGATGATCGGGGATCCCTCGTGCAGCACCGCGACGTGCTCCAGGTGGCGCGCCAGCCACTGCGCCATCTGCAGCGGCGACTCGACCTGCAGCATCAGCGGCGCGCGGAACGCGATCCAGTCCAGCAGCATATCGCGCGGATCGCGCACGGCGATCAGCACGCGCGCGTGCGAAAGCTGCGTGCGCAGCATCGGCAGCAGCGCGTTGTCCCACCACATCAGCCAGTCGACCACCTCGCCGTTGGCCACGCCGCGCGCCGGCAGCTGGTCGCGCCAGTCGGCGGCAACCGCGGCCGGATCCAGCTCGCCCGCGGCCAGCTTCGCGGTGGTGTTGAAGTTCTGCAGCAGGTCTTCCGGCGAGCGCCCATGGATGAAGCGGTCGCCGCGGAAGGCCGGCAGCGCGCCGGCCAGGATCGCGGCCAAGCGCTCGACGCCCGAACCGGGCGCGCCGGCGAGGAAGGCGACGGCGGGTGCGTCCGCGGCCGGCTCGACGATCGGCGGCAGGGCCGGGGCCGGCGCGGTGGGCTCCGGCAGGGGCAGGCTGCGCGGAGCGGCATCGGCGTGCAGTCCGACCCAGCCCGCGATCGCCGCTTCCCGGTGCCCGGCCCGCAGCTGGGTGTGGGCAAGCCAATCGCGCAGTTCGTACTGCGCCTCAAGCGCCTGCGTCTGCGACATCAGCGACTGGATGTGGGCGAACGCGGCGTCGGGATCGCGCGCCACCAGCCGGTCGACGATGCGCATCTGCGCGCTGCGGTGCCCGGGCACGAGCGCGACGATGCGCCGGGCCATCGCCTCGGCGCCCTCACCATCGCGGCGCATGCCAAGCAGCGCCATGTTCGCCTCCAGCGCCGGCACCGACTCGGGCATCTGCGCCAGCCAGCGGCCGGCGACGTCGAGTGCAAGCGGGTCGGCGGCGTCTTCCACCGCCAGCCGCGCCTGCCACAGCGCCGCCACCTGCGGCGACGTCGCCAGCGCGGCCTCGAACACGCTGCGCGCCTGCTCGCGGTCGCCGCTGCGGCGCAACGCTTCGTACAGCGCCTGGAGCATGCGCGTGTCGTCGGGCTGCGCGGCCAGCGCCAGGCGCAGCTGCGGCAGCGCGCGCTCGGGGCGGCCGGCCAGCAGCTCCAGCTCGCCGGCGAGGCGACGCAGCGCGGGCGTGGTGTCGTCGCCTTCGAGCAGCGGCGCGAGCTCGTCGGCGGCCTCCTGCGGGCGACCCTGCCGGCGCAGCAGGTCGGCCAGCAGCGCGCGCACGCCGCGTGCCGAGGGCATCTTCTCCAGCGCGCCGCGGAAGGCCTGCTCGGCGAACGCCAGGTGGCCCTTCTTCAGGTGCGCGAAGCCCAGCGCGTAGCGGATCTGCGCGTCGTCGGGGGCCTCTTCGGCCGCCTGCGACAGCAGCGCCAGGGCGGCATCGGCGTCGCCGCGCTCCAGCGCGACGCTGCCTTCGAGCAGGCGCGTCCACGGGTGCTCCGGCTCGACCCGCGCCGCCAGCCGCGCCAGCCGCTCGGCTTCGTCGATGTCGCCGCGGCCCAGCGCCAGCTGCGCCTGCATGACGTAGGCGCCGAACTGGTTGGGGTCGAGCTCCACGGTCTGCGACAGCGCCGCCTGCGCGGCCTCCAGCTGCCGCCCACCGACCAGGTAGCCGGCGCGGTGGAAGTGCAGGTCGGCGTCTTCGGGCGCCAGCGCGATCGCGCGGTCGATGCTCGCCAGCGCGGCATCGCCGTCGCCGCTGGCACGCAGCGCCATGGCCAGCGCGCGGTGCGCCTGCGGGTCTTCGGGATTGGCGGCGGTCGCGGCGCGGGCCAGCGACAGGGCGTCTTCGTTCGCCCCGCGCCGGAGCGCGTCGAGGATGTCTGCTTGCATGGGATCAGTGTCGGCGGGCCAGGGGCCCGGAATCCGCCCATTCTAGCGGCCGCCCGCGCCGGCGGCTGCGCGCTGCAGCCACCCGCGCGCCACCTTCAGGCCAGCGTCGTCGCCAAGCGCTGCGCCACCCAGCGCTCGGCGAAGCCGTCCAGGCGCGCGTTCTGGATGAAGCCGCAGTGCCCGCCCCAGCGCGCGATCTCCAGCCGCGCCGTCGCCGGCAGTGCCAGTTCGTGGAAGTCTTCGATCGGGATCACCGGGTCATCGGCTGCCATCAGGATGTCGGTCGGCACCGCCAGCGCGGCAAGCCGGTCGCCGGCGATCGAGTAGCCGTCGAAGTAGTTGTCCAGGGTGCCGAAGTCGGTGTGCCGCTGCACCAGCCACTCGGTCAACTCGCGCATGTGCAGCTTCAGCGTGGCGTCGTCGAAGTCGTGCTGCTCGGGGAACAGCCGCCGCTTGCGCTGCAGCGACTCGCGCCACTTGTTCTCGAAGTAGCGCATGTACATCGGCGTGCCGCGCTCCATCTGCAGCATGGTGCGGGCCGGGTCGAGCACCGGGCACACCGAGGCCACGCGCGCCAGCTGCAGGCCGGCGGACGGCGCGCGCAGCGCCAGGCGCAGCACGAAGTTGCCGCCCAGCGAATGCCCGGCGGCGACCATCGGCCGCGGCGGCCCGCCTGCGGGCAGGAAGCGGCGCGCGATGTCGCAGGCCGCGTGCACCACTTCGTCGATGCGATTGGAGTGGAACAGCGCCTCGTTGAGATGGTGGGTGTCGCCGTGGTCGCGGAAGTTGAGGCGGAACACCTCGAATCCGCGCCGCAGCAGCTGCACCGCGGTCATGCGCATGTAGCTCGACTCGGTGCTGCCTTCCCAGCCGTGCAGCAGCAGGGCAAGCCCGCGCGGCTGCGTCCCCGGCAGCGTGGTGTGCAGGCCGTGCAGGCGCACGCCGTCGCCGCCGTCGATCATGTGGCCGGTGCTGACCGCGCCGATCCGCTTCAGGCCGTAGGCGCCGCGCATGCGCCGCATCGGGCTGCCGGCGAGGATCGACTGCAGGTGGCGATTGCGCAGCCAGAACGGCGGGCGGTAGTCGGCGCCGTGCAGGGGGCGGGTGCCGGCGGACGCCACCGTTTCGTCCGTGGTCGCAGGCGGGGTCTCGCGCGGTGGCGGCGGGACGCGGGACATCGGCATCGCTACGGCTTCGCGGCCGGTTCCGGTTCGCCGCCCATCGCCTCGACGATGCGCGCGCGCGCCAGTTCGGCGATGCGCCGGCGCCCTTCCGCGTCGCCGGGCACGATCGGCTGCAGGAACACCACCTCCACCACCCGCGCCGGCTCGCCGATCAGGCGCAGGAAGTTGGCGAGGAAGCTTTCCTTCGGCCGGAACGCGACGATGGTCTGCGCGCTGGCATTGGCGCCGTAGCGCAGCGCCACCGGCTGCACCGGCGCGCCCGCCTCGACCGCGGCCAGGAAGATCCGCGCGTGGAACGGGCCGACCTCGTCGCCGTGGCCGGTGCGCCCCTCCGGGAACACGCCGACCGAATGCCCCGTACGCAGCCGCGCCAGCATCACCTGCAGCACGCCACCCAGCGATTCGGTGCTGCCGCGCTGGTGGAAGATCGTCTCGCCGCGCGTGGCCAGCCAGCCGACCAGCGGCCAGCCGGCGATCTCGCGCTTGGCGACAAAACCCATCATCCGCTGGCTGTGCAGGGTGACGATGTCGACCCAGCTGACGTGGTTGGCGACGAACAGCGTCGCCGCGGGAACCGGCGCGCCGATGCGCACCAGGCGGAAGCCGAACACCCGCAGCAGCCCCGACGACCACGCACGCACCATGCGGTGGTCAAGGCGCGAGCCGCCGAGTTCGAGCTTGCCCCACGGCGGCATCATCAGCAGCAGCGTGACCGGCAGGTCGACCACGATGTGCCACAGCAGGAACGGCACGCGGTAGACGTAGCGCCACGCGCGCTGCAGGGCGCTTCCCGGCGCCGGTGCTGCTGCTGGGACGGGGGAAGGCTGCGCGGTCATCCGCGCAAAGATACCGGATGCGCCGGCTGGCGAGGAATCGGAAGCGTGGCGTTACCGATTCGACCACCGGAAAGCAGCCCTTGTGGGAGCGGCTTCAGCCGCGCCGCGGCACCACCGCCAGCGTCAACCGCGACACGCAGGCCAGCCGGCCGCGGTCGTCTTCGATCCGGATCTCCCACACCTGCGTGCTGCGGCCCACGTGCAGCGGCCGCGCGGTGCCGGTGACGGTGCCTTCACGCACGCCGGCCAGGTGGTTGGCGTTGATCTCGATGCCCACGCACATCGCGTCGTCGGCCACGCACAGGTTGCCGGCGCTGCTGCCCAGGGTCTCGGCCAGCAGCACCGAGGCGCCGCCGTGCAGCAGGCCGTAGGGCTGGTGGGTGCGCGCGTCGACCGGCATCGTGCCACGCACGTAGTCGTCGCCGATTTCGGTGAACACGATGCCCAAGGCCTCCATCGCGGTGTCGCGCGAGGAGGCGTTGAGTGCTTCGAGGCTGGTGGCCTTGCGGAAGATCACGCCGCTGTCCACGGCGCGCAGGGGTGGCGGCTCACTTGAAGGTGAACATCCCCGGGCGCCAGGCGCGCGTGTAGCTGCGCCGGCCGCCGTAGCCGCTGCTGCTGCCGTAACCGACGCCGACATCGCGCTCGCGGCGCGTGTGCATGCGGTCGACCAGTTCCTCGCGGCGGCTTTCCAGCCAGTCGGCCTGGCCGACGCCGGACGGCTCGACGCCGCGCTTGGTCGCCTCGTGGGCGCGGTACTCGCAGAAGTCGTCGTAGGCGTCGAGCTCGTGGCGCAGCTCGCGCACGCACAGTTCGATCATGATCGCGTCGTCGAGGAAGCCGAGCACCTCGACCTGGTCGGGGATCACGTCCTTGGGGTTGACGAAGTAGACCAGCGCGGACATCACCCGCTGGCGGTCCTTGTCGTCCATGTGCCAGCCCTGGTCGCGGACCATGGCGATCATGTCGTCGAGCTGCAGCAGGCGTTCGCGGACGAAATCCGGGATGTGCACCTTCTGCGCATCGGCCAGCAGCTTGCCGGCGGCGGCCACCACTTCCTCGGGCGTCTTGCCCTCGGCAGTCTTGCGCGATGCTTCCATCGCCTTCTGGAAGTGCTCGAGATCGCGATCGCTGAGATCGATGGTCACCGTGATCGACATGGCCGGTCCGCAGGAAGGGAAAGACTGCGAAGACTAGGGCGCCGCACGCGCGGGCGTCAACAAATCGCTGCCTGCCGCGCCGCCGCCGTGGCGGGCTCAGCCGCAGCGGAAGCGGGCGTTGCCCCAGTTCGTGGCGTAGTGCTTGCCGCTGGCATAGCCGCTGCTGTTGCCATAACCGACGCCGAAATCGCGGTTGCGCGGAGCGTCGCGGTAGGACGCCGGACGGGCGATGGACGGGGCCGACGGGCGGGGGGCGACGTGACCGGTCGGGGCGTGGAACTGGGTGTTCATGGCTGACTCCTGGGTGGGTGGTGCTTCGGTGTGTTGGTAATCTACAACACCAAAGAACATTGGCCATGGGCCGGAAGTCATTGATCGGATGGCAGGGGTGACCGGCGAGGAAGCGTGTGGACAGCGGGTTGGCGCGCCGGGTGGCGCCCCGGCAGGCAGCCCTCGCGTGACGACCGTCGCGGCCGCGTCTGATGCGCATTGGATAGACTCCACCGCTGGCCATGCGAAGGAACGCAACGATGAGTTCGTGCCGCAAAGGAAACCCGCGACGGCGTGCCGCAACGCTGCTCCTGGTTTCATCAGCCGTGTTCCTCTCCGGCTGCGCCCACTCGAATCCGTCCACGTCTCCAAAGCCGGCACAGGAGTCCACCGCAATGACCACACCCGCCACGCCGACCGACCACCCGACGCTCACCGCCGAGGAGATCGGCAGGCGGTTCCTGAAGCTGATCGAGGGGTTGGAGTCGCGGAGCGATCTGAGCCTGGAAAGAGCGCAGCAAGAAACAGGTCTGACTTTCAACCCTTCATCAGACGAGCGGCTATACGGGTACGAGCAGGCTCTTGCCGATGGATGGCATGTCGCGATGAATTATCGCCTTGTCACTGCGTCCACCAAGGCCGGCATCGATTTGCATTTCTGGAGGGATGACGACCAGGACACGGACATGTCGCCTGTGTGCGCCTTCGATTTCGACCATTACAACTCCGCACTCAAAGCGATGGGTTACCGCGACGCGCCGATCCACGGCGAGATCGGCCAGCTGCAGAGTTGGCGCTATTACAAGAACGACATCACGCTCTCGATCATTCCGCAGAACGCGGTCGCCGGGGTGTCCGGCCGGCTTTGCGTGAAGTCCATCGGTACATTGAATTGATCCTGATCCAGGGAAGGAGCCCGGGATGGCCAAACCCAATCCGCAACTCGAAGCCGCGCTTGCACAGTTCGCCGCCCAGCCGGGCACCACGTCGGACCAGGCAGCGCAGCTTCGCGCCGCACTGACCGCTGACGCCGACCGGCTCGCGCAGCTCAACCAGGACGCCGCACTCGGCCGGATCAACGGCTTCGCGCTCGAAGCTCCCGGCAGTGCCACGCAGATCGGCCGATACGACAAGCACACCGGCCTCGTCTCCCTGCCGATTGCCAGCTTTCGGCCCGGCGGCGGCGCTGCCGGCGACGACCTGCGGTCGGTGATCGAACTGCAGTCGATGTCGGTCGATTTTGCCCATCAGAGCTATCGCGACCTGGCCAATCAATCGCATGCCGTCAGTGCCAACATGCTGGACAACCTGCAGTCCACCCTCAACGGTTCGCCGGTGCTTGCCGAGCAGGCAAAAGCCGCAGCCCGACAAGGACACCTGGAGCGCTTCGCCATTCTCGACCCGGCGATGTCGGCGGGCGCCACCTACGACGGCAGGGACACGGTCAAGGCGATGAACCTTCCGGCGCAGGTGCTGCAGACAGGTTCCGTCGGCAACCCGCAGGGGCGTTACGACGTGCGCGACCTGACCTTCGTGATGGGGCACGAACTCCAGCACGGCTTCAACCACCAGGCAAAGCTCGCGGCAACCCGAACTTTCCTGGAGGACATCCGGCAGCAGGCCGGGGCAAAAGGCCAGGTGCACGATTACACGGATGAACTGAAGGCCTATATCCAGGCCGGACGCGAGGACGAGGCGAAGGCGGAGATCGCCGGATGGAACGCGTTGCTGAGCCGCGAAAAGCAGAGCAACCCCAGCGCCTCCTATGCGGACATGGAGGCAACCCTGAACGGCCGCGTTTATGACTTTGTTACGCACAGCACGCGCTCGTCTCCGGCGCAGCCCAAACCCGGCCTCACCTTCAACCCCGACGGCTCGCTGTCCCAGACGCCGACCAACATCGCCGCCATGGGCCGGCACTACTTCGACCGCCCGTCGCCGAACTACGCGCAACCCGGCCAGCGCCCGCTCGGCATCGGCGAGCACCGCGACCTGGCCGGCAATCCGCGACCGACCGCGGACTACGCCAACTACTACGGCGCTTGGGCCTGGGAGCGGATCCTCGCCGCCGAGGCGCACGCGGGCGTACGGCACCAGGGCGCCGCACCGCGGGTCATCGCCGACATGGCCGGGGTCGGCCTGAAGGAGGACCTGATCGAGATGGAGGGGTTGGACCTGGGTGCCAACAAGGCGCGCCGGCCGTACTACGACAGCGCCACCACGCCGGCGAGCCTGCACCACTTCGACCACACCCAGGACGGCAGTGTCCATCCGACACACGACCACCAGCACGTGCCGGCGGCCCCGGCTCATCGCGACCCCGACGATCCCAAGCACCCCGACCACGCCATGCTCGAGCAGATCCGCGCCGGCGTGCGCCGCATCGACGAGAGCCTGGGCAAATCCCACGACGCGATGAGCGAACGCGTCAGCCGCAGCCTGCTGGCGGCGTGCAAGGGCCATCGGGCGACCGCCGGCACCGCCGGGGCCGCAAATGCCCTGGGCCGCGTCGACCACGTGGTGCTGGGCACGACCGGCAACATCTTCGCCGTCGAGGGGCGCCTGGACGACCCCGCACACAAGCGCGCGGCGGTGCGCGTGGAGGACGCGATCCGTACGCCGGTGGAACAGTCGGACGAAAAGTTGCAGGCCGCCAACCAGGCCATCGCGCGGGAGCAGTCGCACGCACGGCAGCCGACCCACGACATCGATGCCGCCGTCCGCGCCGGCCCCGCGATGTCGATGTGAGACGAGTTGAGCCGCGCCGTGCAGGCGCGCCCTACAGGATCGGCGCCAGCCCCGCGCCGAAGCCGGTGAAGATCCGCGTCAGCACGCTCTTCATGCCGAGGCTGACCTCGGGGAAGTCGCCCACCGGCTCGTAGCACGCGCGAAAGCCCGGGTCCGAAGGCGGCAGCGGCAGCGGGCAGTCGGGGCCGGGCTGGAATTCGTAGCTGGTCGCATAGCGCACCGGCCACAGGTCGAAGATCGGCAGGTGCTCGGAGATCTTCGCCAGCGAGTATTCGAGCCCGGAGAAGACCGGCGGCTTGGGGCGGCGGGCGATGGTCCAGGCATTGGCCGGCGCCATGTCGCGGCGGATGCTGTCGGCCAGCGCCTTCGCGAACACGGGGTCCTCGATCACCACCGCGCTCTCGGTGTTGTAGTTGTCGCCGCGCGGGTCGAAGTTGTGGGTGCCGACCACGCCGATGCGCTGGTCGATCACCAGCGACTTGGCGTGCAGCCCGAAGCGCACGCCGGCGCGCTGCAGCGGCACCGGCTCGTTGGCCGAGAACCCCGACCAGCGCAGCGCCGAGTACTCGCGCCCCAGCGGCCGCCGGCCTTCGGGCTGCGCGGCCCGGGTGAACACCGGCGTGCCGTCCTCGCGCCACGAGACCCCGAACGCGCCGGTGGCCTCGGGGTCGATCGGCGCGTCGGCCGGGAACGGCTTGAACTCGTGGATCTCGAAGCCGAAGTCGCGCAGGTAGCGGCGCTTGTACTTGTACGACAGCGCGTAGGTGATGAAGGCGTCGGTCGCAGCCAGGCTGTTGGTCGAGACCAGCACCCGCGGCGGGTCGTCGCGATCGTGCAGTTCGCGGAACAGGTCCTGCGCGGCCGGCGACAGCACCAGGTACGGCGTTTGCAGCAGTACTTCCGACTGCGCCGACGCGATCAGTTCGCGCAGGCCGCGCGTCGAGGGGGCGACCTCGTCCTCGCCGGAGCGGCGATGCTTGGCCGGCAGGTCGGCGATGAACTCGACCTCGCCCACCGGCAGCGCCGCCGACGCCAGGCGCCGCTCGACCAGCGCGTCGTCGCCCGCGTCGACGGCCATGCGCTGCGCGCGCCCGGGCAGGTCGAATTCCGGATGCGGCAGCGGCGGCACGCCATCGCGCAGCAGGGCCTTGCCCACGTCGACCAGCTCGGCGATGCGACGGGTGCGGCGTGCGTCCCAGAACGCCTCGAAGTTGGCGGCCATCTCCCGCGTCGCCGGCCCGGCCACCAGCACGTCGCGGTCGCGGAAGTTGTAGACCGGGTCCCAGTCGTAATAGTCGTTCTGGTAGTTGCGCCCGCCGGTGATGCCGACGATGTCGTCGACCAGCAGCAGCTTGCTGTGCATGCGCTGGTTCAGGCGCCGCCAGCAGCAGGCGGCGGCCAGCACGTACTGCGGGTAGTTGATGTGCGCCCGCCCCAGCACCGGGTTGTAGATGCGCAGCTCGAAGTTGCGGTGCGCGCCGGCAAGCGCTGCCAGGGTCTCGACGTGCTTGAGCGCGGAGAGCTGGTCGATCAGCACGCGCACGCGCACCCCGCGCCGCGCGGCGACCAGCAGTTCGTCGAGCACCAGGTGGCCCGCGTCGTCCTCGTCGAAGATGTAGGTCTGCAGGTCGATCGCGCGCTGCGCGCTGCGGATCAGGTTCAGCCGCGCCAGCAGCGCGTCCTGGCCGTAGTCGAGCAGCAGCGCGTAGTGGTGCGGCGACTCGGGCGAACTCTGCGCGTAGGCGCGGCTGCCCAGCGCGCGCAGCGGCGACGGGTCGGCGCAGGCGTCGTCGCGTTCGCAGGTGTCGAGCGTCGACTGCGCCTGCGCGGCGACCTGCACCGCGCGCTCGCGCTGCAGCGGCGACAGGCTGGTGCAGGCGCTGGCGCCCAGCAGCAGCCACGGCAGCAGCCAGCGCAGCGCCCGCGCCGCGGTGGGCGTCACGCGCCGTTCCCGGGCAGCGTGCGCACGCGCAGCGAGAACACCACCTTGTCCGAGATCGCGAAGCCCCAGCGGCCCATGCCGTAGGCGTCGCGGTTGATGCTGCCGCGGGCGACGATGTCGCACTCGACGCCGGGGCTGTCGCAGGCCGCCGGCCGGATCACGAACGACTCGCGCCGCTCGATGCCGCGGATGGTGAGCGCGCCGCCGAGCCGGCCGCCTTCGCGGGTCAGCGCGTCCGGATACGGATCGGACACGAACTCGACCCACTGGTAGCGGTCGGCCTCGAAGAAGCCCTC
This sequence comes from Luteimonas soli, assembly GCF_042648865.1. NCBI lineage: Bacteria > Pseudomonadati > Pseudomonadota > Gammaproteobacteria > Lysobacterales > Lysobacteraceae > Luteimonas > Luteimonas soli. The sequence continues at coordinate 332,989 of NZ_JBHRYA010000007.1, read as the reverse complement.
GCCACGGGTCAGGCGGGTGAAGGTGGGGCTGTCCTCGATCTCCACGGTGGCCGCGGACAGCCGCAGCCGCACCTGGTGGCGGCCGTCGGGCAGCGCGGCCACCTGGCCTTCGTAGTGCGGGAAATGGCCGACCAGGGTCTTGCCCCAGCGGGTCTTGAGGGCGAAGCCGACGTGGGACGCGGCCGGGTCGATCTCCGCGGCGCGGAGCACGGGAACCAGCAGCAGCGCGGCGACCAGGCAGGCGGCGATCGCCGCGAAGGTACGGCTCGGCGTCACGGCCACCAGAACGCGGACAGGGTCGCGGCGCCCGGCTCGATCCCGCCGTCGCCGGACAGCGCCAGCACCGCGATCGCCGCCGGCGGCATGCCGCGGTAGTCGCCGGACTGGCCGCTGTGCAGCAGCGCGACCAGGCGCTCGAGCCCCGGGTTGTGGCCGACGACCAGCAGCCGCTCGACCTCCTGGTGCCGGTCCACCAGCGCCGCCAGCGCGCCGGGCGAAGCCTCGTAGATGTCGTCTTCCAGGCGCTGGTCGACGTAGCCGACCTGCCCGAGCACCGATTCGAGCGTCTCGCGCGTGCGCCGCGACGGCGAGCACAGCGCCAGGTCGGGGACCAGGCGTTGCTCCTGCAGCCAGCGGCCGGCGGCCTCGGCCTCGGCGTTGCCTTCGGCCGACAGCGGCCGATCAAGGTCCGACTGCCCGGTCGCGGGCGGCTCGGCGTGGGCGTGGCGCAGGAGGATCAGTTCGCGCATGGCTACTTCTTCAGCCACCGCAGCAGCGGCTGCCAGTCGTCCTGGTGGTCGCGGACCTGCGCCGAATGGTAGTCGAACAGGCTCTTGCCCAGCCCCACCAGCAGCACGTAGGCCTGGCTGTCGCGCAGCTGCGCGACCACCGGGTACGGCCACTGCGCCAGCAGGTCCAGCGCCTGCTGCGAGGCATTGGTCCAGGGCTTGAGCTTGTTGGCCACCAGGCCCACGCGCAGCTGGCCGCGGCGGATGCGCGGGTGCTTGGCCAGCGAGTTGAGGAAGGGCACGGTGGCGTCGATGTCCAGCGACGAGGGCAGGACCGGCACCACCAACGCGTCGGCGTGCTCCAGGAAGCCGTCCAGGTCGCCGCGCATGGCCCCGGCCGGGGCGTCGATGACCAGGCGCTGGGCGTCGTCGGGGACCGCGCGGCGCCAGCCCTTGCCGGTGCCGTCGAGCGGCAGGACCGCGCTTTCCAGCCCGGCGCGGCGCTCGGCCCAGCGGGTCGAGGAGCCCTGCGGGTCGGCGTCGACCAGGACGGTGCGCTGTCCCGAGAGCGCCGACTGCGCGGCGAGATGGGTTGCGATCGTGGTCTTGCCGACACCGCCCTTGGAACTGGCGACCAACACTGTCTTCATGCGCTTCCTCCGGACGACGAAACGATCCGCGAGGGTACACCGGCCCGGGGGCGGCCGCGACCGGCCGCCTCGACGCCTGCTCGCCGCGGTCGTTATCCTCCCCCAGGGGAACCGACGGCGCGGGGCGTGGTCTTGTTCAGGGGACGGGTTTGCGCGCAGCGGCGCAGGGGGAGCGCCATGGGATGCGCGACATGATCGAGTTGCAGCAGGTGCACCGCCGCTACGCGATGAGCGGCCAGACCGTGCACGCGCTGGCTGGCGTGGACCTGCGGATCGGCGCGGGGGAGTTCGTGGCCGTCACCGGGCCCTCGGGCTCGGGCAAGTCGAGCCTGCTCAACATCCTCGGCTGCCTCGACCACCCCAGCAGCGGCCGCTACCTGGTCGAGGGCCGCGACGTGGCCACCCTCGACGACGAGGCCAGCAGCGACATCCGCAACCGTCGCATCGGCTTCGTGTTCCAGAGCTTCCACCTGCTGCCGCGGCTGACGGTGCTGGAAAACGTGCTGCTGCCGCTGCGCTTCCACCGCGAGCCGCCCGCCGAGGCGCCACGGCGCGCGCGCGACCTGCTCGAACGCGTCGGCCTGGGCGAGCGCGGCGGGCACCGCCCCGGCGAGCTGTCCGGCGGCCAGATGCAGCGCGCCGCCATCGCCCGTGCGCTGCTGCTCCAGCCGGCGCTGCTGCTGGCAGACGAGCCAACGGGCAACCTCGACTCGAAGAGCGCGGCCGACGTGCTGGGCCTGATCGACGAAGTGCACAAGGGCGGCCAGACCGTGGTGCTGGTGACCCACGACCGCGACGTCGCCGCCCACGCCCCGCGCGAGGTCGCGCTGCGCGACGGCAGGATCGAATCCGATGTCACGCGCTGACCGCGGCGCCATCGCGCGGCTCGCCCCGGCGCTGCTGGCGCTGGCGCTGGCCGGTTGGGCGGCCACGGCCGGCGCCGTGGTGCTGACCGGCGAGGTCCGCGCGACCGACGCGCAGGTGATCTACACCCCGTTCTCCAACAGCTCGCCGGTGGTCATCCGCTTCTTCGTGCCCGAAGGCGAGCGGGTGAAGAAGGGCGACCCGGTGCTGCGCATCGACCCCGGCCAGGCGGCCTCGCAGCTGCCCGAACTCGACGCCCAGATCGAACAGGCCCAGGCCACCGCCGCCAAGACGCTGGCCGAGCTGCAGGTCAAGGCGCTGGAGGCCGAATCGGCGCTGGTCGACGCCCAGGCCGAACTCGAAACCGCGCGCCTGGACGCCGCGCTGCCGCCCGAGCTGGTGTCCGGCCTGGACTACGACCGCTACCAGGGCGAACTCGACCGCACCACCCACGAGGCCGACCTCATGCGCAAGCAGCTCGACGCCGCCCGCGAGGCGGTCGAGCGCCAGCGCAAGGACAGCGCGCTGGAAGTGGAGAAACTGCAGCTCCAGCGCGACTACTACGCCACCGTCGCCGCCAACGCCGAGGTGCGCGCCACGCGCGACGGCGTGGTGGTGCACGGCTACAACAACAACTGGCTCGGCGGCCGCATCGACGAAGGTTCATCGGCGATGCCCGGCAGCGAGGCAGGCCAGGTGGTCGCGCCCGGCAGCGCGATGCGGGTCCGCGCCTGGGCGCTGGAACCCGATCGCCGCGGCCTGCAGGTGGGGCAGGCGGTGCGGCTGTCGTTCGACGCCCTGCCCGGGCGCAGCGTGACCGGACACATCCGCGGCATCGCCGGCGCGCCCGAACCGCGCGCCGAATGGGGCAACGGCAGCTACTTCGTGGTCGACATCGAACTTCCGCCGAAAACCGACCTGCCGCTGCTGCCGGGCATGAGCGTGCGCGTCGTCGCCCCGTCGCCGGCCGCCAGCGAAACGGGAGCCGCGCCATGAAGCCGTTGCTGGCCTGCCTGCTGCTCGCGCTGGTGCTGCCGGCCGGCGCCGAGACCCTGCGCATCGACGGCGAGGTCTACGCCCGCACCAGCGCGCAGATCATGCCGCCGACGGTCGAGGGCATGTGGCAGTTCAACATCACCCAGCTCGCGCCCGACGGCGCGCCGCTGGAAAAGGGCACGGTGGCGGTGGCCTTCGACGCCAGCACGGTGCTCAAGTCGCTGGCCGAGAAGAACAGCAAGCTGCAGGAAAAGCAGCGCGAGCTCGACCGCCTGCAGCTGGAGCTGGCCGAGCGCGAGCGCAGCAGCCACCTGGAAACCGAGAAGGCGCGCGCCGAGCTGGAAAAAGCCGCGCGCAAGACCGAGCAGCCGCAGGAGCTGATCGCCGGCATCGAGTACCGCAAGCTGGTGGTCGCCCGCAAGCAGGCCGAGCGCAAGCTCGAGCTGGCGCGCGAGCTCGAGGCCGCGAACGCCGAGCAGCGCACGCAGGAACTGCGCCTGGTGCGCTCGGAGATCGCCCAGCTCACCGCCGACGTCGCGCGCCTGGGCAAGGCCCAGGCCGACCTCACCATCGCCGCCCCGCGCAGCGGCATCCTCATGCACCGCAGCAGCTGGAACGGCGACAAGTTCGATGTCGGCAGCCAGGTCTGGCGCGGCCAGACGATCGCCGAGATCCCCGACCCGGCCACGCTGGCGGTGCGCGCCGAACTGCCCGAGCGCGACTACCTGCGGGTGCGCACGGGCATGGCCGCGCGCGTGCGCGTGGACGGCGGCGGTGGCGTGTTCCCGGCCAGGGTCGCCTCGGTCGGGCGCACGGTGCGCAGCAAGTCGCAGGTGCAGCCGATCCCGGTGATGGACGTGGAAATCCGCCTCGACGATCCCGAGGCCCGGCTCAAGCCGGGCCAGGCGGTGCGGGTGGAACTGACCGTGCCCGACCTCGCCACGGAGAAGACGCAATGACGGTCCAGCGCATTCACCGCGCATGGCCGCTGGCCGCGGCGCTGCTGCTGGCCGCCTGCGGCGAACCGCCCGCGCCGCCGGTGACGGAAACCGTGGTCGCCGGCCCGCTGGTGCTGCAGACGCGCGCCGACGGCGTGCTGCGCTCGGCCAAGCCCACGCCGCTGCAGGTGCCCGGCACCGGCTGGTCCTCGCGCCGGATCGAATGGATGCTGCCCGAGGGCAGCCGGGTGAAGAAGGGCGAGCTGATCGCCCGTTTCAGCAGCGACGAAAGCGAGCAGGACCTGGCCCAGGCACTGGTCGACCTGCAGCGCAACGCGCTGGCGCGCGCGGCCAAGGACGACGAGCTGGCCACAGCGCAGGGCCGGGTCGGCGTGGACATGGCCCAGGTCGCCACCCAGCTTGGCATCGCGCGCCGCTACGCCGGCGCCGACCTGAGCACACTGGCGCGCAACGACGTGCTCGACGCGATCGAGGACGTGCATTACCTCGAGGCGCGCCAGGACACGCTGCAGTGGCAGCGCGACCAGGCCGACGTGCGCGGCGGCGCCGAACAGGCCCTGCTCGACGCCCAGCGCGCGACCTTCGCCCTCGACGCCAAGGCGCGCCGCGAGGACCTGGCCGCGCTGGAGCTGCGCGCGCCCAACGACGGCGTGCTGATGCTCGCCGCCAACTGGTCCGGGGTGAAGCCGGCGACCGGCGCCTCGCTGTACGCCGGCCGCGAGTTCGGCAGCCTGCCCGATGCCAACGCGATGGAAGTGGAGCTGTCGCTGCCGCAGCTCGAAGCGCAGGGCGTGCGCGTGGGCCAGGCGGTGGAGATGTACCCGCTCGGGCGGCCGCAGGACACGATCGCCAGCGAGCTGTCGTGGGTGGCGAGCGCGCCCAAGTCGCGCAGCCGCCGCGACCCGGTCAAGTATCTGTCGATGCGCGCGCCGGTGCCGCGCGAGGCCGCCGAGCGGCTGGGCCTGGTGCCCGGCCAGCAGATGCGCGCGCGGATCATCCAGCTCGACGCGCCGGAGGCGATCAGCGTGCCCAACGTCGCCCTGCGCAGCCGCGACGGCGCGCGCGTGGTGCGGGTGCGCGACGGCAGCGACTTCGACTGGCGCAAGGTGGAGCTGGGCGCGCGCGGCGTCGCGCGCTCGCAGGTGCTCTCGGGCCTGTCGCCCGGCGACCAGGTGCTGCTGGCGAACGCGGCGGTGCCGGAGGACGCGGACGACGCCGATGCGGCCGCCGGCAAGCAGGAGACAACCGAAGGCGGAACGGCCGACGTTGACGCCGACGACGACGCCACGGAGACCGACAGCCCATGAACCGCCTGCTCGCCGCCCTGCCCCCGATCTGGCGCGAAGCCGTCGAGGAACTCTGGCGCCGCCGCCTGCGCACCGGCCTGACCCTGCTCGGCCTGGTGTTCGGCGTCGGCGCGATCGTGGCGATGCAGGCGGTGGGCGAAGGCAGCCGCCGCGAGGCGCTGAAGCTTGTGGAGAGCCTGGGCCTGCACAACCTGATCGCGCAGGCCCGCCCGCAGGACGAGGACGCGCGCCGCGAGACCCGCGAACGCAGCCTTGGCCTGAGCGTCGCCGACGCGCGCGCCGCGCTGGCGGTGGTGCCGGGCGCCGAGCGCTTTGCCGCCGAGAAGGCGGTCAAGACCTACGCCGCCTTCAGCGACCATGGCCACAGCGACGCCCAGGCCAGCGGCGTGAGCCCGGACTACTTCGCGCTATCGTCGCTGCGCGTCGGCAGCGGCCGCGCGCTGACACAGGCCGACGACGACGCGCTGGCCGCGGTGGCCGTGCTCGGCTACCAGGCCGCCACCAGCCTGTTCGCCGACGGCACCGACCCGATCGGCCAGCTGGTCAAGGTCAACCACGTCTGGCTGGAAGTGGTGGGCGTGCTGGAAGACCGCGACCTGGGCAAGGACAAGTTCGAGGGCGTGCAGCTGGGGCTGGAAAGCAACCGCATCTACGTACCGCTGGCGAGTGCGCTGGCGCGGTTCCGCTTCCAGTCGCAGGACGACGAGCTCGACCGCTTCCTGCTGCGCATCGACGACCCCGCGCAGCTGGCCGCCGGCGCCGGCGTGCTGGGCGCGGTGCTCGAGCAGCGCCACGGCGGCGAGGCCGACTACGAACTGGTGGTGCCGCAGCAGCTGTTCCGCCAGCACCAGCAGACCCAGCGCATCTTCCAGGTGGTGATGGGCGCGATCGCGGTGATCAGCCTGGTGGTGGGCGGCATCGGGATCATGAACATCATGCTGGCCAACGTGCTCGAACGCCGGCGCGAGATCGGCCTGCTGCGCGCGCTGGGTGCGCGCCGCCGCGACGTGGTCGCGCAGTTCCTGCGCGAGGCCAGCGTGATCTGCATTTCCGGCGCGCTGCTGGGGCTGCTGTTCGGCACCGCGCTGGCGTACGCGATCGCCGCCTTCGCCGGCTGGCAGGTGGCCTGGGCGCCGGTGCCGATCCTGCTGTCGGCCACGTTCTGCGCGCTGGTCGGCCTGGCCTTCGGCGTGTATCCCGCGCGCCAGGCCGCAAGGCTCGACCCGATCGCCGCGCTGCGGCACGAGTAGCGCGACACGCAAGCCAGGTTCGCGGGATCCCCCGCAATCCCGACACCGTAGGTCGGGGCTACGCCCCCGACGGCTCTTGATCTGCGCGCATTGATTCCGGGTTTCCGAAACGTACGCGCCGCGTCACCTCGAAAGCCGTCGGGGGCGTAGCCCCGACCTACGAGCTTCCGTTTACCGCCGCGGCATCTCCCAGCCCGCGGGCGGATCAAGCGCGATGCCCGCTTCGGCCAGCACGCGTTCGACCAGGTCGCGCTCGCCGCGCACCGCCGGGTCGCGCAGCAGGCGCACGAACTGGGCGGCGCCGTCGTCGGGCTGCGAGGTCGCGGCGCGGTTCCACTGGATCATCTGCCAGTCCTGGCGCCGCCGCAGCGCCTGCGCTTCGGTCCGCTGCGCCGGATTCGCCGCGGTGGCCTCCAGCAGGCCGATGCCGATGGAGATGCCCATGCTGGTGTCCGCGGTATCGGCGGCCACCCGACCGACGTGCCTGCAGTCGGCGCGGCGGGTCGGCGTGGCGTCGAGCGCGTCGCCGCGGCAGGCCTCGGTCAGCGTCCGCAACCCCGGCAGCGCCACCGCGGCCAGGATCCCGGCCGCGCCGATGGCCGCGGCTTCGTCCGGGGCCATGTTGGCGCCGCCGAACATGGCCCGCTCGACCGCCCGCGGCGGATGCGCGACCAGTTCGGCCTGGATCCAGCGCAGCCGCTCGTAATAGTGCATGTCCAGCCGCGCGTAGGCGCCGGCCTGCGGCAGCCAGGCTTCGGCGTCCCCGGCGAACAGGCGCGGGGCAAGGTTGTCGGGCTCCAGGCGCTGCCAGCGTTCCAGTGCCTGTTCCCGCGTCGCAGCGCCGGTACTCGGGTCGCCCTGCAGCAGCAGGATGTTGGCCAGCACGTCGCTGCCGGCGCGGGCCGAGGCCAACTGCCGCCACCGGGCCTCGCGCGGGTCCTGCGGGATGGCCTGCGAAGGCGTGTCACCACCCGGGACCGCGCCCTGCGACGGGGTCCGGTCCGCCAGAGGCCGCAGCGCCGCGGCGAAGGCCAGCTCGCGCGGCTGGCCGGTGGCGGCCAGTTCGGCCGCGATGCGCGCGTGGTAGGCCGCGGAGGCCTCCTGCGCCGCCTGCAGCTGCGCGGCCTCCTGCGGGCTCATCCGTGTGTCGCCGGGCATCGGCACCTGCGCGGCGCAGGCGAAGGTGGCCGCGGACAGCAGGGCGATCAGGCAGGACAGGGTCGATTTCATCGGCGAGGTTCCCGTGGACGGTATGCGACGACGATACCCGCAGCGGCCGTGCGCCCGCACACCCTAGGGTTCTTCCCAGCTGTCGGTGGCGGCGCCTGGATGGCTCACTGGGAGCATTCCAACGTGCAGGCACGCGAAGATGAGCTTCCAGACCCAGATGCGCCCGGACTTCATCCCGCCGTCCATCGCCAACCCGGCCAACCTGCCTGCACCGGCGAACTCGCCCTACCAGCCGCTGCAGCCCGGGAACGGACAGTTCAGCAGCCAGGTGGCCGGCACCGCACCGCAGCAGGACGTGGACCTGCAGCTGGCGCAGATGTCCAACGACTCCTACACCCTCAGCGGCCCCGACGGCGTCACCGGCACCCAGTCCGAGGCCGAGCTCGAAGCGGCCGGCTGGAACCGCCTGCAGCCCGAAGGCGACCACCTGGTCGATGCCGACGGCAACGTGATCAACATCGACCCGGCCTCGCTCGAGAGCAATTCGGGCTTCCGCGCCGCGATCTACCAGAACGACCAGGGCCAGTACGTCGTCGCCTTCGCCGGCACCAACCCCAAGGAGATGGGCGACATCAAGGCGGACGCCACCCAGGCGTTCGGCATGGACACCAAGCAGTACAACCAGGCGGTCGCGCTGGCCAAGGAAGCCGAGGTCGCGTTCGGCGACGGCAACGTGGTGTTCACCGGCCACTCGCTGGGCGGCGGCCTGGCTTCGGCCGCGGCGCTGTCCGTCGACGCCTCCGCGGTGACCTTCAACGCCGCCGGGCTGAGCAACGAGACCCTGCGCGACCTCGGGTTCAACCCCAATGCCGCGCGCAGCGAGCTTGCCGACAGTGGCCAGATGCGCCGCTACGTGGTCAACGGCGACCCGCTGACCCTGGCCCAGCAGGACGTGCCGGCGCTGCCGATCCCGTTCGCGCCGCCGCTGTCGCCGCCGGACGCGGTCGGCCACGAGCTGCGCATCCAGGCCCCGGCCGGTACCACGCCGATCATCGGCGCCCACGGCGGCAGCGGCGACAACACCACCTACGTCGAGGCGCTGAAGCAGAACACCCCGTACGAACCGGTCAACCCGCTCGACGGCACCCTGGCCGGGCTCGGGATCGACGCCTTCCAGAACTTCAGCGAGTTCAACTTCAACACCCTCGGCAACACGATCGATACGGTGACCAACCTCGTCGGCGACGCGATCAACGTGGGCAAGGACACCGTCGGCCAGATCAAGGACGTGGTCGCCACCGATTACGCCAACGGCGACTACGTCGAAGGCACCGCCAGCATCCTCGGCGACGTGGTCGACGGCGGGCTCGACCTGGCCGGCGACACCGCCTCGGGCGCCGTGAGCTGGGCCGGCGGCACAGTGGAGAACGCCACCGACTTCACCGGCAGCCTGGTCCGCGACCTGGGCGAGTTCACCGGCCTGCAGAAGCCGGCCGACGCCATCGCAGGGGTCATCGAATCAACCGGCAGCACGCTCAGCGACTGGGCCGACGCCGGCGGCGAGGCGATCGAATGGGCCACCGACAAGCTCGGCGACGGCGGCGAATGGCTGCTCGACAAGGCCGGCGACGGCGCACAGTGGCTGACCGACAAGGCCGTCGAGGGCGCGGTCTGGACCGGCGAGAAGATCGTCGAGGGCGCAACCTGGACCGGTGAAAAGATCGTCGAGGGCGCGACCTGGACCGGCGAGAAGATCGTCGACGGCGTGACCTGGACCGGCGGCAAGATCGCCGACGGAGCGGCCTGGGCCGGTGGCAAGATCGCCGACGGCGCATCCTGGGTCGGCGACAAGGTCAGCAAGGCGATGCCCTGGAACTGGTAATCCGCCGCGGGCAGCCACGCCCATGCGACGTGACCATGGTTCCCACCCGCCACCCGCCTGCGCGGGCCGCGCGCCTGCGATGCAGTCCCGTTGACCGGCACGGCCCGCAGTGGCCGGCACATGCGCGCCGCGAAACCGGCATCACGACAGCCGGCGCCCGCGCGGCCTAAGATGAACCGCCGATGCCGAATCCCTTCGCCACGACGCCCCCGATCCCACGCCGCCGCCGACACGCCGCGCCCATGGCGCTCGCGCTGTCCACGTTCATGCTCTTCGCATGCAGTGCGTGCGCCCAGCAGGAAACCCCTTCGATGACCCAGCAGACCTTCAGCGATCCCGCCGCCGCCCAGCTCGCGCAGGCCGCGAAATCCGGCGATGCCGCGCGCATCCGCGAACTGGTCGCCGGTGGCGCCAATCCCAACGCCCGGGGCGACAACGGCACCACCATGCTGCAGTGGGCGATGCTGCAGCAAAGCCGCAGCGGCTTCGAAGCCCTGCTCGCGGCGGGCGCCGATCCGGCCCTGGGTGACGACGACGGCTTGACCGCGGTCCACCTGGCCGCCCAGGCCGACACGCCCTACTGGCTGGAAACCCTGCTCGCGGGCGGCGCCAGCCCGGACACGCCCAACACTGTCACCCGCGCCACGCCGCTGATGGCCGCGCTGATGACCGAGCGCGGCGCCAACGCGCAGCGGCTGCTCGACGCCGGCGCGCAGGTCGACGCCATCGACCGCCAGCACAACACCGCGCTGCACGTGGCCGCCAAGATCAACCAGATGGACTGGGTGCTGAAGCTGCTCGATGCCGGCGCCAGCCCGGGCGCGGTGAACGCGCAGGGCGTGACTTTCCAGCGCTACCTGTTCATGACCCGCGATGCCACGCTCAACGCCTCCGCGCGACGCGAACGCGATGCGGTGCGCGAATGGCTGCGCGGCCACAATGTCCCGATCGAGGACGCGTCGGCGCAATAACCCCGACCGCTGTCCTGCAGGAGCGGCGGACGCCGCGAGCTTTCCACGCCGCCTGGGAAGATCAGAAGCTCGCGGCTTCCGCCGCTCCTACAGGGTTCGCGGGAGGCCGCTCAGGGCCAGCTCGGCGGCGCCTCGGCCCACGCGGCGGCCACTTCGGCCAGCTTCGCGACGTCGTCCTTGCTCCAGTCCGGCAGCAGCGCCGGCAGGTTGGCCGGATCGCGCCAGCGCGTCGGCTCGGTACGCACCGCGGCGGCGTACCACTCCACCGCTTCCTCACGGCGGTCGAGCGCCCACAGCCCAAGTGCCAGCGTCGGCGGCACCCAGCTCGGATTGTTGTAGGTGTCGACGCCCGCCTCCTTCCAGCGCAACAGCGCGGCGGCGGCATCCCCGGAGCGATACAGGTCCCAGCCGTGGTTCCACAGCAGCGGCTGGCGCATGCGGCTGTTGTTGCCCAGGTCGGCCAGCACGCGCGCATACAGCGCGCTGCCGGTTTCCGGCCGGCCGCTGGCGTAGGCGATGTGCGCAAGCTGGGCGGCGGCCAGGTCGGCGTTGCGCCCGTGGCCCTTCATGGCCTTGAGCAGCCGCTCCTGGGTCGCGGCATCGCTGCCCTCGAGCAGGACCAGCGGCGCGGTGGTGGAACCGTCCCCGTCGAAATAGAACTCCTTGGGCTTGGGCAGCGACTGCGCGTGCAGTGCGATCGGAAGCAGGAGCGGGAACAGCAGTGCGAAAGCGCCGAAACGGCGCGCGATGGACATGTTCATTGCGACTTCGTGTGGCGGGGCAACCCCTTCCCCGGCGCGCATGGTAGCCGCTGGCGCAGGTCGCGGCCACCGCACGCGGCGCAACACGGCCCCTGCACCACGCTCGCACACCGGCACCATCATGGTGTTGACGCGCCAACACGACCGCGACGAATCCGCTGCAACCGCAACGACGCCACGCCGGCCGGCAACCGGGGAAAAGGCCGCCCGCTGCTACAATTCCGCGCCATTTTTCCCAGCCGCGACGGGCACTTGCGCCCGCCCCAGCCCGCGACTTTGCAGGTCGCCAGCCAGACCAAAGGCCCGCCGCCATGACCAGCACCGCCGAACTGTCCTCCCCCGCCTCCGCCGGCACCGGCCTGACCCGCGGCGTGGTCGATGCCGACTACACGCTGGAGGACAAGTTCACCCGCACCCGCGGCCGCATCTACCTGTCCGGCGTGCAGGCGCTGGTGCGGCTGCCGCTGATGCAGCGCCTGCGCGACGAGGCCGCCGGCTTGAATACCGGCGGCTTCGTCAGCGGCTACCGCGGCTCGCCGCTGGGCGGCTTCGACCTGGAGCTGTGGCGGGCTTCGAGGCATCTCGAAGCCGCCGGCGTGAAGTTCACCCCCGGCCTCAACGAGGACCTCGGCGCGACCATGGTCTGGGGCACGCAGCAGACCCACCTGTTCCCGGGCGCCAAGGTCGATGGCGTGTTCGGCATGTGGTACGGCAAGGGCCCGGGCGTGGACCGCTGCGGCGACGTGTTCAAGCACGCCAACGCCGCCGGCACCTCGAAGCTCGGCGGCGTGCTGGCGCTGGCCGCCGACGACCACGCCTGCCGCAGCTCGACCCTGCCGCACGGCTCCGAGCACGAGTTCGTCAGCGCGATGATGCCGGTGCTCAACCCGGCCGGCGTGCAGGACATCCTGCAGATGGGCCTGCTGGGCTGGGCGATGAGCCGCTACACCGGGCGCTGGGTGGGCTTCAAGACGATCGCCGAGACGGTGGAGTCGTCGGCGTCGGTGGACGTGGACCCGTTCGCGCTGGAGATCGTCACCCCGGACGACTTCGAGATGCCGCCGGGCGGCCTCAACATCCGCTGGCCCGATCCGCCGATGGAACAGGAGATGCGCCTGCACCGCTACGCGGTCAAGGCCGCGCAGGCGTTCGCGCGCGCCAACCGCATCGACCGCGTGGTGATCGATTCACCAACCGCGCGGCTGGGCATCGTCACCACCGGCAAGAGCTACCTGGACGTGCTGCAGGCGCTCGAATACCTCGGCCTGGACGCAGAGGCCTGCGCGGCGCTGGGCATCCGCGTCTACAAGGTCGGCATGACCTGGCCGCTGGAGCCGGTCGGCATCCGCGCGTTCGCGCGCGGGCTGGAGGACATCCTCGTGGTCGAGGAGAAGCACGGCTTCATCGAAGGCCAGATGAAGGAGCTGTTCTACAACTTCGACTTCGGCCTCGACGGCGGCCGCCGCCCGAGCATCGTCGGCAAGTACGACGAAAGCGGCGAGTGGATCCTGCCGTCCACCGGCGAGCTGACCCCGGCGACCATCGCCGGCGTGATCGCGCGCCGCATCCGCAAGGGCATCCCGATGCAGGCCAACGATGCCGCCCGCATCGAGCAGGTGCTGCACTGGATGCAGGAGAAGGAAGGCGCCCTGACCCTGCCGCGCGCGCAGTTTCCGCGCGTGCCGCACTACTGTTCGGGCTGCCCGCACAACACCTCGACCGTGGTGCCGGAAGGTTCGCGCGCGATGGCCGGCATCGGCTGCCACTACATGGTCACGTGGATGGACCGCGACACCGACACCTTCACCCACATGGGCGGCGAAGGCGTGACATGGTCCGGGCAGGCGCCGTTCACCGACACCCCGCACGTGTTCCAGAACCTCGGCGACGGCACCTATTTCCACTCCGGCACGCTGGCGATCCGGCAGTCGGTCGCGACCGGCGTCAACATCACCTACAAGATCCTCTACAACGACGCGGTGGCGATGACCGGCGGCCAGCCGGTGGACGGCCAGCTCAGCGTGCCGCAGATCGCGCACCAGATGCGCAGCGAGGGCGTGCAGGCGATCGTGGTACTCAGCGACGACATCGAAAAGTGGAGCGACCGCTCGATCTTCCCGTCCGGCGTCGAGTTCCTCGACCGCCGCGAACTCGACGCGGTGCAGAAGCGCCTGCGCGAAGTGAAGGGCGTCAGCGTGCTGATCTTTGATCAGACCTGCGCCACCGAGAAGCGCCGCCGCCGCAAGCGCGGCAAGATGATCGATCCGCAGAAGCGCGTGTTCGTCAACACCCTGGTGTGCGAGGGCTGCGGCGACTGCGGGCAGAAGTCGTTCTGCGTCAGCGTGCTGCCGAAGGAAACCGAATTCGGCCGCAAGCGCGAGATCGACCAGAGCAACTGCAACAAGGACTACAGCTGCGTCGAGGGTTTCTGCCCCAGCTTCGTCACCGTGCACGGCGGCACCCCGCGCAAGGGCCGCAAGGCCAACGCCGCCGAGCGCCTGGCCGAGCTGCCGATGCCGACCGCCGCCTCCGACCTCTCGCAGCCCTGGAACATCCTGCTCACCGGCGTTGGCGGCACCGGCGTGGTCACCATCGGCGCGCTGCTGGGCATGGCCGGGCACCTGGAGGGCAAGGGCGCGACCGTGCTCGACCAGACCGGGCTGGCACAGAAGGGCGGCGCGGTCACCACCCACATCCGCATCGCGCGCGCGCCGGAAGACATCCACGCCGTGCGCATCGCCGCCGGCGAGGCCGACCTGGTGCTCGGCTGCGACATGGTCGTGGTCAACGACTACTGGACGCTGTCGAAGATCCGCGCCGGACGCACGCAGGTGGTGCTCAACACCTGGGAGGCGATGCCGGGCAGCTTCACCACCCGCCCCGACCTGCAGTTCCCGGCCGCCGAGATCGTCGCCGCGGTCAGCCACGCGCTCGACGGCGGCGCACCGCTGCAGTTCGACGCCACGCGCGTCGCGACCGCGCTGATGGGCGATGCGATCGCAACCAACCTGTTCATGCTCGGCTACGCCTGGCAGCGCGGACTGGTGCCGCTGTCGTTCGAGGCGCTGATGCGCGCGGTGGAACTCAACGGCGCCGCGGTGGAGATGAACAAGACCGCCTTCGCCTGGGGCCGGCTGGCGGCGATCGATCCGGACGCCGTGTTCGAAGCCGCCGGCATCGTCCGCAACGCGCCCACCGCCGCCGAAAGCACGCCGCGCGACCTGCAGGCATTGCCGCCGGGCGAATGGGAAAGCACCGAGTGGGGCGCGACCTCCGCACCGAAGGCCGCGCGCGACGAGGACGAACTGCGCCACGTGCCCGCGCACGGCGGCGACGGCGTCGCCTTCCTGCCGCTGGACGACAGCCGCCTGTCGCGCTCGCTCGACGAACTGGTGAGCCGCCGCGCGGCATTCCTCACCGACTACCAGGACGCGAAGTACGCCAGGCGCTACACCGACTTCGTGGCCAGGGTGCGCAGCGCCGAGCAGGCGAAGGCGCCCGGTTCCACCGACCTCGCCGAAGCCGTCGCCCGCTACTTCTTCAAGCTGATGGCCTACAAGGACGAGTACGAAGTCGCGCGCCTGTACACCAGCGGCGACTTCCGCAGGAAGCTCGAGCAGCAGTTCGACGGCGACTACAAGCTGCACTTCCACCTCGCCCCGCCGCTGCTGGCGAAGAAAAACGCGACGGGCGAACTGGTGAAGCGCGAGTACGGCCCGTGGGTATTCACCGCGTTCAAGGTGCTGGCGAAGCTGCGCGGCCTGCGCGGCGGCGCGCTCGACGTGTTCGGCTACACCGCCGAACGCAGGATGGAACGCCGGCTGATCGACGACTACGAGCAGACGGTGGGCGGCCTGCTCGACGCACTCGACGCCGGCAACGTCGATCTCGCCGCCGAGATCGCCGCCATCCCCGAACAGATCCGCGGCTACGGCCACGTCAAGGAAGCGCACCTGCACAAGGCCAAGGCGCGCGAAGCCGAACTGCTGGCGGAATGGAAGAACCCGCTGCGGATCGTGCAGGCTGCGTGACACTCCCCAGGCCCGGCGCAATGCGGTGCTTGGCCCTCCGGGAATGCCGCAGTCAAGAGCCGTCGGGGGCGTGACCCCGACCTACGACACCTGCGGCATCACTTGCGCGGCGAGAGGATCTTCGTCAGGTAATCCGGCGTGCCCTCGATGCGCTCCAGATGCGGGTAGCGCAGGCCGCCGTGGTAGTCGACGTCGATCGTGCGGTAGCGGTCGAAAGTCTTGACCAGCAGGCGGATCGGCGCCTTGTCGTCCTTCGCGGCCTTGATCGCGTCGGTCAGCGCGTCCTTGCCGTATTCGATGTCGTTGACCGCGACCACGGTCATGCCGCTGCCCACGCCGGCGTCAAACGCCGGGCTGTCCCAGCGCACCTCGGACACCTCGCCGGACTTGTCGAGGTTGATGCCGAGCGAATAGATGAAGCTGGCACCGCCGCGGTCGTCCTTCGCCCGCGCCTTGGCGTAGGCGTTGGGCTCGTCGCGGTAGACCAGCTTCCAGCCGCTGGCTTCGAGGCCACCGGTCAGCGGCGCCTTGCCGTCGAGGCGGTCGCGCAGGAACGTGCGCCAGTCGCTTTCCACCACGCCGTCGAGCGTGGCAACCACGTCGTCGAAGGTGTAGGTGTCCTGCGTCTTCCACTCGCCATCGTTCCCGCCGAAGAACGCGCGCGCGAAATCGTCCAGCGACTTCTTGCCGCGGCTCAGCTCGCGGATGCGCGCGTCGGCCTCCAGCCACATCATCTGCCCGCCCGAGTAGTAGTCCTCGCTCATCTGGTAGCCGCGATAGGGCTTGGGCTGGCGGCGGGCGACGACCGGGTCGTTGGTGGTGTCCTGCAGCGCGCGCCATTCCAGGCCCGGGCGGTTGTCGGCGTAGGTCGCCGCGACCAGCGCCAGCGCGTCGCGCGAGGCCTGCATCGGCCGCAGCCCGGCGCGCGCGGTCAGCACGTTGCCCCAGTACTGGGTCTGGCCCTCGTACACCCACAGCAGGCTGCCCTGCATCGGCACGTTGTAGTTGGGCGTCCACAGGTCGGCCGGGCGGCGGTACTTGCCGTTCCACGAATGCGTGTACTCGTGGCCGAGCAGGTCGGTGCTGCCGGTCTTCTTGTCCCAGTCGGTGAAGTAGTCGGTGCCGACGCCGTTCTCGCTGGAGCGCTGGTGTTCCAGCCCGTTGCCGCTCATCTGCCCGGACAGCGAGAACAGGAAGTCGTAGTGGTCGTAATGCTGGGCGCCGTAGAGCTTGAGCGCCTGCTTCACCAGTTCGCGGTGCTGTTCGATGTGCTCGGGCTCGGCTTCCAGGTATTTCGCCGCGTCGGCGACCACGTTCAGCCGCACCGGCACCTTCGCGCCGGGCGCGAGGTCGAAGGACTTGAAGTAGCGGCCGGCGTACACCGGCGAGTCGACCAGGATGTCCAGCGGCACCGGCCGGTAGTGCACCGTCGCGCCATCGCGGCTGGCGACATCGAGCGCGCTGGCCGCCTGGAAGCCGGCCGGATACTTCACCGACGCGGCG
Source organism: Luteimonas soli (assembly GCF_042648865.1). NCBI lineage: Bacteria > Pseudomonadati > Pseudomonadota > Gammaproteobacteria > Lysobacterales > Lysobacteraceae > Luteimonas > Luteimonas soli. The sequence goes on along the minus strand of NZ_JBHRYA010000007.1, from coordinate 315,917 downwards.
TACTGGATGCGGCTGGCGTAGTGGCCGGCCGGATACAGCACCACCGCGTTCCACTGCAGGTTGAGCATGTTCGGCGTCATCACCACCCGGCCCTGGTTGCGGTCGGTGGGCGTGAGGTACTGGTACTGCATCGACAGCGACGACACGCCGGCCGGCACCTCGACGTGGAAGGCATAGACGTCGAGCGGGTCGCGCTTCCACTCCAGGCGCTGGCCGTTGGCGGTGATCTCCAGCCCGGCGATCTTCTCGATCGGGCCGGCGGGCCGGTGGTTGCCCGGCAGCCAGGCAGGGAACAGCAGGGTCAGCGGGCCGGGCTGCACCGGCATTTCCTGCTTCACGCGGAAGATGCGCTGGGCGAGGTCGGTGGCATCGACCTCGATGTCGATCGTGCCCGGATACGCCACGTCGACCGGTGGCGGCACTTCGGCCTGCGCGGTCGACGCCGCGAATGGCGACGACAGCGCGAGGGCGACGGCGAGCGACAGGCTGGCGAGGTGCGAACGGCGCATGCGGCGATTCCTGCGTATCGGGACAATCCCATCCTCGCCCGACATGGGTCGTTCGTCACCGTGCCATTGGGCATGGTGCGCGCAGGGATATCGGCAACCGGAGGCTTGTGGGAGCGACTTCAGCCGCGAACTGGAGAGATACCCGGAGACCAGGAGCTCGCGGCGGCGACCACGCGAAGAGCGTGTCGGGGATGTAACCCCGACCTACGGCCAGCCCGCGCAGATGCGCCTTTTGCCGTTGCCGTCGACTTTGACTTTCGGGGCCCCTCCGAAGCGGCGGAGCCGGCGGACAAGACCCGAAGGGCGCCGCACAGGGATGTGCGGCGTTTTTCGCAGGGGCAGGATGCCCCTTCGAAAAATCCCGCCGGCTCCGCGGACCCGGTGCACAGCACCGGGCGCGTAGGCGGGGTGTGTTTCTTTGCGCCAGGTTTCTTTGCACAAGCAAAGAAAGGTGGCTCGCGCCGTCACGGCGCGAAAGCTTTTGCCTTTGATCTCCACCGAACAGCAGGCGGGTCAAGACCCGCCCTACGATGGCGCCGCAACGCGAAAAGCGCCTCGGGGACGTAGCTCCGACCTGCGGCACAGGCCGATGCGGCCACAACATCTAATCGCGCCGCAGCAAGCGCAACCCGAACCAGTCCCGCGGATCATTCCACCGCTGCGCAACACGCAGCCCCGCTTCAGCAACCAGCGCCGCGAAACCAGCGTCCGTGTACTTGTGACTGTACTCGACCTGCATCGCCTCACCTTCGTCGAAGTGGAAGCGATGGCCATCGACGACCACGTCCTGCGCCCGGCGGCTGACCAGGAAGGTCTCGATCCGGCCGGCCTCGCGCGCGTACACGGCACGATGCTCGAAGCCGTCGAGATCGAAATCGCTGCCGATGTCATTGTTCAGCCGCGCCAGCAGGTTGAGCGTGAACGCCGCGGTGATCCCGGCCGCGTCGTTGTACGCAGCCTCGATGACCTCGGGCGATTTCTGCAGGTCGATGCCCACCAGCGCGCCGCCGCGCTCGCCCATGGTTTCGCGCATCGCACGCAGCAGGCGCAGCGATTCGGCGTGGGTGAAGTTGCCCAGCGTGGAGCCGGGGAAGAACACCAGCGCGTGCTCGGCCTTGCGCGCGGGCCTGGGCAGGGGCACCGGATGGGTGAAATCGGCGCACACCGGCAACACCTCGACGTCATCGAACTCGCGGTCCAGCCGCTCCACGCTGGCCAGCAGCGCGCTGCGCGAGATCTCGATCGGCGTGTAGGCAACCGGGTCGTCCAGCGCGTCGAGCAGCAGCCGCGTCTTGCGCCCGCTGCCGCTGCCGTACTCGACCACGTGCGCGCGCGGGCCGACGGCAGCGGATATTTCGGCGGCGCTGTCGGCAAGCAGCTGCAGCTCGATCCGGGTGGGGTAGTACTCGGGCTGGCGGGTGATCTGCTCGAACAGCTCGGAGCCGCGGCGGTCGTAGAAGTACTTCGACGGCAGGCGCTTTGGCGACTGCGACAGGCCGGCAAGCACGTCGCCGAGGATGTCGTCGGGGGTGGGATGCAGGTCGGTCAGCTCGGGAGCGGCATTCACTCGGGATCCTTGGCCAGGCGCAGGCCCGAGAACTGCCAGCGAGCGGTAGGGGGGAAGAAATTGCGATAGCTGGCGCGCACGTGGTCGGCGGGCGTGGCGCAGCTGCCGCCGCGCAGCACGTTCTGCCCGCTCATGAACTTGCCGTTGTACTCGCCCAGCGAGCCGGGCAGCGGGCGGAAGCCGGGATACGCGGTGTAGGCCGAGGACGTCCACTCCCACACGTCGCCGAACAGCTGCTGCAAGCCGCTGCCGCCGGCATTCGCGCCCTGCGGATGCAGCGCGCCGGCGTCGGCGAAGTTGCCGTCGACGGCGACGCCGGTCGCGGCCTGTTCCCATTCGGCTTCGGTCGGCAGGCGCGCGCCGGCCCAGCGCGCAAACGCGTCGGCTTCGTAGAGGCTCAGGTGGCAGGCCGGCGCGTGTGGATCGCGTTCGCGCCAGCCGCCGAGGGTGAACTCGCGCGCGCCGTCCTCGTGCCAGTACAGCGGCCGCTGCCAGCCTTCCGCGCGCAGCAGGGCCCACGCATCGCTGAGCCAGAGCGTCGGTTCGGCATAGCCGCCTTCGTCGACGAACTTCGCGTACTCGGCATTGCTCACCGGCCGGCTGGCGAGCGCGTGCGCGGCGACCAGCTCGCGGTGGCGCGGCGATTCGTTGTCGTAGGCAAACCCGCGCGCCTGCGGCCACGGCGCGGCGCCGATCTCCGCAACGGCTTCGTCGCGCGCGATCCAGCGCAGCGGTGCCGCGCGTCCCGGTCGCTGCGGAAGATCGTTGCGGTACGCCGGCCCCAGCGGGTTGCACCACAGCGCGTGCTTGATGTCGGTCAGCAGCAGCTCCTGGTGCTGCTGCTCGTGGTGGGTACCGAGCAGGATCACGCGCTCGGCATCCTCGTCGAGGTCGCCGGCATCGAAGCGTCGCGCCATGCGCGCGTCGACCTCTTCCCGGTATTCGAGCACTTCGATCAGCGACGGCCGTGACACCAGCCCGCGCCGCGGCCGCGCGTGCATCGGGCCGACGCTGTTGTAGTAGCTGTTGAACAGGTAGTCCCACTGCGGGTCGACCGGCGCATAGCCGTCGCGCGTGCCGAGCACGAAGCGTTCGAAAAACCAGGTGGTGTGGGCCAGGTGCCACTTCGCCGGGCTGGCGTCGGGCATGCTCTGCACCATCGCGTCCTCGGCCGACAGCGGCGCCGCCAGCGCGATGCTGCGCGCCCGCACCGCGCGGTAGCGTTCGGCCAGCGCGGGAGCGCCTTGGCGGGCGTCCTCTGTAGGGGCAGGAAACGCGGACATGCGCACAGCATAATAATTCCGGCCGAACGCCGGATGACGACCCGGCCGCGCCGGGCCCGCGCTCCCGGTAAAGTGGGCCGATGCCACCCGCGCACGCGCCCCTGCCGCCCGAAGACGCCGCATCCGCATTCATGCCCTTCGGCGACGTCCTGTACCTGGACTGCGCCGCGCGCGCGCCGATGCTGCGCGGCGTGCATGCGGCCGCACGGCTCGCGCTCGAAGCCAATGCCGCGCCGTGGACGCAGTCGTTCGACGCGCTCGAAGCGCAGGTCGAAGCGGTGCGCGCGCTGGCCGCAGGGCTGCTCGACGGCGACGCAGAGGCCGTGGCGCCGGTGCCCTCGGCCGCGTTCGCGCTGTCCACCGCCGCGCGCAACCTGCCGCTGGCGGCCGGCGAGGCGGTGCTGCTACTGGAAGGCCAGTTCCCCTCCAACCTGCTGCCCTGGCAGCAGCGCTGCGCCGAAACCGGCGCACGCATTGCCGCGGTGCGGCGCGCACCCGGCCAGGGCTGGACGAACGCGGTCCTCGCCGCGCTGGATGCCGAGCCGCGCGTGCGCGTGGTCGCGCTGCCGCAGGTGCGCTGGGACGACGGCGCCCTGCTCGATCTCGACCGTATCGCCCCGCGCGTGCACGCGGCCGGCGCCGCGCTGGTGCTCGACCTCAGCCAGAGCCTGGGCGCGCTGCCGGCAGGCATCGCGCGCTGGCAGCCGGATTTCGTGGCCAGCGTCGGCTACAAGTGGCTGCTGGGGCCGCGCGGGCTGTCCTGGCTGTGGGCGGCGTCGCGCTGGCGCGAGGCGGGCGTGGCGATCGAGCAGCACTGGTCGGCGCGCGACGCGGGCGACGGCTGGCGATTCCCGGTCGAGGCACCCCCGCCACCGCGGCGCGGTGCACGCCGCTTCGATGCCGGCGGCCTGGACGAGCCGCTGCCGTTGGCGATGGCCGCCGCCGGCCTCGAACAGGTGCTGGCCTGGGGCGTACCCGATATCGCCACCGCGCTCGGCAAATGCACCCGCGCGCTCGATGACGCGCTGGACGCGCACGGACTGTCCGCGTGGAAGACGCCCGGCCACGCACCGCACCTCACCGCGCTGCGGCCACCGGCGGAGCGGCTGGATGCGGTGTTCGATGCGCTGCGGCGCGAACGCATCATCTGCACCCGCCGTCACGGGCTGCTGCGGATCGCGCCGCACCTGCACGTCACGCCGGAAGACATGTCACGCGTGGCCGCCGTCGCCGCTCGTGCAGCTTGAAGACCCCGCCGGACCTGTAGGAGCGCGGGTGGGTTGAGGAGCGCGGAGCGTCGGGGGCGTAGCCCCGACCTACGACCGCGCGGCAACGCCCTGCATCGGAAAGTTACGTGATCCAGATGCCGTAGGTCGGGGTTACATCCCCGACGCGCTTTTCGCATCACGCCGGAACGGCACCTGTCCCCGCATCCGCCGCCACACCAGGCAGCGGTTGTTCGCCGGCATCGCCACGTCATCCACCAGCCGCAACCCGGTGCCGCGCGCGAGTCCATCGACCGCCTCGAAGTCGCGGATCCCCGAGCGCGGGTCGCGCGCCTTGAGCCAGGCATCGAAGTCACGGTTGCCGTCGCTGGTGTACGCGCCGGAATAGTTGAACGGCCCGTAGACCACCAACACGCCGTCCTCGCGTTCCAGCACCTCGCCAACACCGTGGAAGAACGCCTCGACCCCGTCCCAGCCCATGATGTGCAGCGTATTGGCGCTGAACACCGCATCGAAGCGCCCGCAGCCGGTCGGCGCGCGCGGCCACGCCGCATCGGCGACATCCAGCGCCAGCGGCGGCGGCGTGTTGTCCAGCGCTGCGTCGTCCAGCCACGAGCGCATGCCCGGCAGGTGTTCCGCCCGGTCCGAGCACTGCCACTGCAGCCACGGCATGGCCGCGGCGAAATGCACCGCGTGCTGGCCGGTACCGCTGCCCACTTCCAGCACGTGGCGTGAACCGGCGAAGCGTTCGCGCAGCACCGCCAGGATCGGTTCGCGGTTGCGCTCGCAGGCGGGGGCGAAGGGTTTTCCGGTCATTCGGGTTCGGTCATCCGGGGACTTCGGTGCGGGCGTTGCCGTACCAGGGTGCAGGGTAGTGCATGCCCTGCCACGCGATCGACCTTGCGAGCGGCCGGGGAGCAGGAGCGGCATGATGCAGCGATGGCCCGAGCCACCGCCCCGCACACGCTCGTCCTCCCGATCGCGCCCGAGCGCTGGCCGCCGCCGCTGGCCACGGTGGAAGTCGACGGCCTGCACCTGGAGCCCAAACCGGAACTCCACGTCACCCTCGTCGGCACCGCGCTCGGCGCCGAATTGCACGCCACCGCCGGCAATCATGCGGGCGTCCTGGTCCGCGCGCTGCGCGACGCGCGCGACTGGCGGTTCGAACGCAGCGACCGGCACCTGCTGCTGCGCAAGGCGGTCGTCGAGGACGGCCGCGTGGTCGTCGCGCATTCGCTCATCGAACGCATCGACCTGCCGGCGATGGCGCCCTTCCACCGTGCACTGGGACGCCTGCTCGGGCGCCAGCTGCCGGTGCCGCCGCCGCACGTGACGCTGTACACCGCCGGCCGTGCGCAGGGCATCGGCGTGTCGAGCCCGGCGCGGCTGCGGGCGTTCACCGTGCGCCGCGTCGCGGCTGCAGAACTGGCCTGAACCCCGCGGCCGCCCGTCTCACCGGCTGCGACGCCCGTCGGGCCCACTGCCACGCAACTTGACGGGAACGACGCATGGCACAGGCACTGGCAAGGCGGGTGGAAGACGAGGAGCGTGCGCTGGCGCTGGGCGACGACGGCCGCCGCACGGGCGACGGCGCGGCGCTGACCCGCGCGCTGTCGCGGCGCTACGGCGACCGGATCACCGGCAGCTTCACCGTTCCCGGCCGCGAGGGCGCCTACGCCCCCATTCCCGACGACGTGCCGCAGGCCCTGCGCTCGGCGCTGCGCGCACGCGGCGTCGGACGGCTCTACTCGCACCAGGCCGAGGCCTGGCACGCGACGCAGCGCGGCGAACACGTCGCGATCGCCACGCCGACCGCGTCAGGCAAGTCGCTGTGCTACACGCTGCCGGTGGTCGCCGCGGCGATGACGTCGCCGGCGGAGGCCCCGGCTTCAAAAGCACTCTTCCTGTTCCCGACCAAGGCGCTGGCCCAGGACCAGGTCGCCGAGCTGCTGGAGCTCAACCGCGCCGGCGAGCTCGGCGTGAAGGCCTTCACCTTCGACGGCGACACCCCCGGCGACGCGCGCCAGGCGATCCGCCTGCACGGCGACATCGTGGTCAGCAACCCGGACATGCTCCACCAGGCGATCCTGCCGCACCACACCAAGTGGGCGCAGTTCTTCGAGAACCTGCGCTACGTCGTGATCGACGAGGTGCACACCTACCGCGGCGTGTTCGGCTCGCACGTGGCCAACGTGCTGCGACGGCTCAAGCGCGTGTGTGCGTTCTATGGCGTGGCGCCGCAGTTCATCCTGTGCTCGGCCACGATCGGCAACCCGCGCGAACACTGCCAGGCGCTGGTCGAGGCGCCGGTGCACGCGATCACCGAATCGGGCGCGCCGACCGGCGAGCGGCACGTGCTGCTGTGGAACCCGCCGGTGGTCAACCGCGACCTCGGCCTGCGTGCGTCGGCGCGCTCGCAGTCCAACCGCATCGCGCGCATCGCGATCAGGTCGGGACTGAAGACGCTGGTGTTCGCGCAGACGCGCCTGATGGTCGAGGTGTTGACCAAGTACCTCAAGGACGTGTTCGACCACGACCCGCGCAGGCATCCGCGCATCCGCGCCTACCGCGGCGGCTACCTGCCCACCGAGCGCCGCGCCGCCGAGCGCGACATGCGCGCCGGACGCATCGACGGGATCATCGCCACCTCGGCGCTGGAGCTGGGCGTCGACATCGGCAGCCTCGACGTGGTGGTGCTCAACGGCTATCCCGGCACGGTGGCGGCGACCTGGCAGCGCTTCGGCCGCGCCGGCCGTCGCCAGCGCGCGAGCCTGGGCGTGCTGGTCGCCAACTCGCAGCCGCTGGACCAGTACGTGGTGCGGCACCCGGACTTCTTCGCCGATGCGACGCCCGAACACGCGCGCATCGCGCCCGACCAGCCGCTGGTGCTGTTCGACCACATCCGCTGCGCCGCGTTCGAGCTGCCGTTCGCAGCGGGCGACGGGTTCGGCCCGGTCGATCCGGAGGTCTACCTGGAAGCGCTGGCGGAAACCGAAGTCGTGCATCGCGAAGGCGCGCGCTGGGAGTGGATCGCCGACAGCTACCCCGCGCAGGCGGTGTCGCTGCGCTCGGTGGCGGACGGCAACTTCGTGGTCGTCGACCGCACCGACGGCGCGCAGAAGATCATCGCCGAGGTCGACTACTCGGCTGCCGCGCTCACCCTGTACGAAGGCGCGATCCACATGGTGCAGTCCACGCCCTACCAGGTGGAGCGGTTGGACTGGGAGGGCCGCAAGGCCTTCGTCGCGCGTACGCACGTCGACTACTACACCGACAGCATCGACTACACGAAGTTGAAGGTGCTCGACCGCTTCGACGGCTGCCAGGCCGGGCGCGGCGACGCCCATCACGGCGAAGTCCACGTGGTGCGGCGTGTCGCCGGCTACAAGAAGATCCGCTACTACACCCACGAGAACATCGGCTACGGCCCGGTCAACCTGCCCGACCAGGAGCTGCACACCACCGCGGCCTGGTGGCAGCTGCCGCAGGCGGTGCTGCTGCGCGCCTTCGCGTCGAAGCAGGACGCGCTCGACGGCTTCCTCGGTGCTGCGCACGCGCTGCACGTGGTCGCGACAGTCGCGATGATGGCCGACGCACGCGACCTGCAGAAGTCGGTGGGCAACGGCGACGGCGCGTGGTTCGCGACGCAGGACGGCGACGGCCATGGGCGCGCGCAGGATGCGGACGGCAGGGCCGTGGCGATCGGCGCCGACGCGCCGGCCGACGGCGTGGTCTTCGAATCCGCGCAGTTCGTGCCCACGGTGTACCTGTACGACAACTTCCCCGGTGGCGTGGGCCTGAGCGAACCGCTGTGGCAGCGCCAGGCCGAACTGGTGCAGCACGCGCGCGGACTGGTCGAACGCTGCGACTGCCGCGCCGGCTGCCCGGCCTGCGTTGGACCGGTGCTTGCGATCGACGAAGCGAAGACGCTGGCGACGCCGAAGCAACTGGCCCTGCAGGTGCTGGGCCTGCTGGCCGGGTCGGCAGCGTGAGGGCCACACGCCGCTGCGGGAGCGGCTTCAGCCGCGAGCTTTCCAGCTCCCTCCCCTGCGAAGGCAGGGGGCGTAGCGATGCGCTTGCGAGCCATTGGCTCGCGCATCGCGGAGCGACCGCCAGCTGTGCTGGCGGGCCGGGCGGGTTGGGGAGGGGTGTCTTTGGGATCATCGCGAACCGTGAGCACCCCCTCCCAGCCTCCCCCTGCCTTTGCAGGGGGAGGAGCCAAGCCCAAAGCTCGCGGCCGGAGCCGCTCCCACGAGAACGCTGGCGATGAGCGTCTCGCTGCAGAAACTGCGCACGCTGCGCCGCGAGGTCGGTGGCGCCTCGGCCCCTCCCCCTGCGAAGGCAGGGGGAGGCTGGGAGGGGGTTGCGTCGGATCCGGCACAACCCTCCGAAAGCAGCGCGTGCGCCAATACAAGCCCACGCCAACCCTTCGACGCCGTCGCAAACGAAGGAACCTCGCCGCGCGACCCGCATCCACGCGCAGGAGAACCGAAACCCGCCGCGCAATCCATCGACTCCCTGCGCCGCCTGCTCGGCGTCCGCGCACGCACCGTCGCACGGCTGCCTGCACGCGGACCGGTCGACCGCTCGCTGCCCGGCGAAGAGATCGCGCCCGGCGTGCGGCTGGTCGAAACGCACCTGCCGATGCCCGCTCCGCCGGCGACCTGGTCGCTGGCCTTCTCCGCGCGCGCGTCGATGCGCCATGACCCCGCGGCGCAGGTCGACGTCGAGCCGCGCGACCTGCTGTTCTTCGACACCGAAACCACGGGCCTTGCCGGCGGCACCGGCACCCGCGCCTTCATGGTCGGCGCGGCCGACTTCCACCATCACCGCGACCGCGGCGATGGGCTGCGCGTGCGCCAGCTGCTGATCGCCACGATGGCGGCCGAGGCCGACATGCTGCGCGCCTTCGCCGGCTGGCTGTCGCCGCACACGGTGCTGGCCAGCTACAACGGCCGCTGCTACGACGCGCCGCTGCTGAAGACGCGCTACCGGCTGGCGCGCCAGCCCGATCCGCTGCGCGAACTGCGCCACGTCGACCTGCTGTTTCCCTCGCGCCGCCGCTGGCGCGGGCGCTGGGAGAACTGCCGGCTGGCAACGATCGAGCGCGAGGCGCTGGGCGTGGTGCGCGAGGACGACCTCCCCGGTTCGCAGGCGCCGGCAGCGTGGCTGCAGTACCTGCGCGGCGGCTCGTCGTCGCAGCTCAAGCGGGTGGCCGCGCACAACCACCAGGACGTGGTGACCCTCGCCCTGCTGATGGCGGAACTGGTGGCCCTGCACGCCAAAGGCGCGGCCGGCACGGGTTAACGTTTTGCACACGGCGGCGGCGGCACGCTGGCGGCCCACGCTGGAAGGCACGCCACGGAGCACGCCGATGAACATCGCCCGCCATCCGCCGTCCCTTGTCGCGCTCGTCGCCGCACTGGCGCTGGGCGCCTGCGCCACGCCTCCTGGCGACGCCGCGGCGCAGGCGCAGGCCGCGCAGGCCGGTAACGACGTGATTGCACCTGATCCCGCTTCCGCCCCGGCAGACGCGGCCACGCAGTGCAACGCCGACGCAGCGCAGTCATACATCGGCCAGGACGCCAGCGAAGCCACCGTCGCCCAGGCCAAGGCCGCCGCGGGCGCGACCGGCGCGCTGCGCGTGATCAAGCCGGGGCAGCCGGTGACGATGGACTTCCGCGCCGACCGCCTCAACGTCGAGGTCGACGACGGCAACGCCATCGTCCGCATCAGCTGCGGCTGAGCGGATCCACGCGATGCGACGCAACGCCTGGCTGATCATCGGACTGCTGCTGGTCGGGCTGTGGGCGTGGTCGCAGTACGGCCCGCAGGTCGCCGTCCCCGCCGGCGACACGCCTGCGGCGAGCCGGACCTCCGGCGACCACGCTCCCCTCGCACTGCCCCCGCAATCCGCGCGCACCGGCTATCCGGCCTGGCTGCCCGCCGAAGCACTCGACACGCTGGCCCTGATCGAACGCGGCGGCCCGTACCCGCACCGGCAGGACGGCGGCACGTTCCAGAACCGCGAACGCCTGTTGCCGTCGCAGCCGCGCGGCTACTACCGCGAGTACACGGTGCGCACGCCCGGTTCGCGCGACCGCGGCGCACGCCGCATCGTGTCCGGCGGCAACCCGCCGTCGGAGTTCTTCTACACCGACGACCACTACCGCAGCTTCCGCCGCTTCACGCCCGCGGGATCGCGCCGATGAGCGCATTCGAGCTGCGCGCGCTGCTGGCCGACGCCAGCCAGAACGGCACCTACTTCATCGACGTGCGCGATCGCGAAGGGCTGGACGAAATCGCGCGCGAGTCCGGCTTCGCCGTGGCTGCGATCGATCTTGCCGGCTGCCGCGACAAGGACGAGGTGCTCGACCGCTTCGCCGCCGCGCTGCGCTTCCCCGACTGGTTCGGCCGCAACTGGGATGCGCTGGCCGACTGCCTGGGCGACCTGTCCTGGTGGCCGGCCGAGGGTTACCTGCTGCTGCTCGACCGCGTCGACGCCTGGCGGGCGGCCGAGGCCGGCCAGTTCACGACCCTGCTCGAGATCCTCGATGCCGCCGCCGCGACGTGGTCCGCGCAGCGGGTGCCGTTCTGGACGCTGGTACCGCTGTCGGCGCAGGCACTGGACGAGGTGATCGAGCCGGACTGAACGCCGGCGCCGTGCACATGAACCCCCCGCAACACGCGCATCGCGCAGGCGCCGATCGTACGATTTCATTCGCGAAAACTAACGGTCCGGCTACAAACCGCCACGCACACTGCAGCCGTCACCACGACGACGAGGACACGCGATGAAACACGCCCTTCTTCCCCTTGCGGCCGCGGCGCTGCTGCTGGCGGCCTGCGGCCGGGACGACGACAGCGTGATGTCGCCCGATCCGGTGCCGCCGGTCGAGCAGACCACGCCGGACGACACCATGCCCGAGCCGATGCCGCCACCGGTCGACGACACCATGACGCCGCCGCCCACCGACGACACCCTGCCGCCGGACACCACGATGCCGCCGCCGGCCGACACCCCGGCCGATCCCGAGAACCCGGACGCGCCCACCGATCCAACGGCGCCGCCCGAGGGCTGACCTACCTCTCTCTCCAGGCTCAGCTCATTGCCCGCCTTTCCCATGGGAAGGCGGGTTTTTCTTGCGCATATTCCGTGTGCGGTCGCCGCCGGTAACCACGCAGGTATCCGGCGTGGAATATCCGGCGTGGACCGGCGTAACCGGAGACGCGGGGTCGCGCCCGGGTGCGCTCCTGCCAATCCGCGCACGCGGGGCGATGACCGGTGTCAGTCGTCGTTCTTCCCACTGAAGTCGAGCGGCTCGCCCTGGTCCTTGCGTTCGCTGCTCCACGTCGCCTCGGTGGTGCGCTCGCAATCCTTCGACGTTGGCTCGCCGGGCTGGCTGGGCGCGCTGGCGCACAGCGGGTTGGCGTCGACCGCGGCATTGGTGTCGCGATACTCGACCCCGCCGCAGGCGCTGGCGGCGACGGCGATGGCAAGCAGGACTGGAAGGCGCATGCGGACGATCCTTTCGTTCGGCGTGGACCGCGATTGTGCCGCAGCCACGCCGTAGCGGCACGCCCGGCGGGAAGCGCCCCCGCAGGAGAGGCGGAGCCGCGGGCTTTTCCCGGTTAGCTCCACCAACCCCCGCCTGCACAGGGATGACGATATCGAATGTTGCTTGTGCGCGTACCTTGTGGGAGCGGCTTCCCGGCGATCCCCGGGCCTGGCCTGCGCTTTACCTTTCTAGCGCCCGGTCTTGTCGAGGAAGCGCAGGAACTCGGCGCGCGTGCGCGCATCCTCGCGGAAGCCGCCGAGCATCTTCGACGTCACCATGCTCACCCCGCGCTTGTGGATGCCGCGGGTGGTCATGCACTCGTGGCTGGCCTCGATCACCACGCCGACGCCGCGCGGCTTGAGCACGCACTCGATCGCAGTCGCGATCTGCGCGGTCAGCTTCTCCTGCACCTGGAAGCGGCGCGCGTAGGCCTCGACCACGCGCGCGAGCTTGCTGATGCCCACCACCTTGCCGTCGGGCAGGTAGCCCACGTGCGCCTTGCCGATGATCGGCGCCATGTGGTGCTCGCAATGGCTCTCGAACTCGATGTCGCGCAGCACGATCATCTCGTCGTAGCCGGCGACTTCCTCGAAGGTGCGCTCCAGGTACTCGCGCGGATCGTCGACGTAGCCGCTGAACCAGTCGCCGTAGGCGTCGACCACGCGCTTGGGCGTGTCGAGCAGGCCTTCACGGCCCGGATCGTCGCCGGCCCAGCGCAGCAGCGTGCGGACCGCGTCTTCGGCCTGTGCACGGCCGACGCCGTTGCGTTGTTCGTCAGTGTCGGCCATGGCGCTGCTCCTTGGGTGGATGCGCATGGTAACGCGGCGCGTGCGGGCTTGCGGGGGCATTGCCCTCGTGGAAGCGGCTTCAGCCGCGAGTTCTTGTCTGATCCGGGAAGGGAATCAAAAGCTCGCGGCTGAAGCCGCTCCCACACGAACGTGTTGATGGCACCGATCAATGGCCGCAGCGCGCGACCTCGTCGTGATGGCGCCATGCCTCGCGCACGGCGCCGCGGGCCTCGGCCCATTGCAGGCGCGAATCGGCCTTGCGCCGCCGCCACTCGCGCGCGAGCTGCGGTTCGACCTGCTCGAAGCGTTCGTTTGGATGCTCGTCGCGCGCGGCATGGCCGTAACGGTAGGCCGGTGCGTAGTCGCGCCAGTTGCGCCCGGTCGAGTAATACGGCGCATCGAGGAACACTGCTCGATAGTGCGCTTCGTCGTAACTGTCGGGCTTCTGGTTGGTGTCGGCGTCGGGTTTGGGGGAATGGCGTTGCATGGTCGCGCTTTCGAAGCGTCTCGGGAATGCCGCACGGAGCGGTCGTTTTCTTGTCGGGACCGGAACGGAAAACTCCGGATACACGCGCAGGCTATCGGTCGCGGGGTCGCGCACTCGTGAAGTTTTCGCGTCGAGGCTGAACATCGTCGCTCGCTGTTTTTCCTCTTCATGCGATGCGCCGGTTGAACCCGACACGCGATGGCCCCGTACACCGGCCCGGCGCTGCTGATCTTCATGAACGACAGCGCACGCCGGCGCGTGTCCGCCGCGCCCGCGCCGACCGCGGACCCGCGGCGCGCACGATTGCGTCTCCTGCGCGCCGAACCATGACCATCCGCCATGGCCGCCGCCGGCATTGCGCCCCACAATGCGCCGACAACCGTCCGGGAGAGACCCATCGTGCGCACCCTTTTCGCCCGCAATTCCCTCGCCGCCGCACTGGCGCTGGCGCTGCCGTTCGGCCTGGTCGCCTGCAAGCAGCCGGCCGCCGACGCCCCGTCCGCCAGCGCCGACGCCGCCAACCCCGCCACCACGAGCGACCAGCAGGCCGAAACCGCGCGCCTGAACGCCTGGTTCGACGAGAAGTACGAAGAGCAACTGCAGTTCAGCCCGATCCAGCTGACCTTCCTCGGCCGCAAGGATCTGTACGACCAGATCGACGACATGTCCGAGGCCGGCATCCGCAAGCGGGTGGACTGGCTGCAGGCATCGGTGAAGGAGATGGAAGCGGGCTTCGACCGGGACAAGCTCGGCCCCGAGGCGCAGCTGTCGTGGGACCTGTGGAAGAAGCAGGCCGAGCTCGCCCAGGCTGGCCTGCCCTTCCTCGACGACGGCTATCCGTTCGACCAGATGAACGGCATGCAGAGCCAGGCGCCGATGTTCATGATCAACTTCCACAAGGTTGATGACGAGTCCGACTACGTCGCCTACGTCTCGCGCCTGCGCAAGTTCGGCACGGCCTTCGACCAGCTGCTCGAACGCGGCCGCGCGTCCTCGGCCAAGGACATCCGTCCGCCGAAGTTCGCCTACGAGGGCGTGATCGACCAGTCGCGCAAGGTCGTCAGCGGTGCGCCGTTCGACGACGGCAAGGACAGCGCGCTGTGGGCCGATGCCCAGGCCAAGGCCGACGCGCTGGCCAAGGACGGCAAGATCACCGCCGAGCGCGCCGCGGAACTGAAGGAAGACGCGCGCAAGGCGCTGCTGGAAGTGGTCAAGCCCGCCTACGAGCGCGTGATCGCGTTCGCCGAGTCCGAGTTGCCCAAGGCCGCGGTGAACCCGACCGGCGTCGGCCAGACCCACCCCGACGGCGCCGCGTACTACGCCTACCAGCTCAAGCGGAACACCTCCACCGACATGACCGCCGAGCAGATCCACGAGCTCGGCCTGTCCGAAGTGGCGCGCCTGCGCGGCGAGCTGGAGAAGGTGCAGGCGCAGATCGGCTTCGAAGGCGACCTGCAGGCCTTCTTCAAGCACATGCAAAACGACCCCGCGCGCCTGTTCCCCAACACCGACGCCGGCCGCCAGGCCTATATCGACGAAGCCACCGCGGACATCGACAACATCAAGCAGCACCTGCCCGAGTACTTCGGCCTGCTGCCCAAGGCGGACCTGGTGGTCAAGCGCGTGGAAGCGTTCCGCGAGCAGGACGGCGCCGCGCAGCACTACTACCCGGCCACGCCCGACGGCTCGCGACCGGGCATCTACTACGCGCACCTGTCGGACATGAACTCGATGCCCAAGACCGAGCTGGAGGTGATCGCGTACCACGAGGGCATCCCCGGCCACCACATGCAGATCTCGATCGCGCAGGAACTCGAGGGCATCCCCAAGTTCCGCACCCAGGCCCGCACCACCGCCTACAGCGAAGGCTGGGGCCTGTACGCCGAATGGCTGGCCAAGGAAATGCCCGGCACCTACGAGACCCCGTATTCGGAGTACGGCCGCCTGATGTCGGAGATGTGGCGCGCGATCCGCCTGGTGGTCGACACCGGCATGCACGCCAAGGGCTGGACCGAGCAGCAGGCGGTGGACTACTTCCGCGCCAACAGCTCGGTGCCCGATGCGGCGATCAAGTCCGAGATCCAGCGTTACCTGGTCTTCCCCGGCCAGGCCACCGCCTACAAGGTCGGCATGATCAGGATCCAGGAGCTGCGCAGGAAGGCCGAGACCGAACTGGGCGACGACTTCGACATCCGCGGCTTCCACGACGCGGTGCTCGGCGGCGGCGCGTTGCCGCTGGACCTGCTGGAGCGTCGCGTGGACGGCTGGATCGCCGGGGAGAAGAAGACCACGGCCTGACGGCGGCCTGACGATCGCGGTCGATGCGAAAGGCCGGGCACATGCCCGGCCTTTTGCTCTTGAATGCCTGCAGGAGCGGCGGAAGTCCGGGAGAAGTCCGGGCAGGGGCAGCCCTACTCCGCCGCTGCCGGCGCGCCCATGTTGCCCCTGCTGTACATCCCCGAGCGATCGAAGCAGCAGGCGCGGCGCATGCCGGAGGCGAGCTTGTCGCAGGCGGTGTCGATGCGCCTGGCGCGCGTCTCGGCTTTCTTGCCCGAGATGATCCAGTGGATCCAGTCGCGTCGCGCGACGGGGGTGATGTCGTCCCAGGTCGCTTTTGCTTCAGGATTCGCGGCAAGCGCCTTGCGCAGGTCGGCTGGCACCTTGGGTTCCGGCTCCACTTCCACCGGCGCGATCTCGAGCGCGACCGTATCGCCCGCCACGACACCGGCGGCTTCGCGCAGGGCCTTGTCGACCTTGAGCCAGTGGCTGCCTTCGCCGTCCGGTTCCAGCGTCGCCTGGAACGCCTCGCCCTCGAGCGTGCCGTCGACGGTGACCATGCTGCGCGTGGGCAGCTTCGCGCTGGCCGTCTTCGGCAGCACGAGGAACGTCCATGCGGCATCCTTCGGGCTCTTCGGCCGCAGCAGCTTCGTCTTGAAGCGGATCTTCTTCGTTGCGTTTGCCATGACGACGAATCTACCACCGACGCCGATCGGGATGCCCGCCGAGAGAGTCAGGCCATCGCCTGCGTCGCCTGGCGCGGGCGCCAGCCGAGCAGGCGCGCGGGCAACGTCAACACCGCGTACAGGAACGCGAACAGCGCCGCGAAGGTGATGCCGACCAGGCGAAACGGCAGCAGCACCAGCCAGGCCAGCGGCCACAGCACCAGCGCCAACAGCGCGAGCGGCCAGCACAGCACGAACAGCACGCACCAGGCCAGCAGGGCGATCAGGGTTTTCATGGTCGGGCCTCCGGTGGAACGACGGCGCTGCACGCGCAGCAACCACCACCGTGCGGCCAGCGGCCCGCATCCGCAAGCCGAATGCGACGAAACGCCGGATATGGCGACGGACTAGCCAAGTCGCTTCTCGTAATCGTCGCGCGCATGCTGGTTGGTATAGGTGTCCAGGCCGTGGCCGGCATCGGCCAGACGCTGCAATCCAGCACGTGCACGGTGCCCGGCTGCCGGTCGTCGCAGCGGTAAGTCCTGCCTTGGTGGAAGCGGGTGATGATCCACCCGGGTCCGCAGCCGCAGGCTGCCACTCCCGGGTCACCGTCGGCCCGATAGCGCTTCATCGCCAGTCATCCCCGCGCCGCGACCACGCGAGTCCGGATCCGACCCGGTCGCGAACCCCCGCCTGACTTGAAATCCACGCCATCGCGCGCATATCCGCGTGTCCATGGCCATGCAATCCGGATCGCCCCGATGACCACGAGCACCGAAACCCAAGCCGAAACCCGCGCCTTCGAGGCCGAAGTCGCCCAGGTCCTGCACCTGGTGACGCACTCGCTGTACTCGCACAAGGAAATCTTCCTGCGCGAGCTGATCTCCAACGCCTCCGACGCCTGCGACAAGCTGCGCTTCGAATCCATCGCCAGCCCCGACCTGCTGGCCGGCGACGCCGAGCTGCGCATCGACGTGAGCTGGGACAAGGACGCGCGCACCATCACCATCCGCGACACCGGCATCGGCATGTCGCGCGACGAGGTGGTGGCCAATATCGGCAGCATCGCCAGCTCCGGCACGCGCCGCTTCCTGGAAGCGATGGGCAGCGAGCAGAAGGCCGACGCGCGCCTGATCGGCCAGTTCGGCGTCGGCTTCTACTCCGCCTTCGTGGTCGCCGACCGCGTCACCGTGCTCACCCGTCGCGCCGGCGCGGCGCCGGAGGACGGCGTGAAGTGGGACAGCGACGGCCGCGGCGAGTACACGCTCGAATCCGCCACCCTGCCCGAGCGCGGCACCACCGTCGTGCTGCACCTGAAGGACGGCGAGGACGAGTTCCTCGACGGCTGGAAGCTGCGCGGACTGGTGCGCAAGTACTCCGACCACGTCGCCTTCCCGATCCGCATGCCGAAGGAAGCGCCGGCCGGCGACGACGACAGTGACGACAAGAAAGCCGACGCCGCCCCCGAATGGGAAACCGCCAACGACGCCTCCGCGCTGTGGTCGCGACCCAAGTCGGAGATCAGCGACGAGGAGTACCAGGCCTTCTACAAGTCGCTCGGCCACGACTTCAACGACGCCGCGGCCTGGACCCACAACCGCGTCGAGGGCAGCCAGAGCTTCACCACCCTGCTGTACCTGCCGGCCAGGCCGCCGTTCGACCTGATGATGGGCGGGCGCGACGAGCGCAAGGGCCTGAAGCTGTACATCAAGCGCGTCTTCATCATGGACGCCGCCGAGGAATTGCTCCCCAACTACCTGCGCTTCGTGCGCGGCGTGGTCGACGCCGACGACCTGCCGCTCAACGTCAGCCGCGAACTGCTGCAGCACAACCGCCAGCTCGAACGCATCAAGGGCGCGTGCGTGAAGCGCGTTCTGGACCTGATCGAAAAGCTTTCGCGCGACGAGCCGGAAAAGTTCGCCGCCTTCCTCAGGGCCTTCGGCAACACGCTCAAGGAAGGCATCGTCGAGGACGCGAGCAACCGCGAGCGCATCGCAAAGCTGTTGCGCTTCGCCTCGACAAAAAGCGACGGCGAAGCGCAGACCGTGTCACTGGACGACTACGTCGGCCGCATGGCGCCCGGCCAGGACGCGATCTGGTACGTCACCGCCGACGGCTACCGCGCCGCCGCCGGCAGCCCGCAGCTCGAAGCCTTCCGCGCAAAGGACATCGAGGTGCTGCTGATGTCCGACCGCATCGACGAGTGGATGCTCGGCAACCTGCACGAGTACGCGGGCAAGCCGCTCAAGCACGTCGCCAAGGGCGAGTTGCCGCTGGACGCCGCCGACAAGGCCAGGCAGGAAGAAGCCGCCAAGGCCGCCGCGCCGCTGCTGGAGAAGCTCAAGCGCCTGCTCGGCGACCGCGTCGAGGACGTGCGCGTGTCCGCGCGCCTGACCGATTCGCCCTCGTGCCTGGCGATGTCCGAGTGGGAGATGGCCCCGCACCTGGCGCATCTGCTGCGCGAGGCCGGCCAGGACGTGCCGGAGAACAAGCCGACGCTGGAGATCAATCCCGCGCATCCGCTGCTCAGGCAGGTCGAAACCGAAACCGACGACGCCCGCGCCGCCGACCTGGCCACGCTGCTGCTCGAACAGGCGCTGCTCTCGGCCGGCGCGCAGCTGGTCGACCCGACGGCCTTCGTGCAGCGGATGAACCGGCTGCTGGCCGGCGCGGCCTGAGCCGGCCCGCGCGCCGCCGCGCGCAAGCGTGAACACCGGCCGCATCGCCGGACCACGCGCACAGTCCGCCCGGGGGCCGGCACGTTACGATGCCGGCCCCATGCCGCTTGCCGCAGGACAACCGTGAAGGCCCGCCGCTCCGACGCCCCCGCGGTGGCATGAGCAACGCATCACGTGGCGCGGCGCCCACCGCCCCGGACCGGACCGAACGCACGCACGCCTGGATCGCGGCGCTCGCGTCGGCGCTGTGGCACGCGCTGCTGCTCCTGCTGCTGGTGCTGTCCCCGCCGATCACCGTGACCGCGCCCGAGGCCGGCGGCGCAGCCGGCAGCCGCCTGCAGGTGACGTACATCGACGACGCGCTGCGGCCACCCTCGCCCGCACCCGTGCCCAACCCGCGCCCGGAACCGCCGCGCGAACGCCCCGCGCCCGCGCGCCCGGCCAGCCGCGTCCAGGCCACGCCGGTCGAGCAGGCCGATGACTCGCCGGCGCTCCAGGTGGTCGACATCCCGGCCACCCCGCCCGAGCCGGAATCCCCGCCATCCGACGTGCCGGAACCCGCCGCGCAGCGCCCCGCGCACGTGTGGGGCCAGCCGCCGGGCATGCTCCCGGAAGACCTCGCGCCGGCGAACGCGGGCCTGGCCCGCAGCCCCGGCACCAACCGCGGCCGCCGCAACGATACGGCCGCCTCCGGCACCAGCCTGGAGGTGGGCGGCTACCAGGTCTATTACGACCTGCTCGACGAAACCCGCCTGCGCGCCTGGCACGACGAAGGCATGACCGAACTCTTCCTGCCCCTGCCCGGCACGCAACGGCTGATGGTCTGCCCGCTGGAAACCGCGCTGCACCGCGAGTCCGGCGCCTGCCGCCTGGTCGAACCGGATGATCCGGAACTCGCGGCCATCGGCGACGCGCGCGACGTCATCACCATGCACCGCGTCTACCGGCTTGGCGAAGTGCTGTGGAGCGGGCCGGGCGCGTACCGGTGAGCCGCGGCCCGGCGGCACGCATGGCGTCCTGCCGCTGGCGGATCAACCGCAGGCTGGGTTGGCTCACCAATCCAGCGTGCCGCACCCGGGGCTCCGCCACGTGTCGAAAGGTCCCGGGTGCCCCGGATCAAGTCCGGAGTTACCCGCGCAACCCTGCTTTCGGGTTCGGCCGCAGGCCGGCGCGCTGCACGATCCACAGCCAGGCGAAGGCAAGCAGCGTCCCGCCGACGCCGTAGGCCGCATCGACCGGGTCGCGCGTGTTCAGCAGCGGAAGCAGGAACTCGTAGGCAAGGTTGCCCACGACCAGGAACAGCGCCGCCCACGCCACGTGTCGCAGCGCCACGCCCATCATCACCCACATGAAACCGATGCCGGCCAGCAGCAGGTACGACAGCGAGAAGTTGAAGACGTGGGTATAGAAACCCGGCACCAGGTCGATGACCGCCTGCCAGCGGAACACCCCGGGCTTGCGGCCGAGGAACAGCGCGAACGCCCCGGCGAACAGCACCAGGTGCAGCAGCGCCGCCCACACGGCGGGAACGAAGCGCATCACTGGCGGTCCGGCCTTGTCCATGCCGACGATGGTGCCCGCTGCCCCGCCTCCGGCACAAACCGGGCACGGTGATGACAACACGATGGTGACCAGGCGGGAGGCTTCAACCACCAGCGTGCGCGGTGAACACCGCCCGTTGCGCGGCGAACGCGCGCTGGTAGGCGGGTCGCGCTTCGCCGCGGGCGACGTAGGCGGCCACGCGCGGGAACGCATCCAGCAGGCCCGATGATCGCAGGCGCAGCAGCACATGCACCATCAGCAGGTCGGCGGCGCTGAAACCGCCGTCGAGCCAGTCGGCGTCGCCCAGGCGGGCCGACAGCTCGTCCAGCCGTTTGCGCACGCGCTCGTCGACAACGCGCAGGCGCTCCTCGAACCACGGCTTGTCGCGTTCGAACAGCGCGACCATCGAACGTTCCATGATCGGCGGATCCACGGTGCCGGTTGCAGCGAACATCCAGGCCAGCGCGCGCAGGCGCGACTCCGGATCGTCCGGCAGCAACCCGGCGTGTTGCTGCGCGATATGGAACACGATCGCCCCCGACTCGAACAGGACCAGGTCGCCGTCCTCGTAGGTCGGGATCTGACCGAACGGATTGCGCGCCCGATGCGCGGCTTGCTTGAGCGCCCGAAAGGAAACGAAGCGGACATCGTAGGGCTGGCCCACTTCCTCCAGCGCCCAGCGCACGCGCATGTCGCGCGCGAGGCCCTGGCCGCGGTCGGGTGAACGTTCAAAGGCGGTGATGGTCGGGGTCATCGTTTGTCTCGCACGGTCGATGGATGGATGCATCCGCCCGGCGAATGCATGCGACATGGAAGGGAGGCGCTGCGACGCCATCCGGGTCCACGGTGCGACGACGAACGACCAGGCATCGATTCGACATCTCTCCGGGCATGCAGCAGCACGCAGGCGACTCCCGCCCGGATCGGGGTTCGTTCTTCGAACGATTCCGGGCAAGATGACGGCCGTGAGAACCACTCCCGCTCCTGCACAAGGTGCACGCGATGAGGCATGACCAACCTGGGCAGCCGCTTGCCGACCTGTACAAGCCGGTGCCCTACCGCACCTCGCCTTTCGCGATCATCCTGCTGTGCGCAGTCGCCGCGGGCGCGGTCGTCATCTTCTCGAACCTCCGGTGGCCCGCGCTGAAGGATGCCGGCTGGTGGCAGCTCGCGATCTTCGCCGGCAGCGCGCTGGTGCTGGCGGCGATCGCATTCCCCGTCGTCCGTCGCTTCGAAGCGCGCGCCCTGGCCCGCCGCGAAGCGCGCGGCGAACCGCCCAGGATGGCCCGTACCGGGCTCGGCGCCTGGCTGTTCGCCACGCTCCTGTTCGGCGGCGGCGGCGTGTTCGTGATGTGGTCGGTGCTGACCAGCGACGACATCGACGTTGAGAAGCTGGGTGTCGCCCTGGCTTCGCTGGGCATCGGCATCGCCTGCGCGCGGCCGATCTGGACGCGCATCCGCCGACGCTAGCGCACTCTGCCGCAAGGGGAACAGGCGCCGGGCGGCTTGACGCCTTCTGTATCGTGGAGGCGACCCACGTTCCGGAAGTGCCTTCCATGCAGCAGCACGAACTCGACACCCTCTTCGACCAGCAGGCCGCCGGCTACGACGCGCAGTGGGCGCGGATGGCGCCGATCCGCGAGAGCCTGCACTTCCTGCTCGAAACCGTGTTCGCCGACCTGCCCGAAGACGCGCGCCTGCTGTGCGTCGGCGCCGGCACCGGCGCCGAGATCGCGCACCTGGCGCGGCGCTTCCCGCGCTGGCGCTTCCTCGCGCTCGACCCCGCACCGGGCATGATCGAAGCGTGCCGCGCGCGCGCCGAGAGCGACGGGTTCGCCGAACGTTGCGAGTTCCACGCCGGACTGGTGGAGACGCTTCCGGAAGACGCCGCGTTCGACGGCGCCACCTGCTTCCTCGTGTCGCAGTTCCTGCTCGACCCCGCCGAGCGCACCGCCTTCTTCGCCGCCATCGGCCGTCGTCTGCGCAAGGGCGGCACGCTCGCGTGGGCGGACCTGGCCTGGGACACCAGCGCGCCCGACTACCGCGCGATGCTGCAGCTGTGGATGCGCACCATGTCCGGCGCCGGCCTCGACAATGAGGCGATTGAACGCATGCGCGCGAACTACGCCCGCGACGTGGCGATCCTGCCGCCGGATCGCGTGGCGGCGCTGGTGGCCGATGCGGGATTCGAAACCCCGCTGCGCTTCCACCAGGCAGGGATGATCCACGGCTGGTGCGCGCGGCGGGTTTGATCGGGCGCGGTGGCGCGGCACTCCCGTCGCCAACGACCTTCGAAAGAGGCAGCCGAGCCACGGAAGCGGCCCCGGCCCCGTTCTTTTCCCGCGACCGCTCGCGATGCTGGCTGCATTGCCGCCTTTTCCGCGTTACAGACCGGAGACGGCCCGCCGCAGCCGCCCGAACGGCGGGAACGACCGGCAAGCCGCACCCGGAGAGGGAGAGCGTCGATGCACGACCCGAGCATCTTGCCGCTGCCGCAAGCGGCCACCTTCGTGCCACCGCGACGCAGGGTGTTCGCTGCCTCGATCGGACTGTTGCTGCTGGCGGCCGTGATCGCGGGCTTCTGGAACAGCTTCTTCTTCCGCGACGGCAGCGGCATCCCGCTCAAGCCCCATCTCGTGCTGCACGGCACCGTGGTCGCGGCGTGGTTCGTGCTGTTCGCGGCGCAGGCCCTGCTGGTCTCGACCGGCAACGTCGCCACGCACCGCCGGCTGGGCGTGCTGGCCGCCGTTGTTGCCGCGGGAGTGGTCGCCACCTCGCTGTTCACCATCCTGCATATCGTGCACAACTGGCGCGCGGACGGCATCGACGTCGACGCGCAGCGCGGCCTCATCGGGCTGATCGCCTGGGGCGACCTCGGCGCACTGGTGGCCTACGTCGTGTTCCTCGTGCGCGGCCTGCGCAAGCGCCGGCAGGCCGACGCGCACCGGCGCCTGATGCTGCTCGCCTCGTTCTCGATCATCTCGCCGGCGCTGATCCGCATCGCCGGGCTGCCGGCCTTCGCCGGGATCGACGCCATCCTGCTGACCATCGGAGGCCTGCTCCTGCTGGCCGCGATCCTCGTGCTGCACGACCTGCTCACCCTGCGGCGCGTGCACCGCGAAACGCTGTGGGGCGTCCCGTTCTTCCTGGTCGTGCACCTCGCACCCGCGTTCGCCCTGCCGGGCACCGCCCTGGATGCGTGGCTGCTGGCGTTGATGTGGTAACGCAGGACGCGCGGAAAGTTGACTCTGACCCTGCTTTGCGTCGTTCCCTCCACGTTGGAGTGAACCCGCGTTCTTCGTCGCCGCACGCGTCCGCGAACGCCCCGATCGCAAGGCTCAGACCCTTGCGCGCAAGGGTCCAGGGCTTGCGCGCAAGGGCCTGAGCCCGGCGCGCCAACGGAAAAGTCCCGACCGCCGGCGAAAAAGCCTTGCGCGCAAGGCGAAAAGCCTGGCGTTCCAACCGGATTGACCGGCGTTCCGACCGGATTGCCTCGCGCGCCGGCCTCCGCGACTCGAAACGCGATGCTTTTTGCTCCAGCCGCAAGCCGGAACGCCTTGCGCGCGAGGCTTTCTGGTTCGCGGCCCGACCAGAACGGTCGGGCGTCCAATGAAATTGGTCGGCGTTCGGACCTCAGCGGTCGGAGCGCGGCGCTTTTTGGCTTGCGCGCAAGGGTCAGACCCTTGCGCGCAGACCTGAAA
Organism: Luteimonas soli; assembly: GCF_042648865.1. Taxonomy (NCBI): domain Bacteria; kingdom Pseudomonadati; phylum Pseudomonadota; class Gammaproteobacteria; order Lysobacterales; family Lysobacteraceae; genus Luteimonas; species Luteimonas soli. The sequence goes on along the minus strand of NZ_JBHRYA010000007.1, from coordinate 291,635 downwards.
CCCTTGCACGCAAGCCAAATCGCCTCGCGCAGAGTCTCACGACGGCCCACATCGCCGGATCTTGCCGGCAGCCGGCCCGACCGGGCCCGCTGCCGGGCAGAAGGGCAGATTCACTTCTCAACAGCCACACAAGTGAACCGACTCCGTTCGACCAGTGCAGTGTTTCCCCGGCATCAGCGCGGCAGCAGCGTGATGTTCGGATGCGCTCCGATGATTTCCAGCACGATGTCGAAGTAGGTCTGTCCCGTCCCGGCCTCCAGCGCATCGAGTGCGCGCTGGAAGTGCGCGCTGTTGAAGCGCTCGGGCTGCGCCAGCTTGCCGAGCAGGTATTGTCGCGTCGTCCCGACGCCGAGCGCCTCGCGGTTCGCCTCGAAGTCCGTCCAGACCAGCGTCGCCGGCGCATCGCCGTCGAGCGCGCCATAACCGCCATACAGCATGTCGTCGAGCGCATCGAGGCTGGGGCCGAGCGTCCAGCCGACACCGACCATGAATACCCGGTTGATCTCGTCGTAGAACGACGGGATGTCGTGGATGCGTGTGCCGTCGAGGGTGAGGGTCTGGGTCATTGCAGCGCAAATCTACGCGCAATCAACCGACCATGAGAAGACAGGGGCCAGAGTGGACTTTCATTCCTCCCAGAACGGGGGCTTCGCGCGAAAAGTAAACCTGACCCCGTTCTTCGGCGTCGCTTCCTGAGCTTCGGCAGCAAGCTGTCCGGATCCAGCTTCGCCCGCAGGCACGAAGCGTTCTGACGGGCGCGTGATCGGCCCGCCGCGTTCGGGCCATCGTCCCTGGGCGCCGCCACCGATTGAAGACGACGATCGATCTTCTGTACCCTCGGTCCATCGCGTTCGCGCGATGGCGCTGGTTAGGGCACCGGACCAGCGTTGCATTCCCTACCGGGCGGGCGCTGCCAACCAGACAATGGAGGGCAGCACATGCCTGTCATCAACCGTCGGGAGCTTCTTGCCGGCAGCTTGGCCCTGCCGTTTCTTTCGCTGTCGGCTTCCGGGCAATCCCGGCCGCCATCCTCGAAACCATCCTTCGAATCCCGCCTGCGCCCCACGGTCCATACCGGGGTCGAGCGGTGGTCGCTGGCGGAAAGAATGTCGTTCCACGCCGTACCCGGCGTCGCCGTCGCCATCCTCCGCAATGGCGATGTGGAGGTGCTCGAAGGCTACGGTTCCAGGCTGGCGGGCAGCACCATGCCGGTGGGGCCGGACACGCTGTTCTCCGTCGGCTCGGTCAGCAAGGTGGCGACCGCGGCGCTGTGCCTGAAGCTCGTCGCCGACGGCATCCTGGACCTCGAAGCGGACGTTGGCCGCTGGCTGCGTCGCTGGCGCATCCCGCCGGGACCGGACGGCGATGAGACCGGCATTTCGCTGAGAATGCTCCTGTCGCACACGGCCGGCTTCAACGTGCACGGCTTCAAGGACTTCGACCCGTCCGCGCAGCTGCCATCGCTCGTGCAGATCCTCACCGGCGAACCCCCGGCCCTCAACAAGCCACTGGCGCGGATCGACCGCGCGGGCACGCGTTCCCGCTATTCCGGGGGCGGGTACATGGTCGTGCAGGCCGTCATCGAGGATGCGACCGGCCAGCCCTTCGATACCGTGGCGCAGCGGCACCTGTTCGAGCCGCTCGGCATGACCCGCAGCCGGTTCGATGCCACGCCCGCCCGGGACACCGCCGATATCGCGCATGCCCACGACGAAAGCGGCCGGCCCACCGCTCTCCCCCGCGGGTGGCAGAGCTTTCCCGAACTGGCGCCCTCCGGGCTGTGGGCGTCTGCCCGCGACCTGGGCCGCCTGGTCGGGGCGCTGGGCGAAAGCTATCGCGGACGCGATGGTTTCCTGCCGCGGGAACTGGCGTTCGACATGATGACCGAGGTCTCGCCCGGCACGTTCGGACTCGGGCTTCGCCTGGCCGGCGAGGGCGCGTCGCGGATCTTCCACCACGCAGGCGCCAACGACAGCTACAAGGCCTACATCGAAGGCAACCTGCTGACGGGCGACGGGCTGGTGATCCTGACCAACGGCGAGCGCGGCGGCGTCCTGGGCGACGAGATCCGCAACGCGGTATCCGATGTGCTCGGCTGGCCGGGCGACTGGTCCGTCCGGATCAGTTCCACCGCTGCATCGGAACTCTTCGACGGCTTCACCGGCCGCTATGCACGGCGCGCCAGCCAGAGCCCGGTCCTGGCCGGCATCCTGGACACCAGGATCGAGGCGGAGGAACTGGTGGTCAGCCGCACCGCCGAGGGACTCGCGCTGGAGGCCGATGGCCGGCTGCAATCCCTGAAACCCGTCAGCAGCCATCGATTCGTCTTCCCGGACGCCTACGTCCCCGCCGGCACCCTGCAGATCGTGTTCGACAGGGGAAGCGATCGACAAGTCGCGCAAGCCAGGCTCATCGCCGATGACGGGGTGCTGGTGTTCGACCGTGCGGGTGCCGGGTCCACGTAGAACGCACGGGATCTCGAGCCGATATCGAAGGCGCGCAGGCCTTGAAGCAAACTGACCCTGACACCTTTTTCGCTTTGAGTCTCACGACGGCCCACATCGCCGGATCTTGCCGGCAGCCGGCCCGACCAGGCCCGCTGCCGGGCAGAAGGGCAGATTCACTTCTCAACAGCCACACAAGTGAACCGACTCCGTTCGACCAGTGCAGTGTTTCCCCGGCATCAGCGCGGCAGCAGCGTGATGTTCGGATGCGCTCCGATGATTTCCAGCACGATGTCGAAGTAGGTCTGTCCCGCCCCGGCCTCCAGCGCATCGAGTGCGCGCTGGAAGTGCGCGCTGTTGAAGCGCTCGGGCTGCGCCAGCTTGCCGAGCAGGTATTGTCGCGTCGTCTCGACGCCGAGCGCCTCGCGGTTCGCCTCGAAGTCCGTCCAGACCAGCGTCGCCGGCGCATCGCCGTCGAGCACGCCGTAACCGCCGTACAACATGTCGTCGAGCGCATCGAGGCTGGGGCCGAGCGTCCAGCCGACACCGACCATGAATACCCGGTTGATCTCGTCGTAGAACGACGGGATGTCGTGGATGCGCGTGCCGTCGAGGGTGAGGGCCTGGGTCATTGCAGCGCAAATCTACGCGCAATCAACCGATCATGAGAAAACAGGGGCCAGAGTGGACTTTCATTCCTCCCAGAACGGGGACTTCGCGCGAAAAGTAAACCTGACCCCGTTCTTCCCACCCCGTTCTTCCCTTGCCCGGCAGCCGGCCCGACCGGGCCGGCTCACGGCGGAACGCGCCGGCAGTCCAGCGGGCGCGGCAGTTGTCGACCACAACGGCAACGCCATGGCGCAGGGCGTGGAGAGAACGGCTGCCCCGAGATGCTTCCGAGGGAAGTGGCGGCTCCTTTCGGCCAGAAGCGGACGCTGGGTACAAGGTCGACTCCGACCCCGTTTTGGTCGGCCTGCGTGCCTTTGCCAAGGCGATGACATGCGCGTACGTTGACCCACCCGGCAACTGCTACACAGTTTCAGACCGTTGGTGACTGCTCCGGCCAAGAATCAACGTTCGATCAACGTACGAATCAGGCTGCCTGCTCGCGGAACTTGTTAAGCAAAAGTTGCCAGTATCCAACGTCGATCCACCGATTCCGCTTGAAGCCCACCTGCTTGAAGTGGGCAACTTTCTCGAAACCAAGCCGCTCATGCAATGCGATGCTGGCGTCGTTCGGCAGCGCGATGCCGCCGATGACGGTATGAATGCCTTGGGCGCGCAGGCGATCAATCAGCACGGTGTACAGCGCCCGCCCGATGCCTTGCCCCCGGCTTGACTGATCCAGATATACCGTCGATTCGGCCGAGTGCCGATAGGCGCAGCGCCCCTTCCATCTGGAAGCGTAGGCGTAACCGACAACCGAGCCGCTCTCCGTCGCAGCGAGCCACGGGAGCTGCAACTCGTCTGCTTCCGCGAGCCGCTCACGCATGTCCTGCGCCGAGACGGTGTCGGTTTCGAAGGTGGTACAGGTATTTGCGACATATGGGTTATAGATCGCGGCGATTGCTGCCGCGTCATCGACCGTGGCATTGCGGATGTCCATGCGAATCGTCTTCCGGCAAGCAACATTGCCTGCAAAGGCGGGGATTGTCCGGGGAAAGATCCCTGCGAATCAATTGCCCCACTGGCTCACGCCGGGTCTCCATCAGCTGCTGCATTTGTCGCTCGACACCATGAGCCGACACGACATGGTGCCTGTCAGGTAGCCACTGCAGGATTGTCTTCGACCGCACCGGACTCCTGGGCGAGGCGACGGGCCGCATCGGCGCCCTTCCGCTCGCTGTAGCGATCAACCAGGTAGTCGCTCCGTCCGCGCACGAGCAGGGTGAACTTCATCAACTCCTCCATGACGTCCACGACGCGGTCGTAGAAGGGAGAAGGTCGCATCCGGCCTCCTTCGTCGAACTCCTGCCAGGCCTTGGCCACAGAAGACTGGTTGGGAATCGTCACCATCCGCATCCAACGCCCGAGCACGCGCAGCGTATTGACCACGTTGAACGACTGCGAGCCTCCGCACACCTGCATGACTGCGAGTGTCCTCCCCTGTGTGGGCCGCACGCTGCCGTCCTCGAGGGGAAGCCAGTCGATCTGGTTCTTGAACACTCCGGTTATCGTCCCGTGCCGTTCGGGCGAAACCCAAACTTGGCCTTCCGACCACTGCGACCATTCACGTAGCTGCTGGACCTTGGGGTGGTTGCGGTCGACGCTGTCCAGCAACGGCAGCCCGTCGGGATCGAACACCCGTGTGTCGGCACCGAGCTTGCGCAGGATGCGCTCAGCCTCCAGCGCCAGCTTGCGGCTGTAGGACTGCGACCGCAGCGAGCCGTACAGAAGCAGGATACGAGGCGGATGCGCGCTGGCGTCGACGCCCAGGACATCGTGCCGCGGGGCTGGCAAAAGGGCGGGAGTCAGTTGAGGAAGGTCCGGACTTTCGGGGGGTTGCTGGCCGATATTCATTCTATTATTCTAAAATAATGGAAACCAATCAGGCAATCACCGCATTGACGGCGCTCGGGCACTCCACACGTCTTGCTGCCTTCCGGCTGCTTGTCGAGGCCGGTCCCAAAGGCCGCATGGCCGGAGAGATCGGCGAAGCGCTGGTCGTGCCTGGGGCGACCCTGTCCTTTCACCTGAAGGAGCTCGTCCATGCGGGCCTGGTCGACAGCGAGAACCGCGGCCGCAATGTCTGCTACCGCGCCAACTTCGAGGTGATGAACGGACTCGTCGCCTACCTGACCCACAACTGCTGCGTCGGCGCACCGGACGACGGGTGCGCCCCTGCAACCGGTTGCGCCTGCTGACCGCTTGCCCTGTCCATCCAACCCGAGCCTTCTCCATGAAACGTCGCGCACTCTTCCTCTGTACGGGCAATTCCGCTCGCAGCGTGCTGGCCGAGGCCACGCTGCGCGCCTGGGCCGGCCACCGCTTCGAGGCCTTCAGTGCCGGTAGCCAGCCCACTGGTGCCGTCAATTCGTATGCACTTCAGCAATTGGAAGTCGAAGGCATCCCGACCGTCGGCCTGCGCAGCAAATCCTGGGACGAGTTTGCGGCCCCGGGCGTGGCTCCGATGGATCTGGTGGTGACCGTCTGCGACTCGGCCGCGACCGAAACCTGTCCGGTCGTGTTCGGCGATTTCCTGCGGGTGCACTGGGGGCTGCCTGACCCGGCGGCGGTCGAAGGCGACGACACCGTCAAGCGCGAAGCCTTCCGCCAGGCCCACCGAATCGTCAAGGCGCGGCTGCTGGCGCTGCTGGCGCTGCCCTCGGCCATCTGGGAAGACCGCACAGGCTTGAAGCAGGCGCTCGATCGCATTGGATTCGTGGAGCCGGACGACGAGGCGCAATATCGTGACTGATGCGGCGCCCCGCATGGGAACGTTCGAGCGTTACCTGACCTTGTGGGTGGGACTGTGCATTGTTGCCGGCACCACGCTCGGGAACTTGTTCCCCGACACGTTTGCCGTCCTCGGCCGCATTGAGCTTGCCAAGGTCAACCTGCCCGTCGCCGCGCTGATCTGGCTGATGATCATCCCCATGCTGCTGAAGGTCGACTTCGGCGCAATGCGCGACGTAGGCACGCACTGGCGGGGCATCGGCGTCACGCTGTTCATCAACTGGGCGGTCAAACCGTTTTCCATGGCGCTGCTGGGGTGGATATTCCTCCGGCACATCTTCGTGGACTGGTTGCCAGCCGATCAGATCGACTCCTACATGGCGGGCTTGATCCTGCTGGCCGCGGCGCCGTGCACTGCCATGGTGTTCGTATGGAGCAACCTGTGCCGGGGTGACGCCAACTTCACCCTCAGTCAGGTCGCCCTCAATGACGCCATCATGGTCGTGGCCTTCGCGCCGCTGGTGGCGCTGCTGCTGGGGCTGTCGTCGATCACTGTGCCTTGGGACACGTTGGCGTTGTCCGTTGGCCTGTACATCTTGGTGCCGGTGGCCCTTGCGGTTGTGCTTCGTCGCTGGTTGTTGGCCGATGGCGACACCGCAAGGCTGGACGCGACGCTTGCACGCCTCGGGCCGATATCACTGGTTGCGTTGCTGGCAACACTTCTGTTGCTGTTCGGCTTTCAAGGACAACAGATCATCGAGAAGCCCGCGATCATCGCGACTCTGGCGGTTCCGATCCTGATCCAGGTGTACTTCAACTCTGGACTCGCCTACCTGTTGAATCGCAGGTTGGGTGTGGCGCATTGCGTCGCCGGACCATCCGCACTGATCGGGGCGAGCAACTTCTTTGAACTTGCGGTTGCCACAGCGGTTGCGCTGTTCGGGGTGCAATCGGGCGCGGCGCTGGCAACCGTGGTCGGCGTGTTGATCGAAGTGCCGGTGATGCTATCGGTGGTGAAGATCGTGAACCGCTCGCGATGCTGGTATGAGCGGGCGCTGCCAGGCGTGTAGGGAGGAAGGCCCGCTTTGGGTCGCAAGCCGACACTGGCTGGCCATGGCCGACACGCTAGTCCGCTTCGACCCGAACACTTGTGCCTCCGATCGGTGTACGCACCGGCCGACAACGCAGCTCAGCGAATCCGCAGGAAACTTCCTAAGCATGTTCCGGCGCGTTGTCGGCTGACGCTTCGCGGCGGCTGATCCGACTCCTCAGCGCGCTGATCATCGCTGCGTACTTCTCAGCTACCTTGCGGTTCTTCTCGTAATAAAGGTCCTTTGTGTTGCCGGTGCGCATGGCCAACTCGATGAACTGTTCCGCCTCGCGCAAAAGACGCGAGCTCGATCGCGCGTAAGGTTGGCGAGCAACCGCGTGGTATCGCGCGATTGCGCGCCTCAGCATGCACAGAGCGGTGGTTTTGCCCAGTTCCTCCGCCCGCGCGATCGACTTGTCGCCGGGACCCAGCTGGCCCTGCTTGTAGAGGATCAGGCCCAGTGTCAGGTGGGCATCGGCGTTCTTGGGGTCGAGGTCGACGGCCGCCTGAGCTACGGGGAGCGCCGCCGCCGCATCACGTATGGTTCGAAAGAGGAACGACGCGTACCGCTCACGCAGCGCCGCATTCAACGGCTCGTCCTGCAGTGCCAGCTCGAAGAGCTCTCGGGCACCCGTATGATCCTTTTTGAAGGTCGCGATCTTCGCCGCCTTCGCGAATTCACTCCGGAAAGCATCCGCCACACGATCCTGGCGATAGTTCTTGGCGATCTCAAAGCGCTCCGTTGCGAGCTTGTCGACTCGAGTCGCGATCTTCTCTAGCTTCTCCGCGTCGTGGCCGACCAAACGCTTCTTCTTCTGCCTGAAGAACTCCTTAGCTAGCTCGACGATCTCCATGTCGTACGTCTCACCGTGGTCAACGACCGTGGCGAAGTAGGTTTCGGCTAGGCTCGCCTGGAACTCCGCGTGCTGCACGCCAATCTCGCGACAAACATCGCCCACCGACTTTCCATCGACGGGCGTGACCAACAGAACGAGGGTCATAAAGACATCCTGGACGGTCGGCAGCATTCGCTGCCACGCGTCTTCGTACAGAAATTCTAGGAGCTCATCGTTGGTTTTGCGCAATATTTGGTCCAAGCCTTCCTGCACGCTCGATGACGATCGCGCGACGTATCGCACCAGTGTGTCGATGAGCAGCGGCTTATACATCAGTTGCTCGCAGGCACGACGCAACTTCGCGTCGCCCGACTGCTTGATCGCGACCGCCCCATATACGTCACCGAGCCGCTGGATGAGCGTGAGAGCTTCGGGATCCGAAAGTTTGGCGACAGGCACAGGCTCGGCGGCGAGCAGCTCCCGCCGTCGAGACGTGATGACGACCCGCCCGATGGACCTCGCCACGTGCTTGAGGAAATCGCCCAAGGCCTCAGCGTCAGCGGTGGACGTCGCGAGCGTTTCGGTATTGTCGATGATGAGCAGCACGTCATCACGGGAGAAGCCCTCTGCCCTCAGTTCGCCTGCCGCCTTGTCGACGAGGGCGCGGCCCTCGGCCCGGTACCACTCCCGGCTCAGGACAGGGCGGAGGCAGTACATCAGCTCCCGGACGCTGTCCTCCATCGCCTCGGACATGCCCTTAATGTGGATGAGTCCATCCTCCGACCATCGTGTTCGTTTGGCCGTGTAATAGCTGATGATTGACGGCACCGGCGCCTTGATTTCGTCCTCGCCTTCGATGAGCGAATTAAAGAACTCGAGCACCAATGTAGTCTTGCCGAAGCCGCCATCACCGAATACGAGGCATGGACGGTAGTCGGTCATTTCGTCGAACCAGTCGACAAGTTTTTCGAGTTCGCGCTTTCGCCCAACGAACGTCGACGTCTGTCGACCCGGGATGTTGTGAAGCACGAGCTTTGACCCGTCGCTGGACGGGACTTCGGTCCAGCGGAACTTGTCCGGCCGCACTCCGTCGGCGACGAAAACGTTGGTCGCGGGTAGATCGACAGTCAGCACGCGAGCGTTGTGCAACGACAGCAGCTGCGCATGCAGCTTCCAGACACCTCGGCTGGGACCGACCTTCGTGACGACGATCGGGCGCTCGTCAATGACAAGCGGCGTGGTGATCCGCACGTCGATATCGCCGACGCGGATATGCAAGCCAGCCTTCGTGCTCGTGGGCAACACGCCGGTATCGACCGCCAAGAGCCGCATGATGAGTGCTTCGGTTTTCTCGGACCACAAGGCGGAAGTGGGCGCATCGACGACCCCGTGGCCCAAGCGTTGATTGCGAAATCGGACCCATTCACTCAACGCAGAGACAAGCGGCGGATCGCCGGCATCACTCGTCTCGAACCAGCCACGGAAGTACTGGCGCGACACCATGCCGCGAATCGCCGGAACGAGGTGATCGAGGACTTCGATGGGCAAGCCGTCCGATGGCTGGCCGAAACGGTCGAGGTACCCCTCCAACTCCCAGTCGTGCTCTGTCGCGGGCGCCGATTGATGGACGATCTCGATCGCGCAGATCGCCGCACTCTGGAGCACGGACCGGAGGATTGAGGACAGGTGTGTGAGCGCCGCGACGCCGGGGCTAAGCCCACGAGCAATGGCGAGTTCGGATTGATAGAGGCTATGCATGTCGCATCCGCATACGTTGAAGATGCGCGCATCCCGTGCGCATCCAGTCGATACAGCAAAAGATCAATTCCCCAATCGCACCGTACCGCGCCCCGGTGACGCGCACAACGCGGTCCAACCCCGTGGGCTGGTGGCGGCCGCGAAGGCTTGCCAAGGCGGGCGCCAGTCGCACTGCCGTCAAGACACGCGGCTCACGATAGCGGCAATTAGGCTCGCCGCGGAGCCCGGCGCGGCTGCGACTTTGGCCAAGGCGTAAATGGTCGCTACCCGCTCAGCGCTGCGAGAATTCGATCCACGAGAAATGCTGATGGCAACAGCAGGGAATGGACGCTCCATGGAAATCCTCGAGACAGCGCACAGCCTCGCCGTCGACGGAGCGACCTTGGTGCTCAGATGTGAGACTTGGAGAAACAATGCGCTCGCTGCGGAGATATTCAGCTGACCGACCGTGCAGCGCGCTCAGGCAGGGTGGCCGGGAGGGCTCTCACTCGCGACAACGCGTTGCTTTCCGTTGCAGTACCGCCACTCGCGGTTCTCAGAGCGGGTGCTCGGAGGAGTGGCTCGACCTGCGCTCGAAAACGCCAACGTCTCGCTGCTCGAGCGGCACTTGCAGGGCTCGTCGATGTCCGCTTTGGGTCGAAAGCGGCCCCTACGAACCAAGCCGCCACCCTAATCCTGACCAACGACTTGCATGCCGCCCCAGCGCCGTCTCGATCACCTCGGCGCTTCCCGCAACATGCAACTCCTTCCGTGCACGCGTAATGCCGGTGTAGACCAGTTCGCGCGAGAGCACGCGGTTGTCGCGGGCGGGGAGCAGCAGCCAGACGTCGTCGAACTCGCTGCCCTGGGCCTTGTGCACGGTGGTGGCGAAGGCGGTGTCGTGTTGCGGCAGCTGGCCGGGTGACCACGGGACCAGCTGGCCGTCCTGTTCGAACCAGACCACGGGGTGGCCGTCGGCGTCGGGCCAGCACACGCCGGTGTCGCCGTTGAACAGGCGGTGGCGGTAGCTGTTGGCGGTGACCATCAGCAGGCGGCCGCGGAACCAGGCGTCGCCGTGGCCGAGGCGGCGGGCGAACCAGGCGTTCCAGGCGGCGGCGCCGGCGGGGCCGTGGCGCAGGGCGGTGAGCACGCGCACGCGGGCGGCCAGGCGCAGGGCGGCCCGCGGGTCTTCGGCCTGGGCCAGGGCGCGGTAGGCGGGCAGGACTTCGGTTTCGAGGTGGCGTTCGAGCGCGGTGGGCGGGGCGTCGATCCAGTGCACGCCGTCGGTGCCGTTGCGCAGCAGGTTGAGCGCGTCGGCGGCTTCGCCGTGCTGCACGGCGCGGGCGAGCTTGGCGACACCGGCGGCGTTGGCCTGGCGGTAGCCGCGGGTGAGGTGGATGCGGTGGCCGGTGAGTGGGGCGGTGACGGCGACCACTTGTTCGTCACTCCCGCGAAGGCGGGAGTCCGTGGACATCGGTTCTTCGTCGCGGAACGTCCATGGATCCCCGCTTTCGCGGGGATGACGATCTGAAAGGTTGTGGGGATGACGATCTGAAAGGTTGTGGGGATGATGATCTGAAGGGTCGCCGGACGCGGCGAGAGCTTCGAACTCCGCCGGCACGGCGAGGCCGTCGCCGGCGGCGGCGCACAGGGCGCCGAGGACGTCGCCGGCTTCCACGGCGGGCAGCTGGTCGGGGTCGCCGAGCAATACCAGGCGTGCGTCGGGGGCGACCGCGTCGACCAGCCGGGCCATCATCGGCAGGTCGACCATCGAGGCTTCGTCCACCACCACCACGTCGTAGGGCAGCGGCAGCGCGGCGTCGTGGCGGAAGGCGCCGCTGCGCTGCCAGCCGAGCAGGCGGTGCAGGGTCTGCGCCTGGCGCGGGACGCGCGCGGCGATGTCGGCGTCGAGGCGGCCGGCTTCGACATCGCGCGTGAGGGCATCGGCGACGGCTTCGCCCAGGCGCGCGGCGGCGCGGCCGGTGGGAGCGGCCAGTGCGATGCGCACGATTTGCGCCTCATCGGTGGGCGTGCGCGCGGCGAGCAGCGCGAGCATGCGCGCGACGGTGGTGGTCTTGCCGGTGCCGGGCCCGCCGGTGACCAGGGTGAGGCGCTGGCGCAGCACGGTCCACGCGGCCAGCGCCTGGCGGTCGACCTGTAGGGCGGGTCTTGACCCGCCGCTGTTGTCGCCATTGTTGCTGTCGTCGCCGCTGCTCCGGGTCCGTGCATCGCCATCGTCGGGATGGCGGGTCAAGACCCGCCCTACGGGCAATGCGAACAGGCGCGCGAGCGCGTCGTCGTCCACGGCTTCGGCAACCACGCCGCGGCGGTTGCGCAGTGCGTCGGCGAGGCGTTGTTCGTAGCGCGCGTAGCGGCGCAGGGCGACCATGTCGTGCTCGAACACCAGCGGCGCGGAGGCCTCGGTGCCGGCCGCGACCAGCGGGCTGGCGCGCAGCGCGTCGGCCCAGGCGTCGGCGTCGGGCAGCGCGGCGTCGGCGTCGAGTTCGTCGAGCAGGGCGCGTGCGCCGGCCAGCGGGAAGCCGCCGTGGCCGAGCGACACCGCGCGCATGGCCAGTGCGCCGGCGAGCGCGACTTCGGGCGTGCCGCCCATGCGCTGCAGCAGGCGCGCGAAGGCGCGGTCGACTTCGCGCAGCGGCGGTGACGGTTTGCCGCGGGCGAGCTGGGCGAGGGTGTCGGCGGCGGTCATGGGGGGGCTCCGGGGCGGGAGCCGTTGGGGGGTGTTGTGCTTCTGCGGCCAAGGAGAAACCCATCCCCACCCAACCCTCCCCTTGAAGGGGAGGGCTTTTGGAGCCGGGCGTTGGGGAGGTGGCGGAGGTGGGTCATGTGATGCCTCCGTCGAACAGGGCGTCCATGGCGTCGATGAGCGCCTGCGTCGGGCGGTCGCGATGGATGCCGCGGGCGTCGTCGCCGGGGACGAGGCCGCGCAGGAACAGGTAGACGGCGCCGCCGAGGTGGCGGGCGGGGTCGTAGGCTTCGCCAAGACGCAGGCGCAGCCAGCGCTGCACGGCGACCAGGTAGATCAGGTACTGCAGGTCGTAGTCGTTGGCGGCGATGGCCTGCGCGCACGCGGCCGGGGCGTAGTCGCCGAGGCGGTTGGTCTTGTAGTCGAGCACGTAATGCGCGCCGGCGTCGTCGCGGTAGAGCAGGTCGACGTAGCCGTGCATCAGGCCTTCGATGGCGCCGCCGCGCGCGGCGGGCGTGGCGCGCGGGTAGCCGTGTTCCTCCAGCAATGCATACAGCGCCGGCACGCGCGTGGCGCGCAGGCGGAAGTGGAACTCCATCTCCGCCACCCGATGCGACGCCGGCAAATGCGCGAGCGTATCGATGCCGGGCAACGGCACGTTGAGCGCGCGCGCGACCAGGTCGCCGACCTGGGCCACGGCGTCCGGCCCTTGTGGCAGGCCGTGGCGGGCGAGCGCGTCGCGGATCGCGTCGTGCGCGGCGTCGGGCGCTTCGGCGACGCCGTCCCACGCAGCGAAGTCGGCGGCTTCGAGCGTGTCGTGCACGACGTTGCCGAACGCCGCGCCGGCCAGCGGCGTGGCGACGGCGTCCGGCGGCGCGGCGGCCGCGGCCTCGTCGTCGGCGCCACGCGCGGGCAGCGCTTCGCGGTGCTCGCCGCGCAGGCCGGAGAAGCTGTACTGGCCGCCGCCGCGCGACAGGCGGGCGGTGGCGGTGCGCGCTTCGGGCGTGTCCGCGCCCTGTTCGCCGGCAGCGGGCGACAGCACGGCCGCCTGCACCGGCGAGGGCATCGCCTGCACCACGATGCGGCCGTTCGACTCCGCGGCCAGCGCGTCGATGTGCGTGCGCATGCCGTCCGGCTGCAGCGTGTCTTCCTTGCGCCCGGCCTTCTCGCCGCCGTGCAGCAGCCAGTGCATGGCGCTGCCGTTGGAGTCGTACGTATGGCCCCAGGTGACGTGCAGCGCAAGGCGCGCGCGGGTCAGGCCGACGTAGAGCAGGCGCAGGTCTTCGGCGCGTTCTTCCTCGTCTTCGCGCGCGAGCCAGGCGTCGTGCCGGGCGGCGTCGCCGAGCACCATGGTCTTGCCCTTGCCACTGCCGCGGTGCTGGTGGAAGTAGTTGGCCGCGGCGCCGTCGTCACCGCGCACGCGGCTGTGGCGCAGCCCGCTGTTGTCGCGGCCGTCGTCGGCGAAGGCGGTGAACGGCAGGAACACCACCGGGTATTCCAGCCCCTTGGCCTTGTGCAGGGTCATCACCTGCACCGCATCGGCGTCGGCGTCCAGGCGCAGGGCGAGGTCGTCGCCCTGCGGCGGCGCGGCGCACTGCTGCGCGAACCAGCGCAGCTGCGCGTGCAGGCCCTGGCTGGCGTCGATGCGCGCCTGCAGCAGCTCGGCCAGGTGCAGCGCGTCGGTGAGCAGGCGGGTGCCGCCGGCCCGGGCCAGGCGCGCGGCGGCGGCGTTGCCGTCCGGGCCATCGAGGTGCTGCCCGTCGAGGAAGGGCATCAGCGCCGGCAGCGGGCCGCGCTGTTGCCAGGCCAGGCCCGCGGCTTCGAAGCGCGCCTGCCAGGCGGGCAGCGCGGGCGTGCCGTCGTCGACCGCCTGGTCGAGCGCGTCGATCGCCGCGGCGTCCAGGCCGAGCAGGCGCGTGGCCAGCGCGGCGCGCACGCGCGCGGCGTCGCCCGGGTGCGCACAGGCGGCGAGCAGGCAGTGCAGTTCGCCCGCAGCCTCGGAGGCGAACACGCTGTCATTGCCCTGGGTGGCGGCGCCGATGCCGGCCGCGGCCAGTGCGTCGCGCACCCACGCGACCTGCTTGTTCTTGCGCACCAGCACGGCGATGTCGGAAGCGCGCACCGCGCGCGTGCCGTCGTTGGCGTGCGGGCCGTCCTTGTCGCGCAGCCGGCCGTGTTCGAGCAGGCGCACGATCTGCGCCACAGTGGTGGCGATCGCGTCGCGGACGTCGTCGTCCTTGGGGCGCTTCTTCTTCGATGCGTCTTCCGGCGGCGGCAGCCAGTGCACGGTCAGGCCGGGCGGCACCGCGCCGTCCACGGTCAGTGCGTCCTCGTCGCCGGTGCGCGCGGCGAGGACGGGGTGGAAGTCGATGTCGGAACGGAACGGCTTCGGCCTGTGCGTGAACAGCGCCTCGATCGCGCCGAGCACCGCGGGCCGCGAGCGGTAGTTGGTGTCGAGGCTGTCCTTGCCGCCGTGCTCGTCCACGTACTTGCACGCGGCGAGGTAGGTGTCCAGGTCGCCGCCGCGGAAGGCATAGATCGCCTGCTTGGGGTCGCCGACCAGGCCAAGCAGCGGCGGCTCCGCCTCGCCGTGCTGCACGCGCGCGGTGCCGGCCTCGTACAGGCGGCGGAAGATCGCCCACTGCTGCGGATCGGTGTCCTGGAACTCGTCGACCAGCGCCACCGGCCAGCGCGCGGCGACCGCGGCGGCGAAGCGCGCGCCGGCCATCGCGGCGTGCATGCGTTCGAGCAACTGGTCCTGGCTGCGCTCGCGGCGGCGCGCCAGCTCCGCGGCGAAGCGCGTGCGGGCGTCGTCGCGCAGCGCGTGCAGCCATTGCGCGATGTCGGAGGCATCGGCCGCGGGCAGCAGCGCGCGCGCCGGGTCGCAGATGCCGGGCAGGTCGCCGGCCAGGTCGCCGGGCGTCTTCCACAGCGCGCGCAGGTGGCGGGCGTCGTCTTCGCCGCCGGTGTTGGCGCGGCGCCACAGGTCCGCGGCGACCTCGGCCCAGGCCTCGCGCGGATCATCGATGACGGACTCGTCGCCGATGCTGCCGGCGATGAAGCCGAACTCGCGCAGCGCGCGCTGGCAGAAGCCGTGGATCGTCGACACCGATGCTTCATCCAGCTGCACCAACGCGGCGGCCAGGCGCGCGCGCACGCTGGCGTCGCCGCCGGCGGCAACTGCTTGCGTGATGATCGCCGCGGTCTGGCGCTCCTCGTCATCGCGCGGCGCGCCGCCGCCGAGCAGGAACTCGGCGTCGCGCAGGCGGCGGCGGATGCGTTCGCGCAGCTCGGCGGTCGCGGCGCGGGTGAAGGTCACCGCGAGCAGGTTCGGCAGCGGCACGCCGCGCTCGAGCAGCAGGCGCAGGATCCACGCGGTCATGGCGAAGGTCTTGCCGGTGCCTGCGCTGGCCTCGACCAGGTGCACGCCGGACAGCGGCAGGCGCAGGGCGAGGTCGTCGGGCGCGGGGGTGGCGCTCGGCGCGGTCATGCCTCACCGCCTTCGAACACGCGCCGCGCCAGCGTGACGAATTCGCGGCCGTTGGCGTCGTCGCGCGCGGCGAGCATGCCGTGCGGGCGGAACGCGAGCCGGAACCAGGCGTCGTGGCCGTCGCCAAAGCCGTTGCGGTCTTCGAATACGTCACACGCCGCCTTCCACGCCGCGCCCTCACCCTTGTCCAGCTTTTCGAGCCATGCGAACGCGGCATCCGGCGCGAACGGCAGCGGCCGCGTCCGGCCTTCCCGCCACAGCGCGGCAAGGTCGGCCAGCCGCGCGGTGGCCGCCTCCGGCGCCAGCGACGGCATGTCGCCGGTCGCCAGGTCCAGCGTGCCGTCGCGCGCGGACTCGAGCCAGAACAGGCGCGTGCGCGCGTCTTCGCCGAGCACCGCGGCCAGCGCGAGATGCTCCAGCAGCCCGCGCAGCCAGTGCTTGCCCTTCAGGCTGCCGGCCAGCGCCACGGCGCGCCGGCCTTCGTGCACGTCGGCAATGCGCGCGTCGAGCAGCAGGCCGGGCAGCGCGATGGCGCGTTCGATACGAGCCGCCGGTGCGTCGCCGCGCCACTCCATCACGGCTTCGCGCAGCAGCGTCGCGCGCGTGCGCGCATCGGCCGCGAAGCCGGCGCCCTCGTGCCCCGGCGGCAGCAGCCCGCGCGCGCGCAGGGCGGTATCGTTGTGCTCGCGTTCGATCAGCGCGGTTACCACCTGGTGGCGCAGCAGCGCGTTGTCGCCCTGCGGTTCGCGGTCGTCGCCGCGTGCGTCGTCGCGGTACGGCAGCGCCATGTCCAGGCGTCCACGCAGGAAGCCGCGCGCCGGGTTGCGCAGGAAGGACTGCAGCTCCTGCAGGGTGAGCGCGTCGGCTTCGCCATCGTCGCGCGCCGCCAGCGCGGTGGCCGCGAACGGCGTTGCCGGCTGCAGCGCGCCGCCGCGCGCCGGCTGCCACCACTGCGCGCGGTACGAGAAGCGCCGTAGCGCGACGTCGGATGCCTGCTCGCCTGGCATCGGCGCGCCGAAGGCCTGCGGCGAGAACGGCTGCAGCGGGTGCGACAGCACCAGCCGTTGCCGCGCATCCTGTCCCGGCGGCAGGTAGCGCTGCGCGACGTCGAGCAGTTCGGACACCAGCGCGGACGGTTCGCGCACGCTGCCGTCGCGCGCGTCGCGGCCGCCATAGCTGACGTGGAACGCGTCGCCGGCCGCGGCCAGCAGCTGCAGGAACAGGAAGCGGTCGTCCTCGCGCACCGAGCGGTCGCCGAGCCGGCGTCCGCCGCGCACACTCCCGGACGCCAGGCGGTTGACGTCGCCCGGCGGCTCGCGCCGGGGAAACGCCTCGGCGTCCATGCCCAGCAGGCAGATCGCGCGGAACGGCACCGTGCGCAGCGGCACCATGCCGGCGAAGGTGACACCGCCGCCGAGGAAAGGCTGGTGCGGGGACGGCGCCTGCAACGCTTCATCGAGCGCGGCGCGGACCACGTCCAGCGGCAGCGGGCCGGTACCTGCCGCCTGCGCGGCGAAGCCGTCGAGCGCTTCGAGCACGATGCGCCGCGCCTGCTGCTCGCCATCGTCGCGTGCGATCGCAGGCAGCAGCGCGGTGAATTCTCCGGCCAGCCGCCGGCGCCACTCCTCGGCCGGATGCGGCTCGCGCAGCCACGCGGACAGCCGGTGCAGGCGTGCAAGCAGCGATACCAGCGCGTCCAGGCGCCCGGCATCGCCGCCCTCGGCCACGGCACAGGGCGCGATGCCTGCGACGTCGTCGCTGCCTTCGCCGGTCGCGTAGCCGAGCAGCAGCCGGTCCAGGCCGAAGGCGAAGCTGTGCTCGCGCCAGCGGCCCACGCCCAGCGCCTCGCGGTGGGCCTCGTCCTCGCCCCAGGCGATGCCGGCGGCGGCGAACCAGTCGTCGATGCGGTCGAGGTCGGTCTCGGACAGCTCGAACGCGGCCATCACCTGCGGCACCGCGAGCAGGTCGCGCACTTCGGATGCCGTGCGCCGGGCCTCGCGCAGGTCGAGCAGCGACAGGAACATCGCCACCAGCGGATGCGCCTGCGCCTGCGGGCGGTCGGACAGGGTGTGCGGGATATGCAGCGGGTCGTCGCCCGGCACGCCGCCGAACACGGCGCGCACCAGCGGCAGGTAGTCGCCGATGTTGGGCGCGAGCACGGCGATCTCGCGCGGCTGCAGCGGCGGGTCGAAGCGTGCGCCTTCGTCGGTGGCCGGGTCGAGCATCGCGCGCAGGCGGTCGTGCAGCACTTCCACCTCGCGCAGGCGCGAGTGGCAGGCGTGGACCTGGATGGACTGGTCGCGCGGGTGCAGTTCGAGCGGCGCCGGCGCGGTGCGTGCGAACACGTCGGCCTGCAGCGCGTGCAGCAGGGTGTCGCGCGACGGTTCGCGGTAGAGCTCGATCTCGGTGTCCGGCTGCACCAGGTCGTAGGCGAACAGCTGCGCGTCGAACTCGCGCCCCGCCGCGCCCCAGGCCTGCAGCAGCGGGTTGTCGTGCGCGGCGGCGGCGAGCGCTTCGGGCAGCGCGTCCGGTCCGTCGCGACGGAGGACGACGCGCAGCGCCTCGACGTCGCCCCAGTACGCCGCGCTGGGCGAAGGCCGATGGAAATCCAGTTCGATCGTCTGCGCGCACACCGCGAGCAGGCGCAGCACGTCGGGCGAGACGTGCACGGTGCCGAAGGCGGTCATCCGCGCCGGCACGCCGGGCGGCGGCGTGCCGCTGCCGTCGTGGCGGCGCAGCCAGTCACCGAGCAGGCGCGAGCGCGGCGGGCCGGCGCCGTCGTCGAGCAGGCGTCGCCAGAGGGTCGCCTGCCAGTCGTCGGGGTCGCGGCCGGCTTCCCACTCCTCCAGCCAGCCGCGACGGTAGGCCTGGTAGCGGTCGAAGGCAGCGGCGAGGGCTTCGGCCAGGTGCCAGCGCGCGAGTTCCTGCGAACCCGGTGCGCGGCGCAGGTGTTCGGCGACCTCCGGCGGCGCGTCGTCGCCGAGCAGCGCGTACAGCCGCCAGCGCAGGCGCGCGCCATCCCAGGGCGAGGTTTCGGGCAGCTCCGGCCGGTCGGCGCGCAGCAGTTCCCAGGTGAACTCGGACGGCGTCTGGAAACGCAGGTTGGCGGCAATGCCCAGGTGGCGGGCGAGCCAGGCCTGCAGCCAGCGGCGCAGGGTCGGCTGCGGGATCAGGATCGTGTCCGGCCACAACGGCGCGTCTTCGGCCACCGGCCGCGAAAGCCGCCCGGCCAGGTGGCGGGCGAGTGCTTCGAGGCGATTGCTGCTTACGAGGTGGAAGCCGGCGGCATCGGGCATCCGGGCATGATGCCGGAGGGTGGTCGCATGTCGCGATACGAAGATGTCGGACGCCGCCGCCCATTGACGTAGGTCGGGGCTACGCCCCCGACGGCTTTGCCTCGGCTCGGATGCAGCGAGTGCGCGCGTGACGGCGCACGGGCGTCGGGGGCGTAGCCCCGACCTACGTGGGAGCGATGTCGTGCCGCGTTTATGCCCCCGACGCCGGATTGCGCGATAATTCCTGTACTGTCCGGTTCAGCGACTCCAGCCCTGTTCAGCCGGATTTGCCCATGCTGCGCAGGATTTCGTCCGCATGATGCGGCCCCGCTTCCGAGCCCTCCCCCGCATGCCCGCCGCAACGCCAACGCAAGACATCGCCGTGCGCCTGACCGACGTCCGCCTCGACCGCGGGACGCGGACGGTGCTGTCCGGGATCGACCTTGCGGTGCCGCGCGGCAGCATCACCGCGGTGCTGGGACCGTCGGGCAGCGGCAAGTCGACGCTGCTGGCGGCGCTGACCGGCGAGCTGGTGCCGGCGGCGGGCACGGTGGAGGTGTTCGGCCAGCCGGTGCCGCGCCGACAGCGCGCGCTGCTGGAGCTGCGCAAGGGCATCGGCGTGCTGCTGCAGGGCAACGGCCTGCTGACCGACCTGACCGCGGCCGAGAACGTCGCCCTGCCCCTGCGCACGCATACGAAACTGCCGCGGCCGGTGATCGACCGCCTGGTGGCGATGAAGCTGCACGCGGTGGGCCTGCGCACTGCCGGCGAGTTGTATCCGCGCGAGCTGTCCGGCGGCATGGCGCGCCGGGTGGCACTGGCGCGGGCGCTGGCGCTGGATCCGCCGCTGATGGTCTACGACGAACCGCTGACCGGGCTGGACCCGATTGCATCGGGCGTGATCATGAGCCTGATCTCGCGCCTCAACGACAGCCTCGGCCTGACCAGCATCATCGTCACCCACCACGTGCACGAGACGCTGCCGGTGGCCGACCGCGCGATCGTGATCGCCAACGGCCGGATCGTGTTTTCCGGCACGCCGGCGGAACTGGAAGCGACGGACGACCCGCTGGTGCTGCAGTTCCTGCGCGGCGAGCCGGACGGGCCGATTGCGTTCGATACGGCCGAACGGGAGCGCGCGGCATGAGCGCGACGACGCAGGCCGCTTGTCTTCCCCCTTTGCAAAAGGGGGACAGAGGGGGATTTGCTTCTGGTCTTGGCCAAGGCCACGGAGCAAATCCCCCATACCCCCTTTTTCAAAGGGGGCAAAAGCAGCGTCCGGTTCGCTGGACGGTTTCGTTCGCCATGCCATTGCGGGTCGCCCCATGCCTTTCGTAGCCGCCACCCGCTCGCTCGGCCGCGCCGGGCTGTTCTCGCTTTCGGTGCTGCGCGCGTCGAAGCCGACCGCGGACTTCTTCGCCGAGCTGCTGCGCGAGATCTACAAGATCGGCGCGCGCTCGCTGCCGATCATCGCGGTCGGCGGCGCCTTCGTCGGGCTGTCGGTGACGCTGCTGGGCTACCGCGCGCTGGAAACCTACGGCGCGGCGAACCAGATCAGCGCGCTGGTCGGCCTGGGCCTGTACCGCGAGCTGGCGCCGGTGCTGACCGCGCTGCTGTTCGTCGGCCGCGCCGGGTCGTCGATCGCCGCCGAACTGGGCCTGATGCGCGCCACCGACCAGATCACCGCGCTCGGGCTGATGGCGATCGATCCGGTCGCGAAAGCCGTCGCGCCGCGGTTCTGGGCGGCGGTGATCTGCGTGCCGCTGCTGACCGCATTCTTCTGCAGCCTCGGCATCACCGCCAGCTACTTCGAGGCGGTGCACGTGATCGGCATCGACGCCGGCACCTTCTGGCAGGTGCTGCGCGACGCGGTCGATTATCGCCACGACTTCATCGTCGCCTTCCAGAAGGCGGCCGTGTTCGGCGGCACCGCGGCGCTGGTGGCCTGCTACGTGGGCTACCACGCCGAGCCGACGATCGAGGGCACCTCGGTGGCGACCACGCGCGCGGTGGTCAACGCGTCGTTGCTGGTGCTGATGTTCAACTTCGTGCTGTCAGCATTGCTGTTCCGATGAGCCGGTCGCACAGCCACGCATTTGATCGTCATCCCCGCCTGCGCGGGAATGACGGCAACGGAAAGAACCTGAGGACTTCAACATGACAACCCGCGGTCCACGTCTCGAATTCGCGGTCGGTGCGTTCCTGCTGCTGGCGCTGGCTTCGCTGCTGGTGCTGGCGATCGCCTCGACCAACGGCAAGTTCGGCTTCGGCGGCGACACCTACGAGCTGACGGCGCGCTTCACCAACATCGGGCCGCTGCGGCCGATGGCGCCGGTGAAGATCGGCGGCGTCACCATCGGCCGGGTCGGCGAGATCACGCTCGATCCGGTCAAGCTCGACTCGGTGGTCACGCTCGACATCGACAACCGCTACCAGGACCTGTCGATCGACACCTCGGCGGGCATCCTCACCAATGGCCTGCTCGGCGAGAGTTACATCGGCCTGCAGCCGGGCGGGGACCCGGAGTCCTTGAAACCGGGCGAAGAGATCGCATTCACCACGCCTGCGGTCGACATCATCCAGATGGTCGGCAAGTACATGTTCAGCGGCGGCGGCGACAATGCCGCGGCCGCGCCGGCCGATGCCGGCAACGCGGCACCGCAGTCCCCCTCCCCCATGGAAACCCCCCAGCCATGAACCGCAAGCTCGTTCCCCTCCTCGTCGCCGGCGCGCTGCTGGCCACGGTGCCGGGCCTGGCCCCGGTCCACGCCGCCCCGCAGGCCGATTCGGCCGTGCGCGTGGCTTCGCCCAGCAAGCTGGTGCTCGACAACAGCGAACGCATCCTGTCCACGCTGGAAAGCCGTCGCGCCGAGTTCACGAAGAACCCCGCGGCGCTGCGCCAGTTCGTCAGCAGCGAATTCGACAACATGTTCGACAGCGACTACGCCGCGCGGCAGGTGCTCGGCCGCCACGGACGCGGCGCGTCGGCCGAGGACATCAGCGCCTTTGGCGATGCGCTCGCCGAGAACCTGATGCAGCGCTACGGCTCGTCGCTGCTGAGCTTCAACACCAAGCTGCGCGTGCGGGTGAAGTCCGAGACCCCGCTGCCGCGCGGCCTGGGCGTGAAGGTGTCCAGCGAAATGCTGCGCAGCGACGGCGAGGCGATCCCGGTCGACTACCTGATGCGCATGTCCGGCGGCCAGTGGAAGGTGTTCGACGTGATGGTCGAGGGCGTGTCGTTCGTGCAGACCTTCCGCCAGCAGTTCGACCAGGAGCTGCAGAACAAGTCGATCGCGCAGGTCGCCGCCGAGCTGCGCAAGGGCCAGCTCAACGCGAATGCCGAGAAGTAGTTCCAGCGTGCGCCGCGACGGCGACGCGCTGGTGTTCGCCGGCGCGCTGCTGCGCGAGGACGTGGCCGCGCTTTGGCGGCCCGCGTCGAATGCGCTCGACGGCGTCCGGCGGCTCGACGTGAGCGCGGTCGAGCGCATCGACAGCGCCGGCCTGGCCTTGTTGGCCGAGCTCGCCGCGCGCGCCGGTGGCGAAGTCGCCGTCGACGGTACGCCGGAAGGGCTGGCCGAACTGCGCGGCGCGTACCGGCTGTCGCCCGCACTCGGCTTCGCGGCCTGAGCCGCTTTCGACCCGGTGACCTGGATGTCCCTCCCCTCCCCCGAATCCTGCGAATCGAATCCATGACCCGTCACGCCGCCTTCCGAGCAATGCTCGCCGCATCGCTGGCCCTGACGCTCGGCGCCTGCGCCAGCCACAGCGGCGTGCGCGACGACGCGCCGCCGCCGCCGGTGGGAAGCGCGGCCCCGGCGATGGTTGCACCGGGCGCGGCAGACGGTGCGCCCGCGCCCGCGGAGCTTCCGGCCGCAGGTGCCGCCGAAACGACGACGGCGCCGACCGACGAGGCAGCGCCGGCCGCCGCGCCGCAGGTCGATCCTGCCGCGGCAGCCGGGGACGGCACGCCCACCCAGGCCGAACTCGACTACGCCGCGATCTACGGCGAGCCGCCCTACGATCCGGTCTACGACGACACCCTGCCCACGCCGGCACAGCTGCCGAAGAGCTACGACCCGTGGGAAGGCATGAACCGCCGCGTGCACACGTTCAACAATGCCGTCGACCGCACGATCGCCAAGCCGCTCGCCAAGGCCTACGCGAAGGTGGTGCCGCGGCCGATCCGGCTGGGCGTGAGCAACTTCTTCCACAACCTCGGCCAGCCGATCAGCGCGCTCAACGCGCTGCTGCAGGGCAAGCCGAAGCAGGCCGGGCAGTCGCTGGCGCGCTTCGCGATCAACAGCACGCTGGGGATCGGCGGCATCTTCGACCCGGCCAGCGACGCGAAGCTGCCCAACAAGAGCGAGGACTTCGGCCAGACGCTGGGCGTGTGGGGGTGGAAGACCTCGCGCTACGTCGAGCTGCCGCTGTTCGGCCCGCGCACGGTGCGCGACACCTTCGGCCTGGTCGGCGACGGCCAGCTGTCGCCGATCCGCCAGGTGGAGGACGACAAGACGCGCGTGTTCCTGCAGGGCCTGCAGCTGGTGGACGTGCGCACGCAGCTGTTTGCCGTCGACAGCATGCGCGCCGGCGCGGTCGACGATTACGCGCTGGTGCGCGACGCGTGGCTGCAGCGCCGCAACTACCAGATCTCCGGCGACCGCGAGCAGAAGGAAGACGACTCGCTGCCCGACTACCTGCGCGAGGACAGCGCCAACCCGACGGTGCCGGTGGACGTGATGCCGATCATTCCGGGCGCGCCGACGAACTGATCGTCGGCTTTGTGGCCGCGAGCTTCTAGCTCCCTCCCCTGCGAAGGCAGGGGAGGGTTGGGGAGGGGTGCCGTTGGGATCAGCCCGAACCGTGGGCACCCCCTCCCAGCCTCCCCCTGCCTTCGCAGGGGGAGGGGCCAAGGCAAAAGCTCGCGGTTCAAACCGCTCCTACAAAGCAGCGCGGCTACAAAAGCAGCGCGGCGAGGGCCTCACTCGCCGTCTTCGCCCAGCAGCTTCTGCGCCTCGGCGCCCGGCAATGTTTCCACGCCCTTGAGCTGCTTCTCGATCGCGCGCGTGCGCACACCTGCAGCCTTGATGCTGTTCTGCACCGTGTCCAGCTGCCCGTGCGCTTTCTCCAGCACGCCGGCGAACTTGCCGAACTCGGCCTTCACCGCGCCCAGCAGCTGCCACACCTCGCTCGAGCGCTGTTCGATCGCCAGCGTGCGGAAGCCCATCTGCAGGCTGTTGAGCAGCGCCAGCAGCGTGGTCGGCCCGACTAGGGTGACGCGGAACTCGCGCTGCAGGCCGTCGAACAATCCGGGCCGGCGCAGCACTTCGGCGTACAGGCCCTCGGTGGGAAGGAACAGCAGCGCGAAGTCGGTGGTGTGCGGCGGCGCAAGGTACTTGTCGCGGATGCGCTTGGCTTCCACTCGCACCTGGCGTTCGAGCGCGGTCGCCGCGGCCGACACCGCGTCGGCATCGGCGCGGTCGTGCGCGTCCATCAGCCGCTCGTAGTCCTCGCGCGGGAACTTGGCGTCGATCGGCAGCCGGATCGGCTGATCGGCGTGGGTGCCGGGCAGCTTGACCGCGAACTCCACCCGCTCGCTGCTGCCGGGCACGGTGACGCAGTTGGTTTCGTACTGCTCGACCGTCAGCACCTGTTCGAGCAGTGCGCCCAGCTGCACCTCGCCGAAGGTGCCGCGGGTCTTGACGTTGCCGAGCACGCGCTTGAGGTCGCCCACGCCGACCGCCAGCTGCTGCATCTCGCCGAGGCCGCGCTGCACCGCTTCCAGCCGCTCGGACACCAGCTTGAACGACGCGTCCAGGCGCGTGTTGAGGGTGGACTGCAGCTTCTCGTCGACAGTGGCGCGCATCTGTTCGAGCTTGTGCGCGTTGTCGGCCTGCAGCGCCTTGAGCTGCGATTCGAGCGTGGCGCGCATCTCGCCGATGCGCTGTTCGTTGCGCTGGGTCAGTTCGGCCAGGCGCTGGCCGAGGGTGTCGGCGAAGCGCTGCTGCAGGTCCGCGCCTTCGCTGCGCGCCTTGCGCGCGTCTTCGGTGAGCGTCTCGCGCAGCACGTCCAGGCGCTGGTCGGTGCGGATGCTGAACTCGGTCAGGCGCGCACCGAAGCCGTCGATGCGCTGCGCCTGGGCCGTCGACAGGCTGTCGAGCTGCTGCCGCAGCTCGCCGCGGCCATCGCGCTGCTCCTCGCGCAGCGCCGCTTCCAGCGCGCGCCCGGGCTTGCGCAGCAGCAGCACGACCAGCAGGACGATCGCCGCGCACACGGCGACCAGCAGGAGCAACAGCAGTTGGGTGTCGGACATGCCGCCAGTGTAAGCGTCCCGGTCGCAGCGAATGCGATCGTTCTTGCCGACCCGGTGGGCGGTGCGTCAGGGCTCGAATTTCGCCAGCGGCTGCGCCACGTCGCACGGCTCGTCGCCGAGCGCGGCATAGTGCTGCAGGACCCACTGCCCGCCGTCCGCGCGATAGGTCCACTCCGTACGCCCGCCGGAGCAGCTCAATACCCGCACCGCGTTGCCATCCGTTGTCACCAGCGGGAACAAGCCCGGCGCCGGCCCGGAGGCCGCCGCGGAAAGCTCCGACTGGCCGGGAAACACCCGCGTCACGCCCAGGCGAAGCGCACCCGGCGTCCCGAGCCCGGGCGCGGCGCGTGCCTGGAGCCATTCGCGCACTTCATGCTGTTCGGGCGAGTCCGCGGCAATGCTGCGTTCCGATGTGATGCGCGTCCAGCCGTCCGACGCCCCCCAGGCGCAGGTACAGGCCAGCATGCAAACGAAAGCGCCGATGCCGTTGTTCCGCAACGTGGTCTTCATGGCGAAACCCCACTTTGCAAGTGAGTTTCCATTCTGTGCCTGTCGGGGACTTCCCATCAAATCGTGCCGCGTAAGACCCGCCCTCAGGAGCCGGCCGCTGGATCGTGCGGCCCTGCAGCGCAACAATGCGCACGAGGCCACCTGCATCGGAGGTTCGGCTTGCAATCGCACTTCGCGCTGCTGGCGTCCTACAACCGCTGGATGAACGAGCGCCTG
Organism: Luteimonas soli; assembly: GCF_042648865.1. Lineage (NCBI taxonomy): Bacteria > Pseudomonadati > Pseudomonadota > Gammaproteobacteria > Lysobacterales > Lysobacteraceae > Luteimonas > Luteimonas soli. Next base: position 265,624 of record NZ_JBHRYA010000007.1, on the reverse strand, counting down.
TACGCCGCGGCGGCCACGCTCCCGGCCGCGGAGCTGGCGCGCGACCGCGGCGCGTTCTTCGGTTCGATCCTGGGCACGCTCAACCACCTGGTGGTCGCCGACACGATCTGGCTGCAGCGCTTTGCAGCCCTGCCTGCCCGCCATGCGGAGCTCGACCCGGTCCGCGCGCTGCCGACGCCCGAACGCCTCGACGCCCTGCCGTTCCCGGAGTTAGACGCGCTCGCCGCGCATCGCCACTGGCTGGACGCGATCATCGAACGCTGGATCGCGACCCTGGACCACGACGACCTGCGGCAAGTGCTGCGTTACACCAACACGCGCGGCAATGGCTTCACGCGCGAACTCGTCCCGCTGCTGCTGCACTTCTTCAACCACCAGGCCCACCACCGTGGCCAAGCGACAACGCTGCTGTCACAGGCCGGCGTGGACATTGGCGTCACCGACCTGCTGGCGCTGATCCCGGATGCCAACGCCGGCACCACCCCTGCCCCGCATCCGCACTGAGGAGCCTGTCGTGCAACTGCGCGCCAAACGGGTCTACCTGGCAGCCGATCCGGAGGACGGCAACCGTGTCCTGGTCGACCGGCTGTGGCCGCGCGGGCTGTCGAAGGAGAAGCTGGGCGACGTGGCGTGGGTCAGGGAAGTTGCGCCGAGCGACGCGCTGCGCAAGTGGTTCGGCCACGAGCCGGCGAAGTGGGACGGGTTCCGCGAACGCTACTTCGCCGAGCTCGCTGCGAACCCGGAAGGCGTGGCTGCGCTGCGCAAGGCGCTGGCGCCGAAGGGCCGCAACACGCTGCTGTTCGGCGCGCACGACGAGGAACACAACAACGCCGTGGCGCTGTGCGAGTACCTGCAGGCGCACCGCAAGCGTTAACCGGGACCTTGGTGCCAAGCAGAAACGAGGCTCTTGTGGGAGCGGCTTCAGCCGCGAGTTCCTGATCCCACCGACGCACATCGAAACGCTCGCGGCTGAAGCCGCTCCCACAAGAGCCCGGGCTGCGCCTCAGCGCTTGACCAGCTCCACCCGCCGGTTCTGCGCGCGGCCGGCTTCGGTGCCATTGTCGGCCACCGGCTGGCTGTCGCCGTAGCCCTGCGCCTGCAGCCGCGCGGCATCGATGCCGCGCGCGACCAGTTCGGCCACCACCGAAGCCGCGCGGCCCTCGGACAGCACCTGGTTGTGCTGTCCGTCGCCGGTGTTGTCGGTGTGGCCGTCGATCGACAGCTGCAGCGACGGATCGTCCTGCAGCAGTTGCACGACCTGTTCGACCTGCGGCTGCGACGACGGTTCGACCTGCGTGCTGTCGGTGGCGAAGTTGACCTGCAGCGCGACCTTGCCGGTGGCGTCGAGGCTGCGCTTCATCGCGCTGGCGTCGATCAGCTTCGCCGTCGGCTCGAACGGCGCGGTTTCCATGATGATCCAGTTGCCCATCGCGCTGTTGGTCACGAAGTGGACCCAGATGTTGCGGTCGGCCCGGCGCAGGACGTAGACGGTCGCCGCTTCGTTGTAGATGTCGCCGAGGCCGTCGATGTGGCCCTGGGTGGTGTCGTCTTCGAGCTTGTCCGTCCATTCCCGCGGAATCTTCGACGACGTCACCTTGACCGCGCCGACGCCGGTAAGCAGCGTTTCGAGGTTCTTGCGCAGCTCGAACTCCGACCAGGTCTTGCCATCGGCCGCGTCGATCGACGCCTCGTAGCTGCGACCCTCGACCCACTCGAAGCCCTGCCCGGTCCAGAACGGGAAGCGTGCGTAATCCATCTCCACCGGCTTGTTCATCGGCTCGTAGCCGGCGGGCAGCGAGAAATACGGGAACTCGCCCAGCGCGGCATCGGAGACCGGAATGGCGTCGATGTCGAAGGCCGGCGTCCCGGATGCAGCGGGGGCTGGCGTCGCGTCGCCGGGCGCGCCGGCATCGGCGATGGCTTCTTCGGAACCGGCGGGAGCCGATGCGACCGGTGCAGGGGGAGCGCCGGCGTCGACGGCAGGATCGGCAGGCGCGGATTCCTGGCAGCCGCCCAGCAGGACGGCAAGGATGAGCAGGGGCGCGGTGCGTGCGGACAGCTTCATTGGAACTCCTTGTTCGGGGGTGTCGCGCAGGCGGGCCTGTGCCTGCGCGCGGCAGGATAGCGCGTCGAGATGACGTCTCCCGATGAAGCCGGTCATGGCCGGGTCGCGCGCACCGCACCGGACGCGCGGCAACCGGGCTTTCGCGTGCGTCACGCGCCGCGGCTTGCGCTCAGTCCAACACCCGGCAGAACACCGCCTTGAGGTAGCGCGACTCCGGCACGTTGGCCAGGAACGGATGGTCCGCGCCAGCGCCCGAGACCTTCAGGATTTGCAGCGTACGCCCGGCGTAGTAGCCGGCGCGGCGGAGCATGTCGAGGAACTGGTCTTCGCGGACAAGGCCGGTGCACGAGAACGTCGCGAACAGCCCGCCGGGCTTCACCGCGCCGAGCGCGAGCTTGTTCATGTCGAGGTATTTCTTCAGCGCCGGGATCACCTGCTCGCGGTCGCGGGTCATCTTCGCCGGGTCGAGGATCACCACGTCGTATGCGTCGCCGCCGGCCGCCGCGTCGCGCAGCCAGGGGAAGATGTCGGCCTGCACGAAGCGCACGCGCACGTCGTTGAGCTTCGCGTTGCCGCGGGCGATCTCGAGCACGTCCTGGTCGATGTCCACGCCGACCACTTCGCTGGCGCCGCGCACCGCCGCGTACACGCCGAAGCCGCCGGTGTTGCAGCACAGGTCGAGCACGCGCTTGCCGGCGACCTGCTGCGACAGCCACTGCCGGTTGTCGCGCTGGTCGGCGAAGAAACCGGTCTTGTGCGCGCCGGCCGGGTCGGCGCGGAACTTCACCCCGTGCTCGGTGATGATCGCCGGGGCCGAGGCCTGCGTGCCCTCGCTGTTCCACGGTTTGAAGTCGAACGACTCCTGCTTCTGCACGTGTTCGTCGGCGAAGGCATGGAAGCGGCATCCGGGGAACTGTTCGCGCAGCGCGTCGTAGATCCACTCGCGGTGACGGAACATGCCGGCGCTGAAGAACTCGACCACCAGCAGGTCGGCGTAGCGGTCGACCACCAGGCCGGACAGGCCGTCGCCTTCGCTGTGGACCACGCGCCAGGCGTCGGACACCGCATCGAGGCCCAGCACGTCGCGGCGCAGGCGCACCGCTTCGCCGATGCGGTGTGCGAACCAGGCCGCGTCGATCGCGACGCCCGGATCGGCCTCCAGCATGCGCAGCGCGATGCGCGAATGGCCGTTGTAGAAGCCGCGGCCGATCCAGGTGCCGTCCACGCCCACCACGTCGACGACGCTGCCGGGCCTGGGCCGCTGCGCGGGCTTGTCGACCAGCTTCTGGAAGATCCACGGATGGCTGCCGCGCCAGGCGTTGCGCAGGTGGACGGTGGGGATGGTGTCGTTCATGCGCGCATTATCGCGCACCGGGTGGCGGGCTTTGTCTTTGGCGTCGGTGCCGACGCCGACGCCGGCAGATCGTGTGGGAGCGGCTTCAGCCGCGAGCTTTTCCCGCTGGAGCGAAGAGCTCGCAGCTGAAGCCGCTCCCACATGCTCCCGTGCGTCTCGTTCGAAGTGACTCGCTGCCATCCATGGCCGGGCGTTCGCGGCCGCGCGGCAGTGCCGCTCGTGCACGCTTCACTCGGTAATGGATCGCTGCCATCCATGGCGCAACGACATGGGCTCCGGATCGCCCGGCCCGGCCATCCATGGCCGGGCGTTCGACAGGCCGCGCGGCAGTGCCGCGCAAGCGGCCTGCCTCACCCCCCCGGGTTGAAGCCGATGGTGCGGCGGGTGGTGACAGGTGCGCCGGTCGGTTCGAAGCGCCAGCGCTTGACCGCGGCGACGGCTTCGCGATCGAACACGCGCGGCGGGTTCGAGCGCACCACGCGGGCGCTGGTCACCGAGCCGTCGGCAGCCACGGTGAACTCCACCTGCACCTCGCCTGAGCGGCCCGCGCGCAGCGCGTCGATCGGATAGCGCGGCGCAGGCGTGCTGATCGGGCGCAGGTCGCTGGCCGAGACCACCTTCGGCTCGGCCGGCTCGGCGGCCTGCTGCGCGGCACGCTGCTGTGCGGCGCGCTGCTGCGCGGCTTCGCGCTCGGCGGCAGCCTGCTGCGCGGCTTCGCGTTCGGCGGCCGCTTTCTGCTCGGCCTGCTGCTGGGCGGCCAGCTGTGCGGCGGCCTCGCGCTGCTGCTGCTCCTGCTGCGCGGCGCGCTCGCGCTCCAGCCGCGCCTGTTCTTCGGCTTCCTGCTCGGCGCTGAGCCTCTGCTGCTCGACGCGCTGGGCCTCGGCCTGCTCGGCGGCGGCAACGCTGGACTTGAGCCGCGCCAGCGACGGATGGTCCTTGTCGGCTTTCTCGATCAGCGCGTACAGGCGCTGGGCTTCGTCGAAGTCGCCACGGTCGCGGCTCTGCTCGGTGGCGATCACCGTCATCGGCAGCAGGTCGGTCAGCGCGCTGGAAACGCCCGGGTCGCCGGGCAGCTTGTCGCGCAGCGCGAGGTAGTACTCCATCGCGTTGTCGCCGGCCGGTGCGTACAGGCGGCTGTCCTGGTAGGCCTCGCTGGCCTTCTTGCGCAGGTCGTCGGCGCTGAGCGCGGCGACTTCGTCGGAAACGGCCTTGGGCGGCGCCTTGGCCGGCTGGGTGGTGGCGGCCGGCTCGGCGCCCGGGCCTGGCTGCGCGGCTTCTTCCTTCTTGCCGCAGGCGCTGAGCGCGACGACCAGCAGCACCCCCAGCGCCAGGCGCAGGTGTGCCGGCCGCGCGTCGGGCGCCAGCGGTGACATGGACTGTGAAAGTGACATCGGTACTCCCCCTGGATGTGCGATTGGTGCACTTGCGTAGGACGCGATAGTACAGCGGGTTTGTCAACTCCCCGGCCAGCTGAATGCGTGCTGCGCTACTTGCCGATGCAGAAGCTGGAAAAAATGTGACCCAGTAGATCGTCCGGCGCGACCCGGCCGGTGATCTCGCCCAGGGCGTCGTGGGCCGCCCGCAGGGCCTCGGCGGCCAGGTCCAGGCTTTCGCCGGCCAGCGCCTGGCGGGCGGCTTCGAGTTCGGCGGCGGCCCGCCGCAGGGCGTCGACGTGGCGGGCGCGGGCGGTGAACGTGCCCTCGGCGGTGTCCGCCGCATGCCCCTGCCACAGCACGCGCAGGCGCTCGTGGAGGTGGTCGAGGCCGGCGCCGGTGCGCGCCGAGACCGGCAGGGCGCCGGTGATCCCGGGGGCCGGCGGCGGGCCGGCGAGCAGGTCGGATTTGTTGAGCAGCCACACGGGCGTCGGCACGCCGGCGACCGCGGTCTCCAGTTCTGCGCGGCCGGCTTCCGGATCGCGGGCGTCGAGCACGACCAGGGCGATGTCGGCGCGCCCGAGCTCGGCGCGTGCCCGGCGCATGCCTTCGCGCTCGATCACGTCACCTGACTCGCGCAGGCCGGCGGTGTCGACCAGGGTCAGTTCGACCCCGTCGATGCGCACGGTCTCGTGCAGCAGGTCGCGGGTGGTGCCGGCGATGTCGGTGACGATGGCGCGGTCGCTGCCGGCCAGCGCGTTGAGCAGCGAGCTCTTGCCGGCGTTGGGCGGGCCGACGATCACCGCGTGCAGGCCGTCGCGCAGCTTGCGGCCGCGCTCGGCGTCGGTGAGCAGCGCGGCGAGCAGGTCGATGGCGGCATCCAGGCGCCTGCGCAGCGGGCCGCCGCCGAGGGTGTCGAGTGGTTCGTCGGCGAAGTCGATCGCGGCCTCGACGTGCACGCGCAGCGCCAGCAGTTCGGCGGCGATCGCGTCGATGCGGCGCGAGAACTCGCCGTCCAGCGCGCGCCGCGCGGCCCGTGCGGCGCGCGCGTCGCCGGCGGCGATCAGGTCGGCGACGGCTTCGGCCTGGGCCAGGTCGAGCTTGCCGGCAAGGAAGGCACGTTCGCTGAACTCGCCCGGCCGCGCACCGCGCGCGCCCAGCGCCTGGCAGCGTTCGACCAGCTGCTGCAGCACCGCGCGGCTGCCGTGGGCCTGCAGTTCGACCACGTCCTGCCCGGTGTAGCTGGCCGGCGCGCGGAAATACAGCGCGATGCCGTCGTCGATGGTGATTCCGTCGGCGTCGCGGAAGCGCACGTGGCGCGCAAGGCGCGGGCGCAGCGGCACGCCGCACACCTCGCGCGCGATCGTCGTGGCGCGCGGGCCCGACAGGCGCACGATCCCCACCCCGCCGGCGCCCGGCGCGGTGGCGATGGCAACGATGGTGTCGCGGTCGTCGTGCATGGCCGGCAGTTTCGCAGACCCGGATGCGCAAGGCCCGCCTTGCGGCGGGCCTGCGTCATCAGCTCTTGCCGGCGGCCGCCGCGGGCGGCGGCTCGGCGTACTTCCTGGTGATCACCCACTGCTGCAGCAGGCCCAGGCCACCGTTGGCCACCTGGTACAGCACCAGGCCCGCGGGCAGGAAGGCCAGGATCACGCCGAAGATCAGCGGCATGGTCTGCATCATCTTCTGCTGCATCGGGTCCATGCCGGTCATCGGCGTGAGCTTCTGCGTGGACCACATGATCGCGATGTTGAGCACCGGCAGGATGAAGTACGGATCGCGCGCGGTCAGGTCCTGGATCCACCCCATCCACGGCGCCTGGCGCAGCTCCACCGACTCCATCAGCACCCAGTACAGGGCCATGAAGATGATCATCTGCGGCAGCACCGGCAGGCAGCCGCCGACCGGGTTGATCTTCTCCTTCTTGTAAAGCTCCATCATCGCCATCTGGAACTTCTGCTTGTCGTCGCCGTAGCGCTCCTTGAGCTGCGCGATGCGCGGCTGGAAGCGGCGCATCTTGGCGGTCGACTTGTACTGCGCGGCCGACAGCGGGAACAGCGCCAGCTTGAGCAGGCAGACCATGGCGATGATCGCCCAGCCCCAGTTGCCGAACAGCGCGTGCAGCTTGGCCAGCACCCAGAACAGGCCCTGGCCGAGCACCGCGAACAGCTGGAAGCGGCTGTAGTCGACCGCGCGCTCCAGGCCCGGCACGTCCTGCGCGGCCAGCTGCGAGACCAGTTTCGGGCCGACCCACAGGCGTGCGTTGGTGACCGCCTTCTCGCCCGGCGCGAGCGAGAACGACGGGCCCATCGCGTGGATGCCGTGGACCTGGCCGGAGGTGGTCAGGCCGAAGCGCGCGGCCTGGTCCTTCTGCGGGATCCAGGCGGTGAAGAAGTGGTGCTGCAGCAGCGCGATCCAGCCGCCGGTGACGGTCTTGTCGAGCGGGCCGTCGTCGACGAAGTCGGCGTACTTGCGCCCCTCGTAGCCGTCGGCGGCGCTGAACCACTTGGCGCCGGCGAAGCTGTAGGACTCGGGGTTGGTCATGCCGGTCATGCCGCGCTTGGTCTGCGGCGGGATCCGCGCCAGCTGGCGGTAGATGTAGCCCTGCCACGGCTGGCCGGAAGTGTTGAGCACCTCGTCGTGCACGGCGATCGCGTAGCTGCCGCGCGACAGCGTGTAGGTGCGGCGGATGCGCACGCCGGCGCCGGGCGGCGAGACGAAGCTGACCTGCACCGTCGGCTGGCCGGTGGTCAGGTCGATCTCGCGCTGCTGCGGATCCTCGGGCACCAGTTCAGGCACGCGGGTCCCGCCCTGCCCGATCCAGCCGCTCCTGGCGATGTAGTAGTGCGCAGGGTCGGCGTCGAGCAGCTTGACCGGCGGGCTGCCGGGCTCCCTGGTCTGCGGGTACTGCAGCAGCTGCGCGTCGAACACGTTGCCGCCGTCGAGCGACAGCGTCAGCACGTCGCTGGTGATCGTGACCCGGTGGTCGCTGGCGACCGGCGCCGCGGCGACGTCGGCGACCGGCGCGCCGGTCGAGCCGGCGGGCTTGGCGCTGGGGATCGCGCTGTCCTTCGCAGCGGGGATTCCCGCATCGCTATCGGGCACCATCCCCGGCAGCGCCCCGGGGGAAGGCGGCACCTGCTGCTGTGCGCTTTCGACCGGCGCAGGCGCAGGGTTGTTGTCCTTGCCCCACTCCATCCACAGCAGCACCGCCACCATCAGCCAGGCGAAGATCAGGAACGTACGGGTCTGGTTCATCAGGCAGGCAGGCTCGAGCCGTCGGATCGATCATCCGACGCGGGATGGGAGGAAGGGGCAGCGGGCGCCGCGGGGGGGATTGTGCCGTCCATGCCGGCCTGCGGCAACGTACCGGCGCGTTGCAACAGGCTCATGAAGCCTTCGCGCAGGGCCTTGTTTTCGCTGTCGGCCGCGGCCTTGCGCGCCACCACCACGTAGTCGCCGGCGGCCAGCTGCGGCCGCAGCCGGCGGAAGGCATCGCGCAGCACGCGCTTGATGCGGTTGCGGCCGACCGCATGCGGATCGACCTTGCGCGAGACGGCCAGGCCCAGCCGCGCCGGCGGCGGGCCGGCGACGAAATGCAGCGAGAACAGCGGGGAGGCGGTGCGCCGTCCCTGCTGGAAGGCGCGGTCGAATTCGGCGCGCGCGCGTACCCGCACCTGGCGCGGGAAACGGGCATTCATGGGAGAAACGGTTCGATCCCGACCATCGGCATCGGCCGGCCGGGGCGAAACGGCCTCAGGCCGTCAGGCGCTTGCGGCCCTTGGCGCGGCGACGGGCGAGGATCTTGCGGCCGTCGGCGGTCTTCATGCGGGCACGGAACCCGTGGTCGCGCTTGCGCTTGAGGTTGCTGGGTTGGTAGGTGCGCTTGGTGGCCATGGCGGACTCGGGACGATACGCGTCGGAAAGAACCGGAGAGTTTACTGCGTGCCGATTTGGCCGGTCAAGCAGGCGCAGGCGCCGAAGCCCGGCCGTCCGGCGGACGCGCGCCTGGCGCGGATCGGCGAACCGCGGCGATGCACCCGCCGGGGGGTGGTGGTAGTCTGCCTGTCCCCTTGTTTCCGCGACCGTTGCGCGCCCGGATCCGGATGCGCGACGCGGCGCCGTCATTGTGCAGAACCGAACGTATGGATGCCTGGCCCCGCTGCCTAGAACGCCTTGAAGCCGAGTTCCCGGCCGAGGACGTGCACGCCTGGCTCAAGCCGCTGCAGGCCACCTGGCGCGACGACGCCACCGTGCTGTACGCGCCCAACGCCTTCGTCCGCGACGAGGTCCGCAGCCGCTACCTCGAACGCATCCGCGAGCTGCTCGGCCATTTCGCCGGGACCCCGGACGTGACCCTCGAAGTCGGCTCGATGCCGCGCGCGGCGGCCGAACGCCCCCTGCCCGCCTCGCCGGCGCGCGGCGCGAACGAAGCGGTGGCCTTCGCCGGCAACCTCGACAGCCATTACACCTTCGACAACTTCGTCGAGGGTCGCAGCAACCAGCTTGGCCGCGCGGCTGCCTCGCACGCCGCGCAGAACCCGGGCGACCGCGCCCACAACCCGCTGCTGCTCTACGGCGGCACCGGCCTGGGCAAGACCCACCTGATGTTCGCCGCCGGCAACCAGATGCGCCGCCACAACCCCGGCATGCGGGTGCTGTACGTGCGCAGCGAACAGTTCTTCAGCGCGATGATGAAGGCGCTGCAGGACAAGGCGATGGACGGCTTCAAGCGCCAGTTCCAGCAGGTCGATGCGCTGCTGATCGACGACATCCAGTTCTTCGCCGGCAAGGACCGCACCCAGGAGGAGTTCTTCCACACCTTCAACGCGCTGTTCGACGGCAAGCAGCAGATCATCATGACCTGCGACCGCTTCCCGCGCGAAGTCGAAGGCCTGGAACCGCGGCTGAAATCACGCCTGGCGTCCGGGTTGTCGGTGCCGATCGACCCGCCCGACTTCGAGACCCGCGCCCAGATCGTGCTGTCCAAGGCGCGCGAGCGCGGCGCGCAGATCCCCGAGGACGTGGCGTTCCTGATCGCCAAGAAGATGCGCTCCAACGTGCGCGACCTGGAAGGCGCGCTCAACACGCTGGCGGCGCGCGCCAACTTCACCGGCCGCGCGATCACCGCCGAGTTCGCCCAGGAGACCCTGCGCGACCTGCTGCGGGCGCAGCAGCAGGCGATCAGCATCGCCAATATCCAGAAGACCGTGGCAGACTACTACGGGTTGCAGATCAAGGATTTGCTGTCCAAGCGCCGGACCCGTTCGCTGGCCCGCCCCCGCCAGGTGGCGATGGCCCTGGCGAAGGAGCTGACCGAGCACAGCCTGCCCGAGATCGGCGACGCCTTCGCCGGGCGCGACCACACCACGGTGCTGCACGCATGCCGCCAGGTCCGCGGCCTGCTCGACACCGACGGCAAGCTGCACGAGGACTGGGAAAAGCTGATCCGCAAGCTCAGCGAATGACCGCGGCGGCCGCGATGCGGACACGGACATGGAATGATCGACGGCGCGGTGGGCAGGACGTGGACAGGTTGTGGACAACCCGGGGACGATTCCGGGACTGGAAAGTTGTCCACAGGCTGTCCCGGAGCGGGCGAGCAGTTATCAACGCGGTGTGAAGGCGATAAAGTTCAATAAATTCAACAGCTTGGATGTGTTACAACCAGATTCGCGCGACACCAGCACCACCAGCTTTTGTATTTATCCCATTCTTGAAGCAAGGGCATAGGGGAACAAACCGGCATGCGTTTCAGTCTGCAGCGCGAAGTATTCCTGAAGCCGCTGGGCCAGGTGGTCAACGTCGTCGAACGGCGCCAGACCCTGCCCGTGCTGGCCAACCTGCTGGTGCAGGTCAAGGACGGGCAACTGTCGTTGACGGGCACCGACCTCGAAGTCGAGATGATCGCGCGCAGCGCCGTCGACGATGCCCAGGACGGCGAGACCACGATCCCGGCGCGCAAGCTGTTCGACATCGTCCGTGCCCTGCCCGACGGCAGCAAGGTCGCGGTCTCGCAGACCGGCGACAAGGTCACCGTGCAGGCCGGCCGCAGCCGCTTCACCCTGGCCAGCCTGTCGGCCAACGACTTCCCGTCGGTGGACGAGGTCGAGGCTACCGAGCGCGTCAGCGTGCCCGAGTCCGCGCTCAAGGAGCTGATCGAGCGCACCGCGTTCGCCATGGCCCAGCAGGACGTGCGCTACTACCTCAACGGCCTGCTGTTCGACCTGGGCGACCGTCGCCTGCGCTGCGTGGCCACCGACGGCCATCGCCTGGCATTGTGCGAAACCGCGCTGGAGGCCGAAGGCCAGACCAAGCGCCAGATCATCGTCCCGCGCAAGGGCGTGACCGAGCTGCAGCGCCTGCTCGAGGGCGGCGACCGCACCCTGGAGCTGGAGATGGGCCGCAACCACATCCGGGTCAAGCGTGACGATGTCACCTTCACCAGCAAGCTGATCGACGGCCGCTTCCCCGACTACGAGGCGGTGATCCCGATCGGCGCCGATCGCGAGGTCCGGATCGACCGCGAAGTGCTGCGCGCGGCGCTGCAGCGCGCGGCGATCCTGTCCAACGAGAAGTATCGCGGCGTGCGCCTGGAAGTCTCGCCCGGGCAGCTGAAGATCAACGCCCACAACCCTGAGCAGGAAGAAGCGCAGGAAGAAGTCGAGGCCGACACCAAGGTCGATGACCTGGCGGTGGGCTTCAACGTCAACTACCTGCTCGACGCGCTCAGCGCCCTGCGCGACGAAAACGTGGTGATTGCCCTGCGCGACGCCAATTCCTCGGCGTTGGTGCGCGAGGCTTCCAACGAGCGCTGCCGCCACGTCGTGATGCCGCTGCGGCTGTGATCCGGGTTGGTTTCACGTGGAACAACAACGCCCGGCCCGCTCCGGGCGTTTTGTTGTGCGCCGGTTGAACCCGCATGCGCCTGTCACGGCTTGAGATCCGTCGCCTGCGCCGCCTGGCCGAGGTGGCCGTCTCCCCCGGTCCCGGCCTGAACCTGCTCGTCGGCGACAACGGCGCGGGCAAGACCAGCGTGCTGGAGGCCATCCACCTGCTTGCCTACGGGCGCAGCTTCCGCGGCCGCGTGCGCGACGGCCTGGTGGCCAGCGATGCGCCGGCGCTGGAGGTCTACGCCGAGTGGGACGAGGAAGCCGGCGGCGGCCGACGCCGCAAGGCCGGCCTGCGCCACGGCGGACAGGCCTGGGAAGGACGCCTGGACGGACAGGCGGTCGCCAGCCTGGGCGACCTGTGCGCCGCACTGGCGGTGGTCAGCTTCGAACCCGGCAGCCACGCCCTGGTCAGCGGTGGCGGCGAGCCGCGTCGGCGCTACGTCGACTGGGGGTTGTTCCACGTGGAACCGGACTTCCTGCCGCTGTGGCGCCGCTACGCCCGCGCCCTCAAGCAGCGCAACAGCCTGCTCAAGCAGCGCGTCCGCGACGGGCAGCTCGATGCCTGGGACCACGAGCTGGCCGAGGTTGGCGAACCGATGACGCGCCTGCGCGAGGCCTACCTGGTGCAATTGCAGGAGTCGCTGGGTGCCATTTCCGCCGAACTGGCGCCTGCGCTGGGAACGGCTGACGTCGAATTCCAGCCCGGTTGGCGCCGCGACGAGCTGCCGCTGGCCGATGCCCTGCTCCTGGCCCGCGACCGCGACCTGCAGTCGGGCTTCACCTCGGTCGGCCCGCACCGGGCCGACTGGCGCGTCCGCCACGGCGCGCTGCCCAACGGCGAGACCCTGTCGCGGGGCCAGGCCAAGCTCACCGCCCTGACCTGCGTGCTGGCCCAGGCCGAGCACTACGTGGACCGGCGCGGCGAATGGCCGGTGGTGCTGCTCGACGACCTGGCGTCCGAACTGGACCGCGCGCACCAGCAGCGCGTGCTGGCGCGGCTGGCAGCCGGGCACGCGCAGGTATTCGTCACTGGAACCGAACTGCCCGCCGAAGCCGCCCTGCGCGGCCGCGAACACGTCGTGTTCCACGTGGAACAGGGTCGGGTGGATCCGGCCTGAAACCCGCGTCCGGCGGGCGTCGAACGGTGATTCGGCCCGGAAATTGCTATAATTGCCGCATCCATAGCTAATGTGTCTCGGTGCCGGCCCTCCCGTCGCCGTGGGAGCCTTGAGCCGAATGACCGAATCCAACCAGGACGCCGAGCAGGGCGGCCAGAGCAACGTCTACGATTCCAGCCGGATCACCGTGCTGCGTGGCCTGGAGGCCGTGCGCAAGCGCCCGGGCATGTACATCGGCGACGTCCACGACGGCACCGGCCTGCACCACATGGTGTTCGAGGTGGTCGACAACTCCATCGACGAAGCCCTGGCCGGGCACGCCGACAACGTCACCGTGACCATCCACGAGGACGGTTCGGTGTCGGTGTCCGACAACGGCCGCGGCATCCCGGTCGACATCCACAAGGAAGAGGGCGTCTCGGCGGCGCAGGTCATCATGACCCAGCTGCATGCCGGCGGTAAGTTCGACGACAACAGCTACAAGGTCTCCGGCGGCCTGCACGGCGTCGGCGTCTCGGTGGTCAACGCGCTGAGCGAGAAACTCACCCTCGACATCTGGCGCAACGGCTTCCACCACCATCAGGAATACGCCATGGGCGAGCCGGTGGCGCCGCTGGAGCGGCAGGAGGCTTCCGACAAGCGCGGCACCCTGGTGCGCTTCTGGCCGGCCAGCGACACCTTCACCGACGTCGAATTCCACTACGACGTCCTCGCCCGGCGCCTGCGCGAGCTGTCGTTCCTCAATTCGGGCGTCAAGATCACCCTGGTCGACGAGCGCGGGGAAGGGCGCCGCGACGTGTTCCAGTACGAAGGCGGCATCGCCTCGTTCGTCGAGCACCTGGCGCAGCTCAAGACGCCGCTGCACCCCAACGTGATCTCGGTCAGCGGCGAGGAGGCCGGCATCACCGTCGACGTCGCGATCCAGTGGACCGACTCCTACCAGGAGACGATGTTCTGCTTCACCAACAACATCCCGCAGAAGGACGGCGGCACCCACCTGATCGGCTTCCGCGCCGCGCTCACCCGCACCCTGACCAACTACATCGAGCAGAACGGGATCGCCAAGCAGGCCAAGGTCAACCTGTCCGGCGACGACATGCGCGAGGGCATGATCGCCGTGCTCAGCGTCAAGGTGCCGGATCCCAGCTTCTCCTCGCAGACCAAGGAAAAGCTCGTCTCATCTGAAGTGAGACCAGTAGTTGAGCACACGTTCGGTGCACGTTTGGAGGAGTTCCTGCAGGAACACCCCAACGAGGCCAAGGCCATCGCCGGCAAGATCGTCGACGCCGCCCGCGCCCGCGAGGCCGCGCGCAAGGCCCGCGACCTGACCCGTCGCAAGGGTGCGCTCGACATCGCGGGCTTGCCCGGCAAGCTCGCCGACTGCCAGGAGAAGGACCCGGCGCTGTCCGAACTGTTCATCGTCGAGGGCGACTCGGCCGGCGGCTCGGCCAAGCAGGGCCGCAACCGCAAGAACCAGGCGGTGCTGCCCTTGAGGGGCAAGATCCTCAACGTCGAGCGCGCGCGCTTCGACCGCATGCTCTCGTCCGCGGAAGTCGGCACCCTGATCACCGCGCTGGGCACGGGCATCGGCAAGGACGAGTACAACCCGGACAAGCTGCGCTACCACCGCATCATCATCATGACCGACGCCGACGTCGACGGCAGCCACATCCGCACGCTGCTGCTGACCTTCTTCTACCGGCAGATGCCCGAACTGATCGAGCGCGGCTACGTCTACATCGGCCTCCCGCCGCTGTACAAGATCAAGCAGGGCAAGACCGAGCTGTACCTGAAGGACGACGCGGCGCTCAACGCGTACCTCGCCGGCAACGCGGTCGAGGGCGCGTCGCTGGTTCCCGCCGACGGCGAGCCGCCGATCGAGGGCGAGGCGCTGGAGAAGCTGCTGCTGGCCTACGCCGGCGCGCGCGACACCATCGCCCGCAACGCGCACCGCTTCGACCCGCTGGTGCTCGAATCGCTGATCGACTTCACCCCGCTCGACGCCGCGCACTTCGCGCGCAACACCGACGAGCGCCATGAGCTGGACGCGCTGGAAAAGCGCCTCAACCGCAGCGGGCTGGGCAAGCCGCGCTACTCGCTGGAACTGCAGGCGGCCAGCGATACCCAGCCCGGCGCACTGCTGGTCACGCGTCGGCACATGGGTGAGGAACTGGTCCAGGTGCTGCCGTTCTCTGCCTTCGAAAGCGGCGACCTGCGCCCGCTGCGCGACACCGCCGCGTTGCTGCACGGCCTGGTCCGCGATGGCGCGCAGATCGTGCGCGGCAATCGCGCGCAGCCCATCGCCAGCTTCGCGGAAGCACAGGCGTGGCTGCTGGAGGAAGCCAAGCGAGGCCGCCAGATCCAGCGCTTCAAGGGCCTGGGCGAGATGAACCCCGAGCAGCTGTGGGACACCACGGTCAATCCCGACACGCGCCGCCTGCTGCAGGTGCGGATCGAAGACGCGGTCGCCGCCGACCAGATCTTCTCGACCCTGATGGGCGATGTCGTCGAACCGCGCCGCGAGTTCATCGAAGACAACGCGCTGAAGGTCTCCAACCTCGACGTCTGAGGGCAGCCGCTGCATGGAGGCCCGCGCCGAACTCGCCATCCCGCCGCTGCCCGCGCAGCCCTGGCGGCGTGCGCTGGCCGCGTCCGCGGTCGACCTGCTGCTGGCAGTGGGACTGGTGTTCGGGCTGTCCATCGTCGGCGTGATTGGCTGGGCGCTGGTACAGGGCGTGCAGCTGGGGCTGGCGGGCGGGGAGGCGACCGATCCGCAGCAGGTCGCCGCGCAGATTGGACAGCCGCAGGGCATGGCCCTGGTCCTGATCAGCGTCGCGGCGACCGCGTCCGCCGCGCTGGTGCTGTATTTCTGGCGCCGCCCGGCCAGAGCCATCGAGCGCTCCGCTTCGCACGCGGCAGCGCGCAGGCCGTCGACCTGGGGCTGGGCGCTGCTGGCGGGCGTCGGGGCGTTCGCGTTCACCGCGCTGGCGACCACGCTCGGCCAGCAGGCCGGCGTCGAGCAAGTGCCGACCAACCAGCCGCTGATCGAGGCGGTGGGCGCGCAGAGCCCGGCGCTGCTGCTGCTGCTCGTGGCGCTGCTGGCGCCGGCCTACGAGGAACTGCTGTTCCGGCGCGTGCTGTTCGGGCGCCTGTGGGCCGCGGGCAGGCCGCTGCTGGGCATCGCGCTCAGCAGCGCGGCGTTCGCCTGCATGCACGAACTGCCGGGCACCGGCGGCAACGGGCTGCTGGCCGGCGCGCTGCTGTGGACGTGCTACGCGATGATGGGGGCCTTGTTCGCATGGGTCTATCGCCGCACCGGGACGCTGTGGGCGGCGATCGGCGCGCACGCGGTCAACAACCTGATCGCCTGCACGCTGCTGCTGGCGGGCCTGCATTGACGGGTCGCGCATTGACGGGTCGCGCATTGACAGGGCGCGCATTAACAGGGCGCGCATTAACAGGGCGTTGATCCGTGCTGCCGTACAACCGAAGCCTCGATTACAGGGAAACCGCGCCATGAAAAAGCTCCTGCTTGGCCTCGTCGTCGCGGCCGCCGCCGCCGGCTGCGCGACCACCACCTCGCCGACTGGCCGGACCCAGTACGTGGGCGCGGTTTCCCAGGCGCAGCTCAACCAGATGGGCGCGCAGGCCTTCGTCGAGACCAAGGCCAAGACCCCGCAGACCAAGGACACCAGGCAGCTGGCGTACGTGCGCTGCGTGGTCACCGCGCTGATCCGCGAACTTCCCGCCGACAGCGGGCAGGGCACGTCCTGGGAGACCGCGGTGTTCGTCAACGACGAACCCAATGCCTTCGCGCTGCCCGGCGGCAAGGTCGGTGTGTACACCGGCATCTTCAAGGTGGCGAAGAACCAGGACCAGCTGGCCGCGGTGATCGGCCACGAGATCGGCCACGTCGTCGCCCACCACCACGACGAACGCATCACCCGGCAGCTGATGGCCCAGGGCGCGCTGGGCGTGGCCGGCGAGCTGGTCGGCTCGCGCTACGGCCAAGGCGCCGCGAACACCACCACCCAACTCGGCGGCATGGCGGCGCAGGGCTTCTTCCTGCTGCCGAATTCGCGCGACCAGGAAAGCGAAGCAGACGTGGTCGGCCAGCGGCTCATGGCCAAGGCCGGCTTCGATCCGCGCGCGGCGGTGAACCTGTGGCAGAACATGATCGCCGCCGGCGGCAGCCGTCCGCCGCAGTGGCTGTCGACCCACCCCGACCCGCAGGCCCGCATCGGTGAACTGCAATCGCGCGCCAGCGGCCTGCTTCCCACCTACGAACAGGCCCGCGCGAGCGGTCGCAAGCCACGCTGCGGCTGAAGCTTTTGTTAAGCCGGGATAGCGCGCGTGAAAGATGTTTCTGCTAGTTTTCCCAACCCGGCCGCGCTGCGCGCCGCCATCCCAGCAACGACCGCAAGGTGACCCCATGTCGAAGTCCTTTCCCGTTCGTCACGCCCTGAGCGCTGCCGTGCTTGCGCTGTTCCTCACCGGCGCCGCGACGGAGACCTTCGCCCAGTCCGCGTCCGAAGCGTTCAACCGCAAGGGCCCCAGGGCTGAAAGGAAGGCCAAGGAAGAAAAGGCGCAGGCCAAGGCCGAGGCCAAGTATCCCGACGCCACCCGCGAGGAACCCGAAGCCAAGGCCTCGGCCAAGCTGAGCAAGGACCTCAAGAAGATCTTCGATGCGTACGAAGAGGGCGATTCGGCCAAGGTCGTGCCGCTGGCCGACGAGATGATCGCCAACGAAAAGGCCAACGCCTACGAGCGCTCGATCTCCGCGCGCCTGGCCGCCGCCAGCCTGATCGGCGAGGACGACGCCAAGGCCATGGCCTACCTGGGCAAGGCGCTCGAGTTCAACGGCCTGAACAACAACGAGCACTACGACTCGATGCTGATGCTCGGCCAGCTGCAGATGCAGTCCGACGACGATGCCGCGGGCCTGGCGACCCTCGACAAGCTGGTCGCCGAGACCAAGACCACCAACCCGGACGTGCAGGCGATCAGGGGCAATGCGCTGTACCGGCTCGAACGCTACCCGGAGGCGATCACGGCGCTCAAACAGGCCATCGACACCGCTGGCGCCGACGCCAAGCCCGAATGGCAGCAGCTGCTGATGGCCTCGTATTTCGACAGCGGCAAGGCCGGTGAAGCGGCCAGCATTGCCGAAGCCGCGCTGGCCAAGAACCCGGACGACAAGAAGCTGCAGATGAACCTGGCCTCGATCTACATGCAGGCCGACCAGAACGACAAGGCGATCGCGCTGCTGGAAAAGATGCGCGCCAGCGGCCAGCTCACCGAGGATCGCGACTACCGCAACCTCTTTGCCCTCTACCTCAACTCCGAGGGCCGCGAGAAGGAAGGCATCGCGGTGATCAAGGAAGGCATGGAAAAGGGCGTGCTCAAGCCGGACTACCAGACCTACCTGGCGCTGGGGCAGGCCTACTATTTCACCGACCAGCCGGGCCCGGCGATCGAGAACTACCGCAAGGCCGCCGAGATGGCGCCGGATGGCGAGGCCTACCTCAACTTGGCACGTATCCTGTGGGGCGAGGGCCAGCTGGGCGAAGCCAAGCAGGCGGCGCAGAAGGCCTTGGACAAGGGCGTGAAAAAGCCCGAGGAAGCCAGGAAGATTCTTGCCCAGAAGGGTTGACGACACAGCCGATTGCTGCGGAAGTTGTTGGTATCGACCGCATCGATTGGTATAAGCTTGGAAGTTCCCGCGGCCGAAACGGCCGCGGACCAATGACATCCGGGGCGCCGCGGCGTCCGGCCCTATTTCGAGCCCGCTACGCATGACGGAACAGCAGCCGATCCACCACAAGCACAACGACCGCGAAGGTGACGATGGCCTCAATTGGCCGCGCATCACCGGCATCACCCTGGCGATCGCGGTTCACGTCGCGGCGTTGCTGCTGTTGCTGGCGCCGGTGGCCCCCCCGGGCGGGGCCGACGACGACGAAGACGTGACCCGCGTGGTCATCATCGAGCCGCCGCCACCGCCGCCGCCGCCGCCGCCGCCGCCGCCGGAGCCGCCCAAGCCCAAGGAAATCAAGGAGCTGGTGCCGCCGCAGCCCACGCCGCTGCCGCCGCCGCCGGAGGAGCCGCCGGTGGTGTTCGACGAGCCCTCGCCGATGGACACCCCGGCCCCGCCGCCGGCCCCGCCTGCGCCGCCCGCGCCGCAGCCGAACATCGGCGCCAGCGTCGACGTTTCGTCGAAGAACATGAACCCGCCCAGGTATCCGCCGGCGGCCGTCCGCGCCGGCATCGAGGGCACGGTGATCTTGATCATCGACGTCGACGCCAACGGCAACGTGGTCGATGTGTCGGTTGAAAAATCCAGCCGCAACCGCGACCTGGACCGCGCCGCGATCGCGGCGGCCAAGAAGTGGCGCTTCAACCCGTCGATCGTGAACGGGCAGAAGGCCGCAGGCCGGGTTCGCGTCCCCGTGGACTTCACGCTCGGCGGCTGACCACCCGGTCCGCATTCCGACAACCGGTTCCATCTGCTATACCCGTCACACCGATCCAAAAACTCCAAACCACCACATCCAAAGGTAAGCGTCATGCTGCAGGAAACCACCACCGCGCCCGCCCCCGGAGGCGACGCCGCCGCTGCACTCTCCCAGATGGGTGTCGACCATCTGATCAACGAAATGGTCACCAACCCGGGACAGCACATCGTCCAGTGGGTGGTGGCGCTCACCCTGATCCTGATGTCGGTGATGTCGATCTACTGGATCGTCGTCAACCTGCTCAAGAACATGAACCTGCGTCGCCGCGGTGACTCGGTCGTCTCCACCTTCTGGGAAACGACCAACGCCCAGGACGCGATCCGTTACATGGAAGAACAGCCGCGCAGCGAGCCGTTCTCCAAGATCGCGCTCGACGCAGCCCAGGCCGCGGCGCACCACCAGCAGAGCGAAGGCTCGCGCCTGGTCGAGTCGCTCAACCGCTCCGAGTTCGTCGACCGTGCGCTGCGCCAGGGCGTGACCCGCGAGTCGATGAAGCTCGAAAGCGGCCTGACCGTGCTGGCATCGATCGGCGCCACCGCGCCCTTCGTCGGCCTGCTCGGTACCGTCTGGGGCATCTACGGTGCGCTGATCCGGCTCGGCGCCGGCGGCCAGGCATCGATCGACGCCGTGGCAGGTCCCGTCGGCGAGGCGCTGATCATGACGGCGTTCGGCCTGTTCGTCGCCATCCCGGCGGTGCTCGGCTACAACTTCTTCGTGCGCCTGAACCGGATCACGAACAACAAGTTCGACACCTTCGCGCACGACCTGCACGACTTCTTCGCGACCGGTTCCCGCGTCGGCGAAGCTTCGGTCAAGCGCTAACCCGCAATCGCCTGACGGAGTCCTGACATGGCTTTCAGCACCAACGATGGCGGCAGCGGCGCGCCGAAGGCTGACATCAACGTCGTTCCGCTTGTCGACGTGCTGCTGGTGCTGCTGATCATCTTCATGGTCACGGCACCGCTGATGTCGCACAAGATCGAGGTCGAGCTTCCAGAGGCCAACCTCGACCAGACAGACGAGATCAAGAACAAGGTGCAGCCAATTACCCTGGCGGTGACCGAGGAAGGAGACGTCTACTGGAACGACCAGGCGGTCACCCGCGACGTGCTCGAAAGCCAGCTGGCGGTCGAGGCCCAGAAGACCCCGCAGCCGGCGATCAACATCCGCGGCGACAAGACCACCCGTTACCGCACGATCAACGAGGTGGTCAATCTCGCCCAGGCCAAGGGAATGCGCCAGGTCGGCTTCGTCGCCACCAAAGAAACGAACCGCTGAGGACACTGCGCCATGGCCTTTTCTTCAAATTCCGACGGCGGTGCGATGTCCGACATGAACATCATTCCGCTCGCGGACGTGATGCTCGTGCTGCTGGTCATTTTCATGATGACGGCACCGATCCCGTCGTACCCGATCAACATCGACCTGCCGCAGCGGTCGCTCAACCCGCCGGTCAATCCGCTGGAACCACCCGAGCCGATCCGCCTGCGTATCGACCAGTCGGGCACGATCTTCTGGAACGACAGCCCGACGCCGCTGTCGGCGCTGCGCGCCATGATGGAGACCGAGGTCCAGCGTGACGTCAACAACCAGCCGACACTGGAGATCGACGTCAACGAGCAGGCCGAGTACGGCATCCTCGCCAAGGTGCTGGCCGAGGCCAAGAACGCGCAGATGCAGAAGATCGGTTTCGTCAAGAAGTAACCGTTCCACCGGGGCAGCGCACCTGCAGCGCGCCGCCCGGGCTTACCTTTGAACGCCGCCCTCCGGGGCGGCGTTTTTTTTGTGGATTCCGCCTTCACGCGACCGGGAGCAACGTGATGTCCACCGTAGCCGGAAGGGGAGGTGCGACATGGCGTTCGCGGACCAGTCGATTCGGCAGGAACAGGCGCAGATCAACATCACGCCGCTCGTGGACGTGCTGCTGGTGCTGCTGGTGATCTTCATGATGACCGCGCCGGTATTGTCGCGGCCGATTCCGCTCACGCTGCCGCAGTCCGCGCCGCCGGACGCGGAGCGCCTGCCGCCGCCCGAGCCGATCGTGCTGCGCATCGATGCGGCCGGCGGACTGAGCTGGAACGGAAGCGCGACTTCCCTTTCAGCACTGGGGCCGCTGCTGGCGGACGTGGCTGGACGCGCGCCCGGCGAGCGTCCGATGCTGCAGATCGACGCCGCCGGCGACAGCGATTACGAAACCCTCGTCAGGGTGCTGGCCGCGGCCGATGGCGCCGGCGTGAAGGACATCGGATTCGTGCGGCAGCCCTGAGCTGCTGCACGGCCGCTCAGGCCAGCAGCGCCAGGTAGCGGCGCACCGTGGCGTCGAGGCCCTCGTACAAGGCTTCGCCGATCAGCGCGTGGCCGATCGAAACTTCCAGCACGTTGGGCACCGCGTCGAGGAAGGCGCCCAGGTTGGCCTGGCTCAGGTCGTGCCCGGCATTGACGCCGAGGCCGGCCGCCGCCGCGGCGCGCGCGGTGTCGGCGTAGGCGGGCAGGGCGGTACCGGCGGTGCCGCCGGCAAAGGCTTCCGCGTACGGCCCGGTGTACAGCTCCACCCGAGCCGCGCCGATCGCCGCGGCCCGTGCCACGTCGGCACCGGTATCGGCGAACAGGCTGACCCGGCAGCCCAGCGCCCGCAGCTGCGCGACCAGCGGCGCCAGTGCATCGGCGTCGCGGGCGAAGTCGAAACCATGGTCGGAGGTCAGCTGCGCATCGCCGTCCGGCACCAGCGTCGCCTGAGCCGGGCGCGCGCGTTCGCACAGGGCGAGGAAGCCGGGATAGCCCGGGCGCGGCGGCGCGAAGGGATTGCCTTCGAGGTTGAACTCCACCCCGTACTCGCGCGTGACTTCCGCCAGCGCGTATACATCGTCCTCGCGGGTGTGCCGCGCGTCCGGGCGCGGATGCACGGTGATACCGTGCGCGCCGGCGTCCAGGCAGGTGCGCGCGGCGCGCAGCAAGTCGGGGTCGCCGCCGCCGCGCGAGTTGCGCAGCACCGCGATCTTGTTGAGGTTGACGCTGAGGACGGTCACGCGCGGGAGCGGATCAGGCGGCGGGCGGTTCGCCGCCGTCGGCCGCGGCAGCCCGCCGGGCCTGGGCCTGTTCGCGCAGGCGGTGCAGCTCGGCCGGATCCAGGATCAGGCTCTCGTCGCGGCTCTGGCTGCCGATGCGGCGCGCCAGCAGCCCCAGCACGCAGGCCACCAGGAAACCCAGCGCCGCCAGCAGGCAGACCACCGCCAGCGCGATCGACGTCGTCTTGAGCGCCACCGCGAACGCGGCCAGCGCCAACAGCAGGTAGAGCCAGACCATGCACCGGATCCTCGGCCGGGGGAGGGCGACAGTCTAACCGCCGCGCCGGCCCCGTCGCCGCGCCGCCGGGCGCCCTGGTGCGCGCATCCGTCGGTTCGTGGCCGGGATCACAGCAGCGGTGCGCATAGCCGCGCCAGCGCCTCGGGCAGCCGTGCCCGCAGCAGCGACCGGTCGCGGTCGTCGCGCACGCGCGGTGCCTGGCCCAGGTCGTGCTCGAACAGCGCCGCCAGCTCGGCCGCGATCGCCGCGTCGTGGAACAGCATCGACAGCTCGAAGTTGAGGCGGAAGCTGCGGTTGTCGAAGTTGGCCGAGCCGATCAGGGCGAAGTCGTCGTCGACCAGCAGCGCCTTGGTATGCAGCAGGCGCGGCCCGTATTCGTAGACCTTCACCCCCGCGGCGAGCAGGTCGTCGAAGTACGAGCGCGCGGCCAGCGTCACCAGCAGGCTGTCGCTGCGCGCCGGCACCATCACGCGCACGTCGAGCCCGCCGAGCGCGGCCGAGGTCAGCGACATCAGGGCGGCTTCGGTGGGCACGAAGTAGGGCGTCATCAGCCACACGCGCTCGCGCGCGACGTGGATCGCGGACACGTGCAGGCGGTGGATCGACTCCCAGGACGAGTCCGGCCCCGACGGCAGCGCCTGCGCGAGTACCGGCCCGGGTCGGCGTTCGGGCAGGTCGCGCGACAGCTCGCCCAGCAGCGCGCGGCTCCGGGTGGCGTACATCCAGTCCTCGACGAACACCACCTGCAACAGCCGCACCGCGTCGCCCTCGATGCGCAGGTGCAGGTCGCGGTAGGCATCGTCGCGCAGCCGGTCGTTCTCGTCGTCGGTGATGTTGATGCCGCCGGTGAAGCCGATGCGGCCGTCGATCACCACGATCTTGCGGTGGGTGCGCATGTTGATCCAGGTCCGGGTCCAGATCCGGCCGAAGCGCGCCGGATGGAACCAGGCGAACTCGCCGCCGGCCGCCAGCAGCGGCGCGAAGAAGCGCTTGGTCGCCTTCGCCGAGCCCACCGCGTCGAGCAGCAGCCGCACCTTGACCCCGGCCCGCGCGCGTTCGACCAGTGCCTCGAGCAGCGCGTTGCCGGTGCTGTCGGGCTGGCAGATGTAGTACTCGACGTGGATGTGCTCGCGCGCGCTGGCGATCGCCTCGAGCAGCGATGCGTATTTGGCCGCGCCGTCGACCAGCAGCTGCACCGACTGCGCCGTCGACGGCGGCAGTCCGGTCGACGCGGCGCCCAGCCGGGCCAGCTCGGCCGCCTCGTCGTGGTCGCCGGGCAGGCCGGCGGCTTCGCGCGGCATCCGGCTGCGGCTGCGGCGCAGGCGATGGCGCTTGATCTTCTGCGGCCCGAACACCTGGTAGACCAGCAGGCCCACGACCGGCAGCGCCGCCAGCCCCAGCAGCCAGCTCAGCGTGGCCACCGGCTCGCGCTTCTGCAGCACGATCCAGCCACCGAGCCCGATCATGTAGGCGATCCAGACCGCGGAGACGTACAGGTGGATGTAGGGGATGCCCGTGAACGCGCGCCAGGCGTCTTGCAGCGTGTCGAACATGAATGCCGGTTCCTCGTCGTGCCGGGGATGGACCGATGTCGCGGCCGCTGCGATCCACTCACGTTAGCCTAAGTCGATGCGTGACGATGGCAAAGCGGCGCTGGCGATGCACGGCGCGCCCAAGGGGCGCGGCGCGGCCTCGTACGTGGGCGGCCGCTTCGAAAAGCGGGTCGCGCGCAGCGAGGACGACGGCTGGGGCTCGGCCTGGGACCCGACCGATGCCGCCGGCGAACAGGCCCCGCCGCCGCGCCCGGACACCCGCGTGACCGAGGAGCGCGCGCGCAGCATCGTCAGCCGCAACCAGTCGCCGGACGTCGGCTTCAGCCAGTCGGTCAATCCCTATCGCGGCTGCGAGCACGGCTGCGTGTACTGCTTCGCGCGCCCCTCGCACGCCTATCTCGACCTGTCGCCGGGGCTGGACTTCGAGACCCGGCTGTACGCCAAGACCAACGCCGCCGAACAGCTGCGGATCGAGCTGGCGAAACCCGGCTACCGCTGCAGCGCGATCGCGCTGGGCATCAACACCGACGCCTACCAGCCCATCGAGCGCCGCCATCGCATCACGCGCGAGCTGCTGGAGGTGCTGGCCGAATGCCACCACCCGGTCAGCATCGTCACCAAGGGCGCGCTGGTGCTGCGCGACCTGGACCTGCTCGCGCCGATGGCAGAACGCGGCCTGGCCAGCGTGTACCTGTCGGTCACCACGCTCGACAACCGGCTGTCGGCGAAGATGGAACCGCGCGCGGCGGCACCGCACACGCGGATCAAGACCATCCGCGCGCTGGCCGAAGCGGGCGTGCCGGTCGGCGTGCTGGTCGCCCCGGTGATCCCGATGATCACCGACCGCGACCTGGAAGCCATCCTCGAAGCCGCGCGCGAAGCCGGCGCGCAGTCGGCCGGCCACGTGCTGCTGCGCCTGCCGTATGAACTCAAGGACATCTGGCGCGAATGGCTGCAGCTGCACTATCCCGAGCGCGCCGCGCACGTGATGAGCCTGATCCGGCAGATGCGCGGCGGCAAGGACTACGACGCACGGTTCGGCAAGCGCATGCGCGGCGAAGGGCCGTTCGCCGACCTGATTGCTGCCCGCTTTGCCAAAGCGCACAGGCGCCTGGGTTTCGGCCGCATGCCGGCGCTGGACACCACGCAGTTCACCGCGCCGCGCAAGCCGTCGCCGCAGGGCGAGTTGTTCTGATCGGCGTCAGCCGCTGTTGTTGTTGCCCTTTGCTGCTAAAGATTTCACCGCCCTGCCGAATGGCAGAAGACCCGTAGAAAAATCCCTGCATCAATGAATAGCCCGGTCAGCTCTGGGCGCAAAGCGTTTTTCTTTGCTTCTGTTTCTTTTACTCGCGCCATCCATGGCGCTCGCCCCTTCGGGGCCAGCTTCGCTGTTCGCGCGCGCTCCTGCGCGCGCAGTGACGCTCATCAAAAGAAATGAAGTCGCCGAAGGCGAAAGCCTTTGATCTTGTTTTCAAGATCTTTCAGGCATGGGGAAGCGCAACAGCAAGTTCAACAGCAACAGCGTGTTGCGTCAGCCCCCGAACGGCAGCAGCGGCCCCCCCAGCCACAACCACCGCGTCATCCACGCGCACACGAACGCCAGCAGGATCGTCAGTGGCGCGCCGATGCGCAGGAAGTCGGCGAAGCGGTATTGCCCCGGCCCCAGGATCAGCAGGTTGCCGTGATGGCCGATCGGGGTCAGGAAGGCCACCACCGCGCCCAGCGCGGTGCAGACCACGAACGGGACGGCCGGCATGCCCAGCGAGTCGGCCAGCGCCACCGCGATCGGGCCGAGCAGCACCGTGGTCGCCGAGTCCGAGAGGATCTGGGTCAGCAGCGCGGCGGCGGTGAACATCACCAGCAGGATCGGCAGCGCCGGCCAGTCGTGCACCAGCGGCAGCAGGCCGTCGGCCAGCAGCTTGGCCGTGCCGCTCTGCTCCATCGCGATGCCCAGCGGGATGACGCCGGCGATCATCACGTACACGCGCACGTCGATGCTGCGGTAGGCCTGGCCGATCTCCACGCAGCGCAGCGCCACCATCGCCACCGCGCCGGCCAGGAACGCCATCGGCGCCGACAGCCAGCCGGTGACCACCGCGGCGATGGTCGCGCCCAGGATCGCCAGCGCCAGCGGCGCGCGCACCCGGCGCTTGGCCTCGCCGGCGAACGGCACCAGCATCAGGAAGCCGTGGTGCGCGGCCAGGTCGGCGAAGTCGCCCGGCTTGCCCCACAGCACCAGCAGGTCGCCTTCGCGCAGGCGCGCATCCGACAGGCGCGGGGCGATCTCGCCGTCGCGGCGCCACAGTCCGGCGATCACCGCATCCACTTGGCGCGAGTACTCGAGTTCGCGGATGCTGCGGCCGATGAACTCCGAGCCGGGGCCGATCACCGCCTGCACCAGCTGCGATTCCTTGTCGTCGCCCCTGCCGCCGAAGCGCGCCACCGGCGCGAGCACGATGCCCGGGTCGTCGTGGAACGACGCCAGTGCTTCGGCCGAGGCTTCCACCACCAGCACGTCGCCGCTGAGCAGGGGATTGTCCTTGCCCAGGTCGCTGCGCCGCTTGTCGTCGCGCAGCCAGGCGACCAGGCGGAACCTGTCGCCCAGCGCCTTCTGCAGGTCACCGAGCGGGCGGGTGTTCCAGCGCGAATCCTTCACCACCAGCAGCTCGGTGCGGTAGCGATCCAGGCGCAGGTACTCGTCGCCGCCGTCCTTGCCGCTGCGCTTGGGCAGCATCCAGCGCGCGAGCAGCATGTAGGCCAGTCCGAACACCACCAGCGCGATGCCGATCGGGGTGATCGAGAAGATGTCCAGGCCGCCGCTTCCCGAGCGCTCGAGCAGGTTGTCGGCGAGCAGGAAGGCCGGCGCGCTGACCAGGGTCAGGGTGGTGCCCAGCGAGGCGGCGAAGGACATCGGCATCAGCAGCCGCGAGGCCGACAGCCCGTTCGCCTTGGCGAAGCGGGTCAGGATCGGCAGCATCATCGCGGTGACCATGACGTGGTGGGTGAACGATGCCATCGCCGCCACCGCCGGCATCGTCACCGCGATCGCGCGCGCCTCGCTCTTGCCCGCGGCGCGGCCGATCCACTGGCCGATGTGCTCGGTGATTCCGGTCGCGGCCAGGCCGCCGGAGATCACGAACACGGCGGCGACGATGATGGCCGGCTCGCTGGCGAAGCCCGACAGCGCCTGGTCGCTGTCGAGCACGCCGGTCACCACCAGCGCGAGCAGGATCAGCATCGCGCTGACGTCGATGCGCACGCGCTCGCTGACGAACAGGTACAGTCCGCCGGCGAGGATCAACAGGAAGAGGATCTGGTCCAGGGCCATCGGCGCATTCTGCCTGCGAAAGCGTTCACATTGTCTACACCCCGCCGTGACGCGGCCTTGATACCTTCCTCACAGCACGCAGGGCCGGGTCATGTCGAGCGCAGGAACTTCCAGCCAATCCACGGGCGACGAGACGGCCGCGGTGGCGCAGCAGCTGGCCGAGGCCCGCGCAGAACTGGCCGCCATGCAAGGCCTGCAGGCCTCGTTCGCGCACGGCGTCTCGCACGACCTGCGCGCGCCGCTGCGCGCGATCGACAGCTTCTCCGCGCTGCTCGCCGCGCACCTGGACGGCGGCCTCGACGAGACCTCGCGCGACTACATCGCGCGCATCCGCAGCGCCAGCGCGCGCATGGCCGAGCTGATCGACGCACTGCTCGAACTCTCGCGCGCGATGCGCGCCGAGCTCCAGCAAGCGCCCGTCGACATCGGCCTCCTGGTCGACTGGGCCCACGCCGAGCTTGCCGATGCCGACGCCGGCCGCGAAGCGCGGATCGAAGTCCAGCCCGGGTTGCAGGCCTGGGGCGACGAGCGCCAGCTGCGGCTGCTGGTCACCCGGTTGCTGCACAACGCATGGAAGTTCTCGCGCGGCCGCGAGCGCGTGCAGGTGGAAATCGGAGGCGAGCGCCGCGACGACCGCATCGTGATGCACGTGCGCGACCACGGCAGCGGATTCGACATGCGCTATGCCGACAAACTGTTCGAACCGTTCCAGCGCCTGCACGGGCCGGAGCAGGGCGGCGGCAACGGCCTGGGCCTTGCCATCGTGCGCTGCGTCACCGAGCGACACGGCGGCCGCGTCTGGGCGCAGTCCGAGCCCGGCGCCGGCAGCACATTCTTCGTCGAACTGCCGGCCGTGCCGGATCCCGGGAACCAGGCATGAGCCAGAAAGACATCCTGCTGGTCGAGGACAATCCGGACGATGTCGAACTGACGCGCATCGCCTTCGCCGAGGCCAACGTGGCCAACCGCCTGGAGGTGGTCGGCGACGGCGCCGAGGCGCTCGACTACCTGTTCGCGCGCGGCCAGTACGCGCATCGCGACCCCGACGACCTGCCCTCGATCGTGCTGCTCGACCTCAACCTGCCCAAGGTCGACGGGCGCGAGGTGCTGCAGGCGATCCGCGCCAACGAAAAGACCCGCGGCCTGCCAGTGGTGGTGCTGACCACAAGCACCGAACCGTTCGACGTCGAGGCCAGCTACGCGCTGGGCGTGAACAGCTACATCCGCAAGCCGGTGGATTTCGAACAGTTCGTGTGGGCGGTCAAGCAGGTCGGCATGTACTGGCTGGTGCTCAACCACCCGCGCGAGGGGGGCTAGTCTGGGCTGGGAGCTGGGAGCTGGGAGCTGGGGACTGGGGACTGGGGACTGGGGGCTAGGGAGAAGCGGTTGCTTTTGCCCCCTTTGAAAAAGCGGGTATGGGGGATTTGCCCTTGACCTTGGCTTGCACGAGATCGCGGCTCCCGCCGTTCCTACGGCATGGAAGCACCCGGAGCCGCAGAACCCCCGCAACATTTCTTGTACTTCCGCCCGCTGCCGCACGAACACGGTTCGTTGCGCCCCGGCGTGTCCGCGCGCTGCAGCGGCACGCGCGAGGTAAGCATGGCGATGCGATGGTGCTGCAAGTCAGCCAGCATGCCCGGCAGCGCGGCGATGATGTCCACGCGCTGGCGCCAGGTCAGCGGCGCGGCCGGGTCGGCGGGGTTCTCGCCGAGCACCTCGCCGCTGGCGAGCTGGTCGAGCAGGCCCAGGATCGCGGCGATCCATTCGTCCTCGTCCAGCCACGCGTCCCACGCACCCTCGCGCAGTTCGACCGCGCGCAGGAAGCCCTCGGCCCAGTCGCGGCCGGCGTCGAGCGTGTCCGGATGCGGCGCATCGGGATCCTCGGGCAGCCACAGCAGCGGCATCAGCCGGTCCGGCAAGGCCTCGTCTTCGTGGCAGGCGCGGCGCAGCGCCAGTTCGCGCGCGCCAGCCAGCAGTTCCGCGACCTCGCGCGCCTCGTCGTCATCGTTCCAGCGCGGCGCCGGCCCGCCCCAGACCACCGCCTGCCACTGCACCTCGTCGATGCCGTCCGGCCCGACCGCCAGCGCCGAGAAGAAGCCGTCCAATGCCTCCAGCCCGAGCCCACCGAACGGCACGGCGCGTTGCTCGAGCAGGTCGGCGAGCTGCTCGACCTGGTCGTCCTGCAGGATCGGATGCGTGGCCATGGACGCATCGTAATCGCGCGGCGTTCGTTCGTGCAGCCCCCGTGGGCCGGAGGACCCAGTGGCCGGACGATGCAGCCGGGGATGCATGGCGCCGCGCCGCCGCCGACAATGCACGCCATGACTTCCATGCCCTGTCCCTGCGGCTCCGGCCGCGCTGGCGACGCCTGCTGCGGTCCGCTGCTCGCGGGCACCGCCACGGCGACGACGGCCGAAGCCCTGATGCGTTCGCGCTACAGCGCCTACGTGCGCGGCGCGCGCGACTACCTGCTCGCCAGCTGGCATCCGTCCACCCGCCCGCCCACGCTCGAGCTCGACGAAAACGTGCGCTGGCTCGGGTTGTCGGTGAAGCGACACGAGGAGGGCGCACCGGACGCGGCGGTGGTCGAATTCGTCGCCCGCTACCGCATCGGTGGCGGCTCGGCGGTGCGTCTGCACGAGGCCAGCCGCTTCGTGCGCGAAGGCGGCCGCTGGTACTACCTGGACGGCACCTTCCCGTAGGCCGGGGGTTGCGCCCCCGACGCCCTTGCCGTTCGTTGCCCGCCCTCTCCGCGGGTGACGTGACCCGCCAAAATCCCTCGGGGAAGTAGCCCCGGCCTACGCGTCGTGATCGACGTGGTAGCGGGTGGCTTCCTCCACCTCGCGCTTCGATCCCAGGAACACCGGCACCCGCTGGTGCAGCTGCGTTGGCGGCACGTCGAGGATCCGCGTGCGGCCGTTGGTGGCCGCGCCGCCGGCCTGTTCGACCAGCATCGCCATCGGGTTGGCCTCGTACATCAGCCGTAGCTTGCCGGCCTTGGACGGATCCTTGCGGTCCCACGGGTAGATGAAGATGCCGCCGCGGGTGAGCAGGCGATGCACGTCGGCCACCATCGACGCGATCCAGCGCATGTTGAAATCCTTGCCGCGCGGGCCTTCCTTGCCCGCCAGCAGGTCGCGCACGTAGGCCTGCATCGGCGCTTCCCAGTGGCGCTGGTTGGACATGTTGATCGCGAACTCCTTCGTTTCCTCGGGAATGCGCATGTCGCGCTTGGTCAGCACGAACGAGCCCTGCTCGCGGTCGAGCGTGAACGCGTGCGTGCCGTGGCCAAGCGTGAGGATGAGCATCGTGCTCGGCCCGTAGATGCAGTAGCCGGCGGCGACCTGCTCGCGGCCGGCCTGCAGGAAGTGTTCGTCGCCGACCTCGGCCACGCCCTCCGGGCTGCGCAGCACCGAGAAGATCGTGCCGACGCTGACGTTGACGTCGATGTTGCTGCTTCCGTCGAGCGGGTCGAACAGCAGCAGGTAGTTGCCGCGCGGATAGGCGTCGGGGATCGGCTGGCTGTGGTCCATTTCCTCGGAAGCGAGGCCTGCAAGGTGCCCGCCCCAGGCGTTGGCTTCGAGCAGGATGTCGTTGCTGAGCACGTCCAGCTTCTTCTGCGCCTCGCCCTGGACGTTGATGCTGGCGCCGCCGTCGCCGCCGGCCGCCACCGCATCGCCGAGCACGCCGCCCAGCGCGCCCTTGCCGACCGCGACGGAAATCCGCTTGCAGGCGCGCGCCACCACCTCGATGAGCAGGCGCAGTTCGGCATTGATCTGGCCCTCGCGCTGGGCCTCGATCAGGAAGCGCGTAAGGGAACGCTGCTGGGACGAAAGCGCGGGCAAGGCATCGTGCGACACGGCATGCAATCCTCTGGGTCGGGGCCGCGATTGTCGCATGCGCCGTGCTGACGCCACGCTGGCAGCAGGCCCGGCGCAGGCTGTGCCGGTGCAATGCCGCACGACGACGGAGTCCCCGATGCTCAACCCCAACATCCCCGCCTGGTTCGAGATCCCCGTGGCCGACCTCGACCGCGCCCAAGCCTTCTACGAAGGTCTCCTCGGCACGTCGCTCACCCGCGAGCGCTTCGCCGACGACGAAATGGCCGTGTTCCCCTACGCCGGCAAGCCCAATTCGTCGGGTGCGCTGGTGGCGCACCCGAAGATGGCGCCGTCGATGACCGGCACCACGGTCTACCTTTCGGTCGAATCGGTGTCCGCGGTGCTGGACCGCATGCCGGGGCAGGGCGGCGAAGTGCTGGTGCCGCGCACCGAGCTGCACGACGGCCTCGGCGTTTTCGCGCAGTTCCGCGACTGCGAGGGCAACCGGGTCGGGCTGTGGTCGCAGCAGTGACGCTGCCGCGCGGGCGCGGAATGGGGGATCATGCGCCCGCATGCGCCGCGCCGACCGACTGTTCCTGATCATCCATGCCCTGCGCGGCCGCCGCTCCGCGCTGCCCGCGCGCAGCCTCGCCGAGACCCTCGGCGTGTCGCTGCGCACGATCTACCGCGACGTCGCCGACCTGCAGGTCTCCGGCGTGCCGATCGAGGGCGAGGCGGGCGTGGGCTACATGCTGCGCAAGGGCGCGGACATCCCGCCGCTGATGTTCAACGCCGCCGAACTCGAGGCCCTGGTGGTCGGCACGCGCTTCGTGCGTGCCTTCGGCGGCGAGCGCCTGGGCGTGGCTGCGCGCGCGGCGCTGCTGAAGATCGAGGCGGTGCTGCCGCCGGACCTGCGCGAACGCAGCCGCCGCACCCGCATCTTCGCGCCGGTGATCCCGGGCCGGCACGAAACGCGCGGCCCGGTCGACCGCCTGCACGCCGCGATCGAGGCGCGCGAGCTGCTGCTGCTCGACTACCGCGACGGCGACGACCGCGTCACCGCGCGCGAGGTCGAGCCGCTGTGCCTGGCTTTCTGGGGCGGCGTCTGGACGCTGGGCGCCTGGTGCCGGCTGCGCGGCGACTTCCGCAACTTCCGCCCCGACCGCATCGCGCAGATCCGGGAAACCGGACGCAGCTTCGACGACGACCCGGCGCGCGGGCTTGATGCGTACCTGCGCCAGGTCGATACCTGCTGAGCTGCCCGCCCCTCAAATCACCCGCAGCGTGATCGCCTTCAGCACCGCCCGGGTCCGGTCCCGCGTCCCCAGCTTGTCCAGGATCACCGACACGTAGTTCTTCACCGTGCCCTCGGCCAGGAACAGCGAGCGCGCGATCTCGCGGTTCGAATAGCCGCCGGCGAGCAACCGCAGGATCGCGACCTCGCGCTCATTGAAGGTGTCGATCGGCGCGCTGTCGTCGCGGAAGCGGAAGCGCGCGCGCACCGGGTCGGTGCTCACCGGCTGCAGCAGGGTTTCGCCCGCGACCACGCGCGCGACGGCGTCGTACAGGTCCTCGGGCGAGGCGTCCTTGAGCAGGAAGCCCTGCGCGCCGGCCTCGGCGGCGCGCAGCGGCAGCGCCGCGTCGTCGAACGTGGTCAGCAGTACCACCGGCGTGGCGTCGCCGCGTTCGCGCAGCGCGCGCACCAGGGCGAAGCCGTCCATGCCGGGCATGCGGATGTCGGACAGCACCACGTCGACGGGCGTGTCGGCCAGCGCCGTCAGCAGCGCTTCGCCGTCCCCGGCTTCCAGCACGACGCAGGTCCGGTCGAAGCCGGCGAGCAACGCCTTCAATCCGCTGCGCACCAGCGCCTGGTCGTCGGCCAGCGCGATGCGGATCGTGGCGTCCGCGCCCGGTGCGTTGCCGCGGGGCGTGCTCATGCCGCGGACGGCAGCCAGGCCTGCAGGTGCACACCGCCGGTATCGGTGCGTCGGACCAGCAGCCCGCCGCCGGCCGCCTCGAGCCGTTCGCGCATGCCGGTCAGGCCGTTGCCGGGCCGCAGCGGCGCGCCGGCGTCGCGGCCGTCGTCGCGGATGTCGAGCTGCAGCATGTCGCGCTCGCGCCGCAGCACCACCCACAGGTTGCGCGCCTGCGAATGCCGCGCGGCGTTGGTCAGGCCTTCCTGCACCGTGCGCAGCACGGCTTCGGCCTGCACCAGCGTGCCCACGCGCACCGCGGGCGCAATCTCGATGTGCGCCCGCGGCCGCGGGAACGGCGTGGCGAGCGCGGCCAGCGCCGCGCCGAGTTCGAGGCCGTCGTCGGTGCGCATCTGTTCGATCACGCCGCGGATCTCGGCCAGCAGTTCGTCGGCCAGCCGCGCGCACAGGCGCACGCGCTCGTCGTCGTCGCGCGCTTCGCGGGCCAGCGCGGCGAGGTTGATCTTCAGCGCGGTGAGCTTGTGCCCGGCGATGTCGTGCAGTTCGCGCGACAGCCGAAGGCGCTCGTTGTCGCGCGCGCTTTCGGCCAGCAGCTCGCGGGTGGCCAGCAGGTCGGCGTTCACCGCGCGCAGTTCCTCGCTCATCGCCTCCGCCTGTGCCGCGTAGCGCATCACCAGCGCGGCGAAGACCTGGAAGCTGAGATAGGCGCACATGACGATCAGGAACTGCTGCGTGCGGCCCTGCCAGGCGGTCCACACCACGACGGCGAGACCCAGGTTGAC
Source organism: Luteimonas soli (assembly GCF_042648865.1). NCBI lineage: Bacteria > Pseudomonadati > Pseudomonadota > Gammaproteobacteria > Lysobacterales > Lysobacteraceae > Luteimonas > Luteimonas soli. The sequence goes on along the minus strand of NZ_JBHRYA010000007.1, from coordinate 231,585 downwards.
CAGCGCCAGTGCGAGCAGCAGGTCGCGCCACGCCAGCCGCGAGCCGAGCACCGCCGCCAGCAGCACCAGCAGGACGATCGACAGTCCGTGCGGCGTCATTGCCGTGATCCACAGCGCCAGCGCCGCCATCGCTGCGCAGACGGCGAGGAAGCCACGCATCCCGAGGCGTTCGGACACCAGGTGCTCGAACACGAACAGCAGCAGGAACAGCACCAGGGCTGCCCGCAGCGCCCAGGCCACCGCGGGGTCGCCGGCCATCGCACCGCCCGCGGCCAGCCACACTGCCGCCCACGCCGCGTAGGCCGCCAGCGACAGTGGCGACAGCAGTCCGTCGACCCGTTCGTGCCAGTTGCTCTGCATGGCGCCAGCTTGCGTGCCGGGGTGGCGCCGGGCAAGACGTTGCGCGCAGATAGTGACTTCCGGCACCCGCGATCGATGACCGCCGGCACCTGAGCCCGCGCCGCGCCGGCGACGAGACTGCCCTCCGGGCAATGGGAGGATCTCCATGGACGCATACCGCTGGTTCCTGTTCATCCATGTCGCCGCCGGCACGGTGGCGCTGGCCACGTACTGGACCGCCGCCGCGATGCGCAAGGGCACGCCGCGGCACCGTCTCGCTGGCCGGGCCTTCCTGCTGGCGATGCTGCCGGTGCTGGCCAGCGGCGTGCCGTTGAGCCTGGCGATCGCCGAGCGCGGCCGCCCGCTGACGGCGATCTTCCTCGGCTACATCCTGCTGCTCACCGGCAGTGCCTGCTGGAGCGCGTGGCGCGCGATCCGCGACCGCAACCATCGCGAGCGCTATTTCGGGCCGATGTACTGGATCTTCGCGGCGCTGGTCGGCGTGTCGGGGCTGGGCGTGGCGGTCATGGGCACGATGATCGGGGCGTTGCTGTTCCAGGTCTTCGGCGCGGTCGGCGTGGCGGCCGGCGTCGATTCGGTCGTGCAGTGGCGTCGTGCGCCAGACAATCCGCGCTGGTGGCTCAGGGAGCACTTCAACGCGATGATCGGCAACGGCATCGCCGTGCACATCGCGTTCGTCTCCATCGGCCTGCGCTCGGTCCTCGCGGAGCTGGACCTGGTGGTGGTGCAGTACCTGGCGTGGTTCGGCCCGCTCGTGGTCGCGGTGGTGGCCGCGGTCTGGCTCAACCGCAAGTACGGAGGCGCGCGGGCGCGGGCGTCGCTGCCGCGTGGCGTGCTGGATGACACCGCGCAACCTCCACGGGCGCCGGCCGTGGCCACCGGTTCGCGCCCGTCATCGCTGGCCTGAAGAGGCGCGCCGCCGGCTTGCCGGGCTTGGACGGAAGCTACACGTCACCGTCGCTGGCCCAGCCCTCGCCGCTGCCGCGCTGGTACACCGTGTCGGTGTCGAGCACCGTGCCGGCGGGGATCGACTCCTGCTCCGCCAGCCGCGCATAAATCGGCGTGAAGTCCGGCCGCGTCGCCTCCATCAACTGCTCGAAGCTGTCGATCACGAAGTACGTCTTCTGATACGTGTCGATGCGATAGCGGGTGCGCATGATGCGTTCGAGGTCGAAGCCGATGCGGTTGGGCGCGTCGGACTCCAGCGAGTGCAGCGACTCGCCCTTCGACGACACGATGCCGCTGCCGTAGATGCGCAGCCCATCCTTCTGCCGGATCAGGCCGAACTCCACCGTGTACCAGTACAGCCGGGTCAGGTTCTGCAGCGCGTCGGGACCGATGGCGTGCGCCTTGACGCCGCCGCGGCCGTAGGCCTCCATGTAGTCGCCGAACACCGGGTTCATCAGCAACGGCACGTGGCCGAACAGGTCGTGGAACAGGTCCGGCTCCTCGATGTAGTCGACCTGGTCCGGGCGCCGGATCCACCAGGTCACCGGGAAGCGGCGGTTGGCCAAGTGGTCGAAGAAATCAAGCTCCGGCAGCAGGCCCTCCACGCCCATCAGCGTCCAACCAGTGGCCTCGCGCAGCACCTCGTTGAGCTCGGAGAACTTCGGGATGCGGTCGGGGGTCATGCCCATCGCGTCCTGCGCGGCGATGAACTCGTCGCTGGCGCGGCCGCGCAGCACCTCGCGCTGGCGCGCGTACAGCGTCGCCCAGGTGGCGTGGTCGTCGTCCGAATAGTCGTCCCAGGGTTGCTCGACGATGCCGGTGGCATAGACCGGCACCTTGCCCTTGTCGGTATGCAGGTTTTCGACGCGGCGCGGGGTGGCGGACATGGCGGCTCTCCTTTCGTACGACTCTCCACTCTATCCGCCAGGCCACGCAACAGGATTGCAAAGTTGCGCCAAAGGCGCGTATTGGCGCACGATTATTGCGTCAATTCCGGAAATGGCGCATTTGAATGGCCTCCAGCGACCTCGACCGCACCGACCTCCAGCTGCTCGCCGAACTCCAGCGCCGCGGCCGCCTCACCAACGCCGAGCTGGCCGAACGCGTGCACCTCTCGCCCTCGGCCTGCCTGCGCCGCGTGCAGCGCCTGGAGCGCGACGGCGTCATCGCCGGCTACCGCGCCGAGGTCGATCCCGAGCACGTGGGCCTGGGCCTGCAGGCCTTCGTCCGCGTCCAGCTCAACCACCACGACGCCGAATCCGTCGCCGCCTTCGCCGACTTCGTCAACGAGTGGGATGAAGTCGTCGCCTGCCACGCACTGACCGGCGACATGGACTACCTGTTGCAGATCGCCGTCAGCGACCTCGAACACTTCTCCCGCTTCCTCCTCGACCGCCTGCTTGCACAAGCGGGCGTTGCCGACGTCAACTCCAGCTTCGTGCTGCGCACGGTGAAGGCGTTCCGGGGGATGCCGTTGCCGGGAGCGTGAGCGTCGCTGCCACGGAGAGAAACAACGTGTTGTCGGCGGGGCTATGCTGCGGATACTTGGTGTAACGAGAAGTTAGGCCCCATGACAGACACTCACGTCTACGACAAAGCCAAGTACCACTACGAGACCATTTCTCAGGCCGGTCTTCCCGACGCGCACGCGAGTAACCACATAGTTCCAGTTTTTCGCTGGCTGATCGAGAACGACCTGATGAGTGAATTCTTCACGTCGGAGGGTCGCGAACCGCTCGAGCGCTACCGAGCCGGGGAGGTATCTATCCACGAACTCTTTGAGTGGTGGGACACATGCCTCATCAGCGACATGATCTCAGACCAAGGCAATGAATTTGCAATGGCCTACTTTGATTATGATCGTGGCCAATACCTCAAAGACTATCAGCGCACGCTTGTCGGCAACCTTCCGTCCGAGTTCCATGTCGTTTATTCAAACAGCAACTATGCAAAGCTCAAGCGCGCTATTGATTGTAGATATCGCCAGTGGTCTGCCAAGAAGGGCAAGCCATGGTGGAGATTCTGGTGATCAAACTTGTGGGAACAAGCTTGTGGGGACGGAGGGAATTATTCCACTTGAGAGATCGTGTCCCAAGAGGCGGACACCGATTCAGCGTCACGCGCAAGCGGGGGCAAAGCGATGCGTGGCCGGCAGCGGGCTATCCGGAGCGCGAAGCGCAGTTTGGAGTCGTCACCCGGGAGACAACCATGCCGACACACGAAATGATCGATTACGTCGAATACCCCGCGCGGGACCTCGATGCCACGAAGCGCTTTTTTGAACAGGCGTTCGGCTGGTCGTTCGAGGATTACGGGCCCGATTACGCGGCTTTCTCGGGACAAGGCCTGGACGGTGGCTTCTTCCGGGCCGAATCCGCCGCGCGCGTCGACCGGGGGAGCGCGCTGATTGTCTTCTACAGCGACGATCTTGAAGGCACGCTCGCGAAGGTAATGGCCGCGGGCGGGGAGATCGTCAAGCCGATATTTTCGTTTCCGGGCGGCCGGCGGTTCCATTTCACCGAGCCCAGCGGCAACGAGCTTGCCGTCTGGTCCGGGCCCGACGCCTGACCGCGCGGCCAGATCGAAACAGCCGGAGACCACGATGGCGAGAGTGACCGGAATCGGTGGCGTGTTCCTGAAGTCGAAGGACGACAGCAAGACGCTGGCGGCCTGGTACCAGGAGCACCTGGGCATCCCGCTGGAGGGTTTCGGCGGCGCGGTGCTCAGGTGGCCGGACGACAAGGCCGACGACGGGGGGCTCACGGTGTGGCACGTCGCGGACAGGGACAGCCAGTGGTTCAGCCCGAGCGACTCGTCATTCATGATCAACTACCGGGTCGACGACCTCGATGAATTGCTGGCGCAGCTGCACGAGGCCGGCGTGCCGGTCGTTGCCGGCCCCGAGTCGCACGAGAACGGCAAGTTCGCGTGGATCATGGACCCGGAGGGGAACAAGGTCGAACTCTGGCAGCCGATGGCCTGGGACGATGGGAACAAAGGCACCTGAGAAGCGCCGCTGCGCGCCACGTAGGATGGGTAGAGCGCAGCGAAGCCCATCGTCCTGCATGACAGCATGGGTTTCGCTGCGCTCTACCCATCCTACGGTTTGCTGTTCTGTGTCCTGCGCGTGACATCGCGGACATCAGCGAAAGGAGAAGAACATGCACCTGATTCCATCCATCACCATCACCATCGCCCTGGCATTGGCCGGAACCGCACAGGCCGCGACGCCGGATGCGCAGGCGACCGCGCCGACGCGCGCATCCGTCGAAGCCGCGGTGCTGGAGTGCCACACGCAGTACGCCGACCGCTACGCCACGCACGTGGATGCCGCGCCGAGCGAGATCGCGGCCGGTTCCTTTGCCGCTTGCAGGCAGCAGATGGACGCGTTCGAGGCGCTGGCGCCCGCGCTGGCGAAGCAGGACGAGCAAGTCGCCATCGGCCTGGGCGACGCGCGCGCCGTGGAGCGCAAGATCGTCGCGCGTTTCCGCAAGCACGTCCGCAACGCGACCATCGACGCAGTGATCCGCGCCCGCGCGCCTTAGGGAGGGCCTGGACAATCCGCTCTTGATCGTCATCCCCGTCATTGCGGGGGTGACAGCAGTTGTCCGGATCCTCGGGCGGTGCCCGGTGCCGGGCGGCTGCCGGCAAGCCTCCCCCGATGGGGGCAGGCGCGCACTGGTTCGTCGTTCATTGCGACCGGCGCCATTGGCGCGGCGTCGATGCAAAGATCTGCAATGAACCCAAGGGGAGTGGCCGTGCGCGGATTCTGGATGTTGCTGGCGTTGGTGGTGGCGTTGCCGGCGGTCGCGGGGCCCGAAGCTCCGGCCGGATACTCGCGCGCGCCCGACCAGGCGATCGACCAGGCGTACACCGACCTGATCGCGAAGTTCACCACCGACCCCGCGCTCAACTCGCCGTTCACCGATTACCTGCCGGCCTCGGACACCGTGCCCACGCCGCTGGACGTGTTCGGCCGCATCGCCGGCGCCGAGGGCTGGTTGCCCTACAGCGCCGACGTGCACCGCTATTTCCGCGAGTTGGAGAAGGCCAGCCCGCGGGTACGCGTGATCCACATCGGCGACAGCGAAGAGGGGCGCGAGATGATCGCGGTGGCGATCGCCGACGAGGCGCTGATCGCCGGCCTGGACGCGAACGCTGCGCGCCTGCGCAAACTGGCCGACCCGCGTTCGATCGACATGGACGACGCACGCGCCGAGGCCCTGATCGCGCAATCGACGCCCGTCTACTACATCACCGGCGCGCTGCATTCGACCGAGACCGGCTCGCCGACCGCGCTGATGGAGCTGGGCTACCGGCTGGCGGTGGACGAGGCGCCGTACATCCGCGCGATCCGCGCCGGCGTCATCACCCTGATCACGCCGGTGGTGGAAGTGGACGGGCGCGACCGCAAGGTCGACGTCTACAACTGGCACCTGGCCAATCCCGGCAAGACCTACCCCTCACTCGCCTACTGGGGCCACTACGTCGCCCACGACAACAACCGCGATGCGATGGGATTGACGCTCAACCTCAGCCGCGCGGTACTCGACACCTACGTCGGGCAGGGCGCGCAGGTGATCCACGACCTGCACGAGTCGTATGCGTTCCTGTACGACAACACCATCGGCACCGGCCCGTACAACGCCTGGATCGATCCGATCCTGGCCGGTGAGTGGCAGCAGATGGGCTGGGACAACGTCCAGCAGCTCACGAAGATGGGCATGCCGGGCGTGTGGACGCACGGCGAGTTCGACGCCTGGAGCCCGGGCTACCTGATGTTCATGGCGGCCACCCACAACGGCATCAGCCGGCTGTACGAAACCTACGGCAACGACGGCGCCGACACGGTCAAGCGCATCCTGCGCCCCGACCAGTACTCACGGACCTGGTACCGGCCCAACCCGCCATGGCCGGAGGTGCTGTGGTCGGCGCGCAACAACAACAACTACCAGCAGACCGCGCTGCTGACCGCGCTGCATTACTTCGCCGACAACGGGCGGATGTTCCTGCGCAACTTCTACGACAAGAGCAAGCGTTCGATCGAAAAGCCGCGCGCAGCGGGCCCGGCGGCTTACGTGTTCCCGGCCGGCGAAAAGCGCGGCGGCGCGCAGGCGCGGCTGCTGCGGATCATGCAGCTGCAGCATGTCGAGGTCAGCCGCCTGGACTCCGCGGTGACGGTGGACGAACCCAGGCGTACGAACGAGGCCGGCAAGGAAACCGGCGACGCCGCCGGCAAGCACCGCTTCCCGGCCGGCAGCTACGTGGTGCGCATGGACCAACCGTATTCGCGCATCGCCGACACCCTGTTCGACCGCCAGTACTGGTCGCCGAAGGACAAGTACGACACGCCCTACGACGACACCGGCTGGTCGATGGGCGACCTGTTCGACGTGCAGGTTGCACGCGTCACCGATGCCGCGATCCTCGACGCGCCGATGACACGGGTCGAAGGCCCGGTCGCCGTTCCGCAAGGACTTGCGGGCGTCGACGTGCCGGACGCCGGCAAGCCGCTGCCGCGCATCGCGCTGATGCACACCTGGCTCAGCACCCAGACCGAAGGCTGGTGGCGGATGGAGCTGGACCGGCTGCAGGTGCCCTACACCTACATCAGTACCCAGGACATCACCCGTGACGCCGACCTGCGCGCGAAGTACGACGTGATCCTGTTCGCGCCCGTGGGGCGCGGCAACACGCGCCAGATCATCGACGGCCTGCCGATGTGGGGCAACGCGCTGCCGTGGAAGACCACCGAACTGACCCCGAACCTCGGCCGCATCGACGCGACCGACGACATGCGCCCGGGCATGGGCGAGAGCGGCGTGGCGAACCTCAAGGAATTCGTCGCGCACGGTGGCCTGCTGGTCGCGGCGGAAGACAGCGCGGTCTTCGCCATCGACGTGGGCTTGGCGCCCGGCGTTTTCGTCACCCCCACCGACGACCTGAAGGTCGTCGGCAGCGTGCTGCAGGCGAAGTTCGTCGACCGCAAGCATCCGGTCGCCAGCGGCTACGACAGCGACGACCTGGCGGTCTACAGCGCCGAAGGCCTGTCGTTCCAGGTGTCCAGCATCGCATCGCCCGGCGGCAAGGCGCGCAAGCGCGGCAGCCTTGCCATCGCCGACAACTACGAACGACCCACGGGCCGCGGCGGCAAGCAGGACGTGGACGTGCCACAGGGCCGGCCGTTCGTCGCCGCCGCGCCGCTGCCCGATCCCGAACCCTGGGAGGCGGCCGCGGTCAACGAGGAGCAGGCGCGCAACAACCCGTGGCTGATCCCGCCCGCACAGCGGCCGCAGGTGGTGCTGCGCTTCGCCAATGCGGACGAGCTCCTGGTGTCCGGCCTGCTCGACGGCAGCGGTGAAATGGCCGGGCGCGCGGCGGTGGTCAACGCGCGCTACGGCAGCGGCAACGTGCTGTTGTTCGCGATCAACCCCATCTGGCGCGGCGGCACGATCGGCAGCTATCCGCTGGTGTTCAACGCGATCCTCAACCACGACCGGCTGGCGACGCCGCAACCGTAGGATGGGTAGAGCGTAGCGAAACCCATCGTTCGCTCGTTAGCAAATGGCCGATGGGTTTCGCTACGCTCTACCCATCCTACGAATTGGCGGCCGGCTCAGAAGCTGTTGTCGCCGTCCAGCAGCCGCCCGATCCCGCCCAGCATCGAACCTTCGCCGCGGTCCTTGCCGCCCGACTGCGGCGCGGCGGCGAGCATGCGCCCGGCCATGCGCGAGAACGGCAGCGACTGCAGCCACACCGTGCCCGGGCCGGTCAGCGTGGCCAGGAACACGCCCTCGCCGCCGAACAGCATGCTCTTGATGCCGCCGACCGCCTTCACGTCCATGTCGACGCTGGAATGGAACGCGACTACGCAACCGGTGTCGACGTCGATGCGCTCGCCCGCGGCAAGCTGGCGCTCCATCACCGTGCCGCCGGCGTGCACGAACACCCAGCCGTCGCCTTCGAGCTTCTGCATGATGAAACCCTCGCCGCCGAACAGGCCGGTGAGGATCTTGCGCTGGAAGTGGATGCCCACCGACACGCCGCGCGCGCCGGCCAGGAAGCTGTCCTTCTGGCAGACCAGTCGCCCGCCGTGCTCGGACAGCTTCATCGCCATCACCGTGCCGGGGTAGGGCGCTGCAAACGCGACCTTCGCCTTGCCCTGGCCGCCATGGGTGAACATGGTCGTGAACAGGCTCTCGCCGGTGACCACGCGCTTGCCGGCCGACAGCAGCTTGTCGAACATGCCGCCGCCCTGGCCGGCGTGCGAGCCGTCGCCGAACACCGTGTCCATCTGCACGGCGGCATCCTTGTACATCAGCGCGCCGGCTTCGGAGATCGCGCTCTCGCCCGGGTCGAGCTCGATCTCGACGAACTGCATGTCGCCGCCGACGATGCGGTAGTCGATCTCGTCGGCCTGGCCGCGGCCCGAGCCGGTCGAGGGCAGGGCGGGCATCGACGGCGGCGGCGCGTTCGCGGACGGCGCCAGTTCCGGCACGTCGCCGACCGGCTTCCACGCCGGCATGCCGTCACGCCAGCACAGGTCCTCGGGATGTTGCTGCGCATGCGCGTGCGCGGCGTTGTCGTCGAGCGGACCGACGCGCGGGCTGTTGCTGCCGGAGCTGAAGTACCAGTGGGCCATGGGGGGCGTCCTTTGCGATGGGAAGCCAGAGTTTAAAGCGGCTGCGACAGCCCACGAAGTGCCGTAGGTCGGGGCTACGCCCCCGACGGCTTTACCCGTGGGGTTGCCGTGCCTCAATCAGGCGATGCGTCGTGACCTGCACGAAGAGCGTCGGGGGCGTAGCCCCGACCTACGGCGTTTCCGGCATTGTCCCGGTCGGGGCGTTGCCCCGGGCCGCGGCTACCTGGCGAACATCTCGCCGAAGAAGTCACCCTCGTTCCAGCGCGGGCGTTCGGGCGCGTCGCCGACCAGCTGGCCGATGCGTGCGTTCAGGCGCGCCATGCGGGCGGCGTCGCCGTACTGGATCGGCTGGGTGTCGGCGTCGTCGCAGGGACGGTGGTAGCAGTTGCGCAGGAAATAGCGCAGCGCCACCTTCGGATCGCGCTCATCGTCCTCGTCGGCCGGCACCACGCCGCCGCTCAGGAACACCGCCGGCACGCCGGCGCGGATGAAGGCGTACTGGTCGCTGCGCACGAACACGTTTTCCTCCGGGAACGGATCGGGCGAAAGCGTCACGCCGATATCCTTCGCCGCCGTCTCCAGCACGGCCTGCAGCGTGGAATGCTCGACTCCGATCGGCACCACGTCGGAGGTCGGCGCCATCAGCACCGGCATGTCGATGTTGATGTTGGCCACCATCGACTCCGCGGGCACGGTGGGATGGGTGGCGAACCACTCGGCGCCGAGCAGGCCCTTCTCCTCGGCGGTCACGGCGACGAACAGCTGGGAGCGCTTCGGCCGGTCCCCTGCATCGGACAGCTGCTGCGCGGTTTCGAGCATGATCGCCACGCCCAGCGCGTTGTCGAGCGCGCCGTTGTTGATGCGGTCGCCCTCCGTCGGCGCCTCGATGCCGATGTGGTCCAGGTGCGCGCTGTAGACCACGTGCTCGCCGGCCAGGGCGTCGTCGTCGCCGGGCAGCCGGGCGACGACGTTGCGCGACTCGATCGGCTCGATCACCGAACGCGAGCCCAGCGTGATCGTGCCCGGCAGGGCGAAACCCTCGAGCGTGCCCGCTTCCGCGGCGTCGAACAGCTGCGCGGCGGTCTGCGCGCCGTCGGCGAACACCAGGTCGGCCGCCGCGGCGCTCACGGACGCCACCACCCGCAGCTGCGGGAACGTGTCGATGCCCTTGCCGTCATCGCCGCGCAGGCGCATCGCCGGGCGCGCCAAGTTGGCCGAGCGCTGCGCCCACGGCCAGCCGGCCTCGTCCTGCGGCGTATTGACGAACACTGCGCCCACCGCGCCGCGTTCGGCAATTTCGCGCAGCTTCTCGCGGTACGAGGAATGGAACGCACGGCGGTCGTCGTCGAAGCGCGCCGGCGCGCCGCCGAACAGCACCGCGATCCTGCCATTGAGGTCGAGCCCCTTGAAATCGTCCACGCCCAGCGCCGGCGCATACACCGCTTGGCCGACGAACACCGCCGGCGCGTCGACTGCGGCCTGCGCCGCGTTGAAGTTGGGCAGCGGCAGGAACTGGTCCTGGAAGCGCAGTGCGATGCTGCGCCCGTTGCGCGTGACAGTGAAGCGCGCGCCATCGCGTTCGCGGGTGGCCTTGAGCAGCGGTACGCGCTGGAAGAACGTGCCGGCGTCACCGGCCGGCTCCAGGCCGATTTCGGCGTAACGCTCGGCGACATAGTCGGATGCCATGCGGTAGCCGCGGGTCCCGGTTTCGCGACCCTCCATCGCGTCGTCGGCGAGCTTGCGCACGTAGGCCTCGATGCGCAGCGCGGACGGGTCGTTGGCCCAGGGCGCCGGCGCGGCGTCCGGGGCGGATGGCGAATCGGTCGGCGGCGAGTCGCGGTTGCAGGCGGCCAGGCAGAGCAGGACCAGGAGGCAGGCAGTAGTGGCGGCGCAGCGCATCGCGAAGGTTCCGGCTTGGGAAGCCGCGACGCTAGCACGTAGGTCGGGGCTACGTCCCCGACGGCCTTTCGTGCGGGTCGCGGTGCGTCCCAATCGGTCACGGCAACCGTGCGGGCAAAGCCCGTCGGGGGCGTAGCCCCGACCTACGGCAGGAAGGCTTTACCGGTACAAATCGGCGATCTTCATCGCCAGCCGGTACGGCTCGGGGTCGTTGCGGTTGGTGAGCACGATCACAGTGAAATGCTCCTGCGGCCAGCGCACGATGACGTTGCGGAAACCCATGGTCTCGCCCGAGTGCCACATTGTCTCGCCGTGGATCCGCCAGCCGTAGCCGTAGCCGTCCACGTCCACTTCGTCGTGGATCGGGTTCTGCACGCTGAAGGCGTCGGAGCGCATCGCGTCCGACAGCAGGCGGTCGTCGTACAGCGCCGCGTCCCACTTCGCGAGGTCGTCGATCGAGGAGTAGATGCCGCCGTCGCCGAGCACCGCGCTGGTCGAGCTCTGGTCGGTGCGCACCCACTTGCCGTCGACCAGGCTGTGGCCGTAGGCGCGGTTGGACACGGTGGAGATGCCCTTCTCGTAGGCGACGGTGTTGTCCATGCCCAGCGGTTTGAAGATGCGCTCGCGCACGAAGGTGGCGAAGTCCTGCCCCGACGCCTTGCCGACGATCAGCGCCAGCAGCGCGTAGGCGCCGTTGCTGTAGCGGTAGCTGGTGCCGGGTTCGAAGTACAGCCGGTCTTCCTTCTCGAGCATGTGCAACACGTCGATGTCATGCACCTGTTCGGTGGCGTCGGGCGCCATCAGGTCTTCGTAGTCGATCAGTCCCGAGCCGTGCGTGAGCAGGTGGCGCAGGGTGATCGGGTCGGCACTGGCCGGCAGCGAGGGCAGCCACTTGCGCACCGGGTCGTCGAGCGAGAGCTTGCCGTCCTGCGCCAGCAGCACGATGGCCGCGGCGGTGAACTGCTTGCTCACCGAGGCCAGGCGGAAGTTGGTCCCGGGCGTTGCCGGCGTGCCGGCGTCCATGTCCGCCAGGCCGTAGCCGCGGCGCACCAGCGGCTGGCCGTCGCGCAGCACCAGCACGACCGCGCCGGGCACGTCGCCGCTGTAGTCGCGCATCAGGGTGTCGATCGAAGCCGGCGTTGCGGGGCCCGTGGCGGCGCAGCCGCCGAGCGCGAACAGTCCGGCGAGCGTGCCGGCGAGCAGGGAGGCTGGAATGCGCATGCGCCGATCTTAGCCCAGTGGTGACCAAGGTGCCGCTGGCATCGATGCGTTAAGGTACCGCGGTGTTCGAACTGCAGGACATCGCCAAGCGCTACGGATCGGTCGTGGCGCTCGACGGCGTCGATCTGCACATCGACTCTGCCGCCACCACGGCGCTGATCGGTCCCAGTGGCGCCGGCAAGTCGACGGTGCTGCGGATGCTGATCGGGCTGGACTGGCCGGACCGCGGCGTGGTGCGCTTCGACGGCGAGCCGCTGCGCCGCGAACGCCTGCTTGAGCAGCGCCGCCGGATCGGCTACGTGATCCAGGAGGGAGGCCTGTTCCCGCACCTGACCGCGGCTGACAACGTCGCCCTGGTCGCGCGCGTGCTCGGATGGCCGGCTGCGAAGATCGAAGAGCGCAGTCGCGAGCTTGCGCAACTGTGTGCGCTGCCCGACGGCCTGCTGCAGCGCTACCCGGCCGAGCTGTCGGGCGGGCAGCGGCAGCGCGTGGGGCTGGTACGTGCGCTGATGCTCGACCCGCCGGTGCTGCTGCTCGACGAACCGCTGGGCGCGCTCGACCCGGTCATCCGCCACGAGCTGCAGGCGCAGATGCGCGAGCTGTTCGCGACGCTGGGCAAGACCGTGGTGCTGGTGACCCACGACGTCGCCGAGGCGGCGTGGCTGGCCGACACGCTGGTGCTGCTGCGCGCCGGCCGCATCGTCCAGCAGGGCAGCGCGCGCGAGCTGGTCGAGTCGCCCGCCGATCCGTTCGTGGCGCAGTTCATGACCGCGCAGCGCAGCCTGGACGACGCGCTGTGAGGGCGTGGCTGCTGCCCTTGCTACTGCCCTTGCTGCTGCTCGCCGGCGCTGCGTCGGCGCAGGAATCTGCGCAGGAATCGTCACCGCAGGCCAGCGCGGTGATCGGCTCGAAGAACTTCACCGAGTCGGTGATCCTCGGCGACATCGGCGCCGCGCTCGGGCCCGGCACGGGAACGCAGGTCGAGCACCGGCGCCAGCTCGGCGGCACGCGCATCCTGTGGCGCGCGCTGCTCGAAGGCGAAATCGACGCCTATCCCGAGTACACCGGCACGCTTGCGCAGGAGCTGCTGCAGATGCCGGGCGCCGACATCGACGCGCTGCGCGCGGCGCTCGCCGAACGCGGCCTGGCGATGACCGATCCGCTGGGTTTCGACAACAGTTATGCGCTGGGCATGGCGGAAGCGCGAGCGCAGACGCTGGACATCGACAGCATCGACGACCTGCGCGCGCATCCGGACCTGCGCCTGGGTTTCAGCAACGAGTTCATGCAGCGTGCCGACGGCTGGCCCGGCCTGCGCGCCGCATACCAACTGCCGCAACGTGCCAACGGCCTCGACCACGACCTGGCCTATCGCGGCCTTGCCGACGGCGCGCTCGACGTCACCGACCTGTACCGCACCGACGCCGAGATCCCGTACTACGGGCTGCGCGTGCTCGACGACAGTCGCCACTATTTCCCGTCCTACGAGGCGGTGTACCTGTATCGCACCGACCTCGCGCAGCGCGCGCCGCGCTGGCTGGCGGCGCTGCAGGGCATGGCTGGGCGCATCGATGCGCAGACGATGCAGCGGCTCAACGCGCGGGTGAAGATCGACCGCGAGACCGGCGCGCAGGTGGCCGCCGACTGGCTCGGCGTCGACGCGCCCGAAGGTGGCGGGCTCGCGCAGCGCATCTGGCGCCGCACCGTCGAACACCTCGCGCTGGTCGGCATCTCGCTGGGCCTGGCGCTGCTGGTCGCGCTGCCGCTGGGCGTCGTCGCCGCGCGCCGGCCGCGGCTGGGCCAGGTGGTGCTGACGGCGACCGGCCTGCTGCAGACGCTGCCGTCGCTGGCGGTTTTCGTGTTCATGATCCCGCTGTTCGGCATCGGCGCGGGGCCGGCGATCGCAGCGCTGTTCCTCTACAGCCTGCTGCCGATCGTGCGCAACACGCACGCCGGGCTGGCCGGCATCGCGCGCGAGCTGCGCGAGACCGCGGCCGCGATCGGCCTGCCGCCGCGCACGCGGCTGTGGCGGATCGAACTGCCGCTGGCGCTGCGCACGATCCTGGCCGGTATCAAGACCGCCGCGGTGATCAACGTCGGCACCGCGACCCTAGGCGCGCTGATCGGCGCCGGCGGCTACGGCCAGCCGATCCTGGCCGGCATCCGCCTCGACGACATCGGCCTGATCCTGGAAGGCGCGGTGCCCGCCGCGCTGCTGGCGCTGCTGGTGCAGGGCGTGTTCGAACTGGTCGAACGCGCGCTCACCCCGCGCGGGCTGCGCCTGGCCGCGCGGCAGTAGGGCCTCGAACGAACTCTTCAAGCAGAGGGAGCATCGAATGATCCAGCACGTACGACACCGCATCCGGCTGCCGGACGTGAACTTCAGCAGCCAGCCGGAGAGCGACGTCTACTTCGTCCTCGACCACGCCGACGGCCGCAGCGAGCGCATCCGCTTCCACGACTACGACAGCATCTATCGCGTACCCGGGCTGTACGAGCAGATCTTCTACGAACGCCTCAAGTGCGATTCGCCGCGCTTCCTCGCGCAGCTGCTGAACCAGGTGCTGGTGCAGAGCGGCGACGACCTCAACCGCCAGCGCGTGCTCGACTTCGGCGCCGGCAACGGGATGATGGGCGAGGAGCTGTCGCACTACGGCGTGTCGCGGCTGGTCGGCGCCGACATTTCCGCGGCGGCCGAGGCCGCGCTCGACCGCGACCGCCCGGGCTTCTACGACGCCTACTACGTCGCCGATGTGACCGAGCCCGACCCTGCGCTGAAGCAGGCGCTCGAACGCTGGCAGTTCACCTGCCTGACCACGATCGCCGCGCTCGGCTACGACGACATTCCCGCCGACGCCTTCCGCGAGGCCTTCAACCTGGTCGTCGACGGCGGCTGGATCGCGTTCAACATCAAGGAAACGTTCCTGGGCGAATCGGATGCGAGCGGCTTCGCGCTGTTCGTCAAGCACCTGATCGCCGGCGAGTTCATGCAGCTGCACCACCTCGAACGCTACCGCCACCGCATCTCGATCGAGGGCAACCCGCTGCACTACTACGCCGTCATCGGCCGCAAGCTCGCGCCGCTGCGGGAGGAGTGACCGGCGACGCCGACCGTCGATCGTCACGCCACGGCAGGCCGGATTCCCGGACTCCCTCCGCAGGAGCGGCGGAAGCCGCGACCACCGTCAAAAACAGAGCGACGACACCCCTGGCTCAGAACCGGTACTCGAGCCCCAGCGCCAGCGTCTGCACGGTCAGGTCGACGTCGGCGCCGGCGATCTCGGGGCCGGCCTCGAACCAGTCGTAGCTCAGGCCGAGCCCGAGGTTGGTCGAAAAGTCGTAGCCGGCGCTGACCCCGGCGTAGGCGTCGACCGAGTCGTCGCTTTCCCCGGTGATGCCGGCGACCCCCGAAACCTCGATGTCGAGCTTGCTGGCGACGACGCCGGCGCGACCACCCAGGTAGAAGCCCAGGCCGTCGTCGCCGAAGTTCTTCTTGCCGGTGATGCCGGCGCCGAAGCCCGACAGCTCCAGCGACGCGCCGCTTTCCGGGCCCGCGAAGTATTCGCTTTCGCCGTAACGGCTGTAGAAGCCTTCAACTGCCCAGTTCCGGCTGAAGTAATAGCCGCCGCGAATGCTGTAGCTGTTGTCGTCGTCGCTGGCCGACTGGCCGTCGAATTCAAGTTCGGCGTCGGTGCTGCCGGCTTCGACCCGGACGAATCCGTAATCGGCACGGTTGGCCATGGCCGACATCGGCAGCAGTGCGGTCGCCAGCATGCAGGCCGGCAGCAGGATCTTGCGCATGTTCACTCCCTCGAATCGCGACGCCCGTCAGTGGGCGGCGGAAGGATCGCCGTGCCTGCGCGCGCCGTCAATCACCGCCGTCACGGTTTCCGGCCGCCGGCCGTGCATCGCGCCGGGGCGGGAATGGCAGGACGATGCCCGTTTCCGCTGCATCGTCATTGCGATGCCACAGCACGGGTACGTCGCGCGGCGAGCCCGTTTCGAACTGGTCGCGGTCTGCGGCCGCGGCCTGCGCGTCGCGCGCGGCCTGCTCCTCTTCGATCTCCCAGCTGTAGCGCCGCCGCGGCGCCTGCGGGTCCTTGCGCCGGAACGCGAACGCGGCCACCACGCCGGCGACCGCGCCGCCCAGGTGCGACTGCCACGACACGTCGATCTCGCGCGGCAGCACCGTCAGCAGCATGCCGCCGTAGAGGAACAGCGCGATCATCGCGGTGGCGATCGAGGCGCGGTCGCGGCGCAGCAGGCCGAGCACGAACACCAGGAACAGCAGCCCGTGGCCGAGCCCGCTTGCCCCCAGGTGGTGCGAGCCGGCGTCGCCGAGCAGCCACGCGCCCAGGCCCGAGCCGAGCCAGACCAGCGGCAGTGCGCGGATCGTCGCGCGCGGGTACACGGCGCCGGCCAGGGTGCCCAGCAGCAGCAGCGACACCGCGTTCGCGCCCAGGTGGGCGGGCGAGCCATGCAGCAGCGGCGCGGTCAGCAGGCCGAGCAGGCCGGTCGCGGTTTGCGGCACCACCGCGAACGGCCGCCAGTCCAGCGCCTGCTGCGCCGAGAACACCACGACCAGCAGCAGCACGAAGGCCAGGCTGGCCTTGAGCGCGCGCGCCAGGCGACCGCGGTCGTGGCGGCGCTGGGCGGCGGGGTCGAGCGTCGGTTCGGGCGTATCCAGGTGCATGGCACGAGGATGGCGGCGAATCGCGGGGATGCAAGGTTTGGCGCCGACGACGCGTGTTCGTAGGAGCGGCGGCGCGGCGCCTCAGGCCGAAATCGCCAGCCGCTCCTGGTGGTAGCGGCGCGTGGCCGCGAACCACAGCAGTGCCGCCAGGCCGAAGCCGGCGCCGAAGTACACCGCCCATTCCAGCGGCGCGATCGTCTCGCTGCGGATCACTTTCAGCAGCATCTGGTTCTGCGCCAGGAACGGCACCACGAACTGCCACAGTTGGGTCCGGACCGGGCTGACCATCAGGATCACCGTCGGCACGATCGGCAGCAGCATCAGCATCGACATGTAGCTCTGCGCTTCCTTCACCGACTTGGTGCCGGCGGCGATGAAGGTCAGCAGCGCGGTGCCGATGAACAGCATCGGCAGCAGGACCAGCAGCATCCTGGCGATCGCGAGCAGGCTCACGTCCATCATCCGGCCGATGCCGGGCGCGAACTGCGCGCCGATCTTCAGCGCAAGCAGGGTCAGCAGCAGCGTCGCCAATCCCACCAGCGAGGCCGCCACGATCTTGCCGCTGACGATCGCGCCGCGCGAGGCGGGCGTGGCCAGTAGCGGCTCCAGCGACTGCCGTTCGCGCTCGCCGGCGGTGGTGTCGATGACCAGGTAGGCGCCGCCGATGAAGGCGCTGAGGATCAGGAAGTACGGCAGGATCGCCATCAACATGCCGCGCCGCGCTTCCGGCGTGGACAGGTCCTTGTGCGCCACCGACAGCGGTGCGGCCACCGCCGGGCTGATGCCGCGCGCCAGCAGCCGCAGCGCGCCGACCTGCTGGCCGTAGCGCTGCAGCGCGTTCTCGATCCGCCGCACCGGGATGGCCGAATCCTGGCGCGTGCTGTCGTGCACGATCTCCACCAGCGCCGGCGTGCCTGACGTCCACTGCTCGCCGAAGTCGTCGCCGATGCGCAGGTAGGCGTCCTCGTCCTGGCTGCGGATCGCCGCGTCCGGATCGCCCTCCAGGGTCTTGCGTTCGATGCCTTCGGCGGCCAGCCATTTGACCAGCTGCGGCGCGCGGTCGGCGCCGACGATCGCGATCTCCAGCGGCTTCTCGATCTGGCTCTTGGCCCGGCTCTGGGCCAGGGTCAGGATCCCGAACAGCAGCGCCGGCATCAGCAGCGGCCCCATCACCAGCGCCAGCATCAGCGTGCGGCGATCGCGCGAGAGTTCGCGCAGCTCCTTCAGGCAAACCGTCCACAGCGCGCTCATGCGTGCAACCCTTCTTCAGAACCGATCAGCGCCACGAAGGCATCCTCGAGGTTGTCATGGCCGGTCTGCGCGCGCAGCTCGTCGGCGGTGCCCTGCGCGGCGACGCGGCCGTTGGCGATCACCACGATGCGATCGCACAGCGCCGCGACCTCCTGCATGATGTGGCTGGAGAAGATCACGCAGCGCCCTTCCGCGCGCAGTTCCTTGAGGAAGCCGCGCAGCCCGCGCGTGGTCATCACGTCCAGGCCGTTGGTGGGCTCGTCGAGGATCACGTTGCGCGGGTCGTGGACCAGCGCGCGCGCGATCGCGGTCTTGGTGCGCTGGCCCTGGCTGAAGCCTTCGGTCTGGCGGTCGAGGAAGTCTTCCATCTGCAGCGCGGCGGCCAGCGTGGCGATGCGCGCATCGACGATCGCGCGCGGCAGGCCGTGGAGCTCGCCGAAGTAGCGGATGTTCTCGCGCGCGGTCAGGCGCTTGTACACGCCGCGTGCGTCGGGCAGCACGCCCAGCGCGCGGCGCGCGGCGACCGGGTCGGTGGCGACGTCGCGGCCGTCGACCAGCACCCGCCCGCTTTCCGGCGCCATCAGCGAATACAGCATGCGCAGCGTGGTGGTCTTGCCTGCGCCGTTGGGGCCGAGCAGGCCGGTGATCTCCCCGTCGCGCGCCTCGAAGCCGACATCGTCGACCGCAACCACGGGAGCCTTGTCCTTGCCCTTGCCGGGGAAGGTCTTGCGGAGGTGTTCGGCGGTGATCATGGTCTGGACCGGGGGCTGGGATCTGGGGACTGGGGACTGGGGTGTCGAGCGAATGCAGGGAGGGCGCCGCGGAACTGGCTGCCTGGAGCCGGGGTCTTAATTCTTCCCAACCCCCAGCCCCCAGATCCCAGCCCCTGCACCACCATCATGGCCCCCACCCGTTGAAAGTCGTGAACGGCGGCGTGTACGCCAGCTTGTCCAGGCATGCCACGTCCAGCCCCTTGGCATCCGCGGTTTCGAGGAACTGCGCGAACAGCTTGGGCATGCAGCCGGCGCCGATCACGTTGTGGCCCTGGCCGCGCAGCACCAGCGAGCGGCCGTTGGGGAGGGTCTTCACGACGCGCTCGGCGTAGGCGGGCGGGGTGACCGGGTCGAGTTCGCCCGACAGCAGCAGCGCCGGCACGTCGCTGGCAAGCGGTTTGTGGAAGTCGTCCGGGCGCTTGCCCTTCGGCCACGCGTCGCACTGCGCGACCAGTCCGGCGACCAGCGAGTTGCCCAGCAGCGAATCGTCCATGCCGGGGTCGTCCTCCAGTCCGTCCGCGTCCTCGCTGCAGATCACCGACAGCTGCATGCCGTAGGCCATCTGGTCCGACAGCTGGCTGCCGAGCATCTTCGACAGCGCCATCAGCCCATCAAAGCGGCCCTGCGCGCCCTCGTGGATCAGCAGCGGCAGGATCGACGAGACCATCGGCGAGTAGGCGTACATGCGCGCCAGGCCGGCGATGTGCGCGGGCAGCAGGCGTTCCTGCTTCGACTGTCCGGTGGACGCGTCGCGGTAGGTCACCAGCGGCGGGTCGGCCTCGAGCCGCGCCATCAGCGCGTCGAGCTGCGCGCCCGGGTCGCCGAGTGCGTTCGCGCAGGCCGGGATCTTGCCGCAGCGGGCGAACTGCAGGTCCAGCGCGGATTCGAGGTTGCGGGCGAAGTCGTTGCCCAGGTAGATGTCGTTCGGCGCCACCGAGTCGAGCACCAGCGTGCGCGTGTGCTGCGGATACGCGCGCGCGTACTGCTGCGCGACGCGGGTGCCGTAGGAGATGCCGAGCAGGTTGATCGTGTCCGCGCCGATCGCGTCGCGCACCGCATCAAGGTCGCGAACCGCGTCAGTGGTGGTGTAGAAGCGCAGGTCCGCGCGCTGCGACAGTTCATCGCGGCAGCGTTCGACCGCCGCGAGCATCACCTGCTGCATCTGCGCTTCGTCGCCCGACATCTCCGCTTCGGCCAGCTCCTTGCACTGCAGCGGATTGGACTTGCCGGTGCCGCGCTGGTCCACCAGCACCACGCCGCGCTGCTTGAGCGCGTCCTTGAACGCCGGTGCCACCGCCGGGTAGCTGGCGGTCGCCGACTGGCCCGGGCCGCCGGCGAGCATGAACACCGGGTCGGGCTGCAGGTCGCCGTCCTCGTCGGCCGGGATCCAGGCGATGTTGAGCTCGATCCTGCGGCCCTGCGGCAGGGCGGGGTTCTCCGCCACGGACAGCGAACCGCACTGTGCCTCGACGCCGGGCGCGCCCATCTGCGATGGCAGCGTGCAGGGCCGGAAGGCGATATCGCCGAGCATGCGCGGCTTCGCAGGTGGTGCGTCGGCGCGCCCGGCCTTGGCGGAAGCGACGGCCTTGTTGTCGGCGGGCGCGTCGCCGGCGCGGTCGCGGTATTGGCGGTAGCCGAAGAGCGCGAGCAGCACGATGGCGACGAGGATGAATCGGGCTTTGCGGGACATGGTGGCCTGCGGAAGCGGGGCGGGAGCAAGGGGTCAGGATGACACGACGCGGCCCCGCGGCGAATGTGACATGGGTTGGCCTCCACGATGTCCGTAGGAGCGGCGGGAGCCGCGAGCTTTCCCCGCGGCGGCCGAAGAGCTCGCGGCTTCCGCCGCTCCTACAGGGTCGCAGCGCGGGTTCTTGGTTGTCGAGTGAGCCTAGAAGCTCGCGGCTGAAGCCGCTCCCGCAAGAACGTCACTTGGACGAAACGTACTTCTCGCGGCGGATCCGCGGCACCGGCAGGCCGTGTTCCTTGAGCGCCTCGAAGCAGGCGTCGACCATGTTCGGGTTGCCGCACAGGTAGGCGATGTCCTGCTCGGGGTCGGGCGCGAATTGCCCCAGGAACTGCTGCACGTAGCCGTGGCACACGTCGGGGTGCGCCTGCGGCGAACCCGGTCCGGGCAGTTCCCGCGACAGGCAGGGCAGGTAGCGGAAGCGGGGGTGCGCGTCGGCGAAGGCGCGGAACTCGTCGCCGTACAGCAGCTCGCCCGGCGAGCGCGCGCCCTGCAGCAGCACCACTTCCACGCCACGCTGCGCCATCTGCTTTTCCAGCAGCGGCAGCATCGCCCGGTACGGCGTGATGCCGGTGCCGGTGCCGATCAGCAGGTAGCGGCGATTCTCGTCGGCGGGCATCAGGCAGAAGCGCCCGAACGGCCCGCTGGCCTCGACGTGGTCGCCCTCGTCCAGGCCCTCGAACAGCGCCGTCGCGGCGCCGCCGGCCACGTAGCTGACCGCGATCTCCACCGCATCGCCCGGGGCCAGCGCGTGGTCGTGGATCGTCGCCAGCGAATAACTGCGCTTGGTCGCGGTGCCGTCGGCGTACTCGAAGTGCACCTGCAGGAACTGGCCGGGGATGAAGTCCAGTGGCTGGCCGTCGTCGCGCACGAACGACAGGTGCGCGACCGTCGGCGCGAGCATGCGCCGGCCGGTGAGCTTCATGGGAAAGCGCTTGATGGCGGACAAGAAATCGGACGTTGTGTTGCCGGAGTGGACTCCGCAGGACGCCTATAATACCGGCTTGCCGCGCCCGCCGCGGCCTCCAGGAGCCCCATGACCGCAACCACGCAGCCCTCCGCGGGCGCATCGGCGGCGGCGCCTCCGGCGCTGTCGGTGCGCGACCTGCGCAAGACCTACGACAACGGCGTCGAGGCCCTCAAGGGCATCTCGCTCGACGTGCAGCCGGGCGACTTCCACGCCCTGCTCGGCCCCAACGGCGCCGGCAAGTCGACCCTGATCGGCATCGTGTCCTCGCTGGTGAACAAGACGTCCGGCGACGTGCGCGTGTTCGGCGTCGACCTGCACGCGCGGCGCGACGAAGCGATGCGCCTGATCGGCCTGGTGCCGCAGGAGCTGAACTTCAACATGTTCGAGAAGCCGCTCGACATCCTGGTCAACTACGCCGGCTTCTACGGCATCGCGCGCGACGAGGCGCTGGCGCGCGCGGAAGAAGAACTCAGGCGCGCCCAGCTGTGGGACAAGGCGCAGCTCACGGCGCGCACGCTGTCGGGCGGCATGAAGAGAAGGCTCATGATCGCGCGCGCGATGATGACCCGGCCGCGCCTGCTGATCCTCGACGAGCCCACCGCGGGCGTGGACATCGAGATCCGCCGCGACATGTGGAAGACCCTGCGCGAGATCAACGCCGCCGGCACCACCATCATCCTCACCACGCATTACCTTGAGGAAGCCGAGAGCCTGTGCCGCAACCTGGCGATCATCGACCACGGCACGATCGTCGCGCAGGGGCCGATGCGCGCGCTGCTGGCCAGGCTCGACGTCGAGGGCTTCCTGTTCGACGTCGACGGCGACCTGCCGGGCGTGCTGCCGCAGATCGAAGGCGCGACCCTGGTCGCGCTCGACCGGCACACGCTCGACCTCGACATGCCGCGGGCGATGGACCTCAACCGCGTGTTCGCGGTGCTGGGGGAGGCGGGCATCCGCGTGCGCTCGATGCGGACCAAGTCCAACCGCCTGGAGGAGCTGTTCGTGCGGATGACGGGCAACGGCAACGCCGCGCCGCAGCAGGGGGAAGCCGCATGAGCACGCCCCGCGCCGACGTATCCGCCGCCAGCGACACGCGCCGCAACTGGATCGCGCTGTACACCGTCGCCCGCCGCGAGGTGGTGCGCATCCTGCGCATCTGGGGCCAGACCCTGGTGCCGCCGGCGATCACCATGACCCTGTACTTCCTGATCTTCGGCGGCCTGATCGGCTCGCGCGTGGGCGAGATGGGCGGGTTCCGGTACATGGACTTCATCGTCCCCGGGCTGGTGATGATGAGCGTGATCCAGAACAGCTACGGCAACATCTCGTCGAGCTTCTTCGGCGCCAAGTTCGGCCGCCACGTCGAGGAGCTGCTGGTCAGCCCGATGCCGAGCTGGGTGATCCTCGGCGGCTACGTCGCCGGTGCGGTGCTGCGCGGGCTGATGGTCGGCATCATCGTGCTGTGCATCGCGATGCTGTTCACCACCGTGCGCATCCCGCATCCGCTGGTCACGCTGTCGACGGTGCTGCTGGGCGCGACGATCTTCTCGCTGGCCGGCTTCGTCAACGCCGTGTACGCGAAGAAGTTCGACGACGTGGCGATCGTGCCGATCTTCATCCTCACCCCGCTCACGTACCTGGGTGGCGTGTTCTATTCGATCCAGCTGCTGCCCGGATGGGCGCAGGCGCTGACCCACGCCAACCCGATCTTCTACATGGTCAATGCGTTCCGCTATGGCCTGCTCGGCACCAGCGACGTGCCGCTGTGGGTGGCCTACGCGTTGATGCTCGGGTTCGTGGTCGCGCTGGCGGCGCTGGCGCTGTGGCTGCTGCGGCGCGGCGTCGGGCTGCGCAGCTGACATGCGGCAGGTCGGGGTTATGCCCCCGACGCGTGCGGGTCAAACGCGCGGGCCGAAGCCGTCGGGGGCGTAGCCCCGACCTACGCGCGGTCGAGCCATGGATCGCTCCCAATTGCTGGAGGCTGCAAGACGATGCGAATCCTTGTCCTGGGCGCCGGCGGCACCGGCGGTTACTTCGGCGGCCGCCTGGCGCAGGCCGGTGTGGACGTGACGTTCCTGGTGCGGCCAGCGCGCGCGGCGCAGCTTGCGCAGGGCGGGCTGCGCATCCGCAGCCCGCTGGGCGACGCGGACCTCGAGGTCGCGCACGCCACGGCGGACGGATTGCCCGCGCTGGCCGCGCAGGCGCCGTTCGACCTCGTGCTGCTCAGCTGCAAGACCTACGACCTCGACAGTGCGATGGACGCGATCGCGCCTGCGGTGGGACCGGGCACGGCGGTCCTGCCGATCCTCAACGGCCTGCGCCACTTCGCCGCGCTCGACGCGCGCTTCGGCGCCGACCGCGTGGTCGGCGGCCTGTGCTTCATCAGCGCGGCCAAGGGCGGTGACGGCGAGATCCTGCATCTCGGCCACCCGGCCTCGATCACTTTCGGCGAACGTGCCGGTGACGTCGACAGCGCGCGGACCCGGGCCTTCGCGGCGCTGTGCGCGCAGGCCGGCATCGACCACCTGTGCAGCCCGCGCATCGCGCGCGAGCTTTGGAGCAAGTACAGCTTCCTCGCCGCGCTCGCCGCCGGCACTTGCCTGGTGCGCGCCAGCGTCGGCTGCATTGTTGCCGCAGAGGGCGGGCGCGAGTTGATGGACGCGCTGCACCGCGAATGCCTGGCCGTGGCCACGGCCGAAGGCGAGCCGGTGCCGGAGGCGGCGGTGGAGAAGGCGCGCGCGACGCTGACCCAGCCCGGTTCGCCGCTGCAGGCATCGATGCTGCGCGACCTGCAGGCCGGGCACGCGATCGAGGGCGAGCACATCGTCGGCGACATGCTCTACCGCGCCCGCGCCCACGGCATCGACGCGCCGCTGCTGGCGGCGGCCTGGGTGCACCTGCAGGCGTACGAGGCGGGGCGGGCCTGACCCCATCCATCGAGTCCCTGTGGGAGCGGCTTCAGCCGCAAGTCTTTGGGGGCGGGATCGGGGATTGGGAATCGGTGAAACGCACATCCCGAATCCCGAATCCCTGGCCCAAAAGCTCGCGGCTGAAGCCGCTCCCACGAAAGGCAGGTCCCACAGAAGGTCGGGGCGTGCGGCTCAGCGTTCGGCTTGCGCCGGGTGTTGGGGCTGGCGGTGGAACTTCCCCGCCACCCAGTCGCCGAGGTCGTCGAGCACGGTGAACGCGGCCGGGATCACGATCAGGCTCAGCAGGGTCGAGGTGATCAGCCCGCCGATCACCGCGATCGCCATCGGCGCGCGGAAGCTGGAGTCGCCGGAGAAGCCCAGCGCGATCGGCATCATGCCCGCGCCCATCGCCAGCGTGGTCATGATCACCGGCTGCGCGCGCTTGCGGCAGGCATCGATCAGCGCATCGTGCTGCGACAGCCCGTGCTCGTCCTCGGCCATCACCGCGTAGTCGACCAGCAGGATCGAGTTCTTGCTGGCGATGCCGATCAGCATCAGCAGGCCGATCAGTGCCGGCAGCGAGAGCATGTTCTGCGTGAGCAGCAGCGCGCCGAACGCGCCGCCGGCGCACAGTGGCACCGCGGTGAGGATGGTCAGCGGCATCAGCGGATGGTTGAACAGCAGCAGCAGGACCATGTAGATGCACGCGAGCCCCGCGACCATCGCGATCGCGAAGCCGACGAACAGCTCGATGAACACCTCGGAGTCGCCGGTGTTGAGGAAACTCACGCCGTCGGGCAGGTGCTGCACGCTCGGCAGCGCCTGCACTTCGGTCATCACCTCGCCCAGCGGACGACCGTTGAGTTCGGCGGTGAAGGTGATGTTGCGCTGGCGCTGGTAGCGCGAGATCTGCGACGGGCCGCTGGCGGCGCGGATGTCGGCCACCGCCGACAGCGGCACCGGGCCGTTCTTGCCACGCACGCGCAATTGTCCGACCAGCGCGGGATTGGCCAGCGCTGCCTCGGAGAATCCGACCCGGATCGGCACCTGGCGCTCGGGCAGGTTGAGCTTGGCCAGGCGCTGCTCGTAGTCGCCGGCGGTGGCGATGCGCGCGGCCTCGGCGATGTCGGCGGTAGCGACGCCCAGGTCGGCGGCACGCGCCGGATCGGGCGTGATCACGATCTCCGGGCGCAGCAGCGACGCCGACGAGGTCACGCTGCCGAGGCCGTCGATGCTGCGCAGGTCGCGCTCGAGCGCGGTGGCCGCCGACTGCAGCCGCTGCGGGTCGTCGCCGGCCAGCACCAGCTGCATCATCTCGCCCGGCTCGGTGCTGATGTAGCTCACGCGCACGCCCGGCAGGTCGGCGAGCCGGCTGCGGGCAAGCCGCTCCAGGGTCTTCTGGTCGCGGTCGCGATCCTCGGGCTTGCCCCAGTCCAGGATCAGGGTCGCCTTGCGCGGCTCGCCGACGCCGGACTTGGAGGGGTCGCCGACGTCGAGGACGCTGCCGACCGCGGTGTAGACCTGCGTCAGTTCCGGGATATCGGACAGCAGCGCGCGCGCCCGCTCGGCCACCGCGGTGGTGTCCTGCAGGGTGGTGCCCGGCGGCAGCTCCAGGCTGAGGTTGCTGCGGCCCAGGTCGGAGGTCGGGATGAAGGTCGTCGGGATGAACGGCACGATCGCCAGCGAAGCGAAGAACAGGCCGGTCGCGATCCACAGCGTGCGCGCGCGGTGGCGCAGCGCCGCATCCACCCAGCCCAGGTACCAGGCCATCAATTTCGATTCGGCCTTCTCCTCGCCGTGCGGCTTGAGCAGGTAGGCGGCCATCATCGGCGTGAGCAGGCGCGCGACCAGCAGCGAGAACATCACCGCGGTCGCCGCGGTCCAGCCGAACTCGCGGAAGAACTTGCCGGCGATGCCGGGCATGAACGCCACCGGCACGAACACCGCCGCCAGGGTCAGCGAAGTCGCGATCACCGCGGTGCCGATCTCGGCGGCGGCATCGCGCGCGGCGTCGATCGGCTTCTTGCCCATGCGCAGGTGGCGCACGATGTTCTCGATCTCGACGATGGCGTCGTCGACGAGGATGCCGACCACGACGCTCAGCGCCAGCAGCGTGATCAGGTTGAGGCTGAAGCCGAACCAGTGCATCACCGCGAACGTTGGGATGATCGACAGCGGCAGCGCCACCGCCGAGACCCAGGTCGCGCGCCAGTCGCGCAGGAACAGCCACACCACCAGCAGCGCCAGCAGCGCACCCTCCCACAGCATCGTCATCGACGAGTCGTAGGAGCGCACGGTTTCGTCGATGACCGTGGTGACCAGCTGGAAGTCGACGCCGGGGTGGTCGGCCTTGAGCGTTTCCAGCGCCTGTTCGACGCCGTCGGCGACCGCGACCTCGCTCGAGCCGCGCGTGCGCGACATCGAGAACGCGACCACCGGCTTGCCGTCGAGCAGCGCGGCCTCGGTGGGATCGGCGGCGGCATCGGTGATCCGCGCCACCGCCGACAGCCGCACCGCGCGGCCGTCGGGCAGGCTGATCGAGTAATCGCGCAGCGCCTTCGCGCTGTCGATGGTGCCGACGGTGCGGATCACCTGCTGTTCGCCGCCGAGTTCGGCCTTGCCGCCGGCGCGTTCGACCTGGATCCGTGCCAGCTGCTGCGAGACGTCGCCGGCGGTGACGCCGAAAGCCTGCAGCGCGTCGGGATCGAGGTCCACGCGTACCTGGCGGTCGATGCCGCCGACGCGCTTGACCGCGGCCACGCCGGGCACGCCGTACATCGCGCGCGTCACCTCGCGGTCGACGAACCAGCTCAGCTCGTCCGGACGCAGCTTCGGCGCGACTACCGCGTAGGTCATCAGCGATCCGCCGATGTCGACCTTCGAGATCACCGGTTCCTGGATGTCCTGCGGCAGGTCGGTGCGGATCTTGGTGACTGCATCGCGCGTGTCGTCGAGCGCGGTGGCAAGATCGGTTTCGAGCTGGAATTCGATCGACGTGGTGCTCACGCCCTCGCTGACGCTCGACATCACCCGCTTGATGTTGGGGATCGTCGCCACCGAATCCTCGACCCGGCGCGTGACCTCGGCCTCCAGTTGGCTCGGCGAGGCGCCGGGCTGGGTGATGGTGACCGTGGTCATCGGGAACGCGATGTCGGGGAAGCGCGCCACCGGCAGCTCGTGGAAGCCCCAAAGCCCGGCCACGCACAGCGCGAAGAACAGCATCAGCGCCGGCAGCGGGCGCCTGATCGCCCAGGCCGAGAAATTCATGGCGCGGTCGCCGCGCCGGTGGTGGTCGCTGCCGGCTTCGCCGCCACCACGCGCACCGTGTCGCCGTCGCCGAGGAAGCCGGCGCCCTGTTCGACCACCGCGTCGCCGGCCTTGAGGCCGTCGACGATTTCGACCTGGTCGCCGACCCTGGCGCCGGTGGCCACGCGCACGCGGTGGGCGACGTTCTTGCCGTCGAGGGTGAACACGTAGGCGTGGCCGTCGCGCTGCACCACCGAGGCGGCGGGCACGGTCAGGCCGTTGCCGGCGCCGGTGACGATGCGGCCTTCGACGTAAGTGCCCGGCTGCAGCGGGCCGGGCTCGGGCAGGTCGGCGTAGATGGTGCCGGTGCGGGTCTGGCTGTCGACGCCGGGGCTGACCGCGCGGATGCGGCCGGTGACCGTGCCGGCGCTGGATGGCAGTCGCACGGTGGCACCGGGTTCGACCCGGGCCAGGTCGTCTTCGGGCAGTTCGGCGCGCCACTCCAGGCGGCCGTCGCGGATCAGGCGCAGCAGCTCGGTGCCGGCGGCGACCACCTGGCCGGGCTGCACCAGGCGCTTGGAGATGATGCCGTCGGCGGGCGCGCGCAGTTCGGCGAAGTCGCGCCGCAGCTGCGCCGCGTCGCGGCTGGCGCGCGCGGTGTTGCGGCGGGCTTCGGCCTGGGTGCGTGCGGCGCACAGTTCGTCGAGCTGGGAGGCGCTGATGTACTTGTCCTTCGCCAGCAGTTCGCCGCGGCTGAGGTTGGCGCGCGCAAGGGTGACGCCGGCCTCGGCTTCGGCCAGCGCCGCCTGCGCCTGCTGCAGCTCGCTGTCGAGGTTGCGGTGGTCGAGCTCCAGCAGCACCTCGCCCTCTCGGACCTGCTGGCCGACGTCGACGTTGAGCGCGGTCACCCGCGCGCCGCTGATCTCCACCCCCAGCTGCATCTCTTCAAAGGCAGCGACCGGCCCGGACACCACCACCGTGCGCTGGATCGGCCGCATCTGCGCGGGCGCCAGGGTGACGGCGAGAGTGGAGGCGGGGGCGTCGGTTTCGGCGGGTTCAGATCCGCCGCAGCCGGCCAGCAGGGCGGCCAGGCAGGCGGCGGCAACGGCGCGGAAGCTTGCGTGCATGCGGGGTTCCCGTGGGGAGGGACCGCCGCCGGCCGGCAGCGGGGCCGCAATTGTACTGGCAAGTTCAGTAATTGAAGGAAACGGCCGTTACGTTTCCATTCGGGTACGTACGGGTTCAGCGCGCCGCGCCGTCCGCCGCGCGGATCTGGTCGAGGCTCAGCGCTTCGCTCGTGGCTGGCGGCGGCAGGCCGATCTTCCTGCACAGGGCGATCAGGCGCGGATCGTCGCGCAAGCGCAGGACAAGGGGATCGGCCAGCATGAAAAGGAACTCGTGGGGCGGCGCACGCTCCAGCCATTGCATGGTGCTGTCGTAGTCGCCGCGCAGTGCATAGGCCTGCGCGACGGAATACGGGCTGGCCTTGGTCGCGATCCCGTCGGCCAGGACCTGCGCCAGACTGGCATCCGCCGCCGCGCGGTCCGGGGAAATCTGCGCTGCGATCGCCAGGTCCAGCTCCCGCCAGGGCGAAGCCTGCTTGCGGGCGACATCCTGCGCGGCCTTCGCGTCGCCGCGCGCAATGGCGACATGCATGAGCTGGATCGGCGATGAGCCAGGCTGCGACAGGCCTTCTGCAATGCGAAGGTACTTCTGCGCCTCGTCCAGCTGGCCGGTCGCCATCAACAGTTGCGCGTATTCGAAATTGTTGACGGTGTACAGCGGCTCGATCGAAAGCAGGTGCTCCCGCAGCCGGATTGCTTCGCCCAGTTTTCCGATGCCGGCCAGCGTATAGCCGCAGCCGTTGAGGACCGTGCCATCGTCCGGCGCCAGCCGCACGGCGCGACGGCACTCGGCCAGGGCGCCCTGGTGGTCGAAACCGTAGAACCGCACGTAGGCGCGGGCAGCGTGGGACGCGCCAAGATCGGGCGCCAGTTGCAGCGCCTTGTCCGCCGCCAGGCGCGCCAGGCGCATGTGTTCGCGGGCAACCGCGGGGGGCTCGTTGAAGAACGTGGCGACGGTGCTCCACGACCCCGACAGGTGCGCCCATGCCATCGCATAGTCGGGATCGATTTCCACGGCCCGGGTCATGTACTCGGCGGCCTTCCGGAAGTCCTCGTCGTGCCAGTGCTTCAAGCCCTGCAGATAGGCGTCGTAGGCGTCGATGTTGCCGCTGGGCGGGCGGTCGTCGTGCTTCGCGGCTTCCCCGGGTGACAGCAACTCCACCCGCAATGCGCCGGTGACTGCGGACGTGATCTCGTCCTGCAGCGCGAACAGGTCCTTGTACGGGCGATCGTAATGCTCGGACCACAGCGTGCTGCCGTCGGTGGCCTTGGTCAGGGAAGCGTTGATGCGCACCATGTCGCCCGCACGCTGCACGCTGCCGCCGAGCAGGTAGGACACACCGAGCTTGCGGCCGATGGTCGCGCTGTCGTCCTTGCTGCCGCGGAACCGGAAGGCCGAAAT
The DNA here is from genome assembly GCF_042648865.1 of Luteimonas soli. Lineage (NCBI taxonomy): Bacteria > Pseudomonadati > Pseudomonadota > Gammaproteobacteria > Lysobacterales > Lysobacteraceae > Luteimonas > Luteimonas soli. The sequence continues at coordinate 201,403 of NZ_JBHRYA010000007.1, read as the reverse complement.
GCGGCCGATCACCTTGAGTTCCTCGAACCGGGACAGCGTGTCGATCAGGTTTTCCGAAAGGCCATCGGAGAAGAACTGCTGTTCGGGGTCGTTGCTGGCATTGACCAGGGGCAGCACTGCGATGCTGCGCTCCGGCACGGTCGCGGCCGGAGCGCCCGCGGTGGCCGGCGGCAACGCATGCGGCCACCATTTCCAACCGGCGAAGGCGAGCAGCGCGAGCAACGGCAGCGACCACAGCGCGAGGCGCGGGAGTCCGGGTGGCCGGTCGTCGGCGTGGCGCATCGGCGGTTGTGCCGGTACAGGCTGCGGTTCCGGTGGGGTTTCCGGCACTGGTGCCTGCACCGCTTCCGTCGCGACGCCGGGAGCAGGTTCGGGGAGGTCGAACCGGTAGCCGACGCCATGCAGGGTGTGCAGCAGGCGCGGGTGGTGGGCGTCCTCGCCCAGCGCCTGGCGCAGCAGGGTCATGACCCGGTTCAGCACGCCCGGCGTGACGTGGCGATGGCCCCAGACCGCGTCGAGGATCCCGTCGCGGGTGAACACCTGCCCCGGGCTGCCGGCCAGCAGTGCCAGTACATCGAAGGCCTTGGGTTCCAGCGGTTGCCCGACGCCGCCGCGGACCAGCCGCCGCCCGGCGAAATCGATCAGCACGTCGTCGAAGGCAAGGCTGGCGGGTGCCGGCTGCATCGAAAGCCTCCGCGGGAAATCCGGGCGCAACCGGGCATACGTACAAAGCCGTCGCGAGCGGCCCCAAGCATTTCCCAAGCTTTCCAAGCAAACCCGATCAACGCCCGAGTCGCCGCCTCAAGACCGTTGGCGCGCCGCGGCGGAGTCTGGCGGCGCCGGCACCCGCCGGCGCGTCGGGCCGGCGCATCCGGTCGAGGAAATCACCATGAACAGCCGCGCCATGAACCACAACAACACCCCTGCCATCCTCGTCGCCGCCGTTGCGGCGACCCTGGCCTGCGCCGCGCCTGCGGCCGTCGCCGGTAACCGGGGCCCCCACTACGGCCCGTGGGGCGCCGCGCAGATGCTGCCGGCCGTGGTCGACACGCCTGTCGCCGCCGAGGGTTGCCCGATCGAATCGCCGGACGGGCGCGAGCTGTACATCGCCTCCAACCGCAGCGCGCCCGGCGCCCAGGGCAAGCTGGACATCTACCGTTCGCGCCGCGGCAGGGGGCGATTCGCCGACTGGGGCACCCCGCGCAACCTCGGCACGCCGGTGAACTCCACCGAGTTCGACTACTGTCCCACGCCCCTGCGCGGCAACTGGCTGATGTTCGTCAGCTCGCGCGCGCACGCCGACGACTGCTACCCCGGCAGCGAACCACCGCCCACGCCAGCCGCCGGCCCCGCGCCGGGCGACATCTACCTGAGCCGCGAATTCCGCTCCGGCCACTGGCTGGCGCCGCTGCACCTGGGCTGCGCCCCGCACGGCCCCAACACCGCCGGCGCCGAGTTCAGTCCGTCGCTGGTGCAGACGTCGGCCGGTACGTTCCTGTACTTCTCCAGCAACGGCTACGCCGACAGCCAGGGCCAGGACATCTACGTCAGCCGCGTGCTGCGCAACGGCACCGTGCTGCGAGGCCGGCGCGTGGCCGAACTGAGTACGTCCTTCGACGATCGCATGCCGAACGTACGCAAGGATGGCCTGGAGATCGTCTTCAGCTCCAACCGCGCGGGCGCCACCGCGTTCGACCAGGACATCTACGTCGCGACCCGACGCAGCGTGCGTGCGAAGTGGGGCAAGCCGGTGCGGATCGCCAATCCCCACGTCAACACGCCGGGTTCGGAAACGCGCGCGTCGCTGTCGGGCGACGGCACCCGGCTGTACTTCGGCCGCAAGCTGACCGCCGCCGACCCGGGCGACGTGTACGTCAGTACCCGCCGCCGGAAGCCTTGAGCGGCGCTTCGGGCAGGCCGAAGAAGGCGCGCGTCGTCGCCGTGGCATTGGCCGCGGCGACGGCCGCGTCCTCGCCGCGGTCGCGGGCGAGTTCCTCGACGATGTGCGGCAGGAACGCCGGTTCGTTGCGGCGGTCCTTCGGCTTCGGCGACAGCGTGCGCGGCAGCAGGTAGGGCGCGTCGGTTTCGATCATCAGCCGGTTGGCGGGGATGTTCGGCACCAGTCCGCGCAGGTGCTGGCCGCGGCGCTCGTCGCACAGCCAGCCGGTGATGCCCACGTGCCAGTCGCGGTCGAGGTAGTCGAACAGCTCTTCGCGGGTGCCGGTGAAGCAATGCACCACGGCCGGCCCGAGTTTGCCTTCGAATTCGCGCATGATCGCCAGGAAGTCGGCGTGCGCGTCGCGCTGGTGCAGGAACAGGGGCTTGCGGGTGTCGGCGGCGACCTGCAGCTGCAGTTCGAACGCGCGCCGCTGCGCCGGCCGCGGCGAGAAGTCGCGGAAGTAGTCGAGGCCGCATTCGCCCACTGCCACCACTTCCGGGTGCGCGTGCAGTTCGCGCATCTCGGCGTCGCACTCGGCGGTGTACTCGGCGGCGTGGTGCGGGTGCACGCCGGCAGTGGCGAACAGTTCGCCAGGATGCGCGCGCGCCAGTTCCAGCGCCTGCGGCGAGTGCTCGCGGCTGGCGCCGGTCACCACCATCTGCACCACCCCGGCGTCGCGCGCGCGCTGCAGCACGGCATCGCGGTCGTGGTCGAAGCTGTCGTGGGTGAGGTTGGCGCCGATGTCGATCAGTTGCACGGGCTTTTGGTCCGCGTTCGTCGTGGACGCGGAAGCATAGCGGCTTGTGGTTGTGCGGGTTGGCGGGACCGATGCACGCGGTCGCGGCGATGAGAGGTCGTCGCGATTTTGATACGAAGCCTTGAGTGACGCGGCTTCGGACGGTCCGCCGGCGCGGGCGGGATCGCTCCACCCCTCCGTGGGCCATCCATGGCCCAAGTCGGGGCCGTGCGCCATCCATGGCGCACTTTCCGCGATTCCCGCCCGCGCCGGCTCTGCAATGGCGTGCGGTTGACGGTCTTCGGTGCTCGCACTCGCCATGTTCGCCGATTGCCGATGCTCGCGCGTTCCAGTCCCTCTCCTGCTTGCGGGAGAGGGAGGCGCGAAGCGCCGGGTGAGGGTTCGGCTCTTCGCCGCACCAGTGCGGATACGCGTTGCCCGTATCCTTGCGCGGTGACCCCGATGACACTCCCCATCGACGCGCTGCTGCCGCAGGTCCGCGACACCCTCGCCGCACACACACGGCTGGTGCTCGAGGCGCCGCCTGGTGCGGGCAAGACCACGCAAGTGCCGCTGGCGCTGCTCGACGCGCCGTGGCTGGCGGGCAGGAGGATCGTGATGCTTGAGCCGCGCCGCGTCGCCGCGCGCGCGGCCGCGGGGTTCATGGCCAGGCAGCTGGGCGAGGCGGTCGGTGACACCGTCGGCTATCGCATCCGCTTCGAAAGCCGGGTGTCGGCGCGCACGCGGGTCGAGGTGGTGACCGAAGGCATCCTGACGCGCATGCTGCAGGACGATCCCGAGCTGGGCGGCAGCGGGCCGGGGGGCGTCGGCGCGCTGCTGTTCGACGAGTTCCACGAGCGACACCTGGCCGGCGACCTCGGCCTGGCGCTGGCGCTCGACGTGCAGGCATCGCTGCGTGACGACCTGCGCATCGTGGTGATGTCGGCGACGCTCGACGGCGAGCGGCTGGCGCAATTCCTTGACGCGCCGCGGCTGTCGAGCGCGGGGCGCAGTTTTCCGGTCGAGGTCGCGCACTTCCCCGCGCGCCGCGACGAGTCGCCGGAGTCGCAGGCGCGGCGTGCGGTCGAGCATGCGCTCGCCACACACCCGGGCGACGTGCTGGTGTTCCTGCCCGGCCGGCGCGAGATCACGCGACTGCAGTCCGCTTTGCTCCCTCCCCTGCGAAGGCAGGGGGAGGAGCAGGGCTTCGTGGTGCTCCCCCTCCACGGCGACCTCCCCGTCGACCAGCAGTCGCAGGTCCTGCAGCCCGACCCCCAGGGCCGCCGCCGCGTCGTGCTCGCCACCAACGTCGCCGAGTCGAGCGTCACCCTGCCCGGCGTGCGCGTGGTGATCGACAGCGGCCTGGCACGCGAGCCGCGTTTCGATCCCAACAGCGGTTTCTCGCGGCTGGACGTAGTGAACATCGCGCAGGCTTCGGCCGACCAGCGTGCCGGCCGTGCCGGTCGCGTCGCCGAGGGCTGGACGTACCGCCTGTGGCCGCAGTCGCAGCGGCTGGAGCCGCAGCGGCGCGCGGAGATCATGCAGGTCGAGCTGGCCGGGCTGGCGCTGGAGTTGGCCGGCTGGGGCTCGGATGCGCTGCGCTTCGTCGACCCGCCACCGCCCGGTGCGCTGGCTGCCGCGCGCGACCTGCTGCGCCGGCTCGGTGCGCTTGACGCGGCGCATGCGATCACGTCGACAGGCCGAGGCATGCTCGCACTCGGCACCCACCCGCGGCTGGCGGCGATGCTGCTGGCCGCGCGCGAGGGCGAAGGCCGCGCGCTCGCCTGTGACCTGGCCGCGCTGGTGGAGGCACGCGATCCGCTGCGATCGCGGTCCGACGCGCTGGCCGAACGCTGGCGCGCGCTGGCCGCGTTCCGCGACGGGCGCGTTCCGCACGATGCCAACCGTTCCGCGCTCGCTGCCATCGACGCCGCCGCGAAGCAGTGGCGCCGACGCCTGCGCGTCGACGCGGCGCCGCCGCGCGAGGTTGAGGCGCACCGCCTCGGCGACCTGCTCGCGCATGCGTTCCCGGATCGCATCGCGCATCGCCATGCCGACGACCCGCGCCGCTACCAGCTGGGCAACGGACGCATGGCGCGGCTGTTCGACGACAGCGCGCTGGTCGGCGAGCCGTGGCTGGTCGCCAGCGAGCTGCGCTTCGAGGCGCGCGATGCGCTGCTGCTGCGTGCGGCGCCGGTCGACGAACGTTTCCTGCGCAGCACATTCGCTGCGCATTTTTCCGATCGCGACGAAACCCGCTGGGACGTCGAACGCCGCGCGCTGGTCGCCGAGCGCGTGCAGCGCTTCGACGGCATCGTGCTCGACGCGCGCCCCGCCGGGCGCGTCGATTCCGGCCAGGCGGCGCAGGCGCTCATCGATGCGGTGCGTGATCTCGGCCTCGACGCATTGCCGTGGAGCGATGGCCTGCGGCAGTGGCGGACGCGCGTGCGATGCCTGCGCGAGTGGATGCCCGAACTCACCTTGCCCGACCTCGGCGACGAAGCGCTGCTCGCCTCGCTCGATGACTGGCTGCGACCCGCGTTCGCCGGCAAGACGCGGCTCGATGCATTGCTGGCCGACGAACTGGCCGGCGCGCTGAAATCGCCGCTCGACTGGAACCTGCGGCAGCGCATCGACCAGCTCGCGCCGACGCAGGTCCTCGTGCCCTCGGGCCAACAGCGCCGCATCGAATACGCGTTCGGCGACGACGGCAAGCCGGCTTCGCCGGTGCTGGCGGTGAAGCTGCAGGAATTGTTCGGCCTCGCCGACACTCCGCGCATCTGCGACGGCCGCATGTCACTGACCGTGCACCTGCTCTCGCCGGCGGGCCGCCCGCTGCAGGTCACGCGTGACCTGCGCAGCTTCTGGCAAAACACCTACCCGGAGGTGCGCCGCGAGATGAAGGGCCGCTACCCGAAGCACCCGTGGCCGGAAGATCCGTGGAACGCCGTCGCCACCCATCGCGCCAAGCCGCGGGGGACGTGAGTCTGGGATTCGGGATTCGGATTCGGATTCGGATTCGGGGTTCGGGGTTCGGGGTTCGGGGTTCGGGCAAGGCTTTTCGCCTTTGCCCCCTTTGAAAAGGGGGTATGGGGGATTTGCTTTCCGGTCAGCTCAAAACACACCGCGCTCACGCCGACTCAACACCGCCGCCGCGAAACTGGCGGTCGGCCAACCTCCCCAGGCATCCCCCCATGAGCAAACTCGAATCGATCTCCGGCCGCGCGCTGGAGCTGGCCGGCAGCGTCGGCGACACCCTGCGCGACCGCGTCCCCGATCGCGCCATGAAGTGGATCGAAACCGGGGCCGCACTCGGCGCGCTCAAGGCCGGCAGCCGCGTGGCGACCAAGTTCGTGCGCCGCAACCCGGCGGTCGCCGTGGCCGGCGCGGTCGGCGCGGGCCTGCTGCTGTACGCGGTGCGTCGCCAGCAGCGCAAGTCGCGCGAGCAGGCGATCGAAGGCAAGGCGACCCGGATCGAGGCGAAGAAGGCGCCGCCGCGCAAGCGCGCCACTGCCAAGCGTGCGCGCAAGACGACTGCCGACTGACCCATGGCCACACAGCCGTAGGAGCGGCGGAAGCCGCGAGCTTTTCGTTCCGCATGGGAACAAACCCAAAGCTCGCGGCTTCCGCCGCTCCTGCGTGGTTTTCGGATTGCGCGTCGCAGCGATCAGCCGCGTTCCGCCGCCTCCGGCAGCTCGATCACGAAGCGCGCGCCGCCGCCGTCGCGGTCTTCGTACCACAGCTGCCCGCCGGCGTTGGACACGATCTGCCGAGCCAGCGACAGGCCCAGGCCGCTCGACATGCCATCGGTTGGATCGATCTCGCCCAGTCGGGTGAAGGGCTTGAACAGTTCGCGCTGGTGCGACGCCGGGATGCCCGGGCCGCGGTCTTCCACCAGCAGCTGCCAGAAGCCCGGCGCACTGCCGCGCACCGAGATCTCGATGTCACTGTCGGGCGCGTACTTCATCGCGTTGCTGACCAGGTTCTCGGCCACCTGGCGCAGCACGAGGTCGTCGATCGCCACTGGCTTGCACCGCGGCGGCGCCTGCACGCGCAGCTGCATGCCGCGGCCTTCCAGCTGCAGCCCGTAGCGGCGAGACAGCCACGCCAGCACCTCGGGCAGCGGCGCGGAGACATCGCCGGACTCGGCATGCTGCCGCGACAGCACGCTGTCGGCCTGCGCTTCGAGGTAGCGCTTGATATAGCCCAGCGCGTCCTGGGCGCTTTCATGGATCATCTCCAGATAGCGCGGGATGCGTTCGGGGCGGGTGCCGTTATGGACCAGGATGTCGCTGGCGAACAGCACGCTGGTCAGCGGGTTCTTGAGGTCGTGCGCGACCAGGTTCACCAGTTCCTGGCGCTCGCGGGCGACGCGTTCGAGGCGGTCGCGCGTCTGTTTCAGGCCGACGTGCGCGTTGACCCGGGCCAGCAGCTCTTCCGGCATGAACGGCTTGGTGACGTAGTCCACGGCGCCCGCGTCGAACGCGCGCAGCAGCAGTTCGCGATCGTGCGCGGCGGTGAGGAACACCACCGGCAAGCGCAGCAGCTCCGGCCGCTGCTTGATCCGTTCGAGCAGGGCAAAGCCGTCCATGCCGGGCATGATCATGTCGAGCAGCATCAGGTCGGGCGCCTGTTCCGACGCGATCGCCAGCGCTTCCTCGCCGCTGTCGGCGGTGATGACCTCGTAGCCGTGGCGCGAGAGCAGGGCGCTGACGACGCGAAGATTGGCGGGCTGGTCGTCGACGACGAGGATGCTGCCGGACGCGTGGGCCGTCGAGTTGGTCATGCCGGAATCGTTCCGTTGCCCTGATGAAACTGAATGCGATGTGCCGCGTTCGTCACGTTACCAGAATCGATCGACGCAACCGCGCGCCCGCGAACATGGGAACGCAAAAAAACGTCCGACCCTGAATGGGTTCAGGAAGGTGAATCCGACAGCGTGCGCCATTCGCCTGGCTGCAGCGCCTGCAATTGCCAGTCGCCGATCGCCACCCGGACCAGGCGCAACGTGGGCAGGCCCACCGCCGCGGTCATCCGCCGCACCTGGCGGTTGCGGCCTTCACTGATCGCCAGCTCCAGCCATGCGTCGGGCACGGTCTTGCGGAAGCGCACCGGCGGGTCGCGCGGCCACAGTGGCGGCGGCGTTTCGAGCAGCCGCACATGCGCCGGGCGGGTGCGGCCGTCGTTGAGCGCGACGCCGTCGCGCAACGCCTGCAGCTGCGCGTCGGTCGGCGTTCCCTCGACTTGCACCAGGTAGGTCTTGCGCAGCTTGTGGCGCGGGTCGGTGATCCTGTGCGCGAGTGCACCGTCGTCGGTGAGCAGCAGCAGGCCCTCGCTGTCGTGGTCCAGCCGTCCGGCCGGATACACGCCCGCCGGCAACCCGAACTCCGCCAGCGTCCGCCGCGCCGGCACGCTGCGGTCGGTGAACTGGCACAGGACGTGGAAGGGTTTGTTGAGGGCGAGGAGCATGGGATGTGATTGGCGATTGGTGATTCGTGATTGGCAAAAGCAAAGGCAAAGGCCAGCCCTTGCATTTACGAATCACCAATCCACCAATCACCAATCACGGCTTCACAAACCGCAACGTCATCCGGTCGCTCTCGCCGATCGCCTGGTACTTCGCGTCGTCCGCGTCGTCGTGGTTGTTGCTGGGCGGCAGCGTCCACACGCCGTTGGGGTGGTCCTTGGTGTCCTTCGGATTGGCGTTGGCTTCGCTCGTCGCGTCGAGGGTGAAGCCGGCGGCCTCGGCCATCGCGATCACCTGCTGCTGGCCGACATAGCCGGACTTGTCGTCGTCGGCCACGTCGCCCTCGGCGCGATGCTCGACCACGCCGAGCACGCCGCCTGGCTTGAGCACGTCGAAGAAGCCGCGGAACATGCCTTCGGCCTGGCCGTTGGAGCGCCAGTTGTGTACGTTGCGGAAGGTCACCACCACGTCGGCCGACCCGGGCGCGCCGAACACCGGTGCGGCCGGATCGTAGGCGACGACCTGCGCCTGGTCGAACTGCGCCGGCGCGGCGGCGAACTTTTCCTCCAGCCGCGTCTTCGACCGCTGCTGGTAGTCGCGGCCGCCGCCTTCCTCCATCGCCATCGGGTCGACCACCGCGGCGACGTAGTGCCCGTTGTCGCGCAGCAGCGGCGCGAGGATCTCGGCGTACCAGCCGCCGCCGGGGGTGATCTCGACCACGGTCTGGCCGGGTTCCAGGCCGAAGAACGCAAGCGTCTGCGCCGGATGGCGGTAGCGATCGCGGGCGACGTTGGCGGGGTCGCGCCAGTCGCCGGCGATTGCCTGTTGCAGTGCGTCGGCTTCGGCCTGCGCCGGAACCGGAGCCGTGGTCTCGGCGGCCTCGGCGCCGGCCTGCGGCGCGGACGTGGTGACAGTGCACGCGGTGAGTGCGACGGTGAGGGCGCAGGCGGCCAGGACGGTTCGCATGGGAGGGCTCCGGTCGGGTGTTGGGGGGCAAGCGTGACACAACGCGCCGCTCGCGGCCGCTCCTGCAAGACCAGGTCAGGCCGGTGCTTCGCGCTCGGTATGCCCCACATGCTCCGCCGCCTCTTCATGCAGCCAGGTGCGGAAGGCCTGCAGTCCCCGGTGCGTCGCGGCCTCGGGCGGATACACCAGCCAGTGCGAGTAGCGCGCCTTCAGGCGCTGCCCGGTCAGCATCACCAGCTGCCCGGAGTCGAGCAGCAGGCGCGCGCGGGTGACGCGGCCCAGCGCCACGCCGACGCCGTCGAGCGCGGCGCGGTGGTGCGATTCGGAGTCGTCGAACACGGCCGCGTAGCGCGCCGGCGGCTGCACGCCGAAGGTCTCGAACCAGCGCTCCCATTGGCCGTCGGGATCGCCCAGCAGCGGCCACTCGCCCAGCGGCCGCGCCTGCAAGCCGCCCATGCGTTCGACCAGCGCGGGGCTGGCCATCGGCACCAGCCATTCGTCGAACAGGTGCTCGGACACCACCCCCGGCCACTGGCCCAGGCCGATCCGCAGCGCCGCGACGATCTGCGTTTCGCGGCTGAAGTCGACCACCGATTCGGTCGACTGCAGGCTGATCTCGACCTGCGGATGCGCGGCGAGGAAGCCGCCCAGCCGCGGCACCAGCCAGGCCGAGGCCATCGACGGCGTCGCGCTGACCGCGAGCCGGTTGTCGTGGCGCGCGGCGAACGGCTGCAGCGCCTGGCCGATGGCGTCCAGGTGCGGCCCGATCCGCTCCAGCAGCCGCTGCCCGTCCGGGGTCAGGCCGACGCCGCGCGACTTGCGCACCAGCAGCTGCTGGCCCAGCCGCGCCTCCAGCCCACGCATCTGGTGGCTGAGCGCGCTGACGGTGAGGTTGAGCGACTCGGCCGCGCGCGACAGGTTGCCCATCCGCGCGGCGGCGACGAAGCCCTGCAGGGCGTGCAGCGGGAGGCGGCTCATGGATGAGGATCCCGGTAGCTTGTATTGATTTTGATTCAAGACAGGCTTGCGAAAAGGTCGCTTTTCCGGCGAACAGCATGCACATATCTTTCTTCCCACTCAAGATGACGCAGGAGTGGAGCATGAGCATCTACACCGCATTGCTGTTCCAGAACGGCTACATCCAGGACACGAAGCTGGCGCTCTCGCTGGCGGCCGACCATGCCGGGGAGCCGGAAGACGGCGCTCCGCCGCCGGACGCAGCCGGCGGTGCGCGCGACACCGATTGCGGCCGCCCCCCGCGGCCGTTCCGGCGCGGCGCCATTGCTTCGATCTGCTCGGTGGCGCTGTCGCCGTTCCGTTGAGCCGGCCCGCCGGGCCGGTTCATTCGGCAGGCGGATCCCGGCGCCGGGTCTTCGACACGCCGGTGACGATGCCGATGCCCAGCAGCACCACAACGCCGACCGCGATCCACTGCGTCGGCAGCCCGGCCAGCGAGGCGCCATAGGCGAGCCCGCCGATGACGATCAGCATTCCGATCAGGTACAGCACGAAGGACGACATGCGATGGCTCCTGAGGATGGAGCCGGGAGCGTAGGCAGGAGCGGGTGTGGGCGGAATGAATGTGCGGCGCGGGTTTTCGCTCGCTCTTTCACGTCAGGGGCGCGTCGGTCCGCGATGGCGCCCGGCGGTGGGCATGGCCGGCCGCCGGATCCGCGACATCACGTCCTGGTCAGCCTGGCCCTGTCAATGTCCATGGCCATGGCCATGGAACGCGAAGGGAAGTGGAGGCTGCCGGCCCGGATCGTCGTGGTGACGGTGCCGCTGGTCATGGCGGGGCTGTTGCTCCTGCTGGCGCACCGGGACGACCCCGGCAGGCCGCTGTCGACGGACCTGTGGTGGCCGGCATGGCCGATGATCGTGCTGGCCATCATCCTGGGTACCGTGCGGATGGCCAGCGCGGTGTTCGTCGCGGCGTGCCTGCTCGCGCTGTTCCTGCTGCTGTCGATGGCCACGCTGGACTACACCGGCTCGACCCCGGGCACCGACCTGGGAACCGCCTGGGGCCTGACCAACCTGGTGGCGTGGCTCGGCCTGATGCTCCTGGGCGGGGTGGCGCTGGTGGAGGCCTTCGTCCGGTTCATCCTGCGTGAGCGCCGGCGACCCGATCGGCTGTCGCCCGACCCGGGGTCGGAAAGAAAGCCGTAGCCGCACTCCCGCCCATCCCTCAAGGGGAAGAGCGGGATGTGGACGGGTTTACGCGGCCCCGTCGGCCTGGCCCAGGCTTTCCAGCGCCGCGTTGAGCGTGGCACTTGGCCGCATCGCCGCCGAGGCCTTCGCCGGGTCGGGGCGGTAGTAGCCGCCGATGTCCACCGGCTTGCCCTGCACGGCGATCAGTTCGCCGACGATCTTCTCATCGTTCTCCGCCAGCGCCGCGGCCAGCGGGGCGAAGGTGGTCTTCAGTCCGGCGTCGGCGGCCTGCGCGGCCAGCGCCTGCGCCCAGTACAGGGCGAGGTAGAAGTGGCTTCCGCGGTTGTCGATGCCGCCGAGCTTGCGCGTGGGCGACTTGTCGTTGTCGAGGAACTGCGCGTTGGCCGCGTCCAGCGCGTCGGCCAGCACCTTCGCGCGCTTGTTGCCGGTGGTCTCGGACAGGTGTTCGAGCGAGGCGGCCAGCGCCAGGAACTCGCCCAGCGAATCCCAGCGCAGGTAGTCTTCGGCCACGAACTGCTGCACGTGCTTGGGCGCCGAACCGCCGGCGCCGGTCTCGAACAGTCCGCCGCCGGCCATCAGCGGCACGATCGACAGCATCTTGGCGCTGGTGCCGAGTTCCATGATCGGGAACAGATCGGTGAGGTAGTCGCGCAGCACGTTGCCGGTGACGCTGATCGTGTCCTCGCCGCGGCGGATGCGTTCGAGCGAGAGCTTCATCGCCTCGACCGGCGGCAGGATGCGGATGTCCAGGCCGTTCGTGTCGTGGTCCTTGAGATAGCGCTCCACCTTGCGCGCGACGTTGGCGTCGTGCGCGCGCTGCGGGTCGAGCCAGAACACCGCCGGCGTGCCGCTCAGGCGCGCGCGGTTGACCGCCAGCTTCACCCAGTCCTGGATCGGCGCATCCTTGGTCTGGCACATGCGCCAGATGTCGCCGGCGTGCACTTCGTGCGTCATCAGCGCGTTGCCGGCCTCGTCGAGCACGCGCACGGTGCCGTCGGCGGGGATGCGGAAGGTCTTGTCGTGCGAGCCGTATTCCTCGGCCTTCTGCGCCATCAGCCCGACGTTGGGCACGCTGCCCATCGTCGCCGGGTCGAACGCGCCGTGGGCCTTGCAGTCTTCGATCACCGCCTGGTAGATGCCGGCGTAGCTGCGGTCGGGGATCAGCGCCTTGGTGTCCTGCAGTTCGCCGGCCGCGTTCCACATCCGGCCCGAGTCGCGGATCATCGCCGGCATCGACGCGTCGACGATGATGTCGCTGGGCACGTGCAGGTTGGTGATGCCCTTGTCGGAGTTCACCATTGCAAGGCCCGGGCGCTGTCCGTACAGCGCGTCGATCTCCGCCGTGATCTGCGCGGCGACGTCCGCGGGCATCGACGGCAGGCGCGCGTACAGGTCGCCGATGCCGTTGTTCGGGTCGAAGCCGGCCTCGTCGAGCGCCGCGCGGTGCTTGTCGAGCACGGGCTTGTAGAACGCCTCGACCGCGATGCCGAACATGATCGGGTCGGAGACCTTCATCATCGTCGCCTTCAGGTGCAGTGAGAACAGCACGTCCTTGGCGCGCGCATCGTCGATCTGTTCGCCGACGAAGCGCGACAGCGCGGCCGCGTCCATCACCGCCGCATCGATCAGCTCGCCGGCCTGCACCGCGACGCCGGTCCTGAGCATGTGGCGGCGGCCGTCGCGGCCTTCCAGTTCGATGCGCACCGAGCCCGGCTGCGCGATTTCCACCGACTGCTCGCTGCCGTAGAAATCGCCGCCGTCCATGTGCGCGACGTGCGATTTCGAATCCTTCTCCCACTTGCCCATGCGATGCGGGTGCTTGCGCGCGTAGGCCTTCACCGAAGCCGGCGCGCGGCGGTCGGAATTGCCCTCGCGCAGCACCGGGTTGACCGCGCTGCCCTTGACCCTGTCGTAGCGCGCCTTGGTCTCGCGCTCGGATTCGTCGCGCGGTTCGTCCGGGTACGCCGGCAGCGCGTAACCCTGCGCCTGCAGCTCGGCGATCGCGGCCTTGAGCTGCGGCACCGAGGCGCTGATGTTGGGCAGCTTGATGATGTTGGCTTCGGGCGTCTTCGCCAGCTCACCCAGCTCGGCCAGGTCGTCGGCCACGCGCTGGTCCTCGCGCAGCGCCTCCGGGAACTGCGACAGGATGCGCGCAGCCAGCGAGATGTCGCGGGTATCGACCGTGATGCCGGCGGTGGCGGCGTAGGCCTGCACGACCGGCAGCAGTGATCGGGTCGCCAGCCACGGGGCTTCGTCGGTCAGGGTGTAGAGGATCTTCGGGGTCTCGGACATGTCGTGTCGGGCTCGCTGCGGAATTGCGGGTCGGGGCGGGCAGCGATGCGCTGCGGCATCGCTCCGGCGGGGCCGCGCGCTGGCACGCGGATCGGGCCCGCCATTGTCGCCCGCCGCCGTGGCGTGGGCAAAGCGCGCGGGCGGATTGCTGCTCGCGGCCCCCGCCCGTCAGGACACGGCTCATCTTGACGTGACCTTCGTCGCTTCGGTTGAAGCCGCGTAGGTCGGGGTTACGTCCCCGACGGCCTTTGATCTTCGGTTGCCGATGAACAAGCCATGACAGTGAATCGCCGGCGCGGCGTCCAGACCGGGGGATGCGGAAAGCAGGCCATGGATGGCCTGCGGCGGCGAGTCAGGCATGGATGAGCACGGGCTGCTTGGCGCGCCTGTGCGAATGCCCGGCGCGCTGCGCCGGGCCGGGGGGAGCCGCACAGCGGCGATCCTGCCGAGCCGGGGAGCATGCCCCGGTCGGGACGACGCAGTGTCCGAAGCGCGCACAAAGACCGCTTGCCTGGATCTTCACCTCCCTCAGTTGCGAGAAGAACCAAAAAAACGCCCGCGCAGGGCGCGGGCGTGGGTGACTCGCTGATCCCCGCTTCCACGAGGATCAGCGCATGGGCCAGTGCGTCACTTCACCGAGAAATCCTTGCTCTGCACCACGTTGCCGTCCAGCGAGATCTCGACCTTGTAGCTGCCGGCCGGGAAGCCGTCGGGCTTGGCGATGTGGAACTCGGTGTTGCCGGCGCCGGTCAGGTTGACCGACTTGCTCTCCTCGTTGACGACCTGGCCGTCCTCGAACGTCCACGTCGCGCTCAGCGTGCCGGGCACGCTCGCCGCCGGATCACTGGTGCTCGTGGCGACCGAGGCGTAGATGGTGTCGGTGGGCGCGAACGAGGTCGACGGCGTGGCGACCTTCATGTCGGCGCCAATGGAATTGCCCAGGTCGACCGCGGTGACCGAGGCCGAACTGGCTGGCGCGGGTGCCGGTTCCGGCATAGGCGCGGGCGCAGGTTCAGTGGTCGCCGGCGGAGGCGTCATCGCCGCTTCGTCCTGGCCCTTCTTGCAGCCGACCAGCGCCAGCGTACCGAGCAGGGCGGCGGCGATCGCGATATTGAGCGTCTTGCGTGTCATGGAATGTCTCCGTATGGGAAAGGAATGCGTCGCGCGCCGGTCAGTCGGCCTGCGGCGGGATCTTCAGCACCTGGCCGGGCTGGATCAGGTCGGGGTTGTCGAGCTGGTCGCGGTTGGCCTCGAAGATCCGGTTCCATGCGCTCGCCTTGCCGTAGAACTGCTTGGCGACGTGCGACAGCGTGTCGCCCTTCTGCACGGTATAGGTCTGCTCGCCGATGGACTCCTCGGTGCTGCTCGAGCCACCCTGCACGTTGCTGAAATCGGCCTTGGGCGCGTCGGCCTCGGTGCTGCTGGAGCCGCTCTGCACGTTGGAGAAATCGGCCTTCTTCTTGCTGCCGCTGGGGGCGAGGGACAGCGAATCGGGATCGTTGGGGTTCTTGGGGGTGCTCATCGGGGCCTCCTGTGCCGCGTTTGCGGACGGCAGCGTCCCACGGCGACTGTTAAGAAAATATCGCGCCGCGCCCCAGCGTGAATTTCACGTTCATTGCCGAAGGTCCCGCGCGGCGGAGGGCGCGGCCGTCCCCGGCAGCACGCGCCAGGGGTTGATGTCGAGGCCGCCGCGGCGCGTGTAGCGCGCTTCCACCGCCAGCGATTCGGGCCGGCAGCGCGCCAGCACGTCGACGAAGATGCGCTCGACGCATTGTTCATGGAACCCGGCGTGCTCGCGGAACGACACCAGGTAGCGCAGCAGCCCGGCGCGGTCGATGCGCGGGCCACGGTAGGCGATGCGCACGCTGGCCCAGTCCGGCTGGCCGGTGACCGGGCAGTTGGACTTGAGCAGGTCCGAGCGCAGCGTTTCGTCGGTGATGTCGCCGGTGTCGGCGGCCAGGAAATCCGGACGCGGCGCGTCGTAGGCGTCGCAGTCGATCTCGATCGCGTCGATCGACACCGCGTCGTCGTCCGCGGCGGCACGCGAGTCGATGGGCGGCAGTCCGAACGCGACCTCGACCGTTGCGCCGGCGGCCCGCGACAGGTCGCCGGCGATGCGCTCGCGCACCGACTCGGCGCCGTCGAAACGCTCGGCGTTGAACGAGTTGAGGTAGAGCTTGAGCGACTTGGATTCGACCAGCTGCGGCGAGTGCGCCGGTACGGTGATCGTGGCGGTGGCGACGGCGGGCTTGCCGCGCGCATCGAGCCAGCCCAACTCATAGGCGTGCCAGCGGTCCATGCCCTCGAAGGGCAGGGCGTCGCCGACGCCGAGCTCGGCGCGGCCGTGCGCGCGCGCGATCGGGAACAGCAGGTTCGGGTCGTAGCCGCGCGGGTAGTCGACGGCGCGGCCGAGGGGGAGGTCGTGGGAAGCCATGTGCGGATTCTACTTGGCCGGTCGTGGCCGGGCCCGAACGCTGCCTGCTTCCCGCACCGATGGCGTCGCGGGAACATTCCGCCGCAGGAAACGGAGTTCGCGCGCAGCGGCCGCCGGTGATCCTGCCGTTTTGCACGCGGAGACGACCATGCTGGTGCTGTACGACTACCTGCCCTCGCAGAACGCCTGGAAGGTGCGCCAGCTGCTGCACCATCTCGGACGACCCCATCGCACCGAGCAGGTGTCCATCTTCGAAGGCGAGGGCCGGCACGAGGCGTTCGTGCGCATCAGCCCGACCGGCACGGTGCCGGCGATCGTGCTCGATGACGGCCGTGCGCTGGCCGAGTCGAACGCGATCCTGTGTTTTCTCGCCGACGGAACGCGGTACCTGCCCGGCGATGCGTTCGCGCGGGCGAAGGTCTGGCAGTGGCTGAGTTTCGAGCAGGAGCGGATCGAGAGCCAGGTCGGCGCGCTGCGGCACTGGACGTTGACCGGCAAGCTGGCGCGGCGCGCGCCGGCACTGGTGGAGGCGAAGCGTCGGGGCGCGCTGCGTGCGCTGGAGATCCTCGACGCGCAGTTCGCGCTGCGCGACTTCATCGTCGGTGACGATTACACCGTCGCTGACATCGGGTTGTTCGCCTACGCCAGCCGCGCCGACGAAGCCGACGGCCTGTCGCTGGCACCGCATGCGCACCTGCGGGCCTGGATCGACCGCGTGCGCGCGCAGCCCGGGTTCCTGGACGAGACCTTCCCCTATTCGATCGACCCGCACTCAGCCAACAACCTGCCGTAGGTCGGGGCTACGCCCCCGACGCCCCGCGATCGAAACCGTCGGGGATGCAACCCCGACCTACGTCGCCGGCGAGCCCAGGTAATCCAGTGTCACCTGCAGCATCGCCCGCAGCCCCACGTCGAGCGCGGACTCGTCGAGCATGAACTCGGGCGAGTGGTTGCTCGGCGCCTCGGCCGGGTCGATTCCCTTGGCGGTTGCGCCGACGAAGAAGAACATCGACGGCACTTCCTTCGCGTAGTAGGCGAAGTCCTCGGCGCCCATCTGCAGCGGCGGTTCGTAGACGTTGCCGGCGCCGATCGCGGCCTGCAGGCTGGGCAGCATGCGCGCGGTCAGCGCCGGGTCGTTGACCGTGACCGGGTTGCCGGTGCCGACCGGGATGTCGGTGGTGACGGTGGCGCCGTGCGCGGCGGCCACGTGGTTGGCGACGTTGTCCAGGTCGGCGTGGATGCGCGCGCGCATGCCTTCGTCGAAGGTGCGGATGGTGCCGACCAGCTGCACCGAGTCGGGAATGATGTTGTAGCGGATGCCGCCGTGCACCGAGCCGAAGCTCACCACCGCCGGCTGCTTCGAGATGTTGCTGCGGCGGCTGACGACGGTCTGCGCGGTGCCGACCAGGTCGGCGGCGGCGACGATCGGGTCGATGCCGCCCCACGGCGCCGAACCATGCGTCTGGCGCCCGTGCACGTCGATGGTGAACTTGTCCGACGCGGCCATCAGCGGCCCGCCGCGCACCGCGATCTGCCCGGCCTGCACCGACGAGAACACGTGCAGGCCGAACATCGCCTCGGGCTTGAAGTCGGCGAACAGGCCTTCTTCGAGCATCAGCGACGCGCCACCCTCTTCGCCTTCGGGCGCGCCTTCTTCCGAGGGCTGGAAAACAAGCATCACTTCGCCCGGCAGTTCGCCCTGCATCGCCACCAGCGCGTCGGCCACGCCGAGCAGGATCGCGGTGTGCGCGTCGTGGCCGCAGGCGTGCATCACGCCGGTCTGCTGGCCGTTGAAGGTGGTGGTGACCTTCGACGCGAACGGCAGGTCGTTGCGTTCGGTCACCGGCAGCGCGTCCATGTCGGCGCGCAGCGCGATCTTCGGCCCGGGCTTGCCGCCCTTGATGATCGCGGTCACGCCGTGGTGGGCTATGCCGGTGCGCGGTTCCAGGCCGAGTGAGCGCAGGTGTTCGGCGACCTTGGCCGCCGTGCGCTCCTCGCGGTTGGACAGCTCCGGGTGGGCGTGGAAGTCGCGGCGCCAGTCGATGACCTTCTGCTGCAGTTCCTGCGCCGCGGCGGCGACTTCCGGACGCGGCGTCGGCGCCGCATCCTGTGCGGCCGCGAACGGCGATGCGAACAGCATGGCAAGCAGCAGCGGGCTGGCGCGATGGGCGAGGCGCATGGCGGTGTCCTTCGTCGGAGGAAGCGCCGATGCTACCGCGTGCGTCAGCCGGACGGCAGCGCCGGCACCGCCGTCGGCCGCCCGCGCGAATCCAGCGCGATCATCACGAAGCGCCCGCGGGTGCAGGTTTCGCGCTCGCCGCTGAGCAGGTCCTCGGCGACCAGCTCCACTTCCACCTGCATCGACGTGTTGCCCACCTCGACCACGCGGGCGACGGTTTCCACCAGCTGGCCCTGGCGGACCGGCAGCTGGAAATCGACTTGCTCCGAACGCGCGGTCACCACCGTGCGCCGCGCGTAGCGCGACGCGGCGATGAACGCCGCCTTGTCCATCCACGCCAGCGCCTGTCCGCCGAACAGCGTGCCCAGGTGGTTGGTGTGGTCGGGGAAGACCATTTCCAGCAGGCGGGCTTCGGTGATCGTGCGGTTGGGCATGGATTGACTCTGGCAAGGAAGGCGTTGGGCCGTCGCAGGAGCGGCGGAAGCGGTGAGGTTCTCGGCGTGCAAGGCTGGAGCAAGCTGCCCGGTCCCTAAAGGCGCGCCACTGCCTGCGCGATCTGTGCCGGGGTCTGGAAGCCGGGCAGGCGCGTCGCTTCGCTACCGTCGGCGAACAGCGACAGCGTCGGTGTCTGCCGCAGGCCGAGGCCGCGGAAGAATTCCTCTCCCAGGGTTTCCATCTTCACCTTGAGCAGGACGAGGTTCGCCGCCGCCGGCTCGGCCGCGAACTTGCGCAGCGACACGTCGAGCATGCGGCAGCCCGGGCAGTCGTCCTTGTGGTAGTCCACCAGCAGGCGCGGGTGGGCGGTGAGCGCGGCGGCGTAGTCGTCAGGCGACGTGGCGTGCAGGGTCTGCATGGTCGGTGGTCTCGATGGTATCCAGGATGTGGTCGGTCCAGCGTCGGACCTTGGTGGAGTCGTGCTCGCCGTGCGGCATCTGCTCGATCTCCAGGCGCGGGTGGCGGGTGCCGAAGAACGCGGCCATCCGGCGTACGGCGCCGCAGTAGTACGCCTCGCCCCACTGCGTTTCGCCGGTGCCGAAGACCGCGAGGTTGGCCGGCTTGCCGACCGCGGCGACCAGCTCGGCGATGAAGCGCTTCATCTCCGGCGGCGTGCGCCCGGCGTTGTCGCTCCACGAGCCGAGCAGGTAAAGGTCGTGGCGCGGATCGGGCCCGGCCGCGGCGAGGCCCTCGATGTCGGTTTCGATCCAGGTCACGGCATGCCCGCGTTCCTCGCAACGCGCCCGCACCCTGCGCGCGAGGTCGCGGGTGTTGCCGCTGAGCGAGGTGAAGGCGATCAGGATGCGCATGGGGCAGGGGTCAGGGGCTGGGGGCTGGGGCCTAGGGGTTAGGGGTTACGGGTTAGGGGCTGGCGGTTGGGGCGAGGGCATCCCTGCCTTTGCCTTTTCCAGTCCCCAGTCCCCAGTCCCCAGTCCCCAGTCCCGCCCCTCACAGGTCATCAAACCCGTTATCCACATTCGTCTTCTTGTACGACGCATTGCGCATCTCGAAGAAGTCGGTCTTGGTCTCGGTGAAGTTGTCGGCGTAGGCGCGGATCCAGGGCATGACGTTATCGGTGGACTCCGCGTACAGTTTCTCGATGCCCAGCATCCCGGCCATCTTGTTGGCGCGGTACTTCACGTAGCGGACCATCTCGTCGACGTCGATGCCGTCGATGCCGTCGAGCACTTCGCCGGTCCACTGCATCTCGAGTTCGATCGCATGCTCGAAGGCGCCGTGCACGTAGTCGGTCAGCTCGTCGGTCTGAAGCTCCGGGTTCTCGCCGACGATGGCGCGGATCACCTCGCTGATGAACTTGGTGTGGGCCAGTTCGTCGCGGTTGATGAAGCTGATGATCTTGCCGGTGCCGGCCATCCGGTTCTGCCGCACCAGGTTGTAGAAGTAGGCGAATCCGGAATAGAAGTTGATGCCCTCCAGGATCGAGGACTGGATCAGCGAACGCAGCAGGGTCTCGGCGGTCTTCTCGCGCATGAAGTCGTCGTACGACGCCATGATCGGCGCGTTGCGCTTGAGGATGGTCGGGTGCGTGCGTGCGATCTCGAAGATCCGGTTCTGGTTGGCCAGATCCGTGATCGACGCCAGCACGTAGCTGTAGCTCTCGTTGTGGATCACCTCCTGCTGGCCGATGATCGCGGCGTTGGCGTGCGCGGCCGGGTCGGTGATGTATTCGGCGACGTTGTAGATGAAGCGCGTCTGCGGCGAATCCAGCGTGGCCAGCAGGCCGATGATCGAGTCGTAGGCGTTCTTCTCGCGCGCCGAGAGCTCGCCGTACTGCCTGGCGTCGGCCTTCATGTCGACCTCGTCCGGGATCCAGAAGTTGGTCGAGAGTTCCTTGTAGGCGCGATAGAACGACGGGTACGGGATGTCGTTCCAGTTGAGGATGCCGGACGTGCGGCCGTTGATGATGCCGGTCGAGCGGTTGGGGTGGCGCGGCTCGAGGATGCGGATGCGGTCGAGCGAAGTTGATGTGAGCGGTGCGGTGGCGGACATGGTGGTTCCCGGAAGGCTTGTTGTGCGGAGCGCGAGGGGTGGGGGTTGCGCCTTGGCTCCTCCCCCTGCGACGGCAGCGGGAGGCTGGGAGGGGGTGCCCACGGTTCGCGGTGACGCCAACGACACCCCTCCCCAACCCTCCCCTGCCTTCGCAGGGGAGGGAGTGAAGCAATCAGCTACTACACCACTCGCATTCGGCGATGTCGATGTCGTTCGAGCGCACGTAATAGGTGGTCTTCAACCCCTCGCGCCAGGCCGTCATGTGCAGGTCCAGCAGCGTGCTGGCGCGGATGGTGCTGGGCACGTAGAAGTTGAAGCTGATCGACTGGTCGACGTGGCGCTGGCGGCGTGCGTTCTGGCGCACCGAGGCGAACTGGTCGACCTTGTAGGCGCCCTTTTCGTAGTACGGCCAGGTCTCCAGCGACAGTCCGGGCGCGGCGACGGGGCGCCGGTAGTCCTTCTTCTCCTCGTAGTAGAACGCCGAGTAGATCGGGTCGATCGACGCGGTGGAGCCGGCGATCTGCGCGGTGCTCATGTTGGGCGCCACCGCCAGCAGCCAGCCGTTGCGCACGCCGTTGACGGCCACCTGCGCAGCCAGTTCCAGCCACTGCGGGCTGTTGTAGTCGCGGTCGCGGAAGTAGGCGCCGGTGTGCCAGTCGCTTCCGCTGAATGTCGGGTAGGCGCCCTTCTCCTTCGCCAGTTCCATGCTGGCCTGCACGGTCAGGAAGTTGATCCGCTCGTACAGCGCGTCGCTGTAGTCCTCGGCGGCCTTCGCGTTCCACTCGATGCCCTTGAGCGCCAGCAGGTGGTGCCAGCCGAACGTGCCCAGGCCGATCGCGCGGTACTTGCGGTTGGTGATCGTGGCCTGCGGCACCGGCAGGGCGTTGAGGTCGATCACGTTGTCGAGCATGCGCACCTGGATCGGGATCAGGCGTTCGAGCACGTCGGTGATCAGGTCGCCCTGGCCTTCGGACTGGACCACGGCGCGGCCGAGGTTGATCGATGACAGGTTGCACACGACGAAGTCGCCGGCCTGTTTCGTGGTGACGATCTGGTTGCCGCTGATGATCTCCTGCATCAGCCGCGTGGGGCTCATGTTCTGCAGGATCTCGGTGCACAGGTTGGACGAATACACCATGCCGGCGTGCTTGTTCGGGTTCTTCCGGTTGACCTCGTCGCGGTAGAACATGAACGGGTTGCCGGTCTCAAGTTGCGACACCATCAGTCGCTTGAAGATGTCGATCGCCTTGACCGTCCTGCGCGCGATGCGTTCGTCGGCGACGACTTCCTCGTACTTCGTGCGGAAGCTGCCCTCGCCCTTCCTCTCGTCGAAGAAATCCTGCAGGTACCAGCCCTTGATCCGCTTCACCTCGTGCGGGTCGAACAGGTACCAGTCGCCGCGCCGCTCGACGGCTTCCATGAAAATGTCGGGGATGCATACCGAGGTGAACACGTCGTGCGCGCGCAGGCGCTGGTCGCCGTTGTTCAGGCGCAGGTCCAGGAACGCTTCGATGTCGCGGTGCCACACGTCCAGGTACACCGCCACCGCGCCCTTGCGCTGGCCGAGCTGGTCGACCGACACCGCGGTGTTGTTGAGCTGCTTGATCCACGGCACCACGCCGCCGGAGGAATTGGGCACGCCGCGGATGGCGGAACCCGACGCGCGCACGTAACCCATGTACGCGCCCACGCCGCCGCCGCCCTTGGACACGCGCGCGATGTCGGTGTTGGAGTCGTAGATGCCCTGCAGCGAGTCGTCGACGGTGTCGATGAAGCAACTCGACAGCTGTCCGCCGGTCTTGCCGGCGTTCTGCAGCGTCGGCGTGGCCACGGTCATGTACAGGTTCGACAGCGCCCAGTAGGCCTCGCCGACGAGCTGCATGCGGCGCTCGCGAGGCTTTTCCTCCTGCATCAGGTACAGCGCGATGGTGAGCCAGCGCTCCTGCGGCAGTTCGTACACCTCGCGCGAGGCGTCGGTGGCGAGGTAGCGTGTCGCCAGCAGGTACAGGCCGTTGTAGGCGAACAGCTTGTCGCGCTCCGGGTCGATCATGCGCCCGGCCTCCTGCAGCTCTTCCTTCGAGTACGCGCGCAGGATGTCGTTGGAATACACGTTGCGGTCGGCCAGGCTCTCCTGCAGCCCGACGTAGGAACCGTACTTGTGCTCGGTGTCGTAGAAGCGGTTGCGGCTGGCGCGCTTGTACAGCCGGTGCAGGTACAGGCGAGCGGCGAACTGTTCCCACTCCGGCGCGGTTACATCCACGCGCGCTTCGGCCTCGCGGATCAGGTGGTCGGTGAGGTCGTCGGCGTTGACCGCGGCCTTGCGCTCGACGAAGCCGAACACGCTGCGCTTGTAGTCGTCGATCTCCAGCTGCGGGAATTCGGCGTGGACGCGATCGATGCTGCGTGCGAGGCGCGCGCGGTCGAAGGGGATGCGGCGGTTGCCGGCTTCCTTGGTGATCCAGGTGGAGACGGCCGCTTTGGCGTCCGGTGCGTCGGATGCGGCGGCGGTGCGCGGCGCGGGGATGGCGTCGTCGTCGCCGGTCGCGTCGGTGGCTGCGTTCGTTTCGGCGCGGCTCGCCTGACTGGCCGCGGCGGTGGGAACGGGATCGATGGCCGGTGCTTCGGCGGCCGGGGTCTGGGTGCTGCTCATGGCGTCCTCCACGCGTCGCGCACGCGTCCGGGCCGTCCCGCGGCGGCCGGGGTGGCGTTGGGAACGGCGAGGGTGTCGCGGAGGCGTCGCAGGAACCGGGACAGCGCGGCATGGCCGCGTCCGGGCTGCTTCGCCAGCCATCTCCCCCCGGAGATCCTGCGGCCGGCACCGCGCGGTCGTGCATTCGCGCGGCTGTCGGCAGGTCTTCGGGCTCGTGGACGCGGAGCGGGCCTTGCCTGTAGGAGCGGCGGAAGCCGCGATCGCT
>NZ_JBHRYA010000007.1:103067-177755 GCF_042648865.1 Luteimonas soli | reverse complement strand
CCTCCTAATGGCCGTCGCTTCCCGGGAGTTGCCTCCCAGTGCCAATGACGGCGGTCGTTTCCAATTACCGCTGCGGGGCAGCGCCGGAATGGGACCCCTGGAGGCGTCCGCACCGGCTTCCCTTTTCATCCGGTGGCGGGCGCCACCGGAACCGACAGGCACAACATATCGTGGCTATTCTGTTTGTCAATACAAAATATTGTGGAACATCGCGTATCGGGTTCCACGCCCGCCGCGGCGCGGATCGTCGCGGCGGGTGCGGCCGGGCCGGTCGCGAAGCCGCTGATGCGCCCCGTCTAGAATCAACGCCGACACGAACGCAAGCGAGGACCATCGACAGTGACCACGACACGCCGCCTGCGGATGCGCGACCACCAGGCCGTGCTCGAGCGCGGCATCGCTGCGATCCAGCGCGAACTGCAGTTGCCCGACGCATTCCCACCCGAGGTCGAGGCCGCCGCCCGCGCCGCCGCTGCCGCGGGGCCACGCTTCCCGGGCGAGGACCGCACCGACCTGGCGCTGGTCAGCATCGATCCGCCCGGCGCGATGGACCTGGACCAGGCAATGCGTGTCGAGCGCAGCGGCGACGGCTACCGCGTGTACTACGCGATCGCGGACGTGGGCGCCTTCGTCAGCCCCGGCGATTCCGTCGACCTTGAGGCCAACCGCCGCGGCGAGACCTTGTACGGCGCCGACGACAAGATCCCGCTGCATCCGAAGGCGTTGTCCGAGGATGCTGCCTCGCTACTGCCCGACGAAGTGCGCCCGGCGCTGCTGTGGACGATCGACCTCGATGCCACCGGCGAAGGCATCGAGGTCGACGTGCGCCGCGCGCGGGTGAAAAGCCGCGCCAGGCTCGACTACGCCGGTGTGCAGGCGCGCATCGACGCGGGCGATGCTGACCCGATGTTCGACGTGCTGCGCGAGATCGGCGAACTGCGCATCCGCCGCGAGCAGCGCCGCGGGGGCATCAGCCTGCCGCTGCCGGAGCAGGAAGTGCACGTGGATGACGGGCGCTGGACGCTGGAGTTCCGCGCCCGGCATCCGGTCGAGGACTGGAACGAGCAGATCTCGCTGCTTACCGGCATGGCCGCCGCGCACCTGATGGTGCAGCATCGCGTCGGCCTGCTGCGCACCCTGCCGCCGGCCGACCCGCGCGCGCTCGAGCGCCTGCGCCGGACCGCGCGCGCGCTGGGCATCGGCTGGCCGCAGGCGCGCAGCTATCCCGACTTCATCCGCTCGCTCGACCCGGCCAATCCGCGCGACGTGGCGATGATGACCGCGTGCACCACGGTCCTGCGCGGCGCGGGCTATGTGGCTTTCAACGGCGAGGTGCCGGAGCACTCGCAGCATTCGGCCCTGGCATCGCAGTACGCGCACGCGACCGCGCCGCTGCGGCGGCTGGTGGATCGCTACGTCGGCGAAACCTGCCTGGCGCTGAGCGCCGGCACGCCGGTGCCGCAGTGGGTGCGCGACGCGCTGCCAGGCCTGCCGGCGACGATGCAGGCCTCGTCGCAGCGCGCCGGCCGCTACGAGAACGCGGTGCTCGACCTGGCCGAGGCGGCCGCGCTGGCCCCGCGCGTGGGCGAGGAATTCGAGGGCGCGGTGGTCGAGGTCGACCGCAAGGACTCGCGCCGCGGCGAAGTGATGTTGCGCGAGCCGGCGATCCTGGCGCGCATCGAAGCCGACGCCGAACTGCCGCTCGGCGAGCCGGTGCGGGTGCGTCTGCTGGAGGCCGATCCGGGCAGCCGCGGCATCCGCTTCGAGCTGGCGGGAACGGTCGCGCCGGAGCCCGCCGGATTCTAGTCACGAGCCCTCCCGCAGGAGCGGCTTCTGGCTCCCTCCCCTGCGAAGGCAGGGGGTGAGGAGGGCCGCTTGCGAACCACCGGTTCGCGGCCTGACGAACGCCATCGAGCTGCGCTCGATGGCCGGACGGGTTGGGGAGGGGTTGCGTGGGCTCGCGCGGTACCTGCGGACAGGTGCGCCGGATCCGACACAACCCCCTCCCAGCCTCCCCCTGCCTTCGCAGGGGGGAAGGGGCAACAGCAACAGCTCGCGGCTGAAGCCGCTCCTACAAGGCGCGTCTTTCTCAGTCGCGATGCCCGCGCGCCAGGTACTCCTCGCTGCGCATCTCGACCAGGCGCGAGGCGGTGCGTTCGAACGCGCCGGCCAGACGCTCGCCGGTGTACAGCGCGGCCGGCGTGGCATCGGCGGTGCACACGAGGTTGACGTTGCGGTCGTACAGCTCGTCGACCAGAGTCACGAAGCGGCGCGCAGCGTCGTCCACGGTCGCGTCCATCACCGGCACGTCGCCCAGCAGCACGGTGTGGAACTCGCGCGCGATCTCGATGTAGTCCGAGGCGCTGCGCGGGCCTTCGCACAGCGCGGCGAAGTCGAACCACGCCATGCCCTTGCAGCGCGCGCGGGTGGCGATGCGGCGGCCGTCGAGTTCGATGCTGCCGTCGCGGTGGGCGTCGTCGCCGCCGAGCGCGTGCCAGCGCGACGCCAGCCAGGCATCCGATTCGCCATCCAGCGGCGCGCGGTACACCGGCGAGCGGGTCAGCTCGCGCAGCCGGTAGTCGGTGTCGCTTTCCATGTACATGACATGGCAGTGCTTTTCGATCAGCGCGATCGCCGGCAGGAAGCGCGCGCGCTGCAGGCCGTCCCTGTAGAGGTTTTCCGGCGCGGTGTTGGAGCTGGTCACCAGCACCACGCCCTCGGCGAACAGGCGTTCGAGCAGGCGTCCGAGCAGCATCGCGTCGCCGATGTCGCTGACGAAGAACTCGTCCAGCACCAGCACCCGCAGCTGCGCGCGCCATTCGCGCGCGATCGCCACCAGCGGGTCGCGCTCGCCGGCGTGCGCGCGCAGGCGCTCGTGCACGCCGCGCATGAAGCGGTGGAAGTGGGTGCGGCGCTTGCCGTCGCGCACGTCGCTGCCGGGCTTGCTCTCGGGCAGCGGCAGGCCGGCGTAGAACAGGTCGATCAGGAAGGTCTTGCCGCGGCCGACGCCGCCCCACAGGTACAGGCCGTCGGTCGCGTCGTGGTTGCCGCCGCCGAACAGCCGGCCGAGGAATCCCGCGCGCGGGGCGTCGGCGATGGCGTCGTGGATGCGGTCGAGTTCGTGCAGCACCGTGCGTTGCGCGGGATCGTCCTGCCAGTCGCCGCGCGCCACGCCTTCCGCGTAGCGCTGCGACGGTCGCGCCGCCGCCACGCCCGCGTCAGCCATGGACGGCAGGCAGGTAGGCCTTGACCCCGTTCTTGATCGCGCCACGCAGGTCGATCAGCTTGCGGTGGAAGAAGTGCGTGGTGTCGGGCATGCGCACCAGTTCGGCCTGCGCCTTCGACTGCTCCAGCCAGTCGTAGACCGCCTGCGGGTCGACGATCTCGTCGTTCTCGCCCTGCACCACCAGCCACGGCATGGTCGGCAGTTCGATGCTGTCGAAGTCCCAGCGCCCCGCCGGTGGTGCGATCGAGACCAGCAGGTCCGGCTTGAGCGAGGCGGTCGCGCGCAGCGACACGTAGGCGCCGAAGCTGAAGCCGGCCAGCCACAGCGCGTCGCCGGGCCGCTGCTCGCGCACCCAGGCGGCCACCGCGTGCAGGTCATCGACTTCGCCGCGGCCTTCGTCGAACGTGCCCTCGGACTCGCCTGTGCCGCGGAAGTTGAAGCGCACCGTGGTCGCGCCCAGCTCGCGCAGCGCGCGCGCGGCCATCGTCACCACCTTGTTGTGCATGGTGCCGCCCTCGGTGGGCAGCGGGTGGCAGACGATGCCGACCAGCGGCAGCGGCGTGACGTCGTCGTCCGGAAGGTCGACGTGCAGTTCCAGCGTGCCCGCCGGGCCGGCGATGGTGACCGGGCCGGATGTGTCGGGGAGCGGGGGGTTGGGGGAGGAATTGACCATGCCCGGAATGATAGGCGCTTGGCCCGCGGCTGCGGATGGCCGTTACGGGGTGCCGCGGCCAGGCGTGGCGGTTTCCGATGGATCTCGCGGATGTTGCGGGCCTGATGCAGTCATGATCGAGGGAGTTTCCCTGGCGGACCGTCTTGCCGGAAATGACGACGCCGCCCGCAGGCGGCGTTGTCGGACGGTGCCGGGACCGTTCCGGACTACTCGAGGTTGGCGAGGATCCAGTCGACGGTGGCCTTGACCTGTTCGTCGGTCAGCGCCGGATTGCCGCCCTTGGGCGGCATGATCCCGCCGTCCGGGCCGGTGTAGCCCTCGATCGCGTGGGTGTAGAGCGTCTCGGTGCCCTGCGCGATCCGCGCCGCCCAGTGGGCCTTGTCCATGGTCGGCGCATTGCCCACGCCGGAGGTATGGCAGCCGGTGCACAGGTTGTTGAAAATCACCGAACCGTCGAGCGTGCCGTCATAGGCGACCTGCGCGGCGGCCGCCGCAGTGGCGGCGGCCTTGGCGGCGGCCTGCGCCGCGGCACCGGTGGCGCCCGCATAGACCTCGCCGGCCGGCGCGATCCGCGCCTGGGTGGCGCGCGCGGCCGTGGGGGACACTTCAGGCGGGATCACGCCGTTGAGGTGGTTGGCGAGCACGAGCAAGGCCAGCGTGACCACCGCCAGGAAGCCGATCACCATCGAGAAATGCTTGAGAAAATCGAGGTCGTAGTTGCGCACGTTTCACCCTTGGCGGCCGCTCGGAGGCCGTGCCTGTCGCACAGAAGTATAAAAGACTGGCGCGCCTGGAGGGATTCGAACCCCCGACCAATGGCTTCGGAAGCCACTACTCTATCCGGCTGAGCTACAGGCGCCCGGCCGGCTATTGTCCACAATCGCGCCCGGCTGCGCGAGTCGCGTACGCTTTAGCCCATGTCCTACGAACGCTTCCATCCCGCCCCGCTGCCGCCATGGCGCGAGCGGCTGGGCCAGTACTGGAAGCTGACCCGCGGCGACCGGCCGATCGGCTGGCTGCTGCTGCTTTGGCCGACCTGGTGGGGGCTGTGGGTGGCCGCCGGGGGCGTGCCGCCGTGGTGGACGCTGGTGGTGTTCTCGCTGGGCGTGTGGCTGACCCGCGCGGCCGGCTGCGTGATCAACGATTACGCCGACCGCTGGCTCGACCCGCAGGTCGAGCGCACGAAGGACCGGCCGCTGGCCACCGGCGCGGTGCGCGGGCGCGAGGCGCTGGCGCTGTTCGCGGTGCTGATGCTGGCGGCGTTCGCGCTGGTGCTGACGATGAACCGGCTCACGGTGCTGATGAGCTTCGTCGGCGTGGCGCTGGCCGCGAGCTATCCCTATCTCAAGCGCTACACCTACCTGCCGCAGGTGTACCTGGGCATGGCGTTCGGCTGGGGCATCCCGATGGCGTTCGCCGCGGTGCAGGGCACGGTGCCGCCGGTGGCGTGGCTGCTGTACGGCGCCAACATCCTGTGGTCGACCGCCTACGACACCTGGTACGCGATGGTCGATCGCGACGACGACATCCGCATGGGCGCCAAGTCCACCGCGATCCTGTTCGGCGACGCGGACCTGGCGATCCAGGGCGTGCTGTACGCGCTGGTGTTCGCGGCGCTGGCGCTGGCCGGGCAGCAGGCCGGACTGGGGCGCTGGTACTTCGGCGGGCTGGGCGTGGCGGTGCTGCTGGTGGTGTACGAGTTCGTGATCACCCGGTATCGCGACCGCGATGCGTGTTTCCGGGCGTTCCTGCATAACCACTGGGTGGGGATGGCGGTGTTCGCCGGCATCGCGCTGGACTATTTCATGGCGACGGAGGCGGGCGGGCGCCTGCTGCCCTGGTAGGAGCGGCGGAAGCCGCGATCGCTTTCCCGGGGCAACGCATCGCGCTGTCATCCTGCTGGTGCGAGCCCGCAACTCGTCCGCATGAAGCCGTAGGTCGGGGCTACGCCCCCGACGCCCGGAACTCTCCAGCGCCGATCCCGCAGTCCCCAATCCCGGCGTTCAAGGCACCCGCGCACAGACCCATGCATCGACGCGTACGACGCCCGCACGCCGCAGCGCGATGGCGGCGGCATGCAGGGTGGCGCCGGTGGTCATCACGTCGTCGAGCAGGGCGACGTGCCCCGGCAGCCGCGTGCCCGGGGCCACGGTGAACGCGCCGCGCAGGTTGCGTTTGCGGTGCGCGGCGTCGAGCCGGGACTGTGGTGCGGTAGCGCGCGTGCGCCGCAGCGTGTCGGGCAGCAGTGGAATGCGCAGCGTGCGGGCAAGCGGCCGGGCCAGCTCCAGCGCCTGGTCGTAGCCGCGGGCGCGCAGCCGGGCGCGGTGCAGGGGCACCGCGAGCAGCGCCTGCGGCCGCTCGGCATCGGCGAAGGCCTGCGCCATCAGTTGCGAAAGCAGGCGTCCGGCGGCGAGGTCGTGGTGGAACTTGAATCGCGGCAGCAGGCGGTCGAGCGGGGCGGCGTAGACGAAGGCGGCGTTGGTGGCCTGCACCGGTGGCGGCTTTCGCAGGCAGGCGCCGCAGGCCTGCGGCGCGCCGTGATCGGCGACCGCGGGCAGCGGGATCGCGCAGTGCGCGCAGGCGTGGCGGTTCCACGGCAGGCTGGCGGCGCAGGCTGTGCACAGGTCGCGGCCGGGCCGGCCGGCTTCGCCGCAGGCCAGGCAGCGCGCCGGCCACAGGCCGTCGAGCAGGCGCCGCCAGCGGCCGTCAACATCCGGGAGGCGGGTCTGGTTGACAGGCATCGACATGCTTTCCAGACTGCCGGGTCTGCCTCGTGCCGTCCGTCAGGAAACCGCCATGTCTGCCGTCAGTGAACCCCGCGACCTCGCCGCCGCGACCGCCGAGCCGCGCCACGACTGGAGCCGCCGCGAGGTTGAGGCGCTGCTCGACCTGCCGTTCACCGAACTGCTGTTCCGCGCAGCCAGCGTGCATCGCCAGCATTTCGACCCGGCGCAGGTCCAGGTCAGCACGCTGCTGTCGGTGAAGACCGGCGGCTGCCCCGAGGACTGCGCGTACTGCCCGCAGGCGCAGCGCTACCACACCGGCGTGGAAGCACAGAAGCTGATGTCCACCGGCGACGTGCTGGCGAAGGCGAAGCAGGCGAAGGACGCCGGCGCCTCGCGCTTCTGCATGGGCGCGGCCTGGCGCTCGCCCAAGGACCGCGACATCCCCAAGGTCGCCGAGATGATCGCCGGGGTGAAGGCGCTCGGGCTGGAGACCTGCGCCACCCTGGGCATGCTGACCGGCGAACAGGCCGGCGCGCTCAGGGCCGCGGGCCTGGACTACTACAACCACAACATCGACACCGATCCCGAGCTCTACGGCGACATCATCCACACCCGCGAGATGCAGGACCGCTTCGACACGCTGGAACACGTGCGCGACGCGGGCATGAAGACCTGCTGCGGTGGCATCGTCGGCATGGGCGAGTCGCGCCGCCAGCGCGCCGGCCTGCTGCAGACGCTGGCCACGCTGCCGGCGCACCCGGACTCGGTGCCGATCAACCGGCTGGTGCAGGTGGAAGGCACGCCGCTGCACGGCACCGCGGAGCTGGACCCGTTCGAGTTCGTGCGCACGATCGCCGTCGCCCGCATCATCATGCCGAAGTCGATGGTGCGGCTGTCGGCCGGGCGTGAGCAGATGAGCGACGAGCTGCAGGCGCTGTGCTTCGCCGCGGGCGCCAACTCGATCTTCTACGGCGAGAAGCTGCTGACCACCGGCAATCCGGACACCGAGCGCGACCTGGCCCTGTTCGAACGCCTGGGCCTGCAGCCGATGCAGGTGGCGGTGGATGCCGACGGCCACGACCACGGCGGCACGGTGCACGCCGACATCGTCGAAACCGCGCGATCATGCGCTGCATGACCCGCTGACGGATGCCTGACATGCCCTGGTACGCGTGGGCCTACCTTGCGCTGCTGTGCCTGATCGGCGCGGGCGGTTTCGTCGCCGGACTGCGCGCCGGACGCGCACGGCTCGCATTCCTGTACCTGGCCGCGGTCACCGTGCTGGCCTGGGGCGTGGCGCTGTACTTCCGCGGCGAAGGTGC
Source organism: Luteimonas soli (assembly GCF_042648865.1). Taxonomy (NCBI): domain Bacteria; kingdom Pseudomonadati; phylum Pseudomonadota; class Gammaproteobacteria; order Lysobacterales; family Lysobacteraceae; genus Luteimonas; species Luteimonas soli. The sequence goes on along the minus strand of NZ_JBHRYA010000007.1, from coordinate 169,808 downwards.
GGGCATCGCGTTCGGGCTTGCGCTGCTGTGCGCGATCGCGGTGCTGGCGCGCAAGTCCTTCGCCGACACGCGCCTGGCAGGGAACGGGCAGATCGCACCCGCCGGGCAGCTGGGCGTGGCGCTGGGCCAGCTGCTGCTGGTGCCCGGGGCGGTGCTCGGCGTGCTCGCCTTCTGGATGCAGCGCGGTGGCTGAGCGCCCTGACCTGCACGCGCGCATCGCCGCGCAGCGCGAACGGCGCGCCGCGCTCGGACGCGCGCGCGTGCGCCGCACCGTCACCCGCCGCGACGGCATGCGCTGCGAGGTCGACGGACGCTGGCTGCTGAACTTCTGCAGCAACGACTACCTGGGCCTGTCGCAGCAGTTCGCGGTGGTCAACGCGCTGCAGGACGTGGCCGCGCGCGAGGGCGTCGGCAGCACCGCCTCGCACCTGGTCTGCGGCCACCACGCGGTGCATGACGAGCTGGAGCGCGAACTGGCCGAGTGGATCGGCGCGCCGCGCGCGCTGCTGTTCGGCAGCGGCTTCCTCGCCAACCTCGCCGTGGTGCAGGCGCTGCTGGGCGACGACGACCTGTGCGTGCAGGACCGCCTCAACCACGCCAGCCTGGTCGACGCCGCGCGCCTGGCCGGCTGCCGCCTGCGCCGCTACCCGCACGCCGATCCCGACGGCGCGCTGCGCCAGCTGCGCGGCAATCCCGACGGCGCGGCGCTGCTGGCCACCGACGGCGTCTTCAGCATGGACGGCGATATCGCCCCGCTGCGTGAGCTGGCACTCGCCGCGCAGGCGCAGCACGCGCTGCTGTATGTCGACGACGCGCACGGCGTCGGCGTGGTCGGCCCCGATGGCCGCGGCAGTGTCGCCGCCGCGCGCCTGGCCGGCGCCGCGCCCTTGCAGCTGGCGACGCTCGGCAAGGCGCTGGGCGGCTATGGCGCCGCGGTGCTCGGCGATGCCGACCTGATCGAACACCTCGCCGAAACCGCACGTCCCTACGTCTACACCACCGCGCTGCCGCCAGCGCAGGCCGCCGCGTCCCTGGCGGCGGTGAAGCTGGCGCGACGCGAAGGCTGGCGCCGCGACAAGCTGCTGGCGCAGGTGGCGCAGTTCCGCCGCCTGGCCGCGCAGCGCGGGCTCGAACTGCTGCCGTCCGACACCCCGATCCAGCCACTGCTGTGCGGCGGCGACGCGCAGGCCGTGGCGATGGCCGCCGCGCTCGAGGAGCAGGGCTTCTGGGTTGCCGCGATCCGTCCGCCGACCGTGCCCGAAGGCCGCGCGCGCCTGCGCGTGACGCTGACGTCGCTGCACGCACCGGAGGAGATCGAGGCGCTGGTCGATGCGCTGGCGGTGGCCGCGGAGCGGGTCGGCATCGCGCCCGCCGCCATGCCGCCGCGCAATACAGGCGCCGCCCGCGGCGTGCAGCTCCGGCCGTGAGCGCGGCGTCCCTCGACACCCGCCGCGCGCTCGCGGCGGTCGCGATCGCGCTGGCGTCGGCGCTGTTCTTCACCTTGACCTACGTGCTCAACCGGGTCAGCGCCACCGAAGGCGGGCACTGGGCGTGGACCGCGTCGCTGCGCTACTTCATCACCCTGCCGCTGCTGTTGCCGCTGATGCCGTGGCAGGGCGGGATCGCGCCGGTGTGGCGCGCGATCCGCGCCCATCCCTGGGCGTGGCTGCGCTGCAGCGCGATCGGCTTCGTCGTGTTCTATGTGCTGCTCAGCTACGCGGCCGGCAGCGGGCCGTCGTGGCTGATCGCCGGCAGCTTCCAGTTCACGGTGATCGCCGGGATGCTGTGCGCGCCGCTGATCTATCGCGACGCCAGGCGCCGCATCCCGGCCGCGGCGCTGGGCATCGGCGCGGTGATCTTCGCCGGCGTGCTGCTGCTGCAGTTCGGCCACGCCCACGGCGCGCTCGACCGCGCCGGCTGGATCGCGCTGGCCTGCCTGCTGGCCGCGGCCTTCATGTTCCCGCTCGGCAACCGCCTGCTGCTGCTGCACCTGGAGCGCAGCGGCGAGCAGCTCAACGCCACCCAGCGCGTGTTCGGCATGACGCTGGCCAGCCAGCCGCTGTGGATCCTGGTCGCCGCATTCGCCTGGCAACAGGTCGGCACGCCGTCGGCGACGCAGGTGTGGCTCGCCGCGGGCGTGGCGCTGGGCGCGGGCGTGATCGCGACCATCCTGTTCTTCCAGGCCACGGGCATGGTGCGCGACAACCCGGTCGCGCTCGGTGCGGCGGAGGCGATGCAGGGTGCGGAACTGCTGTTCGCGACCGCCATGGGCGTGGCGTTCCTGCACGAGGCGTGGCCGCAAGGCATCGCGGTGTGGGGTGCGGTGCTGGTGGTGCTCGGGATCGTGGCGTTCGCGATCCTGGTCGGGCGCCGCAGCGCCGGCAGCCTGCCGCGCACGCGCGCGCTGCGAACGGACCGGGGTGCATGAACGACGATCTCTACATCGAGCAGACCGGGAACGGCCCGCCGCTGGTGCTGCTGCACGGCTGGGCGATGCACGGCGGCGTGTTCGCGCTGCTGGTCGAGCGCCTGCGCGAACGCCATCGACTGTACGTCGTCGACCTGCCCGGCCATGGCCGCAGCCGCGACAGCGCGGTGCCGCTGGCGCCCGAGGCCTGCGTCGAAGCGATCGCCGCGCGGGTGCCGCGCGCGCCGTGGTGCGGCTGGTCGCTGGGCGGACTGTTCGCGCTGCACGCGGCGGCCACGCGACCGGATGCCGTACCCGCGCTGGCGATGCTGTGCGCCAGCCCGCGCTTCGTGCGCGGCGATGGCTGGAAGCATGGCATGTCGCCCGAGATCTTCCGCGACTTCGCCAGCGGCCTGCGCGACGACTACCGCGGCACGCTCGACCGCTTCATCGCGCTGGAAGCCTTCGGCTCCGACGACGCGCGCGGCGAGCTGCGCACCCTGCGCGCGGAGGTGTTCTCGCGCGGCGATCCGGCCGCGCACGTGCTCGCCGACGGCCTCGAGCTGCTGGAAACCGCCGACCTGCGCGACGAGCTGCCGGAACTCACCGTGCCAAGCCTGTGGATCGCCGGCCGCCGCGACCGCCTGGTCGACCCGCGTGCGATGCGTGCGGCGGCGGACGCCGCGCCGGATGCGACCTTCGCGGTGGTCGAACACGGCGGTCACGCGCCGTTCCTGACCCACGCCGACGAGGTCGCCGCGCTGCTCGACGGCTTCCTGCGGGAGCTGCGATGAGTACCGTGTTCGATCCGCGCCAGGTGCGGCGTGCGTTCTCGCGTGCGTCGGGCACCTATGAAGCCTCGGCGGCGCTGCAGCGCGAAGTCGAGGCGCGGCTGCTCGAGTCGCTCGACTACCTCGAGGATCGCGTGCCCGACACCGTGCTCGACCTGGGCAGCGGCCCAGGCCACGCGGCCGCCGCGCTGCGCCAGCGCTGGCCGCGTGCGCGCGTGATCGCGATGGACCTCGCCCTGCCGATGCTGCGGCAGGCGCGTCCGCGCAGCGGCTGGGGCGGGTTGTCGTGGAGCGGGCTGCACAAGCCGATCGAACGCATCAACGCCGACGCGCGCGCGCTGCCGCTCACCGACGGCAGCATCGACGTGCTGTTCTGCAACCTGTGCCTGCAGTGGGTCGACGACCTGCCTGCCGTGTTCGCCGGCTTCCGCCGCGTGCTCCGTCCCGGCGGGCTGCTGCTGGTGTCGACCTTCGGCCCCGACACCTTGCAGGAACTGCGCGCCGCCTTCGCCGTGGCCGATGACCGCGTGCCGCACGTGAGCCCGTTCGCCCCGATCGCGGCCTTCGGCGACGCGCTCATGCACGCCGGCTTCCGCGACCCGGTGCTCGACCGCGACGTGTTCGTGCACGGCCATGACGATCTGCCGGCGCTGATGCGCGAACTGCGCGCGATCGGCGCGACCAATGCACTTGCGTCACGCCGGCACACGCTTACCGGCAAGGCGCGCTTCGCCGCGGCCGCGGCCGCGTACGAACACGAACGCCGCGACGGCCGCCTGCCCGCGACCTGGGAAGTGATCTACGCCCACGCCTGGGCCCCCGCGCCGGGCGCACCGATCCGCGAAGGCGGCTATGACGTGACCTCGATCCCGGTGTCGAAGATCCCGATCCGCCGGCGCTGAGCGATTCGTCGCCCCGTAGGTCGGGGCTACGCCCCCGACGCACGGCGGGGGCGGGCATTCCGATCAAGAGCCGTCGGGGGCGTAGCCCCGACCTACGGGTGCACATGGTTCAGGCGCGGCTGCCTAGACTCGCCGTGGTCGACTTCCGGAGAACGCTCGCCGATGCCTTTCCGCCCGCGCGTCCTGTTTCCCATCCTGGCCGGCGCGCTGTTGGCCGCGCCGGCCGTCGCGCAGGACGAGTACGTCGTCGACCTCTCGCAGATCGACCCGTCCGCGATCCTCGCCAGCGCCGGCGACGTGCTCATGCGCGCGCCGGACGCCGCGATCGACGAGCTGTTCCAGGCCACCCACGCCGCCGCGCAGAAACCCGAAGAAGCGGAGATCCTGTGCACGCTGTTCGATCCGCACGCCGATCGCAGCTTCGAATCGCTGGCCGCCACCGCCAACCGCCTCGGCGCCGACAGCCGCGAACGCTTCGCCATCGCCTTGACCAACATCGCAGCAGGCGGCCTGCAGAACCCGCGCCAGCCCTATGACGCCGCGCTGGCGACGCAGACCCTCAAGTCCGCCGGCGTGACGGCGATGCTGCTGCACGACGACTTCCTGGTCGGCATGACCGCAGAAGGCAACGACGCCGCCAGCCGCGACGCGCGCTGCCGCTCGTTCGGCTGGATGCTCGACGCCCTGCACGAAGTGCCGATGGCGCAGCGCGTCGCGGCGACGCGGCTGATGCTCAACGAAGGCCTGGCGCAGCTGGGTTCGCACTGACCGGTCGCTTGTGCGCCACCCTTGTAGGAGCAGCGGAAGCCGCGACCCATGGTGCGAAAAGCGGTCGCGGCTTCCACCGCTCCTACGAGGCCGAGGTCTTCCAGCGACGGACGGGCTTCACCACGGCAGCGCGTCCAGGTCGACGTTGCCGCCCGACAGGATCACGCCCACGCGCTTGCCGGCGAAGCGCTCGCGGTTGCCCAGCACCATCGCCAGTGCGATTGCCGACGACGGTTCGACCAGCAGCTTCATGCGTTGCCACAGCAGCCGCATGGCGGCGATGGTGTCGGCATCATCCACCGTCAGTACCTCGACATGGTGTTCGCGCAGCAGTTCGAAGTCCGGTGCGCCCAGGGTGCCGCGCAGGCCGTCGCAGATGGTGTCGGGGACGAAGTCGGTGACATGTTCGCCGCGGCGCAGCGATTCGAAGGTGTCGGCCGCGCCGCTTGGCTCGGCACCGAACACCCGGCATTCCGGCGCCAGCGCGCGCGCGGCGATCGCAGTGCCCGACGCCAGCCCGCCGCCGCCGACCGGCACCACCAGTGCGTCCAGCGCACCGGCGGCATTGAACAGTTCCATCGCCGCCGTGCCCTGGCCGGCGATCACGCGCGGATCGGTGTAGGGATGCACCAGCTCGGCGCCGGTGTCGGCCTGCACCTGCGCGCACTTCGCTTCGCGCGCCTGGATGTTCGGCGCGCAGCGGTGCAGGATCGCGCCGTAGGCCTCGATCGCGGCGAGCTTGGCCGCTACCGCGCCCTCCGGCACCACCACGTGGCAGGGGATGCCGCGTGTGCGCGCCGCCAGCGCCAGCGCGCCACCGTGGTTGCCCGATGAATGGGTGACCACGCCGCGCGCGGCGGCCGCGTCGTCCAGCGACCACACCGCATTGCAGGCGCCGCGGAACTTGAACGCGCCCGCGCGCTGCAGCGGCTCGGCCTTGAAGTGCAGCGAGCAGCCGGCAATGGCATCGATGCCGCGCGAACGCAGCACCGGCGTGGCGTGCGCATGGGGCGCGATGCGCGCTGCGGCGGCGAGGACGTCCTCGAATGCGGGCTGCGGGGCGGTTTGCATGCGCACAGCGTACGATGGGACGAACCGTTCAGCTAACGCAACGCCGTTCCGGCGCAATTAAGCACGGATTCAATGCCCGGGGCCGATGCTGCAGTCCAGATAAACAGGGGACGTTGCCATGTTTCGACATCTTGTTCTTGCCTTCGCCGCCGTCGCCCTTGCCGGCTGCGCCACCGGCTACACCTATCGCGACGGCTATGGCGACTACTACTACGGCCAGCCTTCGGTCGATTATTACGACTACGGCTACGGTGCGCCCTACGGCAGCATCTATGGCTACCCGCGCTATTGGCGCGGCGGCCTGGGCATCGGATACGGCTACGGCTACGGCGGCTACGGGTACGGCTATCCCTACGGCTACCACGGCGGTGGCTATCCTTACTACCCGCCGTACTGGTGGTATCGCCCGCATCGGCCCCACCGGCCCGACAAGCCGCCGGTGGACGACCAGCCGCCGCGAGTGACCGGCGGCAGGCTGCCGCCCAGCCGCGTGACCGGCAGCCAGCCGCCGCGCAGTCCGGTCTCCATGGTGCCGCGCAACGGCCAGCGGCCGATGCTGCCGCCGAGCAGCCGGGGACCGGTGCGCGGGGACCGCGCCGACGCCAGCCCGCCGAGGATGTCGCGGCCCGCGCCGCGCTCGGTGCAGCGGCCGTCGACCAGCTCCAGGCCGTCCGCACCCTCGCGGTCGGCACCGCGGGCCTCGCGTCCGGCACCGCCCGCACGGACGCCGAGTTTCCGGGAACGTGAACCCGTTCGTAAACGGGAGCGCTGAGACGCTTGCGTCCGGCGCGAACTGGACGCAAGCTAGGGGCGACTGACCGGTTGCGTCCTTTTTGGACGTAAAACGGACTGACCAATGTCGACACCCGGCGGGGTAATCCGGATCCCCCCTGTTCCGCTCCCCGCCGGGCGTCGGCGCCCTCGCCAGGCAGCATCCACCATTTCCACGCCCTCGCCCCGCCGACGCGGGCCCGGATAACGAAACGCCGGGCGGTTGGCTTGAACGATCAATCACCCCTCGCGCAATAAAAAGGGGCCGAATGTCCCCCGACATTCGGCCCCGTTGCTACCCCGTTGTGCGCATGGCCGGCCCTGTTCCGATTTCCGGCCTACGCCCCCTCGCGCTTGCCACTCCGGGTGCACGGGGACAGGACGCAGGAAGCGTGCCAACCTCCGTGGCACGGCGCGGCCGCGGTGAAGCGCCTAGAATGTCCGCCCCGTTTTGTGGCCTCGCGCACAGTTGCGCCAGTGCCTGTTCAGCGCGCCGCCCGGCAACCGCATGACCGACTCCTTCCACCACTACGACGTCATCGTCATCGGCGGCGGCCACGCCGGCACCGAGGCCGCGCTGGCGTCCGCGCGCGCCGGTGCGCGCACGCTGCTGCTCACGCACAACATCGAAACGATCGGCGCGATGAGCTGCAACCCCGCCATCGGCGGCATCGGCAAGGGCCACCTGGTGCGCGAGATCGACGCGCTGGGCGGGGTCATGGCGAAGGCCGCCGATGCCGCCGGCATCCAGTGGCGCCGGCTCAACGCGTCGAAGGGCCCCGCGGTGCGCGCGACGCGCTGCCAGGCCGACCGCGGCCTGTACCGGGCGTACATCCGTCGCGCGGTGGAGGCGCAGCCGAACCTCACCATCTTCCAGTCCGCGGTCGACGACCTGCTGATCGACGACGACCGCGTGCGCGGCGCGCTCACCAACACCGGCCTGCGCTTCGAGGCGCCGGCGGTAGTGCTCACCGCCGGGACCTTCCTCGCCGGCAAGATCCATGTGGGCGACACCCAGTACGCCGCAGGGCGCATGGGCGACCCGCCGGCGACGACGCTCGCCGCGAAGCTGCGCGAGCGCCCGTTCGTAGTCGACCGCCTCAAGACCGGCACCCCGCCGCGCATCGACGGCCGCACGCTCGACTACTCGGTGATGACCGAGCAGCCGGGGGACGACCCGCGCCCGGTGTTCTCGTTCATGGGCTCGCGCGCCGACCATCCGCGCCAGGTGTCGTGCTGGATCACCCACACCAGCGAGCGCACCCACGACATCATTCGCGGCGCGCTCGACCGCTCGCCGCTGTATTCCGGCCAGATCGAAGGCACCGGCCCGCGCTACTGCCCGTCGATCGAGGACAAGGTGGTGCGCTTCGCCGAGAAGGACAGCCACCAGATCTTCGTCGAGCCCGAGGGCCTGGGCGTCAGCGAGATCTATCCCAACGGCATCTCCACCTCGCTGCCGTTCGACGTGCAGCTGGCGCTGGTGCGTTCGATCCGCGGCTTCGAGCAGGCGCACGTCACCCGCGCCGGCTACGCCATCGAGTACGACTTCTTCGACCCGCGCGGCCTGAAGGACTCGCTGGAGACACGCGCCGTCGCCGGCCTGTTCTTCGCCGGCCAGATCAACGGCACCACCGGCTACGAGGAAGCCGCGGCGCAGGGGTTGGTCGCGGGCGTCAACGCCGCGCGCCTTGTGCAGGAAAAGGCCGCCTGGTCGCCGCGCCGCGACCAGGCCTACATCGGCGTGCTGATCGACGACCTGATCACGCAGGGAACCATCGAGCCGTACCGCATGTTCACCTCGCGCGCCGAATACCGCCTGCAGCTGCGCGAAGACAACGCCGACCTGCGCCTGACCGGCGTCGGCCGCGAGCTGGGCCTGGTGGACGACGCGCGCTGGGACGCGTTCGCACGCAAGCGCGACGCGGTGACCGCCGAAACGCAGCGCCTCGGCGCGCTGTGGGCCTCGCCCAACAACAGCATTGGTCGCGACACGGTAGCCACGCTGGGCATCGAGCTCAGCCGCGAGAGCAGCGGGCTCGACCTGCTGCGCCGCCCGGAGCTCGATTACGCGAAGCTGACCTCGGTGGCCGCGTTCGCGCCGGCCGTCGACGACCCCGCGGTAGCCGAGCAGATCGAGATCGAGGCCAAGTATTCGGGCTACCTCGAACGCCAGCGCGAACAGATCATGCTGGCGCAGCGCAACGAGGGCATGCAGATTCCCGACGGCTTCGATTACGACGCGGTGCGCGGCCTGTCGGCCGAGGTGCGGCAGAAGTTCGAGCGCGTGCGGCCGCAGACCGTCGGCCAGGCCCAGCGCATTCCCGGCGTCACGCCGGCGGCCATCTCGCTGCTGCTGGTGCACCTGGCCCGCGCACACCGCGAGGTTGCCTGAGCGACCTGCAGCGCCCGCCGTGGAAGCAGCCATGGCCGCTTCCACGGGCGTTGGCGAGCCTGTCGATCCGGTGTAACGAGGCCCGCCGCACACACGACGCGCCGCAGGTCGGGGCTACGCCCCCGACGGCTCTTGGTCTTCGCCATTCGCGCGGACTCCCCTCGCCGGGAAAAGCCGTCGGGGGCGTAGCCCCGACCTACGGCACCGGAGCCGGGCTGCCGTTTACGGATTCGAATGCGTCAGAGCCGGCGCTCGGCGCGGTCGTCGCGGGCGCGGCGGCGCCACGGCAACGGGATCGCGAACAACATCAACGCTGCCCACGCCAGCCGGCTCGACCAGCTCTCGCGGTCGGGCGCCTGCAATGCACGCTGCGCGTCGCTGTCCGCGTCCAGCGCGTACTCGCCCGCGTCCATGGCGCGCAGCACGGCGCGCGCGCGCTTGGCGTCGCGGTCGGCCACGCGCAGCTTCACCCCGCCCACGGCCAGCCGCCATTCCCAGTTCGCCATCGCCAGGTGTTCGTCGCCCAGGTGCGCGTCGATGCCCTCCGACAACAGCCGCCCGCGCGCCAGGTGCGCCTCGATCGGATCGGTGTAGTGGGCAACGGTGGTGAACATCGTGTCTCGATGATGCGCTGCCGAGGGCAATCACGCCATGGGGGTCGATGTCGCACGCCGGGCCGCTCCCGCAAGGGTTGCGGTTTCCCAGCCCCGTCCGGTTCGCTGGAGTAGGCTTGGACCCCATGAAGACCACATCCATCGCCGCGATCGCCGCGTGCGCGCTGCTGGCCGGCTGCCAGCAGGCGCCGCAACCCGAAACCACCACCGATGCCGCCGGCAACACCCTGGTCGAGTGGTCCCTGCCGGCCGGCGCGGGCGCGGCACAGCCGGACATGTCGCTCGCGCCCGACGGCCGCCTGCTGCTGAGCTGGATCAAGCCCTACGACAAGACCCGGCACGAACTGCAGTACACCACCTTCGACGCCGCCGGGCAGTGGCAGTGGTCGCCGAAGACGATCGCGGTGGGCACGTCGATGGTGGTCAACTGGGCCGACACGCCGCACATCGCGGCGACCGCCGACGGCACGATCTGGGCGCACTGGCTGCAGAAGACGCGTGGCCAGGACGGCGTCGCGGCCTACGACATCATCGTCTCGCATTCGACCGACAACGGGCTGCACTGGAGCCCGCCGGTGCGCGCGCACAACGACGGCAAGGCGGTCGAGCACGGCTTCGTTTCGTTCTGGCCCGCGGCCGACAACAAGCTGGGGCTGGCGTGGCTGGACGGGCGCAACACCACGGGTGGCGCGCATGCGGAACACGACGGCGGCGATGACGGCGACGACCCGGCCGAAGGCGCCGGCATGACCTCGCTGCGCGCGGCGACGATCAACGTCGCTTCGCAGGTCGCCGATGCGGTCGAGGTCGATGCCACGGTCTGTGACTGCTGCGGGACCGATGTCGCGGTCACCGCGCGCGGGCCGCTGCTGGCGTACCGCGACCGCACCGTCGACGAGATCCGCGACATCCACGTCGCGCGGCTGGAGGACGGGGCCTGGCGCACGCTGCCGGCCGTGCACGCGGACAACTGGAAGATCGCCGGCTGCCCGGTCAACGGCCCGGCGATCGCCGCGACCGGCAACGACGTGGTCGTGGCCTGGTACAGCGCCGCCAACGACGCGCCGAAGCTGCAGCTCGCGCGCAGCGCTGACGCAGGCGACACCTTTGCCGCGCCCGTGGTCGTGGACGAAGGTGAGGCGGTGCAGGGCCGCCCCGACGTAGCGCTCGACGACAAGCAGGCCTGGGTCGCGTGGCTGCGCGAGGACGCGAACGGCCAGTCGCTGTGGCTGGCGCGCTACGCGCCGGACCTGTCGCGCGAACTGTCGCGCACCCGGGTCGCGGCGCTGCAGGGCCGCGGCCGCGCAACCGGTTTCCCGAAGCTGGTCGCACGCAACGGCGAAGCGTTCCTGGTCTGGACCGACATCGTAGGCGGCGCGCCGCAGCTGCACGGCATGCGGATCGTGCCTGCGCGTTGACCGCTGGCGAATCGCGATTTTCGGTGCAGGAGCGGCGGAAGCCGCGAGCTCTTGGCACCCGGCGGCAAGTTCCGCAAAAAGCTCGCGGCTGAAGCCGCTCCCACAGGGCGGCCGGCATCGGATGACCGACGTCATTCCGAGCAACCAGTCCCCAGTCCCCAGTCCCCAGCCTACTTCTCCTTCCGCCAGTTGATCGACCCGCGGTTCTCCACGCTGCTCGACTCGATCTCGATGTCGAAGCCGCGGTCGAGCAGGTACTTGAGCGTGAGCACCTGGCCGGTGCCCAGCAGCGAGACGCCGAAGCCGATGTACAGGCGCGGGGACAGCTGCTTGCCGACGCCCAGCACGCTGCCGCCCAGGGCGCGCGATTCGGTGACGCCGGCGTCGTCGAGGCCGATCTTGCTGCCGATCTGCCCGGCCAGCAGGCTGCCGCCAGCGTTGAGCGCGGCGGTGGCGGCGTTGAGCTGGTCGCTTTCGTCGCTCGACAGGTTGGAGGTGGGGCGGCCGAGCGCGAGGTAGGACAGCGCGTCCGAGTCGTTGGTCGCCGGGTCCGTCCACACTTCGGCCTGCGGCGACGACGCGCGGCCGGTGACGTCGATGCCGGCGGTGATCTCCTTCGCCTCGATCCTGCGGACCGCGCGGATGTCGAGGATCGGGTCGGACACCGGACCGTTCGACCACACCAGGTGGCCGCGTTCGATCCGCAGCTTCTGCCCGTAGGCTTCGTACCTGCCGCCGACCTCGAGGTTGCCGACCGCGGTCATCTCGCGCCCGGGCACGGCGCGCACGCGCAGGTCGCCGCCAAGCGTGCCGTCGAGGCCGAAACCCTTGAGCTTGACGTCGTCGCCCATCACCAGGGTCAGGTCGAGTTCCAGCGGCGCGGCAGGGCCTTCCTCGGGGTCGACCGGGTCGAGCACCACCACGTCCGGCGACGCCGAGACGCCGCTGTCCAGGCGCTCCAGGTCGATCAGCGCGCTGGGCACTGTCACCTCGCCGGTGACGTTGAGCGGCTGGCCGGCGGCGTAGCGCACGGTGAGGTCCGGGCTGGCGACTGCGCGAAGGTCGCGGGTGTTGGAGACCAGCACCTGGTCGCCGTGCAGGCGCAGCACCAGCGGGGTCTGTTCGCCGCGCCAGCCCAGGCTGCCGTCGACGTGCAGGATCCCGGCCTCGGTGGCGCTGTCGGGCGAGGCCGAACGCACGCTGCCGGTGATCCGCGCGCTGCCGTCGGCCAGCGCGTCCAGGCGCACGTTGCCGCTCTCAAGCGCGATGCCCAGCGCCGGCAGCTCGGTGCTGAAGTCGCTGAGCTGCGCCTGCCCGCCCAGCGCGGGTTCGGCGCGCGTCCCTGCCAGGGTGATGTGGCCTTCGAGCTTGCCGGCCGGCTCGGTGATGTCCTGCGAGAACAGTTCCAGCCAGGTCAGCTGGTCGGTGGCCAGGTCGACCGCGCCGCTGAGCGGGGAGCCGGGATTCCAGCCCGTGGACAGGCGCGCGTCGATGCGGCCGTCGCCGTTGAAGGCGCTGGCGAGCGTGGCTTCGATGCGCTGCGGATTGAAGTTGGCGGCGAGGCTGAGGTTGGAATAGCCGATCACGTCGCGGCGCGCGCGCTGGCTCATGCGCAGGCCGCCGTCGGCCGAGGTGACGGTCACGTCGCCCTGCCAGGCGTTGCCGGCGGGGCGCAGGCGGCCGTCGAGCGCGATCTCGCCGCGCAGCACCCACGGGCGGCCGTCGCCGCGGTCGGGCAGGTAGGGCGCGGCGAGCGACAGCGGCAGGCCGTGGCCCTCGACCGCCAGCCCGCCGCGCGGCCAGTCGGCGCTGGCGCACAGCGCGCCGCCGTCGCTGGCGGCGAAGCAGCTTTGCGAGAGCGTCCAGCTGCCGCCGCGCTGCGCGTAGCGCGCCGGCGACTGCAGCCGCCACGTCGCACCTTTCGCCGGCGCAAGGTTCAGCGAGGCCAGCGTGCCCTGCCAGTTGGCGCCGTTCCTGCGTGCGCTGCCGGACAGGTCGAGCGCGCCGATCTCGCCGCGTGCGGTGGCGTCGAGCTGCAGGTCCTCGACCGCGCCACGCGCGTCGACCTGCACGCTGTCGAGCGCGACGCCGGCATTGACGCCCTGCGCCGACAGCGCCAGTGCGCCGTTGCCGCGATGCCAGGGCAGGCGCCCCTTGGCGACCAGCGACGCGGCGGTGTAGTCGCCGTACGCCAGGTCGCTGCCGACGAGGTCGGCCTCCACGTCTGGCGCATTGCGCGGGCCCGCCAGGCGCAGGGTGCCGCGCAGCGTGCCGGCCGCGTCGGGCAGCAGGTCGTCCAGGTGCAGCGGCGAGAGCCGCGCGTCGATCGCCATCACCTTGTCGACGCGGCCCTCGGCGTCGATGCGGCTGTTGCCGGCGCGCAGCGCGACCTCGCCCGAATACACAGGTTGCACCGTGCTGCTGGCCAGCGCTTCCAGTTCGGCGTGGGCGTGGCCGTCGAGCGCGCGTCCGCGCAGCTGGCCGCCGATGTGCGGGATGTCGACGGTGGCGTCGTAGCCGCCGTCCTCGCGCGCGCCGCCCTTGCTGGCGATGTCGGCGTCCACCGCGCCCGTCCAGCCTTCGACGAAGAAGCCCGGGTCGAAACCGTCGAGCGTCGCGCGCGCGTCCCAGTGCAGCCGTGGCGCGGTGCCGGCGTCGCCTTCGATGTCGATGCGGCCGCGGCCGAGGGCGAGGTTCACGGTGCCGGTGTAGGTTTCGCCCCGTGCGGCGAGCTCCGCCTTGCCGTCGAGCGCGCGCCCGCGCAGCGTGCCGGTGAGCGTGGGCACGGACAGCGTTGCGTCGAAGCCGCCCGAGTCGAGTGCGCGCCCCTGCGTGGCGATGGTGCCGTCGATGTCGCCGTCCCAGCCGGCGGCGAAATAGCCCGGGTCGAAGCCATCGAGCGTCGCGTCGAGCTTCCAGCCGGTCGCCGGTTGCCAGTCGATGTCGCCGCGTGCGTCGAGGGTGCCGCTGGGCGTGGTCGCACGCAGCGTCTTGAGCACCATGCCGCCTTCGCGGCCGCGGCCGTCGAGCTGCACATTGGCGTGCTCGCCGTCGCGCGTCACGTCGGCCGTGCCCACCGCGGCCCAGGCGGCGGTGGTACCGGCCAGGCCGAGGTCGGCGTCGAGCGCGATCAGCGGCGTGGCGTCGGTGCCGGCAGCCGGGTCGGCCGGCGCACCGCCGAAGCGCAGCCCGCGCGCGTTGAGCGCGTAGCGGAACGTCGCCTGCTTCGGCTCGCTGAAATCGCCGCGCCCGCGCGCGGTGACCGTGCCGTCGAAGATCTCCAGCACCAGCGGTTCGAACGCCAGCACCTTGTCCTCCAGCATCAGCTTCGACGGCCGTACGACCGCGCGCAGTTCGCCCTGTTCGACGTGGCCCTGCACCGTCGCGGTGCCGCCGGTGCCGTCGGCATCGAGCTGCAGCGACAGCGGCGCGGGACTGGGCTCGTCCGCGCCTGCGAGCAGCGCGGTGTCGACCTTGTCGGCGCGCGCGCGCAGTTGCCACGTGGGCCGGTCGCCGCCCTGCAGCCGCAGGGTGGCGCGCACCGGGCCGGGCAGCGCGCCGCCGATGCCGACCTGCATGTCGCGCAGGTCGCCGCGTGCGATCAGCCCGAGCTGCAGCGGCGCGCGCCGCAGCGGCGACGCACCGGCGGTCACCGGGATCACCGCGGTCGCGGCCAGGTCCATGCGGTAGTCGTCGTCCGGCACGTAGTCGCCGTGCGCGGTGAAGCGGCCGCGGTCGCTGTCGACCACGACGTGCTCCAGGTGCAGCCGGCCTTCGCGCGCGTCGAGTCCGCCGCGCACGCGACGGATGTCGATCACGGGCTCGCCCTCGCGCGAAATCCTGAAGCCGTCGACCTGGATCGCGTCGGCCTGCAGTCCCAGCGGCGGATTGATGTCGGGCAGCACCTCCGGCCAGGTCGGCAGCTCGAACGGCGAGTCGGTCACCGGCAGGTCGAGCGTGGCGTCCTCGACGATCATCGTGTCCAGCCGCAGCAGCTTGCCCAGCAGCGGGCGGATCGCGGGGTCGATCACGATCCGGCGCGCGGTGAAGGTCAGTGTGCCGGGCTTCGGGCACTGCCCGTACGGCACCGGCTCGCCGCCTTCCTGCGGGCAGGTCTTCTGCACGAAGCGCACGTCGTGCATCACCAGCGGACCGCGCGCCGGGCCTTCGGCGCGGCTCCACGACAGCTCGGTGCCGGCCGGCAGCCGCGACTTGACCTGCGCCAGCAGGAAGTCGCGCCCGCCCAGCGTGCCCAGCAGCCACCACGCCAGCACCGCCACCAGCAGCGCCAGGCCGAACGCGGTGAACGCGCTGCGCCGCGCCAGCACCTTCGCCCGCGCGCGGCGGCGCGCGCGCAATTCGGCGATGCGCGCCTCGCGCTGCTCGGGCGTGAGGTCGGGATCGATGCGTCGGCGGCGGCGGAAGCTCGGCGCCATGTCAGAACTCCGCCCCGATGCTCAGGCCGATCGTGAACGGCGAGTCGGGGTGGTCGAGCCCGCGCGCGATGTCGAAGCGCAGCGGCCCCACCGGCGACTTCCAGCGCACGCCCACGCCCACGCCGGTATGCCAGTCGACGTCGGTGCCGTCGAACGCGCTGCCGCTGTCGACGAACACCGCGCCGCCCCAGCTCTCGGTGAAATAGTGCTCGAACTCGCCGCTGGCGGTGACCACGTTCTTGGCGCCGATCGAGAAGTCGCCGATGCGCGGGCCGACCTCGCGCCACTCGTAGCCGCGGATGCTGCGGTCGCCACCGGCGTAGAAGCGCAGGGAGGGCGGCATCGCGGTCAGCGCGTCGGTGAAGGTGTGGCCGATCTCGCCGCGCACGATCAGCCGGTTGCGTTCACCCAGGCCCTTGAACCAGCTCGCGCGCGCGTGCACCTGGGCGAAGGACGCGTCGGAGCCGGCGCCTTCCACGCCGCCGCGCAGGGTCAGCGAGCCGCCGATGCCGCGGCGCGGGAACAGCTTGTCGTCCACGTCCACGTACTCGGCCCGCAGCGCGGGGAAGGTGAACGTGGCGTAGCGGTAGGCGGTCGGCGTGTCGGGATCGTCGTCGTCCTCGGCCGCGTAGGCCCAGCGCTCGCGCAGCACGTGCAGCGAGGCGACCAGGTTCAGGTGCCGGTTCAGCTGGCCGCTGCGGCTGGCGACGAATTCCACCCGGCGCGAATCGATGTAGTCGGTCTGCTCGTCGGCGAACTGCAGGCTGGCGGTATACCAGCCGTCGAGCCAGGCGAACGCGGGGATGCGGTACTGCAGCGTCAGCGTCTTGCGCTTCTGCGCGTAGTCCAGCTGCGCCAGCGCCTTGTGCCCGCGCATGTTGACGTAACGCCGCTCCAGCCCGAGGCGCACGCCGGCGCCGCTTTCGGTGCCGTAGCTCAGGCCCGCGGTGTAGACGTCGCGCTTGGCCGGCGTGAGCGCGACGTGCACCGGCACCCGGCCTTCCACCGCTTGTTCCGGATGCGGCTGGATGTCGATGCGGCTGAAGTAGTCCAGCGCCACCAGCGACTCGCGCAGCCGGTCCAGTCGTCCCTGGTGGTAGTACTGGCCTTCTTCCCAGTAGATCAGCTTGCGCAGCAGGCGCTCGCGCACCACGCGCTTGGGCGTCTGCTCGAAGTCCACGCGGCCCATGTCGTAGCGGTCGCCGCTGGTCCAGACCAGGTCGATGTCGGCGGCGTGGTCCGCGCGCGTCACCTCCACCCGGTGCGACGCGAAGTCGGCGTCGAAGTAGCCGCGCTCGGCCAGGCGCCGGGTGATGCGGGTCTTGCTGGCCTCGTACAGGGCGTGGTTGAAGACGTCGCCGGTGTCGGGCTGGAACTTGCCCAGGTCCTGCTTGAGATACCGGTCGCGGCCGCCCTCACCGATGATCGCGATGTCGGCGTCGCGCACGCGCACCGGCTCGCCGGGATCGACCGTGATCACCACGTCGGTGCCACCGTCGCTGCGGTTGCGCTCGACGGTGATCTCCGGCGAGTAGTAGCCGAACGGCTCCAGCGCCTCGCGGGTCTCGTCGTCCGCCTCGCGCACCAGGTAACCCAGGCGCCGCCCGCGCACGTCCTTGCCGATCGCGTCGACCAGCGACAGCGAGGTGCGCACGTTCTCGGTCATGGCCTCGTCCAGGCCGAGGATCTCGACCGAACGCACCGTCGCCGCATCGGCCGCGCCGCAGGCGAACAGGAGCAGTGCTGCGGCGGCGGTTCGGGGGAGGGCCGGGGGCATGCGGGGAGCATAACCGGCGTCGGTCAAGAACCGATTAACGGCTGGATCACAGGCGACGGTCTTCGGGAGTCGCGCCTGGGATGGTCGGGTGTGTTCGCAGGCGCGGCGGAAGCCGCGATGGTTTTGCCGGTGAAGCCTCGCGGCTTCCCCGCTCCTACGAAACAATGGCAACGAGGGTTGTGCTCAGGTCGACAGGTGCTCGATCGCCGCCACGCTGCCGAGGCGTTCGGACAGCCGCCGCAGCAGTGCGAGCCGGTTGTTGCGCAGGGGCACGTCGTCGACGTTGACCATCACGTCGTCGAAGAACGCGTCGACCCGCGGCCGCAGCCGCGCCAGGTGCGCGAGCGCGTCGACGTAGTCGCCGTGCGCCAGCGCGTGGCCGGTCTCGGCGTAGACCGCCTCGACCGCTTCGGCCAGCGCGGCTTCGGCCGGCTCCCTGAGCAGCGACGGATCGACCGTGGCGGGCACGTCGTCGCCGGCCTTCTTCAGGATGTTGTTGATGCGCTTGTTGGCCGCGGCCAGCGCCTCGGCCTCGGGCAGCCGGGCGAAGGTGCCGATGGCGTCGATGCGGCGGTCGAAGTCGTACAGCGAGGCCGGGCGCAGCTCGGCGACGGCGTTGAAGTGCTGCACGGGCACGCCCTTGTCGGCGTAGTAGCCGCGGAGGCGGTCGAGGATGAAGTCGTAGATTTCATCCGCCGCTTCATACTCGTATCTCAAACGGGTACTTGTATCCGAGAAGTCGGTCGTTGCATCGCCCACTGCGCTTATGCCGCACATGCCGCGTGCACTTCTCAGCATTTCCCGCAACGGCAGATCAAATCCGCTCTCAATAATCGTCCGCGCTAACCCCAACGCATTGCGCCGCAGCGCGAACGGGTCCTTGTTGCCGGTCGGTTTCAGTCCCGCGGCGAAGCCGCCGGCCAGCGTGTCCAGGCGCTCGGCGATCGCCAGCACCTTGCCCAGCGGCGACAGCGCGATGTCGTCCGAGGAGAACCGCGGCTGCCAGGCTTCGTCGATGGCGTTGGCCAGCGCGTTGCGGTCGTCGTGCGACAGGTCGTCGAGCGCGGCGTCCTGCATCGCGTAATAGCGGCCGGCGATGCCCTGCAGCTCGGGGAATTCGTTGACCATCCGCGACTGCAGGTCGGCCTTCGACAGCCCTGCCGCGCGCTTCGCCAGCGCCGGGTCGACGCCGACCTGCGGCGCGATCGCCTCGGCCAGCGCCGCCACGCGCGCGACCTTGTCGGCCACCGTGCCCAGCTTCGCCTGGTAGGTCACGGTCTTGAGACCGTCGTTCATCGACGCCAGCCCCTGCTTCATGTCCTCGACGAAGAAGAACTGCGCGTCGGCGAAGCGCGGGCGGATCACGCGCTCGTAGCCCTTGCGGATCTCGCTCTCGTCCTTCGATGCGATGTTGGCGATGCCGATGAAGTGCTCGGTCAGGCGGCCGCCGTCGCCGAGCACCGGGAAGAATTTCTGGTTGGCCTCCATCGTGGTGATCAGCGCCTCGTGCGGCACGGCGAGGAACGCCGGCTCGAACGAGCATGTCACCGCCACCGGCCATTCGACCAGGCAATTCACCTGTGCCAGGTTGTCGGCATCGATGCGGCCGTGGCCGCCGGCCCGCTTCGCCGCGGCCTCGACCTCGGCCACGATGCGCGCGCGGCGCTCGTCGGGGTCGACCAGCACCTTCGCCCCGCGCAGCGCGTCGACGTAATCCTCGGCGCGCCCGATCCACACCGGCTTGTCGTGCATGAAGCGGTGGCCGCGGCTCATGCGGTCGGCGCGGATGCCCAGCAGTTCGCCTTCGACGACGTCTTCGCCAAGCAGCAGCACCAGCCAGTGCAGCGGCCGCGCGAAGGCGTGGTCGTGGTCGCCCCAGCGCATCGGCTTGGGGATCGGCATCACCGCGACCGCCTCGCGCACGATCTCCGGCAGCAGCGCGCGGGTGGCCACGCCGGGTTTCACCGAGCGGTGCACGAAGCGCTCACCCTTGTTGTCGGTGGTGCGTTCGAGCGCCGTCCACTCCACGCCGGCCTTGGCCGCGAAGCCCTGCAGCGCGCGCGTGGGCTGGCCATCGGCGTCCAGCGCGATATTGACGTAGGGGCCGAGGACTTCCGAGGCCTGCTCGGGCTGCTCGACCGCGACGGACGGCAGCAGCACCGCCAGCCGCCGCGGTGAATACAGCGGCTTCGCTTCGCCGCGCTCGACCGCGATGCCGCGCTTGCCGAGCGCGTCGGTCACGCCATCGAACAGCGCCTGCGCCAGCCCGGGCAATGCATTGACCGGGAGTTCCTCGGTGCCCAGTTCGATGAGCAGGGATGTGGTGTCGGACATCGAAAGCCTCTTGCCTTTGCCTTGAAGTCCTCCCCTTCAAGGGGAGGATTTAGGTGGGGATGGGGTTGCTTGAAAGCTTGCCGCTGCGTTGCGGAACCCCATCCCTACCCCAGCCCTCCCCTTGAAGGGGAGGGGGTGTGATCTCACGCCGCCTGTGCGGTCTTCTTCAACCCCGGAAACCCGAGCTTCTCGCGCTGCGCCAGGTAACTCTCGGCCACCGCCTGCGACAGCTTGCGCACGCGCAGGATGGTGCGCTGGCGCTCGGTGACGGAGATCGCGCGGCGCGCGTCGAGCAGGTTGAAGCTGTGCGAAGCCTTCATCACCTGCTCGTAGGCCGGCAGCGGTAGGTCGAGTTCGACCAGGCGCAGCGCCTCGGTCTCGCACGCGTCGAAGCGGTGGAACAGCTCGGCCACGTCGGCGTGCTCGAAGTTGTACGCGCTCTGCTCGACTTCGTTCTGGTGGTAGACGTCGCGATAGGTCACCGGCGTGCCGTCCGGGCCGTGCGTCCAGACCAGGTCGAACACGTCGTCGACGTTCTGCAGGTACATGCACAGCCGTTCCAGGCCGTAGGTGATCTCGCCCAGCACCGGCCGGCACTCCAGCCCGCCGGCCTGCTGGAAGTAGGTGAACTGGGTGACTTCCATCCCGTTCAACCACACCTCCCAGCCCAGGCCCCAGGCGCCGAGCGTGGGCGACTCCCAGTTGTCCTCGACCAGGCGCAGGTCGTGCACCAGCGGGTCGATGCCCAGTTCCTTCAGCGAGTCGAAGTACAGCTCGACGATGTCGTCGGGCGAGGGCTTCATCACCACCTGGTACTGGTAGTAGCGCTGCAGGCGGTTGGGGTTCTCGCCGTAGCGGCCGTCGGTGGGGCGGCGGCAGGGCTGCACGTAGGCGGCGTTCCACGGCTCCGGGCCGAGCGAACGCAGGAAGGTGGCCGGGTGGAAGGTGCCGGCGCCGACTTCGAGGTCGAGCGGCTGCACCAGCACGCAGCCCTGCGCGGCCCAGTAGGCGTTGAGCTTCTGGATGAGCTGCTGGAAGGTCGGTCCCTGCATCGCCACGGGTCGCAAGAAAAGGCCGGTCAGTATAGCGGGCGGGGTCCGGCGCCCGGCCCCGGGGCAGGCGACGCCGCGTGTGCGGACGGCGATAATCGCGGCCATGCAGACGTCTTCCGACAAGCCTTTCCTGATCGTCGAGACCGGTCAGCCGGTGCCTTCGATGCGTCGCCACGGCGGCTTCCCGCACTGGATCCGCAGCGCTGCCGGGCTGGCGCGCGGCAAGGTCGACGCCGTGGACGTCGAGGCCGGCGAAACGCTGCCGCCGCACGAGGGCCTGGCCGGCGTGATCGTCACCGGCTCCGGCGCGATGGTCACCGAGCGCCGCGACTGGAGCGAAGCCAGCGCCGCCTGGCTGCGCGACGCTGCGCACGCCGGGGTGCCGGTGTTCGGCATCTGCTACGGCCACCAGCTGCTGGCGCACGCGCTGGGCGGCGAGGTCGGCGACAACCCGAAGGGTCGCAAGATGGGCACGGTGGCCGTCGACCTGCTGCCGGCGGCCGCCGACGACCCGCTGTTCGCCGGGCTGCCCGACCGCTTCCTCGCCCAGGCCACCCACCAGCAGAGCGTGCTGCGCGCACCCGACGGCGCCACGGTGCTGGCGCGCTCGGACCACGACGACTGCCACGCCTTCCGCTGGGGCGAGGCGGCCTGGGGGGTGCAGTTCCACCCCGAGTTCGGCACCGTGCACATGCGCGGCTACGTGCATGCGCGCGCCGAGGCACTGGCCCGGGACGGGTTCGACCCGAAGCGCATCGCCGCCGAAGTCGCCGCCGCGCCGCACGCGCGAAACGTGCTGCGGCGGTTCGTGCGCCACGCGCGCCGGCGCCAGGCTCTGTAGGAGCGGCGGAAGCCGCGAGCTTCCGCTCCCTCCCCTGCGAAGGCAGGGGGTGAGGAGGTGCGTTTGCGAGCCATTGGCTCGCGCGCCGACGAACGCACGCCAGCTGTGCTGGCGGGCCGGACGGGCCGGGGAGGGGTGCCGTCGGCATCGCCGTGAACTGTGAGCACCCCCTCCCAGCCTCCCCCTGCCTTCGCAGGGGGAGGGGCCAAGGCAGGAGCTCGCGGCTTCCGCCGCTCCTGCAGGCCTGCCGGGGGCATGTCGCGTACGATGGCGACCCTGCATTTCCCCTGATCCGCGAGGCGCCCGGAACATGTCCACCCACGCAAGAAGCCCCGCCGCGGGCTGGTCCTGGCTGAAGCAGGCGGTCAACCTCGGGCGCCGCAACCCGCGGGCGGTGTTCGGCGGGGTCGCGCTGCTGGCGCTGGTCGCGATGGTGCCGAGCCTGGTGCAGGCGACGGTGCAGGGCGCGCTGTCGCTCGGCCAGACCGGCATGCTGTCGGTCATGGCCGTATGCACGCTGGTGATGGTGGTGGTCTATCCGCTGCTGGTCGGTGGCTTGCTGCGGGTGATCGATGCCGCCGAACATGGCCGGCCGACCCACGCCACGGCGCTGTTCGACACCTTCCGCGCCGGCAACGATGCCGGCCGCCTGATCGGCTTCGGCGTGGCGATGTTCGTCGCCTACCTCGCGGTGTTCGTCGTCGTGGTCGGGCTGTTCGGGCAGGATTTCTTCGCCTGGTACATGGAACTGCTCGCCGCCGGCACGCAGAACGACGCGGACGCGCAGGCGAAGGTGCTGCAGGATGTTCCGGAAGGCTTCGGCACGCTGATGGCGCTGGGCACGCTGGCCGGGCTGTTCTTCAGCGGCGTCTACGCAATCGGCTTCGGCCAGGTGGCGCTGCGCGGGCGCAGCGTGGGCAGCGCGTTGGTCGACGGCGTCGCCGGCACGCTCAAGAACGTGCTGCCGATCGGGGTGCTGGCGGTGGTGGCGTTCGTCGGGTTTTTCGCGTTCGCGCTGGTTGCCGCGCTGGTGATCCTGGTGCTGGCGACCATCGGGGGGCTGGTGCACCCGGTGCTGGCAATGCTGCTGGCCGCGCCGGTCTACTTCGGTGCGTTGCTGGTGCTGTACGTGGTGATGTTCGGCGTCATGTACTTCATGTGGCGCGATGTGTGCGCCGAGGAAGGGGAAGCACCGCTGCTGCCGCCGGATCGGGTGGAGCTCTGACCCTTGCAGCTCCCGTAGGAGCGGCGGAAGCCGCGAGGTTTGCCCCGGAAGATCAAAAGCTCGCGGCTTCCGCCGCTCCTACGAAAGACAACAGCAACAGCTTCAGAGTCCGAAGGCCGCATCCAGGCCGCGCTGCAGCGCGTCGCTGGTGATGCCGAACCACACCACCACCGCCCACCACAGTGCCAGCAGCTGCAGGCCCAGCCAGGCCTGCGCCAGCGGCGGCAGCTTCGCGCGCGGGTCGGCGTCCTGCATGACGACGGTGCCGGCGACCAGGTCGTGAAGCGCGCGCCGGTCCGGGCGCAGCAGCACCAGCGCATGGCCGATGTTGAGGGTGAGCCAGGACAGCGCGCCGGCGGCGTGGCGCAGCAGTGCGCGGCCGCGGTCGATACGCGCGCCGGCCGTGTCGGCCACGCGCAGGCCGAGCAGGCGCTGGCCCGGCGTCGCCTGCCGCGCGGACGTTTCGAAAGCGACGTGCCAGATCGCGCCGAGCACCGCGAACACCAGCAGCGGCGGCCACAGCAGTGCCAGCAGCGACTGCGCCAGCGCTTCGGTCCCGGCGCGCAGCGCGGGGTCGGCGAGCCACTGCGCCGCGAGTGCGGTCATCGGGGTGCCGTCCCGCAGCGCCTGCCCCATGCCGTGCCCGGCGATCCAGAGGACGGCGGGGTAGTCGCTCGCGAGCGCAGCGGCCGCCGGCCGTGCCAGCGGCCAGCACAGCAGCACCGACGGCACGGCGAGCAGCATCGCGTCCAGCGACCAGCCCGCGTAGCGGCGCCAGAATCCCGCGCCGGTCATTCGCGCGTGCGGTCGTCGGCGGATGCATCCGCCGGCGTGTCCGGCGCCACCGCGCGCGCGGCGAAGATGCCGGCCTCGTACAGCAGCATCATCGGGATCGCCAGCAGCAGCTGCGAGACCACGTCGGGCGGGGTGATCACGGCGGCGACGACGAAGATGCCGACGATCGCGTATCCGCGCCATTCCTTCAGCTGCGCCGGCGTCACCCAGCCCAGCAGCACCAGGATCACCAGCGCCACCGGCAGCTCGAAACTGATGCCGAAGGCCAGGAAGATCACCAGCACGAACTCCAGGTACGCGTTGATGTCCGGCGTGATCGCGACGATGTCCGGCTTGAAGTGCAGCAGGAAGTTGAACACCATCGGCAGCACGAGGAAGTACGCGAACGCGCAGCCGGCGTAGAACAGCGCCACCGACGAGCCCAGCAGCGGCACCGCCAGCTTCTTCTCGCGCCGGTACAGCCCCGGCGCGATGAACGCCCAGGCCTGGTACAGCAGCCACGGCGCGGCGGCGAACACGGCGACGAAGAAGGTCAGCTTGATCGGCGCGAAGAACGCGCCTGCCGGGTTCAGCGCGATCATCTGCTGGCCGGCCGGCAGCCGTGACACCAGCGGCAGCGCCAGCCACGTGTACAGCTGGCTGGTGAACGGCAGCAGCGCCAGCAGCACCACCACCACGCCGACGATGCCGCGCAGCAGCCGCGAGCGCAGTTCGACCAGGTGGTCGAGCAGGCTGCCGGCGCCGGCGTCGTCAGGCGCGCTCATCGGGCGCCTCGCCGGAAGCGTCGTCGGGCTCCGGCTCGTAGCCGGGCGTGTCGCGGCGGTCGGTCGGCGTCACCGCGGGCGGCGCCTCGCCGGCCTCGCCGGTCGCAGCTTCCGCATCCAGGGCTTTCGTCGCGCTGCGCATGGCGTCGAATTCGCGCCGCGCCTGCGCATCCGCCTCGCGCACCGAGGCGTCGATGTCGCGCATCGCGTCCTGCGTTTCGCGCAGGCTGCGCTTGAGCTCGTCGGCGGCCAGTTCGCGCTCCAGTTCGCTGCGCACCGACGCCCATTGCGCGCGCCCGCGCCGTACCCACAGCCCGGCGAAGCGCGCCGCCTTCGGCAGCCGTTCCGGGCCGAGGACGAGCAGCGCAACCACCGCGATGACGAGGAGTTCGGTAAAGCCGATGTCGAACATGGCCGGGCGCCGCGAACCGCGGCGTCAGCGCTGGACGTGGTCGTCGTCGCGCTGCTTTTCGGACGCGCTGTCGTCGGCCTGGCGCGACTGGTCGCCGAGCTGCCCGGCGGGCTTGTCGTCGTCGCGCATGCCTTTCTTGAATTCCTTGACCGCGCTGCCCAGGTCCTTGGCGCCGCTGGTCAGGCGCTTGGTGCCGAAGACCAGCAGCACGACCGCGAGCACGATCAGCCAGTGCCAGATGCTGAAACCGCCCATGGCTTGTCTCGCATGTACGTAGGAGGAGTGCGAAGGATAGCGCAGCGCGCAGCGCCCGGCGGTGCTGCGCGCCGGGGCTTACTGCACCGGCGGCAGCGGCTCGGTGGTCGCCGGGTTGTCCTCGACGGTCTCGAACGGCTGCGGCTGCGGCTGCGGATCGGCGGGCTGCGTCCCGATGGCCGTCGCGGCCGGTTGCGCCGGCTGGGGCGCCGACGGTTGCGCCGCGACCGGCTGTGGGGCCGCGTCCGTGCCGCGCGCGGCACGGGCCGCCGCGGTGGCTTCCTCGAGCTCGTCGCGGAAGTCGACGATCGCCGTCGACGGTGCGTTGGCCGCGCGGTCCTCGAAGATCATGCGCGGCGTGGTGCCCGGGCCGTAGACGGCCTGGTTGGCCTCGTCGTCGATCGACAGCACCGCGCCGTCGAGCGCGACGCCGGCGAACAGCCCGCGCGCGCGCGACCACGACCAGATCTCCGCCTTGAGCTGGCCGTCGGTGGCCAGCGCCGCGCTGCGCCCAACCGGGCCGGCGGCCACGCCGGCGTCCGCGCCGAGGGTGATCTTGCCGTTGACGATCGACTCCAGGCTGCGGTCGTTGCGGAACACCAGCACCACGTCGGCCGACTGCACGCCGGCCTGGAAGCCGATGCTGCCGCCGGTGAGCTTGACGAACACCGGGTTCGACCAGACGCCTTCGGGCGTCTTCACCGACATCAGCCCGTGGCCGCGGCGGCCGCCGAGCACCAGGCCGACCTTGAGCGTGTCGGGCACGACCACGATCGCGCGCGCCTCGTCGAGCAGCTTGTCCGGGATCGCCGATTCCGGGATCGCCTGGATGTCGGTCAGCACGCGCACCGCGTTGGCCGAGCGCGCGTCCTCCTCGGCGCCGGCATGGGCCGACGTTGCGGTGCCCACGGCCAGCAGCATCGCGATGGCGAGCGTCGCCAGGCGCGGCGTGGTGCGTTTGGACGAAAACGGGTTCGACAGGGACATGGCAGGCTCCGGCAGCAGTGCGTGGCGCGCCGCGAGGTCGCGACGCAGTGGCTCAGGCTAGTCATCGGGGGATGAATCCACTCTGAGGACCGCCGCGGCGCGCCGGGGTTCCGTTCCGCGGGGCGCGCAGCGCTCGTCCGCATCGATTCTGCCATCCGACGGTGCCAAGCGCGGGCAGGCCTGCCATCCTATGCGGATGCCAGCCGAACATGCCCGCATTCCCGCCCGCAGCGCCGACGCCGGCGCCACCGCGCCCACGCAGGGCGTGCTCGTCGTCAACCTCGGCACGCCCGCAGCGCCGACCGCCGCGGCGGTGCGCCGCTACCTGGCCGAGTTCCTGTCCGACCGCCGCGTGGTGCAGGTGCCGCGGCTGCTGTGGTGGCCGCTGCTGCACGCGGTGATCCTGCCGCTGCGCTCGCCGCGGGTGGCGAAGAAGTACGCGCTGGTCTGGATGGACGAAGGCTCGCCGCTGGCGGTGCATACCCGGCGGCTGGCGGCCGCCATCGGCGAGCGCCTGCCCGGCGTCCCGGTGGCGCACGCGATGCGCTACGGCGGTCCGTCGATCGCCGACGCACTGCGCGAGCTGCAGGCGCAGGGTTGCGCGCGGGTGCTGGTGCTGCCGCTGTATCCGCAGTATTCGACCACCACCACCGCGTCGGTGGCCGACGTGCTCGAGCACATCGGCCGCGATGGTACCGACGCGCCCGCGCTGCGCATGGTCGAGCAGTACGCGACCGACCCGGGCGTGGTCGACGCACTCGCCGCCAGCGTGCGCGCGCACTGGCAGGTACACGGCCGCGGCGAGCGCCTGCTGATGTCGTTCCACGGCATCCCGCAGCGGCTGGTCGACGAGGGCGATCCGTATTCCGCGCAATGCCACGCCACCGCCGAGGCGCTGGCGGCGGCGCTGGGGCTCGGGCACGGACAGTGGCTGGTCACGTTCCAGTCGCGCTTCGGGCGCGAGCAGTGGCTGCAGCCGGCGACCGACGCCACCCTGCGCGTGCTGGCCGGCGCCGGGGTCGGCCACGTCGACGTGGTCTGCCCCGGCTTCCCCGCCGACTGCCTGGAGACGCTGGAAGAGATCGCGCTGCAGAACGCGGAGATCTTCCGCGCCGCCGGCGGCCAGGCGCTGTCCTACATCCCGAGCCTCAACGACGCGCCGGCGCACGCCGACGCGCTGGCGGCGCTGGCGCAGCGCGAACTCGACGCGTGGCGCTGATGCGCGAACTGGAACTGCACATCCCGGCCGGGCGCATCGCCGGCCTGCGCTGGGGCGAATCCGGGGCGCCGCGGGTGCTGGCGCTGCACGGCTGGCTCGACAACGCCGCCAGCTTCGTGCCGCTGGCGGCGGAGTTCGAACGCATCGGCACGCGCGTCGAGCTGGTCGCGCCCGACCTGCCCGGCCACGGCCGCAGCGCGCACCTGCCCCCGGGCGCGGACTACTCGTTCGCCGGCGCGCTGCATTCGGTGCTCGACATCGCCGACGCCCTGGGCTGGGAGCGCTTCGCCCTGCTCGGGCATTCGATGGGCGCCGGCATCGCCAGCCTGGTCGCGGCCGGCGCGCCCGGGCGCGTCGAGCGGCTGCTGGCGATCGAGGCGCTGGGCGCGCTGCCCGAGGCGCCGGAAAACACTGCGCGACGGCTGCGCGAGGCCGTGGCCGCCACGCGCGCGCTGCCGGGCAAGCGGCTGCGGGTGTTCCCGGACCTCGAGCCCGCGATCCGCGCGCGCATGCAGGCCAACGGCCTGGGCGAGGCCGCCGCGCGGCTGCTGGTCGAGCGCGGCGTGCGCGCCGTGCAGGGCGACGGCGGAACGGACGGCTTCGAGTGGAGCAGCGACCCGCGCCTGACCCTGCCGACGATGGTGCGCATGACCGAAGCCCAGGTGCGCGACCTGGTCGCCGGCATCGAATGCCCCACGCGCGTGGTCTACGCCGACCCGCCGCAGCCCTACCTGCCCGAGCCGCTGCGCAGCGAGCACGCGCGGCTGCTGCCGGACGGCGAGCTGCTCGTCCTGCCCGGCGGCCACCACATGCACATGGAAGACCCGCGCGCGGTGGCCGCGGCGATCGGCGACTTCTTCGCGCCGTAGGTCGGGGCTACGCCCCCGACGGCTCCGCCGGCGCAACCATCAACGCACGCAGGCCGGGGCTACGCCCTCGTCCGATCGCAGCGCCGACGGCGTCAGTGCACACCCTCGCGCAGCTGCACGTTGATCGTCACGCCGCCGCCGCGATCGTCGTTGAACGACAGCACCGCGGCGCGGTCGCCCTTTTCGTAGCTCAGCAGCGCGCTGTCGGTGGCGTCGTGCATTGCCATGGTCTGCTTCCAGCCGCGGTGGTCCATGCTGGCGCGGGCGTCGCCGAACAGGGCCGAGACCTGTCCCGGCGCCTGCAGGCTCACCACCCGCAGCGCGCCGCGGTCCATCAGGCTGTTGATGCGGTAGTCCGCCGGCAGGTAGATGTCGGCGGGGAAGTCGTCGGGAAGGTCGAGCGTACCGCCGCCGTGCGTGCCGTATGCGGTCGCGTGCGCGGACTGGCCGGTGTACGCGGGCAGCGCGCGCACCGCCGGTTCGCGCGCGGACTCGACGAACGCGTCGCGCGACTGCGGGCAGCCGGCCAGGGCAACCACGGACAGGGCAAGCGCGGCCAGGACGACGATGGCGGGCAGGCGGATCGGCACGAAGGCATTCGCTGTGGTCCGGCGACAGCCGGGGACACAGTTGAAAACGCGATCTCCGCGGTCAGCAGGCCAGCAGGCGCCGCAGCCCGGCCTTGAGCCGGCGTCCCTCGGCGTGGAAATACTCGCGCTGCGCACCCCAGCCGGGGCACCGCGCCTCGACCTCGCGCCAGAACGCCGGCGAGTGGTCGCGGTGGACCAGGTGGCACAGCTCGTGCACCAGCACGTACTCGAACGCCGCCGGTTCGCCCAGCACCAGCGACAGGTCCAGTGACATCGCGTCGTCCGGCGCCAGCGAACCCCACTGCGACGACATCACCTTGAAGCGGACCCGCGATGGCGCGCGCGGCAGCGTTGGCAGGTGGCGCGGCAGCCAGCGGCCGAGGTCGGCGCGCGCCTGCGCCTCGTAGAAGTCGCGCAGCGCGCGCACCAGCGCCGCCTGCCCGGCGCGTGCGGGTGCTTGCATGGCCAGCGCGTCGCCATCGAGCCGCAGCAAAGTGAAGCGGCCCTCGTGCCAGGACAGCGGCAGCATCCGCCCGCGCAGCGGCAGTTGCGCAGTCACCCCGCGCTGCAGCGGTTCGATGCCGTCGTCGTCGTCGTGCATCGCCAGCTGCCGTGCCAGCCAGTCGCCGTGCTCGCGCACGAAGCGTTCGCCCGAGACCAGGCTCGCGCGCGGTGGCAGCGTCAGGCGTGCACCGCGCTCGTCCACCGACAACCGCAGCCGGCGCGCGCGCGGGTCGCGCACGCGGTTGATGCGGATGCTGCGGCCATCATCGAGCGTGAAGTCGAAGCTGTCGCGCTCGAGCGTGCGCGGCTTCGGCTTCGGCAGGCGAAACAGGGAGGACATGCGTGCGGCGTGCGGGGGAATGCGGGGAACGGCGTGCGCAGGATAAAGAAAAACGGCGGCCCCGGGGGGGCCGCCGTCTTGATCATCGATGCATTGCCGGCGTCAGAGCGCGCGCGTGGGCGTCATCCTCACTACGCTGCGGAATGGGATGTTGGGCTGCAGCGTGCGGCTGCGCTCCTGGCGCGGCATGGGTTCGCCGGTCTCCGCGAACCATTGCCTGTACAGCGCCTGGCAGCGGCTGGACTCGAGCACCGGATCGGCGGCCGCGGCGAGCTGCTCGTCCGAGCAGCGCTCGAGGAACTGCTTGCCCGAATCGGTGAGCGTGTCCGGGAACTGCGCGATGACGTCGGGCGATGTCGCCGGTTCCGCGGCAACGGCCAGCGCAGGCGCGGCCAGCGCGGCGGCGACGGCCAGTGCGCCCATGAATACGGAAAGATCTCGTTTCATCGCGACAATCTCCTCTGTTGGCCCAGGAATTGGACTGTATCAGGCCATACGCGCAAGGGCGCCAAAGCGTCGCAGGCGCCTCATCCCTCCGCCTTCGACAGTTTCAGCGCCGGCTCCAGCAGCGCGAACAGGCGCCGCAGCTCGCCGGCCATCAGCGCGAAGCGGGCGTCGAGTTCGGCCCGGATGTCCTCGGTTTCGGTGCCTTCGAGCTGGTCGACGGCGCCGTCGAGGAACTTCAGCTTGCGGATGACCAGGTCCTCGCCGAGCACGAACGAAACGTGGTCGTCGAGCACCAGCGCGAGCTTCGTCACCTGCTTGCCGGATTCCAGGTGCTTGGCGATCTCGTCCGACTGCAGCTCCTGGTTCTGGCACTTGACCACCGCGCCGTGCTCGGCGGCGTCCTTGAGCTCGCACTCCTCGCCGAGCGAGAACCCGTCCGGCAGCGGCTCGCCGGCGATCCAGCCGGTCAGCACCGCGCGCGGCGCGACCTCGGCGTTGAGCGGCAGCGCCGGGAAGCTGCCCAGCGCGTTGCGGATCTCGGACACCACGCCCTCGGCGCTCTTGCGCGAAGAGCTGTCGACGATGCACAGGCCGTGCTCGAGGTCGAGTATCGCGTCGGTGCGCGAGGGCTTGACGAAGGCGCGGGGCAGCAGTTCGTGCACCAGGTCCTCCTTGAGCCGCTTGCGCGCGCGGCCGCCGGGCTTGCGGCCCTCGCGCTCCTCCATCTCGGCAAGCTTCTTGCCCAGCAGGTCGTTGACCACCGCCGCGGGCAGGATCTTGTCCTCGCCGCCGACGGTGATCCAGATCGCGTCGTCGATGCGGTGGCTCAGCGCCTCGGCGTCGCGCCCGAACGGCGAGACGAAGCCGCGCGACGACAGCTCCAGCCCGCCGACGGGCTTGAGCGTGCATTCGGCGAGGTGCTCGTCGAGGTCGGACAGGTCGAGGGAGGTGGGGAAGCGGAACAGCGTGAGGTTTCTGAAGAACATCGGGAAATCCGGGGATGGGGAATGGGGAATGGGGAAACGAGCCAGCCCTTGACGTCATCCCCGCGCAGGCGCGGACCCAGCGACTTTGCGGGTTTCCATCGCGGCGGAGTCAAAGTCGCTGGGCTCCCGCTTTCGCGGGAGTGACGAATCGAAGGACATCGGCTGTCAGGCTTCGCCGCGTTCGTCGCGAACGCCGTCGTCGTGCAGTTCGCCAGCTGGCCACGCGGCTGCGCGCGACATCGAATCGCCACCTGGGCGGCCCAGCGCGAGGAAGTCGAACAGCTTCGGATCGCTCAGCTGCGACGGGCGGATGTCGCCCAGCGCGCGCGCGATCTGGTCGATGCGGCCGGGCGATTCGCGCTCCCACTGGTCGAGCATCCGCTTGACCTGCTTGCGCTGCAGGTTTTCCTGCGTGCCGCACAGGTTGCACGGGATGATCGGGAACCGCTTCGCCTCCGCATGGGCGACGATGTCGTCCTCGCGCACGTAGGCCAGAGGCCGGATGACGACGTGCTTGCCGTCGTCGGACAGCAGCTTCGGCGGCATGCCGGAGATCTTTGCGTGGAAGAACAGGTTGAGGAAGAACGTGGCCACCAGGTCGTCGCGGTGGTGGCCCAGCGCGATCTTGTTGAAGCCCTGTTCTTCGGCGAACGTGTACAGCGCGCCGCGACGCAGGCGCGAGCACAGCGAGCACATGGTCTTGCCTTCCGGCACCACCCGCGTGACCACCGAGTAGGTGTCCTGTTCGAGGATCCGGTACTCGACGCCGAGCGATTCCAGGTATTCGGGCAGCACGTGTTCGGGGAAGCCCGGTTGCTTCTGGTCGAGGTTCACTGCGGTCAGCGAGAACGACACCGGCGCCTTTTTCTGCAGCTGCAGCAGGATGTCGAGCAGGGTGTAGCTGTCCTTGCCGCCCGAGAGGCAGACCATGACCTTGTCGCCGTCTTCGATCATGCCGAAGTCGGCGATCGCGCGGCCCACCTGGTGGCGCAGGCGCTTGGCCAGCTTGTCCTGTTCGCGCGCGGCTCGCTGGTTTGGCGCGGCGCGGCGGACGGGTTCGGGCAGGGGCAGGATCGTGCTCATGAACCGGCCATTCTACCGGCCGCGCGTCGCCCGGGACCGGCAATGACGGCCGCGCCGGGGCGCGTGTAAGCTCGCCGGCGTGGAACCCGCCAACGACGCCGTCATGAACCAGCAGCTGGTCGAGCTCAAGCTCGAGCACCGCGACCTGGACCTCGCGATCGCGCGCCTGCAGGCCGACATCCAGGCCGACGAACTGACGGTCAAGCGGATGAAGAAACGCAAGCTGCAGCTCAAGGACCAGATCGCGCGGCTGGAGTCGGACTTGATCCCCGACGAGCCCGCATAAGAGCCCTCCCCTTCAAGGGGGTGAGGGCGGTCTGCTTGCGCGGCACTGCCGCGCGGACCGAACGAACGACCGGCGCGCTGCGCCGGGCCGGACGGGTTGGGTGGGGATGGGGTTTCCCGCGGCCAGGGTGTAGCTGGCAGAACCGCAGCGTCACGAAACCCCATCCCCATCCCGGCCTTCCCCTTGAAGGGGAAGGAGAAAAAGCGGCCTTCGAACGACGTCTACATCGCTGAGGAAAGCGAGTTCCCAGGTGTTTTCGCCTGCTGACCGCCGTGCAAGCCCGAACGCGGGTGCGAATGCCCTTGGGTGCGACGCCTCCTCCTTTATTTCGCACCCAAGGGCATTCGCACCCGGCGCCCAGTCAGTCGCAGACGCGCGCTTTTCCGACTACCCAGCCGGCGGCTCCGGCGCAGCCTCCACCACCACCTCCGGCCGCACCGCCTCCGGGCTCACCTTCTCGATCGTGTGCCGCAGCTCGCGGCCCAGGATCACCTTGGCATCGCGCGCCCAGGCGTCCAGGCGCTGGTCGAAGACCAGCTTGCTGTTGCCGTCCAGCCACACCAGTTCCAGCTCGCGCAGCTTCTGGATGAAGCCGCGGAACAGCGTCTTGTCGAAGAACTCCGGCGCGGCCGGCGCGTACAGCAAGCTCAGCCGCTGCGCGGCCAGCTGGCACAGGCTTTCCAGCTCGCCGGCGCCGAGCGTGCCCGGGCCGTTCTTGGCCAGCACCGAGATCGCGATGTAGTAGCGCTCGAAGGCCTGCTGCAGCGGATGCCCCAGCGCGCGCAGGCGGAACACCTCGTCGCTCTGCCCGGCGTTGCGCGCCAGGATGCCGCCGTCGTCCTCGCTGACCTGCTCCAGCAGGCCCTCGCGGATGAACACCTCGATGGTCGCGTCGACGCGCGCGGCGAAGCTGTCCTGGTCCCACGGCAGGAACAGCTCGCCCTGCAGGAACGGATACACCGTGCGCCCGACTTCCAGCAGGTTGCGCCGCGCCATGCGCCGGTTGTGCTGGAAGCAGCAGGCGATCCACGCCGAGGCGGTGAACAGGTGCAGCACGTTGTTGCGGAAGTAGCTCAGCAGCACCGCGGTTTCGGCGCTGCTCACGCTGAGCACGTCGCCCAGCGGATGCGCGGTGCGGCGCAGGACGCCGATCTCCTCGCCGTGGGCGATGATTTCTTCCGGCGAATGCGGGGTCACGGTGACCAGCTCGCTGTACGGAACTTCCTCCAGCATCCGCTTGGACAGCAGGATCTGCGCGCGCAGGTCGCCCTCGCCCATCGCGTGCTTGGGCGTGGACAGCAGCGCCAGCGCCAGCAGGTTGATCGGGTTCACGTCGGCGGCGCGGTTGATGTTGACCTGGATGCGCTGCGCGAGGTTGTCGACGGTCGACGACAGCCAGGCGGGCTTCTCGTCGTCCGGCACCGGCTGGCCGTCCCAGTCGGGCGCCTGCTCGGCCAGCACGTCGCCCAGCGCGATCGGCTCGCCGTAGTTCACCACCACCTGGCCGTAGTTCTGCCGCAGCACCTTGGGGATGCCCCATAGCAGCGCCCAGATCGATTCCTTCTCCTTGGGCTTGCCGGTCAGCTCGTCGAGGTAGCTGTTGCCTTCCATCAGCTTCTCGTAGCCGATGTAGACCGGCTGGAACAACACCGGCCGCGAGGGCTGGCGCAGGAACGCACGCACGGTCATCGAGATCATCCCGCCCTTGGGCTGCAACAGGCGGCCGGTGCGCGAGCGCCCGCCCTCGATGAAGTACTCGATCGAATAGCCGCCGGCGACCAGCTGTGCGACGTACTCGCTGAGCACCGCCGAATACAGCATGCTGCCGCGGATCGAACGGCGGATGTAGAACGCGCCGCCCTTGCGCAGGATGGTGCCGATCACCGGCAGGTTGAGGTTGACCCCGGCGACGATGTGCGGCGGCACGATGCCGCGGTCGTACAGCAGGTACGACAGCAGCAGGTAGTCCATGTGGCTGCGGTGGCTGGGCACGTAGACGATCTCGTGCCCCGGCGCCACGGCCTTGAAGCGGTCAAGGTGGTGCACCAGCACGCCGCGGTAGATGCGGTTCCAGACCGTGGTCAGCAGGAAGCTGGCCGAACGCACCACCGGGTGCGAGTAGTCGGCGGCGATCTCGTAGGCGAAGGCGTGCGCCTTCTTCCAGGCCTCGGCGGGCGTGGACTTGTCGCGGCGCGCCTGGTCGGCGATCGCGTCCTTGACCGATTCGGACGCCAGCACCTTGTCGATCAGCAGGCGGCGGGTGGACAGGTCCGGCCCGATCATCGCCTCGCGGATGCGGTTGAAGTGCGTGCGCAGCACCCGCGACAGCTTGCGCACGGTGCGCTCGGGCGGCAGGTCCTCGGCGATGATCCCGCGCAGGTTCACGGGCGCGGCGAAGCGCACCAGGGTGTTGCGGCCGTTGAGCAGGATCGCCAGCAGCCGGCGGAAGCGGCCGACCAGCGCCCAGTTCTCCGAGAACAGTACCGAGAACCAGCCGCTGGCGCGGTCCGGCGCCTGGCCGACGAAGATCGACACCGGCACCAGTTGCACGTCCAGCGCCGGGTCCTCGCGGTGGGCTTCGAGCAGCCGCGCCAGCGATTCGGAATGGGTGCGCGGCGGCGCCGGCTTGCCGGCGGCCAGCGCGGCCAGGGCGCTGTTGGCGCTGCGCCGCGACAGCGCCACGTAGGCGCGCTTGCGGCCCAGCGGGTCGCCCGGCAGCGGGCGCAGCGGCGAGGGCATGCCGTTCTCGCGGCAGGCGCGGTCCAGGATCAGGGCGTTGGACAGGCCATAGTCCTCGAGCACGTAGCAGACCGGGCGCGGGTCGACGAACTGTTGCGGCGCGTCGGGCTCGATCCGCAGCGAGATCCACGGCCGCAGCAGGCGGCCGAGCAGGCGCGCCCACAGCGGGCGGCGTTCGCGCAGCTGGGCGACTGACGGCGGCGGGTTGTCGGGCAGCAGCGAGGGTTGGCGGCCCGATGCGTCGGCGTCGGCGTGCGTGGGCGCGTCGTCGTCGGCGGGGCTGTCCGCCGGCGCGGGTCCAGGCGCTTCAGGCGTCGCCGCCGCGGTGGCGGGCGGCGGCGGGTCGGATTCGAACAGGGTCGGCTGGGTGGGCTGGGTCGGCATCGCCGGCATTATGCCGAAGGCGGTCCCCCCGCCGCTGCCGGGGCCGGATCGGCCGGCCCGGAGGCCGGCGCGGGCGTCGGTGAGACCGTGGCAGGCCGCTCCAGCGCCGCCCGGGCGTGGCGCAGCACGTCGCTCAGGTACCAGCGGCCGTCATGGCGCTCGACCTCGACCACGGTATCGACCGGTTGCCCGCCCAGCAGGTAGCGCATCCGCACCTTCGCGGTGTCGCCGGTCTGCGATTGCAGGCTGGCGTCGAGCGCGGCCAGGCTGGCGTCCAGGTCCAGCCCGTAGCCGGCCAGCGCCTGCTTGACGGCGACCGCGAACGGCGCCATCCGGCGCAGGCTGTCGTCCATCCCGAAGCGGGCGAAATCTGCCTCCGAGGCCAGTCCGGCCTCGCGCGCGGCGGCCGCAAGGCGCGGGATCGCGGCATGCGCGCGGCCCGGGTCGGACAGCGGCGCCGACTGCGCCCAGTGGCTGATCGCGGCGATGATCTGGGTGTAGTGGTCGCGCTCGGAGTCGCTGAAGTCGCCCTCGTTGCGCACGTACTGCACGCCGAACAGGCCCAGCGTCGCCGCGGTGGAGTCGATCTCGCGGTCGGCGTTGGCGAACTGGCGGTCGAAGACCTTGCCCCAGCGCGCCTCCGAGCCCGGTTTTTCCAGCGCCGCCAGCATCGCCGGGAGGTGCTCGCCCAGCGGCAGTTCGTCCAGCGGCCAGCGCGTGCGGCCCTCGCGCCAGGCCGTCTCGAGCTTCGCGTACAGGGCCGGCGGCACCGCGTCGCGGGCGTAGGCGTCCAGGGCGTTGTCGTGGAGGTGGCGGGTCAGCAGGCGCACCGCGTCGGCCGGATTTTCGGCGCCGGGCGCGGGCGCAGCGGTGGCCGCGGCGTCCTCCGGGGCCGGGCGGCAGGCGGCCAGCGTGCACAGGCCGGCCAGCACCAGCAGCAGGATCCAGCAGCGATGACGCATGGTCTCGTCCCCCTTGGACAGCCGGCATCTTGGCCGCCGGGTCCGGGTGCCGCAAGTTCAGGTTGGCGCAGGCGTGACCGGGTGCGCGGTTGGCGGGCCGGACCTGCGGCGTCGGCCGACCTGCTTCAGAGGTCGCGGACCACCCAGTTGGCGGGCGTGTCGGTGGCCTGCGCGTCGAGCGCGGCCTGGGCGACTTCTTCCGGTGAACGCCCGGCCTTCCACGCCGCGGCGATCGCCGCCAGCCGCTCGCGGGTGGCGCGGGTGTAGGCGCCCTCGAGTTCGTTCTGGGCGTCGGCGGCGAGTTTCTGCGGGTACAGCGAGCGGGCGTCGTCGCTGCGGTTGAGCAGGGCGATCATCCGCGCCAGGGCGGTGCGGAAGGTGTCCGCGCCCAGCGCGGTACGCTGGGTGCGCTGCAGGTGCCAGACGGTGAGGTATTCCACCGGTCCGAGCAGGCGCTGCGGGGCCGCGCCGAAGAAGCGCCCGGAAAACGCGCTCGCCTCCAGCGGCCCGGCGCTGTCGGGCAGGCGCGCCGCGCCCCAGGAGCTCAGCGCGCCGCCGGGCACGTCCATGCGCCGCAGCGCGGTACCGAAGGTTTCCGCCAGCAATCGCTGCGCGCGCGCGTCGTCGCTTTCGGCGACCACGCCCAGCAGGCGCAGGAACAGCGGATAGCGTTCCTCGCCCAGCCGCCGCACCAGGCGCTTGAGCACGGTCAGGCGGTACTCGGGGTCGCTGTGCGCGGCCAGCGCCGAGACCAGGCGGTCGGCGGCGGCGCGCAGTTCGGTCGGGGACGGCACCTGGCGGGGAGCGGCGTCGGCGGTCATGGCATCGCGATGCAGGATCGATGCGCGTCAGTCTAGGCGCCGTGCCCGGATCGGGCGAGCGGCCGGAGGCGGATCAGCCGATCGCCGAGAGGATCGCGTCGGCGGCGCTGTCGGCGGCGCCGGAAAGCTCCATCGCCCCGAGTTGGGCCTCGAAGCCGTGGTCGCCGGCGAGCATGCGCATCCCGGCGGGCACGCCGTCCCACGCGGCGGCGTTGAGGACGTCTTCACCGCTGTCGGTACCGTTGGCGCGCGCTTCGGACGCCGGTGCGGTGCCGCGCAGTTCGAGGCCGGTGCTTTCGCGCGCGCCGGTGCCCTGGTCGCGACCACGCAGTTCCTCCAGCGACACCTGCCCGTCGAGGCGGTCGAGGCCGGCTCGGTTCAGGTGCGGATCGGAACTGCCGATGGTGCTCATGGGAATCTCGTTGGAACCTGCGGGGGCCGCATGGGCGGCGATGGCGGAAAGATAGCGCCGCTGCGCCTGTTCAGCCATCTGGGGGCAACCCTAGATGACAGGGTCATGACGGCTCGCGTTCAGCCGCCGACCACCGTTGCGGCGCATGCCGGCCGTCGACAATCGCCATGCTAGCCTGCCGCGGCATACCTTGCATCAGACCGCTTGCAGCCAGAGGCCGGCATGGCAGAGAAGGACCAGGGCGCCGACAAGACCGAAAAGCCGACCCCGAAAAAGATCAAGGACGCGCGCAAGGAAGGCAACGTCGCCAAGAGCAAGGAGCTGACCAGCACGGTGCTGGTGCTCGGCTGGCTGGTCGGCGGCTGGCTGCTGATGGGCTTCATGTACCGCAAGATGCAGGCGTTGTTCGACGCCAGCATCGCGGCGGTCGGCCAGCCGTTCGAGGTCGGCGTGCGCGAAGTCGGGCACGTGGCCTTCGATACCCTGGTGTGGCTGTCGCTGCCGCTGCTGGCGCTGGCCCTGTTCCTGGGCGTGCTGGTGGAGTTCCTGCAGGTCGGGCCGATCATCACCGGCAAGAAGCTCACGCCCAAGCTCGACAAGCTCAACCCGGTCGAGGGCATCAAGAAGATGTTCTCGATGGACAACCTGGTCGAACTGGTCAAGTCGGTCGTCAAGAGCGCGGCGCTGATCTTCATCGGCGCCTACGTGCTGTGGGGCATGCTGCCGCAGCTGCTGCTGCTGCCGTCATCGCCGCCGGCGGCGATCGGATCGGCGGTCTGGTACGCGCTGCTGCGCATCGGCATCTGGACGATCTTCGTGTTCTTCTTCGTCTCGGTGCTCGATGCCTGGTACCAGAAGTTCTCCTACACCAAGCAGCTGCGCATGAGCCGGCGCGACATCCGCCAGGAGGTCAAGGAGAACGAGGGCGACCCGTACATCAAGTCGCGCCGCCGGCAGTTGCACCAGGAGTGGTCGCAGCAGAACATGCTCAGTGCCGTCAGGGGATCGAACGTCGTCGTGACCAATCCAACCCACATCGCCATCGCGCTGCAGTACGAACATGGCGTCGACGACCTGCCGGTCGTGGTTGCCAAGGGCGAGGACGGGGTCGCCGCGCTGATCCGGCAGACCGCCGAGGAAGCCGGCGTGCCGATCCTGCAGAACGTGCAGCTGGCGCGCGGGCTCAACGAAAAGGTCGAGCTGGACAACTACATCGGCAGCGAATTCTTCGATGCGGTGGCCGAGGTGCTGCACTGGGCCGAAGGCATGCGCCGCGAGACCGGCGGCGGCGAAGGCAGCAGCGACGCGTAGTGCGGGTCTCGACCCGCCAAATCCGCTCGGCGCTGGTTACGGATCCGCGTGACGCGGTCCAAGTCAATCGAGGGCTTCGGTGGGTCGCCGTGTCCTGTCGGCCGGGAGCCGCTTTTCCCTCGGCAGGACATCCTGTCCTGACGAGGGCGCGCGCCATCCATGGCGCGCTTGTCGCGGCCCCCGGCCGCCAGGACACGGCTCACCCTGGCGTAGGCACCGGCACTCCGGTCGAAGCCGCGTAGGTCGGGGTTACGTCCCCGACGGCTCTTGATCTTGGTTGCCGATGAAGAAGTCACGACAGCGAATCGCCGGCGTGGCGTCCCGGCCGGGGTATGCGGATAGCAGGCCATGGATGGCCTGCGGCGGCGAGTCAGGCATGGATGAGCACGGGCTGCTTGCGCGGCATTGCCGCGCGCCCGTGCGAATGCCCGGCGCGCTGCGCCGGGCCGGGGGAGCCGCGCAGCGGCGTCCTGACCGAGCCGGGGAGCATGCCCCGGCCGGGACGACGCTGTTTCCGAAGCCCGCAATCGTCTGCGTGGGCTGTCCCCGTCTTTCAATTGGGAGAAGATCCAAAAAACAGCGGGTCGACGCCCGCCCTACGCGCTGAAGGCCTTCTGCAGCACCTCCAGGAAGCCGCTGCTGTCGCCCAGGCGCTGCAGCACGAAGTCCATCAGCGCGCCGATCATCAGCAGGATCACCGCCGTGGCCAGCCAGGCCTTGATCGGCAGCGTCAGCGCGAACACGTTCAGCGACGGCGCGTAGCGGTTCACCAGGCCGAACGAAAGGTCGATGATCAGCATGATCACGATCGCAGGCGCCGCCAGCAGCAGCGCGGCGGTCATCAGGTAGCTGAACTGGCCGACGAACAGATGGATGCCGGCGACCTTGATGTCGGGGAAGAACGACATCACCGGCCACACCGTGTAGCTGGTCAGCAGCAGGTCCAGGAACACCAGGAACGCGCCGCTGGCCATGAACAGGTAGGCCGCGAACTGCGACAGGAACTGCCCGTGCAGCGACGTCTGGTGGCCCTGGATCGGGTCGAAGATCGACGCCATGCTCATGCCGATCTGGGTGTCGAGGATGTTGCCGGCCGCGCCGATCGCCCAGAACACGATGCCGAAGCAGAAGCCGATGGAGATGCCGATGAACAGCTCCTTGAGCGCGATCGGCGCTAGGTCGGACACCGCCATCCCGGTGTCCGGCAGCCCGGCCAGCGCGACCGGCAGCGCCACCACCGCCAGGCTCACCAGGAAGCTGTTGCGCACCATCGCCGGCATGTTCTGCTGGGTCAGCAGCGGCAGCATGATGAAGGCGCCGGCGATGCGCGGCAGGGTCAGGCCCAGCGCCAGCATCGGGTTGCCGAGGAGTTGTTCGAACTGCATCGGTCGTGGCTGCGTGCGGCTGCGGTCGCGTCAGTGCCGGACCATGCCGGGGAAGCCGGAGAAGATCCCGTCGGCGAAGGTGTACAGCGTGCCGCCGATCAGCGCCGCGGTGATGAACAGCGTCACCACGATGGTGAAGAACTTCAGCGCGTAGGCGAACGTCTGCTCCTGCAGCTGGGTGGCGGCCTGCAGGAACGCCACCAGCAGGCCCACCAGCGCCGCCGCGCCCACCGGCGGCCCGGACAGGACCAGGGTCAGCCACAGGGCCTGCTTGGTCAGTTCGATGACTTCGCCCATCGGGTCCTCCTCAGGTGCCGTAGGTCAGCACCAGGCCGTGCACCAGCTTGGCCCAGCCGTCGATCAGCACGAACAGCAGCAGCTTGAACGGCAGCGAGATGGTGGTCGGCGAGAGCATCATCATGCCCAGCGCCAGCAGGATGTTGGCCACCACCATGTCGATCACCAGGAACGGCAGGAAGATCAGGAAGCCGATCTGGAACGCCGCGGTGAGCTCGCTGACGGTGAACGCCGGCACCACCACCAGGAAATGCTCGGCGGTGATCTCGCCGCGCTGCGACGGCGGCAGCAGCCGCTGCGCGCTGCGCAGGAAGAACGCGCGCTCGGCATTGCTCGAATGCTGCAGCAGGAACGCGCGCAGCGGCTCCTTGGCGGCGTTGGCCAGGCCGAGCAGCCGCGCCACGCCATCTTCCGCCAGCGGCGGCAGCGCCTGGGCCTGCTCTGTAGCGGCCTGCTCTGCAGCAGCATTCTCCGCGGCGGTGGGCGTGGCCGGGGCTTCGTCGCGGCCGTCGCGCACGTTGGCGAACGATGCGCCGCGCGCGGCGGCACGCGCAGCGGCACGCGCAGCGGCGGCAGCGGCGGCCGCCGCTTCGCCATCAGCGGCCGCCGGCGACGTGGCCGGCGGTGGCGTCGCCGGTGGAGGGTCGGTAGTGGCCGCGGTCGCCCGCGGCTGCGGCTTGGCCAGCAGCGACGGCACCGGCGGCGGCTGGCCGTTCTTGCGCGCCTCGATCGCGGCCATGGTGTCGAGGATCACCGGGTACATCACGTAGATCGACAGCACGATCGCCAGGCCGTTGATGACCACGTTCGGCGGCACCTGCTGCAGCCCCAGCGCGTTGCGCAGCAGGCTCAGCACCACCACGATCTTGGTGAACGAGGTCACCATCACCGCCACGAACGGCGCCAGCGCGAGGCTGACGACGGTGATCAGGACCAGTGCCGGGTCGAGGTTGTTGAAGTCCATGGGAGCCTTGGGTTTGGGGGCTGGTATTCCGGATTCGGGGTCTGGGGGCTAGGGGCTAGGGGCTGGGGCTGGGGCTGGTTGCAGCGGGCTTCGGCTCTTTGCCTTTCAGCCCCAGTCCCCAGCCCCCAGCCCCCGCTTCACTCCCACGCCAGCAGGCGCACGCCGATCGTGTCGCCCACCGCCACCACTTCGCCGCGGCCGGCGGTGCGGCCGTTGGCGCGGATGGTGACGTTGGCGCCCTGCAGCTGCGCCGGCAGCGCGAACACGTAGCCCGGCTGCAGCGAGGCCAGGTCGCCGACGCTCACCTCGAGGCGCCCGATGTCGAACGCCAGCTGCACCGGCAGGTTGCGCGCGAGCGCGTCGCCGCTGCCGGACTCGGCGCCGGCGTCCTGCGCGCCTTCGGCGTCGTTGGGGGTTTCGTCGTTGCTCATGGAAGGCTCCGTGGGGGAAGGCAGGGGTTGCGCGGCGGCGGCGATGCGCCAGCCGTCGGGGGCGGCCGCCAGCGGCCAGGCGGTGCGCGCCGCGCGCGCCTGCAGCGCCGGCATGCGGCCGTTGCCGAGCAGGATGACGTCTCCCGGGCGCATGCCCTGCCAGTCGGCCAGGGCCAGGCGCGGGCCCTCGAATCCGATCCGCAGTGGCACCGGCAGGTCGCGCAGCGCGTCCAGGCGCGGCAGCGGGTCGTCTTCGTAGACAGGTTCGGCGCGCTCGCGCAGGCGCGGCAGCCAGTCGACCGGGAACCGCATCGCCCCGCGCAGCGGTTCGACGGCCGCTTCCGCGGCGCCGTCGGTGGCGAATGCGAGCCAGACGGCGGCGTCGTCAGCGTCGTCGTCGTCGGCCTCCTGCGGCACCAGCGAGGTGCCGAGCACTTCGCTCAGGCGCATCAGCGCGCGCTCGTGGGCCAGGCTCCAGGCCAGCAGGCGGGCGCGCCCGCGGTAGTCGCTCCAGTGCAGGCCGCCCGCGCCGGGCTGCACGGCGGCATCGGCGTCCAGCCGCAGGCGCAGGCGCGTGCCCTGGGCATCGACGCTGAAGGTTTCGTCCGGTGCGGGGGCGATGCCCGGTGTGAACCGCAGCGCGACGCCGTCGCCGAGCGGCCACTTCCGGTGCGCGGCGAACAGCCCGCGCAGCGCCTCGGCCTGCGCGGGCGCGACTTCGGGGATCGACCCGCGCAGGGCGCGCGCGGGCGGCTTCCCTGCCACGGGCTTCTTCTCCGCCGGCTTCTTTTCGGCCGATTTCTTCGCCACCGGCTTTTTCGCGGCCGGTTCGGGCTTGCGTACTGCGCTGTCAGGCATGTCCCAGGGCCACCTTCATCAGTTCGGGCAGCGAGCGCACCCCGAGTTTGTTCATCATGTTGGCGCGATGCAGTTCGACGGTCTTGATGCTGATGCCGAGGATGTCGGCGATGATCTTGTTGGGCTTGCTGGCGACCACCAGGTCCAGTACCTGGCGCTCGCGCGGGCTGAGCCTGGCCATGCATTCGCCGACCGCGCCGACCGCGCCGTTGTTGCGTGCGCTGGCCAGCGCGGCGCGGATCGCATCGACCAGCGCGTCCTCGCCGAAGGGCTTTTCCAGGAAGTTGGCCGCGCCCTTGCGCATCGCCTCCACCGCCAGCGGCACGTCGCCGTGCGCGGTGACGAACACCAGCGGCAGCACGATGCCGCGCCGGCGAAGTTCCTCCTGCAGCTGCAGCCCGCTCATCTGCGGCATGCGCATGTCCGAGACCAGGCATTCGGGCTCGGCGCCGTGGCGGTCGCCGCCGTAGGCCTCGACGAACTCCGGCCCCGACGCGAACGCCGCCACCTCGAAGCCCGCCGTCTCCAGCAGCCACGCGGTGGAATCGCGGAAACCGTCGTTGTCGTCGACCAGGTACACCCGCGCTTCCGTCCGCGCCTCGGTCCGTGCGTCGCTCATTGGTCACCCCCTGCCTCGTAGCGCGGCAAGGTGAATCCGAACACGCTGCCGCCACCTTCGTGCGGTTCGAAGAACAGCCGCCCCTTGTGGTATTCGATGATCGAGCGGCAGATCGCAAGGCCGATGCCCAGGCCGTCGTTCTTGGTGGTGAAGAACGGCGAGAACAGCTGGTCCTGCTCGGCCGAGCTCAGGCCGGTGCCGCGGTCGCAGACACGGATCTCGACTTCGTCGTCGAGGTTCACCCGCCCCTCCACCCGCAGCTCGCGCTTGGCCGCGGGAATGCCGCGCATCGACTCGATCGCGTTCTTGACCAGGTTCAGCAGCACCTGCTCGACCATCACCCGGTCTGCGTACACGTGCGGCAGCGACGCGGCCAGCGCGACATCGATGCGCAGCTGCTGGCGCTCGGCCTCCAGCCGCAGCAGTTCGAGCACGGTGGCGGCCATCGCGTGCACGTCCTGCGCGTCGCGCCGCGGCTCGCGCGCGCGGACGAACTCTCGTACCCGCGAGATCACCGCCGCCGCGTGCTCGGCCTGGGTGCGCGCGGCCTGCAGCGCGCGCTCGACCTGGGCCGGGCCGCCGGCCTGGTCGACCAGGCGCAGCGAGCCGTTGAGGTAGTTGACGATCGCCGCCAGCGGCTGGTTGAGCTCGTGCGCGAGCGTGGCCGCCATCTCGCCGACCGACAT
Organism: Luteimonas soli; assembly: GCF_042648865.1. Classification (NCBI taxonomy): domain Bacteria; kingdom Pseudomonadati; phylum Pseudomonadota; class Gammaproteobacteria; order Lysobacterales; family Lysobacteraceae; genus Luteimonas; species Luteimonas soli. Next base: position 125,600 of record NZ_JBHRYA010000007.1, on the reverse strand, counting down.
CATCCGCGAGGTGAACAGCAGCTTCTCCTGCTGCGACTTGCGCGAGTCCAGCGCCTCGATGCGTTCGCTGATGTCGATCGCGGTCAGCAGCGCCAGCGGCTGGCCGTCGTGCTGCGCCTGGCCCCAGTGCAGCGAGTACCAGCGGCCGCTGTGGGGGGCGCGTACTTCGGGGGATTCGGCTTCGTCGAGCGCGCCCTCGCTCAACCGCGCCAGCAGCTGCTCGCGCTGGCCGTGTTCGGGCAGCGCCGCGAATTCGTCGTCGAAGCGCCGGTTGGCCGCGACCAGGGTGCCGTCGTCGCGTGCATAGGCGGCGCAGGCGAACGGCACCGCCTCGAGCAGGGAGATCGTGCCGCGTGCGGGGCTGGCGGTCGCGCGCGGCCGCTTGCCGGCGCCGGCCTTGGCCACCTTCGCCACCTTGGCGCGCGCCGGGCTCATGCCGCCCGCCACCGGCGACTGTTGCCGGACACGACCCGGCTGCTACGGTAACCGGCGACCCGGCGGCGCCTTCCGCCGTCCTCCCGGAACGCCATGAAGACCCATCGCCCGTTGTTCCTTCCCGCCGGCCTCGGCGCCCTGTCCGCCGGCGCGCCGCTGGCCGCGCTCGCCGCCGCCGCGCCTGCTGCCACGCAGCCCGCCGCGCCGGGCTCGATTGCCGGCGAAGTGATCGGGATCCTGCTGCCATTGGCCTTGGTCATCATTGCCCTGGTTGCCGTGCTGTACCTGGTCCGTCGCCGTTTCGGCCTCACCGGCCAGGACGCACCGCTGTCGATCGTGCAGATCCTGCCGGTGGGATCCCGTGAACGGATCGTGGTGGTGAAGTCCCGCGCCGGTCGCGTGTTCGCGGTCGGTGTGGGGGCTCAAACAGTGACTTTGATCACAAATCTGGAACAGTCGGATATCGAGCCGGCCTCGACACCGGACGTTCCCGCAGACACCGCCTCCACTCATATCGCGTCTTCACGTTAAACCATCGTGAGAGCGGAATTACTGTTTCATTACAAGGACTTGCATTCATCTGGATGAACCCGGGGCAAATCGGCGATGCAGTTTTGAACATCGCGATTACGCCTTGTGGATTTCCGGAATGTATCGTAATTTGCCACAAAGTGACGCATGAGGTCAGGGGCAAATGCGGCAAGTCCGAATCATCCTCCATGAGTACCTGATGTCCGACGAGAGGCCATACGGCCGCGTCCGGTGTCCCGTTGCTGGCTCGTCCCTGACAGTCCGGGGCCTCGGTGCCGGCGCGCTGCATGCGCACACGAATGGTGGCGTGGCGTGCGCGCGTTGATCGACTCGATCTTCGCCGCGCCCGCCGGTAACGCGCCGCGCGCGCGCACCGGCTACAGTGACGTCGTGCTGGCGTTCGCCGCGGTCACGATCATCAGCGTGATGATCCTGCCGCTGCCGATCATGGCGATCGACACCCTGGTGGCGGTCAACATCTCGATCGGCTTCGGCCTGCTGCTGCTGGCGATCTACATCCCCACGCCGGTGGCGTTCTCCAGTTTCCCCAGCGTGCTGCTGCTGACCACGCTGTTCCGGCTCGCGCTGTCGATCGCGATCACCCGATCGATCCTGCTCAACGCCGAGGGCGGCCACATCGTCGAGACCTTCGGCACGATGGTCGCCGGCGGCAACCTCGTCGTCGGCCTGGTGGTGTTCCTGATCATCACCGTGGTGCAGTTCATCGTGGTCGCCAAGGGCGCCGAGCGCGTGGCCGAGGTCGCCGCGCGCTTCACCCTCGACGCGATGCCCGGCAAGCAGCTGTCGATCGACTCGGACCTGCGCTCGGGCCTGATCGACAAGGACGAGGCGCGACGCAAGCGCCGGCTGCTGGAAGTCGAGAGCCAGCTGCACGGCTCGCTCGACGGCGCGATGAAGTTCGTCAAGGGCGATGCCATCGCCGGCATCGTGATCATCATCATCAACCTGCTCGGTGGCCTGGCGGTCGGCGTGCTGCAGCACGACATGCCGCTGGGCGAAGCGACCCACACCTATTCCATCCTCACCATCGGCGACGGCCTGGTGTCGCAGATCCCGGCGATCCTGGCGACGATCGCCGCCGGCCTGGTGGTCACCCGCACCGCGGGCGAGGAGGACGACAAGCACCTGGGCGAGGCGATCACCCGGCAGATCTCCGGCCAGCCGCGCGTGCTGCTGATCACCGGCCTGCTGGCGCTGCTGATGACCCTGGTGCCGGGCTTCCCGAAGCTGGTGTTCGCCGTGCTCGGCGTGGCGATGCTGACGATGAGCGCGTGGCGCTATCGCCACCAGTTCGACCTGCTGCGCCGCGCGTTCCGCGTGCAGGACGACGAAATGGTGCAGGTGCGCAAGCCCGTCGACTCCGACGACCTCGCCCCGCCGGCGCCGCTGCAGCTGGAGATCGCGCCGTCGCTGGCGGCCCTGCTCGGCGACGAGGTCGAGACCCGCAGCCGCGTGGCCGGGCTCGCGCAGGGCATGCGCGAGGAATACGGCGTGCCGATCCCGGTGCCGCAGGTGCGCGTTTCCAGCGCGCTTGGCGAAGGCGAATACCGCCTGACCGCGCACGGCGCGCGGATCGCCTCCGGGCGGATGCGCAGCGACGCCCATTTCCGCCCGGCGCGCGCGGGCGCGGAGACGGCACCCAAGCTGCCCGGCTTCTTCCCTGCGCTCAACGGCGAGTGGGCCGAGGCGGCCAACGAAGACACGCCACGGCCGCTGGACGTGGTCAGCGAGCACCTGCGCAGCTCGCTGCAGCGGCGCATGGGCGGTTTCATCGGCATCCAGGAAACCTCGAACCTGTTCGGCAAGATGCAGCGCGATTACCCGGACCTGGTCAAGGAAATGCTCCGCGTGGTCGCGCCGCAGCGCGTGGCCGACGTGCTGCGCCGGCTGGCCGAGGAAGGCGTGCCGGTGCGCAACCTGCGCGACGCGTTCGAGGCGATCACCGACGTCGGCGGCCGCGAGAAGGACGTGGTGCTGCTGACCGAGTACGTGCGCGTGGCGCTGAAGCGCGAAATCGCCGACCGCTATGCCGACGCCGACCGCACCCTGCACGTGCTGCTGATCCACCCGGAGCTCGAGGACAAGCTGCGCCAGTCGGTGCGCGTGGCCGGCGGCGCCAGCCAGCTGGCGATCTCGCCCGAGCTGGCCGCGCGCCTGGGCAACGAGGTGCGCGCGCAGCTGGCGCGCCAGCCAGAGGGCGTGCGCCCGGTGCTGCTGTGCTCGCTCGACGTGCGCCGCCACCTGCGCAAGCTGATGGAGGTCGACTTCTTCGACCTGCCGGTCCTGTCGTACCAGGAACTCGCTCCGGACCTGCGCATCGTGCAGGCCGGTCAAATCAATGCATAACCGCTGAAACAACGACGGCGCAAACTTCCGCAAGGAGCCAGGCCATGTCATCCAACCAGCCCGAATCCAACGTCGCCAACGAAACCGCCGTGCCCGCGCCGGGCAACGTCCTGCGCATCCTCTCGGGCCTGCACGCGGGCGCAAGCCGCGACTTGGCCGAACAGGAAATGATCCTGGTCGGCAGCGGCGACGACTGCGACATCGTCCTGGCCGACCAGGGCGTCGCGCGCCACCACGCGCTGGTCAACCTCGTCGGCGGGATGTCGTCGCTGCGCGCGCTCGATGCGCCGCTGCGCGTCGACGGCCTGCCGCTGCTCCCGGGCGACCCGGTCGAACTGCGCGGCCTGCAGCGGATCGAGCTGGGCGAGGCGGCGATCGCCTACGGCCAGGAGCACGACCCGGGCTGGGCGACGCTGCTGCCCGATGCGGCGGCCATCGCGAACGCCTCGCGCCCGCAGGGCGCCGGCGTGCGCAAGCTGCCGCTGATCGCGGCGCTGGCGGTGCTGTCGCTGGCGTCGCTGGCGATCTTCGCCGCGGTGATGCCGCAGCACGAGAAGCCGGTCGACCCGCGCTCCCAGCTGCAGGCGATGATCAGCGAGTTCCACGTGGTCGACGGCCAGGTCGCCGAGGATGCGGAAGGCCGTCCGGTGCTGCGTGGCACGGTGCGCGACGCCAGCGTGCGCGAGAGCATCGAGAAGCGCATCGCCAAGGGCGGCTTCGAAGCCGCGATCGACCTGCGCTCGGGCGACAAGATCGCCGACGACGTGAGCGAAGTGCTGCGCACGCAGGGCATCAACGCCAAGACCCGCTACCTGGGCAACGGCGTCGTCGAGGCCAGCGGCCGTTTCGAGGACATGGACGCGATGCGCACGGCGGCAAGTTCGCGCGCGATGGACGACGTCCCGGGCGTGACCAAGGTGCTGGTCAGGAACTTCGTGCCGGCCGACCAGCTCAAGCGCACGGCCGCCGGTCCGACCGAGGCCGCCGCCCGCAACGCGCCGACGCGGATCGTGTCGGTGGTGCGCGGCGAGCAGCCGCACCTGGTGGCCGTCGACGGCACCGAATACCCGGTCGGCAGCGAGGTCCCCGGGCACGGGCGCCTGGTGTCGATCGGCCAGTCCGCGCACGTCATCAGTGCCGACGGCGCGCTCCACAAGGTGGTGCCCAGGCCGGTGACGGCGGCGGAGCTCGAAGCCGCCGCCGAGAAGCAGGCCGCGGCGGACGCGGCAGCGGCGGGGATCGCGGCCGTGCAGGACGAGGCCGCCGGCGAACAGCGCCGCGTCGCGCGCGCCAGCGTGCCCGCCAAGCGGGACGCGCAGCACAAGCAGTAAGCATGCGATACAGGCCGGCAACGGCCGCTTTCACGAGGCGTCGCAATGGCGTCAGGTTCCATCACCAATCCGGTTCCATCATCAAGCGATCAACGATCGCGCAGAGGAGAGAAGACCATGAACGACAACATGAGCCCGGTTCTCAGCTTCGTCGGCCGCAGCAGCGTCGGCAGTGCATCGGTCCGCCCGGGTGCATCGACCGGGGACAGCAGCAGCTGGTACGAGGCGATGTCCAAGGCCTGGGGCCAGACGCTCGACGCCCAGGCTTCGCAGATCACCAACCTGTCCGACACCATCGGCGCCGGTGGCGACCAGCCCTCGAACATGGTCAAGCTGACCGCCGAGAGCCTGAAGATGCAGTTCCTGTCCAACAACGCCGCGACCTCGCAGAACAGCGTCGGCCAGGCACTCGAGACGCTGGGCAAGCGCCAGTAATGCACGCCGCGCGTTGCCTGCGCGCGTGGCGGCATCGTGCCGCCGCGCGGGCATGACACCGCGCGATCCGCGTTTCGCCCGGTCAAGGAGACGAAGGAAATGATCGAAGCCATCCAGGTCGCGGTCGATGCCGCGCAAGCCAATCCGGCCGCATCGCCCGCGGCTCAGCCACAAGCCACCATGTTCGAAGTCAACCAGTTCGCGGAAGCCTACGGACGCGGAGGCAGCAGCACGGGCGGCGCAGACGCCGTCGCGGCGCCGGCACAGCCATCCGAAGGCATGCGCATGCTGATGTCGACGTTCGAGAACCTCAACGCCGGCGCCGACAAGATCAGCGCCATGTCGCAGGCGCTCACCAGCAGCGGCAGCGATCCAACGCCCGGCCAGCTGCTGCAGGTGACGATGGAAGCGCACAAGTTCCTGTTCAAGGCCGAACTGACCTCCAACGTCGCCAACCGCACCTCCGATGGCGTCCAGCAGCTGTTCAAGCAGCAGTCCTGACGGTGACCGGCATGAATGCGTCGAACGCAAACAAGCGCCTGGTGTTCATGGCCCTGTTGCTGGCCTGCCTTGCGCTGGCGGGCTGCAGCGGTTCGGCGTTGTACAGCCACCTCGAGGAGCAGCAGGCCAACCAGGTGATGGCCGCGTTGCTCGGCTCGGGGATCAAGGCCGACAAGAACCTGTCGGCGGACAAGAAGGGCTGGGAAGTGCGGATCGCCGAGAACGACTTCCCGCGGGCGATGGCGATCCTGGAATCGCGCGGGCTTCCGCGCCGGGCATCGCTCACGATGGGCGAGATCTTCAAGCGCGAGGGCTTCGCCACTTCGGCCACCCAGCAGAAGGCGCTGTACGTCTTCGGCCTGGAGGAGTCGATGCGGCAGAAGCTGCTCAAGATCGACGGCGTGGTCGACGCCGCGGTCTCGATCGCGCTGCCCGATCGCGACCCGCTCGGCGGCGACACCGTCGACTCCTCGGCCTCGGTGTTCATCTACCAGGCACCGGGCGTCGACCTGCGCGACCGCGAGACCGACCTGAAGGTGGGCGTCAAGGACAGCATCGAGGGCCTGGACGACGTCAACAAGGTCACGATCAAGTTCTTCACCGTCGGCGGCGCACTGCCGGCCGGTAAGGCCGTGGCGGGGCAGTCGAAGACGATGCCCGCGGTGCTGGCGTCGATCAGCCCGCTGGCGATCGCGATCACCATTGCCGTGGCGGTCTTGCTTGCGCTGGCGATCGCCTTCGGCGGACGCGTCCGCGCGCGCCTGGCGCAGGCCAAGCAGCCGCCGCGCGTGTGGAACGGATGACCCGGGCGTCGCGATGAGCCTGCAGGCGGTGTTCGCCGAGATCCACCCCGACTGGTACCGTCGGGCGTCGGTGGACGGGCGCGAGGCCGCGCCGTTCGACGATGCGCTGCTGCAGCAGGCGCGCGACAGCGCGCTCGGGCGCCGGATGCTGGCGCGCTGGCTGCTGCGCGACATCGGCGGCGAACTGCTGGCGCCGCGCCCGGACGGCGCGACCGCGGCGCCCGTCGTGCGCTGGCCGCGCGCACGCCTGGCCGGGCTGCTGCGCGACCTCGGCGCGCTGGCGTTCGCGCCGGCGATCCGCGCCGAAGTCCGGCGCGAACCGGTGCGCCAGCTGCGTCGCGCGCTCGGCAACGGCTACTTGCTGGCGCTGGACAAGCAGGTCTGGGACGGCAATGTGGCGCCGCCGGTCGTCGCGCGGCTGCGCGCGGCGCTGGCCGACGCCCTGCCCGGCGACCAGGACGACGCCGCGCTGCACGCGCTGCTCGACCGCCACGGCCGCGGCGAGCTGCAGGCCTGGGCCATGCAGACCGATCCCGCGCTCGCCGAATGGCTGCGCCTGCAATACCCGCCGGAAACGCCCGCCGAAGCCCACCTGCCGCAGCCGCAGGTGCGGTTCCTGCACGACCACCACCTCGCCCGCGCCCGCGCGGACTGACAACCGGAACACGAGGCCATGCCCGCCGAATCCGCCGCCCGAACTGCTCCCACGGCCTCCGCAACGCCGGCGACGGTTGCGGTGTTCGAAGCGCGCCGGTTCGACCGCGCGCTGGCCGGCAGCGTGGTGCCGGCGAAGCAGTGGCAGCGGATCGATGAGCTCGACGCCCTGCTCGAGCAGATCAACACCCTGTACGCGCAGGCCGGCAAGGAAATCGAACAGGCGCGCGAACAGGGTTACTCGGCCGGCTTCGCCGAAGGCCTGGCGCGCGTGCAGCAGCAGATGACCGAGCACCTGGCCGCGCTCAACGAACGCCGCGCCCGCGTGCTGGCCGAGGCCAGCGCCCGGGTCACCGACCTGGCCTGCGCCATCGTCGCGCGCATCGCGCCGGACTTCGACGCGCGCAGCGTGGTGCCGCCGCTGGTGATGCAGGCCGTCGAGGCCGCGCAGGCCGAACAGTTCCTGATGCTGCGCGTGCATCCGTCGGTGCGCGAGGAAGTCGCCGCCGGCTTGGGCGCGGTGCGCCAGGCGCATCCGGCGGTGGGCGTGATCGAGTTGGTCGAGGACGTCAGCCTCGACCCGATGAGCTGCGTGGTGGTGTCCGAGGCCGGCGAAGTGCGCGCCGGCGTGGCCCAGCAGATCGAGGCGATCCGCACCGCGCTCGCGGGCGTGGGAGCGCGCGAATGAACCTGCCGTTCGCCTCGCCGGCCGACGCGGTCAGGACCGTGCCGGGCGCGCCCGACCCGTTGCTGGGCGCGCTGGCGAAGGTGCAGTCGATCGAGCGCGTCGGCCGTGTCGCCGAAGCGCACGGCACCCTGATCCGCGCGACCGGCCTGAAGGCCGCGATCGGCGAACTGTGCGTGCTGCGCAACCCGCCCGGCGAAGGCGATCCGAATTTCCGGCTGTCGGCCGAAGTGGTCGGCGTCTCCAGGCAGATGACCCTGCTCACGCCGCTGGGCGCGCTCGACGGCATCTCGGCCACCACCGCCGTGCATGCGACCGGCCGCCAGGCCGCGGTGCGCGCCGGCGACGGCCTGCTCGGCCGCATCCTCGACGCGCACGGCGAGCCGATCGACGGCAAGGGTCCGATCGGCGACAGCGTCGAGGCGCCGATCTACGCCGCCTCGCCCAACCCGCTCGCGCGCAGCCTGATCGAGCGTCCGTTCGCCACCGGCGTGCGCGCCATCGACGCGACGATGACCACCGGCGAAGGCCAGCGCGTCGGCATCTTCGCCGTCGCCGGCGGCGGCAAGAGCACCTTGCTGGGCATGCTCGCGCGCGGCGGTGACGCCGACGTCAACGTCATCGTCCTGGTCGGCGAGCGCGGGCGCGAGGTCAACGAATTCATCCACGACAACCTCGGCGATGCCGGCCTGGCCAGGTCGGTGGTCGTGGTCGCCACTTCCGACCGGCCCGCGCTTGAGCGCAGCCGCGCGGCGTGGGTCGGCACCGCCATCGCCGAACACTTCCGCGACAAGGGCAAGCGCGTGCTGCTGCTGCTCGACTCGGTCACGCGCTTCGCCCGCGCGCTGCGCGACGTGGGCCTTGCGGTCGGCGAGCCGCCGGCGCGGCGCGGCTTCCCGCCGTCGGTGTTCAGCGCGCTGCCGCGGCTGTTCGAGCGCGCCGGCAACAACGACAAGGGCTCGATCACCGCGTTCTACACCGTGCTGGCCGAGGACGAGGACGGCGGCGACCCGATCGTCGAGGAAGTGCGCTCGATCCTCGATGGCCACATCGTGCTGTCGCGCAAGCTCGCCGCGGCCTACCACTATCCGGCCATCGACGTGCTCACCAGCCTCAGCCGCGTGATGCCGCGCGTGGCCGAGCCGGCGCACCAGCGCGCGGCCGGCCAGCTGCGCAAGTACCTGGCCAAGTACCAGGACATCGAACTGCTGCTGCAGCTGGGCGAGTACAAGCGCGGCACCGACCCCGACGCCGACGTCGCGATCGAGAAGATCGGCCCGATGCGCAAGCTGCTGCAGCAGTCGGCCGACGAGCTGGTGCCGTTCGAGCAATCCGCCGACGCGCTGCGGAAGTTGTTCGGATGAAGCGCTATCCCCTCCACACCCTGCTGCGCCTGCGCGAGCACCGCACCGACGCGGCGCGGCAGGTGGTGCTGCAGAAGCAGCGCGCGGTGCAGGCCTGCCGCGATGCGTGCACGCGGATCGAGCAGGAGATCGTGGACCTGGGCAACGAGCGCGCCGGCCAGCGCGCGCGCCTGCTCGACGCGCCGCCGCCGGGCGCGGACTGGTCGAGCGTGCTTGCGCAGCGCGAATCGCACATCGACTGGCTGGGCGGGCAGATCCAGGCCGCGCAGCAGCGCCTGGCGCAGGCGCACAAGGCGCTGCAGGCGGCCGAGAACGAACTGGCGCAGGCGCGCGAGGCATTCTTCCGCGCCAAGGCCCGGCAGGAGGCGCTGGAGAAGCGGCGCGACAGCTGGCGCGGCGAACAGCGCGCGCTCGAGGCACGGCAGGAAGAGGACATCACCGCGGACCTGTTGATGGCGCGCAGCCACGGCGCGCGGCCACCGCACTGAGAGGGACGATCATGAGCATCGAACGCAGCCAGTCATCCACCCAGGCGGACCCGGCCCGGGACGTCGGCCGCGACAAGGCCGACATCCGCCCGCGCGAGCCGGCGCCGCGCGAGAAGGTCGACGATTTCCAGCGCCTGCTGCAGGGCAAGCGCGAGCAGCGTGATCCGCGCCTGCCGGCGCAGTCCGGCGACGATGGCAGGCAGCCACAGCAGGCCGCGCGGCGCGAAGGCCAGCAGGCGCCGACGCGGCAGCAGGACGAGGCGGCCATCGCCGGCCACCAGCAGGCGTCCGAGCGTTACGACGACGACCCGATGCTGCGCCACCACCGCGACGATGCCGGCGGCACGCAGGCGCAGCAGACCCTCGACCCCGCCGCGCTGTACCAGGCGCAGATGGCGATGCGCGACGGACTGCCGCAGGCGACCACGCCGACGCCGCTGAACCCGAACGCGTTCGCCGACATGGTCGAACGCCACCTCAAGCAGATGGCCACCGATCGCGGCGCCGCGGCCGGTGCCGGCGACGGCCGCGTGCTGCTGCGCATGGCCGATGCCACCCTGCCGGGCACCGACCTGCTGCTCAGCCGCACGCCCGAGGGCTGGGTGCTGCGCGCCGACGTGCGCTCGCGCAGCAGCTTCGATGCCATCCGCGAAGCCGCGCCTGCGCTCGCCCGCCGCTTCGCCGAGCGCAACCTGGGCACGCTCAGCATCGACCCGCATTTCCACGGCTGACGGCCGGCGCCTAGGGTCGACCCCAGATCGGGCACGTCCTAGCTTGGGCCCGGCTCCACATCCTCCGAAACTGGCATTGCGTTGAGGGAACAGTGCGCCACGGCGCGGCATTCCGAATCCAATCCAGAAGGGAGAACGACAATGTTTGATCTTGGAGATATCGCGAAACTCGCAGGGCAAGTCATTGGCGGCATGGTCGGCGGTCCGGCCGGCGCGATGATCGGCAGCATGATCGGCGACATGATCGGCCAGGCGATCGAGGGACAGTCCATCGACCTGCTGGGCGATTCCGGCCTGGCCGAGGCGGCGATCGACCTGTTCCAGGGCAACTACCAGGGCGCCTTCAACCTCGCGCTCAACGCCGGGGGCTGAGCCGTGAACCGGGGTTGGGTCGAAGACGTCGAGCGCCTCCACCAGGAAGGCCTCATCGACGGCGACGACCAGAACACGCTGATCCGCCACGTGGAGGATCAGCGTCGTTCGTTGCAGGAAGAGCTCGCGCTGATCGTGCCCGAGTACAAGGAGCGCATCACGCGGGACGGGCAGTCCAGCGCCGACGAATGGCTTGCCGCCAAGGCGCGTGAGCTGGGCGAACGCGATGGCGACAAGACGCGACGCGTGGTCGATTCGCTGTCCACGGTGGAAAACCAGTCCTCCTGACCTGCCCCGCTCGCAGGCAACCAGGCACCCGCGAAGCCACGCTTCGCGGGTGTCGTCGTATTCGCGCTGGCACGTCGAAGCGGCGCGCGTGACGTCGGAGTGATGCCATCACCTCGGGTTAACCCCAGATGGGGCGCGAGCTGCTATCAAGCATACTCACGGCCATGCAAGCGCCGTCGCCGACGCGACCGGTGCAGTTCACCAAGAGGAGTACAGCCATGTCATCGAATGCCGCAACCGACGACCTGGAGCAGATGCGCAAGCAGTTGTTCGGGGACTTCGAGGAAATGCTCGGCAGCCAGGGCAACATCGATGCCGCCGACCGTGACAGCCTGCTGCGCCACTTCCGCGACGCGCTCGACGAACAGTCCGCGGCCAGCGAGCCGGTGGACGTGGACAAGATGCGGGCCGACGTCGCCCAGACGCTGGACCTGATGCAGCAGCACGGGCTGATCGATTCGCAGGACAGCGCGGACATGGGCGAGGCCTTCGCCAAGGCCCTGCAGCCGCTGCAGGACGAAACCCTGCAGCGCGCCACCGAGTTCGCGCGGCGCGTCCGCGAGGACGGCCAGGAAAGCGCCAACCAGTGGCTTGCCGCGCAGTCCGCCGGTGCGCAATCGCCGGCGCCACCGGCGTCGCAATCGATTCCCGCGCACGTGGCCAGCGCGCTCGACACGGGCAAGCCGCGCAAGCTCCGCTGAGGGCTGCCGGCGGTGCATCCGGGGTGTTCCGGAACCCCGGGTTCACCCCACTAGGGTACGCCCCAGCTGTTTTCGAGGTTCCGGATCGTCCACTCTATGCCCACGGTAGGACTTCACCCGCTTCCGGACAGGAAGCATCCGAGCAAAGCGACGATCACTCACATTTCCGGGAGAACGAACATGACCGCAAGTTTCGATTTCAGCGTCCAGTACCAGGTCACCGACAGTGGCGTCGGTGAGGCCAAGGGCAAGGCAAAGGGTGGCGACGGCGGCTGGCTGATGGCCTTCGCCGAAGCGATGGGCAAGCTGATGCAGAAGCAGGTCGAGAAGATCCAGGACTTCGCCGACAGCATCGGCGACAAGCCGACGCCGTCGGATTCGACCAAGCTCACCGCCATGACCCAGATGTTCCAGATGTTCATGAATGCCGTGAGCACCGCGCTCAAGGCGATGGGCGAAGCCAACGCCGGCATGGCCCGCAAGCAGTAACCGGCAAGCAAGCCGGTCAAGGGGAAGCCAGGCGCATGCGCCTGGCTTTCCTGTTTCCGGGGTGGACGCGATGCGAGGACGCACGGCGTCCGCCGTCCGTCCAATGCGAGGCGATCATCAGATGATGCGTTTGCTGCTTGTGCTCGCGGCGCTGGTGTCCGGACTGGGAGCGTCGCTGTTCCCGGCCCGCGCGGCGCACGCGCAGGACATGATCAACAACCTTCCCGATTACACCGGCGCCTGGCTCATGGCTGACCTCATGCAGCGACGCGGCAGGGACCCGGAGGAAACGTCGCGCAAGGACAGGCAGGAGGAACGCAAGGTGGAACAGCCCGACAGGCAGGCGGCCGCGAAGCCGCCTGCCCCCGATGCCGAAACGATCCTGCGGCAGGCCGCGTACGTGCCTTCGGCCAAGGTCGAAGCGACGCTGGACGATGCCTTCGCCGGTTTCCTGGCCGGGCAGCGCCCGGACGCCTCGTCGCCCGGCCTGCTGCGCGCGCTGGCCGAGGACAACCCGGCCGGCTCACCCTTCCTTGACCTGCTCGCTGGCGGGCTGGGCGGCGGCGACCGCGACGCCCTGCGCGCAGCGCTGCAGCGCGGCGAACTGCAGCACGGCTACGCACAGTGGCTCTCGTCGATGGGGTACACGGACCGCAACCTGTTCGATGTCCACGCCGCCTTCCTCATGCATTCGTGGGCGATCGCCAACAACGGCGTCATGACCCGCGACAGCAAGGCCGCGTTCGGCGCCGTGCGCGAAGAGCTGGCCGAGTTGCAGGCGGGCGCCGACGCGCCCAGGACGCTGTCGCGCAGCGATGCGCGCAAGCAGGAGGAGGCGCAGAGTTTCGCGCTGCTGACCGCATTGCTGGTGTCGGCCTGGGCGGACGCGGATGCGCGCGAGAAGATCGTGCTGGCCAACGGCGTCAGTGCGCTCGGGCGGCGCATCGGGATCGATTATGCGGCGGTCACGCTGACGGAAGACGGTTTCGAGTCGCGCTGAGCGGACACCGGCAGTACGCGATCGCAGGCGGGAAGCTCAGCGACGGCGATGCGACATCCAGCGCGCCACGCCCCAGGCGCCCACGCCGGTGGCCACTCCGAGCACGGCCAGCCAGGCGGTGTAGTTGCGGTCGTTGATCGAGTCCATGAGGCGTCCGTCGCTGCCGACGAAGGCGACGATGGCCACGGCCACGCAGCCGTAGGCGATGATCGCCAGCATCCAGAACAGCCACTGCAGGGCGCGCTGGATCTCGCGCTCCGAACCCGCCTCGCCGGCCTCGCCGGTGTGGCCCGTGGCGCCCATCGCCCAGAGCAGTCGTGCCAGTCCGCCCTGGGGCATGCCCGCCATCCGGCTGCGCAGGCTGCGGCGCTGCGCGCCGTCGACCGTGTGCCCGGCCGGGTTGAGCATCTGTTCGCCGCGCAGCGCGGCCGCGTCGTTGGCCGGAAGGATGACGCCGCGCGCATCCGCGGCCGGGTTGCCGGCGATCGTCGCCACGGTCAGTCCGGCCGCGGCCAGCGCGGCGGTGTTGCCGGGGGGCGGCATCGCGGTATTGGCCAGGGCGGGCGGCGCGGTGGTGGCCGGCGCCGGCGCCGTGGTGGCGGCTGCGTTGCGTGCGGCCGCGACCAGTGCGGCCGCGTCGGGACGGGCCGCGAGCGCGGCGTCGGCGGCGCGGCCCTGCGCGAGTGCAGCCGCGTCCGCGGGCCGACCCTGCGCCAGCAGCGCGGGATCGCCGAGCGCACGCTGCTGCGGAACGGCGTTGGCCGTCTGGGCCATCGTCGTCGTTCCGGTGGCGGCGTTGTTCGGAGTCGCGCCTTCGGCACGGACGCCCGATTGCGGCGCGTTGGTTCCGGGCGGCGCCATCGTCGTCGCCATCTGTGCACGCGCGTCCCCCCGCAGGGAGGCTTCGTGGCCGGGGTTCAGGTGTGCATTGGCGTTGGCGTTCGCGTGCGCCGGGGGTGCGTGCGTGCCTGCGGCTGTGTTCGCATTGGCATTGGCATTGGCGTGGGCCGGTGGTCCCGAGGCGTTGCGATGCTCTGCGTGGCCATCGCCACCCAGCAGGTTCTGCACGCCGTTGGCCACCGAGAACAGGCTGTTGCCAAGCTGGTGGACGACGCCGGGGACGTCCACGAGGCCGCGCGCCGCGGGGCCGCCGGTGTTCATGTTGCCGGGATGGCCGTAATCGCCGCCGCCGTGGTGCCCGTTGCTGCCCTGCGTGCCCTGGTTGCCATGATTTCCATGGTTCCCATGCGTGCCCTGGTTCCCCTGGTTGCCGCCTTCAACCGACGCGGGGTTGTTTCCCCCGGTGCGTGGGCCGTTGCCTTCATTGCCGTGGACGCCACCGTGATGGCCGCCGTTGCCATTGCCGTTGTTGCCGTTCCCGTTTGCCCTGTCGTTGCGCGGACCGTCGCCGCGGGGAGCCTGCGGCTCGCCCTCGTTCCCCGGCGGGGTTCCCTGATGGACGAAGCCCGGTCCGTTATTGACTGGCCCAACTGACATTGTGCGGCCCTCCCGGGACTTCCGACGCAGGCACCCGATTCCAGCGTATGGCAAGGGCGCGGGGCCCATCACCTAGGGCAAACCCCAGGTTGGCGACCGGCTTCCGGAACCGTGTGTGCGGTCGGGCACGAAACGCGCAAGAAGTCCCTTCATCCAAGGGACATGGCTCACCTTGACGTGACCTTCGTCGCTTCGGTTGAAACCACGTAGGTCAGGGTTACGCCCCCGACGGCTCTTGGTCTACCTGGATCTTCACGTCCCTCGGTTGGGAGAAGAACCAAAAAAAAGGGAAGGCGCTGGGCCTTCCCCTGGAAATGTCCGGCCGGGGCCGGTGGACTCTCGGTTGTGGCATGGCTCCGGCGCGGGCCGGATGCAGACAGGCTAACGTTCGCCAGAAGTTAATGCAACACCTGAAATAAAATGCTGTAACTTATTGATATTACTGATTCGCATAATCCAGGGCCTCGCGCTTGATCTCCCGGCGCTCGGACCGGGGCAGGGCCCAGTCGTTGTCGAACAGGGCCGGCTCCCAGCCGCCGTAGGTGGGGTTGGGCAGCATCCACCAGCGCTCGCCGAACCAGTCGCCGTACTCCTCGAGCAGCGCGGTGCGAGCGGTCGGGGTGTTGTCGGCGACCTCGACGAAATCGCCGAGCTGGTCGCCGAACTGCATCAGTACGCGGTATTCGCGCCCGGCCAGGCGGCGACGGCAGTTCTTCTCGCTGCCGTGCTGCTCGCAGCCCGGCACCGTCGTGCCCAGGCCGAGGAAGACCTCGTCATTGGCCACGGGCATCCCCACCGCCTTCAGGTTGGCCAGGGTGGCGTCCTTGAGGTGCACGGCGCGGTTGGAAATGTAGAGGATGGTCACCCCCTTCGCCGCAGCGGCCTTCGCGAAGTCGATCACGCCGGGGACCGCCCTGGCTTTCTTCTCGGCCACCCACAGGTCCCAGCTCGGATCGCTGTACTGGGCCTGGTCGCGGACCAGACGCGCCTGGTAGGGCGAGTTGTCGAGCACGGTTTCGTCGATATCCATGATCACCGCCGGCTTCAGGTGCGCGGTGTCGCCGGCGTTGTCGCGTTCGGAAGGCACCAGCGCGTCGCGGCGCACGTCGGCCAGCGCCGCATCGAGCTGGTCGGCGGCGGCGCGGTAGACCGTTTCGGCCGCCGCCCTGTACTCGGCCGAAGTCTGCACCCAGAGCACGGCATTGAGGTTGTCGTCGGCGGGGCTGTCGGCCGCGCCTGCTTCCACCGACGTAGCGCGCGCGTCGGCTTGAGGCGCTTCCGGCGGCATGGACTTGCAGCCCGCCAGCGACAGCGCGGCGGCAAGCAGGGAGGTGGCGAGGAGCGAGTGGCGCATGGCGGGCGACCGGCAGCGGAGAGGTCGCCGAGTCTAGCGAAGTCAGGCGGTCGGCAATCGCCGGCCGGCGCCGGTGCGCGCGAACCAGGGCGCGTCCGGCCGCCGCTCAGCCTTCCAGCATCGCCTTGATCGCGGCGAAGCCGACGTCGGCGCGTTCCTTCTTGCGCGCGGCGTCGGCGACCGGGTCTGCGCCATCGCGCTGCAGCTCCGCGGCCGGCAATTCGTCTAGGAAGCGGCTGGGCGCCAGCCGCAGCTTCGATCCCCAGCGCTGCGCCTCGCGCGAGTGCGACAGCCACAGCTGCTCCTTGGCGCGGGTGATGCCGACGTAGAGCAGGCGCCGCTCTTCGTCCAGACGACCCTCGTCGAGGCTCGCCTCGTGCGGCAGAGTGCCGTCCTCGACGCCGACGATGAACACGTAGCGGAACTCCAGCCCCTTGGCCGCGTGCAGGCTCATCAGCCGCACCTGGTTGCCGGCCTCGTTCTTGTCGGCGTGGGTGAGCAGGGCGAGCGAAGCGGCCAGTTCGCCCGGTCCGGCGCCGCCGCGCGCGCCGTCGAACCAGTCGGCCAGTTCGTCCAGGTTGCCGCGGCGGATCTTGAACAGTTGTTCGGTCTTGCACTGCGCGCGCAGCGCGGCGAGCAGGCCGGATCGTTCGTTGAGCTTGCGCACCAGCTCGGCCGGCGGCAGGTGCATGGCGTCGGCGCGCAGGCCGCGGACGATGTCGGCGAAGCCGCTCAGTGCATTCGCCGCCCGCGGCGGCAGCTGCTTGAGCAGGCTGATCGATTCGGCCGCGCGCGACAGCGGCAGGTGCGCGTGCTGCGCGAGTTCGGCCAGCTTCGCCAGCGAGGTCGCGCCAACGCCGCGCGTCGGCGACTGCACCGCGCGCAGGAAGGCCGCGTCGTCCTCGGGATTGGCCACCAGCCGCAGCCACGACAGCGCGTCCTTGACCTCGCCGCGGTCGAGGAAGGCGGTGCCGCCGGACAGGTGGTACGGCACCCGCAGCAGCTGCAGCGCCTTCTCCAGCGCGCGCGACTGGTGGTTGCCGCGGAACAGGATGCAGAAGTCGCTCCACGGCGCGCCGCGGGCCTGGTTGATGAAGTGGATCTCGCCGGCCACGCGCTCGGCTTCGTGCGCGGAGTCGCGGCATTCCCACACGCGGATGCGCTCGCCTTCGGCCTGCGCGCTCCATAGCGTCTTGGGGTGTTCGTGCGGGTTGTTGGCGATCAGCGCGTTGGCCGCGCGCAGCACGCGGTTGCTGCAGCGGTAGTTCTGTTCGAGCTTGACCACCTTCAGCGCCGGGTAGTCCTGCGCCAGCTGCGACAGGTTCTCGGGATTGGCGCCGCGCCAGGCGTAGATGCTCTGGTCGTCGTCGCCCACGCAGGTGAAGTGGCCCTTGTCGCCGGCCAGCGCCTTGAGCATCCGGTACTGCGCGTCGTTGGTGTCCTGGCACTCGTCGACCAGCAGGTAGCCGATGCGTTCGCGCCAACCCAGGGCGACGTCGGCATCGTTCTCCAGCAGTTGCACCGGCAGCCGGATCAGGTCGTCGAAGTCCACCGCGTTGAACGCCGACAGGCGCGCCTGGTACTTCGCGTACAGCGCCGCGGCTTCGCGTTCGCGCGTCGAGCGCGCGGCCTCCAGCGCCTGTTCCGGCGACAGCCCGGCGTTCTTGGCGCGAGAAATCAGCGCATGCGCGGCCTGCACCGCGTCGGGCTTGGCGCCGGGCAGCAGGTCCTTGAGCTGGCTCGCGGTGTCGTCGGCGTCGAAGATCGAAAAGCCGCGCCGCAGCCCGGCCTTGGCGTGCTCGATCTGCAGCAGCTTCAGGCCCAGCGCGTGGAAGGTGCAGACCGTCAGCCCCTCCGCGCCGTCGCCGCGGATGCGCTTGGCGACGCGCTCGCGCATTTCCTTCGCCGACTTGTTGGTGAAGGTGATCGCGGCGATGCGCCTGGCAGGATGGCGGCCGGACTGGATCAGGTGCGCGATCTTCTCCACGATCACCCGGGTCTTGCCGCTGCCCGCGCCGGCGAGCACCAGCAGCGGGCCCTCGACGTGGGCGACCGCGGCGGATTGTTGGGGGTTGAGGCCGTGCATCGGGAAAGCTGGGTAGGCGGACGCGCATCTTACCCGGCGCATGGAATGCCATCGGTTTGCAGACACCGCCGCGCGGCCTGTCTAGGATGTCGTTCTCATCCCTGGAAGAAGCCGGATTACCGATGCGAAAGACCTGGTGGTGCCTGCCCGTGTTGCTGTCGACCGCTTTCGCGAGCCTGGCCGACAAGCCGCCGCTGCCGCCCGACCCGACCGAGGACCCGGTCATGGTGACGTCGGGATTCCTCAACAGCCACCCCGACCTGCGCTATCGCCTGCTGGGCATGGAGGCGATGCGCGAGGACCGGCATGAGGATGCGTTCAAGTTCTTCCGCCGCGCGGCGCACTTCGCCGACAAGCCGTCGCAGGGCATGGTGGCGGAGATGCTGTGGAACGGGGACGGTGTCGCGCAGGACCGCGCGCTGGCCTATGCGTGGATGGACTTGGCCGCCGAGCGCGGCTATGCCGGTTTCCTCGGCCTGCGCGAGCGCTACTGGAGCGCACTCGACGAGGCCGAGCGCGCACGCGCACTGGAAGTGGGGCAGGAGGTCTATGCGCACTACGGCGATGCCGCCGCCAAGCCACGCATTGCCATCCAGCTGCGGCGCGGCCTGCGGCAGATGACCGGCAGCCGCACCGGCATGGTCGGCAGCTTGAAGATCTACGTGCCCGGCCCCGGCGGTTTCCAGCAGATCGACGGCAGCAAGTTCTACGATCCGCGCTACTGGGAACCCGAGAAGTACCAGCAGTGGCACGACGCGATCTGGCTCAAGCCGCGCATCGGGCGGGTGACCGTCGGCGAGGTCGAGCAGGCCGAGGGATCGGCCGTGGAGTCGCGGGTGCCGGCGACCGCTCCCGACATGGATGCCGCCGCGCCGGAGGCGCCGGACGTCCCGGCAGACGCCATTCCGGGAACGACGCTTCCGCCACCGGAGGAATAGGCCCCGGTCCGGCGGGTCAGCGCCCGCCAGCCCGGCGCTGCCGCCGGGCCGTCAATCCCTGGTCGGGCGCGCACGCGGGCCGGCGGTCATGTGCGCGTTTGCCCGGGGTTGCGACGGATGGCCTGGCTGCAACGTATTGAAGGAAACAGGTACGTGGCGGGGCCGCACACCGATCCGGAAACCGCTGCACCGGGCCTGACGGAGGACGACATGAAGATCCACGCGCACACCCTGCTGCTGGCCGTCGCCGTGGTCGCCGCCCCGGCGCTTGCACAGCAGGCAACCGCCGCGGTGGAGCTGCAGCCACCGGTCGAACGCCCGGTCTGGGGCAATTTCGTCGGCGAGCCCGGCATCCCGCCGGAAATGATGACCGCCGGCTTCCTCGCCGGCCATCCGGACGTGCGCTGGCGGCGGGAGGGGCAGCACTCGTACAGCCGCGGCGAGTACGACATCGCGATCGACCAGTTCCTGCGCGCCGCGCGCTACGGCGACAAGCCGGCGCAGGCGATGCTGGCGGAGATGTACTGGAAGGGGATTGGCGTCACCCGCGACCGGCCGCGCGGCTATGCGTGGATGGATATCGCGGCCGAGCGCAGGTTTCCGAACTTCCTGATCCTGCGCGAACGCTACTGGAGCAGCCTCGACGCGCGCGAGCGCGAACGGGCCATCGACATCGGCCGCCCGCTGATGGACGAATACGGCGACGTCCGGGCGCGGCTGCGCCTGGCCAAGGTGATGCGACGCAACCAGCACGTGGCCACCGGCAGCCGGCTGGGCTTCGTCGGCCACATCGAGAACGACCGCCCGGGCCTGTTCGCCCGCAACAAGGGCGTGGCGCCGGGGACCGGGCCGTTGGCCAGCGCGGGCATCCAAGCATCGGCGGACGACTACTACGCCGCGCAGAACTGGGACGTCACCGCCTACTGGCGGCGCCAGGCCGAGGCCTGGGGCGTGCCGCCGCCGAACGGCACCGTGCATGTCGGCGAGGTGGCCCCGGTCAAGGCGGGCGAAGCCGCGGGGAACTAGCCGCGGCACCGGGATGCCGCCCGCGCGGCCGCCGGAGCCCGGCGACCGCGCGGTGCAAGCCCGGCCGGTTACCAGCTGAAGCCGGCGCCGCCCATCACGCTCGACTCGCCGCCGCCGAAGGCCGCGCCGATCGAGATGCTGGCGCGGTTGCCGATCGCGCGCTGGTAGCCCACGGCCAGCGCCGACTCGCCGTTCTGGCCGCCCACGCCCACGCCGATGCGGTTGGCGCCCGCCAGCCCGGCGGTGTTCATCGCCATGCCGGCATAGGCGCCGCTCATCGCCGCGAGCTTGTCGATCCGGCGGTCCTGTTCGCGGAAGCGCTGGTCCACTTCGTCGCGGAATGTGTCGAGCTCGGTGTTGAACTGCGCGAATACGGCGTCGGTGTAGGTGTTGGCCGCGTCCAGCGTCTGCACCGCGACGGTGTCGGTGTAGCCGTTGGCCGAGGCGAGGGTGGCCGCGTCGCCGGCGTCGGCGTGGGCATTGGCCGAATCCAGCGTTGCAGTCGCAGTGGCGTCAAGCTGGCCCCTGTTGACCGCGTCGCCCGCGGCCACGCCGTCGGCCACGTTCGAGATCACCGTGCCGTCGTCGCCGCCCAGGGTGATGGCCGCGTTGCCGGCGTCGTCGTATTCCACCGCGAGTTCGCTGCCCGAACCGGGCGGACCTTCGGGACCCTGTGGACCCGTGGGACCTTCAGGGCCCTGCGGCCCTTGCGGTCCCGTGGGGCCCTCGGGACCCTGCGGACCGTCCGGCCCCTGCGGTCCCGTGGGGCCTTGCGGCCCTTGCGGACCCGTTGGGCCTTCCGGCCCTTGCGGACCCTCGGGCCCCGCCGGCCCCTGCGGCCCGGCCGGGATCGCGTCGATGCTGTCCTGCAGCGAGTCCAGGCGGCCGTCGACCGCGGCAAAGGCGGCGCCGACGTTGTCGTAGCTGCTGCCCTGGATGACGTAGCTGGGCGCGGTGAACACGCCGCCGCTGAAGGCGGCGCCGCCGCCGAGCGCGGCGACGGCGCTGCCCAGCTGGCCCATGGTGGCCGCGTCGTGGTCGCCGATGCCGTCGGCGATGTTGACCAGCCGCCGCTGCAGGTCGCTGCCGTAGACGTCGCCGTTGACCTCGTCCAGGTCCGTGGCCAGGTGGCCGAAGGAGACGGTGTCGGCTTCCGAGGCGACCGAATCGCTGCCGATGGCCACCGCCCGGTCGGCGCCGGCCAGCACCCGGGTCTTGACGCCCAGCGCCACGCCTTCCTCGGCATGGGCCTGCGCGGCGTTGCCGAGGGCGATCGCGCGCGCCGCGGTGGCCTGGGTGTAGCGGGCGGGCTCGACGTTGGTGCTCGACAGGCCGAGGAAGCCGCCCAGCGCCAGACTGTTCTCGCCGCTGGCCAGGCTGTTCACGCCGCTGGCGGTGCTGAACTGGCCCGAGGCGCTGCTGTAGACGCCCAGCGCGATCGCGCCGAAGGCGCTGCCCCGCGAGCCGCCGCCCAGGGCGAGCGCCCAGGAGCCGCTGGCGTTCGAGTCGACCCCGATCGCGATCGTGTCGCTGCCAGTGGCATGGGAGTCGTAACCCAATGCCACGGCTCCCCTGCCCGTGGCCTCCGCGTTCGTGCCCAGTGCGGTGGCGACGAGACCTGCGACGGCGTCCTTTCCGCAGGCTGTGGCTCTCTCGTCCTCGGTGCCGGTGTCGGCGCCTCCGTTGTCCTGGGTTCCTGTTTCGCTGTCTTCCACGATGCAGGTGATGCCGGCCATCGCCGGCAGGCTGGCGCCGGCGCCGCAGGCGAGCAGCAGCGACAGGGCGAGGGGACGGATCCGTGGGAAACGCGGGTTGTGCATGGCGATGCTCCTTGGTCTGGAAAAGGCAAGGAGCACAACGTGGCGTCCCTGCACGTGGATTGCGCAGCGACATCGGGCAGGCGGCGGGGAACCGGCTTGATCGTGGGGGCGGGATGGAATCCCGGCTGCGTCGCCGAGGCCGAAAGCATTGCCGACGCCGCGTGGTGACGCGAAGGGTGGAGGCCCGCCGTGGCGGGTGCGCGCGCCGAACTGGTCTGTCGTTCCTCCCCGAACCTGCCGATCGCCTCGCTGCCCGCGCACTATGACGCGTGCGCCCGTCCGAGATCCGGATGCAGTGCACGGTTCGCGCATAAACTGCGCGCATGGCCAAGCTCTATTTCTACTACTCGGCGATGAACGCCGGAAAGACCACCACGCTGCTGCAGAGCGCGCACAATTACCGCGAGCGCGGGATGCGGGTGGCGATCCTGTCGCCGCGCCTGGATGATCGCGCCGGTAGCGGCCGGGTCGCTTCGCGGATCGGCCTGAGCGCCGATGCGGCCGGTTTCGGCGTGGACGACGACCTGCTGGCGTGGACCAACGCCGACATCGCCGCGCACGGCCGCCTGGACTGCCTGCTGGTGGACGAGGCGCAGTTCCTGCGCAAGCCGCAGGTGTGGCAGTTGAGCGAGGTCGT
>NZ_JBHRYA010000007.1:75829-102968 GCF_042648865.1 Luteimonas soli | reverse complement strand
TCAGCGAGATCAAGACCATCTGCCACAGCGGCAGCAAGGCGACGATGACCGTGCGCGTGGACGCGGACGGCTACGCAGTGCAGGACGGGCCGCAGGTGGAGATCGGCGGCAACGAGCGCTACATCTCGGTCAGCCGCGCAGAGTTCAAGAAGATCGTGCGCGGCGAGGGGCGGGTGGAGCCGCTGCAGGAGCGCCTGCCGCTGGCGCCACCGCGCGCGCAGGAGTGAACAAAACGTAGGGCGGGTCTTGACCCGCCTTTTCCCGCGCGCCATTGCGCCCTGCGGGCTTCGGAAACGGGCACCTGTGTCACCCGAAGCCGTCGGGGGCGTAGCCCCGACCTACGGGGCTGACTGGCAGCCTTCGCGGATCGCGTCGACCTCGCGCACCATCGCGCCGCCCTCGGGCTGTGCCTGCTGCAGCGACAGGTCGAGTGCCGCCAGCTGCTGCAGCACCTGCTCGCGCTGCGGGCCGTGGCAGGTGCGTTCGGACAGGTAGGCGCGGGCGAGCCAGGCGACGCGGCGGCGCTCGATGTCGGTGGCCGACAGGCTTGCCAGGCGCTCGAGCCGGCCGAGCGCCGGCGCGCTGCCGGCGTGCGCCTGCAGCCGCGCCAGCGACAGCTCGGCGCGCAGCGCGTGCGGGTGCGTGGCGCCGTAGCCTTCGCGGGTCAGGGACACGGCTCGCTGCAGCTGCCGCTCGGCCGCAGCGTGTTCGCCGAGTCCGGTGCTGGTTTCGCCCAGCAGGCGCAGGGTATCGCCGGCCAGGCCCTGGTGGTCGCCGGGCAGCGCTTCGCGCAGGCGCAGCGATTCGCGCAGCTGCAGCCTGGCCTCGGTGTCGCGGCCGGCGTCGTGCAGGATCATCCCGCGGTTGAACAGCTGGGCCGCCAGCAGCTGCGCATGGCCGGGCTTGCGGCTGATGGCGATGGCGCGGTCGAGGTTGCGCAGCGCGGCGTCGGTGTCGCCGCGCTCCCAGTCGACGATGGCCAGCGAGTTGTAGTTGCGCGAGACCTCCTCGTGCTCCATCCCCAGCCGCGCCAGCAGCCAGGCCTGGCTGCTGGTGAACTCCGCGGCGGCCTCGCTGTAGCGGCCCTGGTCGACGTGCAGCGCCGCGAGCTGCCGGCGCGCATCGACGGTGGCGCGGTGCTGCGGCCCCTGCAGGTCGAGCGACAGCGCCAGCGCCTTGCGGCAGTCCTGTTCGGCGCCGCGCACGTCGCCCTGCGCGCGGCGCAGCGCGCACAGGCTGCCCAGGATGTCGACCGCCAGCGGATGGCGATCGCCGACCCGGGCGCGGAGCTGCGCCAGCGCCCGGCGCAGCTCGTCCTGCGCGCGCGCGGTGTCGCCGGTGGCCGCGTGCAGGCGGGCCAGGTCGACGAGGTTTTCCACCACCCCGGCCTCGTTGTGCAGCGGGTCGCGGCGCAGCGCCAGCGAGCGTTCGAACATCAGCCGCGCCGCGTCGTACTGCCCGGTGTGGCGCTGGCAGCGGCCGAGCTGCGAATAGAACTCCGACGCCTGCGCCGGCAGCTGGTGCTCCTCGCGCCGCGCCAGCGCCTGCCAGGGCCGCATGCCGGCGATGCAACCGGCGTAGTCGCCGAGCATGCGCCGGGTGTGGCCCAGGTCGGTCGCCGATTCCAGCCGCAGGCTCGGCGGCACGCTGCCGAGCGCGTCGAGGATCGTCGCCTGGCGATCGAGCAGCGAGGCCGCATCGGCGTAGTCGCCCAGGCCCAGGCGCAGGCGCGCGATCACGCCGAACAGCTCGGCGCGCGCTTCCGGCTGTCGCGCCAGTTCGATGTCGCCGCGCTGCACGCCCGCGTCGAGCAGCTGGCGCACATCCAGCGGCACGCCTTCGGGCGTGCTGGCGGCGTTCTCGAACAGGCCGACGACGAAGTCCTTCAGCGCCTGCGCGCGCGCGCCTTCCTGCACGAACTGCCGCGACTGCCACAGCACGATGCCCAGCGCCGCGGCCAGGGTGGCGGCCACCAGTGTCCCGCTCACCAGCGCCCAGCGATGGCGGCCGGCGTACTTGCGCAGGCGATAGGCCATGCTCTGCGCGCGCGCGTGCACCGGCTTGCCGTCGAGGTAGCGCTGCAGGTCCAGCGCCATTGCCTCCACCGACGGGTAGCGCTGCTCGGCACGCTTGGCCAGCGCCTTGAGCACGATGTTGTCGAGGTCGCCGGTGATCTGCCGGGCACGCTTGCGCAGCGCGGCCGGGTCGCCGCCCTTGTCGTCGTCAGGGCCGCGCAGCAGCGTCGACGACGGCTTGAGCGGGTCGGCGCCGAGGATCGCTTCCTCCCACTCGGCGTCGGTCTGGCGCTTGAGCCGGTAGGGCTTGGCGCCGCTGAGCACTTCGTACAGCACCACGCCCAGCGAGTACACGTCGGTCATCGTGGTGACCGGCTCGCCGCGGATCTGTTCGGGCGCGGCGTAGTGCAGGGTGAACGCGCGCAGCCCGGTGCCGGTGTTGTCCGGCGCCTGCTCGGCGGTGTCGAGCAGCTTGGCGATGCCGAAGTCGAGCAGGCGCACCTCGTCGAGCGGGGTGACCAGGATGTTCGAGGGCTTCAGGTCGCGATGCACGATCAGGTTCGCGTGGGCGTGGCTGACCGCTTCGCAGACCTGCATGAACAGCCGGACGCAGGCCGGCACGTCCAGCGCGCGCGACTTGCACCACTCGGTGATCGGTTCGCCGTCGACGTAGTCCAGCGCCAGGTAGGGCTGGTTGTCGGCGCTGATGCCGGCGTCGAGCAGGCGCGCGATGTGCGGATGGCCCAGGCGCGCGAGGATCTGCCGCTCGCGGGTGAAGCGCAGGCGCAGGTTGGGATCGGCCAGCCCCGGGCGCAGCAGCTTGAGCGCCACCCGGCGCTGGTACAGGCCGTCGGCGCGGCTGGCCAGCCAGACCTGGCCCATGCCGCCCTCGCCGAGCAGGCGCTCAAGCTTGTACGGCCCGATCAGCGCGTCCGGCCGGGCGCCCGGCAGCGGTGCGATCAGCGGCTGCGACAGGAAATCGTCGCCTTCTTCCTCCAGTGCCAGCAGGCCGGCCAGGTCCTCGGCCAGCTGCGGATCCTCTTCACGCAGCGATGCCAGGCTGCGCTCGCGCGTTGGCGGATCCAGCTCGAGCAGCGCGTCGAGCAGCGGGGACAGTCGTTGCCAGCGTTCGGCGTCCACGGGGCGTCAGCCGGACCGCGCGCGCCGGGCGCCTCGCGGGACAACAAGGTGCTGCACCGCTCGCCGCGCGTTGGCGACGCGGCGGGGAGCGCGGTTGTGGTCGTGTTTCGACACCTGCAGATCCCTCGCGACGTCCGGGATGACGGGCAGCGGTGGCCGACTTGCCCTATCGCCCGCCGTCTTCATCGCCCTGCAGCGCCGCCAGCAGGAACAGCTTGGCCTTCTGCCAGTCGCGGCGGATGCTGCGCTCGGAGCGGTCGAGCAGGGCGGCGATCTCCATCTCCGACAGGCCGGCGAAGTAGCGCAGCTCGACCACGCGCGCCAGGCGCTCGTCCACCGCCGCCAGCTTGGTCAGGGCGGTATCCAGGCCCAGCATGTCCTCGTCCAGGCGCAAGCCGCCCTCGATGTCTTCGGGCAGGTCGGTGACGCGGTGCAGGTCGCCGCCGCGCTTCTGCGCCAGGCGCTGGCGGGCGTAATCGACCACCACCGAGCGCATCGCCGAGGCGGCATAGGCGAAGAAGTGCGCGCGATCGTCGAACTTGGCCTCGCGCCGGCCGATCAGCTTCAGGTAGGCCTCGTGGACCAGCGCGGTCGCGTCCAGGGTCTGCCCGTGCTGGCCGGCGAGCTGGCGCCGGGCCATCGTGTGCAGTTCCTGGTAGAGCGTGGCGAGCACGCGGTCGAGCGCCCCGCGATCGCCATCGCGTGCGGCATCGAGCAGGCCGGTGATGTCAGCGGTTTGCGTCAATCGATTTCCCCAGGGCGCGGCGCGACTATACCGCGCGGCCCGGCCGGCCGCTCGCGGGGGCCGGGTCGGACGGAGGGGGTTTTGCAGGAGCGGCGGAAGCCGCGAGCTTTTTGCCTGGGGCTGGATCAGATCAAAAGCTCGCGGCTTCCGCCGCTCCTACAAGGGCCGCGGGGCTGCAGCGGGCGCACCTAGCGCTGGCAGTGCCCGCACCACACCGTCGCCCGCTGGCCGACCTGCGCCTGCTTCAGCGGCCGGCCGCAGTTCGGGCAGGGGGCGCCGCCGCGGCCGTACGCGCTCAGCTCCTGCACGAAATAGCCCGGCGCGCCGTCCGGGGCGAGGAAGTCGCGCAGGGTGGTGCCGCCGCGGTCGATGGCCTGCCCGAGGATGCGCCGCACCGCGTCGGCGAGCAGGCGGTAGCGCTCGCGCGAGACCTTGCCGGCTGCCCGCAGCGGCGAAATCCCGGCGGCGAACAGCGCCTCGGCGGCGTAGATGTTGCCCACGCCGACCACGGTGCGCTGGTCCATCAGGAAGGTCTTCACCGGCGCCCGGCGGCCGCGGCTGCGTGCGAACAGATAGTCGCCGTCGAACGTCGTTCCCCCGGGAGCCGTGCCGCCGAAACCATCGTCCAGCGGCTCCGGCCCGAGCCCGCGCAGCAGCGGATGCGTCTCACCCGCGGGCTGCCACAGCAGGCAGCCAAAGCGGCGCGGATCGTTGAAGCGCAGCACCCGGCCGCCGCCGCGGCCGGGTGCTGCGAGCGCGATGTCGAAGTGGTCATGCGGGCGCACCGGCGCGCCTGCCGGCAGCACCCGCAGGCTGCCGGACATGCCCAGGTGCAGCAGCGCGCTGCCCGCGGCGGTGTCGAGCAGCAGGTACTTGGCGCGGCGGCGCACCGCGTCGATGCGCTGGCCCGGCAGCCGTTCGGCGATGTCGGGCGGGATCGGCCAGCGCAGGTCCGGCCGGCGCAGCACGACGGCGGCCACGCGGCGGCCCTCGACGTGCGGCGCCAGGCCGCGCCGGGTGGTCTCGACTTCGGGCAGTTCGGGCATCGGGCAAGTGTCGCAGACCGCTGCGGACCGCGACACGGGAAGGCGGCCCGGTGGCCGGGGCAAGACTGGCGGCGCGATTTGCCGCGCCCCCGGCGCCATTCTCCGCGCCTCTGCTCGCGCCGACACAACGTGAACGGGCGAACGACTTCGCAGTTGGATGAACGCGCCGCGCCATACCCGTGCGCAGGGATGGCTTTCGACCGGGTGCGGCCCCATCATGCCGGGACACGTCTTCCAGAAACCGTTTCCAGATGCCTGCCTCGATCCTCGATTTCCTTGCCGGCGGCCTGCTCCAGTTCGGCTGGGGCGAAATGCTGCTGTACCTGCTCGTCGCCACCCAGCTGACCATCTTCTCGGTCACGCTGTACCTGCACCGCAGCCAGGCGCACCGCGGCGTCGATTTCCACCCGGTCCTCGCGCACTTCTTCCGCTTCTGGACGTGGCTGACCACGTCGATGATCACCCGCGAGTGGGTGGCGATCCACCGCAAGCACCACGCCAAGTGCGAGACCGAGGACGACCCGCACAGCCCGATGTACAAGGGCATCAAGACGGTGTTCTGGCGCGGCGTGGAGCTGTACCGCGAGGCGCGCGGCATGCGCGCGGACATCGAGCAGTACGGCAAGGGCGCGCCCAACGACTGGATCGAGCGCCACCTGTACACCCCGCACGCGACGATGGGCCCGACCGTGCTGCTGTTCATCAGCTTCGCGCTGTTCGGCTTCATGGGCGTGGCGGTGTGGGCGATCCAGATGGCGTGGATCCCGTTCTGGGCCGCGGGCGTGGTCAACGGCCTCGGCCACTGGTGGGGCTACCGCAATTTCGAGACCACCGACACCGCGACCAACCTCACCCCGTGGGGCGTGTGGATCGGCGGCGAGGAGCTGCACAACAACCACCACGCGTTCCCGAGTTCGGCGAAGTTCGCGCTGCGCAAGTGGGAGGTCGACATCGGCTGGGGCGTGATCAAGGGCCTGGAGAAGTTGCGCCTGGCCAAGGTGCTGCGCGTCGCGCCGGCGCTGGACGTGCGCCCCAACATCAACGTGCCCGACGCCGACACCATGCGCGCGCTGCTGGCGCACCGCTTCCAGGCGATGACCGACTACCAGCGCAACGTGCTCAAGCCCGCGCTGCGCGAGGAAGCCCGCATCGCCGGCGCGAAGCTGCGCGCGCTGCTGCCGCGCAAGCTGCGCAAGGGCATCGCCGACGACGGCCGCTGGCTCAAGCCCGACGCGCGCCGGCAGCTGCAGCAATGGGTCGAGGCGCGTCCGCGCATCCGCACCCTGGTCGAACACCGCGCACGCCTGGCGGCCGTGCTCGAGACCCGTACTGCCAATGCGGGCGAGTCGCTGCGCAACCTGCAGGAATGGTGCCGCGAAGCCGAAGCCACCGGCATCCGCGCGCTGCAGGACTACTCGGCGAGGTTGAAGGGCTACACGCTGCAGCCGGCGCGGGCGTAAGCCCGCTCACGGCGTGATCCTCGATGGCGGGCCAATGGCCCGCCATTTTTCATGGAACGGCGCCGCGGGTCCCACAGGCGCCTTGGCTACAATGCGCGGGATGAAACGCCCGGCATTCCTGGTCCTGCTGTCGCTCGCGCCGCTCGCCGCGCACGGGCAGGTCAACGCCACCAGCGATTACCTCTCGCGCATGGACAGCGATGGCGACGGCCGCATCTCGCTGGCCGAGTACCAGGACTGGATGAGCTACGCCTTCGACGCGATGGACCGCAACCGCGACGACACGCTCACCCCCGATGAGCTGCCCGGCGGCAAGGGCAAGCCGGTGACGCGCGAGGGCTACCGCGCGCGCATCGCGGCCACGTTCAACAAGCAGGACGTCAACCGCGACGGCACCCTCAGCGCCCGCGAGCTGGCGGCGCCACCGCAGTAGGCCGGCGATGATCCGTCGCGCCTGCTTCCACGTCGCCATGGCCCGCCTTGCGCTGGTTGCCGCGCTGCTGCTGGCCGCGGTGCCAACGCTCGGCCGCCTCGCGCCGCAGGTCGTGCAACTCGCGCAAGGAGCGCACGCGCAACTTGTGGCGCTGTGCACTTCGGATGGGCTCCGCTACGTCGACCTCGCCACGCAACATGGCGATGCGCAGCACGCCGTCGACCAGCAAGCCGGTGCGGCGCATCACGACGGGCATCCCGGCGCGCCGCCCGGAAAGCCGCACGAT
The DNA here is from genome assembly GCF_042648865.1 of Luteimonas soli. Classification (NCBI taxonomy): domain Bacteria; kingdom Pseudomonadati; phylum Pseudomonadota; class Gammaproteobacteria; order Lysobacterales; family Lysobacteraceae; genus Luteimonas; species Luteimonas soli. Next base: position 95,843 of record NZ_JBHRYA010000007.1, on the reverse strand, counting down.
CACGGAGCGCCCGACTGCGCCTACTGCCCGCTGCTGCTGTCGCTGCTGGTTGCGGCGGCCTGGTTGCTGTGGCTGCGCGCGGCCGCGGCGCGCGGCGGGCTGCCGACGTGGACGGATTTGCCGTCGCGCACGTTCGTTCACCCCTGCGGCCTGGGATCGCGCGGGCCGCCACGGGACGGCGCCAACCTGCGCGCATGACGTAGTGCGGCCGCCGGCGTTCGTGCCGGCGCGCTGCCTCCGACGATGCATCGCTTTCGGCTGCTCCGCGCGGCCGGCGCGCGATCGCCTCGCCTCCGCATGCGCGCGCGCATCGATCGCCGTGCGGCGTCGCCGCACGCCCGTGCCTTCCGATTCCGGAGTTCCCATGTCGATTCCACTTTCCGTGGCGCGTCGCTCGCGCCTGGTTGCGGCCGTGGCCGCGCTGCTCGTCCTGCCGCTGGCCACGCAGGCGGCCGATGATGTCCATGAAGACGATCCCGCCACCCTCGACCGCGTCGTCGTCACCGGCGTGCGCCCGAGTTCGCCGCTCACCTTCGAAACCGATCCGCGCCAGCCGCGCCAGCCGGTGCCCGCCAGCGACGGCGCCGACTACCTCAAGACCATCCCCGGCTTCACCGCCATCCGCAACGGCGGCAGCAACGGCGACCCGGTGCTGCGCGGCATGTTCGGTTCGCGGCTGAACCTGCTCTCCAACGACGGCAGCATGCCCGGCGCCTGCCCGGCGCGGATGGACAACCCGCTGTCTTACGTGTCGCCGGACACCTATGACCGGCTGGTCGTGATCAAAGGCCCGCAGACCGTGCTGTGGGGGCCGGGTGCCTCGGCCGGCACGGTGCGCTTCGAGCGCGATCGCGAGCGCTTCGACGCGCCCAGACTGGAGCTGCGCGGCAGCCTGCTCGCCGGTTCCGCCGGACGCAACGACCAGGTGCTCGACGCCACCGCCGGCAATCCGCTCGGCTACCTGCGCATCAACGGCAACCGCTCGGAGGCCGACGACTACGCCGACGGCAGCGGCGAACGCGTCCCGTCCGCATGGCGCAAGTGGAACACCGATGCCGCCATCGGCTGGACGCCCGACGACGACACCGTGCTGGAACTGGCCGCCGGCACCGGCGACGGCCGCGCGCGCTACGCCGGCCGCGGCATGGACGGCGCGCAGTTCAGGCGCGAGAGCGCGAGCCTGCACTTCACCCGTCGCAACCTCGGCGCGGTCGACGTGCTGGAAGCCAGCGCGTACCGCAACCGTGCCGACCACGTGATGGACAACTACACCCTGCGCGATCCCAACCCCGACAGCGCCATGCCGATGCCGATGGCGTCGAACGTGGAACGCACCACCGTCGGCGGCCGCGTCGCGGCGACCTGGCGCGGCGATGCCGTCGACGTGACCGCGGGCGTCGACGCGCAGGACAGCCGCCATCGCACCCGCAACGCAATGGGACGCAACACCTACCGCGACCTGCCGTGGTCGCGCGATGCGCGGCTCGACAACGCCGGCGCCTTCGCAGAGCTCACCTGGAAGGCCGATGCCCGGCAGCGCGTGGTCGCAGGCCTGCGCTTCGACCGCGCCCGCGCCGAGGACCAGCGTGCGACCACAGGCATGATGGACATGCCCAATCCCACCGCCGGCGAAGTCCGCCACGAAACCCTTCCCGGTGGCTTCGTCCGCTACGAGCACGGCCTCGAAAGCGAACCGCTGGGCTGGTACGCAGGCCTCGGCCACGCGCAGCGCATGCCCGATTACTGGGAGCTGTTTTCCGCCGACATGGGGCCGCCGGGTTCAGTCAACGCGTTCTCGTCGGTCGCGCCCGAGCGCACCATCCAGCTCGACGTCGGCCTGCAGTACCGCACGCGGCGCGTCGATGCCTGGGTGTCGGCATACGCCGGCCGCATCGACGACTACCTGCTGTTCCGCTACGACGACGGCGGGATGATGGGGCCGATGTCATCGGTGTCGAACATCGATGCACGCATCCACGGCGCCGAGGCCGGCATCGAATGGCATCCGGCGCAGGACTGGACCGTGGGCGGCAGCCTCGCCTGGGCCTGGGGCGAGAACCACGATGCCGATCGTCCGCTGCCGCAGATGCCGCCGCTGGAAGCGCGCTGGTCGCTGGCGTGGGCCGGCGGGCGCTGGTCGTTCGGCAGCCTGCTGCGCGTGGCCGCGCGCCAGGACCGGGTGTCGATCGACGAAGGCAACGTGGTCGGACGCGACCTCGGCCCGGCGCCGGGCTTTGCGGTGTTCTCGCTCAACGGCGGCTACCGCTTCGGCCCGCGCGCACAGCTGACGGCCGGCATCGACAACCTGTTCGACCGCGACTACGCCGAGCACCTCAACCTGTCGGGCAGCGCCGACTTCGGCTATCCGGCCGACCCGGTGCGCATCCACGAGCCCGGGCGCACCGCCTGGGTCCGGCTCGACCTGGCGTACTGACGCGGCGGAAACAGCGACGCCGGCACGGGGCCGGCGTCGCGTGTTGCCTTCAGTGCGGCGGCGTTACCAGATCCGCACGCGCTCCTCGGGCGGCAGGTACATCTTCTGGCCGTCCTTCGCATCGAACGCGTCATACCAGGCGTCGATGTTGCGCACCGTCATCGCGCGGAAGCGCCCCGGCGCGTGCACGTCGCCCACCACCTGCGCGCGCAGCGCGGCGTCGCGGGTCTTGCTGCGCCAGCTCTGGCCGAAGGCGAGGAAGAATCGCTGGTCGCCGCTCAACCCGTCGATCACCGGCGCGGGCTTGCCGTCGAGCGACTTGAGGTAGGCCTGGTGAGCGACTTCCAGCCCGGCCAGGTCGGCGATGTTCTCGCCCAGCGTCTGCGCGCCGTTGATGTGCAGGCCCGGCAGCGGCTCGTAGGCGTCGTACTGCGCGACGAGCTTCTGGCCGGCGGCCTTGAAGTGCGCGGCGTCCTCGGGCGTCCACCAGTTCTGCAGCTTGCCCTGCGCGTCGAACTCGGAGCCCAGGTTGTCGAAGCTGTGGCTGATCTCGTGGCCGATGACCGCGCCGATCGAACCGTAGTTCGCCGCGTCGTCGGCGTTCGGGTCGAAGAACGGCGGCTCCAGGATCGCGGCCGGGAAGTTGAGCGCGTTCTGCAGCGGGATGTTGATCGCGTTGACCGTCTGCGGCGTCATCCACCACTCGCCGCGGTCGGGCGCCTTGCCGAGTTTCGCCAGCTGGTGGCGGTATTCGGCCAGTTCCGCGCGCTGCGCGTTGCCGAGCGCGTCGTCGGGCTTGATCTCCAACGATGAGTAATCGCGCCAGCTGTCGGGATAGCCCACGCCCACCTTGGTCGCGGCCACCTTCTCCTTCGCCTTCTGCTTGGTCGCCGGGTCCATCCAGTCGAGCTTGTCGATGCGCTCGGGGAACACCGCCAGCAGGTTGGCCACCAGTTGCTGGATCTTCTCGCGCGACGCGGCGGGGAAGTACTTGTCGACGTACAGCTTGCCGACCGCGTCGCCGAGGTCACGGTTGACCGCCGACAGTGCGCGCTTCCAGCGCTCGCGCTGCTGCGGCGTGCCGCTGAGCGCGGTGCCGTGGAAGCCGAACGAGAGGTCGGCGTAGGCCTTGGGCAGCAGCGGCGAGGCGCGGTCGATGGCGTGGAACGTCGCCCAGTCCTGCCAGGCCTGCAGTGGTTCGCTGGCGGTGAGCGCGGATAGCTTGGCGATGGCGTCGGGCTGCCAGACGGTGATCGACGGTTGGCCGTCGAGGCCGGCGGCCTTGAAGTACGCGGCCCAGTCCAGCCCGGGCGCCTTGGTCGCGAAGTCGGCCAGCGGCCAGGGCTGCGCCTTGTGCACGTCGTTGGTGTCGACGATCGAGGCCTGCGCGCGCGCGATCTTTTCTTCCAGCGCGTAGATGGATTTCGCCTTCGCGTCCGCATCGGCCACGCCGGCCTGCTTGAGCAGCGCGGCGACGTAGGCGCGGTACTTGTCGCGCACCGCGACCATTTCCTTGTCATCGGAGAGGTAGTAGTCGCGGTTGGGCATGCCCAGCCCGCCCTGCAGCAGGTAGGCGGTGTTGTGCGCCGGATCCTGCAGGCCCTGGGTCACGAACAGGCCGAACAGGCGGTCGGTCTGGTAGTCAGTCGCGTTGAGCGGATCGACGTCGGCGCGCAATCCCTGGCCGAGGTAGGTCGCCAGCGCGGCCTTGTCGCCGATCGCCTGGATCGCGTCGAGTTCCGGCTGCACCGGCGCCAGGCCGTGCGATTCGATCGCGGCTTCGTCCATGAACGCGGCGTAGTAGTCGGCGATGCGGCGCTCGTCGGTGCCGGCGGCCGGGTTCGCGGCAGCGATGCCCTGCACCAGTTCCCGGTTGCGCTGCTCGGCCTTGCGGAACACTTCGTAGAACACGCCGGTGCTGGAGCGGTCGTCGGGGATGACGGCGGTCTTGCGCCAGTTGCCGTTGGCGTATTCGTCGAAGTCGTCGCCCGGCTGCACCGATTTGTCGATGCCGGCCAGGTCAATGCCGATCACGGGCGCGGCGGGCGCCTGTTCCGCGGTGGCCGGCGCCGCGGGCGCCTCCTGCCCGGCGGCGGGCGTCGGCGACCGCTGGCAGCCGGCAAGCGTGCCGGCGATGGCGACGGCCAGGACCGCCAGTGCGAGGGGATTCGGTGAAGGCATTGCGCATTCCTCGGATGGTGAAACCAACGCATGCTGCGCCCGCAGGCGTTTGCCGCATGTGCAGGAAGTCATCGCCACCGGTGCATGCATCGCAAACGAAGACGCCGGCCCTCGCGGGCCGGCGCCTGGAAACACGCGGATGCAGCGGGCTACTTGGTGATGTCGCGGTCCTTGGTTTCCGGCAGGAACAGCGTGCCGATCACCAGCGTCATCACCGCGATCACGATCGGATACCACAGGCCCTGGTAGATGTTGCCCGAGGCCGCGACCAGCGCGAACGAGATCGTCGGCAGGAAGCCGCCGAACCAGCCGTTGCCGATGTGGTACGGCAGCGACATCGAGGTGTAGCGGATGCGCGTGGGGAACAGTTCCACCAGCCACGCCGCGATCGGGCCGTAGACCATCGTCACGTAGATCACCAGGATCGCCAGCAGCAGGATCACCATCGGCGTGTTGATGCGCGCGGGGTCGGCCTTCTCCGGATAACCGGCGGCGGTGAGCGCGGCCTTGACCTCGTCGCCGAAGCGCGCGGTCCCGGCCTTGAGCGTGTCGGCATCCTGTCCCTTGCCCTCGAAGGCGGTGATCACCTTGTCGCCGATGGACACCGTGGCCACCGTGCCTGCGGCCGCATCGACGTTCGAGTACGGCGTGCCGCCCTTGGCCAGCGCGCTCTTGGCGATGTCGCACGAGGTGGTGAACTTCGCCGTGCCCACCGGGTTGAACTGGAAGCTGCAGGTGGCCGGGTCGGCGGTCACCACCACCGGGCTGGTCTGCGCCGCGGCTTCGATCGCCGGGTTGCCGTAGTGGGTGAGCGCCTTGAAGATCGGGAAGTAGGTCAGCGCCGCGATCAGGCAGCCGGCCATGATGATCGGCTTGCGCCCGACCTTGTCCGACAGCCAGCCGAAGATCACAAAGAACGGCGTGCCGATGATCAGGCCCGCGGCGATCATCAGGTTGGCCGCGGAAGCGTCGATCTTCAGCGTCTGGGTCAGGAAGAACAGCGAGTAGAACTGGCCCGCGTACCAGACCACCGCCTGGCCGGCGGTCGCGCCGAGCAGGGCCAGCAGCGCGATCTTGCCGTTCTTCGAGAAGAAGCTCTCGGTGATCGGCGCCTTCGACGCCTTGCCCTCGGCCTTCATCTGCACGAACGCGGGCGACTCGGCCAGCTGCATGCGGATCCACACCGACACCAGCAGCAGCACGAACGACACCAGGAACGGGATGCGCCAGCCCCAGGCTTCGAATTGCTCGCTGCCGAGGAAGTAACGGCAGCCCAGGATCACCAGCAGCGACAGGAACAGGCCCAGCGTCGCCGTGGTCTGGATGAAGCTGGTGTACAGGCCGCGCTTGCCCATCGGCGCGTGTTCGGCGACGTAGGTCGCCGCGCCGCCGTACTCGCCGCCCAGCGCCAGGCCCTGCAGCAGGCGCAGGGTGATCAGGATCACCGGCGCGGCGAAGCCGATCGCGGTGTAGCTGGGCAGCACGCCGACCAGGAACGTCGACAGGCCCATGATCACGATCGTGATCAGGAACGTGTACTTGCGCCCGACCAGGTCGCCGAGGCGGCCGAACACCAGCGCGCCGAACGGCCGCACCGCGAAGCCGGCGGCGAATGCCAGCAGCGCGAAGATGAAGCCGCTGGTGGGGTTCAGGCCGGTGAAGAACTGCTTGGCGATGATCGCGGCCAGCGATCCGTACAGGTAGAAGTCGTACCACTCGAACACGGTGCCGAGGCTGGAGGCGAAGATGACCTTCTTGTGGCCCTTGGTCATCGGCGCCGGCGCGGATGCGGCGGTAGCGGAGGTGCTGGACATGGATGTCTCCCCTTAGAAGCTGTACTTGACGGTGGTCTGGATGCGCTTGAGGTCGCCTTCGCGGTCGTCCTCGAGCGAGCGCTGGCCCCACATCAGTTCGGCGCCGACGTCGAGCTTCGGGATCGGCGAGTAGATCAGGTTGGCGTGGAACGACTGCGCGCGTTCGGTCACGCCGAATCCGGTCAGCGCCTTGTCGTTGTCGAACTGCGCCGCCGAATACATCAGGTTGCTGCGCAGCTTCGCGCTCCAGGCGTGGCGCCAGGCGACGAAGCCGCCGTAGCCGTCGAGCGCGTGCAGTTCGCCGTTGGCGTCGAGCACCGTGTCCGTGCCCAGGCCGAATGCCATGTAGCGGCCGATGCCGCTGCCGGCGTTGGCCATGTAGCGGATGTCGTCGTTCGCCCCGAGGTTGAACTTGCCCGAGACGCTCACCGCGCCACCGGTTTCGGTTTCCTCGCCGTACTTGAACTGGCGTAGCAGCGCGGCCACGGTGAAGTGGCCCCAGTCGCCCTTGGTGAGCCAGCGGCCGGTGAAGTCGGGCAACACGCCGTCGCCGCTGTTGAAGCGCGAGGTGCCGAGGTAATCGGTGACCGTGGTCTGCGGGTTCTCGACCGAGAACGACCACGGCCCGCTGGTGTAGCGCAGCTGCGCCTGGCGCACGAAGATGGTGCCGTCGGTGACGCCGACGAAGTCGACGGCTTCCGGCAGTGCTGCGGTGTCCTGGAAGTTCGACCAGGTCTGGCCGGCCAGCCAATTGTTCCAGCTGACGTAGGCCTGGCGCAGCGTGATCGCGTAGGTGTTGGTCGAAGTCTCGTTGCCGGCGAAGGAGTTGTTGCCGCCGCCGTACATGTCGGCCTCGATGTAGGCCTTGAGCTTGTCGCCGCCGTCGGTGACGGTGTCGGCGCTGAACCAGAAGCGCGAGAACTGCGCGTGCACGTCGGTGTAGGGGTCGCCGCCGTCCGCGCCTTCATCGCCCACCGGGATCGCGCTGGGCAGGTAGAACAGGCGGCCAGCGGAACCGTCGGCGATGCGGCTGTCGCTGGTGTCGGTGGCCATCGCGTCGAGCTTGATGAAGCCGCCATAGGTGAACGTAGTGCCGGGGTTGGCGCTGGCGTTGATCGCGGTGGCCTGGATCGGCTGCTTGCCGGCCGGCACCGCCGCGGGCGCCTGCGCCTGCGCGGTCTTCACCTCGGTCACCTGCGCCTGGGTGTCGGCGACGGCGCTTTGCGTCTGCTGCTGCTGCGCCACCAGCTGCTGCACCATCTGTTCGAGCTGCGCGACGCGCGCTTCGAGTTCCTTTTCCTTTGCCGTCTGCGCCAGCGCCGCGCCGGGTAGCAGCAGGGCGACGGTGACGGACAGCGCCAGCAATCGGCGATGCGTGGCGGCAGCGGGCATGCGCCCGCCGGTACTGCTCGATGCAGTCATGGAGTCCCCTCCCAGGGCTTCGCGTTGGAGTGCGCCGGCAGGGTGCGCGACCGTCACCGGTGCGTCGATTCGCCATTGGTCGCCTAGACGAAGGTCTAACGCCGGCCGGTCCACGATGGGGCACACTTGTGCGGTTCCCGCGTCAATCCGGTGGAGGCCATGCCAGACATTCCCGAGATCTATCCCGTCCCCGACGATTTCGCGGCCAGCGCCGCCATCCGCCACGACGACTACGAGCGCCTGTACGCCGAATCGGTCCGCGACCCTGACGCCTTCTGGGGCAAGGTAGCCGAGCGCCTGGACTGGGACCGCAAGCCGACCAGGATCCGCGACGTCAGCTACGACCTGAAGGACTTCCACATCCGCTGGTACGCCGACGGCGAGCTCAACGCCAGCGTCAACTGCCTCGACCGCCACCTCGCCACGCGCGGCGACAAGACCGCGCTGGTGTTCGAACCCGACGACCCGAATACGCCCGCGCAGAACGTCACCTACCGCGAGCTGCACGCGCGCGTGTGCAAGCTCGGCAACGCGCTGCGCAACCTCGGCGTGGGCAAGGGCGACCGCGTCACCATCTACCTGCCGATGATCGTCGACGCCGCGGTGGCGATGCTGGCCTGCGCGCGCATCGGCGCGATCCACTCGGTGGTGTTCGGCGGCTTCTCGGCCAACTCCATCGCCGACCGCGTGTGCGACTGCCAGTCGAAGCTCATCATCACCGCCGACGAGGGTCTGCGCGGCGGCAAGCCCATCGCGCTGAAGGCCAACGTCGACGCGGCGCTGAAGATGCCCGGCACCAACACCGTCGAGACCGTGCTGGTGGTGCGCCACACCGGCGGCGCGGTCGACATGCAGATGCCGCGCGACCGCTGGTTCGACGCCGTGGTCGACAGCCAGCCCGACACCTGCGAGCCCGAGCGCATGAACGCGGAAGATCCGCTGTTCATCCTCTATACCTCCGGCAGCACCGGCAAACCCAAGGGCGTGCTGCACACCACCGGCGGCTACCTGGTGTTCTGCGCCTACACCCACGAGGCGGTGTTCGACCTGAAGGAAGACGACGTCTACTGGTGCACCGCGGACGTGGGCTGGGTGACCGGCCACAGCTACATCGTCTACGGCCCGCTGGCCAACGGTGCCACCGCGGTGATGTTCGAGGGCGTGCCCAACTACCCCGATTTCTCGCGCTTCTGGCAGGTGATCGACAAGCACAAGGTGACGATCTTCTACACCGCGCCGACCGCGATCCGCGCGCTGATGCGCGAGGGAGACGGGCCGGTGAAGAAGACCTCGCGCGCCTCGTTGCGCCTGCTGGGCAGCGTCGGCGAGCCGATCAACCCGGAAGCCTGGCGCTGGTACTTCGACGTGGTCGGCGACGGCAAGCGCCCGATCGTCGACACCTGGTGGCAGACCGAGACCGGCGGCATCATGATCTCGCCGCTGCCCGGCGCGACCGCCGCCAAGCCCGGCTCGGCGACCAAACCGTTCTTCGGCGTGCAGCCGGCGATCGTCGACGCCAACGGCAAGGTCCTGAAGGGCGAGGCCGAGGGCAACCTGGTGATGCTCGACTCCTGGCCCGGCCAGATGCGCACCGTCTACGGCGACGACCAGCGCTTCGTCGACACCTACTTCAAGACCTATCCCGGCATGTACTTCAGCGGCGACGGCTGCCGCCGCGACGCCGACGGCTACTACTGGATCACCGGCCGCGTCGACGACGTGATCAACGTCAGCGGCCATCGCATCGGCACCGCGGAAGTCGAGAGCGCGCTGGTGCTGCATCCCAAGGTCGCCGAGGCCGCCGTGGTCGGCTTCCCGCACGACATCAAGGGCCAGGGCATCTACGCCTACGTCACGCTGGTGGCCGGCGAGGAGGAGAGCGAGGAGCTGCGCAAGGAACTGGTGCAGCAGGTGCGCCGCGAGATCGGCCCCACCGCCACGCCGGACTACATCCAGTGGGCGCCGGGCCTGCCGAAGACGCGTTCGGGCAAGATCATGCGCCGCATCCTGCGCAAGATCGCCGAGAACGCCCCGGACCAGCTCGGCGATACCAGCACGCTGGCGGATCCTTCCGTCGTCGACTCGCTGGTCAAGCAGCGGCGCGTGCCGGACTGAGCGTGGGGGGCGGCGCGGAAAGCAAATCCCCCCTGCCCCCCTTTTTCAAAGGGGGGAAAAGCGATGCGCGGCCACGCCCGGCCTGTCGCGTGGTTGCTTTCCGGTGCGAGGTGTTCCGGAGTGGAGCCGATTCCTCCGCACGGATCCCGGCGACCCCCAGAGCAGTCGAGGCATCGAACGCTACACACCCCCCTTTGAAAAAGGGGGGCAGGGGAGATTTGCCGTTGCCCTTGCCCCAGCCCTTGCCCTCCTCCCCACACCCCTCAGCGCCGCCGTGCCGCCACCTCCCGCCAGATGGCTTCAACCACCGCCCCGGTCTCCAGCAACACCTGCCTGTCGTCGAACCGCATCACCCGCAGCCCCATCCGCGCCAACGCCGCATCGCGAAGCCCATCGGCGCGCAAGCCTTCCGCCGTTGCGTGCTGCGCCCCGTCCAATTCCACCACGAGCTTCGCCCGCGGCGCGTAGAAATCGACGATGCAGTTCCCCAGCGGCTTCTGCCGATAGAACTGCACGCCGCAAAGCTGCTTGCCCCTGACCCGTTGCCACAGCCGCTGCTCCGCATCGGTCATGTCCCGCCGCAGGCGCCGCGCATAGGGTTTCAGGTATCGCCGGTACGGAACATGCCGCCAGTAAACCCGGCGCCCGCGACACCCCACAATCAGCCATGCCCCCGTCCCAATGTCAGACTTCCCCGCTTTTCCCCCCTTCAGGCAAGAGAGGCCTCCTGTTTCCCCCGGTCTGTTTCCCCCCTTTGAAAAAGGGGGGCCAGGGGGGATTTGCTTTTGCTTTTGCTGTTGCGCTGTCCCCGCGACCACCTCCAACCCCACCCCATGCCCACCCTCCTGATCGCCGACGACCACCCCCTGTTCCGCGAAGCCCTGCGCGGCGCCGTGCAGCGCGTGCTGCCCGACGCGCGCCTGCGCGAGGCCGAAGACGTCGACGCGCTGTACGCCCTGGTCGACGCCGAGCCCGACGCCGACCTGCTCCTGCTCGACCTCAACATGCCCGGCGCACAGGGCTTCTCCGCGCTGGTGCACCTGCGCGCGCTGCACCCGGAGCTGCCGATCGTGATGGTCTCCGCGCGCGAGGAGCCCGCGGTGATGCGGCGCGCGCTCGACCACGGCGCGATGGGCTTCATCCCCAAGTCCGCCGACGCCGCCACCCTCGGCGAAGCGATCACCCGCGTCCTCGACGGCGACCGCTGGGCGCCCGCCGCCGCCAACGCCGCGCCCGCGGCATCGGCCGACGAACACGACGCAGCGCAGCGCCTGCAAGGCCTCACCCCGCAGCAGTTCCGCGTCCTGCAGATGCTCGGCGAAGGCCTGCTCAACAAGCAGATCGCCTACGAACTGGGCGTCTCGGAAGCCACCATCAAGGCGCACATGACCGCGATCCTGCGCAAGCTCGGCGCCAGCAACCGGACGCAGGCGGTGCTGATCGCCGGGCGCCTGGCGCTGGATCCCGGTGCTGTGAAGCCGCAGCCGGAAGAAGCCGAGTAGCGCCGGGGACGCCGCCGCCTAGGCGCCGGCGTGGTCGCGCTGCGCCGCCAGGAACGCCCGTAGCGACGCCGGCTTGATCGGCTTGGTCAGCACCCGATAGCCGCGGGCGCGGGCGGCGCGCTTGAGGGCGTCGCTGCCGTCGGCGGTGAGCAGGGCACCGGGCAGGTGCGGGTGGCCTTCGCGCAGGGCGTCGAGGGCGTCGAGGCCGTCCAGGCGGTCGTGCAGGTGGTAGTCGACGAGCAGCACGTCGGGGCGTCCGGCCATCTTCGCCAGCGCTTCGTCGACTGTGGCCGCGCGCAGCACTTCCACCTCCCAGCGGCCCAGCAGGGCGGCCATGCCGGCGAGGATGTCGGAGTCGTTGTCCAGGCACAGCACGCGCATGCCCGTCAGCGAATCGGGCAGCCCGCCGCGCGGCATCGGCAGCGCGGCCACCGGGCCGCTCGCGCGCGGCACCAGGATCGAGAACATGCTGCCGCGCCCCGGCGTGGAGCGCACGTGCAGCGGCTGGTCGAGGATGTGCGAGATGCGCTGGCAGATCGACAGGCCCAGGCCCAGGCCCTGCTCGCCCCAGTTGGTGGGCTGCTCGTAGCGCATGAACTCCTGGAAGATCTGGCCCAGGTGGTGGTCGGGGATGCCGGGGCCGGTGTCCCACACCTGCAGCTCGACGCGCTCGCCGCGCGTGCGCGTGGCCAGCACGATCCGGCCTTCGCGCGTGTAGCGCAGCGCGTTGGCGAGGAAGTTCTGCAGCACCCGCCGCAGCAGGCGGCGGTCGCTCCGCACCGGCAGCGGGCGCAGGTGCAGGCGCAGGTCGATGCCGCGCGCGGCGGCCATCGGCGCGTATTGCGCGGCGAGCTGGCGCAGCAGGTCGCCGGCATCGAACTCGCTGAACTCCGGCTGCAGCGCGCCGGCATCCAGGCGCGAGACGTCGAGCAGGCCGTCGAGCAGTTCCTCGGCCGCGCGCAGCGAGGTGTCGACGCGTTCGGCCAGGTGGCGCTGCTCGGCCGGTTCGTTGGCTTCGCGCAGCGCCGAGGTGAACAGGCGCGCGGCGTTGAGCGGCTGCAGCACGTCGTGGCTGAGCGCGGCGAGGAAGCGCGTGCGCGACTGCTGCGCCTCGGTGGCCTCGCGGGTGCGCGCGGCCACGCGCTGTTCCAGCGTCTCGTTGACCTCGCGCAGCGCGGATTCGACGCGTTTGTAGTCGGTGACGTCGCTGTAGCTGGTGACGTAGCCGCCGCCGGGCAGCGGTTGGCCGCGCATTTCGATGACCTGGCCGGAAGCGCGCACGCGCTCGACCACGTGTGGCGACCCGGCGCGCATGTGGCCGATGCGCTTGTCGATCTGCGCCTGCACGTCGTCGGACTCGCCGTTGCCCGGCTCGCCGCCGCCAAGCTCGCCGCGCTGCGCGTTGTAGCGGATCAGGTCGGCGACCGGGCGGCCGACGTAGAGCATGCCGTCCGGATACCCGAACATCTCCTGGTAGCGCCGGTTCCACGACACCAGGCGCATGTCGCGGTCGACCACGCTCACGCCCTGGCCGAGGTTCTCCAGCGTGCTCGACAGGATCTCGCGGTTGAAGCGCAGCTCCTGCCCGGCCTCGTCGAGCACCGCGACCACCTCGGCCACGTCCATGCCCGAACCCTTGAGCGCGCGCGTGACCACCAGGCGCGCACTGGACGAGCCGATCGCCGCGGCCAGCATGCGCTCGGTGAACTGCACCCAGTGCCGGTCCGCCGCGGCGTGCGGGTCGAGCGCGTTGCCGCGGGCCTCGGCCTGCTCGGCGAACGATCGCCGCGCCGAGCGCTCGCCGACGATGCGCCCGGCCAGCGCCAGCAGGTCGGCGATCTGCACGCCGCTGTGCGAGGCGCCCGGCACGAGCGCCGGGCGCGCCGCGTAGGGGTCGAGGAACGGCGCGTTGCGCAATCGCTCGTCGAAGCCCGGCCGCCAGCGCGCCGACACCAGGAACAGCGCGCCGATGTTCAGCAGCAGCGACCAGAACGTGCCGTGGGTCAGCGGATCCCAGCCGACCAGCCCGAACAACTGCCGTGGCCGCAGCCAGCCGATGGCGAACGGCCCGTTGTCGATCCAGCTGCGGTTGAACCAGCCGGCGTCGGTCAGCGCCGGCAGCAGCAGCGTGTACATCCATGCGCCGAAACCGAGCAGCAGGCCGGCCTCGACGCCCTGGCGGCTGGCGCCGCGCCAGTACAGGCCGCCGATCAGCGCGGGCGCGAACTGCGCCACCGCCGCGAACGACATCAGCCCGTACGACGCCAGCGTGGTGTCGCTGCCGCTGACGCGGTAGTAGCCGTAGGCCATGGCCGCGAAGCAGCCGATCGCGATGCGGCGGATCCACAGCACCGTCGATGCGACGTTGCCGCCGTGACGCTGCGCCCAGCCGCGGCGCAGCAGCGGCGGCATCACCAGGTCGTTGCTGACCATCGTCGCCAGCGCCACGCTGGCCACGATCACCATGCCGGTGGCCGCGGAGAAACCGCCGATGTAGGCCGCCAGCGCCAGCCAGTCGCGGCCCTCGGCCAGCGGCAGCGCGAGCACGATGCTGTCCGGCGCGATGCCGGGATCGCCGTTGAACAGCGAGACGCCGGCGCTGGCGATCGGCAGCACCATCAGCGATATCACGGCGAGATACGTGCCGAACATCCAGCGCGCGCGGCGGATGTCGGCGACCTCCACGCACTCGACCACGGCGACGTGGAACTGCCGCGGCAGGCACAGGATGGCGGTGAACGCGAGCAGGGTCTGGCCGATGAAGCCGACGGGGCGGTGGTCGACCAGCAGCGCGCGCGTGGCGTCCGCCAGCTGCAGGTCGCGCCCGGCGAACCATCCGATCGCGAAGATCCCGACCGCGATCAGCGCCACCAGCTTGACCATCGATTCGAGCGCGATCGCCAGCATCATGCCCGGCCGGTGCTCGCTGGCATCGACCTGGCGGGTGCCGTAGAGGATCGCGAACAGCGCCATCAGCGCGGCGACGTACAGCGCGGGATCGCCGAGCGCCGAGTGCGACACCGCGCGCCCGCCGAGCACGCCCAGGCTGACCGCGACCGCCTTGTACTGCAGGGCCAGGTACGGAACCGCCGCGATCAGTGCGATCACCGACACCATCGCCGCCAATCGCTGCGAACGGCCGTAGCGCGCGGCGATGAAGTCGGCGATCGAGACCGTGCCCTGCGACTGCGCCACCAGTGCGAGGCGTTCGAGGATGCGCCAGCCGAACAGCAGCATCAGCAGCGGGCCGAGGTAGATCGGGAAGTAGCCGATGCCGGTGCGCGCCGCCGTGCCGACCGCGCCGTAGAACGTCCACGACGAGCAGTACACCGCCAGCGACAGGCTGTAGACCAGCGGCCGCAGCCAGCTGCGGCCCTGCGAGTACTGCGGATGGCGGTCGCCCCACCACGCCACCACGAACAGCAGTGCGGCATAGGCCACGGAGACCAGCAGCAGGATCCAGCCAGGCAGCATGCGGTGCCCTCGATGGCGAGAGGGCGAGTGTAGCCGGCAGGCCGGGACGTGGATTGCGGGGGTGCTGTCGTAGGAGCGGCGGAAGCCGCGAGCTTTATGCTTGAAGGCAGGCCAGGGGCCGAGGGCCAAGGGCCAGAAGAAAGCGCTTGCTTTTGCTGCTGCCCCCTTTGGAAAAGGGGGTGTGGGGGATTTGCTCTTGATTCACCCCAAGAACTCGCGGCTTCCGCCGCTCCTGCAGGCGCCAACGCTGCGCGTTGGCTGGGGTGTGAAAAGCAAAGCCCGCCTTTCGGCGGGCTTTCTGGATCCCCGCTTTCGCGGGGATGACGATTCGCTGGCGCCAACGCTGCGCGTTGGCTGGGGGTTATTCAAAGAAAACCCGCCTTGCGGCGGGTGTTCTTCAAGTCGCTGGATCCCCGATTGAAGCACTCGGGGATGACGATTCGCTGGCGCCAACGCTGCGCGTTGGCTGGCGAATCGTCACTTGATCTTGCCTTCCTTGTAGATCACGTGCTTGCGGACGACGGGGTCGTACTTCTTGACCTCCATCTTGCCGGGGGTGTTCTTCTTGTTCTTGTCGGTGGTGTAGAAGTGGCCGGTGTTGGCCGAGGAGATCAGACGGATCTTGTCGCGCTTGGTAGCCATGGTGTCCTCCTCAGACCTTTTCGCCGCGGGCGCGCAGGTCGGCCAGGACGACGTCGATGCCGTTCTTGTCGATGGTGCGCATGGCGGCTGCGGAAACGCGCAGTTTCACCCAGCGGTTCTCACTGGCGACCCAGAAGCGACGCTCGTGCAGGTTGGGAAGGAAACGACGACGGGTTTTGTTGTTGGCGTGCGAGACGTTGTTGCCGCTCATCACGCGCTTGCCGGTGACCTGACAGGTCCGGGACATGACGCACCTCGATAGGTAATTGTTGTCGCCCATGGCCTGGGAGACGGCGGCCCCGGCGCATCCCGAAGGACGCGCCGCGCAATGCGGGAACACGGATCTGGCGGTGCGGGCGGGCGGAATCGCGCTTCCGGCCCGGCCCGGGCCGATGGATTGGCCAGACACAGCGAGCCGGGCATTATGCGGCCTGCGCCGGGTCGGGGCAAGGCCGGTTTCCGGGCCGCTGGCGGGCGTGGCGCGGCGGCCCGGGCGGCGCGGGGCGTCGGGGCGGCAGCCCCGACCTACGGGGCCTGGTTGGCCTCGGCGATGTAGGCCCGCACCTGCTTTTCCAGTACCGGCAGCGGCACCGAGCCCTGGGCCAGGACCACATCGTGGAACTTCTTCACGTCGAAGCGAGGCCCCAGCGCCTGCTCGGCCTCGCCGCGCAGGCGGGTGATGGTCAGCTCGCCGAGCTTGTAGCTCAGCGCCTGCGCCGGCCAGGAGATGTATCGGTCGACCTCGGTGGTGACCTCGTGCTCGGACAGCGCGGTGCGGTCGCGCAGGTAGGCCAGGGCCTGGTCGCGGGTCCAGCCCATGTGGTGCACGCCGGTGTCGATCACCAGCCGGCAGGCGCGCCACATGGCGTAGGTGAGGCGGCCGAAGTCCTCGTACGGGGTTTCGTAGATGCCCATCTCCACGCCCAGGTCCTCGCTGTACAGGCCCCAGCCTTCGCCGTAGGCGGAGATGTAGTTCTCGCGCCGGAACGCCGGCTGCGCGTCCTGTTCCTCGGCCAGCGAGCCCTGCAGCGCGTGGCCGGGCGAGGACTCGTGCAGGGTCAGTGCCGGCAGGTTGTACAGCGGGCGCGAGGGCAGGTCGTAGGTGTTGACCCAGTAGGTGTGGGCGCCGCCGCGGCCGGCGGTCCAGAACGGGGCGATGTCCGGCGGCACCGGCACGATGGTGAAGCGTCCGCGCGGCAGGGTGCCGATGACCTTGCCGACCTCGCCGTCGACGCGCTTGCTGATCCAGGCGGCGCGGCGCAGCAGTTCCTCCGGGGTCTTGGCGTAGAACTGCGGGTCGGTGCGCAGGAAGTGCAGGAAGTCGGCGAACGTGCTGTCTTGATGCCGGCCCTCGAAGCCAACCTTGCGGATGATCGCGTCCATCTCTCCCTGGATCCGGTCCACCTCGCGCAGGCCGATGGCGTGGATCTGCTCCGGGTCGAGGTCCAGCGTGGTGTATTCGCGGATCTGCTGCCGGTACCAGGCCTCGCCGCCGGGCATGGCCTCGGCGGCGAGCGTGTCGCGCGCGTTGGGCACGTATTCCTCGCGGAAGAAGGTAAGCAGCTTGCCGAAGGCCGGGATCAGCCGTTCGCCGATCGCCTTGCGCGCGTCGGCGCGAAGCTGTTCCTGCTCCGCTTCCGGGATCGACGCGGGCATCTTCTCGAGCGGCTTCCAGAACGCCGACTGCTGCGGGTCGTCGAGTTCGGCGACGTTGGCGATCGACACGTCACGCCCGGCCAGTACCGCCTTCGGCACGCTGAAGCCGCGCGCAAGGCCCGCGCGCATGTTTTCGATCTGCTGGTCGAAGTAGCGCGGCACGTCGGCGAGGCGGCCGATGTAGTTGCGGTAGGCGCGGGCGTCGCGCATCGGGCGGCGTGCCATGAAGGCCAGGTTCGACCAGAACGAGCTGTCGGAGTTGAACGGCATCTCGTAGTCGCGGAAGCGGATCGATGCGGCCAGGTTCTCGACCTGCGGCTTGTACACCGCGTAGTTGACCCGCTCGGCGGGCGAGAGCGCGGCCGGATCGATGCCTTCGAGCTGCTCGAGCACGTCGTCCCACATCGCCAGCCGGCGCTGCTGCGCGGCCGGGCCGACGTCGGGCAGGCGCGGCAAGTCGGCCTCGCCCTGTTCGTCCTCGTCGGCCGCGAAGCCGAACTCGTTCGCGCGCCAGGCCCATTCCTTCTCGTAGATGGCGCGGAACGCGGCGTCGGCGGCCTGCGTCGCGTCGGCGGCCGGCACGGGCGTGTCCGCCGCGGGCGCGGCCAGTGGCAGTGCGGCGGCCGTGGCGAGGGCAAGCGCGAGCGCGCCGTGGAGTCGGATGCGGTTCAAGGCGGTTTCCCGGTGGAAAACCACCATCCTAGCGGCGCGCCGCGTGCCGCGGATGTGGCGAAGGTCCGGGGCTTCCTGCGTCAGTGGCTGGCGCGATCGCGGCGCCAGCCGCGGTGGCGGATGTCCAGGTACAGGCTGTAGGCCGCGGTGAAGGCGGGGAACAGGTTCTGCACGATGCCCACCGAGTCCTGCTTGTGCGAGAACACGAAGTAGCTCAGCGTCATCAGGCTGCCGAGCAGGCTCATGTACCAGAACAGGCGCGGGATCACCGGCTTGCGGTGCTTGCGCGAGGCCAGGAACTGCACCACCCAGCGGCCGCCGAACATCAGCGCGCCGGTCAGGCCGATCAGCTTCCATGGCGACAGGTGCACGCCGGTCCATTCGAGCGATTCGATGGCGGTGTTCATGAAGTCGGTGGCGGGGATCATCGGCGGACTCCGGAGGGTTCGGGCGTTGTCATTCCGACCCCCGCGCAGGCGGGGGGGAGGGACCTCGATGCGCGCGAGGAAGATCCCTCACTGCGCCCGGGATGACAAGGCGGGAGCTGGAATGACAAGGCGGAAGTGGCGGTGGCGGGAAAGCGGTGGCCCGGGTGTTGCTCAGTCGACTTCCTCGACCGCGGTGACCTTGCCGCGCCTGATCAGCCACGCCACGCCGCGCAGGTCGCTGATGCCGACCAGCGCGCGGCCGAGGTTGTTGTACTTCGACACGCCGGTGGCGCGGTGGCGATGGTTGACCGGCACGCTCACGGTCTTCCAGCCGGCGCGCTGCATCAGTGCCGGCAGGTAGCGGTGCATGTGGTCGAACCACGGCAGGTCGAGGAAGGCGGCGCGCTCGAACAGCTTGGTGCCGCAGCCGGTGTCGGGGGTGTCGTCGCGCAGCATCCGCGAGCGGATCGCGTTGGCCCACTTGCTGGCCCAGCGCTTGCTGCCCGAATCCTGGCGGTCGACGCGCCAGCCGGCGAACAGCTTCACATCCGCCGGCGACTGCGCGCGCCGGGCGAGCAGCTTCGGGATGTCGGCTGGGTCGTTCTGGCCGTCTCCGTCGAGGGTCGCGATCCATGCCCCGCGCGCGGCCTTGACCCCGTTGCGGATCGCGGTGCTCTGGCCGCTCTGCACGGCGTGGCGCAGCACCCGCAGTTCGGGCACTTCGGCTTTCAGGCCGCGCAGCGCGGCGAGGGTGCCGTCGCCGGAGTGGTCGTCGACGTAGACGATCTCGAAGTCGCCGCCGTCGTCCGGCGCGCGCCTGCGCAATGCGGCGACGATCTCGCCGACCAGCGGCGCGACGTTGTCCTGCTCGTTGAACACCGGGACGACGACGGAAAGGCGGGGCGCATTCATCGGCCGATTATGCGCGTCGGAACGTCGGGATCAGGTCGTGGCGCGCAGCCGTTCGAGCACGCCGTCGAGCGTGTCCAGGCCGCTGTAGTGGATCACCAGCCTGCCCTTGCCGCTGCGGCCGTGGACCACGCTGACCCGGGTGCCGAGTGATTCGGACAGTTCGGTTTCCAGCGCGGCGATGTCGGCCTGCTGCCGCGCCTTGCCGGCGCCGGCCTTCTTCGACGTCGCCGGCACCTTGCCGACGGCGAACTGCTGCGCGCGGTGTTCGACCTCGCGTACCGACCAGCCGTGTTCGGCTGCGTCCGAGGCCAGCTTGCTGGCCAGCTCCGGCGACAGCGTCAGCAGCGCGCGCGCGTGGCCCATCTCCAGGCGCCGGGCCTCGAGCAGGGCGCGGATCGCCGGCGGCAGTTCCAGCAGCCGCAGCAGGTTGGACACCGCCGCGCGCGAGCGGCCGACGGTGCCGGCGGCCTGCGCGTGGGTGAGGTCGAACTCGTCGATCAGCCGCTGCAGCGCCTGCGCTTCCTCCAGCGGATTGAGGTCTTCGCGCTGGATGTTCTCGATCAGCGCCATCGCCACCACGGTGCGGTCGTCGGCATGGCGTACGACCGCCGGCACTTCGGCCAGCCCGGCCAGGCGCGAGGCGCGCCAGCGGCGCTCGCCGGCGATGATCTCGAAGGTGCGGTCGGGCAGTTCGCGCACCACGATCGGCTGGATCACGCCCTGCGCGCGGATCGACTCGGCCAGCTCGGCGAGCTTGTCCTC
>NZ_JBHRYA010000007.1:1902-75754 GCF_042648865.1 Luteimonas soli | reverse complement strand
TGGCTTCCAGCGCCGGGGCCTCGGCCGCGGCCTTGGGCCCGAGCAGCGCTTCCAGGCCGCGTCCGAGGCCGCGCTTCTTGGCCGATGCCTTGGCGCTCATGCCGGATTCTCCATCGATGCGGGTTCCTGTGTCGTTTCCTTGCCGCGCGCGGCCTTCTCGCGTTCGCGCTGGCGGCGCAGCAGTTCGCCGGCCAGGCCCAGGTAGGCGACCGAGCCGCGGCTGCCGCGGTCGTAGCCGACGATGCTCTGGCCGTGGCTGGGCGCCTCGGCCAGGCGCACGTTGCGTGGCACGATGGTGCGGAAGACCTTGTCGCCGAAGTGGTTGGTCAGCTCGGTCGACACCGCGTTGGCCAGGTTGTTGCGCACGTCGAACATGGTCCGCAGCACGCCTTCGATTTCAAGGCCGGGATTGAGCCGCGCCTTGAGCGCATCGATCGTCTGCAGCAGCGCGGTCAGGCCCTCGAGCGCGTAGTACTCGCACTGCATCGGCACCAGCACCGAATCGGCGGCGGTCAGCGCGTTGAGGGTGAGCAGCGACAGCGCCGGCGGGCAGTCGATGATGATGTAGTCGTACTTCTCGCGCAGCGGGTCGAGCGCGCGCTTGAGGCGCTGTTCGCGGCCGTCCTCGTCCATCAGCTCGATCTCGGCCGCGGTCAGGTCGGTGTTGCCCGGCATCAGGTCCAGGCCCTCGGGCGTGCGCACGATCGCGTCGCGGGCATGGATCTCCTCGAGCAGCACGTCGCAGGTCGAGGCCTGCAGCTCGCGCTTGTCCACGCCGCTGCCCATGGTCGCGTTGCCCTGCGCGTCGAGGTCGACCAGCAGCACCCGCTTGGGCGTGCGCGACAGCGCCGCGGCGAGGTTGACCGCCGTCGTCGTCTTTCCGACGCCGCCTTTCTGGTTGGCGATGGCGATGATGCGGGCCATGGGGTCCGGAGCCTCGTTGCGAATGGGTGCGGATGCAGGCGGGGCCGGCGATCCGGCCGATGATTATGCCTCACGCCGGCGGCCGGCCCGGGCGCGGTACCGGGCCCGGGCCTAGTGCGGTTGCGGGCCGACCACGAGCAGGTGGCGCTCGGCGTCCAGGCCCGGCACGGCCAGCCGGCGCGTGGCCTCCACCCGCCAGCCCGGTGGCAGCGCGGCGATTTCCTCCTCCGGCAGCGCGCCCTTCATCGCCAGCAGCCGGCCGCCGGGGCGCAGCAGGTGCGCCCCGGCCGCGAGCAGGTCGGCCAAGGTCGCCATCGCGCGTGCGGTGATCGCGTTGAAGGCGCCCGGCCGGTCCAGCGTCTCCGCGCGCGATTCGGCGACCCGCGCGTTGTCCAGCCCCAGCGTCCGCACTGCCTCGCGCAGGAAGCGGGCCTTCTTGCCGTTGGACTCGACCAGGGTGACCTGCAGCGTGGGTACCGCGATGGCCAGCGGGATCCCGGGCAGGCCGGCGCCGCTGCCGAGATCGGCGAGGCTGCCGATGCCGCGCACGAACGGATGCATCGCCAGCGAATCGAGCAGGTGCAGCGCCACCATCGCGCGCGGGTCGCGGATCGCGGTGAGGTTGTAGGTCTTGTTCCAGCGGCCGAGCAGGGCGAGATAGGCCAGCAGCCGCGGTGCCAGCGAGGCGTCGAGGCCGAGCGCGGCGAGGCCGGCGTCGAGTTCGGCGCGCAGCGCGGGGTCGAATGCGTCGTTCATCGGCGCATTGTAGGAGCGGCGGAAGCCGCGAGCCTTTACTGTTGCCCCCTTGCCTTCGCAGGGGAGTGGGCGAAAAGCTCGCGGCTTCCGCCGCTCCTACGCCGGAGGCGGTGCCGGTCGCCACGCCAGGCTGGCCAGGTACCCCGGCATCGGCGTGAACGCGTGCAGCGTCCAGTCCGACGGCCGGCCCAGCGCCAGGTCGCAGGCCACCAGCGCCCAGTCGTCGCCGCGCAGCGCGAATTCGAGCCGGTCCAGGCCGAACGCCAGCCCGCGCCCGTGGGCCTTGAGCACGGCCTCCTTGGCACACCACAGGCGCACGAACGCCGCTTCCCGCGCGTCGGCCGGCAACGCCAGCAGCGCGTCCGTCTCGCTGCGGACGAAGAAGCGCTCGGCCAGCGCCAGCGCGCGCGGGCGCGGGCGCAGCAGTTCGAGGTCGGCGCCGACCTGCACGCCGCGGCCCAGGGCCACCAGCAGGCGCTCGCCACTGTGGCTCCAGCTCACGTCGACGCCGGCGGCGGGCGTTTCCAGTCGCGGCCGGCCGTGCACGTCGCGCCGCAGCGGCAGCGCGTCGGCCGGCTGGCCCAGCGCGTCGGCCAGCCACGGCCGCACCAGCGCCTCGGCCGGCGTGCCGTGCTGGTGCGGGGCCCAGGCGCAGCGCAGCGGACCGACGGCGAGCGGCTGCGGCGGGCTGAACATGAATCGTGGCTTGGCGTCGGGCACGCCGCTCAGCGTAAAGTAATCGGCGGGGATTTACGGATAGGGAGAAGGGCGGCGCATCGCCGCCTGGCAAGCAGCAGCAATGTCGGCAGTCATCGAAACCCGGTCAGGCGCGCCCGCGAAGGCGCGCGTTCCATCCCGGCCATTGGCCGGCGGCGACGGCGCGCGCGCGGTTGCGTTCGACGCCGACGGCGAGGTGTCGCTCGACACCTTCCTCTCGCACGTGCGCGGCCTGGCCCGGCTGCTGCCCGACGCCGCCCATGCGATCAACCTGTGCGAGGACCGTTACCGTTTCCTGGTCGCGTTCTGCGCAGTGGCCTTGCGCGGGCAGACCACGCTGCTGCCGCCGTCGCGCACGCGCGCGGCGATCGACGAGGTGCGTGCGCTGCATCCGGAAAGCTACTGCCTGGGCGACGGCGACCACTGCGGCTGCCCGCATCCCTCGCTCGCGCCGCTGCCGCACTACGTACGCATGCCCGACGTGCTGCCGCGGTGCGAGGGCGAGCGCCCGCTGGTCGACGACGATGCGCTGGTCGCGATCGGCTTCACCTCCGGCAGTACCGGCGCGCCGAAGCCCAACGCCAAGACCTGGCGCAGCTTCCGCACCAGCACCGAGCAGAACCTGGCCGCGCTGGCGGGCCTGTGGCCGGGCGAAGCCGTCGTGCAGGCGGTGGCCACGGTGCCGCCGCAGCACATGTACGGCATGGAGATGTCGGTGCTGCTGCCGCTGCTGGGCAACGTCGCCGTGCACGGCGCGCGGCCGTTCTTCCCGCAGGACGTGGCCGATGCCCTGGCCGATGCGAAGGCGCCGCGGCTGCTGGTGACCACGCCAGTGCACCTGCGCGCGCTGGTCGAGGCGGGCGTGGCGCTGCCGCCGATGGCGGGCATCGTCACCGCGACCGCGCCGCTGCCGCAGCCGCTGGCCGCCGCGGCCGAGGCGCGCTTCGGCTGCGAGGTGCGCGAGGTCTTCGGTTCCACCGAAACCTGCATCATCGCGCGTCGCCGCACCGCGATCCAAGACGCATGGACGCCGCTGCCCGGCGTGCGCGTGACGCCGCAGCCCGATGGCACCCTCGTGCATGCCACCCACCTGCCGCAGCCGGTGGCACTGGCGGACCTGGTGGAACTCGTCGACAACGGCCGCGACGCCGACGGTCGCTTCCTGCTGCGCGGCCGCCAGGGCGACCTGCTCGAGATCGCCGGCAAGCGTGCCTCGCTCGGCGACCTCACCCGGCGCCTGCTGGCGATTCCCGGGGTCGAGGACGGGGTGGTGTTCCAGCTCGACGCCGACGAGGTCGGCGTCAAGCGCATCGCCGCCATGGCCGTCGCGCCGACGCTTGCCGAGGCGGACATCCTGCGTGCGTTGCGCTGCAGCATCGATCCGGTGTTCCTGCCCCGCCGCTTGCGCCGGGTCACGACCCTGCCGCGCAACGAGACCGGCAAGCTCCCGCGTGGCGCCCTGCTGCGGCTGCTGGACGGCGACGGCGCCTGACCGGGGTCGATACGCCGGCGTGCGGATATCGCCACGCCGTGCTCACGCGCGGTGCGGAATAGTGCCCGGGCCGCGGCATGGGGTCCGGCACGCACTCAAGGAGTCTGTTGCATGAACTTCATCATCATGTTGATCGTCGGCGGCATCGCCGGCTGGCTGGCGAGCATGCTCATGCGCACCAATGGGCAGCAGGGCATCATCCTCAACATCGTCGTCGGCATCATCGGCGGCTTCCTTGGCGGCTGGCTGCTGCCGATGGTGGGACTGAGTTTCGGGGGCTGGATCGGGTACCTGATCACTGCGCTGATCGGTGCAGTGATTCTGCTTGCGATCGTCAACCTGTTCAGGCGCGGCAGCGTGCGCTGAGCGCACTCCTGCCGTCAGAAAGGCCCGGCATCGCCGGGCCTTTCTGTTTGCGTGGTTCTTGCTGTTGCTCTGTTGCTGTTGCTGTTGCGTTTGCTTTTCCGCTTCTAAGGATCCCAACGCCGATCGAACATTCGCAGACCCGTAGGGCGGCGCACATGGATGTGCGACGTTTTTCGACGAGGGCAGGATGCCCTCTCGAAAAATCCCCGCGACAACAACTTCCCGGATTTGCCCTGGGAACAAAGCGTTTTCTTTGGTTCCGTTTCTTTGACGCTTATCAAAGAAATGAACTCGGCCGCACAGCGGGCGAAACGCTCTTGATCTTGCTCCAGCCTTTCCTCGTCATGCGCTGAGGGCAAAGTCAAAGGCAAAGGCTTTCGCCTTCGGCGACTTCATTTCTTTTGATTGGCGTCAAAAGAAACGAAGCAAAGAAAAACGCCTTGTGCCAAGAGCACACCCGGCGCTTCATTGATGAAGGGATTTTTCTACAAGACATCCATGTCTTGTAGAAAAACGCCGCACATCCATGTGCGCCGCCCTCCGGGTCTGCAGGCCTGCGGAAGGGCGGTGTGATCTTTAGAAGCTGGAGGCGAAAGCCAAAACCAACGGCAAAGGCAACGCAAAAGCAGGGCGGCTGCCTAGCCTTCCAGACGCACCCACGCCGGTGAGTGGTCGCTCGGGCGCTCCCACGTCCTCGGTTCGCGGTCGATGCCGGCTTCGACGGCCTGCCCGCGCAGGGCGTCGGAGACCAGGGTCAGGTCGATGCGCAGGCCCAGGTCGCGGCGGAAGGCGGCCTGGCGGTAGTCCCACCAGCTGAAGATGCCGGCCTGGTCGTGGTGCAGGCGGAAGGCGTCGTGCAGGCCCAGCGCCTGCAGGCGGCGCAGGGCGTCGCGTTCGGCGGTGGAGGTGAGGATGTGGGTGTCGTTCCAGACGGCCGGGTCGTGCACGTCGCGGTCGTCGGGCGCGATGTTGAAGTCGCCGAGCACCACGAGCCGCGGGTGCGCCGCGAGTTCCACCGCAAGCCAGTCATGCACGGCGTCGAGCCAGCGCAGCTTGTAGGCGTACTTGTCCGTGCCCACGTCCTGGCCGTTGACGACATACAGGTTGACGATGCGAACGCCGTCCACGGTCGCGGCGATGGCGCGCTTCTGTTCGTCCTCGAAGCCGGGGATCCCCATCTGCACGTCGTCGAGCGCGCGCTCGCGCGCAAGGATCGCCACGCCGTTGTAGGTCTTCTGCCCGGAGAACACGCTGCGGTAGCCGAGGCCTGCAAGCACCGCATCAGGGAACTTCTCGTCGGCGAGCTTGGTTTCCTGGATCCCGACCACGTCCGGCTGCGCCTCGCGCAGCCACTGTTCCAGGTGCGGCAGGCGCACGTTGAGCGAGTTGACGTTCCAGCTGGCAATTTTCATGTCGGGGTTCCGTGGGAAGAGCGTCGGGGGTGTAGCCCCGACCAGCGGAGTCGGGCATCCGGCCTCGGGTCAGGGAATGCTATCGGGCGTCGCAGGTCGGGGCTACGCCCCCGACGCCGATGCACGATCAGCCGGCGAGGAACTTCACCATCCGGTCCACGAAACCGCGATACGGCGGCTTGAGAAGATCACTTGCCGCTCGGCGCGATTGCCACAGCACCGGCATCGCCTTGGTCATCGCGTCGAAGCCGGCGCGGCCGTGGTAGGCGCCCATGCCACTGGCGCCGATGCCGCCGAACGGCAGGTTGCCGGCGGCGAAGTGAAGCAGGGTGTCGTTGACGGTGACGCCGCCGGCGAGGATGCGGCCGAGGATCTTCTCCACCGTCGCGCGATCGTGGCTGAAGGGGTACAGCGCCAGCGGGCGGTCGCGGCCTTCGACGTACGCGATCGCCTCGTCAAGGCTGCGATAGCTGCGGATGGGCAGGATCGGGCCGAAGATCTCGTCGCGCATCACGTGCGCGTCGTCGCCGGGTTCGAGCACGATGGTCGGTGCGATCATGCGCTCGGCCTCGGCGCGCACGGGGTCGAGGGCCACCAGTTCGATCACTTCCAGCCCGCGTTCGTGCGCATCGTCGAGGTAGCTGCGCAGGCGCCGGTACTGGCCTTCGTTGATGATGCGGGTGAAGTCGTCGGCGTGTTCCAGGTCGCCGTAGCGCGTGCGGGCCTGTTCGCGCAGCGCGGCGACCAGTGCGTCGCGGCGGGCGTCGTCGACCAGCACGTAGTCGGGCGCGATGCAGGTCTGGCCGGCGTTGAGCCACTTGCCGGTCGCCAGCCGCGCGGCGGCTTGTTCGATCGGGAAATCCGCAGCCACGATCGCCGGCGACTTGCCGCCCAGTTCCAGCGTCAGCGGGGTGAGATTGGGCGCGGCGGCGGCCATCACCTTGCGGCCGACGGCGGTGGAGCCGGTGAACACGAGATGGTCGAACGGCAGCGCGGAGAACTGCGCGCCGAGTCCGGCGTCGCCGAGCGCGACGGCGACGCGGTCGGCGGGGAACACCTCGGCCAGCAGGGCGCGCAGCCAGGCGCTGGTGCGCGGGGTGTGTTCGGACGGCTTGAGGTAGACGTGGTTGCCGGCGGCGATGGCGGTGGCCAGCGGGATCAGCGCGAGGTTGACCGGGTAGTTCCACGGCGACATCACGCCGACCACGCCAACGGGTTCATGCCGCACCTGGGCGCGCGCCGGCCACAGCCGCCAGCCGCTGCCCACGCGGCGTGGCTTCATCCAGCCGCGCAGCTTGCCGCGCAGGTGGTCGATCTCGGCGGTGACCGTCATCGCATCGGAGAGCAGGGTCTCGTGCGTGGAGCGGTGGCCGAAATCTGCATCGATCGCGGCGAGCATGGACTCGCGGCCGGCCTTGAAGGCGTCGCGCAGGCGGGCGAGGTCGTCCATGCGTTGGCGCGCGTCGGGGCGATTGCGCTGCCAGGCGGTGCGCAGGCGGTCGAAGGTGGGGTGCAGTTCGGCGACGGGCGTGTCAGGAGTGTCCATGGGTTCGACTATACGGGCGCGCACGGCGTAGGGCGGGTCTTGACCCGCCACCGGGACCCGAATCCGCCAGCGCACGCGGAAGCGGGGCCGAATGGCGGGTCAAGACCCGCCCTACGGGGGAGATGAGGGACGGCGGGGCGGTTGCCGCCCCGATCGGGGTCCGGGGCAGGCCCTACAATCGCGGGATGAACAGCCTCCGGCCATATCGCGGCGTCCTTCCCTCGCTCGGCGCGCGGGTCTACATCGATCCCGACGCCAGCGTGATCGGCGACGTGGAGCTGGGCGACGACGTGTCGGTATGGCCGCAGACCGTGATCCGCGGCGACGTCAACTACGTGCGCATCGGCGCGCGCAGCAACATCCAGGACGGCACCGTGATCCACGTCAGCCACGACGGGCCGCACGCGAAGCTGGGCGGTTTCGCCACGGTGATCGGGCAGGACGTGACCATCGGCCACAAGGCGGTCATCCACGCCTGCCGGATCGAGGACGTGGTGCTGGTGGGCATGGGCGCGATCGTGCTCGACGGCGCGCTGGTGAAGAAGCACGCGTTCATCGGCGCCGGCGCGCTGGTGCCGCCGGGCCGCACCGTGGGCGAAGGCGAGCTGTGGGTCGGCAACCCGGCGCGGAAGATGCGCATGCTCAGCGATGCCGAAATCGAAGGGCTGCACTACAGCGCGCAGCACTACGTGCGGCTGAAGGACGAATACCTGCCGTAGGTCGGGGCTACGCCCCCGACATCGCGTTGTGCCCGGCAAGAGCGCGTCGGGGGCGTAGCCCCGACCTGCGGCGGGCCGGCTCGCGTTTGCGCCGCAACCGGTAGCCGGTACAGTAGCGGCGGGGACCGGTTCCGGAAAACGCAAGGCATGGAAGATCCGATGGCGGCACGCACGCGTGCCGGGGCGTGCGCGCGGATGATCGCGGCCTGATGCTCGATACCTTTCGCGAAGTGCACACGCCCGAGGGCGTCGCGCTGCGGCTGCCCGCCGCCGGCCCGGTGCCGCGCGCGCTGGCGTGGCTGATCGACCTGGGCATCCGCCTCGGCGTGCTGAGCGTGTCGTCGGCGCTGATCGGCGTGCTCGGCACGACGGGCGTCGGCCTGTACATGGTCGTGCTGTTCCTGCTGCTGTGGGCGTACCCGGTGGTGTTCGAGGCCATGCTCGACGGCCAGACGCCGGGCAAGCGTGCGATGGAACTGCGCGTGGTCTCGGCCGACGGCGCGCCGGTCGGCTGGTTGGCGTCGATCGTGCGCAACCTGCTGCGCACGGTCGATGCGCTGCCGGTGGGCTACGGCTTCGGCCTGGTGGCGAGCCTGTCGGATCCGCATGGGCGGCGCCTGGGCGACCTGGTCGCGGGCACCCTGGTCGTGCACGCGCCGCGGCTGCACGCGTCGCCGCAGCCGCCGGCCGTCGGCGTGCACGCGCCGGTGCAGCCGCTGCGGCCGGAAGAGCAGGTGGCGGTGATCGCCTTCGCCGAGCGCGCCGCGCAGCTCACCCCGGAGCGCCAGGAGGAACTGGCCGACATCGCCGAGCCGGCCACCGGCGCGCGCGGCGGCGCCGGGGTGGCGCGGCTGCTGGGCATCTCCAACTGGCTGCTGGGGCGGCGATGAGGCAGATGCATTTCGTCGCGCGCCACGAGCGCGAGTGGATGGAGTTCGAGCGCTGGCTCGACGCGCGCGCGGGCAGTCCGCGCACCGCGCGCGCGGAACGCAACTGGCAGGGCTTGCGCGACGAGGACATGCCGGTGCGCTACCGGCGCCTGTGCCAGCAGCTCGCGCTCGCGCGCCGGCGCGACTACAGCCCGGTGGTCACCGCGCGCCTGCAGGACCTGATGCAGCGCGGCCACAACGCGCTGTACCGGCCGCCGCCGCCGCGCTGGCGGCGCGCGCTGGAGTTCCTGGTCGCCGACTTCCCGCGCCTGGTGCGCGCGCAGCGCGGCTGCCTGTGGGCGTCGGCGGCGCTGTTCGTGGTTTCGACGGTGGCGATGTACTTCGCCGTGCGCTGGCGGCCCGAACTGGTGCACAGCCTGTTCGATACGCGCCAGCTGGCGCAGTTCGAGTCGATGTACGACCCGGCCGCGGCGAGCGCGAAGCTCGGCCGCGAGAGCGGCACCGACCTGGCGATGTTCGGCTACTACATCGCCAACAACATCAGCATCGGTTTCCGCACCTTCGCCGGCGGGTTGCTGGCGGGCGTCGGTTCGCTGCTGGTGCTGGTGTTCAACGGGGTGATGATCGGCACGGTGGCCGCGCACCTGCAGGGCATCGGCCACGGCGGGCCGTTCTGGCGCTTCGTGGTCGGGCATTCGGCGCCGGAGCTGTCGGCGATCGTGGTTTCGGGCACGGCGGGGCTGCGGTTGGGCCTGGGGCTGATCGCGCCGGGCCGGCACAGCCGGATCGATGCCCTGGTCGAGGGCGGCAAGGTCGGCGGCAAGCTGTGCATCGGGGTGTTCGCGATGCTGCTGTTCGCGGCATTCGTGGAGGCGTTCTGGTCGTCGATCGGGTCGATTCCCGGACCGGTGAAATTCGCGGTCGGCGGCGTGCTGTGGGCGCTGGTGCTTGGCTGGTTGGGTTTCGGCGGGCGCAACGCGCCGGTTCGCGGTGACGCGCGATGAAGCTCGAGTCCCTGCGCGTCGAACTGCGCCCGCGCTCGCCGTGGGAGGCAGTCGAGCTGGGCACCGCGCTGGTGCGCCGCAACGCCGCGGCGATCTGGATCCCGTGGCTGCTGCTGGTCGTACCTGTGTTCGTCGCGATCAACCTCGCCGCGCTCGCGGTCGACCGGATCTGGATCGCGTGGCTGGCGATGTGGTGGCTCAAGCCGCTGTTCGACCGCATCCCGCTGTTCGTGCTGTCGCGCGCGGTGTTCGGCGAGGCGCCGACCAAGCGCCAGACACTGGCCGCGCAGCGCGGCTGGGGCTGGCGTGCGATGCGCGGGCACCTGCTGTGGCGCCGGATCAGCCTGGTGCGCGCGCTGTCGCTGCCGGTCGACCTGCTCGAAGGCGCCGATGCCGCGCGCCTGCGCGAGCGGCGCCGGGTGCTCGGCGACGCGGTGCGCGGGCAGGGCATGCTGCTCACCGTCACGTGCCTGCTGTTCGTCGTCGCGCTGTCACTGTCGATGCTGTCGCTGGTGATGCTGTTCGTGCCGTGGGAGTTCCTGTCCGAATCGATGCGCGCGACCTGGTCGCTGCTTACCGTGCAGCCACCGCCGTGGGCGCAGTTCGCGCTGCACGCGGTGGTGTGGATCGCGACCAGCGTCATCGAGCCGTTCTACGTCGGCGCCGGCTTCGGCCTGTATCTCAACCGCCGCACCCGGATCGAGGCCTGGGACGTGGAGATCGCGCTGCGCCGCATGCGCACGCGGCTGACGACGACCGCGACCGCGCTGCTGCTCGCGATCGGCATGGTGTCGCTGCTGCCGCTGCCGTCGCAGGCAGCCGCGGCGCGGGTGCAGGCGGCACAGGACGAGGGCGGGCGGAAGTTGCGATCGCAACCGTCGCCGGCCGCCTACGAGGGCGCCGACGTCGTCGGCGTGGACGAGGTCTTCGGCGAGGCCTGGGTTGACGACGCGGACTTCGCCGAGGCGGTCGAACAGGCCTACCGCGACCCGCTGCTGCGGCCCAAGCGCACGGAGTCGCACTGGCGCAAGCGCGACCAGGAGAAGCGCCAGCCGCCGAAGGCGCTGCCGTTCCCGTGGCTGGCCAAGGCCATTGCCTTCGTCGGCGAGTTCGGCCTGTGGCTGCTGCTGGGCGGGCTGCTGGTGCTGCTGGCGGCCACAGCGAAGCGCTGGCTGCCGTGGCTGCGTGCGGGCCTGGCCGACCGGTCGGAGCCGGCGCCGGTCGACGTGGCCGACGCCGCCCTGCCCGACGTGCTGCCCGAGGACATCGCCGCAGCCGCGCG
This sequence comes from Luteimonas soli, assembly GCF_042648865.1. Classification (NCBI taxonomy): domain Bacteria; kingdom Pseudomonadati; phylum Pseudomonadota; class Gammaproteobacteria; order Lysobacterales; family Lysobacteraceae; genus Luteimonas; species Luteimonas soli. The sequence continues at coordinate 64,646 of NZ_JBHRYA010000007.1, read as the reverse complement.
CAGGCTTTGGCGCGAAGGCCGGCCGCGGCGCGCGCTGGCGCTGCTGTACCGCGCCAGCGTCGAGGCGATGGCACGGCGCGCGGACGTGACGCTGGTGCCCGGCGCCACCGAGTCCGAATGCCTGCGCGCCTCGCGGCGCATGCCCGATCCAGCCGACCGCGACGCGTTCGCGCGCATCGTCCGCGTCTGGCAGTACGCGGCCTACGCGCGCCGGCTGCCGGACGAAGCCGAGTTCGATGCCATGCTCGGCACGCTCGCGCAGCGCTTCGGGTGGGCGCGATGAAGGTCTCCGGGCGCAACGTCCTGCTGGTGGCGGTCGGCCTGCTGGTCGCGGCCGTGGTTGCGGGGTGGTGGCTGTACAACTACGAGTACGTCGAGACCGAGGTCGACCTGCCGCCGCGCGGCGAGGCCCGCTACAACCCGCTGTACGCGCTGCGGCTCGCGCTGCAGGCCGCCGGCGTGGAGGCCACCTCGCGCCAGCGCCTGCAGCTGGACGAAGTGCCGCTGGGCGTGCATGACACCGTGCTGGTGCTCAGCGACCCGCGCACGCTGTCGCCCGAGGACGTCGACGGCCTGCTCGCCTGGGTGGAGGGCGGCGGCCACCTGCTGGTGCGTACGCCGCCGCTCGAGCGCGGCGACGCCACCCGCGCCGGTGCGCTGCTCGACGCGCTGCAGCTGCGGCTGCTGTCTTCCCGCGAGTGCACGCGCTTCGCGGCGCAGGCCGACGATGACGACGGGGAGAAATCCAGCAGCGGGTGGTACGCGTTCTGCGCACGCACCCGCTTCGCCATGCTCGGCGTGGAGCCGCTGCAGTCCTGGGGCGACCTGGACAAGGGCTATGTCTACGCGCGCCTGGCGCACGGTTCGGGGACGGTGGACGTGCTCGCGGACCTGGGTTTCCTCACCAACGGAGCGCTCGAACAGCCCGGCCCGACCGCGCTCGCACGGCAGCTGCTGCAGCCGGGTTGGAAGCGCGGCACCGTGCACCTGGTGTACGCGGCCAACATGCCGTCGCTGTGGCGATTGCTGCTCGAGACCGCATGGATGGCGTGGCTGCCCGCACTGCTGACGCTGGCCGCGTGGCTGTGGATGCGCACGCAGCGATTCGGCCCGCCGCTGCCGTCGCCGGAGCCGGCGCGGCGCGCGCTGCTCGAACACGTGCAGGCCAGCGGCGAGCACCTGTGGCGCTACGGCCGCGCGTCGGTGCTGCATGCCGCGGTGCGCGAGGTGTTCATGGCGCGCCTGCGCCGCCGCGACCCGCTGGCCGCGGCGCTCGACGGCCGCGCCCAGGCCGAAGCCATCGCCCACCGCACCGGCGCCACCGTCGCCGACATCGAACACGCCCTGCAGGTGCCGCGTCCCCGCGACGGCGCCGACTTCCGCCAACGCATCGCAAGACTCCTCCAGTTGAGGCAACAGCTATGACCGACCCACGAACGCTTCCCGCCCCGATCACCGGCGAAGACCTCGCCGCCCGCGTCAGCGCGGTGCGCGACGAGGTGTCGAAGGCCTTCATCGGCCAGGCCGAGGTGCTCGACCAGATCCTGGTCGCGCTGCTCGCCGACGGCCACGTGCTGGTCGAGGGCGTGCCCGGCCTGGGCAAGACGCTGCTGGTGCGCGCGCTGGCGCAGGCGCTGGGCTGCGACTTCGCGCGCGTGCAGTTCACGCCCGACCTGATGCCCAGCGACGTCAGCGGCCACGCCGTCTACGACCCCAAGACCGAGGGTTTCGTGGTGCGCCGCGGCCCGGTGTTCACCAACCTGTTGCTGGCCGACGAGATCAACCGCGCGCCGGCCAAGACCCAGTCGGCGCTGCTTGAGGTAATGCAGGAGCGGCAGGTGACGATCGAAGGTTCGAGCTTCGCGCTGCCGCCGCCGTTCATGGCGCTTGCCACGCAGAACCCGGTCGAGCAGGAAGGCACGTACCCGTTGCCCGAGGCGCAGCTGGATCGCTTCCTGCTCAAGGTGCTGATCGACTATCCGTCGCAGGCAGACGAGGCGCGCATGGTCAGCGCGGTCAGCCAGGGGCGCACCGCGGCCGACTTCGACCTGTCGCAGGTCAAGCAGGTGCTCGCGGATGGCGACATCGTCGCGATGCAGCGCGGCACCGCGCAGGTGACGCTCGACGACGCGGTGGTGCAGTACGCGGTGCGGATCGCGGCGGCCACGCGCAAGTGGCCGGGCATCGCGCTGGGCGCCGGCCCGCGCGGCAGCCTGGCGCTGGTGCGCGCGGCGCGCGCGCAGGCGGTGCTGATGGGGCGTGACTTCGTCACCCCGGACGACATCCGCGACATCGCCAAGCCCGCGCTGCGCCACCGCATCGCGCTGGCGCCGGAGCTGCAGATCGAAGGCCAGGATCCCGACCAGGTGCTGCACGCGCTGCTGGCCAAGGTGGAGGCGCCGCGGCAGTGAGGATGCTGCGCGCCCGCGCGTGGTGTCCGCTGCCGGGGAGCGGGCGATGAGGCCGGCGCCCCTCCTGGTCGTCGCGTTCGTCGCCTGGGCCGCGCTCGGCGTTGCTGCGAGCTTCGGCTGGCTGCCGCCGTCCGCGTGGCCGCTGGCCGGCGCCGTGATCGCGCCGGCCGCGCTGCTGGACCTGCTGCGCCTGCGCCGACGCGCGACGCCGGAGGTCGTGCGGCAGGTTCCGGAGGCGCTGCCGATCGGGATCGAGCGCGAGGTCACGCTGCACGTCGAATCCGGCCCGTATCGCCAGCGCGTGGACGTGTTCGACCTGCATCCCGGCGGCTGGGAGTCGACCGGCCTGCCGCGTTCGCTGCGGCTGCCGCCGGACACGGTGTCCAGCTTCGGCTATCGCCTGCGCCCGACCGCACGCGGCGACTTCCGTTTCGAAGGCGTGCAGCTGCGCCTGCTGTCGCCGTGGCGGCTGTGGCGGCAGTCGCGCATCGCCGGCGTGCCGCAGCCGGTGCGCGTGTTCCCCAACTTCGCGCCGCTGGCGCGCTTCGCCCTGCTGTCGGCCGAGCAGGCCTCGCGCATCGTCGGCGCGCACCTCAAGCGCCGTCGCGGCGAGGGCACCGACTTCCACCAGATGCGCGAGTACCGCGTCGGAGACAGCCTGCGCCAGATCGACTGGAAGGCGACCGCGCGCGCGCGCAAGCTGATCTCGCGCGAGTACCAGGACGAGAAGAACCAGCAGCTGATCGTGGTGCTCGACACCGGCCGCCGGATGCTGGCGCGCGAGCCTGCCCCCGCGGGGGCGGGGGGTGCGCTGGCGCACTTCGACCACGCGCTGGACGCGTCGCTGGTCGTCTCCTACCTGGCACTGCGCCAGGGTGACGCGGTCGGCCTGTACGCCACCGGCGGCGAGGAGCGATGGGTCGCGCCGCAGCGCAGCCTCGGCGCCATCGACACGCTGCTGCGCGCCAGCTACGACCTGCAGCCGCAGCCGGTGGCCACCGACTACCTGGCCGCCGCCACGGGCCTGTCGCTGCGCCAGCGCCGCCGCGGCCTGCTGATGCTGGTGACCAACCTGCGCGACGAGGACAGCGAGGACCTGCTGGCCGCGGTGCGGATGCTGCAGCGGCGCCATCTCGTGGTCGTGGCGAGCCTGCGCGAGCGTGCCATCGACGAAGCGCTGGACGGCGACGTGCACGAACTCCAAGACGCCCTGCGCGCCGCCGCTGCCGCGCGCTACCTCGCCCAGCGCGCCGCCGTGCACGATGCCCTGCGCCACCAGCGCGTGATGGTGCTGGACGTGACCTGCGAACAATTGCCGGCGGCGCTCGTGGAGAAGTACCTGGCGATCAAGCGCGACGGGATGCTGTGACGCGCAATCCCGGCAGCCTGGCCCGCCGTAGGTCGGGGCTACGCCCCCGACGGCTCCTGTCCGCATGAATCCCGCGCATGTTTCCGGGTTGCGATCCCGCGAAAAGCCGTCGGGGGCGTAGCCCCGACCTACTAGTCCCCCGTCACCAGCAGCGCATCGCGCTCGCGCAGCGCAGCGTAGGCTTCGTCGGTGTACGGGCGCACGTCGTGCCAGAGTTTGAAGGCGTCGGCGGCCTGCTCGACCAGCATGCCGACGCCATCGACGGCCTTGCGCGCACCGGCCGCGCGGGCCCAGGCGAGGAAGGGGATCGCGACCTCGCCGTAGCTCAGGTCCACGCAGGCGGTGCGTGCGCCGACCAGCGAGGTCGGCAGGGTCGGCAGCCCGCCGCTGCGCGCGGCGGAGGTGGCGTTGATGATCAGGTCGAATTCGCCCAGCGCCCGCAGGTCCTCGTAGTAGCGCGAATGCACGCGCTTGGGCAGGCCCAGCTTGTCGACCAGCGCGTCGGCGCGGGCGCTGTCGCGGTTGACGATGAACATGTCGCCGATGCCGGCGTCGATCAGTGCCGGCGCGACGCCGTGCGCCGCGCCGCCGGCGCCGAGCAGCAGGGTGCGGCGCTGGCGCAGGTCCACGCCCTGGCGCGCGGTGAGGTCGCGCACCAGGCCGCTGCCGTCGGTGTTGTCGCCGTGCCACCGGTCGCCCCCCGCTTCCGCGGGGGCAGGCTTGCGGACCAGGACGTTGACCGCGCCGGCGCGACGTGCGCGGTCGCTGACCTCGGAGCACAGGGCCAGTGCGGCCTCCTTCAGCGGCAGGGTCACGCAGGCGCCGTCGCCGCCGCCGGCGGTGAAGGCTTCCAGCGCGGTGGCGAAAGTTTCGGGCGTGGCGTCTATCGCCTCGAAGCGCAGCGGTATCCCCGTCTGCTGGCTGAAGCGGGCGTGGATGCGCGGCGACAGAGAGTGGGTGATCGGATGGCCGAACACGGCGTGGTGGGATTCGGACATGGCGGCCCCCTGGGTCTGGATTTCGGGGCGCGATTGCGTGCCTGTCGCCGATCGCGCGGTCGCATCGAGTGTACTCCGCGCGTTCGTGGAGCCGGCGCGATGAACCGTCGTTCCCGACGCCGCGGCCGGTAGACTGCCGGCGACTCCCCGGCGGATGGAACGATGCAACGGACACTGGCGATGGCGGCGACGATGCTGGCCTGCGGCGCGGCGGGCGCGGCGCTGCAGGAGTTCGGCATTGAGGGCATGGGCGTGGTGTCCACGCCGCATTCGGAAGTGCGCGCGAGCGTCAGCCCGGACGGGCAGCGCATCGTCTGGGGCAGCACCGACCGCCCCGGTGGCGCCGGCGGCTGGGACCTGTGGCAGGCGACGCTGCGCGACGGCCGCTGGCAGGACCCGATGCCGCTGCCGGTCAACTCGGCGGGCAACGATTTCGACCCCGCCTTCAGCGCCGACGGCAAGTGGCTGTACTTCTTCTCCAACCGCGACGGCGGTTTCGGCGGCGACGACCTGTACCGCGCGCCGGTGCTGGCCGATGGCGACTTCGGCGAAGCGGAGAACCTCGGCCCCGGCGTCAACGGCAAGGGCGACGAATGGGCGCCGACGCTGAACCTCGACGGCACGCGGCTGCTGTTCGCCAGCAACTCGTTCGGCGGCGCGGGACGCCACGACCTGTTCGTCGCGCGCTGGAACGGCGAGACGTTCGTCGAACCGCAACCGGTGCCCGGGATCAACACCGCGGCCGACGAGTTCGACGCGGCCTGGCTGGGCAACGGCCGCGCGCTCGTGTTCGCGCGCTCGGACGACGTCGAGAACGCGCCGATCCGGCTGTGGCTGGCGCAGTGCGACGGCGCCGCCTACGCCGATCCGCAGCCATTGGTGTTGTCGTTCAACACCGGCGACGGTGCAACGTTGGGCCCGATGTCGGACCTGTCGAAGCCGACCGAACTGCTGGTCAGCGGCGCGGCCAAGGCGCCGAAGGCCGGCAAGATGGACATCTACCGCATGCGCGCCCCCACCGTGACCGGACAAGCTGGCTGCGTGCCCTGATTCCAGTGGGAGCGGCCTCAGCCGCGAGCTTTTTGCGGGACACGCGACAGGTGCCAGGCGCGGAGACAAAAGCGCGGCCGCATTCGTAGGAGCGGCGGAAGCCGCGACTCCGGTCGCAGCAGATGGTCGCGGCTTCCGCCGCTCCTACCGGGGCGTCATGCGTGGCCGCATCAGATCGAGCCACTCGCGCGGCTCAACCGTCCTCGCGCAGCCAGCGCGCCGCATCCAGCGCGAAGTAGGTCAGCACGCCGTCGGCGCCCGCGCGCTTGAAGCCCAGCAGCGCTTCCAGCGCGCACTTGCGTTCGTCCAACCAGCCGTTGGCGAAGGCGGCCTTGAGCATCGCGTACTCGCCGCTGACCTGGTAGGCGTAGGTCGGCACGCCGAACTCGTCCTTCACCCGCCGCACGATGTCCAGGTACGGCATGCCGGGCTTGACCATCACCATGTCGGCACCTTCCTCGAGGTCCAGCGCGACCTCGCGCAGCGCCTCGTCGGAATTGCCCGGGTCCATCTGGTAGGTGCGCTTGTCGGCCTTGCCGAGCGCCGACGCCGAGCCGACCGCGTCGCGGAACGGGCCGTAGAAGCTGCTGGCGTACTTGGCGGCATACGCGAGGATGCGGGTGTGGATGTGGCCGTCCTGCTCCAGCGCCGCGCGGATCGCGCCGATGCGCCCGTCCATCATGTCGCTGGGTGCGACCACGTCGGCACCGGCGCGTGCGTGCGACAGCGCCTGCTGCACCAGCGCCTCGACGGTGACGTCGTTGATGACGTAGCCGGCGTCGTCGACGATGCCGTCCTGGCCGTGCGAGGTGTAGGGGTCGAGGGCGACATCGGTGATCACGCCCAGCTCGGGGAAGCGCTGCTTCAGCGCACGCACGGCGCGCTGGCACAGGCCGTCGTCGTCCCAGGCCGCGGCCGCGTCGAGCGACTTGGCCTCCGGCGCGGTGACCGGGAACAGGGCGAGTGCCGGGATCCGCAGCTCGCTGGCGGTCTCGGCGACCTTCAGCAGCTCGTCGATCGACAGGCGCTCGATGCCCGGCATCGAGGGTACCGCGGCGCGGCCGGCCGGCTCGTGCACGAAGACCGGGTAGATCAGGTCGTCGGCGGTGAGCACGGACTCGCGCATCAACCGGCGCGAGAACTCGTCGCGGCGCATGCGCCGCGGGCGGAGGTAGGGGTAGGTCATGCGCGCATTTTACGCCTGCGGCCGCATGGAGGTCGTCCTCGAGGCCCTTGTGGGAGCGGCTTCAGTCGCGAGCTCTTGATCTTGTTCGCGTGGGGAAAGCTCGCGGCTGAAGCCGCTCCCACAGGGAAGCGTGGCTCAGATCACCCCGCCGCCCAGCACCAGCCGCCCCACGGCCACCACGATCACCAGGCCGTTGAGCACCAGCCCGGTCTTGGCACGGCCGCGGTTGCCCGGCGCGGTGAACAGCACGCCGATCGCGGCAATGATCGCGCCGACCGCGGCGAAGGGGATCAGGAACCAGTTCCCCCATCCGAGCAGCGGGATGAGGGCGACGATCATCCAGATCATCGCGACGATGCCCCAGAGCAGGCTGATCAGTCCCATGCGTGGGTTCCTTGCGGAAGGGATTCGGGATTCGAAAAAGCGATCACGCGTCCTGAAAATAGCGCCGTCGGCTGCTCTTTCCAATCCCCAATCCCCAATCCCCAGCCCCCAGCCCCGAATCCCGGCCCCTCAGCCATGCACCCCGTCGATCTCCACCGCCAGCTCCCGCCGGCAGATCGCCGCGTGCAGCAGCACCCGCGGCACGCTGTCGCCCAGGCGCCGGTCGAGGGCTTCGGCGACGGTGGCCATGTCGTCGCGGTCGCGCACGTACACCTTCAATCGCGTGCCGGGGCCGAACTGCGCCGGCAGGTCGGGCCGGCGTGCGCGCGCGGCGCCGACCAGGGCGTCGAAGTTGTTGAAGGTTTCGTCGAGCTGGGCCAGCAGTTCGCCCACGTGCGCGGTGGCGTGGCCGACCACGCTGGCGGTGCCCGACAGCAGCAGCGGCATGGCGCTGCCCGGCGGCGGTAGCATCGCGCGGGCGAAGCTCGGCTGCTGCGGGCCGTACTGGCGCGGATAGCGGTAGGCGCTGACCTGGCGCGGGTTCTCCACCGGCGTGCCGGGCGTGCGCGCGGCCAGCCAGTAGACCTGGACCACGCGCGCGTCGTCGCAGCGGCCGATCGCGGTGGCCGCCGGCAGGCTGCGCACGTCGAAATCGCCCAGTCCGCGCGCGCGGCCGATGCAGAACTCGCGGTAGCGCTCTGAGTCACCGTCGCCGAGGGTGATCGCGTCGAGGTAGTTCCAGACCCGCAGCAGGTGCGGCGTGTCGCTGGCGCCGACGAAGGCGGTCATGCGCGCGTAGGCGTGCTCGGCGGCGGCGGTGACGCCGTCCAGCCGCGCCTCGTCGACCTCGATCGCGCCGAACAGCAGCTGGCCGTCGGTCGCCCACTGGATGTCGCCATCGCGGCCGCACTCGACCGGGCCGTTGGCGTGCCAGACCTCGAGCGGCGCGTCGCCGTGCGGCATCAGTGGCACGCGCAGGTAACGCGGGTCGTCGTGCAGCGGCGCGCCGCCGAAACCGAGCACGGCGAGGACGTCGCCGCCGGCCAGCGGCGTTGCAGGGGACGCGGCGTGGACATATTCGACCTGCAGCCGCGGCGTGTCGCCGCCGGGCAGGGACTGCAGCGGCCGGCTCATGGATTGCCCGTGTGCAGGGTGTCGCCGTCGAAGCCGACGCCCGGCTGGCGCCGGCGTCGCCACCAGTCGCGCGCGGCGCGCGGCGCCATGCGCAGCGCGGCGGCGGCATACAGCGCGCGGAACATGCGCAGCCGCCGGCGCACGCGCGGGCTGTCGAACACATCGCCGGCCAGCATCGCCACCACCGCCTGCTCGATCTGCAGCGTGTTGCGCGGATTGGCGAACAGGTACTTCATCGTCGGCGAGGTGAAGCGGTAGATGAACCACTTGAATTCGTCCAGGCCCTTCACCAGCCGCCGCTCGAGGTCGCGCTGCAGCGCCGCCTCGCGCGTCGGTTCGCGCAACGCGCCGTCGACGACTTGCGCGCCCTGCTCGGCGCCGTGCATGCCCAGGTACACGCCGGAGGAGAACATCGGGTCGACGAAGTTCCAGGCGTCGCCCACCAGCAGCCAGCCGGGACCGGCCATGCGCGCGCACTCGTAGGCGTAGTTGCCGGTGACGTGCACCGGCGCGACGCGCTGCGCGCCCTGCATGCGGCGCGCGACCTCGGGGATCGTGTCCAGCGTGCGCAGCAGGAAGCCCTCGCTGTCGCCCTTGCGGGTCTTGAGGTATTCCGGGTAGCAGACCGCGCCGACGCTCATGTCGCCGTCGGCCAGCGGGATCAGCCACGCCCAGCCGTGCTCGTGGCGGTAGATGCTGACGTTGCCGGCGTCGCGGCCGGGGCGGCGCTCGACGCCGCGGTAGTGGCTGAATACCGCCGCCGACTGGTGGCGCGGGTTCTTGCGCTTGAGCTTGAGCTTGCCGCCGAGGAACGCATCGCGGCCGCTGGCGTCGACCACGTAGCGCGGGCGGAAGGCCAGTGCGTTGCCGCCGGCGTCGCGCGCATGAACCAGCGACGGGCGGCCGTCGGCGCCGAACTCGACCCGCTCGACCTTGGCCTGCTCGCGCGCGTCCACGCCGTTCTCGCGCGCGTGTTCGAACAGCACCTGGTCGAACTGCTCGCGCTTGACGTGGTAGGCGTGGTCGCACTTGGCATCGAGCGCCCGCGCGAAGTCGAAGGTGTTGTAGCCGCCCTCGTCGCGCGGGAAGTCGGCGCCGAGCTTGAGCATGCCGATCGCGTCGACCTTCTCGAACGCGCCCATGCGCTTGAGGATCGGCATGTTCATCGGCAGCAGCGACTCGCCGATGTGGAAGCGCGGGTGGCGGTCCTTTTCCAGCTGCGTCACCCGCCAGCCCTTGCGCGCCAGCAGCGTGGCGATGGTGCTGCCCGCCGGGCCGCCGCCGATCACCAGCACGTCGGTGTCGGTAACGTCGGGCGTTGCCGGTGCCGCGGCGTCGGCGGCGGCTTCGGGCTGGACGCGATTCGTTGTCATCCTGAATACGGGCGCTGTCTGGCGGGGTGGCCGAACATGATAGCGGCTGCACCCGCGACCCGGTTGCGCGCCGGGGCGCGATGCTGGATCGTTGCAGCCCCCGGCGCGACGCGATTGCCGCCTGCGCCCGTCCAACCGAACGGAAGCCCGATGTCCCCGCAAACCGACGCCGAACGCGAACTGGCCCAGCTGCTGGTCGAAAGCCTGAACCTGGAAGAGGTCGAACCCGGTTCGATCGACCCCGAAGCGCCGCTGTTCAACACCGGCCTGGGCCTGGACTCGATCGACGCGCTGGAACTGGCGCTGGCGATCAGCAAGCGCTACGGCTTCCAGCTGCGCTCGGACAACGACGAGAACCGCCGCATCTTTGCCTCGCTGCGCGCGCTGTCCGCGCACGTCGAGCAGAACAAGGCGGCCTGAGCGGCGAAGCCTGCGGGAGCGGCCATGGCCGTGATGCCTGCGTCATCCCTCCCGGCCACGACCGAATGACCCTCGCTTTCCAGGCGCTTCTGGCGCTGGCGTACACGGTGCTCGCGCACCTGTCCAACGCGCTCGACCGCCCGGCGCTGGGCGCCATCGCGCTGGCGCTGCTGGCGTTGATGCTGCTGCTGGCGCCGATGGCGCGCGGGCGCTGGTGGGCGTGGCTGGCGCTGCCGCTGCTGCTGCTGGGCGTGCGGGCCCTGCACGAGGCGGGGCTGGTGCGGGCGCCGATGCTGCTGGTGCCGGTGGCGTTCGTGGCGCTGGTGGCGTGGTGGTTCGGGCGCAGCCTGCGCGGTGGGCGCGTGCCGCTGATCACGCGCATCGTGGCGCGGATGGACGATGTCGCCCCGGAGGCGCTGGCGCCGGACCTGCGGCGCTACACCCGCGGTCTCACCGCCGCCTGGGCCTGGCTGCTGGCCGTGCTGGCGCTGCTGAACCTGCTGCTGTCGGTGGTCGCGGTGCCCGACGGCCTGCTCGCCACGCTCGGCGCGCCGTCGCCGCTGCCGATCACGCGCACGCAGTGGTCGTGGTTCGCCAACATTTCCAATTACGGCGTCATCGGCGGCTTCTTCATCGCCGAATACCAGCTGCGCAAGCGTCGCTTCCCCGGCCGCTACGACAGCTTCCTGCACTTCCTGCGCAAGCTCGCCGCGCTGGGACCGGCGTTCTGGCGGGATTTTTTGAAGCCGTGATGGGACGGGGGCTGGAGGCTAGGGGCTGGGGGCTGGGAGAAGCGGCTCGCGGCCGCTTCGATGCCGTCATGTGGGCGCGATGAGAGTTTGCTTCGCTTATCCGGATCCTGTCTGCGATCAAGCTGACAGTCGAAGCGCGACATCCCCGGACCCCAGCCCCTAGCTCCCAGTCCCCAATCCCGGCCCTCCGGTATCCTTCGCCCCGTGCAACCGCAAGAAGACACCATGGACATGCCATCGTCGCCGCCCCGGCGCTCCGATCGGAACCTCGCCTGGACGGCGTTCAACGCGGTGCAGTTCGCCTTCACGCTGGCGTGGACGGCCGCTTGGATCAGCGCCGCGCTGCTGGTCCACGCGGTGCTGCGCGACCGCCACTGGCCGCTGCGGATGGCCGCGCGCTGCTGGGCGCCGGGCCTGCTGTGGGGCGCCGGCGCGCGCCTGCAGGTGAGCGGGCTGGAGCAGGTGGACTGGTCCCGCAACCACGTCTTCGTCGCCAACCACCAGTCGACCATCGACATCTGCGCGCTGTTCCGCGCGATCCCGGTGCCGCTGCACTTCCTGCTCAAGCAGGAGATGACGAAGGTGCCGTTCGTGGGCTGGTACGCCAGGGCGATGGGGATGGTGTTCATCGACCGCAGCAACCGCCGCGCCGCGCTGGGCTTCATGCGCCAGTCGGCCGAACTGCTGCGCGGAGGCGGCAGCCTGTGCATCTTCCCCGAGGGCACGCGCAGCCGCACGGGCGTGGTGGCCGGGTTCAAGGGCGGCGCGTTCCAGGCCGCGATCGACGCTGGCGTGGACGTGGTGCCGGTGGCGATCGAGGGCTCGGGCGCGGTGCTGTACCCGGAGGGCTTCTTCCGCGTGCGGCCGGGCACGATCCGGGTGCGCTTCGGCGCGCCGCTGGCCACGCGCGACGGCGACCGCCCGGTCGAACGCCAGGCGCTGGCCGACGACGCGCGCGCTGCGGTACTGGCGATGCTGGGGCGCCGCGCAGGCCAGGCATGAGCGGGTTCGTGATCGGCGACGACCATCCGGCACTGCCGGGGCACTTTCCCGGCCGGCCGATCGTGCCCGGGGTGGTGATCCTCGACCGCGTGCTCGACGCGATCGAGGCCGCGCACGGTCCGCTGGGCGCGCTGCGCTTGCCGCAGGTGAAATTCCTGCGGCCGCTGCTGCCGGGGCAGGCGGCGCAGGTTGCGATCGAGGCAGTTGCGTCGCCACGGCCCGATGCGCCCGCGTCGCGCTGGCGCTTCCGCGTCGAACACGATGGACAGCTGCTGGCCAGCGGCGAGGTCGTCGCGCAATGAACAGCACCTGGAAGCAGCGGCGCGAAGGCGGCGGCTGGTTCGCGATCTGGCTGATCCGCAGCATCGGCCGCTACGGCGGGCGCGCGCTGGCGCGGCTGTGCCTGTATCCGATCACTGCGTATTTCCTGCTCCGCCGCAGCGATGAACGCCGCGACTCGCGCGCCAGCCTGACCCGCATCCTCGGACGGCCGGCAACGCTGGGCGACGTCGCGCGTCATATCCACACTTTCGCCGCGACCATCCTCGACCGGGTGTTCCTGCTCGGTGGGCAGATCGAACGCTTCGACGTCACCGTGCACGGCGTCGCGCAGGTCCACGCCCAGCTCGATCGCGGCCAGGGCGTGCTGCTGTTCGGCTCGCACCTGGGCAGCTTCGAGGTGCTGCGGGTGATCGCGCGCAAACGCCCGGACTACCGCATCCGCGTCGTGCTCGACAAGGCGCACAGCCCGGCGATGACGCACCTGCTCGACGCGCTCAACCCGGAGATCGCCGCCGGCGTGATCGACGCCGGCCAGGACGGCCCGAGCCTGATGCTGGCGATCAAGCAGGCCGCCGACGAGGGCGCGCTGATCGCGCTGCTGGTCGACCGCACCCAGCCCGGCGCGGCGACGCAGGAAGCGCGGTTCTTCGGCGCGCCGGCGCGGTTCCCGGTGGCGCCGTGGCTGATCGCGGCGGTGCTGAAGCTGCCGGTGTCGCTGGCCTTCGGCCTGTATCGTGGCGGCAACCGCTACGACCTGGTGTTCGAGACGTTCGAGGACCAGGGCCTCGACCTGCCCCGGGCGCAGCGCCGCGCGCGCCTGGCCGCGCTCATCCAGCGTTACGCGGCCAGGCTGGAACATCACGCGCGGCTGGCGCCGTACAACTGGTTCAACTTCTATGATTTCTGGAATGTCCATGAGCAATCGCAACCCGCGCCCGAAGGGGCTGCCGATGCTGCTGTCGGCGCTGATGCTGGCCGCCGTGACGGCGTCGGCGGCGCCGCAGGCGGCTGACCCCGGCGCGCCGGTCGACAGCGACTGGGTGCTGCGGATCCTCGCGCGCCCGGCGCCGATGCGGACTAACTTCGTCGAACTGCGCGCCTCGCGCCTGCTCAAGGCGCCGCTGCGCCTGTCCGGCGAGTACCAGCGCCCGGACGAGGACACGCTGGTGCGCCAGGTGCGCGTGCCGTACGTCGAAACCACCACCATCACCACCGACGCGTCCGGCGCCGGGCAGGCGACGGTGGCGCGCGAGGGCAAGGCGCCGCGCAGCTTCGCGCTGTCGCGCGTGCCGGAGCTGGCGCGGCTGCAGGCGAGCTTCGGCGCGCTGCTGTCGGGCGACCGCGCCGCGCTCGAACGGCACTACGCCGTCCACGCCGAGGGCACGCGGCGCAAGTGGAAGATGACACTGACGCCGAAGGCCGAACCGCTGGCGGAGAAACTGCGTGACATCGCGCTGTACGGGCGCGGCATCGAACTGCGCTGCATCGAGACGCGGCCGGTGGAAGGCGACATCCAGCGCACCCTGCTCGCGGGCGCGGCGCGCACGGCGCACGAGATCAACAGCGTCGACGGGCTGGTCGCGCTGTGCCGCGGCAAGCAGAAGCCGTAGCGCGGCGCGCGATGGCCGTGTCGTCGAAGGGGACTGTTTCGTCATTCCCGCGAAATGGCAGTTCGTCATTCCCGCGAAAGCGGGAACCCAGTGTCTTGGCCAGCGAAGAGCGGAAGCCGCTGGGTTCCCGCTTTCGCGGGAATGACGAGCGGGAGCAGCAACCGTATCGGCAACCGCAATGCCCGCGCTGCATGGACACCCGCCCATGAATGCCCGCCTGCGCATCACTTTCGCCCTGCTGTGGCTGGCCGCGCTGCTGCTCGCCGGCTGGTGGATCAGCGCGCACCTGCAGCTGACCGGCGACCTGCGCAAGTTCATGCCCGCCCCGGAAACCCCGGAGCAGAAGCTGCTGATCGACGAACTTGGCGAAGGCCCCGGCTCGCGCCTGCTGCTGGTGGCGCTGTCGGGCGCCGATGCATCCACGCTCGCGGCGCAGTCGAAGGCGCTGCGCGCGGCGCTGGCCGGCGACGGGCAGTTCACCCTGGTCGCCAACGGCGACGTCGGCCTCGACGCGATCCCCGAAAACCTGCGCCCGTACCGCTACCTGCTCTCGCCCACGCTTGACGGCCAGCCGCTGGATGCCGACTACCTCGCCGCGCAGCTCGACGAGCGCGTGCAGGACCTGGGCTCGCCCGCCGGCGCGCTGGTCGAACCGCTGATCGGCAGCGACCCGACCCTGGAAACGCTCAAGGTCACCGAGGCGCTGCAGCCGGCGAACGCGCCACGGCGCCTGCATGACGTCTGGTTCGACCGCGCCGGCAAGCGCGCGCTGCTCGCGGTGCAGACGCGCGCGGCCGGCTTCGATCCCAGCGGCCAGCAGCTGGCGGTCGACGCGATCCACGCCGCGTACGCGCGGGCGCGCGGCGACGGCGCGGGTGACATCGTGCTCAGCGGCCCGGGTGCGTTCTCGGTCGAGATCGGCGGCCGCACCGAGGCCGAGGCGAAGTGGATCGGCACGATCGACACCATCGGCCTGGTCCTGCTGCTGCTCGTGGCCTACCGCAGCTGGAAGATCCCGGTGCTCGGCGTGCTGCCGCTTGCCAGCGCGGGGCTCGCGGGCCTGGGCGCGGTGGCGCTGCTGTTCGACGGCGTGCACGGCATCACCGTCGCCTTCGGCTTCACCCTGATCGGGGTGGTGCAGGACTATCCGATCCACCTGTTCAGCCACCAGCGGCCGGGCGTCACGCCGCGCGAGAATGCGCGCGCGCTGTGGCCGACGCTGGCCACCGGCGTGGTCGCCACCTGCATCGCCTACGTCACCTTCCTGTTCTCCGGCGTGGACGGCCTGCAGCAGCTGGCGGTGTTCACGATCGCCGGGCTGGCCGTGGCCGCGCTGTCGACGCGGCTGCTGCTGCCGCGGCTGATCGATCCGGCGCCGGGCGACTTCGCCGACTCGCGGGTGCTGGCGCGGATGTGGTCGTGGACGCGGCACCTGCCGCGGCCGCGCTGGTCGCTGGCGCTGCTGGCGCTGGCTGCGATCGCCGCGGCCGCGCTCGCGCCGGGGGCGTTCTGGCAGGACGACCTGTCGAAGCTGACCCCGGTGCCGGCCGACGCGCTGGCGCGCGACGCCGACCTGCGCGCCGAGCTCGGCGCCCCGGACGTGCGCTACGTGCTCACCTTGCAGGGCGACGACGAGGAAGCGGTGCTGCGGGCCTCCGAGCGCCTGCGTCCCGGACTCGACGCGCTCGTGCGGGGCGGCGCGCTCGACGGCTACGACATGGCCGCGCGCTACCTGCCCAGCGCCGCGGTGCAGCGCGCGCGGCAGCAGGCGCTGCCGGATGCCGCGACGCTGCAGGCCGCGCTCGACGCGGCGCTGGCCGACAGCCCGTTCCGTGCCGACGTGTTCGGCGGGTTCGTCGACGACGTTGCGACGGCCCGGGCGCTGCCGCCGCTGACTCCGGCCGACCTGTCCGGCACGCCGCTGGAAGCCGGCGTCGGTGGCCTGCTGCTGGGCGGCGAAGGCCGCGCGACCGCGCTGGTCTCGCTGACCGGCCTGCACGATCCGGCCGCCGTCGCGCGCGTGGCGCGGCTCAACGGCGCGGCGCTGCTGGACATGAAGGCCGCATCCGAATCGCTGGTCGTCGCCTATCGGGGCCGCGTGCTGGCCGCGCTCGCCGTGGCGGCGGCGCTGCTGGCGCTGACGGTGTGGCTCGCGATGCGCATGTCGGTGCTGGCCCATCGCCGCGCCTCCCCTGTCGCGGTCGCCGCCGACGCCACCGCCGACGCCGACGCCGATGCCGCACCGTCGCCGCGCACCGGCGTGGCGCGCGAAACGGCTCTCCGTACCGCGCGCGTGCTGCTGCCGATGGCGCTGACCACGCTGCTGGTCCTGGCCGTGCTGCGGCTGTGCGGCGTCGAGCTGACCCTGTTCCACCTGGTCGCGTTGATCCTCGGCGCCGGCCTGGGCCTGGACTACGCCCTGTTCTTCGACCACGCCGGCGACGACCAGGCCGACCAGCTGCGCACCCTGCACGCGCTGATCACGTGCAGCCTGATGACGCTGCTGGTGTTCTTCCTGCTCGCGCTGTCGTCGATCCCGGTGCTGCGCGCGATTGGCAGCACGGTCACGCTGGGCGTGGTGTTCAACTTCGTGCTGGCGCTGCTGGTCTCGCGCCAGCCCGCGAAGCCGTAGGTCGGGGCTACGTCCCCGACGGCCACTTCTGTCGACCAAGACCCGCGCGCATCGCGGCTCCCGCCGCTCCTACAATTGCGGGCCATGCAGCCTTCGCCGATACCATGATCGACCGCGACCAGATCCTCGCCCTCATCCCGCACCAGGGCGCGATGTGCCTGTGGGACGAGGTCGTTGACTGGGACGCACGGCGCATCCGCCTGCGCGCGCACAGCCATCGCGACCCCGCGCACCCGCTGCGCTCGAACGACCGCCTGCGCGCGATCCACCTGTGCGAGTACGGCGCCCAGGCGATGGCCGTGCACGGCGGCCTGCGCGCCCGCGAAGCCGGCGGAGCGGCGAAACCCGGTCTGCTGGTCGCGCTGCGCGGCGTGCAGTTGCATGTCGCCCGCATCGACGACTTGCCGGAGGCGCTCGAATGCGAGGCTGAAGTGCTGGTCGAGGCGGAGGCCAGCCAGCAGTACGCGTTCCGCATCCACCACGCCGGCAGTCTGCTGGCCGAAGGGCGCGCCGCGGTGATGTTGGCCTCGTACTCGTAGGAGCGGTGGAAGCCGCGAGATTTTGCTCCCTCCCCTGCGAAGGCTGGGGAGGGGTGACCTTGGGGTCTGCCCGAACCGTGATAACCCCCTCCCAGCCTCCCCCTGCCGTCGCAGGGGGAGGGGCCAAGGCAAGAGCTCGCGGCTGAAGCCGCTCCTACAAAAGCCCCGGCCAAGCGAGACCGGCGATAATCCCGCGCATGGACAAGCAATCGACAACCCCGCGCCGCGCCCTCGTCACCGGCGGCAGCGGCGACCTCGGCGGCGCGATCTGCCGCCAGCTCGCCGCCGACGGCCTGCACGTGATCGTCCACGCCAACGGCAACCGCGCGCGCGCCGAAGGCGTGGTGGCGGAGATCGTCGCGGCCGGTGGCAGCGCCGAAGCGGTCGCGTTCGACGTCGCCGATGGCGATGCCACGGGCGCCGCCATCGTCGCGCTGCTCGAAGGCGGTCCGGTGCAGGTCGTGGTCAACAACGCCGGCATCCACGACGACGCGGCGATGGCAGGCATGTCGGCCGCGCAGTGGAAGCGGGTGGTCGACGTGTCGCTGCACGGCTTCTTCCACGTTACCCAGCCGCTGCTGCTGCCGATGGCGCGCACGCGCTGGGGGCGGATCGTCAGCGTGTCGAGCGTGGCGGCGGTGCTCGGCAACCGCGGCCAGGCCAACTACGCCGCGGCCAAGGCGGCGCTGCACGGCGCATCGAAGTCGCTGGCGCGCGAAATGGCCTCGCGCGGGATCACCGTGAACGTGGTTGCACCGGGCGTGATCGCCGGGCGCATGGCCGAAGACGCGTTCCCGCCCGAGATGGTGAAGCAGATCGTGCCCGCGGGACGCGCCGGCACGCCGGACGAGGTCGCCGCAGTGGTGCGTTTCCTGTGCTCGGACGCGGCAAGCTACGTGACCGGGCAGGTGATCGGCGCCAACGGCGGCATGGCCTGAGCTGCATCGCTCGCCGTAGGCCGGGACCATGCCCTCTTCCGCCGTAGGTCGGGGCTACGCCCCCGACGCCCCGCGTGTCGTCCTGCGGCGTTTCGTCGTGGATCAAGAGCCGTCGGGGGCATAGCCCCGACCTACGGCGTCTTCATGCACCGGTCCGCGGCGGCGGCGTAGCATCGGCCGCATCGAAACTGCCCGAGGAGAGCGCCATGCGCCTGTTCCTGACTGCATTGCTCGGCCTGGCGCTGTCGGCCTGCGCCAGCTCCGCGCTGGTCACCGGTACCCCGCGCGCACCGATCGACCCGTCTCAGGTGCGCGTGTATTTCCAGGCCCCGCCCGGCGGCTACGAGGAAATCGCGCTGCTGGAAAGCAACAGCGGCGCGTTCACCTACGGCGAACAGAACAAGATGAACTCGGTGGTCGCCAAGCTGCGCAAGGAGGCCGCGAAGCTCGGCGCCAACGGCGTGCTGTTCCGCGGCACCGCCGACGGTTACGGCGGCAGCGGCGTGAGCGTGGGCGCGGGCGGCGGCCGCGTCGGTGGCAGCAGCTTCAGCAGCGGCGGCATCGGCGTGAACATCAGCCCGCGGCAGAAGTACGCGCGCGGCATCGCCATCTACGTCGCCAACCCGGCCGCGGTGGACGAAACCCCGCCTGCGCCGGTTCCGGCGCCCGTGTCCGAACCGCAGCGCTGAGCCGCGCACTCGTGCACGCCGGCGGCGAGGACGCCGCCGCGCCGCATGCGCAGCACGCGATGTCGCATGGCGGCGCTCACTCGGAGCGCTCAGGCGGCGCTGGCGTACCAGGGCGCTGACAGCGACGGCGGCGCGTCGGCATCCGCGAGCAGCGCGTCGAGTCCATGGTCACCGATATCCGCATGCTCGCCGCGCGCGCGGGCGAGGATCTCGGCCGCCAGCCAGCCCATGCGCGCGACGTTGCCGGTGATGCGCGTGGCGAAGGCGTCGTCATCCAGCTGGTCGGACAGCGCGCGGTTGAGCTCGTGGAACCAGTCGATGTGGTACTGGTCGAGCAGGCGCGAATCGATCGGCAGCGCGCGCCCGGCATTGCGTTCGCCCCACTCGCGCAGCAGCGCTTGCATGCTCGCGTTGAGCGTGCTGCCACGTTCGAACTGCTCGCGCAGGCGGCCGAACATGGCCACGTCGGCGATGCGCCCGGAGAAGAACGCCGGCGCCAGCAGCGCCCAGTAGAACGTGTAGTCCCAGATGATCTTGACCGGCATCACCTGCGCGTCGCCGAACAGCGCGTACTGGTCCTGGAACAGGGTCATCGTGGTCTCGTAGAACGAGAAGTACAGCTGCTGGTAGATCTCGGCGTACGACGTCCAGTTGCGGCCGGCGCGGTCGCGCGCGACCAGGTCGCAGATGTAGGTGTTGGAGATGGCGATGAAGTCGCTGCCCGGCGAATAGAACGGGTCCAGGAACAGCCCCGCCTCACCGGTCAGCGCCCAGCGGTTGCCGAACACCTGCGTGCAGCCATGCGAGAAGTGGCGCATGAAGCGGAAGTCGCACACCTCGTGCCCGGGCTGCTCCAGCGACGCGGCCACGCGCGGCTGGTGCTCGCGCAGCCAGGCCATTGCCTTGTCGTGGGTGTTCATCGTCTCCAGCGGATGCGCCTTGCCGTCGCAGACGATGCCCAGCGAATGCGCGCCCGACGCCAGCGGGATCAGCCAGAACCAGTAGCCCGGGCCGCACATGTGGTTGGTCGAGCGCCAGCGGTCCGGCGGCGTGCAGCGCGCCAGCCACTGCGGGTCGTCGGACCAGGTGTTGGGATCGATCCTGCCCTCGACCCGCCACCACGCCGCGTTGGCGTCGTGGTCGTTGTCCTGCGCCAGGCCGAGCTTGCGCTTGAGCAGCGCGGCGCGGCCGCTGGCGTCGACCACCCAGCGCGAAGACAGCGCCTGCTGCGTGCCGTCGCGTTCGAACGCAACCCGGTGCGCGTCGTCGCCTTCGCCCAGTTCGACCGCGCGCACGATGGCGGCGTCGCGGAAGTCGACGCCGAGCGCGAGCGCGCGCTTGCCCAGGAAATTCTCGAAGCGGCCGCGGTCGATCTGCCACGACGGCGTCGGCAGCAGCTTGCTCACGCCCAGTTCGGTGCAGCGGTCGACGTCCATGCGCCCTTCGGAGAAGAAGAACCGGAAGCCGAACTTGCGCACCTGCGCGCGATCGAGGTGGTCGCGCAGGCCGAGCACGTGGGCGAAGTAGTGCGCGCCGATCTCCACCGTCGACTCGCCGACCTTGAACGCCGCCTCGCGCACTGGATGCGCGTTGCGCTCGATCACGGTCACGCGCAGGGCCGGGTCCTGGCGTCGCAACTGGATCGCCAGCGTCAGCCCGGCCAGGCCGCCGCCGAGGATGGTGACGTCGGTGTCGGTGGTGTCCGGTTGCGTGCTCATCCTGCGCGTTCCGCTCCTGGGGTCCTGGTGGGCAATGCGGCGAACTCGCCGTCCGGGTCGTCGATCACCGGCGGCCGCGCGCGGCAGCGGCGGTACTCGGTGACCACGTCGCCATGGTTCCAGACCTGGGCGACCACGTGCGTGGTGATCCTGCGCAGGTCGTGGAACAGGCGGAAATGGCTCTTGCGCATCAGCGCCGGCGCGCCGGCGCCGGCGTAGCGCGTTTCGATCGGCACCGCGACCACGCCCGCGCCGGCGCGGCGCGCGGCCGAGATCAGCATCTGCGCCTCGAACACGAAGCCCTCGCCGGGCACGTCGTCGAGCGTGTACACCGCGTGCGGGTACAGGCGCTGGCCGCTCTGGCTGTCGACCACGCGGAAGCCGCAGCCCCAGCCGATGCCCCAGTCGCCGAAGTCGTTGCCGATGCGCCGGTACACCGGCTGCGCCGCGCGCTTGCGCAGCCGCGCGCCGACGATCACGCAGCCCGGATGCCGGTTGGCCGCCGCGACCAGGCGCGGGATGTCGGCGCCGCTGTGCTGGCCGTCGCCGTCCATCGTCGCCACGGCCTGCGCGCCGACGCGCCGTGCCTGGGCGAAGCCGCTGCGCAGCGCCGCGCCCTTGCCCATGCGCCGCGGGTGGCGCAGCACGGTCGCGTCGAGGTCGGCGATGCAGTCGGTGGTGTCGTCGTCGGACCCGTCGTCGACGACGATGACGTGGTCGCAGTGCGCGCGCGCGTCGAGCACCACCTCGCGGATCCGCAGCGCCTCGTTGAGCGCCGGGATGACCACGGCGACGTTGCCACGATGCAGGCGCTGGCGTGCAGTACCGGCGGCGGCCGGCTCAGCCATGCGCGATCTCCACGCGCAGCACACGGCCCGGGCCGGCTTCGAGCAGGACCACGTCGTCGCCGCCGGCCAGCGATTCGAACAGCGGCAGCATCGGCGCCATCGCGTTGCCGGCGGCGTGCCGCGACAGCGGCCCGGTCGCCTCGGGCGCCTGGCCGTCGACCAGGGTCGCGCGCAGGCGCAGGTCGCCCGGGTTCTGCGAAAGCAGCAGCGCGGCGCCGAGCAGGCCGCGGCTGTGCGACATCGTTTCCAGCGGGCCGGTCGCGTGGCCGTCGTAGGCGACCAGCAGCACCGCCTCGGCGCCTTCGGCCAGCTGCGCCAGCGCTTCGACCAGGCCCTGGGCGAACGTCGCGTCGAACGCGCTGAGCGCGGTGCTGGCGTGCATGCAGCCGCTGCCGATGGTCCAGTAGCCGGCGGCGGCGTTGTGCACCGAGTTGTGGAATTTCGTCGGTGAGATCGCGCGCGGTTCGTTGGCGAGCGTGGCGCACATGTAGTCCATGATCGGCAGGTCGCCGTGGGTGGAGGCGAACACCGACGGCAGCGACGCCGGGTCGCGGCCGGCGGCCGTGCAGGCGGCCAGCGCGACTTCCAGCGCGACCGCGACGGTTTCCGGCGCGCGCCGGCGTTCGTTGGGCGCGAGCAGCTGCGGCGACGGCCGGCGCGGCGCGTCGGCGACGGGCGCGCCGCCGGCGATGAAGTCGCGCGCGGCCTGCCACGACGGCAGCCCGTCGGTCCAGAAGCCGATGCCCTCGATGGTCGCCGTGCGCCGGGGCACGTCAGGCGGTCCCGAACACGAGCGAGCAGTTGTTGCCGCCGAAGCCGAAGGAGTTGTTCATCGCGTAGCGCAGGCTGCCCGATTGCGCGTTGTCGAAATGTATCTGCGCGCCGCAGGCCGCGTCGCGGGCCTTGCTGTTCAGGGTGCCCGGCAGCAGGCCGTCTTCGAGCGCGATCAGCGCGAACACCGATTCCACGATGCCGGCCGCGCCGAGCGTGTGGCCGGTCCAGCCCTTGGTCGAACCCGCGTGCAGCGTGTCCGGGAACAGCGCCGCTACCGCGCGCGCCTCGACCGCGTCGTTGGCCGGGGTCGCGGTGCCGTGCAGGTTCAGGTAGCCGACATCGGCGGCGTCGATGCCGGCACGCGCCAGCGCGTCGCGCATCGCCTGCTGCGCGCCCAGGCCCTCGGGATGCGGGGTGGACATGTGGTGGGCGTCGCTGGACTCGCCGTAGCCGCACAGGCGCAGCCCGGGGGTGTCCGGATCGACGCGCTCGACGATCGCGAACCCGCCGGCTTCGCCCAGCGACAGGCCGTCGCGGCCGGCATCGAATGGCCGGCACGGCGTCGCCGACACCAGCCCCAGCGAGTTGAAGCCGAACAGCACGCTGCCGCACAGCGTGTCGACGCCGCCCACCAGCGCGGCATCCGCCACGCCGGCGCCGATCAGCCGCGCGGCCTGCGCGAAGACCTTGGCGCTCGACGAGCAGGCGGTGGCGACGGTGATGCAGGGCCCGCGCAGGCCGGTGGCCTGCTGCACGAAGTGGCCCAGCGAATGCGGCGTGTGCAGGATCGGCGCGTCGAGGTCGGGCGGGAAGCGCAGGCCGTCGTCGGACAGGCGCGCATAAGCCTCCTCGGTGGCGCCGATGCTGGAGGTCGACGTGCCGAGCACCAGGGCCACGCGTTCCGGGCGATGGCGCGCGCGCAGGTCGGCGACCTGTTCGGCCATCGCGTCGGACTGCAACGCCAGCCATGCCAGGCGGTTGTTGCGGCAATCCAGGGACGCGAGCGCCGGCGGGAGCGCCACGTCCTCGATCCCGTCGACGCGGCCGATCCAGGTGTCCAGGCGCTGTTCGCCCACGGCGCCGGTGCCGAAGTCGTTGCGGCGCAGCCCGCCGCGGCGTTCGCGCAGCGCCGAAGCCTGGGCGTCGCGTCCGCGGCCGAGCGCGGTGGTGGCGGTGTAGGCCGTGATCGCCAATGCCGGCGTGGTCGGCGACGGTTGCACTTGCGGCACGCGAGGGACGTCCGTTGCGGGTAAAGCCGGAAGTATAGCGAGCGTGCCGTGGCGGCCGGCGGTGGCGGCGGCAAGGGTGAATGCGGATGGCCGGAGCGCGTAGGGCGGGTCTCGACCCGCCATCACCGGCGATGGGCGTGAAGCGGCGGGTCGAGACCCGCCTACGAGCGGCCCGCGACCTGGTCCGGGGTCTTCAGCGAGCGGTAACGCTCCAGCGCCTGCTCCAGGTCGCTGCCCAGCGACGCGCGATCACGGGCCTGCTGTTCGAGGATGGCCTGCTGGCGCAGCAGGTCGCCGTGCTGGCGCTGGATGTTGTCGCTCAGCGCCTTGCGTACCGGCTTGGACTGCAACTCCAGGTCGGCGGCCTGGCGCAGCAGGCTGAGCAGGCTCTGGCGCAGGTTGACCAGGCCCAGGCGCGAGGTCTTGAGCGATTCCTCGACCAGGGTGATGCGCTCGCCGTAGGCGCGGCGCAGGTCGTCCTCGGTCGCATAGGACTCGACCATCGCCAGGTCGCGGCGCTTGGCGGCGGCCTCGGCCTCGGCGTCGCGCGCGGCCTGCTTGCGGGCGTCCGCGGCGGCGGCGCGCTCCTCGTCGGTGGGCGCGCGTTCGAGCGAGCGCACCGCGATGCCGGTGCGGGCGCTGATCTCGGTGCGCGCCGCGTCGACGGCGTCGGCCGGCAGCGCATCGCCGCAGACCTTGTGCCCGTCTTCTTCCCAGCAATAGATCTTCTTGGCGGCCTTGTCCTGGGCAGCGGCGGTCGCCGTTGCCAGGAGCAGTACGCAGGCCAATCCCGCGATCATTGTCTTCATCGTTCCGTCCCCCCGGCCGGTCGATCAGTCCGTGCGGCTGCCATGGCGCGCGCGGTAGGCGAGCAGGCGGTCGCGTTCGGCCGCCAGTGTCGCGCTTTCGCCGGCAAACGCCAACAGGTCCGACAGCCCGGCGATGGCGATCACCGGGATTGCCTGTTCATCCGCGACGGCCTGCGCCGCGGAGCGGTCGTCGCCGTCGGCCACGCGCTCCTGGCGGTCGAGCGCGATCGCGATCGCCGCCGCCGTGCCGCCGGCAGCGGCGATGATCGCCAGCGCCTCGCGGATCGCGGTGCCGGCGGTGATCACGTCGTCGACCACCAGCACCCGGCGCCCGGCCAGCGGCGCACCGATCAGGTTCCCGCCTTCACCGTGGTCCTTGGCCTCCTTGCGGTTGAACGCCACCGGCAGGTCGCGCCCGCGGCGCGCGTACTCGCAGGCCAGCGCCGTGGCCAGCGGGATGCCCTTGTAGGCGGGGCCGAACAGCAGGTCGAACTCGACCCCGGCCGCGTCGATGGCGTCGGCGTAGCAGCTGGCCAGCCCGGCCAGCGCCGCGCCGGAATCGAAATGCCCGGCGTTGAAGAAGTACGGGCTGCTGCGCCCGGACTTGAGCGTGAACTCGCCGAAACGCAGCGCGTTGGCGTCGAGGGCGAGCTGGAGGAAACGCTGGCGGTGGTCGGTGGGCATCGGGCTGGCGGGCGTGGCGGCGCGCACATGATGCCAGCCCCGCCCGCGTTCTTGTGGGAGCGGCTTCAGCCGCGAGCTCTTTGCTCCCTCCCCTGCGAAGGCAGGGGGTGAGGAAGGCTGTTTGCGAACCACTGGTTCGCGGCCTGACGAACGCCATCGAGCTGTGCTCGATGGCCGGACGGGTTGGGGACGGGTTGCGTGGGCTCAAGCGATGCCTGCGGACAATTGCATCTGCGCCGACGCAACCCCCTCCCAACCTCCCCCTGCCTTCGCAGGGGGAGGGGTAACAGCAAAAGCCCGCGGCTGAAGCCGCACCTGCAAGAGTCGCGGGCGCGAGCGTCAGAGCTTGCGCACCATCAAATACTGCGGCCCGGCGCTGCCGCCCAGGTATAGCTCGCCGGTTTCGACGAAGCCGGCCTTGCGGTAGGCGTTGATCGCGGCGACGTTGCGGACGTTCACGTTCAGCGCGAGCAGGCGGCGATCGGGGTGGCGGGCGCGGATGTCGTCGCAGCAAGCCTGCACCGCGCGCGTGCCCAGCCCGCGGCCCTGCCAGTCGACGTCGATGAAGAACGCGCGCAGGCCGACGCTGGCCTCGCCGATGGAGCGGCGCGCGACGATGGTCGGCCTGAAGTCGAGGCGGTAGAAGCCCACGGGCGTTTCGCCGACGAGGATCGCCATCGCCTCGCTGTTTTCGTCGCGCAGCGCGTCGTCGAGGTTGAAGGCGGTGTCGCCGACGAAGGGCTCTTGCTCCGGTGCCACCCGCAATGCGCGCACGGCGTCGATGCGTTCGGGCGTGACGGGGGCGACGTGGAGGTCGGGTCTGGCGAACATGCCGGCATCATAGAGGCGCGCGTGCCCTGCGCGTCGGCGGGCCGGGACCTGATCGTTGTACCGACGCGTCATTCCCGCGAAAGCGGGAACCCAGCGTCTTCGCTCCCGTGCAGGCGCGGCTGGACCCGAAACGCAAGTCACTGGGTTCCCGCTTTCGCGGGAATGACGGAATCGGAGCAGTTAAGCTCTTCCCCAACCCCCGCTCCCCATACCCGGCTCCCCGTCCATGCGCATCATCAGCTTCAACGCCAACGGCGTGCGTTCCGCCGCCCGCAAGGGTTTCTTCGACTGGTTCACCGACCAGGACGCCGACCTGCTGTGCATGCAGGAAACCAAGGCCCAGGAACACCAGCTCGCCGGCACCGACGGGATGCACGCCGACTTCCTGCCGGCCGGCTACAAGGCCTGGTTCCGCGACGCGACCACGAAGAAGGGCTACAGCGGCGTGGCGATCTACAGCCGCAACGAGCCCGACGAGGTGCGCACCGCGCTGGGCCGCGAGTCGTTCGACGAGGAAGGCCGCTACATCGAAGCGCGCTTCGGCAACCTGAGCGTGGTGTCGTTCTACATCCCGTCCGGTTCGTCGGGCGAGCTGCGCCAGGGCTTCAAGTTCGAGGCGATGGACTGGCTCGGGCCGATCCTCGACCAGTGGCTGGCCAGCGGCCGCGACTACGTGCTGTGCGGCGACTGGAACATCGTCCGCTCGGCGCTCGACATCAAGAACTGGAAGTCCAACCAGAAGAACTCCGGCTGCCTGCCGGCCGAGCGCGCCTGGCTCAACGGCAGGATCTGCGACGACGGCGGCAGCGACGGCACGCTGCATCGCGAAGGCGGCTGGGTCGACGCCTACCGTGCACTCAACCCGGAAGGCCAGGACTACACCTGGTGGAGCAACCGCGGCGCGGCGCGCGCCAACGACGTGGGTTGGCGCATCGACTACCAGTTCGTGACGCCGTCGCTGCGCGAGCGCTTGCAGGCGTGTTCGATCCTGCGCGAGCCGCGCTTCTCTGACCACGCGCCGTTCACGGTCGACTACGCCGACTGATTCGAACGGGGTCAGCCGTCGCCGGCGTGCTCCGTGGCGCGCCGCACGTCGCTCTCGGCGATCGACGCGTCGACCAGCCCGGCCTTCATCATCCACGCGAACAGCGCCACGCCCGGCAGCGCCAGCACCGTGGTCAGCAGGTAGAAGTTGACGTAGCCCATCTGCTCGATCAGCCCGCCGGCGGTGGTGCCGGTGACGAAGCGACCGACGATCGAGGCGGCCGCCGACAGCAGCGCGAACTGGGTCGCGGTGAACGACAGGTTGCACAGCGCCGACAGGTAGGCCACCACCACCACGCCGCCGATGCCGCTGGCGAAGTTCTCGAATCCCATCGTGAACGCCAGCAGTTCGTTGCTGTGGCCCACGTGCGCCAGCACCGCGAACGACAGGTTCGACACCGCCATCAGCACCAGGCTCAGCAGCACCGACGCCTTCAGGCCCATGCGCGCGTACAGGATGCCGCCGACGAAGATGCCCAGCAGCATCGTCGCGAAACCCACGCCGACGTCGTAGGTGGCGATCTCCGCGTTGCTGAAGCCCAGGTCGTTGAGCAGCAGGCGGAACGTGAGGTTGGCCAGGGTGTCGCCGATCTTGTGCAGCAGCACGAACAGCAGCACCAGCATCGCGCCCTTGCGGCGGAAGAACTCGCCCAGCGGCCCGGCGACGGCCGCCCAGGCCGCGGCCAGGCCGCGGCGCACGGCCGGTTCACGGTGGCGCGCCGGTTCGCCCAGCCACAGGCCGACGAACGCGGCCGGCAGCACGAACGCGGCGCAGATGGCGTAGGCCGCGGCCCACCCCAGCGGCTCGGCCACCAGCAGCGCCAGTGCGCCGGCGCCGACCGCGCCCAGCCGCCAGCCGTACTGCGACATGCCCGAGCCCACGCCCAGCTGCTCGGGGCGCAGCAGTTCGATCCGGTAGGCGTCGATGACGATGTCGAAGGTCGAGCCGGCCACGCCCAGCGCCACAGCGGCGAACGCGACGCGCGCCAGGTTCGCGTTCGGGTCCAGCGCGCCCAGGTGGATCGTTGCCGCGGCCACACAGGCCGCTGTCAGCCACAGCCACGAGCGGCGCTGGCCCAGCCGGCCCAGCAGGGGCAGGTGGAAGCGGTCCACCAGCGGCGCCCACAGGAACTTGATGTTGTAGACCAGGAACGCCAGCGCGAACGCGGTGACGCTCTTCTTGTCGATGCCGTCCTGCGCCAGCCGCGTGGTCAGGGTGGCGCCGATCATCGCGTACGGGAAGCCCGACGAGATCCCGAGCAGCAGCGCGCCCAGCGGTGCGCGTTCGAGGTAGGGCCTGATCCAGGCCAGCGGGTCGCCGCGCGTGGCGGAGTGCGATGTCGTCATGGCGGCATGCTAACTGAAGACGCCTGCGCCGCCTGCGATCCGCATGGACTTGCCTGCGCCCCGCGCGAAGGGTATCAAGGGGCCGCGCCGGCCGACGACGTGCCGGCGCGGGAAGCCCGGGAACAGGATATGACCGAGATCGTCCTCCACGACATCGACCAGGTGCTCGTCGACCGCATCAAGCGGGTGGCCGACACACGCGGCTGGACCCTGCCGCGAACCCTGCTGCACTTGCTCGAACAGGGCCTGCATGTCTACGAGGGCGACGGCAGCGTGCATTTCGACAGTAGCGAGAACGACGTGCTCGAAGCCGCGCTGGCCGCGCTGCAGGACATCCCCGACGACGGCGGCTTCGCGATGATCGGCAAGCTGCCGTCCGACGAACCGGACGCATGAACCGACCTGCGGCTCCCACAAGTCGGGGCTACGCCCCCGACGCTTGTGCACCTACCGAAGCCGTCGGGGGCATAGCCCCGACCTACGGCGCGGACATGTGTGTCGGTCGTGAAGCGTCCGGGGCGTAGCCCCGACCTGCGGCTCCCACAGGGGCTCGCAGCCCGCGCCGGCGATGCCGCTATGCCGGATAGATGCCCCCCAGCACCCGGTAGCCCTTCGCGCCCGTGACCGAGGGCAGGTTGCCCGGCAGGCCCAGCAGCGCCTGCCGCGCCAGCCAGGCGAATCCCATCGCCTCGACCGCGTCCGGGTCCAGGCCGTGCGCCTCGCTCGATTCCACCGTGCAGCCGGGCATTGCTTCGGCCAGTGCATCCATCAGCGCGCCGTTGTGCACGCCACCGCCGCAGGCGATCACGCGCGCGGTGGCCGGCTGGGTCGCGCGCAGTGCGTCGGCGACGGTACGCGCAGTCAGCGCCAGCAGCGTGGCCTGCACGTCCTGCGGCGCCTCGTCGCCGTGCAGCCGCGACTCGACCCAGCCCAGGTGGAACTGGTCGCGGCCGGTGGACTTCGGTGGCAGCAGCGCGAACCACGGCTCGGCGAGCAGGCGCACCAGCAGCGCGTCGTCGACGCGGCCGGCCGCGGCGAACGCGCCGTCGCGGTCGAAGGCCTCGCCGCGGTGGCGCAGGCACCAGGCGTCCATCAATCCGTTCGCCGGGCCGGTGTCGAAACCGCGCACATCCCCTGCGCGCGGCAGCAGGGTGAGGTTGGCGATGCCGCCGAGGTTGAGCACCGCGCGATCCTCGCCGGGTGACTGCAGCAGCGCGGCGTGCAGCGCGGGCAGCAGCGGCGCGCCGTGGCCGCCGGCCGCCACGTCGCGGCGGCGGAAATCGGCGACGGTGCAGATGCCGGTGCGCTCGGCGATGGTGTTCGGATCGCCCAGCTGCAGGGTGTAGGGGGCGTCTCCGTCGGGCCGGTGGCGCAGCGTCTGCCCGTGCGAGCCGATCGCGGCGACGTCGGCGGCCGCCTTGCCGCTGTCGGCCAGCGCCTGCAGCGCGGCGTCGGCGAAGGCGCGGCCGATGCGCACGTCGAGTCCGGCGACCGCGTCGAGCGGGACGCGCGCCGACTGCTGGCCCAGTTCGACCAGCTGCGCGCGCAGCGCCGGTTGCCAGGGATAGGTGCGGCCGAAGACCAGGCGCGCCGTCGAGCGTGCATCGTTCGCATCGCCGAATTCCACCAGCGCGGCGTCGATGCCGTCAGCGCTGGTGCCGGAGATCAGGCCGAGGTAGAGGTTGGCTGGCATGCCGCCATTGTAGGAGCGCACCCGGGCGCGATGGGCAATGCCGCGGCCCGCGAATCGCGCGGGCGGGACTCGTCTTTCTCAGCCCTTCTTCGAACCCGGCTTCGCCGCGCTCGCCACGCGCTTGTCCTTCGTATCGTCGCCGACCTCGGCGTAGATGATGTCTTCGAACTCGCGGATGCGAGCCAGTGCCGGACCGGTCTGGGCGCGGAACTCGGCCAGCTGCTTGCCCTTGAGCGGCTCCGGCGGCGGCATCGTCACCGCCAGCGGGTTGCGGTGCACGCCATTGACGCGGAATTCGTAGTGCAGGTGCGGCCCGGTCGCCAGGCCCGTGCTGCCGACGCGGCCGATCACCGTGCCCTGCGCCACGCGCTGGCCCTTCTTGATCTTGCCGAACGCCGACAGGTGCCCGTACAGCGTGGTGTAGCCGCGGCCGTGGTCGAGGATCACCGCGCGGCCGTAGCCGCCCTTCCAGCCGACGAACGCCACGCGCGCGTTGCCCGCGGCCATCACCGGCGTGCCGGTGGGCGCGGCGAAGTCCACGCCCTGGTGCGCGCGGGTGCGGCCCAGGATCGGATGCTTGCGCGCGCTGGTGAAGCGCGAGCTGATCCGGGTGTACTGCACCGGCATGCGGATGAAGGCCTTCTTCAGCGGCCGGCCGTCGGCGCTGAAGTATTCGGCCTTGTCGCCGCGTTCGAAGCGGAAGCCGCTGTGCATGTCGCCGTGCGCGGTGAACGTGGCGGCCAGGATCGGCCCGCTCTTGATCATCTCGCCCTCGCGCCAGGTCTGCTCGACCACGACCGAGAAGCGGTCGCTGGCGGCGACGTCGGTGTTGAAGTTGATGTCGTACTTGAAGATTTCGTCGGTCAGGCTGCGGATGTTGTTGCCCGACAGCCCCAGCTTGCGCGCCGAGTGGAACAGCGAGCGGCCGACCTCGCCACTGACCACCGCGGTGCGCACCTCGGTCGGGCGCTCGATCACCTTCTCGGTGACCTTGTCGCCGTCGACGTGGATCTCGACGCGGTGGATGTCGTCGCGGTCGTAGCGGAACGCGCGCAGCGCCGCCGGCTTGCCGCCCGCGGCCGGCTGCATGTCGAACGCCAGCTCGGTGCCGGGGCGCAGCCGGCGCAGCGTGTCGCGCGCGCCGGGCTGGTCGAGCACGCGCTGCAGGTCCGACTTCGACAGTTGCAGGCGTTCGAACACGTGGCTGAGGGTCTCGCCCTTGGCCACGCTTACCAGCTGCCAGTTGTTGCGTTCCACGTGCGCCGCCTGCCTGGCCGACGCCGGCAGCGGCGGCAGCAGCAGCGACAGCGTGGTCAGCGGCGTGGCGGCCGAGGCCTGCGCCTGGCTGGAGGTCATCGCGTTGGAGAAGCCGGGGACGATGGCCATGACCAGCGTGCCGAGCATCGCGAACAGGCTGGCATGCATCCAGTGGCGGCGGGTCCAGCGGCCGTTGAAGCCGGCCGGCAGCGCGGCACCGAGCCCCTTGGCATTCAGGGCCGCGGCGCGGAGGTTCCGGATCCGGATCAGGCGCCCGCGACCGGGGTCCTGGGGCGAGGTGGGCTCGGTCATCAAAAGCAGTCCCGGCCCGGCGTGAAGGGCCCGTCAGGGCGTTACCATAGTCACGCGAAAAGTGTGCGTCAAACACTTGAGCGGGCAGGGATTTCCCGAAAAGCCCCTTTAACCGCGTGTTAACTTCGCGTTACAAACGCCGTCACGGCAATTGTCACTTCCTGCCCGCCACCGTCACCCGGATCCGCCCGTGCCCCACGCCACCGACCTGCCCGCAGCCCCCGAATCCGACGCCATGGACCTCATCGCGCGCGGCGCCGACGAGATCCTCAAGCGCGAAGAGCTCGAAGCGCGGCTGAAGGATGGCCGGCCGCTGCGGATCAAGGCCGGCTTCGACCCGACCGCGCCCGACCTGCACATCGGCCACACCGTGCTGCTCAACAAGATGCGGCAGTTCCAGGACCTCGGCCACCAGGTGGTCTTCCTGATCGGCGACTTCACCGGGATGATCGGCGACCCCACCGGCAAGAACGCCACCCGCAAGCCGCTCACCCGCGAGGACGTCGAGGCCAACGCGCGCACCTACGCCGACCAGGTGTTCAAGGTGCTCGACCGCGAGCGCACCGAGCTGCGCTTCAACAGCGAGTGGTTCGGCAGGATGAGCGCCGCGGACATGATCCGGCTTGCCGGCCAGCATACGGTCGCGCGCATGCTCGAGCGCGACGACTTCGCCAAGCGCTACGCGGCGCAGCAGTCGATCGCGATCCATGAATTCCTGTATCCGCTGGTGCAGGGATACGACTCGGTCGCGCTCAAGGCCGATGTCGAGCTTGGCGGCACCGACCAGAAGTTCAACCTGCTGATGGGCCGCGGCCTGCAGGAGCACTACGGGCAGAAGCCGCAGGTGGTGTTGACGATGCCGCTGCTCGAAGGCCTGGACGGCGTGCAGAAGATGAGCAAGTCGCTGGGCAACTACATCGGCATCGACGAGCCGGCGATCGACATCGTCAACAAGACGATGAAGATCGGCGACGAGCTGATGTGGAAGTGGATCGAGCTGCTGAGCTTCGACATCGGCGTGGACGAGGCGAAGCAGCTGCAGGCTGACGTCGCCGCAGGCCTGAACCCGCGCGACGTCAAGCTGCGCCTGGCGCGCGAGCTGGCCGCGCGCTTCCACGACACGACCGCCGCCGAAACCGCCATCGCCGGCTGGCACGTCGCCGTGACCGGGCAGGGCGACACCGCGCTGCTGCCGCTGCAGGACGTGGCGATCCCGGCCGAGGGCATCCGCATCGCCGCGCTGCTCACCGCCGCCGGCATCACGCCCAGCAACTCGGAGGCCAACCGCAAGCTGAAGGAGCGCGCGGTGAAGGTCGACGGCAACGTGGTCGAGGATGCCGGCACCGCGTTCGCGCCGGGCTTCGAGGGTGTGCTGCAGGTGGGCAGGCGCAACTTCGCGCGGGTGCGGCTGGTCGCCGCCAAGGGTTGATTCTTGGTTCTTCTCCCAAGTGAGGGGAGGCACGACCGACCGGTCGCTCATGCGGGCTCCGGTGGGTCGCCGTGTCCTGACGGCCGGGAGCCGCTTTTCCCTCGGCAGGAACGCCGCTGCGCGGCTCCCCCGGCCCGGCGCAGCGCGCCGGGCATTCGCACGGGCGCGCGGCAATGCCGCGCAAGTAGCCCGTGCTCATCCTGTCCTGACGAGGGCGCGCACCATCCATGGCGCGCTTGACGCGGCTCCCGCCCGCCAGGACACGGCTCACCTTGACGTGACCTTCATCGCTTCGGTTGAAGCCGCGTAGGTCGGGGTTACGTCCCCGACGGCTTTTGGTCTTCGGTTGCCGATGAAGAAGCCATGACAGCGAATCGCCGATGCGTCGTCCCGACCGGGGCATGCTCCCCGGCTCAGTCAGCATCCATGCCTGACTCGCCGCCGCAGGCCATCCATGGCCTGCTTTCCGCATCCCCCGGTCGGGACGACGCGGTGTCCGAAGCCCGCGCACCGACCGTCCGCTTGCGTCGCGACTCTCCCTCACTTGAGGGAAGAACCTGATTTTTCCTGAAGGGAAGCGGCGTCGGTGAACTCCGCTGGACGTCGGGTGCGGCCTTCGGCCCCATGACGCGGTCATGACGCCGACGTTCGCAGGCTCGTTTCATGGACACACTCTTTGATCACTGGTCCGTGGAGCTGAACGTGCTCGTCGCCACCGCCTACGCGATGGTGCTGGGCGGGGTGATCGGCTTCGAGCGTGAGATGAAGGACCGGCCGGCCGGGTTCCGCACGCACATGCTGGTTGCCGGCGCCGCGGCGCTCCTGGTGGGGCTGGCCGACCTGTTGGCGGTGCGCTACAGCGGCGAGCATTACCGCGAGCTGGTGCGCGTCGATCCGCTGCGCCTGATCGAAGCGGTCGTGGCGGCGGTCGGCTTCCTCGGCGCCGGCGCGATCTTTCGCAGCGGCGACGACAGGGTCACCGGCATCACCACGGCGGCCTCGCTGCTGATGGTCGCCGCGATCGGCATCGCCGTGGGCGTGCACGCGCACCTGCTGGCGTTCGGCACCACTGTGCTGACGCTGGTGGTGCTGCTGATCCTGGCCTGGGCCGAACGCCGCGCCGGCACGCGCCGGCACGCGTCGCGCGAGGGCTGACCTCAGCCGCCGACCTGCAGTGCGGCCGCGACCATCATCCACAGCACGCAGGCGAAGCCCGCCGTCCAGGCGAAGGTGCGCATCAGGTGCAGGTCGGTGACGTAGAAGATCCCGTGCAGCACGCGCAGGCCGACGAAGATCAGCGCCTGCGTCGCCACCAGGGTCGGGTCGACACCCGCAGCCTGCGCCATCAGCACCGCCGCGGCAAACGGCGCGAACGCTTCGAAAGCGTTGAGGTGCGCCGCGTTGGCGCGACGCGCGCGCGGGTCGTCCTGCTTCGCCAGCCAGCCACGCGGATCGTGGTTGTCGTAACGCGGCCCACGCTTGGCGATGAAGGCCCAGACATACGGCAGCAGCGCTGCAACGAGGATGCACCAGTAGGCGATGGACATGCGTTTTCTCCGGGCGTGGCGGGATCGCCGCCAATACAACACAGATCGGGCGCGGACCGGAAACATGGCGGCCGTGGCCGCGCGAGGACGCGGTCAGGCGTGTCGGGCGGCGGCGCTGCGCGCCTTCGTCCGGGCCCGGATGATGCGGCACGATGATCGGTGCAATCCATTGCGGGTGAATTCCGTGTCTCGTGGAAGAAGCGATCCTGGCAGGCTGTGATCTGGTGCCTGCGTGCGTCTGATGGCGTGACGACATCCACAGAATCCCGCTGCACCGACGACGCTGCGGCCGGCGCGCGGACAAGGCGTGGCAGCCGGCTGGCCCGTCAAAAGGAAACGGCGCCAACCGGCGCCGTTTCCACAACGATCGTGTGCCGACGTCAGTTTGCGCCGGTCTCCGCCTCCTGCTCCCCGCTGTCGGGGGAGTCGCCATCGCCCATCATCTCGTCACGCGCGGCGCGGAAGGCGTTGCCTTCGTACCAGTTCGGCCACTGGTCGCCGTCGACCAGTACGCGGCCGACGCCGTACAGCGCCTGCAGGTCCTCGACCACGCCGTCGAGCTTCCAGCTGTCGGAGTACTCGTCGCCGGGCTTGTGGTAGCGGTTGGCGTTGTAGTCACGTGCCGCGGCCTCGCCGGCTTCGCGTCCGCCTTCGACCAGGTCCTCGCCGCTCTCGGTATACAGCGCCGGCACGCCGGCCTTGGCGAAGTTGAAGTGGTCGGAGCGGAAGTAGAAGCCGCTTTCCGGCGTGCTCTCTTCCTCCAGCGTGCGGCCCTGCTTGTCGGTCTGCGCCTTGAGCAGGTCTTCGAGTTCCGAGTTGCCCTTGCCGACCACCACCAGGTCGCGCGACTTGCCGTACACGCCCATCGCGTCGATGTTGATCACGCCCACGGTCTTGTCGAGCGGGAACGCAGGGTGCGCGACGTAGTACTGCGAACCGAGCAGCCCGGATTCCTCCAGCGTGACCGCGATGAACGCGAGCGAACGCTTCGGCGCCGGCGTCGTGCGCGCGAACTTGCCGGCGATCTCGATGATCCCGGCCACGCCCGTGGCGTTGTCGACCGCGCCGTTGTAGATGTTGTCGCCTTCCTCGCCGTCGTGCTTGCCCAGGTGGTCCCAGTGGCCCATGTACACCACCGCCTCGTCCGGGCGTTCGGTGCCGGGCAGCACGCCGATCACGTTGCGCGAGGACTTCTCGGTGACCGTGCTCTTGAGGTCGAACGACACCGTCGCGTCCAGCGGCACGGCCTTGAAGCCGCGCTTGCCGGCGGCCGCGTACATCTCGTCCAGGTCGAGCCCGGCGTCGGCGAACAGCTGTTTTGCCGCGTCACCGGTGATCCAGCCCTGCGCGGGCAGGCGCGGCGCCGGGTCGTCGGCGGCGCGCAGGTCGTACTGCGGGCCGGACCAGGAGCTTTCCACCACGTCCCAGCCGTAGGACGCGCCGGGCGTGTCGTGGATGATGATCGCCGCCTTCGCGCCCTTGCGCGCAGCCTCCTCGAACTTGTACGTCCAGCGCCCGTAATAGGTCATGCGCTTGCCTTCGAACAGGCTCTCGTCGCCGGCGTGGAAGCCGGGGTCGTTGACCAGGATGACGACGGTCTTGCCCTTGACGTCGACGCCGGCGTAGTCGTTCCAGTCCTGCTCGGGCGCGTCGACGCCGTAGCCGACGAACACCAGCGGGCTGTCCTCGACCTTGACCTCGGTTTTTCCGGTGCGCGTGTTGAGCACCATGTCGGGGCCGAACTTCAGTTCGGTGGTCTTGCCGGCGACGTCGATCGCGAGCGTGGCCGATTCGTCAGCGGTGGTTTCGGCCATCGGCACGTCCTGGAACCACGACCCGTCGTTGCCGGGCTGCAGGCCGATGCGCACGAACTGCGCCTTGATGTATTCGACGGTCTTCTCGCCGCCGGGCGTGCCGGGGCCGCGGCCCTCGAATTCGTCGGAGGACAGCGTCTTCACCAGTTCGCTGAAGTCGCCGGCGGTGATGTCGTCGCTGAAGGCGTACGCGGGAGCCGTGGCGGCAGCGTCGGGCGCGGGCGTGGTTGCTGCCGGCGCAGTGTCGGTTGGAGTCGGCTCGCGGTTGCACGCGGCCAGCGCGGTGCCGGCGAGCAGGCAGAACAGGAGGTGTCGGGTTTGCATCCGGGAGGCCCTGTGCGGTGGGAACCCCACGGATTCTAGCGCTCGTGGCGCGCGCCGCCCGGAATGCCCGTTTGAAGCGGGCGCCCCGCGGCCCTCAGTCGCGCGGCGCGCGCGGCGTGTCGAACGCGACCGGCGTGGCGCCGATGACCTTGCCGATGCGGGCGCTGGAGTGCACGTACAGCGTGACTTCGCGCTCGAACACCAGGTCGCCCTCCACCACCGCATTGGGCCCGATCACGATGCGCGGCTTGCGGTTGCTGCCGAACTGGATCGGCAGCCAGGTCGAGTTCTGCTTGTGGACCTTCAGCCCGCCGCGCACGTGCGAATCGACGCCGACGGTGATGTCGCCGTTGACGGTCACGATGCTGCCGCCCAGCTCGGTGGCGACGATGCCGATCGCGCCGTTGACCGTTTCGATGCCCTTGGCGACGTTGCCGCCGCGGCCGACGAAGACGCCGCCGTTGACGGTTTCGATGCGGCCGCCGATGCGCGCTCGCTCGCCGATGTGGATCTCGCCATTGACGGTGCCCACGTCCTCGGCCTCGATGTCGTTGCCTGCCTTGACGCTGCCGTTGACGGTCTCCGCGTCCTTGGCGTGCGCGCCGTCCTCCAGGCGGATGCTGCCGTTGACGGTGTCCAGGTCGCCGTACACCTGGCCGGACTCGGCGGTGATGCTGCCGTTCACCTTGTCGATGTCGGCGCCGTCGGGCGCCGCGGCCACGGCGCCGGAAGCCAGCAGCAGCGACAGGGCGAAGGCGAGTGGAAGGCGCGGCAAGGCGGGCATGGCGTGGACTCCGGGTGGAACGATGCGGCGAGGATAGGACTTCGGAAGGGCGCGTGCCCGACGGGTCCAGCCTGCACGGGCTTCGCTACAATCGCATCTGTCCTTAGTCACTGGTCCCTCCGTCGTGCCTGAAGCCGCCCGCGCCGCCCGCCCGAAACCGGTCGTCCTGCTGATCCTCGACGGCTGGGGCCACCGCGACGACCCCGCCGACAACGCGCTCGCGCAGGCGCAATTGCCGAACTGGCGACGCCTGTGGAGCGGATCGCCGCACACGCTGATCCACACCGAAGGCCGCCACGTGGGCCTGCCGGACGGGCAGATGGGCAACTCCGAGGTCGGCCACATGAACCTGGGCGCCGGCCGCATCGTCTACCAGGACCTGACCCGGGTCGACGCGGCGATCGAGGACGGCAGCTTCTTCGACAACGCGCAGCTGCGCGGCGCTTGCGATGCGGTGAAGGCCGACGGCGGCACGTTGCACGTCATGGGCCTGCTCTCGCCCGGCGGCGTGCACAGCCACGAGGCGCAGGTCTTCGCGATGCTGGAACTCGCGCAGCGCGCCGGCGTCCCGCGGGTGGCCGTGCACGCCTTCCTCGACGGCCGCGACACCCCGCCGCGCTCGGCGGCCGCGAGCCTGGACGCGCTGCAGGCCAGGTGCGATGCGCTCGGCAACGCACGCATCGCCAGCGTCGGCGGCCGCTATTACGCGATGGATCGCGACAAGCGCTGGGAGCGGGTGCGGCTGGCGTGGGATGCGATCGTCGAGGCGAAGTCCGACCACCACGCACCGACCGCCGCCGCTGCGCTCGAGGACGCCTATGCGCGCGGCGAGAACGACGAGTTCGTGCTGCCGTCCGTGATCGACGGCGCCGCGCCGATGGCCGACGGCGACGCGGTGGTGTTCATGAACTTCCGCGCCGACCGCGCGCGCCAGCTGAGCTCGGCGTTCGTGTCGCCCGGCTTCGATGGCTTCGACGCACGCCGGCCGAAGCTTGCGGCCTACGTCTGCCTGACCGAATACGACGCGAAGCTGCCGGCGGCCGTCGCGTTCCCGCCCGACGACCTGCGTGACACGCTCGGTGAACTGGCCGCCGAAGCAGGCCTGAAGCAGCTGCGTATCGCCGAGACCGAGAAGTACGCGCACGTCACCTTCTTCTTCAGCGGTGGCCGCGAGGACGTGTTCGACGGCGAGGAGCGCATCCTCGTCCCCAGCCCGAAGGTCGCGACCTACGACCTGCAGCCGGAGATGAGCTGCCCGGAGCTGACGGCGAAGCTGGTCGACGCGATCGGCTCGGGCCGCTTCGACCTGGTCGTGTGCAACATCGCCAACCCCGACATGGTCGGCCACAGCGGCGACCTGCAGGCGGCGATCAAGGCGGCCGAAGCGGTCGACGTCGCGCTCGGCGCCGTGGACGCGGCCGTGCGCGAAGCCGGTGGCGCGCTGGTAGTCACCGCCGACCACGGCAACCTGGAGATGATGCGCGACCCGGCCACCGGCCAGCCGCACACCGCGCACACCGTCGGCCCGGTGCCGCTGGTGTACGTGGGCGACCGCGCCGGCGTGGCGCTGCGCGAAGGCGGCTCGCTGCGCGATGTCGCGCCGACCGTGCTCGACCTGCTCGGCCTACCGAAGCCGGACGCGATGAGCGGCCGCAGCCTGTTCGCCCCCGGCTGATGCCGCGCGCGCGCCGCCCGTGGTGCCTGCCCGCGGCCGTGCTTGCCGGGGTGCTCGTCGCGATGCTGGCGCCGGTGGCGGTGCAGGCGCAGAGCACCGGCGAAACGCAGCGCAAGCTGGAAAAGGTCAACCGCGAACTGAAGGAAGTCGCCGCCGAGCGGCGCAGGATCGAAGGCCGGCGCGGCGATGCCAGCCGGCAGCTGCGCGAGGTCGACGAGAAGGTCGGCGCGTCCACGCGCAACCTGCGCGAGACCGAGGCCGAGCTTGCCCGGCAGCAGGCGGCGCTGGCCGAGCTGCGCGACAGGCGCGACACGATGCAGGTTTCGCTCGCCGCCCGCCGCGATGAGCTGGGCGCGCTGCTGCGCGCGGCCTATGCCATTGGCGAAGATGCGCCGCTCAAGCTGATGCTGTCGCAGGACAAGGTCGCCGAGGCCGCGCGCGCGCTGGCCTACCACCGCTACCTGCAGCGCGACCGCATGCAGCGCATCGAGGCGCTCAGCGCCGAGCTGGCCGAACTCGAGCGCGTCGAAGCCGAGATCACGCAGCGCCAGGCGGCGCTGGATGCGGCCAAGGCCAGGCAGCGCGCGCAGCTGGCCGAGCTCGAAAGCGACCGCCGTGAGCGCCGCGCCACCGTCGCCACGCTCGACGAGCGCTACCAGGACCGGCGCGACCGCGAGAAGGCGCTGGGCAAGGACGCCAGGTCGCTGGAGAAACTGCTGGCCCGGCTGCGCGAAGCCGCGGCGAAGGCCGCCGCCGCGCGTCGCGCCGCGGAAGCCGCGGCCGCCGCGCGTGCGAAGGAAGGCGGCACGAGCCACAAGGCGCCGCCGCCGCCGATCGAGGTGGCCAAGACCGCGCCGATCAAGGTTGGCGGACTCGGCTGGCCGGTGTCGGGCACCCTGGTCGCCGGCTACGGCGCGCCCATGCCCGACGGCAGCAAGAGCGCCGGCGTGCTGATCGGCGCGCCGGCGGGCACCACCGTCAAGGCGGTTGCCGACGGCACCGTGGTGTTCTCGGAGTGGATGACCGGTTATGGATTGATCCTGATCATCGACCACGGCAACGGCTACATGAGCCTGTACGCCTACAACGACGCCCTGCTCAAGGACGCCGGGGCGCAGGTCAAGCGCGGCGACCCGGTCGCCAGCGTCGGCAATTCCGGCGGCCAGGGCCGGCCGGCGCTGTACTTCGAACTGCGCCGCAACGGCAATCCGGTCAACCCGGGCAGCTGGCTGCAGAAGCGCTGATGCTGCGCCTGTCACGGGTCGCCGTGCTTTTACCCGTCGTTCCCGCCTTGAGGGGATGGCGGCAGCCATTCAGGACTTCCTTGGTGAATGGCCGGCGCCACACCCCATAATCCCGAGAACCCGCGCGCGGCCCCGTGGTCCAATGCGCGATCCACGCCACGCTCCCGCGGAGTCCTGCATGCGCCGTTGCCTTCCGATCCTCGCCCTTGCCCTGCTGCTGGCCCGCCCGGCGCTTGCGCAGGAACTGCCGGTCGATGCGCGGGGCGACGAGCCGCCCGCCGCCGTGACCGAGCCGGGCGACGACCCCGAGGCCGCCGAGAGCGCGGCGAGCGCGGTGCCGCTGGAGGAGATCAAGCGCTACGTGTCGGTCTTCATGGCGGTCAAGGAGGCCTACGTGGAGCCGGTCGACGACAAGGCGCTGATGGACTCGGCGATCCGCGGCCTGCTGCTCGACCTCGACCCGCACAGCGCCTATCTCGACAAGGACGACGCCGAGGCCTTCGACGAGGACACCAGCGGCGCCTACGACGGCATCGGCGTGGAAGTCCAGCAGCTGCCCGACGGCAAGGTGAAGGTGATCGCGCCGATCGACGACACCCCGGCCGCGCGCGCGGGCGTGAAGGCCGGCGACCTCATCGTCGCCGTCGACGGCAAGCCGCTGACCCCGGCCAGCGCCGAAGGCCAGGGCCCGCTGCGCGGCGAGCCGGGCAGCACGCTCAAGCTGACCATCATGCGCGAAGGCGAACCCAAGCCGCTGCAGATCAGCGTCACCCGCGGCACCATCAAGCTGGCCAGCGTGCGTGGCCGCATGCTCGAACCCGGCTACGCCTACATCCGCATCAGCGCGTTCCAGGCCGACACCGCCGCCGACTTCGAATCGACCCTCAAGCGCCTGCAGGCCGGTTCCGGCGACAAGCTGCGCGGCCTGGTGCTGGACCTGCGCAGCAACCCCGGCGGCCTGCTGACCACGGCGGTGCAGATCGCCGACGACCTGCTCGACGAAGGCGGCATCGTCAGCACCCGCGGCCGCAGCCCGATCAGCGATGCGCAGTTCTCGGCCGCCCCCGGCGACCTGATGCACGGCGCGCCGGTGGCGGTACTGGTCGACGCCGGTTCGGCCAGCGCCTCGGAGGTGCTGGCCGGCGCCCTGCACGACAACGGCCGCGCGCGCATCGTCGGCAGCCGCACCTTCGGCAAGGGTTCGGTGCAGACCTTGCTACCGCTGGACAACGGCGACTCGGTCAAGCTCACCACCGCCCGCTACTACACGCCCAGCGGCAAGTCGATCCAGGCGCGCGGCATCGACCCGGACGTGGTGCTCAAGCCCGAAGGCAAGGAAGGCCAGGACAGCCACGCCGACTACGCCGAGGCCTTGCTGCCAGGCCACCTGCGTGGCGACGAGGAGATCGCCGGCAGCAACGCCGGCGACGTGCTCGAAGGCGACGCGCCGATCACGGCGGCGCTGGCGGAGCTCAAGAAGCCGGTCGTGCCGGCTGCTGCGGCCGCGGCCCCGGCCCCGGTGCGCAAATAGATCAAGAGCGTTTCGCCCGCTGCGCGGCCGAGTTCACTTCTTCGATGAGCGTCACCGCGCGCGCAGGAGCGCGCGCGAACATCCATGTGCGGCGCCCTCCGGGTCTGCAGGCTGCGTCATTCGGCGGGATCTTTAGCGTCAAGAGCGCAAGGCGCACAGCGGAAACGCGGAGCTGCGATCTACAGGCGCCGCGTGCGTGCGCCAGCAGCCGTCTTCAGCGTGGCTTTGCCGGCAAGGGGAACGGCGTCACCACGCGTTCGCCGGACTCGGCGTCGCGGATCGCCGATTGCCCCTTCTTCTCCACTTCCTCGACGCGCACGATGCTCTGCATCGGCAGGTGCAGCACGCGGGTGTTGCCGAACTCGTCGCGCAGGCGCTCCTCGGTGGGGTCGACCACCAGGCCGTCGTGCACGTCGAACACCAGCTCGCCGACCTCGGTGAAGCCCCAGATCGCGCTCGCCGCCACGCGCCGCGCGTACAGCTCGTAGACCTTGCCGTGGTTGTGGAAGACGACTTTGTAGAGGGGTTTGGGCATGGGGGGATTGTACGGGGGGCTGGGATCTGGGGGCTGGGGGCCAGGGACGGGGGCCGAAAGGCTTTCTTGCCGTCACTCCCGCGAAAGCGGGAACCCAGAGACTTTTCGACGAGGTTTCCGGTCAAGACACTGGGTTCCCGCTTTCGCGGGAATGACGGATCCATGGAACTACGCTTTCCCCAGCCCCCAGCCCCCAGCCCCCAGCCCCTCAATACCCCTTCAACTTCCGCAACCGCTGCGCGATCCCGCGCCGTGCCAGCAGCGCGAACACGATCCCGAACACGAAGCCGGAGATATGCGCCGCCCAGGCCACCGCGCCGAAGGCCGGGCCGATGTAGGCGAACACCACCTGCAGCAGCGCCCAGATGCCGATCAGCAGCGAGGCCGGCGCGCGCACGAACTCCAGGAACAGCCCCAACGGCAGCACCACGCCCAGGCGCGCATTGGGGAACAGCGCCAGGTAGGCGCCGATCACCGCCGAGACCGCGCCGCTGGCACCGATGATCAGGCGGTCCGGGGCGCCGATCGCCAGCACTGCGACGAAGTTGGCCAGGCAGCCGCCGAGCAGGAACAGCAGCAGGAAACGCCACGGCCCCATCACCCGCTCCGCCGGCAGGCCGAAGATCAGCAGGAACACCAGGTTGCCCAGCAGGTGGGCCCAGTCGGCGTGCAGGAACAGCGCGGTGAGCAGGCGCAGCCAGTGCTCGCCGTCGGCCCAGGAGCGCAGGATGTCCGCGGGCAGCTGGCCGCCGCTCAGCGCGCCCCATTCCAGCAGCAGCGCCCGTTGCTGGCCGCCCGGGCGGGTGCTGGCCCACAGGAACGCCAGCCACAGCACGGCCACCAGGGTCGGCGTAGCCCAGCGCAACTGCTGCCGCTGGCGGGAGGGAATGGAGACGAACATTGACGGTTCCGTGGCAGCGGCCGGAGGCCAAGATACCTGCTCCGCCTCCCGGGGCGGCAGCCGCGGCCCGGCTTGCGCGCGATACCACACGCCACGGTATAGTGCGTCCGCGTCGTCAGTCGGGAGGGGGCTTCCGGCAGGAA
This sequence comes from Luteimonas soli, assembly GCF_042648865.1. Lineage (NCBI taxonomy): Bacteria > Pseudomonadati > Pseudomonadota > Gammaproteobacteria > Lysobacterales > Lysobacteraceae > Luteimonas > Luteimonas soli. The sequence goes on along the minus strand of NZ_JBHRYA010000007.1, from coordinate 21,404 downwards.
TGGCCAGGGCGGGGGACATCGCCCAAGCCGCACGACGCGCCCGAAAAACCTGCCTACGGAGAGAGACCCAGCAATGCACACCCATCCCCGCCTCGTTCAAATTACCGCCCTTGCGCTCGGCATCGCCGGCGCCATGGCCTTCAGCCAGGCCCACGCCGCGGCCTTCCTGCTCAAGGAAAACAGCGTCAAGGCCCAGGGCCGCTCGATGGCCGGTGCCGCGTCGGCCAAGGGCGATGCCTCGGTCGTGGCCAACAACCCGGCCGTGATGTCGACCTTCGACAAGAACACCTTCCAGGCCGACGTCACCGCGATCGACCTGTCGTTCCAGTTCGAAGGCGGCGGCAGTGCCGCGGCCGGTTCGCCGCTCGCCCAGCCGCTGACCGGTGGCGCCGGCGGCGACGCCGGCGGCCTGAACGTCGTCCCGGCGATGTCGTTCATCAAGCCGCTCAGCGGGCAACTTGAGTACGTCACCCTCGGCGCAATGATCAGCGCACCGTTCGGCCTGAAGACCGAATACGACGACACCTGGGCCGGCCGCTACCACGCGATCGACTCGGACGTGAAGATCATCGACCTGACCCTGGCGGCCTCGCTGGACCTGAGCGAGCGCTTCTCGGTCGGCGTCGGCCTGGTGTACGAGCATTCCGACGTGACCCTGTCGAACGCGATCGACTTCGGCAGCGGCATCTGCGCCAACCCGCAGACCCAGCCGCTGTGCTTCATGCCCAACCCGGTGACCGGCCCGTACGGCCCGCAGAAGAACGACGGCAAGGTGTCGGTGAACGGCACCGACAACAGCTTCGGCTGGATCTTCGGCATGAACTGGCGCCCGACCGACAACCTGTCGTTCGGCTATTCGCGCCGATCCGAGATCAAGCACGACATCCGCGGCACGGCGACGTTCGACGTGCCCGGCACCGCCGCGTTCGTCACCGCCGGCGGCGCCTACGTCACCGGCCCCGCGGGCGCCAAGCTGACCCTGCCCAGCATTGACTCCTTCAGCGCCACCTGGGAAGTCAACGAGAAGCTGGCGCTGATGGCCGAAGCCAATCTGGCCGGCTGGGATTCGCTGAAGGAGATCCGCATCGAGTTCGACAACCCGGCGCAGCCCGACTCGGCCGAGGACTACAGCTGGGAGGACAGCTGGTTCTACTCGATCGGCGCCGAGTACAAGTTGAACGAGCGTTGGACCCTGCGCGGCGGCGTTGCCCGCGACGACTCGCCGGTGAGCCTGCCGCACCGCACCCCGCGCATGCCCGACCAGGACCGCATGTGGTACTCGCTGGGCGCGACCTGGGCGGTGAGCGACAACTTCGACATCACCGCCAGCTATTCGCGCATCCAGCTGGTCGATACGCCGGTCGTGGGCATCGCCTCGTCGAGCGGTTCGTACCTGAGCGGCGAGTACGACGGTGGCGCGGACAACTACGGCATCTCGGCGCAGTTCCGCTTCTGATCCGTCGTTTCAGGCACCACAAAAAAACCCCGCTTCGGCGGGGTTTTTTTTGGCCGTAGGTCGGGGCTACGTCCCCGACGCGGGGCGCACGCACCGATCAGGAGTGTAGCCGCGACCGTCGCGACGAAACCCGCCGCGGACGCGGTCGTCGGGGGCGTAGCCCCGACCTACGGCAAAGCGCGGGACGGTCGCAGGTGCCGCGCAAGCGGCGCCTATTCGCCCAGCGTCAGCAGGCTCGCATTGCCGCCGGCGGCGGTGGTGTTGATGGTGATGACCTTCTCGGTGGCGAAGCGCGGCAGGTAGTGCGGGCCGCCGGCCTTAGGGCCGGTGCCCGAGAGCCGCTGGCCGCCGAACGGCTGCACGCCCACCACCGCGCCGACCTGGTTGCGGTTGACGTAGACGTTGCCGACCTTGGCGCGCGAAGCGATGTAGTCGACGGTTTCGTCGATGCGCGAGTGGATGCCCAGGGTCAGGCCGTAGCCGGTGGTGTTGATGGCGTCGATCACCTGGTCGAGCTCGTCGGCCTTCCAGCGGATCACGTGCAGCGCCGGGCCGAAGTTCTCGCGGTCCAGCTGCGACAGCGACTTCAGTTCCCAGGCGCGCGGGGCGAAGAACGTGCCGTGGGCGGTGTCCTCGCCCGTCGCGGCCTGCGCGATCAGGCGCGCCTCGTCCTGCATGCGCTCGGCGTGCCTGTCGAGCATGCCCAGCGCATCGGCATCGATCACCGGGCCCACGTCGGTGGACAGCTGGCCCGGGTCGCCGACCTTGAGCTCGGCCATGGCGCCGGCGAGCATGGTGATGACCTTGTCGGCGATGTCGTCCTGCACGAACAGCACGCGCGCGGCCGAGCAGCGCTGGCCGGCGGAGGTGAAGGCCGAGGCCATGGCGTCCTTGATCAGCTGCTCGGGCAGGGCCGAGGAGTCGGCGACCAGCGCGTTCTGGCCGCCGGTTTCGGCGATCAGGGTGCCGATCGCGCCGTCGCGCGCGGCCAGCGCGCGGTTGATCGCCAGCGCGGTGCCATTGGAGCCGGTGAACACCACGCCCGCGATGCGCGGGTCGCCGGTCAGGGCGGCGCCGACGGTTGCGCCGTCGCCGGGCAACAGCTGCAGCACCGCCTCCGGCACGCCGGCCTCGTGCAGCAGCTTGACCGCCTCGAAGCCGACCAGGGCGGTTTGCTCGGCCGGCTTGGCCAGCACGCTGTTGCCGGTGACCAGCGCGGCGGCGACCTGGCCGATGAAGATCGCCAGCGGGAAATTCCATGGCGAGATGCAGGCGAACACGCCGCGCCCGGCCAGCTGCAGGGTATTGGTTTCGCCGGTGGGGCTGGGCAGGGATTCGGGTGCGACCAGGGTGCGGGCCTGGCCGGCGTAGTAACGCAGGAAGTCCACGGCCTCGCGTACTTCGGCGACGCCGTCGGGGATGGTCTTGCCGGCCTCCTTCGTGCACAGCGCCATGAACGCCGGCGTGCGCTGCTCCAGCAGGTCGGCGGCGTGCTCGAGGATCGCCGCGCGGCTGGCGACCGGAGTCGCGTCCCAGGCCGGCTGCGCAGCCACGGCGTTGTCCATCGCCTGTGCGATCACCGCGCTGTCCGCGGGCTGCCAGTGGCCGACCATCTGGCGACGGTCGGCGGGGTTGGTGACTTCCACCGTGTCCGCGGTCGAGGGTTTCGCGCCCGGCACCAGCGGACCCGCGCGCCAGTCGTCGCGCACGGCCGCGTTGACCTGTTCGGCGAGCTCGCGCAGCTGCTCGTCGTTGTAGAGGTTGATGCCCATGGAATTGTCTCGGTCGTGGCCCTGCGAGCGGTAGACCTCGCGCGGCAGGGGGATGCGGGGGTGCGGGATGGCGTCGAACGCGTCCACGGTCTCGACCGGGTCGCGGACCAGGTCGTCGATCGCCACGCCCTCGTCGGTGATGCGGTTGACGAAGCTGGAGTTGGCGCCGTTCTCGAGCAGGCGCCGGACCAGGTACGGCAGCAAGTCCTCGTGCGAGCCCACCGGCGCGTAGACGCGGCAGGGCACGTCCAGGCGGTCGGCCGGGATCACCTCGGCATACAGGTCGTCGCCCATGCCGTGCAGCTTCTGGAACTCGTAGCGGAAACGGCCGTCGGCGTCGCGTGTGCCGCCGATCGTCGCCCGCGCCATGTGGTGGACGGCGGCGATGGTCTGCGCGTTGTGGGTGGCGAACATCGGGTAGATCGCGTCAGTGGCGTCGAGCAGGCGCCGCGTGCAGGCCTGGTAGGACACGTCCGTGCTGGGCTTGCGGGTGAACACCGGGTAGCCCTCGACGCCGTCGACCTGGGCGCGCTTGACCTCGCTGTCCCAGTACGCGCCCTTGACCAGGCGCAGCGGGATGCGGCGGCCGTGGCGGCGGGCGAGGTCGGCGACCCAGTCGATCACGTACGGCGCACGCTTCTGGTAGGCCTGCACGACGATGCCGAAGCCGTTCCAGCCGGCCAGCGACGGGTCCGCCCACGCGGCCTCGAACACGTCCAGCGACAGCTCCAGGCGGTCGGCTTCCTCGGCGTCGATGGTCATGCCGATGCGGTGCTGCTTCGCGCGCCGGGCGAGGTCGAGCACCCGCGGGGCCAGCTCGGCCAGCACCCGTTCGCGCTTGGCGTGCTCGTAGCGCGGATGCAGCGCCGAGAGCTTGACCGAGATCGAAGGCGCCGGAATCTCGTCCTCGAACGGGCCGCTGCGGCCAATCGCGGCGATGGCGTCGTGGTAGGCCCGCAGGTAGCGGTCGGCGTCGTCCTGGGTCAGCGCGGCCTCGCCGAGCATGTCGAACGAGTAGCGGTAGCGGGCGTTGTCGCCCTTGCGCCCGCGCGCCAGCGCTTCGGCGATCGTGCGGCCCATCACGAATTGGTGGCCCATGATCTTCATCGCCTGGCGCACGGCCAGCCGGACCACCGGCTCGCCGACCCGCCCGACCAGGCGCTTGAAGGCGTTGTGCACGTCGCGCCGGGTGTCGTCGGCCAGGTCCACCAGGTGGCCGGTGAGCATCAGGCCCCAGGTGGAGGCGTTGACCAGCACCGAGTCCGACTGGCCCATGTGGCGCTTCCAGTCGGCCTCGCCGAGCTTGTCGCGGATGAGCTTGTCGGTGGTTTCCTCGTCCGGGATCCGCAGCAGCGCCTCGGCCACGCACATCAGCAGCACGCCTTCCTCGCTGCCCAGGTCGTACTGGCGCATGAAGGCCTCGATCGCGCCCTGGTCGGCGGCGCGGGCGCGGACCCGGCGCACCAGGTCGGCAGCGGTGGTGCGGATCGCCTCCCGGTCGGCGCCTGGCAGGCGCGCCTGCTCCAGCAGTTCGTGGACGTGTTCAGTCTCGTCGCGGGCCCAGGCTGCAGTGATGGCCGCGCGCAGCGCGGAGGGCTGCGGCGGCAGTTCGGGGGACAGGATGGCGGTCACGGGGCACCCAGGCACGTAAGGCCGGCGATTCTAGGCCTTGTGCGCGCGCGCGAACAGCCGTGCGCGCCCGATCCCGGCCGGCGTTGCTTGCCGCCCAACGCCCGTCGCAGCTACCATTTGCAGGTTATCCGTAGCTCGCCATCGTTCCTGCGCACGTTTCCTGGCCCGTTCCCGGGCCGCGTGCGGGCCCGGTTGCGGACTCGCCAGCCATGACGCCAACGAGGCATTCGGGGTTCGATGTGATGCAAGCCGGTCAGCTGAAACAATTGCGCACCAAGCGGGGGGCCATGCCCCGATACGGGATGGGCCTGGGCATGCTCGGATTGTCCGCCAGCGCGTTCGCGCAGTCCGCCGACCCGGTGGAATGGCAGCTCAACATGGGCCGCGGCGTCACCACGCTGTCCAAGCACGCCTACGACGCCCACATGATGGCGCTGTGGATCTGCGTCGGCATCGGCGTGGTGGTCTTCGCGGCGATGGCCTACGCGATCTTCGCCTTCCGCAAGTCCAAGGGCGCGGTGGCGGCCACGTTCACCCACAACACCACGGCCGAGGTGATCTGGACGATCATCCCGGTGCTGCTGCTGATCGGCATGTCCTGGCCGGCCACGACCAAGCTGATCGCGATGTACGACACCCGCGACTCGGAGATGACGGTCAAGGTCACCGGCTACCAGTGGATGTGGAAGTACGAATACCTGGGCGAGGACGTGGCGTTCACCAGCCGCCTGGACCGCGAGAGCGACCGCATGCGCCAGAGCGGCGAGCGGCCGACGGTGGAGGCCAACCCGCACTACCTGCTCGACGTCGATAACGTGCTGGTGCTGCCGGTCGACACCAAGGTCCGCTTCGTGATCACCGCCGACGACGTCATCCACTCCTGGTGGGTGCCGGCGCTGGGCTGGAAGCAGGACGCCATCCCCGGCATCGTCAACGAGGCCTGGGCCGACATCCAGGAGCCCGGCATCTACCGCGGCCAGTGCGCCGAGCTGTGCGGCAAGGACCACGGCTTCATGCCGATCGTGGTCAAGGCCGTGCCGAAGGCCGAGTACCGCCAATGGCTTGCTTCGCAGAAGGCCGCCAACGCGCCGGCGCCGGCTCCCGCCGCCGCGCCTGCGCCGACGGCACCGGCCGAAGTCGCCCCGGCGGCTGAAGAAACCGATGCCGCGCCTGCCACCGCGCGGCTGGACCCGCAGCCCGCCGCGCCCGCGGCCGGCTGACCGGCCGCCCGCCCGCCGTAACCACACGCCGTACAGACAAGCACACCCGAGGTAGGCAGCACATGTCCACGTATCCCGCAGCCGCAGACAGCGCCCAGGTCCACGACGACCACGGCCACAAGCAGGGTTTCATCGACCGTTGGTTCTTCTCGACCAACCACAAGGACATCGGCACGCTGTACCTGCTCTTCAGCTTCACGATGGTCATCATCGGCGCCGCGTTCTCGGTGGTGATCCGCAGCGAGCTGACGATCCCGGGCCTGCAGCTGGTCGATCCCGAGTTCTTCAACCAGATGACCACCATGCATGCGCTGGTGATGATCTTCGGCGCGATCATGCCGGCCTTCGTCGGCCTGGGTAACTGGATGATCCCGCTGCAGGTCGGCGCGCCGGACATGGCGCTGCCGCGCATGAACAACTGGTCGTTCTGGATCCTGCCGTTCGCCTTCATCATGCTGCTGGGCACGCTGTTCCTGCCCGGCGGCGCGCCTGCCGGCGGCTGGACGATGTACCCGCCGCTGATGCTGCAGGGCGGCGCCAACGTCGCGTTCACCATCTTCGCCATCCACATGATGGGCATCAGCTCGATCATGGGCGCGATCAACATCATCGCCACCGTGCTCAACATGCGCGCGCCGGGCATGGACCTGCTGAAGATGCCGCTGTTCTCCTGGAGCTGGCTGATCACCGCCTTCCTGCTGATCGCGGTGATGCCGGTGCTGGCCGGCGCGGTGACCATGCTGCTGACCGACAAGTTCTTCGGCACCAGCTTCTTCAACGCGGCCGGCGGCGGCGACCCGGTGATGTACCAGCACATCTTCTGGTTCTTCGGGCACCCCGAGGTCTACATCATGATCCTGCCGGCGTTCGGCATCGTCAGCGAGATCATCCCGACGTTCTCGCGCAAGCCGCTGTTCGGCTACCAGGCGATGGTCTACGCGCTGGCCTCGATCGCGTTCCTGAGCTTCATCGTCTGGGCCCACCACATGTTCGCCGTAGGCATGCCGCTGGGCGGCGAGATCTACTTCATGTTCGCCACGATGTTGATCTCCGTGCCCACCGGCGTGAAGATCTTCAACTGGGTCAGCACCATGTGGCGCGGCTCGCTGACGTTCGAGACGCCGATGCTGTGGTCGCTGGCGTTCGTGGTGCTGTTCGCGATCGGCGGCTTCTCCGGCCTGATGCTGGCGATCGTCCCGGCCGACTTCCAGTACCACGACACCTATTTCGTGGTCGCGCACTTCCACTACGTGCTGGTCACCGGCGCGCTGTTCGCGATCATCGCCGCGATCTACTACTGGTGGCCGAAGTGGACCGGCCGCATGTACAGCGAGTTCTGGGGCAAGTTCCACTTCTGGTGGACGCTGGTGTTCGTCAACCTGCTGTTCTTCCCGCAGCACTTCCTGGGCCTGGCCGGCATGCCGCGCCGCATCCCCGACTACAACGTGGTGTTCGCCGACTGGAACCTGGTCAGCTCGATCGGCGCGTTCGGCATGTTCATCACGCCGTTCCTGATGTTCGCGATCCTGTGGCATTCCAAGCGCCACGGCGCCAAGGCCACCGACCGCGTCTGGGAAGGCGCCAAGGGCCTGGAGTGGACGGTGCCGTCGCCGGCGCCGCACCACACGTTCACCACGCCGCCGGTCATTCGCGACGGCGACCTGGCGCACGGCGACATCACCCACTGACCGGCGTGACGAGCGACCTGGCCATGACGTCCCCCGACCACCGCGATGACGAACAAGCCGCGCGCCGCGCGGGCGTGCGTCGCACCGTACTGGTCGTGGCGGCGATCGCGGTGGTGATCTACATCGGCTTCATCCTCAGCGGGGTGCTGGCGACGTGAGCGCGCAGGACGAGCAGCGCAAGACCGACGACCGCAAGAGCGGCAACGGCCGCGGCGCGGTGAAGATGGTGGGCGTGGCGCTTGCCGCGTTCGCGTTCACCTTCTCGCTGGTGCCGATGTACCGCATCGCCTGCGAGAAGGTGTTCGGCATCCGCGTCGAGAACAGCGCGATCGGCAGCGATCGCGCTGTCGCCCTCGGGGCAGGCAAGTCCGACCGCGTCATTACCGTGCAGTTCGACGGTGGCGTGAACTCGAAGCTGCCGTGGTCGTTCCGGCCGGAACAGGCCACCATGAAGGTCCGTCCCGGGCAGCAGTACGACACCATGTTCTACGCCCGCAACGACGGCAAGCGCGCCATCGTCGGCAACGCGGTGCCCTCGATCGCGCCGGCGCGCGCGTCCGGGTATTTCAGCAAGACCGAATGCTTCTGCTTCACCGCGCAGACGCTCGCCGCAGGCGAGGCGCGCGACATGCCGGTGCGCTTCATCGTCGCGCCGGACCTGCCCGAGAACATCCATACCATCACCCTGTCCTACACGTTCTTCAAGAACAACGAGTTGACCGCGCAGCTCGAGGCACCGGCGGGTTCGTCCGTCGGCGCGCGCGCGGCACCCTGACACCGACACTGCTGGATCCGAACGGAAGACCGACCATGGCCCAAGCCCAAGCCGCCCACGACCCCAACGCCTACTTCGTGCCGCACCACAGCCGCTGGCCGCTGTTCGCGTCGGTGGCCTTGTTCGTCACGATGGCCGGCCTGGCCAGCTGGTTCAACGAGGCCAGCTACGGCAAGACGATGTTCTTCGTCGGCATCGCCGGGATGATCGTGATCCTGTTCAAGTGGTTCGCCGACGTGATCCTCGAATCGGTCTCCGGCTACTACAACAAGCAGGTCGACAGTTCGTTCCGGATGGGGATGGTGTGGTTCATCTTCTCCGAGGTGATGTTCTTCGGTGCGTTTTTCGGCGCGCTGTTCTACGCCCGCCAGTACGCGCTGCCTTGGCTGGGCGGCGAAGGCGACGGCGTGATGACCAACGCCCTGCTGTGGGACGGGTTCAGCTCGGCCTGGCCGACCGCTGGCCCGGGCCAGGTCGGCGGCCACTTCCAGACCATCCCGGCCTGGGGCCTGCCGCTGCTCAACACCCTGATCCTGCTGACCTCGGGCGTGACCGTGACCATCGCCCACCACGCGCTCAAGGCGGGCCACCGCAAGCAGCTGCTGGTGTTCCTGGGGCTGACCGTGCTGCTGGGCTGCACGTTCCTGTTCTTCCAGGTCGAGGAATACATCCACGCCTACACCGAGCTGAACCTGACCCTGGGTTCGGGCATCTACGGCTCGACGTTCTTCATGCTCACCGGCTTCCACGGCGCGCACGTGACCCTGGGCACGATCATGCTCGCGATCATCTGGCTGCGCTGCGCCAAGGGCCACTTCAGCAAGGACGACCACTTCGCGTTCGAGGCGGTGGCCTGGTACTGGCACTTCGTCGACGTGGTGTGGCTCGGCCTGTTCCTGTTCGTGTACGTGCTGTAAGAGCTGGGATTCGAGATTCGGGATTCGGGATTCGCAAAGTCAGAAATGCAAAAGCGACGGCCCGCCGTCGCTTTTGCGTCTCCGGAAACGGGATGCGCTTTTACGAACCCCCAATCCCGAATCCCCAATCCCGGCTCTTCAACGGCCCACCCCGTGCGGCGTGATCCAGCCCATGTAGATCGCCAGGATCACCAGCAGGATCAGCGCTACCGACAGCGCGATGCGCTTGGTCAATGCGTTCACGGTGCGCTTGGTCTGGCCCTTGTCGACCAGCATGTAGTACAGGCCAGCGCCGAGGTTCCAGAGGATGACCAGCAGGAAGGCAACGATCAGCAGGGTTTTCAGCGAATCGTTCATGTCGGTCTCCGGGCCTGGTGCATGAGCGGATTATCGCAGGCGCGGGGTCGGTTCGGGTGAGCAGTTGGCGCAGCATCGCCGGATGGTGGCTGCTGGCGCTGCTGGTGGCGGCCGGGCTGGCCTCGCTCGGCGCCTGGCAGCTCGGACGCATGCACCAGAAGCAGGCCCTGCTCGACGCCGTGCAGCAGGTGCTCGACCAGCGCACGCCGCAGCCGCTGGCGCTCGCCGCCGATGTGGCGCGCACCCGCGATTACGACTGGGCATCGGGCGCCGGGCGCTTCACCGATGCGCCCGCGGTGCTGCTCGACAACCAGCAGCGCGACGACCGTCCCGGCGTGCGCGTGTACCGCGTGTTCCAGCCGGCCGCGACCGGTGCCGCGCCGCTGCTGGTGGAACTGGGCTGGCTGCCGCTGCCTGGTGATCGCCAGCTGCCCGGCGTGCCGCGCCCGTCCGGTGAGGTGCAGGTCGCCGGCCTGCTCGCACCGCCGCCGTCGCATGGCATCCTCGCCGCGGTGGTGGCGGAGCAACCGACCGGGCAGCTGCTCGCCACCGGCCTGGACGCGCCCGCGCTGCGCGACCGGCTGCGGCAGCCGTCGCTGGCGCCGCGGGTGCTCAGGCTCGATCCTGCCCTGCCATTGGGCTATGCACGCGACCTGGACGTGCTGCCCAACACCCTGCCGCCCGAGCGCCACCTAGGCTACGCCGTGCAGTGGTTCGCCCTGGCGCTGGCAGTGCTGGCGATCGCGGCGCTGCTGACCTTCCGCAAACGCAAACCGGACAAGACGACGCAATGAGCAACGAGCAACCGCGGCCCAACCGCAACCGGCTGACCTTCCTCGTGATCGTCGGGATCTTCCTGGGCGGCATGCTGGTGGCAGGCGCGCTGCGCTTTGCCGGCTGGCAGCCGTCGGGAATGAAGAACAATGGCGAACTGCTGCAGCCGCCGACCGACCTGCGCGACGTCGCGCCACGGCTCGAAGACGGAGGCGAATACGCCTGGAAACCTGAAGCACGGCGCTGGCGCGTGCTGGTCGCGCCACCGGCCGACTGCGGCGACCCGTGCCGCGAGCTCGCGCGCGAACTGGACCTGGTCTGGCGCCTGTTCGGCAACAAGGCCGACGAGCTCGACATCCTCTGGCTCGGCGCGCCGCCGGAAGGCGCCACGCGCAATGCCGCCACGCTGGTGCTGCGCGCCGATCCGGCGCTGCGCGCAAAGCTGCCGCGCGTCGACGACCCGGCCGGCGTGCCGGTCTACGTGGTCGATCCGAATGGCTTCGTCATTCTGCGTTACGCTCCCGGCTTCGATCCGGGAGGACTGCGCGAAGACTTGGCCAAGCTGCTGAGACTGATGTGATGCGCTGCCCATGAATGCAGACGTGAAATCCGCAGGCACAGGAATCGGCTACGCGAAGCCGACGGTGTACCGCCACTTCCACCGCATCGCCTGGCTGGCGGTGGCGCTGGCGCTGGGCGTGATCGTGTTCGGGGCGTTCGTGCGCCTGTCCAACGCCGGCCTGAGCTGCCCCGACTGGCCGACCTGCTACGGCCGCGCCGCCTGGCCGACCGCAGCCAGCGACGCGGTCGACCACGCCGCCACCGCGATCCGCCCGGTCGAGGTGCACAAGGCCTGGCGCGAGCAGTTGCATCGCATGATCGCCGGCGCGCTCGGCGTGCTGGTGCTGGTGCTGGCCCTGCTGGCCGCGCGCAAACGCCCGCACGGCGTGCTGCAGGTGGTCGCGGCCGCGGTGCTGGTGGCGCTGGCGATCCCGCTGTACATGCGCGGCCAGCACGCGGCTGCATCCGCGCTCGCGATCGTCGGCGAGGCGATCCTGCTGTTCGCCGCGCTGCGCTGGTCGAACTTGGACCTGTCGCGCATCGCATCGCTGACCCTGGCGGTGATCATCTTCCAGGCCCTGCTCGGGATGTGGACGGTGACCTGGCTGCTCAAGCCGATCGTGGTCATGGGCCACCTGCTCGGCGGGTTGACCACGTTCGCGCTGCTGTTGTGGATGGCGTGGCGGGCGACGCATTCGCCGATCCGGCTGGCCGATGCGCTGGCACTGCGGCGCTGGGTGGTCGTGGTGCTCGCGCTGCTGGCGGTACAGATCGCGCTGGGCGGCTGGACCAGCGCCAACTACGCCGCGCTGGCCTGCGCCAACGATTTCCCCAAGTGCGTCGGCCAGTGGTGGCCGCCGCACGATTTCCGCGAGGGCTTCGTGCTCTGGCGCGGGATCGGCGTGGACTACGAGGGCGGCATCCTCGACGGCGCCTCGCGCATCGCTATCCAGATGGTGCACCGGATGATGGCGGTGGTCGCTTTCGGCGCGCTTATTGCGCTGGCGGTCCGGCTGCTGCGCACGCCCGGGCTGCGCGGCTGGGCGGTGCTGCTGGCGCTGCTGGCCTGCACCCAGGTCGCGCTGGGCATCGCCAACGTCAAGCTGTCGCTGCCGCTGGACGTGGCCGTGGCGCACAACGCCGGCGCCGTGCTGCTGCTGTTCGTGCTGGTGTCGCTGCTGGCGCGGCTGAGGGCGATCGACTGATGAAGGGCATTGCCGTAGGGCGGGTCTTGACCCGCCAACTCTTGACCCGCCGTCGCCTTTGCCGCATCACGGCAATGCCTGCGGTTGGCTTGGCGGATCAAGGCGTGGCGGGTCAAGACCCGCCCTACGGGTTGGAAGCGTTGCGGGTTTGGTGGATGGTGGCGCCATGAAGGGTATCGCCGGCCAGTACTGGGAGCTGACCAAGCCGCGCGTGGTGTCGCTGATCGTGTTCACCGCGGTGGTGGGCATGTTCCTGGCCGTGCCCGGGCTGCCGCCGCTGCGCGAGAGCGTGTTCGGGCTGCTCGGCATCTGGCTGGCGGCGGCCTCGGCCGCGGCGATCAACCACCTGATCGACCAGCGCATCGACAAGGTCATGGCGCGCACCGCCAACCGGCCACTGGCGACCGGGACGCTGCAGCCGGCGCAGGTGCTGGCGTTCGCGGTGTTCCTGGGCGCGGCGTCGATGACGATCCTGATCGCATTGGTCAATCCGCTCACCGCCGCGCTGACCTTCGCCTCGCTGATCGGCTACGCGATCATCTACACCGGCTTCCTCAAGCGCGCGACGCCGCAGAACATCGTCATCGGCGGCATCGCCGGCGCGGCGCCGCCGCTGCTGGGCTGGGCCGCGGTGACCGGCATGCAGGGCCGCTGGGACTGGGCGCACGCGCTGCTGCTGGTGCTGATCGTGTTCACCTGGACGCCGCCGCATTTCTGGGCGCTGGCGATCTTCCGCCGCGCCGACTACGCGCGCGCGCTGGTGCCGATGCTGCCAGTGACCCACGGCGTGAAGTACACGCGCTGGCAGATCCTGCTGTACACCGTGCTGCTGTTCGTTGTGACGATGCTGCCGGCGATCGTCGGCATGAGCGGTTGGTTCTACCTCGGCGGCGCGGTCGTGCTCGGCGCGATGTTCCTGTGGTACGCGTGGAAACTGATGGACCCGCCGGACGAGTTCTTCGCCATGCGCGTGTTCAACTATTCCGTGGTGTACCTGATGGCGCTGTTCGCGTTCCTGCTGCTCGACCACTGGCTGATGCCGTGGTTGCAGCCGGCTTCGGGGCTGCAGTTCGCGCCCGTGTGAGGCCCGCGGCGGACGGTTGCACGCCGTCCGCCGGACAAGACCACCCACAGCCTGCGGTTATGGCTCATGCCCATCTTTTGATTGGCGGGCTCCGGCGGCTTGTGCCTATGCTCGGGCGGTGCCACGGAGAAGACCGCGTGTCCTGTCGGGGGAAGGCCGCTGTCGCATGCAGGTCCGCGCACTGCGTGGACCGGAATCCATGGCCGACTGTCGGGGACATCCGTTGCATGTCCGGGGTGAGTGAGCGTTCGGTCGCGACGGGCCCTTGGGAAACATGATGCTGGAGGGAGACTTCGCATGAACGAACGGCTGGGTCGAAACATTCCTACCTTGCTCGCCGCGTCGGTTCTGTTCGCGCTGGCCGGCATGGCGAACGCGCAGGACGTGGGACGCGACGAGGCACCGCCTGCCGCCCAGGACGCCGGGTCGCAGGATGCGGAGCCCGCGGAGGCCACGGACCTGTCGGCCGTCGTCGTGACGGGCACGCGCATCAGCAACCGCACGCATGCCGAGTCGCTGGTACCGATCGACGTGATTCCCGCCGAGGTGCTGACCCAGTCCGGCGCCATCGACCTGGGCAGCGCGCTCGACCAGGTCGTTCCCTCGCTGAATTTCCCGCTCGCGTCGATGTCCGACACGTTCGCTTTCACGCGACCCTTCCAGATGCGCGGCCTCAACAGCGACCAGGTGCTGATCCTGGTGGACGGCAAGCGCTGGCACTCGAGCGCGCTGATGCTGACGCTCGGCCAGGTCGGCCAAGGCTCCCAGGGCGTGAACATCGGCACGATCCCGATCGGCGCCATCGAGCGCATCGAGGTGCTGCGCGACGGCGCCTCGGCGCAGTACGGCTCGGACGCGCTTGCCGGCGTCATCAACATCATCCTGAAAAAGGGCGCCGAAGGCGGCCAGGTAGTGGGTAGCTACGGCAAGTATTCGGCGGGCGATGGCGACCGGTCGCGGATCCAGGGCGACATCGGCTTCGGGCTGGGCGCCAACGGCTGGCTGCGGGTGTCCGCGGAGATGGCCGACCAGGAGCCCACCAACCGCGCCGGCCTGGACAACCGGCCCGGCTTTACCGAGCTGGGAAAGAAATTCCAGGTCGGCATCCCGAACTCGTACAGCTACAACACGTTCTTCAACTGGGGGTACGACTTCACGCCGAACGTGAGCCTCTACGGCTCCGCGCATTACGGCAGGCTCGTGGCCGAGCCCATGGCGTTCTACCGCTACGGCACCAATGCGCCGGAGCCGAAGAACGACCTGATGCAGTACATCTTCCCGGATGGCGACGGCTTCCAGCCGGTGGAGCACGGCGATTCCAGGGACAAGAGCTTCTTCATGGGGGTGCGGGGTGATACGGACAGCGGCTGGAGCTGGGACGTCAGCGCCACCTGGGGCGCCAACCGCGTGTCCTACGGCACGTTCAACACGATCAATTTCGCCTACTGGAACGACTTCGGCTACAGCCCCACCGACATCCACGACGGCACCCTGACTTCATCGCAGGCCACGTTCGGCGTCGACGTCGGCAAGTCGCTTGGGGACAACTGGCACCTTGGCTTCGGTGCGCAATACCTGCGCCAGCGATACCAGATCGTGGAGGGCGACATCGCCTCATGGTACGTGGGCAATTCCGGGGTCACGGGCGGCGCCCAGGGCTTCGCCGGCTGGGGGCCCCAGGACGCGAGCGACAACTCGAGGCATTCCATCGCCGAGTACGTGCAGCTGGAAGGCAACATCACCGATCGCCTGAGCACGTCCATCGCACTGCGCCACGAAGACTATTCGGATTTCGGGACCAACCTGTCCTACGCGGTATCCGGGCGCTACGGCTTCGACAACGGGTTCGCCCTGCGCGGCACGGTCTCCACCGGGTTCCGCGCACCGGGCCTGGGGCAGCAGCACGGCTCGGCGACGACTTCCGTGTCCTATCCCGAAGGCAACTCGCTGGGCTTGCCCGAGGGCATCTACCTGCGCGGCCTGGTGCCGGTCGACAACGAACTGGCGCTGCTGCTCGGCAGTGAACCGCTGGAGCCGGAAACCACGCGCAGCTACACCATCGGCGCGGTGTGGAACCCGGTCCCCTCCTTCACCACGACGGTGGACCTGTACCAGATCGACCTGAAGGACCGCATCGTGATGTCGAGCTCGATGTCGCTGGTGGCCGATTCGGTCCTGGACTACCTGGGCGAGAACGGCATCGAGAACCCGCAGTACGTGGCCCTTGCCTACTTCACCAACGCCGCGGACATGCGGATCCGGGGCATCGGGATCGTCTCGAACTACTTCAGGAAGTTCGACAACGGCGGGCTGTTCGAGACGACCGTGAACTGGGCATACCACAAGAACGAAGTGACCAGCGTCCGTCCCAACCCCGCGGTACTCGACGCGCTGGGCGATGTCGGCTTCAACCGCATCACCCGCAGCCAGACAAGGGGATTGCTCGCCGACCAGATGCCCCGTTCCAAGTTCATCTGGACCAACACGTACAAGAAGAACAACTGGAAATTCACCGGCACCGCCCTGCGCTACGGCGGCGTGACCGAATTCAGTTCGACCAGCTCCGACAACGACGACGTCTACCCGGCCAAGTGGATCTTCAACGCTTCCGTTGATTACTACCGTGATCGCTGGACGTTCACGCTGGGCGCCGACAACATTTTCGACACCTACCCGCAACTGGCGCCCGAAGGCAGCAACTTCCACGGCATCTTCCGCTATCCGAGCAGTTCGCCGTTCGGCTCCCAGGGTGCCTTCGTCTACGGGAAGGTCAGGTACGCCTGGTAGTCGTTTGCCAGGGGCGGCCCCGGCGCGGGCTTCAGCGCGCGCGTTGCGCCTGCAGAAGCTCGCGCAGTTCGGCCTTGTCGGCGTCGTCGAGGCCGGACTCGCGCTGCTTGGCCTGCAGTTCGGCGACGCGCTGCTGCAGCACCTGGCGGTCGAGCAGGGCGATGGTGTCGAATAGCTCGTCGCGCCAGCGTGCTTCGTCGCCGGGCAAGGTCTGGCTGGCAAGCTTTTGCAGCGCGACAGATTCTTCGCGTTCGGCGAAGTGCTCCAGCAGCGCGCCGGTGCTGATGTCCGGGCGCGCGCTCACCAGCGCGACCAGCTCGGTCAACAGTTCGATGCCCGGCTGGCGCAGGGCGACGAAGCGGTAGGGCGGCGGCAGTTCCAGCGCCAGTGCCGGCTTCTGCAGCAACAGCGCGATCGCGCTGCGCACCAGGCTTCGCCTGGGCGTGGCGCCGGCGTGGGCTGCATGCGCGCGCTGCACCGGAACGTGCGTGCCCGGCGCGCTGTTGCGGGCGCCGACGCCGGTCAGTTCGGTCAGGCGCTGGCGCATCAGGTCGCCGAAGGCGCCGTCGGGGATCTGCGCCAGCATCGGTTTCGCGCGCTCGGCCAGCCGCGCCTTGCCGTCGAGCGTGGACAGGTTGACGTCGGCCGACAGCGAGTCGAACAGGAACTGCGACAGCGGCGTGGCCTGCTGCAGGCGCGCGTCCAGGCCGGGCGCGCCTTCGCTGCGCACCAGGGTATCCGGGTCTTCGCCCTCGGGCAGGAACAGGAAGAACGCCTGGCGCCCGTCGCGCATGCGCGGCAGTACCGACTCCATCGCGCGCGTGGCGGCCTTGCGCCCGGCATTGTCGCCGTCGAAGCAGAAGTACACGTCCGGCGCGTTGCGGAACAGCAGCTCGGCGTGGTCGGGCGTGGTCGCGGTGCCGAGCGTGGCGACCGCGTGCGTCACGCCGTGCTGGAACAGCGCGACGACGTCCATGTAGCCCTCGACCACGATCAGCCGCTCGATGCGCGAGTTCGCCTGCCGCACCTGCCACAGGCCATACAGCTCGCGGCCCTTGTGGAACAGCGCGGTCTCCGGCGAGTTGAGGTACTTGGGCGAGGCGTCGGCGTCGAGCACGCGGCCGCCGAAGGCGATCGGGCGGCCGCGGCGGTCGTGGATCGGGAACATCACCCGGTCGCGGAACTTGTCGTAGACGTTGCCGCGGTCGTTCTTCGAGAACAGCCCGGCGCGCTCGAGCAGGTTCATGCGCCGCGCGTCGGTGCCCAGCGCGTCGCGCAGCGCGGAGAAGCCGTCGGGCGCGTAACCGATCGCGAACTGTTCGCGGATCGCCTCGTCCACGCCGCGGCGGTCGAGGTAGGCGCGCGCCTTCTCGCTCGCGGCCAGGTGCCTGCGGAAGAACTGCGCGGCGGCTTCCAGCGCGCCGAACAGCTCCTTCGCGTCGGAGTTCTCGTTGCGCTGCTGCGTTTCGCGCGGCACCTCGATGCCGGCGCGGCGGGCGAGGTCGTCGACCGCGTCGAGGAACTCGAGCCGGTCGTAGTTCATCAGGAACGAAATCGCCGTGCCGTGCGCGCCGCAGCCGAAGCAGTGGTAGAACTGCTTGGTCGGCGATACCGTGAACGAAGGCGAGCGCTCGTCGTGGAACGGACAGCGTGCCGAGTACTCCTTGCCCTGCCGCTTGAGCGGCACGCGCGCGTTGATCACCTCGACGATATCCGTCCGGGCGAGCAAATCGTCGATGAAGGCGTCGGACAGGCGGGCCATGCCGCCATGATCGCATCTGGCGGCCGGGGTTGGCCGTCCGGCTCAGCCTCCGGGGGCGGGTTCCGCCGGGGGCGCGTCGGCGGCGAGCATCCGCTCGTCGATCACCGCGGTGATCAGCGCGCCGATGAAGAACACCGCGGCGGCGTAGTACATCCACACCAGCAGCAGCACCAGGGTGCCCATCGAGCCGTACGCGCTACCGGGCGCGGCCTGCGCCAGGTACAGGCCGATCGCCCAGCGGCCGAGCACGAACAGGCCGGACGTGATCAGCCCGCCCAGCAGCGACTGGCGCCAGCGCACGCGGCGGTCGGGCAGGTAGTGGTAGAGGAAGGCAAAGGCGACCGTGTACAGCGCCAGCGAGGTCATGTTGCCCAGCACCGGCAGGATCGACGGCAGCCAGGCGAACACCACCTGCAGCGCCGTGGTCAGGCTCATCGAGACGATCAGCAGGAAGCCCAGCGCCAGCACCACGCCGAACGACAGCACGCGCTTGCGCAGCCACGCCCAGAGCCCGGACAGCTGCTTCGCGTCGCTGTGGAAGATCAGATTGAGCGCCGTCTGCAGGCGCGCGAACACCGCGGTGGCGCCGATGAACAGCAGCCCGGTGCTCCAGAGGCCGGCAAGCGAGCCGACATCGGGCCGGCGCTGCGCATTGGCGATCACCGTGGTGGCCACGTCGCGCGCGCCGCTGCCGGCCAGGTCGCCGACCTGGCGCATCAGTTCGTCCTGGGCCGTGGGATACAGCGATGCCGCCAGCCACAGCAGCAGCACCAGCAGCGGGGCCAGCGACAGCAGCGCGTAGAACGACAGCGCCGCGGCGTGCGTGAGCAGGTCGGTCTCGAAGAAGCGGCGGACCAGCGCGGCGGGCAGGCTTTCCTGCAGGCGCTGCAGGCGTGCGCGGATGCGTTCGCGGGGGAAATGCATTGCCGCAGGATAAGCGTGGAACGTGGACAAAACGTTCAGCGGATGCCGCCTGCGTTCCTGCGGGCGTTCCGGATCAGCCGGCGAGCTTCTGCTTCACCAGCGCGGACACCTGGCCCATGTCGGCCTGGCCGGCCAGCTTCGGCTTGAGTGCGCCCATCAGCTTGCCCATGTCGGCCGGGCCGCTGGCGCCGGTCGCGGCGATGGCTTCGTCGATCGCGGCCAGGATCGCGGCTTCGTCCAGCTTCTCGGGCAGGTAGCCCTGGATCACCTCGATCTCGGCGCGCTCGATCGCGGCCAGGTCTTCGCGGTTGGCGGCCTCGAACTGGCTCACCGAATCCTTGCGCTGCTTGACCATCTTCTCCATGGCCGCGACCACCGCGGCGTCGTCGAGCTCGATGCGCTCGTCGACTTCGCGCTGCTTGATCGCCGCGTTGACCAGGCGGATCACGCCCAGGCGCTGCTTGTCGCCGGACTTCATCGCGGCCTTCATGTCGTCGGTGAGGCGTTGCTTGAGGGTCATGGGAATCTCCGTGGGGCAGTGTCGGGGCGGGGCGCGAATCCCGTGGGAGCGGCTTCAGCCGCGAGCTC
>NZ_JBHRYA010000007.1:0-1848 GCF_042648865.1 Luteimonas soli | reverse complement strand
CAAAAGCTCGCGGCTGAAGCCGCTCCCACAAGGGCAAGGGAAGGGCGGCCGGTGGTGCCGGAAAGACAAAAAGCCGGCGACGCTTGCGCGTGCCGGCTTCGTGGATATCCTGCTGCGGCGCGCGAGGCGCGCCAGCGGAAGGACCCTCGCCTGCCTCAGTACAGGCGCTGGCGCTTGGTGACGTCGCGCGAGGTGCGGCGCGCCTGGCGCTTCACGGCGGCGGCGGCCTTGCGCTTGCGCTCCTGGGTCGGCTTCTCGTAGTACTCGCGCTTGCGGGTTTCGGCCAGCACGCCGGCCTTCTCGCAGGTGCGCTTGAAGCGGCGCAGGGCAAACTCGAAAGGCTCGTTTTCGCGGACTTTGACGCTTGGCATAGGAATCTCTGTGGGTTGGGAAGCCCCGGCCGGAAGGCCACGGGCCCGCGCGAGGGACCGCGCACGTCGCCAGACTCCCTCCGGCGAGCCGCGTATGATAGCGGGAGCCCCCATGGCGGCGCAACCGCGGGCCCGGTTCCGGGCCGGTCGCGGTGTCCGAGGGCCGCCCAGGGTCCCGGGCATCCGGCTTTGTTCCCTCCGACCGTCATTCCCGCCTTCGCAGGAATGACGGCAAGAAGATTTCCCGGCCTTCAGACTCGGCAACCCCAGCCCCCAGCCCCCAGCCCCCAGCCCCCACCCACAGCCCCCACCCACAGCCCCATGAAAGTCCTCGGCATCGAATCCAGCTGCGACGAAACCGGCGTCGCCGTGTACGACACGGCACTGGCCGGCGCCGCCGGGTTGCGCGCGCACGCGGTCTACAGCCAGATCGCCCTGCACGCCGAGTACGGCGGAGTCGTGCCGGAGCTGGCCAGCCGCGACCACGTCCGCAAGCTGCTGCCGCTGATCCGCCAGACCCTGGGCGAGGCCGGGCTGGGCGTGGACGACCTGGACGGGGTGGCCTACACCGCCGGCCCCGGCCTGGTCGGGGCGCTGCTGGTGGGGGCCGGGGTGGCGCGCTCGCTGGCCTGGGCGCTGGACCTGCCGGCGATAGGCGTCCACCACATGGAAGGCCACCTGCTCGCCCCGCTGATGGAAGACGACCCGCCGCAGCCCCCGTTCGTGGCCCTGCTGGTCTCCGGCGGCCACACCCAGCTGGTCGCGGTGGATGCGATCGGCAGCTATCGGCTGCTCGGCGAGACCCTGGACGACGCCGCGGGCGAGGCCTTCGACAAGACCGCCAAGATGATGGGCCTGCCATATCCGGGCGGCCCGCAGCTGGCGCGGCTGGCCGAAAGCGGCACGCCGGGGGCGTTCCGGTTCGCGCGGCCGATGACCGACCGCCCCGGGCTGGATTTCAGCTTCAGCGGCTTGAAGACCCAGGTGCTGCTGGCCTGGCAGAAGAGCGACCAGGCGGACCAGACCCGCGCCGACATCGCCCGCGGTTTCGAGGACGCGGTGGTCGACACCCTGGCGATCAAGTGCGAACGCGCGCTCGATGCCGCCGGCTGCGATGTGCTGGTGGTGGCCGGCGGCGTCGGCGCCAACAAGCGCCTGCGCGCGAAGCTGCAGGCGATGTGCGAGCGCCGCGGCGGCCGCGCCTGCTTCCCGCGCCCGGCGCTGTGCACCGACAACGGCGCGATGATCGCCTTCGCCGGCGCACTGCGGCTCGAAGCCGGGCAGCGTGACGATGCCGCGGTGCGTGCGACGCCGCGGTGGGATATGGCGACGCTGCCGGCCGTCGATCGCCCCGAGATTGGCCTCCCCCTTTGAAAAAGGGGGATTGAGGGGGATTTGCTCTTGCTTTTGCTTTGGGGCTGACCTAGATACCGGATCGATCTAGGATGGCAAATGGCGCTAAGTCGTTGTCGCATCA
>NZ_JBHRYA010000006.1:0-8547 GCF_042648865.1 Luteimonas soli | reverse complement strand
GAAGATGGCTAGAAGTGTCAACACCCATCTCAGAGTCATTGCATTCTCCTGCGGGGCCTAACGCCTGAGTTAAGCCGACTTGCGTAGTGGAGCCAAAGCCATGGCAAGCTTTTTCTGCCATGGCTTTGGTGTAACGAAGCAAGTTCGGCTTGAACGAATTGTTAGGGGGCGCCCGATCATGCGCGGCCGCCCTTGAGTTGCCCAAGAGCCAATCTCTGTAATCGCGCTTCCGCGATCTCATGATCTAAGTATAGGCAAGCAATGATCTCTGCGACGGTCATCCACAATGCAAATTTTGGATTCTCCAGAACAAAATCTGACCGCGAGATCGCCTTGCCTGTATGGCTGACGATCTCATCTACACCGTGACCGGCATATTTTACAAAGCTGGCTCTTTGGTTCTTGTCCAGCGCGTCCAAGTAGGGTGCGAACGAAAAGGAAACCTGAGTGATGTTGTGCGCGAGAGAGTTTCTTAGCTCATAGAGAAGCTTAAGAACGCTGGCCTGTTCGGAGGTGAGTGAACCCAGCGAGCGAAGCAAAGCGACTTTGCCAAATTTGGAGTTGCCAAGGTCTAGGGCTGCCAGAGCACCCGAGAGCTCTTGAGCATGAAGCCGTGCAACCAAGGAGTGTGTACATGCCGCTTCCACAAGGGCATTTAGCTTGATGACAAAGGACCAGTCATCCTCTTTGTAAAGAGCCATGTAGAAGCCATCGGGAAGTCCGAGCTTTTCCTCTTGTGCCTTTACATCCTCGAATACCTTGCGCGCCATAGCGACCCCTAACGCCTGAGTTAAGCCGACGTGCGTAGCGGAGCCAACAACATGGCAAGCTCTACCTGCCGTGTTGTTGGTGTAGCGAAGCGCGTTCGGCTTGGACGAATTGTTAGGCGGTCCATATACGATCTTGAGGCCGCCACCGCCGAATCGCCAACTCGCATGCAAAGTCGGCAGGGAGACACATATATTCAGGGGCTGCTAACTCATCTTTTGTAGGAGACGATGTGGTTCGTATATGCGTGACGCTGTCGATTCTGAGGTTTGACCAGCGATATACGCTATAGGTTGTTTTACCCCGAGTTGGTTGTTGCTTCAGCAACTCTTGGCCAATGTGGGTTGAGAAATCATTTCCGCTCGAGAGTCGCGTTACGCGGCCCTCTCGTTTCGGGACGATGAAATCAACAAATGCATTGAACCCGTGATGTGCGTCCGGTTGCTCTGAGCGTGTCTTGTGAAACACGTAACACCAGTTGCCACCGAACAACAGTATTTTAGTCAAGACGGCGAACTGAATGTCACCATCATCTGTCCTGACGCTAAGAAGATCACCAACGCGAACTTGGATCATGGCCGCCTAACACCTAAGTTAAGCCGAGCTGCGTAGTGGAACCAAGCACATGGCAAGCTGTACCTGCCATGTGCTTGGTGGAACGAAGCGGCTTCGGCTTGAACGCATTGTTAGGCTTGCTGCCAGGAAGGATTGTCGCCCGCAAGCCATACAAAGCACAGAGTATTCATCAAGGCAGCCGAAGCGATGAACACCGAGGCCGCAATAGCTCTAGACTGAGTAAGTGACGTGTGCCCGAGAAATGACAGCAGAGACGATACTAGAGCAACCGAGATGGCTGCGCCGATAAGAATAAATAGCGGACTGGATACAGGCAGCCTAGAGACCAAGTGGCGCGACGCAGGAAATAGCAAAAGTGAAAGAACGGCTGAGCCAGCTGCGATGAAGGCGCAAACCACAGAGTGCCAGAAGATCTGCGTTGCGATCAGTGCGTCGTCATACCGTACGGCGAACACAAGCACGCCACCTATCCAAGCCACTGCTGGAGTCACAAGGGATGCAAGCAGGTTGAGCAAGCTTGAATATTTCGCGATCTTGTCCATGCAAGCCTAACGCCTGAGTTAAGCCGACTTGCGTAGTGGAGCCAAAGCCATGACAAGGTTCTTCTGCCATGGCTTTGGTGGAACGAAGCAAGTTCGGCCTGAACGAATTGTTAGGCCGCAGCCCCGCTACCCTAACTTACGGCGCTGTTGGCTGAGACGCCTTGGAACCCAGTTCTTGCTCAAGGAGCGGGGCGAGGTCTCTACCCCCGGTTACCGGCGTGGCCTTGGCGCACATGTCCGCGGCGGGGCCGCCCAGCCATTGCTCATACGGATCCGTCTTGATGGTAGCGAAATCGGCCCACTCCGCCTTTGCTCCGGTGCCGATATGCACCTGCCCGCAAAGCATGTAGCTGCGCGTGCCCGTATCCGTCTCCCGGAAGCGCAGGTTCACCTGCCGAAAGCCGTCCGGCTTTGGGCCGTGAGACACAAAGTCGGAAACCGTGTACGCAGCGATAGAGTCCTCTAGGCTCTCGACATAGGAGTTGTTTCCTTGCGCGCCTGCGACTGTAGAGGCGCTGAGCAGCAAGGCAAGGGCTAAGGGGCGGAGCCTGGAAAGCTGCGGCATTGGGACTGTCCGTCATGGTGGAGTAGATCAGCTGTGGGCGCGCTGCAGAGGTTTCAATGCGGCCTAACGCCTGAGTTAAGCCGACTTGCGTAGCGGAGCCAACAACATGGCAAGCTTTTCCTGCCATGTTGTTGGTGGAGCGAAGCAAGTTCGGCTTGAACGAATTGTTAGAGCCCTCTCTGCGCCACGTGGTTCTTGTTTTTATTCCAATGAAAGAGTACTGGTATCCAAGCAAGAACAATAATCCCAACTAAAAGTAACTTCGCGCTCTGTGTCTCATTTATCCCGCCTACATAGCTAAAGGCCAAGAAATTAATACAGAAATGAAATGATGCGGCAAGTAACACTGAATTGGTCTTCTCCACAAGCGAACCTAAAAGGTAGCTTCCAATTATGAGTATCACAAGAAATTGCAATTGCCCAATCAGACTAGCGCCGTGGTTGATAAAGCTGAGATGCCACACGTACCAAATCAGGCCAACGATAAGATATCTTATGGCTCGTGGGATTGAGGTTGTTGCATTCTGGAGGAAACCGCGCCAACCGGTTTCCTCCAGAATGCAATAGATCGCAATTGATGTGGCAAGAACGAGGCCGAACAAGTGCGAGTTAACTCCCATTGTGTTGTCTACGCCGAAGATGGTGAATACAGCAATCGGAGTCAGGAGCACTGCGGAAGAATGGAGTGGGGAATCACCAAAGTAATTTGCAGGGCTCCAGTATTTGGTAAAGCAACTAGTTGCTATTAGCGCCGCAATAAACACGCCCATCCCCTCAAGGATAGCCTGTAGGAATGGAACGCCGAGAAATAAGGGAGCCTGCAGATTAAAGCTGCCATGGCGAAACGGATAGGCTATGCACGCGGCGAGCAAGGTAAAGACGGCAATCCTTGGCCATGGTGCCCTGTGTGTAAGATCCGTTGCTTTCATGAGTGCCTAGAAATTGGGAAGGGCGCTAACGCCTGAGTTAAGCCGAACTGCGTAGTGGAGCCAACAACATGGCAAGCTTTACCTGCCATGTTGTTGGTGTAACGAAGTAGTTTCGGCTTGAACGAATTGTTAGGCCGCAGGCTACCACGGCCACCCGTACCGCTTCTTACGACTCTCATGGACTGCCTTGTCATCTGTTACGCCGGACAGGGCGCGCCCCATCCCATACATGCCCAAGTGAACAAAGACGTATGTAAGGGAGAGAAAGAGTAGTGCGCCGATCACACTCAGGGGCGTGACAGGTGAAGTAAGCATTGCGTAACAGGCCACGAAGACGAAGGACGCGCAGAGTGCTGCGGCGCCAAAACAAACGATACGTCTTAGCCAGAGCCATATCAGGGCGACGCGGCGCTCAACGATCATGGCTGGGCCACGCCGCGACTGAAAATAGATGCTGATCCCTACGAGGGCAGCAACAAACAACGGTAGCAGGAGTGTTTCCATGCGGCCTAACGCTTGAGTTAAGCCGACGTGCGTAGCGGAGCCAACAACATGGCAAGCTTTACCTGCCATGTTGTTGGTGTAGCGAAGCGCGTTCGGCTTGAACGAATTGTTAGGCCTCTCACCGGGTAAAGTGAAGCGCCTACTCGAAAGTAACAGTATATTTACCACTCTCTGTCTGTGACTGGCTATGCGCCCGCACTTTCTGGGTAGAGCCATCTTTCTCAATAACTAGCGTAAAGCGGTGATGCCAAGTGCCATTGCCATAACTGATGCGCTTGGGGCAGAAGAAGCAAAGCCTTATGTTGTCATCCGACGCCCAGGCGTGTTGGATCTCATAGGCGGCAACGGTGTTTGAGTAAGCGGGAGAGAGCCGAATAAGAACATGGAGAACGACCGAAAAGGCCAATACCACTAGGACAATCACTACCACTTTGCGCTTAGAAAGCATTGGCATATCGGATTGTCTCTTGAGAGGCCTAACGCTTGAGTTAAGCCGACGTGCGTAGCGGAGCCAACAACATGGCAAGCTGTTCTGCCATGTTGTTGGTGTAGCGAAGCGCGTTCGGCTTGAACGAACTGTTATGCGGCATCCTCGGGATCCTTCCGCTCGGCGTCAATCACTGTGTAGGTAGTCTTGGTGCTTGGCCGCTTGCCCGTGATCTCCTCATACAGAACTCCGGCGAACGCTGCGCCTGCGCCGAAGACGACCCAAAGCGGGACACCGATTGCAGTACCAAGTGCGGCAATACCTGCTCCTTGGCCGCCGAAGAGCGCGACGCCTACAGCGGCACCACCAAGTCCAAGTCGCCCTTTGAGCCCGCGCTCGTCCCAAGCCAAGCGTTTGGTCTCGCGCGCGATGATCTTGACGGTGGGAAGAACGACCTTGCTGTTGGCAGTGAGCGAAATTGCTTGCTTCGCTTTTTGAGCAGCCGGAAGATTGGTCGCTTTGAGCGCAAGTAGACGTTCGATCCAGATGCGGATGGCCTGCTTCTCTTCGGCATTAGCCGATGCCGCAATCTTGACCGCCAGTTGCTTCTGCTTCTCTGGACTCTGGTCAGCCATTTCACTCCCCTTGCCGCATAACGCCTGAGTTAAGCCGACTTGCGTAGTGGAGCCAAAGCTATGGCAAGTTTGTTCTGCCATAGCTTTGGTGTAACGAAGCAAGTTCGGCTTGAACGAATTGTTAGGCCTTACGGCCCGAGCTGGTGCCGCCCATCGTTGCTCTGATCCACTCTAAGTAGTAGGACACTCGAACCTGATGGCTTTGCTGTCCATAGAACCCCGGGGGCGATGTACTGAGTCTGCCACGGGCCAAGCCTAGTAGTTCCCAGTGCCCATTGTTGTAGAGAAGAACCGGCCCGCCGCTATCTCCATTGCCAAGCATGCCCTCTAACGGCAGGGCACTGCTGCCGCTGTCGAAGGTGTAAACGAGGGCGCGCTCCTCGACTGCGGAGATGACGTTTTCCGCCCTGCGTAGCTGAGTACGGTTGGCGCCATCAACCTGTCCTGCTTTGCCGTTGCCAGTGGCGCCCTTGCCGAAAAGCACAACTGTTTTTCCAAGCTCCGTGTGCCCCTCATACAGGGCGATAGGTGTGACGTTAGTTACGGGCTCGGCGAGCTTGATGAGGGCGATATCGTCCAGGCCCGCGAGAAATCTGATAGCTCCTTCTGGGTTATGTGCCGCCAATCCGTCAGGAAGTTGCTTGTAGCCAGGGTGCACAAAAACCTCCTCGGCTTTTAGGCAGTCACCGTTGAGCATGACTTCCGTAATTGGGTGCCACTGAGTTGCATGAGCAGCAGTAAGAACCCACTGCGGTGCAATTAAGACCCCATGACCCTCGTGTGGGAGGTCTACAAGAGCGGGCAGTGCGGCATCCGGCGCGAGATACATAGAATCAGGCACATCGTGCCGGACGACGATTGCGCTTGCCATGGCTGAGGCGAGCAACAGCGGAATGACCACAAGGTGCTTCATGTGTCTCCTGACTAAGGCCTAACGCCTGAATTAAGCCGCGCCGCGAAGCGGCGTCGGCTTGAATGAATTGTTAGGCCTCACGCGGCAAACCTTGGGCTTTGACATGAGCCACGATGGCCTGAAGGGCGGACCTTATGGCTGATGAAAACATTGTTGTGGCTGCAATGTCACCTGGGTTGACGCCAGAACCAATGACCGGAATGCGCACGCAAGCATCAGAAATCAGATCGGCGGACATTGTGCGCAGTATTTCTTTGAGCGCCTCGTCAGCGTGGTAGGACTGATGGGCGGGATTGAAGACGGCGACGGGCTTGTAGGCGAATGGGATGTGACCCACCAGCCAGTCTAGGGTGTTTTTGATGGTCCCCGTGACGCCATGAGCGTACTCGGGACTTGCAATGACGATGGCGTCTGCGGCTGTAACTGCATCCCGCAGCGCAACCACCGGTGCAGGTGGACATGGCTCAAGTTCTGGATTGAACAAGGGCAACTGCCCGTGACCACCAAAGATTTGGAAGTCGACCCCGGCCGGGGCTAGCGACTTGGCTGCGCGGAGCAGGGCGGCGCTGAGAGATTGCGATCGAAGACTTCCACATAACGCGAGTACTTTCATGAGGCCTAACGCTTGAGCTAAGCCGAGCCGCGAAGCGGCTTCGGCTTGAGCGAATTGTTATGGGGTGGTGGCCGAGTAGATTGCACCGCTGGCCCTCCCCGGCCTGCGACATGCCCCGTTGCCAGAAGATTAGCAGGGCTGGAACCCCGGTGCTTTACCGGGAAACCTTGAGGCGAGTGGCCTCCGAAGCCACCTGTAATGAAGGCACCAGGATCTTGATGCCTGGAAGCGAAGCAACGCGCCGACCGATTGCCACGCGCGCGAGGACTGCTGTCCGGAGCCTGCTCCATCCGATCGCCACCAACTTCCCGAAGGAATGAACTACTACAAAGCCATCCCCAACACCGCATAACGCCTGAGTTAAGCCGACGTGTGTAGCGGAGCCAACAACGTGGCAAGCTGTATATGCCACGTTGTTGGTGTAGCGAAGCGCGTTCGGCTTGAACGAATTGTTAGGGCTCACCGAGGGGGGCTCCCACAGGTGCGCCTTGAAAGCGTAAGGCTATCCCATCAATTACTAGGAATGACCCCGTGCACATCGCAAGCGGCGCCCAATACCCGAAGTAGCAAAGAACGGCACTGCCCGCAGCTGCGATAACAATGAGAGCGATCGTTGACTTAGTGAGCTTGCGCCGCTTCAGAACAGCCAATCCTGCACGTAAAGCTGCGAAAACGTTCAGATAGCCAAGAACTCCGGATGCTAGAAAGATCGCGGCTACAAGAGGTCCAGCCCGATAGGTGACGAGCAAGAAGAGCAGGGTCAGGCCGACGACAACAGACAAGGATCTAGGCCGCCGAGAAAGTTTCATGTGAGCCCTAACGATTGAGTTAACCCGACCCGCTGCCACGACGATCGTGAGCTTGCGTCGGAACAGCTTGCAACACGGTTGAACGAAGCAACGAAGCGGGTTCGGGTTGAACGAATTGTTAGACCGCCGGCCACGGAGCCAACGGCCCGCCGTGGCGGACTGTACGATAGATCTGGCCGGAGGGCGCGCTTGCGCCGTGTGCGATCTGGAGTGAGGAGTGGCGACCCTGGCCGTAAGCCAGCGGCTTGCGCCGTGAACTACCGGGGTAGGGCGACTGCGATTGTGTCTGGAGCGCCAGGCCCGCGCCGTGATCTGTCAGACGCCCGAACCCGCACAGTCATTGATCTTTCCCGAGCGGACTAACGCCGGAATTAAGCCGACCCGCTGCGCGAAGAACCGGAGAACGACGCGCTTGCCGATGCGGCGATGTTGCCGAAGCCAAGAAGCGGGTTCGGCTTGAATGACTTGTTATACGGTGCTGCCCCGGACACTTGCAGCAACTGCAAACGCCGCCTGCGACAAGCCCGCCCGAACCGAAACAGTAGCAGCCCGCGAAGACCGGCGCTCTACCGAGAAGCCACGGCACGCCATGTGCCCGAAGCCGCATCGAACGATTGTGCGAGACACTGCAAGCCGAGCGAACCGACCGATGCGATGAGCTGCCAGGTGCAACGCCCGATCCGAAGGAGCACTGGCCGGAGCTGCCCCCGCACGCCGCGGCGATGTGGCCGAAGGAACAAGCCGCACAACTGTTTGAGCAGTACCGTATAACACCTAAGTTAAGCCGCGCCGCGTAGTGGAGCCAAGCACATGGCAAGCTGTACCTGCCATGTGCTTGGTGTAACGAAGCGGTGTCGGCTTGAACGCATTGTTAGGCCGCATCATCGCCAGCTGAGAAGGCTTGCGCAATGACCGCGCCAATCAAGAAGAGGAAGATAAGGAGGAAGGTGAGGTTGCTTGCCGAGCGAGGGAGGATGCCTAAGGCATTGCCCAGAACGAACGCTCCGATCGTTAGCCATGCTCCAGAGCCAACTCCGGCCGCCGCTCGGCTAGCACGAGGTCCGAATCCCCACCATCGTGGACGAAGAAACGGATTGTTCAGCAGCTTCGGGCGCCAGATTGCCGCGTAGATGGTGACCAGCGCATAGACCATAAAGCCGATCCCGATGAGCGCTTGAATTTCAGGAGATGCTTTCATGCGGCCTAACGCCTGAGTTAAGCCGACTTGCGTAGCGGAGCCAACAACATGGCAAGCTCTTTCTGCCA
>NZ_JBHRYA010000005.1:0-3215 GCF_042648865.1 Luteimonas soli | reverse complement strand
GTTAGTGCAAGCGACGAGAGTCTTTTCCCTGAGTTGCGAGAGTGCATGGTTGTGCCGCCTAACGCTTGAATTAAGCCGACCCGCGAAGCGGGTTCGGCTTGAATGAATTGTTAGGCATCTCAGCCCTCAGCCGGCCACTGGCGAAAGTTTACGCATACCGTGGTCTTGTCCAGCATGGCGAACTCTCGTGCGCCCCACGGCTTGAGCGAGACAGTGCTTGAGTTGGGATGCATGAGGTGGGGCGAGCGGGCGGACATCTCCTTAAATACTTCGTCGACGTCATCTGTGTCTATGCCAAGCTCTGGACGATCATTTGCCGCGCACTCAGGGCTCTGGACGATATAAGCCTTGGCGCCGTCACGTGCAATGACCGCCATTTCTGCGTCTTGGTAGAGGATGTCGAATCCCAAGCCGTCCACAAAGAACTCGAGTCCGTCTTGCAGGCGGTCGTAGAAAATCTTCGGGATGAGATTCTTGAACATTTGGATTCCCGGAAAAGTGAGTGAGATGCCTAACACTTGAGTTAACCCGACCCGCGGCGCGGCAATCGTGAGCTTGTGATGGATCAGCTGCAACACGGTTGAACGAAGCAACGGAGCGGGTTCGGGTTGAACGAATTGTTATGCGGCGACTGTACCAAACCGCCGTGCCCACAACGAGCCTGCTCTTGGCGTCCGGAAGCCCGGATCTCAGGGCGCCACCCGGCGACTCGATCCGCAGGCGTTACCGAAGTTGCTTGAAGCGCCGGCCAGGAAAGGTAGGGCGCCACCCGAGCAAGCCGCCACCGAGGTGGACTTGCTGGCGAAGCGTGATGACTTGCGACGGAACATTGCCGGAAAGCCGGTGACGTTGCCGAGGCGAGGAACCACCCAAGCAATCACTTGCAGAAGCGAGCTTTTTGGCCGCATAACACCTAAGTTAAGCCGAGACGCGTAGTGGAGCCAAGCACATGGCAAGCTTTACCTGCCATGTGCTTGGTGGAACGAAGCGGCTTCGGCTTGAACGCATTGTTAGGCCGCACCTGCGCCACTGCAAGACCTACCGTTTGAAGTGCTCGAAGAATGCCTTGCGAGTCAGCCAAACTATAAAAGGTGACGCTACAACAAGAATGACGAGAGCAACCTCTCCAAATGATGTTGTTGCATGCGGGTATCTCGCACCCACCCATTCAACATTTGAAGCACCAGCGTATGTGTTCCATGCGAACCACAAGGCGGTAGCAGTTACCGCAAGAACGCAGATCAACGCGGCTAACGAGCTCTTATGGATTGCACGTTTCATCATGTGCGGCCTAACACCTAAGTTAAGCCGAGCTGCGTAGTGGAACCAAGCACGTGGCAAGCTGTACCTGCCATGTGCTTGGTGGAACGAAGCGGCTTCGGCTTGAACGCATTGTTAGGCTTGCTGCCAGGAAGGATTGTCGCCCGCAAGCCATACAAAGCACAGAGTATTCATCAAGGCAGCCGAAGCGATGAACACCGAGGCCGCAATAGCTCTAGACTGAGTAGGTGACGTGTGCCCGAGAAATGACAGCAGAGACGATACTAGAGCAACCGAGATGGCTGCGCCGATAAGAATAAATAGCGGACTGGATACAGGCAGCCTAGAGACCAAGTGCCGCGACACAGGAAATAGCAAAAGTGAAAGAACGGCTGAGCCAGCTGCGATGAAGGCGCAAACCACAGAGTGCCAGAAGATCTGCGTTGCGATCAGCGCGCCGTCATACCGTACGGCGAACACAAGCACGCCACCTATCCAAGCCACTGCTGGAGTCACAAGGGATGCAAGCAGGTTGAGCAAGCTTGAATATTTCGCGATCTTGTCCATGCAAGCCTAACGCTGGAATTAAGCCGACCCGCGAAGCGGGTTCGGCTTGAATGAATTGTTAGGCGGCACCTGGGGCACCGCCGCCAGCCGGCTCTCCCCGAGGATACGCCTGACTCATGATGTCCTTGAATGTCAGGCCGTGCAGCTCTTTGCGGCAAGAGCTCAGGTCTGCCTGCCCGCCAAAAGTGTCGTTAACGAACGGCTGGCCAGGATAAGGCTTGGCGATAAGGCAGTCTTTGGACGCAAGAACTACTAGCTCTGCCAAAGTGAGCCGCATCCGGTCCTCTGGAGAGAGCGATGCAACGACGGCGGCATGACTACGCTCGAACGCAGCTCGGGAACTGCCATCGATCTTTAGGGCAGAACTGCAAGACGCGATGGCTAGCGGAGCTAGCACAATGAACCCAAGAGAGCCGAGTGCGTTCATGTGCCGCCTAACACCTGAGTTAAGCCGACTTGCGTAGCGTAGCCGACAACGTGGCAAGCTTTACCTGCCACGTTGTTGGTGTAGCGAAGCAAGTTCGGCTTGAACGAATTGTTAGGCCTCTTTGGCGACGACCTGCAAGAGCTCTGCTTTTGTGCCCGACCCGACGTTGAGCCACCGAGTGCTTTCAGCAGGATACAGCTCACAGCCCTGCTCGCGTGCAGCTGCAAGAACTTGCTGGAACCAGCGAGCGTAGGACCAATCACGCGGTGCCGGAGAGTGCAGTGAGCAGCGCGAAGTGTCCCACTGAACCTCCATGGCCTCGCGATAGACGAAAGGAAATTTGCGGGACGATGGAACGACATGGAGCCGGCCGGCTCCATCGATTTCAATCACGGCAATCGCATCTCTGTCCATGAGGCCTAACGCCTGAATTAAGCCGCGCCGCGAAGCGGCGTCGGCTTGAATGAATTGTTAGGGCTCACGCCCACTAGATGTCAAACCCCGGATGCAAGAAATCACGCGGCTCGGCAACTGCCCAGTCCGCGCCAAGAAAGCGGTCTTGGAGCTTTGCACCACCGGCTGTGTAATGGAGCTCTGTGGCCTGCGGAATGCCAAGGTCCGGCAGCAGCTTACGCAGGATCTCCAGCACAGCGTCCCGATTGGTAGTGTCCACATCGATCCCACAGAACTCAATTGGGCGGCTGCCATCCGGACGCGTATCGCCAAGCAACGAGCCGCCGCCACTGACATGGCCAAGCTCTCCTGGCCTTAAAGCCGCATCAATCGGATCCTCAAAGATCGCGCCCCTGTCCAGCGGCTGGATTGCGTCCGGAATCTTGATGTAGACGAACTGCTCCACGTCAAAATCTTCAGCCACGACACTCTCCCCTGTGAGTCCTAACGCTTGAGTTAACCCGACCTGCGTAGTGGAGCCAACCACATGGCAAGCTTTATCTGCCAT
>NZ_JBHRYA010000004.1:0-1619 GCF_042648865.1 Luteimonas soli | reverse complement strand
GGTACCCGATGACTGCGGCTGCAAGAATTGCAATGTCCATCGGCTGACTTTCCAAGGGGCCTAACACCTTGAGTTAACCCGACCTGCGTAGTGGAGCCAACAACATGGCAAGCTCTACCTGCCATGTTGTTGGTGGAGCGAAGCGGGTTCGGGTTGAACGAACTGTTAGGCCGCACCAGCAGAACCTGGCCGAC
This sequence comes from Luteimonas soli, assembly GCF_042648865.1. Classification (NCBI taxonomy): domain Bacteria; kingdom Pseudomonadati; phylum Pseudomonadota; class Gammaproteobacteria; order Lysobacterales; family Lysobacteraceae; genus Luteimonas; species Luteimonas soli. Next base: position 1,425 of record NZ_JBHRYA010000004.1, on the reverse strand, counting down.
CTTCCATGCCACTCGGATCTGCCGTAAGTAGCTCCTCGAAGAGCATGAAGACATTGTCGTCGTCTACGCCGGGATCACCGAGAGCGTATAACGTGGCGAATGCTGCCGCATAAGCTGACTCGCGGCGGATAAGGCAAATGTCGCTCGGGCTGACACCAGCCGCAAGCAACCTCTCTAATGCAGGGCCAGTATCCGCGAACGGGGCATCCGGCTTGCGTTTTGAGCGAGCTATCTCGTCCTGCAAAGAAGCCTGATCTAAGTTGACATTAATCACATGCCGCCAAAGATGCTCCAGCAGTTCTTCACGAGTCGCCATGAACTCTCCTGTGCGGCCTAACGCCTGAGTTAAGGGGTGCCGCGAAGCGGCATCCCCTTGAACGAATTGTTAGGCCCCACTGTAGCGGACCGCCAGGCCGAGAACATCACCGACCGTTGGGTCCGACAGTGCCTGTAACTCGTCTGCCGGCACGTTGAATCGGGAGCGCAACGTGGCATAGAGCGACTCAAACTCCTGAGAGTCGACCCCGCCGAGCTCCGGGTAGGCTGCACGGTAGATAGCCAGGAGCGAGTCTTCAGGCTTCAGGCGCTGAAGATCATCGGGCCGCAGGAAGAACGAAAGGCGAATTTCTTCGAGCGCAGCGGCGACTACCGAAGCTTGGGCCTGCTCGTACAAAGCGCTCCAGTCTGTCAGACCGTGAGGGCGGTCGGCCAGTAATGCCCATCCAGGGCTGGCGCGCGGCAAGAGCAGCGCTAGTCCAACGAGGGCAAGAACAAGGATGACGACGGTGGTCACGGGTGGGGCCTAACGCTTGAGTTAACCCGACCTGCGTAGTGGAGCCAACAACATGGCAAGCTCTACCGGCCATGTTGTTGGTGGAACGAAGCGGGTTCGGGTTGAACGAATTGTTAGACCGCGCCCCGATCACCGGAACTGCAGCCTGTTTAGAACAGCAAGCCGCTGCGTCAATTGCTGAGGAGAAGTCGCCACGACCCAGATATGGGCGAAGCTCCCGTTGCGATCAAGCTCAATCACGGTCTCTTGCGAGAACTCCGCGGGATCACTGTGTATGTAGAAGGAAGAACGCTCGTACCACTTGACTTTACGACCGCCCACATTGCCGGCACCAATCGCGTTTCCCTGACTCGGATCAAATTTTGGCGCGTAACCGAGATAGATGCCGAATGCGTCTTTCCCAGTGGAGGAATCAACTGCATAGCAGACGCCAAAGTCTGGGCCTTGTTTATAAGACCAGGTCATCCCAGAGTCGGCGGGCAACACTGGGCAATGCTCGGCCGGCTGCGAATAGCTGGCCGAAGCTTGAAGAAGTAGTACCAAGACAACGAGTAGCTTCATGCGCGGTCTAACGCTTGAGTTAAGCCGACGTGCGTAGCGGAGCCAACAACATTGCAAGCTGTTCTGCCATG
>NZ_JBHRYA010000003.1:826406-892599 GCF_042648865.1 Luteimonas soli | reverse complement strand
CAGAATCCGAAGCCGCTCGGGCGATCTTCTGTCACCGTGCCTCCAATCTCAACTGCCGCCTAACAACTATTCGACCCCTCGAAAGAGGCGTTGCACCGAGTATGCCCTTGGATGAGAGCGTTGCCAATCGGAAAAATCCTACATCAAACCAATGGTTTGGATGATGGAGCCGCATCGCTGGATCGCGCAATCTTGGGTGGTTATCAGGCCACGGAGAAGGCGATGCGTTACAGGGATGATCGGGAGGGTGTAACGGGGAAGATGGCGCCGCCGAAGCTGCTTGACCAGGTGCGGCAGCGGTTGCGGGTGAAGCATTACAGCCTGCGTACGGAGCAGGCGTACGTGGGCTGGATCCGGCGCTTTATCCTGGCCAATGGCAAGCGCCATCCGCGGGGAATGGGAGAACGGGAGGTCGAGGCGTTCCTGACCGTGCTGGCTACGAAGAGGAACGTGGCGGCCGGGACGCAGAACCAGGCGTTGGCTGCTCTGCTGTTCCTCTACCGCGAAGTCCTGAAAGTGGAGCTTCCGTGGATGGAGTCGGTGGTGCGTGCGAAGCGACCCCGGCGGATTCCGGCGGTGCTCTCGCGTGAGGAGGTGGCGCGGTTGCTGGCGGCGATGGAGGGGCCGGCCTGGTTGATGGCGGCGCTGCTGTACGGCACCGGGATGCGATTGACGGAGTGCATCCGCCTGCGGGTGAAGGATGTCGACTTCGAGCGCGGCGAGATCGTGGTGCGCAACGGGAAAGGCAGCAAGGACAGGCGGGTGCCCTTGCCGCTGCGTTTGCGCGAACCATTGCAGGCAGCCATCGAACGCACCTGCATGCAGCATGCGGCGGACCTGGCGGAAGGCCTTGGTGAAGTCTGGTTGCCGCATGCGCTGGCGCGCAAGTATCCAAATGCGGCGCGCGAGACGGGCTGGCAGTACGTGTTCTTCTCGCCGCTGCTTTCGGTCGATCCGCGTTCGGGGAAAACGCGGCGGCATCATGTCGATGACAGCGTGCTGCAGCGCGCCGTGCGTGCGGCAAGGAAGCTTGCTGCGATCGACAAGCCGGCCACTTGCCACACGCTGCGCCATTCGTTCGCCACGCACCTGCTCGAAGCCGGCCACGACATCCGCACCGTGCAGGAACTGCTTGGCCACAAGGACCTGGCGACGACGCAGATCTACACCCATGTGCTGGGCCGCGGTGCCGGTGCGGTGCTCAGCCCGCTCGACAGATAGCCATCGGCAGGCGGGTCAGCGCGAGAAGCGCCAGTGCCACGGCTCGTAGACGATGCCGTGCGGATTGTCGCGCGGGTAGCTCATGGTGAACCCGTGTTTGCCGGCGTGGCGGCAAAGCCAGTCGAACGCGGGCGTGCCTTCGAACGACTCTTCCGCGGACGGTTCGCCCGGCGTGCCGATGTCGAGCGCGAGGCCCGAATGGTGTTCGGAGTAGCCGGGCGCGGCGTTGACAGTGAGGATGTCGTCCACGTCCTGGCCGCGCGCGCGCTTGCGCTCGAAGATACCGAGTTGGTAGTCATGGCTGCGGTAGCCGGAAATGGATTCGAGCACGAGGCCGTCGCGCAGCGCGGCGTCGCGCAGGTTGCGCCAGGCGCGCATGGCGTCGACGTGCAGCCACAGCGGGCGACCGAATCGGTCGGGCCCGGCGAAGGCCAGCCATGCCGGTTCGGCGACGAGCGCCAGGCCGGTGCGTTCAGCGTAGCCGGCCGGGTCGATGCCGAGCCGGTCCAGGCGTGTTTCCAGCCGGTGCAGGGGCAGGGTGGGGATGACGTCGATGCCAGGGCGTGCATGCGCCGGGGCGAACTCGAGTGCGCGCAGTGCGTCGTCGATGCCGGGCTCGCGCGGCAGGTGCGGGACCAGCGGCAGCAGGCCTTCGGGCAGGTCGGCGGCCAGGTAGCGACCGTCGCGCTTGCGTCGCAGCACGTGGCGGGCACGGGCGAGCGCGCGGGCGTCGCGGTTGCTGCGCGCGCGCAGCAGGCCGCCGGGCCAGAGTTCGATCTCCGGCGTGTTGACCAGCAGCTGGGCCTGACCGCGCATGCGCGCAGGTTAGCGGCGCGTGGCGGGCGGTGCCAGTTCCCGAAGCCGCTCCAGCAGCGCCTGTGGCTGGCGCGCTTGCAGCAGCAGGTCGTAGCCCTGCGTGGTCGGCAGGTAAAGCACGCGCGGGCCGCTACCCATCGCCACCAGCGCCTTGTGGCGGTTGCGCAGCCTGAACCAGCCGCTGCGCAGGCCCGGAAGGCTGGTGCCGTTGGTCTTGAGCATTGGCTTGAGCTCCGTGTGCTCGTCGAGGTCGACCACGCGCGCCTGTGGCAGCTGCAGTTCGCTCCAGCCCAGCTTGCGGCTGTAGAACGTGGTCCTGACTGCCAGTCCGTCGTCGTCGAGCGTGATGTCATGCCGGCGCATGGCGCGGCTGATGACCCAATGGATGGCCAGACAGAGGAGCAGGGTGCCGCCGACGATGATCAGGATCGTCAGCCATTCGCTGTCGCCGATGAGTCGCTTGGGCGCCGGGTCGTTGATTGTGAAGACGAGGGAGCCGGCGACGATACCCATCGGCAGGAGCACGGCCAGCGCAAGCAGCCATAGCCGCGCGGTGGCGGAAACCGGTTCCAACTGCCAGGGGGGCTGGGATTGCATGGCGGCCTCAGCGCAGGGCAGCGAGTGTGATGCCCGCCGCGGCAAGCAGCGCGGACGCCGCGAGCAGGACCTTGGCCGGATTCATCGGCAGGTCGGGAAAACGACGTTCGATCAGTCCGGCGATGTGCAGCATGGCGAGTCTCCGCGTTGGCTGGCGCTCAGCGTGCGTCCTGCGCGTGGATCCATTCGGCCACGTCCGCGATCAGCGTCGGGTCGACGTGGCCGGGCTGCTCGTACTGCGACGGGCCCGGCTCGCCTTCGACCGCCATGCCGAGGTGGTTGAGCGTCGGGTACAGCTTGAATTCGACCTGCGGGTCGTCGTGGAAACCGGCCTTCCAGCGCTGCCAGTCGGCGTCCACCACCTGGATGTCCTGTGCGCCCTGCAGCACCAGCATCGGCAGTCCGACTGCCTTGGCCTCGGCTACCGGGTCAACCGTCTCGGTGCTGCGCCAGTAGGCGAGGGGCTGGTGCAGCGGGGTGTCGGCGTCGGCGATGTCGCCGCCGGCGCGGATGGCCGCCACCTGGCCCTTGAGCTTCGCGATCGCGGCGGCTTCCTCGTCGCTGGTGTGCGCGTCGTCGAGTACGGCCAGGCGGATGTTCTGTTCGACCAGGATGTCCAGCAGCGGCCGTGCGGGCGCGGCCAGCAATACCAGGCCGGCGACATGGCCGGACCGGGCTGCGATCCGCGGCGCCATCATCGCGCCCTGGCTGTGGCCGAGCACGTAGACACGCGACGGGTCGATGCCCGGCGCCTCTCGCAGCGCGGCGACCGCGAACACGGCGTCATTGGTGGTTTCACTGTCGATGGTGACGCTGCCGTCGGCGTAGTCCTGCGGGCGTGCCTTGCTGCGCTTGTCGTAGCGCAGCGCCGCGATGCCCTGCGCGGCGAGGCCGCGCGCGATGTCCATGAAGGGCTTGTTCGGGCCGATGCTCTCGTCGCGGTCCTGCGGGCCCGAGCCGTGCACGAGCACGACCGCGGGCACGCCGGCGCCGGTGTCCTTCGGCATCGCCAGCGTGCCGGGCAGGGCGTGTTCGCCGCTGCCGACGGTGAAGTCGCTTTCGACGTAGGCGGCATCGGCGTCCACCGCCGGCGCGGCGGCGGCAGGTTCCGCGGCGGGCGCGTAGTGCAGGCCCGCAACCTTGCCTTCGGCGTCGATGGCGATGGTGGCATCGATGTCGGCGTGTTCGCGATGGATGCGGACGACCACGACCGTCATGCCGGACTGCCTGGAGACCACTGGCTCGTCGCGGCCGGTCTCCGCCCCGGCGGCGGCGAGCTGAGCCTGCACCGCGGCGAGCTTGTCGACGCCCAGGGCGTCCTTCATCTGCGGCGAGAAGTCGGTCGTGGCAGCTTCGTACTCGCCAGCCTGCATGTGGTCGAGCAGGCGGGTGGCGATCGCCACGGCGTCGGCGTCGCCTTCGACCGCCATCGCCGGCATCGCCGCCGGCAGGCACAGCAGCAGCATCAACAGCAACGATTGCAGGTGTCGCATCTCAGTTCTCCTTCTTGAGGAACAGGCGCAGGGCATCCGCATAGTGCGACTGCACGGTGGAGACCAGCTCCCAGCCCTGCGCGCCGAGCTTGTCGAGTTCCGCCTGCGCGCGGTCGTTGAGCTTGCCGCCGAACATCTGGTACGGCAGTTCCACTACCTTGTACTGCCAGCGTTTGCTCATGTTTGGTTTTCCTTCTTTCCTGTTGCGGGGGCGTCATTCTTCGGCAGGCGGCCGGCCTTGCGCAGGGATTCGCGCAGCACGTACTCGATCTGGGCGTTGAGGCTGCGCAGTTCGTCGTCCGCCCAGCGCTGCGCGGCGGCGAGTACGTCGGCGTTGATGCGCAGCGGGTAGGCCTTCTTCGCGCTCACGGGCGGTTCCGCGCCTTGCGTCGGGCGGCGAAGATCGAGAACAGCACCGCGATGACCATCGCGTTGACGAGCACTGCCATCGCCACCACGACCATGGCGGCGCGGCCACGGTCGTCGCCCGCCCACCACAGGCCCGCGGCGGCGGCCAGGCCGATCACGCCGGCCGTCTCCATCAGCCACGCAATCCTGCGGTCGAGCCGCGCCTTGTCGGTGCTGCGTGGCGCGCCTTTCGGCTCGCGCCGCAGCATCCATGCGATCGCGAACGCCGGCAGGCTCGACAGCGCGAACACGATGGCGGCAAGGTTGACGTCGCCCATGGCCGCGTCCTCAGTACAGCGAGCCGGCATTGACGACCGGCTGGGTGGCGCGGTCGCTGCACAGCACCACCAGCAGGTTGCTGACCATGTTGGCCTTGCGCTCCTCGTCGAGCTCGACCACGCCGTTCTTCTGCAGTTCGTCGAGCGCCATTTCGACCATGCCCACCGCGCCGGCGACAATGCGCGTGCGCGCGGCGATGATCGCGTTGGCCTGCTGCCGCTGCAGCATCGCCTGGGCGATTTCCGGCGCGTACGCCAGGTGGCTGATGCGTGCGTCGATCACGCGTACGCCGGCGTCGGACAGGCGCTCGGCCAGTTCCTCGCGCAGGTGCTCGCTGATCTCGGTGGCGTGGCTGCGCAGCGCGAGCTGGCCTTCCTCGTGCTGGTCGTACGGGTAGCTGGTGGCCATCGCGCGCAGCGCGGACTCGGACTGGATGTGGACGAAGCTCTCGTAGTCGTCGACGTTGTAGACCGCCTCGGCCGAATCCACGACCTGCCACACGATCACCGCCGCGATCTCGATCGGGCTGCCGTCGAGCTCGTTGACCTTGAGCCGGCCGCTTTCGAAGTTGCGCACCCGCATCGACACCTTGCGCTTGGCGAAGAAGGGGTTGTTCCAGCGCAGGCCGTTGTCCTTGACCGTGCCCACGTACTTGCCGAACAGGCTCAGCACCGCGGACTGGTTGGGCTCGACCTTGTACAGGCCGACCAGGCCGAACACGGCCAGGGCCGCCAGCACCGCGCTGGCGATGACCCGCTCCAGCGGCGAGCCGGTCGCGCCGAACGCGCCGACGCCGCTGAAGAACAGCCAGGCCGCGGCGGCGGCGGCCACCAAGGCGCCGAGCAGCACGGGAATGCCGGGAAGGGAGCGAATCGGGTTCTCTTTCATGACGGGCCTCTTGTGTCCCCCATTGGGCGAGTAATTGATATCAAATTGATATCATATTTGCAAGTCCGTCATACCCTTGTGGGAGCGGCTTCAGCCGTGAGCTTTTACTCCCTCCCCTGCGAAGGCAGGGGAGGGTTGGGGAGGGGTTGCGTGGGCTCGCGCGTGGCTTGCGGACAGTTGCACCGGATCCGACGCAACCCCCTCCAGCCTCCCCCTGCCTTCGCAGGGGGAGGGGCCAGGGCAGGAGCTCGCGGCTGAAGCGCTTCCGCAAGATCAGGGTCGGCGAGCCGCGGGTCGGGTGCTCAGGACCCCGGGTTGAGGTAGAGCAACGGCGCCGGCGCGAATTCGCCGGTGGCGTAGAGGCCGCGGCCGGTGGCGTCCCAGCCCAGCGCCTCGGCCTGGGGCAGCCAGGGCAGGTCGTGGACGACGGGCTTGCGCGCCACCGCGTCGGCCCAGGATTCGCCGCCGCGGCGCCGGTACAGCAGCACTTCGTTGTAGGTCATCACCGCCAGCCGGTGGCCGTCAGGGGAGACGTCGGCAGCGGTGACCTGGTGGCGGATCCGTGCCATGCGCTCGTTGGCCTGCAGCGCCTCGGCGTCGGGCACCGGCACCCCGGCCAGCGTGCCGAGCTTGCGCGCGACCTGCAGGCCGTCGTCGCGCGGCCGCAGGGGCAGGGCGAACAGCTCCGGCGGCGTGCGCTTCTTCGAGATGAGCAGTACCTGCCCGCGCCGCGCGTCGACCGCCACGGCTTCACAGTCGCGCGCGCCGTCGGGCCAGCGGAAGGCGATCGACCAGGCCGGCTCCAGCGGTGCGTGCTGCGCCACCTCGTCGAGCGATGCCGGTTCCTCGATCACGTGCAGCTGCAGGCTGCGCCGCAGGCCGCCGTTGTCGCCGGTGTCGGCGACCAGCAGATAGCGGCGGCCGTCGAGTTCGAACGCGGCGATGTCCTCCCAATCGGTCTTGGCCATGCCAGCGACCTGGAACGTCGCCTGCAGCCCGCCGCGGGTGCTGATCGCGAACAGCTGCGGATCGTTGCCGCCGTCGTCGAGCATCCACAGCACGCCTTCGTGCGTTTGCGACGCGGCCAGGCCGCTGATCTCGTCGAGCCGTGCGTCGAGCAGCATCCCCGACAGCTGCGCGAACGGCGCCTGCGCCGCGCACGCAGCGAGCAACAGCGTGGCGGCGAGCAGCGCGGGCAGGCGACGGGCCGGGCGGTGGAGCGACATGGCGCCAGCATCGCATGGGCCGGCGGCAACGCGAAGCGACGCCATCGCATTGCGCGGTGGCCGCTAGAATGCGCCGGTCACCATCCACATCGCCGCCAGCAGGCAGCGCCGGCCACGGCACGACGAGGAAGCCCCGGTCCATGAATGATTCCAACGGTTACGCCGTCTTCTTCTTCCCGCAGGCGCTCGAGGCGCTGGGCGAGGCGATCAAGCCCTACCTGCAGGACAGTCCGGCCGGCGCGCACGTGGTGTGCAACGAGATCGACACCGGCGGCGCGCTGGTGGAGATGACCCTGCACGGCCACGACTCCCAGGATCGCGATGTTGCGCTGGAGCTGATGGTGCCGACCAGCATGGTCCGCATGATCGTTTCGACGCACAGCGACGAGACTTTCGGTTTCGGCCCGCACGTCGCGGCCAAGCCGGAACCGGTGGTGGCCGCCGCTGCCGCGGAGCCGTCGGCTGCGCCGGCAACGCCGGCTCCCGAAGCCGCCGCGGCACCGGAGCCTCCCGCCCCGGAAACTCCCGCAGGAAAGTCCTGACCCCGAAGTACTCGTAGGAGCGGCGGAAGCCGCGATCTGTCGAGGATCGGTACGAGAATCCCCCCTTCCTGTCATCCGGTGCGTGCTTTGCGCTTCGTGGCAGCTTTCCGAAGAGCTCGCGGCTTCCGCCGCTCCTGCGAGAGCCCGGCGCATGCGCAGGTTGGGGCTACGCCCCGGCGCCACCGGTGGATCAGCGCTCGACCACCACCTCCACCCACACCAGCCGATGGTCGCTTGCGGTGACGGGCGCGCTCGCCGGATCGGACGACGCCGGCCAGTACACGCCGCTGTCCACGAGGCGCATCCCGGTCGACGGCAGCACGTAATCCAGCCGCAGCGTGCCGACCCTGTCGCCGAAGTCCCCGGTCGCGTGCGCCGCAGCGCCACGGTGCTTGATGCCGGCAGCGGCGTAGGTCGCGCCAGCTTCCACAGCACCCTCGCTGCGCGGCGTCGCGTGGCGCAGCACGCGCGGATGCTCAAGCAGTTCGACGATCGCCTCGTGGCGGCCGTCGCCGTCGGTTGGGTCGTTGTTGAGGTCGCCGGCGATGACGAAGCGCGCGTCGGGGCCGAGCCCGCTGCAGCGGCCGGCGTCGTCGCACAGCCACGGCTTTTCGCCGGGCGAAATGTACTCGCGCCACAGCCGGATCTCGTCGGCGTTGCGCGCGCCGTTGCGGTCTTCCGGGCCGTCGAACACAGGCGGCGTCGGGTGCGAGGCGAGCAGGTGCACGATGCCGGCCGGCGTCTGGATCGGTACGTCCCAGTGCGACTTCGACGACAGCCGCAGCTGCGCCCAGGTCGCGTCCGGGTAGTAGGGCGCGCCGGTGCCCGGATTGATCGGGCGCGCGGCGCCGGGCATCGCGCTCCACTTCAGCAGCTGGAACGTGCGCGCGTTCGCGGCATCGATCGGGTATCGCGACAGCACCAGCATCCCGTACTGGCCCGGGTGCAGGCCGTAGCCCCAAGCGTCGTTGCCGCGGTCGCGGCCTTCGCCACCGACCGCGCCATTGCCGTCCAGGTCCAGGCCACTGGGCACGCCGGTGTTGACCGGGGCGAGATAGCGGTGCGGGTAGCGCAGCGGGTCGCCGCCGCCGGGCTGCGCGCGTTCGAGGTAGCCGTGCTGGAACAGGTCGGCCGCGCGGTGCGCGGCGTCGTAATCGAACTCGTTGATCAGCACGATGTCCGGGCGCACGCGCTGCAGCACCGTGGCGATCCGGCGCGCGCGGTCGTCGCCGGATTCCAGCCGCCGCACCAGGCCGCCGGCGGCATCGTCGTAAAGCGAGACGTTGTACGTGGCGATGCGCAGCGTGTCGTCCGCGCCAGCCGCGTAAGCCTCCGGATCACCGTACACGTGCATGCGCACGCAGCCGGCGCAGGCCAGCAACAACAGGCACAGTGGAATCAGTCGTTTCATGCATCTTCCCCGGGCTCCAGTCGCCGCCATCCGCGGCCGGTGAATGCTTCCAGCGGCCGGAAGCGACGCTTGTAATCCATCTTGCGGTGGCCCTCGATCCAGTAGCCCAGGTACAGGTGGTCCAGGCCCTCGTCGCGCGCCCACGCGATCTGCCGCAGGATCGCGAAGGTGCCCAGGCCGCGCGCGGATTCGCCCGGGTCGTAGAAGGTGTACACGGCCGAAAGCGCGCGTTCGACGCGGTCGGTCACCGCCACGCCGAGCAGGCGGCCATCGACGCGGAACTCGAGGAAGCGCCCTTCCGACCAGGCGCCGACCAGGAACTGCTCGAACTCGCTGGCGCCGTGGTCGTCCATGCCGCCGCCGCGGTGGCGCGCCTTCAGGTAGCGCTGGTACAGGGCGAGCTGCTCGTCGGTGCGCTGCGTCGCCACGACGCGCACGGTGACGTCTGCGTTGCGGCGCAGGCAGCGGCGCTGGCTGCGATCGGGGATGAAGTCAGGCACGGGAACGCGCACCGCGACGCAGGCGCGGCAGTCGCCGCAGTGGGGGCGGTAGACGAGGTCGCCGGAGCGGCGGAATCCCCAGTCCAGCGCTTGCGGATAGAAGCGCGGCAGGCGCGGGTCGCGCGGATCGAGGACCAGGTCGCGCGCGGTGCGCTCGGGGAAATAGCCGCAGGGATGCGCGCCGGTGTCGAACACGCGCAGGCCGTCGTCGTCGCGGCGCGGAGTGCTGCCCACGCCTCAGCCCGCCACGGCCGGCGACAGCCGCCAGAACGCGAGGCCGGCCAGCAGCCCGGCGATCGCGCCGGCGACGAGGTCGCGCGGCGCGTGGCGGTCCAGCGCCAGCCGCGACCAGGCCACCGCGGCGGTGAACGCGATGCCCGCCGCGCAAGCCAGCCATGACAGCTGCACCAGCAGCACCGCGGCGTACATCGCGAACGCGACGTGCAGCGACAGCTTGCACCAGCGCGCGGACAGCATCGCCACGGCGATCAACAGTGCCGACAGCGCCAGCCCGAGCGCGAACTCGCGCTGCGCTGCCCCCGCCCAGGCCGCCAGCGTCGCGACCGCGAACACCGCCAGCAGGAAGCGGTTCAGCGAGCGGCGCTCGCCGTGCCCGCTGGCGTCGACGTGCCGCCAGCGCTCGCGCCGCACCTGCCAGCGCGAGTAGCCCATCACGCCCAGGGCGATCGCGCCGGACCCCAGCATCAGCGCCGACAGCCTTGCTGGGCCTGCGTCCTGATGCGCGGCCAGCAGCAGCGCGGCCACCGGCAGGCAGACCAGCGGATGGCCGAAGACGGACACGATGCGGGCGAGCCGGTGCGACATGCCGCAAGCATAGCGCCCGCGCGCGCAGGACCTGCGACTGTCCACGCGCTGAATGCGCGTGCCGGTTTGTCATCCCCGCGCGCGGCCGGGCGTTGACCGTCGTGATGGCGGCACTGTCGCTGCCGGAATGGAGACATCGATGAACCACAAGATCCTGTTCGCCACCGTGGCCCTGGCGCTGGTATCGGCCGGCACGGCGGTTGCCCAGCAGCCCGCCGCCACGTCCGACAAGCCGGCGCGCCACATGAAGCTGGACACCAACAACGACGGCGCGATCGACCGTGCCGAAGCGGCCGCCTCGCCGCGCCTGGCCGAGCGTTTCGACCGCGCCGACAAGGACAAGGACGGTCGGCTGGCGGGCGAAGAACTGCGGCATCGCCATCGCTGGCACCACCGCGGCCACGGCATGATGAAGCTCGACGCCGACAAGGACGGTCGCATCAGCAAGGCCGAGGCCGCCGCCGAACCGAAGTTCGCCGAGCGTTTCGCGAAGATGGACTTCAACAACGACGGCTACGTCGACCGCGCCGACTTCAAGGAGCGCATGGAGCAGCGCCGCAGCGAATGTTTCGACAAGGCCGACATCAACCACGACGGCAAGCTCAGCCGCGTCGAGTACTCGAACATGCGCGAAGTCTGCGCACCGAAGCATGACCGCAAGGTAATGCATGCCGGCAAGCGACAGGGCGCCCAAGCGCCGGCAAACTAAGCGCAGGAAGCGCTGCGGGGGAGGCCCGCGCCGCAAGGCGCGGGCTTTTTCGTGCGCCGGCTGAGGCCAGGGAACGCCGTAGGTCGGGGCTACGCCCCCGACGCCCGCCGATGCGTGCCGAACGGGATGTCGCGGCTTCCGCCGCTCCTACAACACGCCTGCTGCGTTCAGGCCGAGGACCACGCCGGCGCAACCGGACACGAAACCGACGATGCCGCCGATCCAGCAGTGGATGCGTTCGCGCCGGCGCCGTCGCGCGGCGGCGACCGGGTCGCGCTGGGCTTCCAGCGTATGGCGCCGACGCATCGCGCGCGGCTGGACCACGAGGGTCTGGTAGAAGATCACCGCCATGAAGCCGAGCCAGGCCGCGATCGTCGCCACCAGCATCACCGTGCCACGCGCGGCGACGGCGACCAGCAGCATGCAGGCGACGAAGGCGATCGACGCCAGCGCGTTGATTACCGAGCTGCGGATGAGCGCCGCGCGCTCCTCGTCGTCGATTGCGCCTTTGAGCTGCTTGCGCAGGCCGAGCCACATGCCCGCGAAGGCGGCGACCAACGCCAGGCCGATGCTGCCGGCCGCGCCGAGCGCGACCTTGCCCAGCGTGTTGGCGCCGCCCGCGGCCGCGACGGCGAAGATGCCCTTGGCCGCCGCGGGCGGGCTGGCGGCGGCCAGCGCAGCGGAGATGATGGTGGTGAACGCCGCCGTCGGCGCGCTGCTGCGCGCGAATTCGCCGAAGCGCCGAAGCAGGTCGTCGCGCAGCCCTTGGCGTGCGCGCGACAGGCGCTTGCGCACGGCCGCATCCGACAGCCCGAGCAGCGTGGCCACCTGCTGCGAGCTCTGTCCCTCGCGGTAATACAGCAGCAGCACTTCGCGGCTGTCCTCGGGCAGGGCGGCGATCAGTTCGGCGGCGGCCTGTTCGCGTTCGTCCTGGACCAGCTGTTGCGCGGGCGTCGGCGAGGGGTCGGCGGCGAGCGAGATCGCGATCTCGGCGCCTTCGCCATCGAGCGGCCGGTGGCGATTGGCACGCAGGTGGTCGCGGGCGAGGTTGCGGGTGATCTGGCGCAGCCAGGGCAGGAAGCTGGAAGGATTCTGCAGGCGCTTGAGGTTCTGCCAGGCGGCGAGGAAGGCGTCCTGGGCGATGTCTTCGCTGGCCGGCACGTCGCGGGTGATCGCCAGCGCCACCGCGGTGACGGCGTTCTGGCAGGCGCCGACGATGCGGCCGTAGGCGTCGCGGTCGCCGCGCGCGGCGGCTGGCAGCTCGGTGCGGATCAGCAGGTCGATGGCTTCGGCGTTCATGGCGCTTTCCGTTGGCAGTCGACCATCAGGACGTGGCGGCGGGCCGGATGTGACCGGCCAGCGGGGGAGCCGCCCCTACAGCGGCTGCACGATCCGCCATCCCTCTCCGTCGCGGCGCACGTTGTACCACTGCGGTACCGCGCGGCCGCCAACGTCGCGGCGCTGCAGGAAGATCGTGCCGGTGCCGGCGTCGTTGGCTTCGTACTTGCCCACTGCGATCACCTGCGCGGCGCGCTTGCCTTCGGCCGCGGCCGGGCACTGCGAGACCGGGACCACCTCGCCGGGCGAGGGCGGCAGCGCGGCAAGCAGCGCCGGCGAGGCGTCTGCGCCGTCGACCGCGATGCAGGCGACGTCGTCGGTGCGCCTCGGCAGTTCGCCGCGCAGCAGCGCGACGGCCAGCGAGTCGGGCGTGGGGGTGTTGCCCGGCCCGACCAGGTCGTCGGGGACCGGCGCCGTGGTGGATGCAGGTGTTGCGGCGGCCGGCGCAGTCGTGGCGCCCGGCGGTGGTGCAGGCTGGCGCGTGGTGAGGTAGCCCAGCGCGACCACGACCACGATCACTGCCAGCAGGCCGAACTTCATGCGCTGCGCGCGCCGCTGCATGTCGTCGCGTTGCCCGGCCTGCGCCGACGTGCCGCGCAGGCCCATCGACAGGAAGCTGTCCGGCGCATTGCGCGTGGAGTCCATCAGCCCGGCCTCGCGCAGCATCGCGCGCGCGCGCGGCTGGTCCGCGGACCTGATGACCCATACCTCCGGCATCTTGTTGCCTTCGCCGCGATAGGAAAAGTTGCCGCGGATGCTGCCCTTGTACGAGCGGCCGTTGGTGATGCGCACCTCGATGCCGTCATCCTCGAGCAGCCTGGCGACGCGTTCGACGTTCTCGAGCCGGGCACTGGTGAAGACCTTCCTCATCGCACGCTCACTGTTTCGCCGGCACGTGCGAGGACGACTCGCCGGCGGTGACGCGGATCAGCCCTTCCTGCGCCGTGCTCGCGACCAGGTGGCCGTCGCGGTCGTAGATCAGCCCGCGCGCCAGCCCGCGCGAACCCTGCGCGCTGGGACTGTCGATCGAATACAGCAGCCAGTCGTCGGCGCGGAATGGGCGGTGGAACCACAGCGCATGGTCGAGCGAGGCCATCTGCACGTTCGGCTGGTAGTAGCTGATGCCGTGCGGGAAGGTCGCAGTGCCCAGCAGGTGGAAGTCCGATGCGTAGGCGAGCAGGGCGCGATGCAGCTCCGGCGCGTCGCCGACCTTCTCGGCCAGGCGGAACCAGACCTGCTGGAACGGCGGCCGCTTGGGTGGATCGAGCTCGTCGCGCGGATAGATGTGGCGGAACTCGAACGGGCCCATGCGGTCGAGCCAGCGCTGCACCTTGGTCGGCAGCGTCGCCAGCACTTCCGGCGGGATCGCAGGCGCCGGGTTGATGTCCCCGGGCTTGGGTACCTCCGGCATCGACAACTGGTGTTCGGCGCCGTCCTCGTGCTCCTGGAACGACGCCGCGCAGAAGAAGATCACCTTGCCGTGCTGGATCGCCGTCACCCGGCGCACCGAGAACGTGCCGCCGTCGCGGGTGCGGTCGACCTCGTAGACGATCGGATGGTCGATGTCGCCGGCGCGTAGGAAGTAGGCGTGCAGCGAGTGCGCGTCGCGCGCCTGCGTCAGCGTCGCCTGCGCCGCCGACAGCGCCTGCCCCAGCACCTGGCCGCCGAACACGTACTTGGTGCCGATGTCGCGGCTCTGGCCGCGGAACAGGTTGTCCTCGAGCCGCTCCAGCGAGAGCAGTTCGATCAGTTCGGAGACCACGGGTTGCAGGGGAGGGGACATGGGAAGCGGATGCGAAAAGTCGCCGGGATTATACGGGCGAGGCCCACACGGCGCGCCCCGATGCGCCGCAGGTCGGGGCTACGCCCCCGACGACTCTTGATCTTCGCTCTTCTCGCCGAACCCCGGTTGCCGGGAACGCAGGTCAAGAGTCGTCGGGGGCGTGGCCCCGACCTACGGGCTGCAGTGGGACTTCGGCCAGCACCCGTTGCCACGGGAACATCGGTCCCGGGTCGCGCTTGCGTGGCACCAGGATCTTCGGATCGTCGCTGGCCGGCACCATCGCGGTGTCCAGGTCCTCGTGTCCGGCGATGTGGCGCAGCGAAGGCAGCTCCGTCCGGAGTGCGTTGAGCAGCACGACCAGCGCTTCGATCTGTGCGTCGGGATAGGCCTCTTCCATCGCCTGGTGGCGCGAATCGAGCCAGTGCGGCCAGCGGCCGGCGTTGACAAGTTCGATGCCGATCGAGCGCGGGTTGTAGCCGCGCACGTGGTGGGCGACGCGGTCGGGCGCGACGAAGCGGTGGCAGGCGCCGTTGCGGTCGACGTAGTAGTGGCCGCTGTTGCCGGTGCCCCCGCTTCCGTCGGTACGTTCGGCGTACAGCACGCGTTCGCCGTACTCGCGCGCGGTGGCCAGGTCCGGCAATTCGGTGCAGTGGATGACCACCAGGTCCACCTGCGACAGCGGGCGCGCGTCCAGCCTGCCTTCGTAGGCCAGCGGCGACACCTGCAGCGCGTGCGGACGGGGCTTGGTCGGCATCGGGCGATGCTAGCATCCACGCATGAGCACACGCGGGCACTGCATCCTTTCCCACGGTTTCGAAAGCGGCCCGGACGCGACCAAGGTCACCGCGCTGGCTGCAGCCGCCGAACGCCTGGGCTGGAGCCACGAGCGGCCCGACTACACCGACCTCGATGCGAAGCACGAAGCCAGCGAACTCGGCGACGTGCCGGCGCGACTGCAGCGCCTGCTTGCGCTGGCGCGTGACGCCGCCGCGCGCGGTCCGCTGGTGCTGGCCGGCTCCAGCCTCGGCGCGTGGATCTCGGGACGCGCGTCGCTGGAGGTGCCGGTGGCCGGGCTGTTCCTGATGGCGCCGCCGGTGCGCATGACGCCGGCGCCCGCGCTCGAGGCCGCGGCCGTGCCGACGTCGATCATCCACGGCTGGCACGACGAGCTGATCCCCGCAGGGCAGGTGGTCGACTGGGCGCAGGCGCGGCACGCGCGGCTGCTGCTGGTGGACGATTCGCATCGGCTCGCCGGGCACGTGGAGGCGTCGGCGGAAGCGTTCGCCGCGCTGCTGGCCGGGCTGTGATGCGGATGGGCGCCCGGCGCGGTGCCGGCAGTGCCGGCGATGCTCTTGTGGGAGCGGCCGGTTGCCCGGGAGTACAGGGAAGGCGCACCGCATGAAATTTTTCGCTTCCTGCAACAAGGGCCTCGAATACCTGCTCGCGGACGAAATGCTCGCGCTCGGCTGCGCCCGCGCCACCGCGACGATGGCCGGCGTCAACGCCGAAGGCACGCTGGAAGACGCGCAGCGCGCGGTGCTGTGGTCGCGGCTGGCCAGCCGGGTGCTGTGGCCGCTGGCGGAGTTCCCCTGCGATGACGAGCACGCGCTGTACCGCGGCGTCGCCGTGTTGCCGTGGCGCGAGCACATGGACGAGACCATGACCCTGGCGGTCGACGCGCACGTGTCCGGCGATGCGATCACCCACGCGCGCTATGCCGCGCAGCGGGTCAAGGACGCGGTGGTCGACACCCTGCGCGAAGCGACCGGGGTGCGCCCGTCGGTGGACATCGACGCGCCCGACCTGCGCCTGAACCTGGTCGTGCGCAAGGGCAGGGCGATCGTCTCGGTCGACCTGGGTGGCGGCCCGATGCATCGCCGCGGCTGGCGGCGCGCGCAGGGCGAAGCGCCGCTGAAGGAGAACCTCGCCGCGGCCGTGCTGCTGCGCGGCGGCTGGAAGCAGGTGTATGCGGACGGCGGCGCGCTGCTCGACCCGATGTGCGGCAGCGGCACCCTGATGATCGAGGGCGCGCTGATGGCGGCCGACGTCGCCCCGGGCCTGATGCGCCACGGCGACGTGCTGCCTTCGCGCTGGCTCGGCTTCGACGAAAAAAGCTGGGCGCGGATGTACGCGCAGGCGCACGAACGCAAGCGAGCCGGGCGCGATGCGCTGCGCGACGTGTTCCATGGCAGCGACAGCGATCCGCACATGGTCCGCGCCGCGCGCGAGAACGCCACCGCCGCCGGCCTGCGCGACGCGATCGCCTTCGACGTATGCGGCATGGCGGTGCTCCCGGCCCAGCAGGCGCGGCGCGGGCTGGTCGTGTGCAATCCCCCTTACGACGCGCGGCTGGCGGCCGATCCGGCGCTGTACCGTACGCTCGGTGACGCGTTGAAGCGGGCCGTCCCCAACTGGCGTGCAAGCCTGCTGTGCGGCGACGTCGCGCTGGCGCACGCCACCGGCCTGCGCGTGGCGAAGAAGTACCAGTTGTTCAACGGCGCGCTCGAGTGCAGCCTGGTCGTCTGCGACCCGGTGCGCCCGGCCATGCGCGACGACGCGCAACCGCGCGCGCTGTCCGACGGTGCGCAGATGCTTGCCAACCGCCTGCGCAAGAACCTGCGCAACCTCAAGTCCTGGCGCGCGCGCGAAGGTGTCGAGTGCTTCCGCGCCTATGACGCAGACCTTCCCGAGTACGCCGCCGCGATCGACGTCTACCCGGAAACCGACGACCCCGACACCACCTGGCTGCACGTGCAGGAGTACGCGGCGCCTGCGCAGATCCCGGAGGCCGACGTGCGCCGCCGCTTCGGCGAAGTGCTGGCCGCCGCGCGCGAGGTGTTCGGCGTGCCGCGCGAGCGCGTCGCCACCAAGACCCGCGCGCGCGGCAAGGGCGGCAGCAAGTACGCGCAGGCGGGCGCCGGCTTCGGCCCGCGCGGGGAGAGCTTCGTCGTGCGCGAGGGCGAGGCGCGGCTGCGGGTGAACCTGTTCGACTACCTCGACACCGGCCTGTTCCTCGACCACCGCCCGCTGCGCCAGCGCATCTTCCGCGAGGCGCGCGGCCGCCGCTTCCTCAACCTGTTCTGCTACACGGGCGCTGCCACGGTGCAGGCCGCGGTCGGCGGCGCGGCGGCGACCACCAGCGTCGACCTGTCGGCGACCTACCTGCAGTGGCTGTCGGACAACCTGCGCGAGAACACCCTCGACGGGCGCGCGATCGGCGGCGAAGCGCATCGCCTGGTGCAGGCCGACGCGGTGGCCTGGCTGGAAGCCGACGTTGGCCGCTATGACCTGATCTTCTGCGACCCGCCAACGTTCTCCAACTCCGCCCGCGCCGACGACTTCGACGTGCAGCGCGAGCACGTACGCCTGCTGCGTGCGGCCGTGGCGCGGCTGGCGCAGGGCGGTGTCGTGTATTTCTCGAACAACTTCCGCCGTTTCCGGCTCGACGTCGACGCGGTCGCGGAGTTCGCCGACTGCGAGGACATCAGCGCGCAGACCATCCCGCAGGACTTCGCCCGCAACCCCCGCATCCACCAGGCCTGGCGCCTGCAGAAGCCGTAGGTCGGGGCTACGCCCCCGACGGCTCTTCGCCGGGACACCCCACGTCATTGCGACCTGGGGCATGGGGCGGTCAGGCATCGCGGGCGTTGGGGGCGTAGCCCCGACCTACCGCAGTTGCGTGGCTCCGTGGGAGAGGCCTTCCACGGCTCCGGCACCTTGCGTTCCAGCAATGGTGCTGGTCCGGGTGCATCATCGGCCCCATCACGGGTCCATCGCATCCCACCGGAGCCCCGCCATGCAGACCACTACCCACGCCCGCGTCATCCGCCAGGTCCGTGGCAGCGCCACCTCCGACGGTGCCGGGGTCAAGCTCACCCGCGTCATCGGCGGCCCAGCGCTGCCGGAGCTTGATCCGTTCCTGCTGCTCGACGAGTTCGGCACCGACCAGGCAGAGGACTACATCGCCGGTTTCCCGAGCCATCCGCACCGCGGCTTCGAGACCGTGACCTACATGCTCGACGGCCGCATGCGCCACAAGGACAACCACGGCAACGAGGGTTTGCTGGTGCCCGGCAGCGTGCAGTGGATGACGGCCGGCCGCGGCCTGGTGCACTCGGAGATGCCCGAGCAGGAGGCGGGCCGCATGCGCGGCTTCCAGCTGTGGGTGAACCTGCCGGCGAAGGACAAGATGACCGACCCGCGCTACCAGGAGTTCGACGCCGCGAAGATCCCGTCCGTGCAGCCGGTTGCCGGCGTCACGGTCAAGGCGATCGCGGGTGAAGTCGACGACGGACGCGGCGGCTCCGTGCGCGGGCCGATCGTACAGCCGGCCACCGATCCGCTCTACCTCGACATCGCGCTCGGCGCGGGCGCGCGCTGGAAGTACGCGCTGCCGGAAGGCCACAACGCGTTCGCCTACGTGTTCGAGGGCGGGGCCACGATCGGCGAAGGCGACGACGCGCGCACGCTGGCCACCCACGAGATGGGCGTGCTCGGCGGCGGCGACACGCTGGCGCTGCAGGCAGGCAAGGACGGCGCACGCCTGATCCTCGTCGCCGGTCGCCCGCTGCGCGAGCCGGTCGCGCGGCACGGGCCGTTCGTGATGAACACCCGCGAGGAGCTTATGCAGGCCTTCGTCGATTTCCAGGAAGGCCGGTTCTAGCCGCCACGGATGCAAGGAAAGAGGGGGAGCCATGGCTCCCCTCTGCTTTCCCGGATCAACGATCACCAATCACGAATCGCCGACCACGTCCGGCCGATGCTGGCCCAGCCAGCGATAGGCGATGCCGCCGAGCAGGCCACCGAGGAACGGCGCCACCCAGAACAGCCACAGCTGGCTGATCGCACCAGCCCCCGCGAACAGCGCCACGCCGGTCGAGCGCGCCGGGTTCACCGAGGTGTTGGTGACCGGGATGCTGATCAGGTGGATCAGGGTCAGCGCCAGGCCGATGGCGATGCCGGCGAAGCCCGCCGGCGCGCGGCCGTGGGTGGCGCCCATGATCACGATCAGGAAGAACGCGGTCATCACCACTTCGCACAGGAACGCCGCTGCCACCGAATATCCCTGCGGCGACAGCGCGCCGTAGCCGTTGCTGGCGAAGGCGCCGGCCGCGTTCGGGTCGATCGCGAACCCGGCCTGGCCGCTGGCGATCTGGAACAGGATCCAGCCGGCCGCGATCGCGCCGACCACCTGCGCCACGATGTAGGGCACCACGTCCTTGAGCGGGAAGCGGTCGCCGGCCCACAGGCCGAGGGTCACCGCCGGATTGAAGTGCGCGCCGGAGATATGGCCGAACGCGTAGACACCGGTCAGCACGGTCAGGCCGAAGGCCAGCGCCACGCCCATGTAGCCGATGCCGAACTGGTATCCGTCGGCCCCGACCACGTGCGCGGCCAGTACAGCCGCTCCGCAGCCCCCCAGAACAAGCCAGAACGTGCCGAGCAGCTCGGCAACGAGTCGTTTCGTCATCTTGGTATTCCCCCAGGAATGGCCCGCAGGAGGGCCGGAGGGAATGCTGGAACAAGTGTTCGCCGAAGATGTTCGCGCGGCGTTAAGGCGCTGCGGTGCGGAGCCTGCGACGGGCCGGTCGTGCCCGGGGAGTGCGCAGGCAGCCAAGTACCGCCCGGGAGGGCGGCCTGGGCGTAGCGGCGATCAGTTGCTGGTCAGCTGCGGCCCGCCGAAGCGCAGCGTCTGGGCCTGCTGCAGGGCGTCGGCCAGTTCGGCTTCTGAGTTGGCGCGCAGCGAGATATGGGCGACGCGGCCGTCGTCGAGCTCGATCAGCGTTTCGCGAACCTTGGCGTCTGGTGCCGAGGCGATCTCGCCGCGGTACCAGCGCGCTTCGTGGCCGTCGATCGTGGTCTCTTCGGCGCGATTCGAACGCTGGGGATCGAACGGCGAATCCTTGGAGATCATCACCGCGAACACTTCTTCGCCGCTGTCGCGCAGCGCCTTGCAGAAGACGAAATCATCGCCGGCCATGGCTTTCCACGACAGGCCGCTGTCGCCCGGCAACAGCGGGCATTCGCCGGCCGATTGCGCCTGGGCGGCGCCTGCGGCGAGCAGGCAGGCCAGTGGAAGTATCCGGAGCAGGTTCATTACGCACCCCCTTGCGCACCTGAACGACTGGTACCCGAACATAGTTGACGCTTGGCGAGGATGCAAACCGTGATGGATATCTCAGTTTTCTGCCTAGACATCTCCTGGACGGGCTGACGACAGCGAATACCCGGAAGTTGATGGTTGGGCGCCGGGTGTGGAGGCCCCTGGGGCAAATGTCCCCCGGCGCCGACCTGCGGCCGGCACCTCCTCCTTAGATTTTGCCCCAGGGCCTCCGCATCCGGCGTACCGCCTTCCCCGGTGCCTCCAAAGTACAAAAGCAGACAGCCTGGCTTTGGCAAACCTGCCGGTTGCGCCGGAACTTTCAGGTTGCGGCGTGGCGTGCGGCTCCGAAAGATCGCGGCCGACGCGACCTTCAGGGCAGGGTTTCGAGCTTGAGCTGCGCTTCGGGTTCGGCGCCGTCGGCCAGCGATACCAGGGTCAGGCGGCGACCGCCCAGGTCCCGGCTTCGATCGCCGCGGCCGGTGTGCAGGCTGAACGATTCGGGCGTGCCCGCGGCGTCCGCGCTCCATTCGAAAACCACTTCGGCGTCGCCAGCCCAGACGCACTGGCGGCCGGGCTTGCAGCGCGAATCGTTGGTGACGCGGACGTAGCGCAGCGTGCTGCGGTCTGCCAGCGCGACCTGTTCGCCGGCGGCCATCGCGAACGTTTCGCCGTCGGCGACCGAACGCATGCCGCCGCTGTCGGCGGCTGGCGTGGAGCAGGCGGCGAACAGCAGGGGCAGCAGGCCGGCGACGGCGGCGGCGTGGGGCAGGAGCGTGGGCATGCGGGCGTCCTTGTGCGGGGGAGCGCCCGATTCTAAGCAGGCGCGCGCCGTCCGCGGATGAACGCGGTGGATGTCAGCCGCGGCCTTCGTCGCGGCGCGAGGCAAGGCGGTCGGCCAGCCGCGTCGGCTCGGGCAGCCTGTACTTGCCAGTGAAACGCATCACCAGGTCCGCCGAGGAGGCCATCGAGACACGGTGGCCGGGCGAGACGACCAGTGGATTGCAGTTGACCTTGCTGCGCAGGACCCAGCCCAGCTGTGCGCCCTCGTGGCGCAGCGGAGTGTAGGCCCCACGCATCTGGTGCGGTTCGGAGCCGCTGCCGACGAGGGTCTTCTTCGCCACGCCGATGCTCGGCAGGCCGGTGGCGACGCCGAAGTGCGCGGCGATGCCGAGCCCGCGCGGATGCGCGATGCCGTGGCCGTCGACGAAGGCCAGGTCCGGCGCCTGCGGCAGCCGTTCGAGCGCCAGCAGCAGCGCCGGCAGTTCGCGGAACGAGAGCAGGCCGGGGATGTAGGGCATCCGGGTCGGGATGCGCGCAACTTCCGAGGCGAGCACCTGCCCGCTGTCGGCGTCGAGCAGCACCGCCGCCGCGCGCGTGGTCGCGCCGTCGTCCTCGAAACCGACGTCGAAGCCGGCGATGGTGCGCAGCGGTTGCCGGTAGTCGTCGCGCACGACGACCCGTGCGGCGAGTTCGACCTGCAGCGCGCGCGCCGCGGCGATGTCGCCGTCCCAGTCGGGGAACCCCGCGACCTCCGCCATCAATAGCGCTGCTGCGACAGCACCGGCGCGGCACCGGCGCGGATGCGCACTTCGAACAGGTTGCCGTAGTCGCTTTCGTCGATCGGCGCGACCTCGCAGCCGCACAGCGCCGACACGATCCCGGGGACGGTGTTGCTGTGGCCGACGACCAGCACCGTGCCGGTGGCGTGGGCGCGGCGCAGGCGCTCGGCGACGGCCTTGGGGGGCGCGTCGGCGTCGTAGGAGATGATGCTCAGGTCGTGGGTGGCGGCCGTGGGCTCGGCGGTATTGCGCGTCCTGCGGAAATCGGTGGCATAGACGGCCACCACGTCGCGCGATCGCAGTCGCGCGGCCAGTGCGTGGGCGCGGGCGCGGCCGGCATCGGTCAGCGACGGGTCGCGCGAACCGTCGCCTACCTTTTCCGCGTGGCGGACGACGACGTAGGTCACCGAAGGCGAGAAGGCGGGAATCACGGCGCAGGCCGACAGGGCCAGTGCGCAGGCGAGGATCAGGAATCGGAGCGGAGCGTGCATCGGCGGATTCTCGGTTCGGGCCGGGTCGCGGCTTGCGGGCGCAAGTCGCCGGGACTGGCTGCGGCGGACTTCCGGCCGTGGCGCGCCGCGTCCGGGGTGGCGCATCGAACGGCCGGCCAGCCGGTGGTTC
The DNA here is from genome assembly GCF_042648865.1 of Luteimonas soli. Classification (NCBI taxonomy): domain Bacteria; kingdom Pseudomonadati; phylum Pseudomonadota; class Gammaproteobacteria; order Lysobacterales; family Lysobacteraceae; genus Luteimonas; species Luteimonas soli. Next base: position 870,280 of record NZ_JBHRYA010000003.1, on the reverse strand, counting down.
GAAAGCGTATTGTCCTGCACGCCGGCCGCGATGTCAGCGCACCCGGCGACGCGTGCCGTTTCCGCGCGACCCGCCGCCCGGTCAGGATTCGATGCAGACGCGGTTGCGTCCTTCTTCCTTGGCGCGATACAGCGCGGCGTCGGCGGCGGCCATCAGGCCGGCGCGGCTGTCGTGCGCGGGCGACAGTTCGGCGATGCCGATGCTGATGGTGATCCGCCGCGGCTCGCCGCCTGGGGTGAAGGTCGCCGCCGCCACGGCCGCGCGCAGGCGCTCGGCGAAGCCGTATGCGGCGTTGGCGTCGCATTCGGGCAGCAGCACGGCAAACTCTTCGCCGCCGATGCGCGCGGCGATGTCGTCGTGGCGCACGTGCCGGTGGACCAGGTCGGCGATCTGGCGCAGGACCTCGTCGCCGGAGATGTGGCCGTAGCGGTCGTTGACCGGCTTGAACAGGTCGACGTCGACGATGCACATCGCCAGCGGCCGGCCGTGGCGCACGGCGCGCGCGACCTCGCGCTCCATCTGCTCGAGGAAATGGCGGCGGTTGCACAGGTCGGTCAGCGCGTCACGGGTGGCGAGCTGGTAGATCTCCTCGTGGTAGTTCGCCTCCACGCTGGTGTGGCTGATGAACTTGAGGATGCTTTCGCCGACGGTGACGTGGTCGCCGTCGGCCAGCGTTCCTTCGGTGATGGGCGCGTCGTTGAGGCGGGTTGTGTTGGTCGCGCCAAGGTCGCGGATGCGGTACTCGTCGCCGTCGCGCCAGACCTGGCAGTGCTCGCGCGAAACGCTCTTGTGGGCGATGCACAGGTCGGCTTCCTGCGAACGCCCGACCAGCACGCGCGCGGTGTCGACGTCCGCGCGGCCGCCCAGCCCTGCGCCGTGGATCACGACCACGCACGCCGAACGCGGCGCCGCGCGGTGCGGGCCGTCGCTGAGCAGCGTGCGCTGCGTGGTTTCGGACGGGCCGTTGCGGTTGTCCATGTCGTGGAGAGCGGAACGGGGCTGCAGTGTAGCGGCAATCCCGTGGCCGGACGCGGCGCTTCCGTTACCATGCAGGCGCTGCCGACAGGGGGGAGCACCATGTCCATGCCTACCGGGGACGACCCGGACCGCACCGAACTGCTTGCCACGCGCGGGCCTGCCGCGGGCGATGCCGGCGGCGAAGCGTTGGCGCCGGGCGCGCGCCTGGGGCGTTACCGCATCGAGGCGCTGCTCGGACGCGGCGGCATGGGCGACGTGTATCGCGCCGAGCAGCTGGAGCCGGTGCGCCGCACGGTGGCGCTCAAGCTGCTGCGCCGGCGCAGGCTGGATGCGCGGCACCTGGCCTACTTCGAGGTCGAGCGCCAGCTGCTCGCGCAGATGCGGCACCCGGCGATCGCCCAGGTGTTCGACGCCGACACTACCGCCGACGGGCATCCGTTCTTCGCGATGGAGTTCATCGCCGGCAGTCCACTGACGCAGTTCTGCGAAGAGCACGGCCTGTCTCTGCGGCAGCGCATCGAACTGATGATCCGGGTCTGCGAGGGCGTGCAGCACGCGCACCAGAAGGGCGTGGTGCACCGCGACCTCAAGCCCGGCAACCTGCTGGTGGACGAAGTCGACGGCCGCGCACTGCCGAAGATCATCGACTTCGGCATCGCCACCGCCTCGTCGATGGCCGAGGGCCGCGAGGTGGCCGGCACCCCCGACTACATGAGCCCGGAGCAGGCCGGTGGCGATCAGTCGCTGGTCGATACCCGCAGCGATGTCTACTCGCTGGGCGTGGTGCTGTACGAGATGCTGACCGGGCAGCGGCCCGAAGCCGCGGGCGAAACCCGCGTCGCCAGCACGCAGACGCTGCGCCTGCCTTCGGAGAAGCTGGCCACGCTGCCGCCCGGCGATGCAGGCCGCATCGCCCACCGGCAGGGCCTGCGCCTGGCCGACATGCGGCGGACGCTGCGCAACGAACTCGACTGGGTCGTGGCCAGGGCGATGCGCCACGACCGCGGCGAACGCTACGCCTCCGCCGGCGCACTGGCAGACGACCTGCAGCGCTACCTGGACGGCAGGCCGCTGGCGGCGGTGCCGGCATCGCGCCGCTACGTCTGGGGCAAGTTCATGCGCCGCCATCGCGTGGGACTGGCGGCCGCGTCGGTGGCGCTGGTAGCCCTGCTTGGCGGCCTGGCGATGTCGCTGTACGGGCTGCAGCAGGCCCGCGCGCAGCGGATGATCGCCGAACAGCGCAGTGCGGAACTGGAAAAGGTCGCCGCATTCCAGCAGTCGATGCTCGAGGGCATCGACATCGAGGCGATGGGCATCGGCATGGCCGACGGCCTGCGCGGGCAGGCGGCGAAGGCGACGCCCGAAGCAAGGGATGCGGTCGAGGAAGCGCTCGCCCACGCCAGCACCGCCGACATCGCCCGCGACCTGATCGACCACAACATCCTGGCCGGCGCCGAGACGGCGATCGCGAGCGACTTCGCGGCCGAGCCGGGGCTGGCCGCCGACCTGCGCGAGTCGGTGGCGAAGGTGCGCGAGGCGCTCGGGCTTCCCGAGGCGGCGGCCACCGGATACCGCCAGGTGGCCGACTACCGCGAACGGGCGCTGGGCGCCAGCGCCGTGCCGACGCTGCGGGCGCGCGCGGAACAGGCGTCGGCGATGCTGGCGGCGGCGCAGCCGAAACCCGCGCACGCGCTGCTGGAGCAGACCCTGTCGGACGCCTCCGCGCTGCCGCCGGACGATCCGCTGCGGATCCGCCTGGAAATGGACCAGGCGTCCGCGACCAGCGCGCTCGGCGACCGCAAGACCGCGCGCAAGGCGCTGGAGTCGCTGTACGACCGCAGCCGCAAGGCGCGCGGCGAGCGTGATCCGACGACCATGGACGTGGAGAACACCCTGGCCATCCTGCTCGGCCGCATGGGCGAGGCGGAACTCGGCCGCGAGCACATGGAAAAGCTGGTTCCGATGCGCCGCGAGGTGCTCGGTCCCGACCACGAGGACACGCTCAGCGCCCTGCACAACCTGGCGGTGATGCGGATCATGACCGGCGACAGCGAGGGCGCGCTGTCGCTGCAGCGGGAACTGGTGGCAACCCAGACGCGCCGCCTGGGTGCGGAACATCCGCAGACCCTGTCCGAACGCGGCAACCTGGCGAGCATGCTGATCGACAGCGGCAAGCCGGAGCAGGCGCTGCCGGTCGCGCTGTCGGTGGTGGAGGCGACCACGCGCGTGCTCGGCGCCGATGCCCCGCAGACGCTGCGCGCCAAACTCAACCTGTCCTCGCTGTACGCGCGCCTGGGGCGGTTCGACGACACGCTGGCAATGCAGCTGGAAGTGATCGAGGCGCGCACGCGCCTGCTCGGGCCGCGCCACCCGGACACGATCTACATCCTGGTCAACCGCATCGCCACGCTGTCGCAGGCCGAGCGACCGAAGGAGGCGCTGGCGATGCTGGAGACGGTGCTGCCGATGGCCAGGGAAGTGCTCGGTGACCGCCATCCGCAGACCCAGGCGGCGATGCAGTTCCTCGCGGAGGATTCCGATGCCGTCGGCGACACGCCGCGGGCAATCGCCGCCTACCGCGAACTGCTGGCCGCGCGCGAAGCGTCGCTCGGCGCGGACGACGAGCGGACGGTCGATACGGCCTGGCAGCTCGAAGGCCTGCTGCTCGCGACGGGTGAGCGCGAGGAAGCCGCCAGCGTGCGCGCGCGCTACGTCACGCCGCTGCTGGAGACCCCGGACGCGCGGCTCGATGAGGACCAGAGGAAATTCGTGGCCAACGTCCGTGAAACAGAGGCCGCCGAGGCGCTGCAGGCACGGCAGGCCGGCAGCGGCCACTGAGCGCGGCTACTCGGCCGGCTTGGCGGCCTCCACCGGCGCGTTGGTCGCTGCGCGCCGCGCCAGCTGCACCTCGCGGTGGGCGATGTAGGCGTTGGCGATGAAGATGATCGCCGCGCCCAGGATCGTCCAGCGGCTGGGATCCTCACCGAACAGCAGCCACGCCGCGAACGCCACCAGCGGCAACTGCATGAAGCTGATCGGAGTCAGCGCCGACACGTCGCCGAGCTTGAGCGCGCGCGTCCACAGCAGCTGGCCGCCGGTGCCGAACGCGCCGATCGCCACCACCCACAACCACACGATGCCCTGCGGCCATTCCCAGGCGAACAGCGCCGGCACCAGCGAGATCGGCACCCAGAACACGTAGGTGTAGAACACGATCGTGTCGGCCGGGTCGACGCGCGAGAGTTGCTTGATCTGGATCGCGACGATCGCGCTGAGCACCGCCGCCGACAGCGCCACCAGCGTGCCGAGGCTGAAGGACGTGCTGCCCGGCTGCACGATCACCAGCACGCCGATGAATCCGATGATCACCGCGCTCCATCGGCGCATGCGCACCTTTTCCTGGAGGAAGATCACTGCGGCGATGGTGACGAACAGTGGCGCCGAGTACGACAGCGAGATCGCCTGCGCCATCGGCAGGTGGCCGATCGCCCAGAAGCCGCACAGCATCGAACCCACGCCGATCGCGCTGCGCACCAGGTAACGCGGCAACTGCCGCGTACGCAGCACCGCCGGCCCGCTGCGCCACAGGAACGGCAGCAGCGCGAGCAGGCCGAAGAAGTTGCGGAAGAAGGCGATCTGGTAGGTCGACAGCGTCTCGGAGGCGAGGCGGATCATCACCGCCATCGCGCCGAAGAACATGGTGCTGCCGATCATCAGCAGGGCGGCGCGTGCGTGGGGGGTGGAGGGCATGGGGGAATGTCGAATGGAGGAAGGTGGGTGCGGCTTCAGCCGCGAGCTCCAACTCCCTCTCCTGCGAAGGCAGGGGGGGAGGAGGGCCGCTTGCGAGCCATTGGCTCGCGGCCTGACGAGCGACATCGAGCTGTGCTCGATGGCCGGACGGGTCGGGGAGGGGGGCCTTTGGGCAGCACGGTGAACCGTGAGCACCCCCTCCCAGCCTCCCCCTGCCGTCGTAGGGGGAGGAGCAAAAGCTCACGGCCGAAGCCGCTCCTGCAGGGGTTCTGTACGGGTGGATTCACCAGTCCGCGCCGATGATGCGCGGTTCGGGCTCGAGCGTCACGCCGAAGCGCTCGTGCACCGATGCCGTGATGCGCCGCGCCAGCGCCAGCAGCTGTGAGCCGGTCGCCGCGCCGTGGTTGACCAGCACCAGTGCGTGGTCGGGCGACACGCCGGCGTCTCCGTCGCGGTGGCCCTTCCAGCCGCAGGCGTCGATCAGCCAGGCGGCGGACAGCTTGCGCGTAGCGTCGCCGTCGGCTTCGCCATGCGTCGCGGCGTCGGCCGGGAGCGCGGCGACCGGGAACACCGGCAACCGCGGATTCGCAGCGCCCAGCGTTTCCGCCTGGGAGGCCGGCACGATCGGGTTCTTGAAGAAGCTGCCGGCGTTTCCGAGCACGGCCGGGTCGGGCAGCTTGCGGCGGCGGATGCGGATCACCGCCCCGGCGACCTGGGCGGCGGTTGGCGTGGCGACGTCCATCGCCGCCAGTTCGTCGCGCAGGCCGGCGTAGTCGAGCATCGGCGCAGGCCGGCGCGAAAGCGCGAACTCGACCGCGGTGACGATCCAGCGCCGCGGATCACACTTGAACGCGCTGTCGCGGTAGGCGAAACCGCACTCTTCCGGGGCGAGCCGGCGGACCTTGCCGGTGGCGCGCTCGAACACTTCGACCGCATGCACGCGCTCGCGCACTTCCACGCCGTAGGCACCGATGTTCTGGATCGGCGCCGCGCCGACGGTGCCGGGGATCAGGGCCAGGTTCTCCAGCCCGCACAGCCCCAGCGACAGGGTGTGCATGACGAAGCCGTGCCACGGCACGCCGGCGCTGGCGCGCACCAGCACGATGTCGTCGCCGCCGTCGCCCGTCTCCACGTTCTGCGCCGTCAGCGCCAGCACCGGCCCGGGCGCGTCGCCGGCGAACAGCAGGTTGCTGCCGCCGCCCAGTACCAGCAGCGCGGGGTCCGCCGCGTCGACGATGCCGTCGGCGAACAGCCGTGGCAGCGCGGCCGCATCGTCCACCTCGACCAGCACTGGCGCGCGCGCGGGGACGCCGAAGGTATTGCGCGTGGTCAGGTCGACGTCGCGCGCCAGCCGGTAGCCGTCGGTCATCGCCTGGCTCACCGGTTGGGCAGGTTGCCGCGGCTGGGGGCTTCCTTGCGCCGGCGGATCGCCTCGACGCATTCGCCGACCAGCGCCGGGCCGCGGTAGATCAGCCCGGTGTAGCACTGCACCAGCGATGCGCCGGCGGCCATCTTCTTGGCAGCGTCCGCGCCGGACAGGATGCCGCCCACGCCCACCAGCGGGATCGAGTCGGGCAGCCGCGTGCGCAGCATCCGCAGCACCGCGGTGGACTTGTTCATCAGCGGCTCGCCGGACAGGCCGCCGGTTTCGCGTGCGAGGGGATCTTCCTGCACGGCAATTCGCGAGACGGTGGTGTTGGTGGCGATCACGCCGTCCACGCGCATGTCGCCGAGCACGCGCGCGGCGGCGTCGATGTCGTCGTCCGACAGGTCCGGCGCCACCTTGACCAGCATCGGCACGTACTTGCCGTGCTTGGATGCCAGGCGCTCCTGCTCGTCGCGCAGGGTGCCGATCAGCCGGCGCAGCGCCTGTTCTTCCTGCAGCTCGCGCAGGCCGGCGGTGTTGGGCGAGGAAATGTTGACGGTGACGTAGTCGGCCGCGGGGTAGACGTGTTCGAGGCAGAACAGGTAGTCGGACGCGGCCAGCTCGTTGGGCGTGTCCTTGTTCTTGCCGATGTTGATGCCCAGCAGCCCGTCGCGGCGGCGCGCGCGGCCGACGTTGCGCAACAGCGCGTGGATGCCGTCGTTGTTGAAGCCCAGGCGGTTGATGATGGCCTGGTGGCGCGGCAGCCGGAACATGCGCGGCTTCGAGTTCCCTGCCTGCGGTTCGGGCGTGACCGTGCCGACCTCGACGAAGCCGAAGCCCAGCGCCAGCAGCGCGTCGATGTGGGCGCCGTTCTTGTCGAGTCCCGCGGCCAGGCCGACCGGGTTGCGGAAGGTCATGCCGAACGCGCGCGTGGGCAGCGGCTTCGGCCGCCGCGCCAGCAGCGGCGAGGTGCCGGTCCGGTATGCGGCCTCCAGCGACGCCAGCCCGATTCCGTGCGCGCGTTCTGCGTCGAGTCCGAACAGGAAGGGGCGGGCGAGTCCGTACATGTCAGGTTGTCAGCGGTCCATCCGCAAGAGTACCCACGAACACGCGGCCGTCATAGCGGAACGGCCGCGTGCCGTCGAATCATGCCCGCGGCGCCATCGTGGAAAGCCGGGCCGGCGGCGGACCTTCGTCCGGCCCGGCTGCCGGGCCGCCCGCGGGCGCGGCGGGTCCCGGCATGGCGGCTGGTCCGGTTACAGGTCGAACTTGATGCCCTGGGCCAGCGGCAGCGCGTCCGAGTAGTTGATGGTGTTGGTCTGGCGGCGCATGTAGGCGCGCCACGCATCCGAACCCGACTCGCGGCCGCCGCCGGTTTCCTTCTCGCCGCCGAACGCGCCGCCGATCTCGGCGCCGGAGGTGCCGATGTTGACGTTGGCGATGCCGCAGTCCGAACCGGTCGCCGACAGGAACGCCTCGGCCGCCTTGAGGTTGGTGGTGAAGATCGCCGACGACAGGCCCTGCGGCACGTCGTTCTGCATCGCGATGGCGTCCTCGAGCTTCGAGTACTTCATCACGTACAGGATCGGCGCGAAGGTCTCGGTCTGCACCACCTCGGACTTGTTGTCCAGGCCGGTGATGATCGTCGGCAGCACGAAGTTGCCCTTGCGGTCGGACAGCGCCTTGCCGCCGCTGGCGACGGTGCCACCCGCGGCCTTGGCCTTCTCGATCGCATCCAGGTAGGCATCGACCGCGTTGCTGCTGTTGAGCGGACCCATCAAGTTGGCCGGGTCGGTCGGGTCGCCGATCTTCTTCTCGACCTGACCGTAGGCGGTGACCAGCTTGGCCAGCACGTCATCGAAGATCGACTCATGGATGAACACGCGGCGCGTGCTGGTGCAGCGCTGGCCGGCGGTTCCGACCGCGCCGAACACGATCGCCGGGATCGCCAGCTTCAGGTCGGCGGTTTCGTCGACGATCATCGCGTTGTTGCCGCCCAGTTCCAGCAGCGAGCGGCCCATGCGCCGGGCGACGCGCTCGCCGACGTGGCGGCCGACCTTGGTCGAGCCGGTGAAGCTGACCAGGCCGATGCGCCTGTCGTCGACGAACGCCTGCGCCAGGTCGGTGCCGGCGTCGTTGAACAGGAAGAAGATGTCGGGGAAGCCGCCCTTCTTCAGCGCCTCGTTGCAGATCTTCATCGAGGCGATCGCCGACAGCGGGGTCTTGGGCGAGGGCTTCCAGATGCAGATGTCGCCGCAGGCGGCGGCCACGAACGCGTTCCAGGCCCAGACCGCAACCGGGAAGTTGAACGCCGAGATGATCCCGACCAGGCCGATCGGGTGCCACTGCTCGTACATGCGGTGGCCGGGGCGCTCGGAGTGCATGGTCAGGCCGTAGAGCTGGCGCGACAGGCCGACGGCGAACTCGCCGATGTCGATCATCTCCTGCACTTCGCCGTCGCCCTCGGGCTTGGACTTGCCCATCTCCAGCGCGACCAGCGAACCGAGCGCGTCCTTGTGCTCGCGCAGCGCGTCGGCGCACAGGCGCACGGCTTCGCCGCGGCGCGGCGCCGGGGTGGTGCGCCAGACCTTGAACGCGGCCTGCGCGCGCTCGACGATGGTGTCGTAGTCGGCCTGCGACGAGGCCTGCACCCTGGCGATCACTTCGCCGTCGGCGGGATTGACCGGCTCCAGCACGCCGGCGTCGCGGGTCTTCGACCATTCGCCGTTGCCGAGGTAGGTGCCCGATTCGTTGTCGGACAGGCCGAGGGCGGTGAGGACGGGGTGGGTCATGGAAACTCCTGCAATTGTGCGTCGCGGTGCTTCGTCCTTGTCCGTCGTCCCCGTGGCGGTTGTGCCTGACTGTCGCGGCGGGCGAAGTCGCAATGGGTTCCCCGCGTGCGCGGGAATGACGGAATCGGGGCCGGGGCGTGCGGCGACTGTGGGTGAAATGGCGCCCCCGGCGCGATTCGAACGCACGACCTTCCCCTTAGGAGGGGGACGCTCTATCCAGCTGAGCTACGGGGGCATCTAGCCGCTCATTTTCGCACGAACCGGCGACCGGCTGGAAACGCCGCGCATGGCCGCAGGTCGGGGCTACGCCCCCGACGGCTCTTGATCTTCGCACTCCGGCCAAATCCCCATCGCCGGAAAGCCGTCGGGCGCGTCGCCCCGACCTACGGCAGGTGCCAGGGGGCCTTGAGGCGCTCGTATTCGGCCTGCGGCAGTAGCACGAACACCGGCCTGGCCTCCGGCCGCAGCCAGCCGTACAGCCGCGCCATCGTGGCGTCGGCCATGGCCGTGCAGCCGGCGGTGGGTGCGCCGGGTGCTTTCCAGAGGTGGGCGAAGATGCAGCTGCCCGCACCCTTGCGCGCCTCGGGGTTGTGCTCGATCACGAAACCGCTGCGGTAGCGCTGGTCGCCGTCGTTGTGCAGGTCCAGGCGCATTGGTTCGCTGGAACCGCGCACCGCGGCATCGCCCACGTCACGCGCATCGACGATGCGGTTGTACAGCGGCGAGTCGACGACATCCATGCACCAGCTGCTGGCCTGCATCTGTGCATAGGGCAGGGCGGTTTGCGCGTGCTCCGCGTAGCCGAAGGCTTCGCCGATCGCGAACACGCCCGCCGGCGCGCGGCCGTCGCCCTCGCGCTTGACCGGGCCGCCGGCCTGTCCGGGATGCAGGCCGATGCCCCAGCCCGAACCGCCGCGGCCGATGCTCACCGGCGCCGGGTCGCCCCGTTCGTGCCACGCGCCGCCATCGTCGCGGGCGAAGGTGCGCAGGGTGCCGGTGGTCGCATCCCAGTCGGCGGTGGTGACCAGCACCAGCTGGCGCGCGTCATGCCAGGCGGTGTCGTCGGCGCGCGGGCCGATGCTCGTGCAGCTGGCAAGCGCGAAAACGGCGGCTGCGAGAAGGATCCGAAGCATCATGTTCAAGGTCATCCGGTCATTTGCAGGAGCGCACCTGGGCGCGACCGGCATCGACCGGGAACGCCAGTCGCGCCCGAGTGCGCTCCTACGGCGGTCAGGTATCAAGCATCGGGTGCATCAGCTCGAGGTTGATCGACAGCTGCTGCAGGCGGCCTTCGTCCTCGCACAGCAGCTGGAAGATCAGGTCCAGCAACTGCTGCAGCGCCGCCTGGTAGAGCAGCGGTTCGATGTGCGCCCGTTCGTCGTGCGCGGAAACCAGCAGCGACAGGTCGGCGTGCGCGCGCAGCGGGTTGGCGGTGTGCCGCGTTACCGTCACCACTTTTCCGTGGCGCTCGTGGAACAGGCGCGCGACCTGGCACAGCGAGGACTGCCGGCCGTGCTCAGAGAACACCAGCAGCACGTCGTCACCGGCCGTGGTGGACACCGCCGCCGGCATCAGCACCGGGTCGAAGTGGTGGACCGCCAGGATGCCCAGCAGCGACAGCTTCATCGCGAAGGCGCGCGCCTGGATGCCGTCCATGCCGAGCCCGATCACGAATACCTTCTGCGCGCCGCGGATCGCGTCGGCGATGGCGTCGATCTTCTCCGGCGGATTGATCAGCCGGGTTTCCTCCTCGGCCTCGGCCTTGGCGCGCCACAGGCTCTCGGCCAGCGCCGCGTGCGGATGCGGGCTTTCGCTGGCGGCTGGCGCGCCGTTGTCGTCGTTGCCGTCGCCGCGCGCCAGCGATTCGCCGACCGAGTACTTCAGGTCCGGGTAGCCCTTGAAGCCCAGCTTCTGGCTGAACTTGACCACGCTCGACTGGCTGATGCCCAGCGCGCTGGCCAACTGCTGCGAGGAGTAGTCGCGCAGCAGGTGTGCGTTGTCGAGCAGGAAGTCGGCGATGCGGCGCTCGATCGCCGACATGTGGTCGCGCTCGGAGCGGATCTTGAGCAGCGGAGACATCCGTCGTGCCCCGGGCTGTCAGGCCGCCGCGGCCGCGAGCGGCTCGAGGCCGCGGATCTCGCGGATGCCCAGCCCCGGCGCGTCGGTGATCGAGATCTCCGATTCGTTGAAGGTCACGCCGCCGTCGACCGGATCGAAGGCGCACAGCGACGGGCCGTCGAGGTCGACCTTGGTGATCACCCCCGACTTGGCCACCGCCACGTGCACCGCGGCGGCGACGCTGATGCTGGTCTCGAGCATGCAGCCGATCATGCACTCCACGCCGTAGAGCGCGGCGATGTCGGCGATGCGGATGGCGTTGGAGATGCCGCCGGTCTTCATCAGCTTGATGTTGATGATGTCGGCCGCTCGCGCCTTGATCAGGTCGATCACCTGCAGCGGGCCGAACACGCTTTCGTCGGCCATGACCGGCGTGTGCACGCGGTCGGTGACGTACTTGAGGCCGTCGATGTCCTGCGCCTTGACCGGCTGCTCCAGCAGTTCCAGGCGCACGCCGGCGTCCTCGAGCGCCTGCATCGCGTAGACCGCCTGCTTGGCGGTCCAGCCCTGGTTGGCGTCCAGGCGCAGCAGGGCGCGGCCCTCGACCGCGGCGTAGATCGCCCGCACCCGCTCGATGTCGACGCCGATGTCCTTGCCGACCTTGATCTTGAGCGACTCGAAGCCGCGGTCCACGGCCGACAGCGAGTCGGCGACCATCTTGTCGATGTGGTCGACGCTGATGGTGATGTCGGTGGTGATCACCGGCTCGCCGCCGCCGAGCATCTTGTACAGCGGCGCGTCGTACAGCTGCGCCCACAGGTCGTAGACCGCGATCTCGACCGCTGCCTTGGCGCTGGTGTTGCGCTCCAGCGCGCCCTGGATGAGCCGGGTGATGCGATTGAGGTTGGCGATCTCCTCGCCGATCAGGCGCGGGGCGATGAACTTGTTGATCGCCGAGACGATCGAGCCGTGGGTGTCGCCCGTGATCACCGCCGTCGCCGGCGCCTCGCCGTAGCCGACGTGGCCGGTGTCGGTATGGATCGTGACGACGATGTCCTCGACCGTCTCCACCGTGCGCAGCGCGGTCTTGAACGGCGTTTTCAGCGGGACCCGCAGCATGCCGAAGCGGATATCGGTGATCTTCATTGGCTCGCCTTGTCTGATGGATGCCGCTGTTAGGGGCGGATCCGCTGGATGTTGGTCATGCGGTCGACGTAGGTCTGCGACGCGTTGAATCGAAGCGGAGTCAGGGGAGTCACGGAGACGCCGTTGAGGCGGCCGCGGACCAGTTCGCCGTCGGGGCCGAGCCAGCTGCCGCCGTTGGTGTCGTGGATGACGTACGGCATGCCGTTGTCGTGGCCGATCACCATCATCACGTGGCCGGGGATGTAGACCAGGTCGCCGACCTGCAGTTCGGAGGCCGCATCCATGCGCTTTTCGCGGCTGTCACCGGCGTCGAAGGCGAGGCGGTTGAGTGCCGGGCTGACGCTCTGGGCGCTGGTGTTGCGCGGCAGCTGCACGCCGAAGCTGCGGTAGACCTCGGAGACGAAGCCGCTGCAGTCGCGGGTGCCGTAGGAGTGCCCCCAGCCGTAGCGCTCGCCGAGGAACTTGAAGGCCTGGCGGATCAGGTTGGCGCGGGTCAGCGGCAGGTAGTCGGCGGACACGTCGGCGGTGCGCGGCAGCAGCGCCGGGACGATGCGCAGGCTGCCGTCGTCGTTGCGCACCGGCAGCTCGACCACGTGCGAGGCATAGGCGGCCTGGCCGTTGACGGGCCTGGTGCCGGGCCAGTCGCGCAGCACCGGGACGCGGATGCCCATGTCCAGCTGCAGGTCGGACACGGCGGGCAGGTCGGGCGTGAACGTAGTGCGCACCTTGGCGCCGGTCACGACCAGGTACGGCACCTTGCGCGCGTAGCCGAAGACCTGGGTCTTGCTGCCTTCGGCCACGTACTGCTTTTCGATCCACGCCGCGTAGCGTTCGCTGACCACGAACAACCATTCGCCGTCGCCGCTTTCGTGCACGATCGCCACCGGCGTGCCGGGGAACAGCGCGCTTTCCTGGAAGCGGTCGATGTCGGTGTCGTCGTCGCTGCTGAACACACGGGTCGTGGTCGGGAAAGTGCGCAGGGCCGCGCGATGGACCACAAGGCCGTAGCGGGTCTTCTGCGTCTTCGGGATCGCCTTGAGGTTCAGCGCGGCGATGTAGCCGTCGATGGCCTTGCCTGTCACCGGCTTGCCCTGCACGTCGTACAACTGCCTCTGCGGGCGCGAGGACAGGTCCTCGATCCATTCGCGCACGCGCGCGGCGTCCAGTTCGGCCGGCAGGCCCTCGACGTCGTGCATCGACGGATCGGTCTGCTGCAGTTCGCGGTTCTGCAGCGCGATGGCGCCGCGGTCGAGCACGACCCGGTCGGCCTGGCGCTGGCGATCGATCCAGTAGTCGGGGGTGAGCTGGTTGCTGTCGACGCCGATCACGCCGGTCGGGCGCGGCGCGATGCGCGCGTCGGCCTGCGGGGCGAGCGCACCCGCGAACAGGCCCAGGGCGGCGGCGAGGAGGAGGGTGTGCTTCGTCATCGGAACGTTCCTGCGTCAGCGTGGAGTTTCAAAGTGTCGGCGACCGGCCTGAACGCACGTGTGGACGGCGCGCGAAGACGCAGTGGACACCCGGATGCACGGCTCCGAATTATTCCGCACTGCAGCATGGAGATTCCCCCGGGAGCGCGGACAGTGCGCCCGCCGCGGCCATCATGGAATACATATTTCTTCCGATGCAAGTTTTCCGAATAAATTATTGACGATGGTCGGGCTGCATGTTACACAGCCGTGACGATGGGGCACCTGCAGCGGGGCGTTAAACGGCGTGGACTTCACCTCGATCGAACCGGTTCAACAGCCAGCGGCGATGTCGGTCGCGGCAGTCGCGCGGCGGTGCCGCAGGCTTGCCATGGCGCTGTGCGTGGCGATCGTTTCCTGCCTGTCATGCGCGCAGGCGGCTGAGGCTGCAAATCTTGCGGTCGAGCAGATCGCCGGACTGGTCGACGACGGCAGCTTCAAGGCCGCCGAAGCCGGCATTGCCGAGGCGCTTGCACAACCGGGCCTGACTCCCGCGCAGCAGCGCGCCTACGCCTGGCAGCGCGAGCGCATGCGCCGCATCCTGCTCGACTTCACCCTCGACGAAAGCGAAGTCCAGGCGCGCGTGCGCAAGCAGGTCCCGGACCTCACCGACGCGGAGTTCGCGAAGTGGCGCGACGCGGGCCTATTCGAACGCCAGGTCATCGACGGCCGCACGCTCTACTTCAACCGTTCGCCGTCGAACCTGTTCCGCCTCAGCGACGAAGCGCTCGCGCGTCGCGACCCGGCGGCGCGGCCGATCACCGACGGCCCGATGGAGTCGCTCAACGCGCACCAGCGCGCGATCCGCGACGCCGCGCTGGCCGAAGGACGCAGCAGCGTGCTGCCGCTGCGGCTGCGCATGACCCAGAAGTTCACCGTCGACGCCGACGCCGTGCCCGCGGGCGAGACGGTGCGCGCGTGGATCCCGTACCCGCAGGCGATCCCCGGCCACCAGGAAGACATCCGCTTCGTCGCCAGCGAACCGGCCGCGCACGAGATCGCGCCGGAGTCGGCGCCGCAGCGCACGGTGTATTTCGAGAAGCCCGCCCGCGCCGGTGAGCCGACCGAGTTCTCGATCACCTACGAACTGACGATCTTCGGCCAGTACCACGATATCGACCCCGGCAGGGTGGCGGCCGCCGACATCACGCCGGAGCTTGCGCCCTTCGTTGCCGAGCGCGCGCCGCACGTGGTGTTCACCGACGACATGCGCGCGTTCTCGCGCAAGGTCGTCGGCGACGAGACCAACCCGTACCGCATCGTGCAGAAGCTGTTCGCCGCGGTCGACGAGATCCCTTGGGCCGGCGCGCGCGAGTATTCGACGATCTCCAACATCAGCGACTACGCGCTGCACGCCGGCCACGCCGACTGCGGCCAGCAGACGCTGCTGCTGATCACGCTGCTGCGGATGAACGGCATTCCCGCGCGCTGGCAGTCGGGCATGGTCTTTTCCGACGGCAGCTACAACAACATCCACGACTGGGCGCAGGTGTACGTCGCGCCCTACGGCTGGGTGCCGATGGACGTGACCACCGGGCGGCTGGCCGCCGACAAGGGAACCGGCGACGACCCGTCGATGGAATGGTTCTACCTCGGCGGACTCGACAACTGGCGCATCGCGTTCAACCAGGACTGGGACCGCCCGTTCCAGCCGCCGAAGCAGCATTTCCGTTCCGACAACATCGACTCGCAGCGCGGCGAGGCCGAGTGGGACGGCGGCAACGTGTACTTCAACCAGACCGGGTACGACTTCGAATGGCAGATCCTGCCGTAGAAGCAGGGACGCACCCAGCGTTACATCACTGACTGATTTCCAACCAGGCAATCCACAGTTACCGACGGGGAGAGGGAAATGAGAAGCAAGCAGAACATGCGCAGACGCGCGCTTTGCATGGCGATGGGAGCGTGCCTTGCGTCCATGGCCGCCGCGCCGGTGTTCGCGCAGAGCGTGACGGGTGCGGTTGCCGGCCGCGCGGAGGCTGGCCAACAGGTGACGATCAACAATCCGTCGACGGGGTTGACGCGTTCGGTGACCGTGAGTGGCGATGGCAGCTATCGCATCGGCCAGTTGCCCCCGGGCGACTACACCCTGACGTCGGGTTCGGGAGAACCGATTTCGGTCAGTGTTTCCATCGGCGGGACCACGACGGTCAACCTGACCGGCGCCGGCGCGGTGGACCTGGCTGCGGTGCAGGTCGTCGGCTCCCGGGTGATCAATCGCGTGGACGTGCGTTCCACCGAATCGGCGACCAACATCCGGCGCGAGGAGATCGCGCGGATGCCGGTGGACCAGAGCCTGGGTTCGGTCGCGCTGCTGGCGCCGGGCGTGGTGGCGTCGGGCGCGACCTTCGGCGGCCTCACCTTCGGTGGCTCGTCGGTGGCCGAGAACGTGGTCTACATCGACGGCATGGACGTGACCGACCCGTATCGCCGCCAGGGCTATTCGACGGTGCCGTTCGGCTTCTACGAGGAATTCCAGATCAAGACGGGCGGCTACTCGGCCGAGTTCGGCCGCAGCACCGGCGGCGTGATCAACGCCGTGACGCGCTCGGGCAGCAATGAGTTCCATGCCGGCGCCGAGTTCACGATCGAGCCGGCGGCCTGGACATCGGCACGCGACGACCAGTTCCACAAGGACGGCACCATCGACGAGCGCGACCGCAGGAGCCGCGACGACGGCTCGTTCTACAAGGCCAACGTCTGGGCGTCGGGCGCCATCATCAAGGATCGCCTGTTCTTCTTCGGCATGTACGAACAGCGCGACAGCAATCCGCACGACATCGATACCATCGAGGCCTGGTACACCGACAGCAACAACGACTTCTGGGGCGGCAAGCTGGACTGGCAGATCAACGACAACCACCTGTTGTCGTTGCTGGCGTTCTCCGACGAGTCCGAGTCCGACACCACCAAGTACGACTACGACTGGGATACCGCGACGCGCGGCGACGAGGTGGGCCAGAGCTACGACGGCTCCGGCGGCGACAACTGGTCGCTCACCTACACCGGCAACTTCACCCAGAACTTCGTCGCCAAGGCGATGTACGGCGTGAACAAGCGCAGCGCCACGGGCGGCAGCCCCTGGGACGGGCCGTGCAGCATCGTCAGCCGCGACAGCACCTACGACGAACTCTTCGGCCAGGCGACGATCCAGGAGGGCTGCCACCCGAGCAATGCCAGCGTCAGCAGCCGCTACGACAAGCGCGAGGCCGCGCGCCTGGACTTCGAATGGACGCTGGGCGACCACCTGCTGCGCTTCGGCGCGGACCAGCAGGTCATGGACTCCACGAGTTCCAGGATCTACCCGGGCGATGGCGTGAGCTACAGGTTGACGGGGGCCCCGACTCCTGAAGTGGAACCGGGGGATCCGCCGCCCACGAACAATGGCGTGCTTCCCAACGGCACGCCCATCCCCCTCGACGTGCATGCCTACGTGGATGCCCGCCGCTACATCACCGGCGCGCCGGTCAGCACCAAGGCCCAGGCGATCTACATCGAGGACGTCTGGAACGTCACCCCCAACCTGCTGCTGAGCCTGGGCGTGCGCGCCGACAAGTTCGAGAACACGCTCGCCTCGGGCGCCACCTTCGCCAAGGCCGACTTCAGCGACATGATCTCGCCGCGCGTGGGCTTCAGCTGGGACATCAAGGGCGATGGCACCACCAAGCTGTTCGGCAACGCCGGCCGCTACTACATCCCGATCACCAACAAGCTGATCGACTATTTCGGCGGCGGCACCACCGACGAGCACACCTACTACGTGCTCGACCACATGGAAGAACGCATCGACCCGGTTACCGGCGCGACCTACCTGTTCCCGGTGATCGGCGAGCAGCTCGGGCCAGTCAACACCGAGGGCAACGTGCCCGCCCCGGACGACGTCCGCACCGCGGTGGCCCGCGACCTGAAGCAGGTCTACCAGGATGAGTTCATCCTCGGCTTCCAGCAGGCACTCAACCAGGCCTGGTCGTGGGGCGTGAACGCCACCTACCGCGAGCTGAACCGCGCCGTGGAAGACGTGCGCATCAACCACGTGGAAGGGTGCCCCTGGTACTCGGGCGACTGGCCGATCATGAACCCCGGCGAGACCACCACGCTGTGGTGCCCGGACACCAATGACTGGGTGACGTTCGACAGTTCCCAGGACGGCTACGAGGCCTTGGGCAGCGGCAACGTCATGGGTTACAAGCGGCCCAAGCGTACCTACAAGGCCGTCGAGTTCCAGCTCGACCGCGCCTGGGACGACAAGTGGGCATTGAACCTCAGCTACGTGTGGTCCAAGTCCGACGGCAACATCGAAGGCCCGGTGAACTCGGACACCGGCTACAACGACACCAACCTGGTGCAGTACTACGACCACCCGGCCGTGAACGAGCGCTTCGGCCCCACGTTCAACGACTACCGCCACCAGATCAAGGTGCGGGGCAGCTACAAGTTCAACGACATGTGGACCGTCGGCGCCACGCTGTCGGCGCGCTCCGGCGGCCCGATCACCGCCTTCGGCGTGCGCTGGCCCGACGACAACCGCAGTGCCGGCGGACCCAGCGAGTTCAGCGGTGGCGGTTCGGGCTGGCTGTGCGAGGCCGGGTGCGACGACTGGACCACGCGGCAGCTGGTCTACACGGAGAAGGGTGGATTTGGCCGCATGCCCTGGGTCACCAACCTGGGCGCCAGCGTGATGTGGACGCTGCCTTCGGACAGGATCGACCTCAAGGCACGCTTCTCCGTCTACAACCTGCTCGACAAGCAGACCGAGATCAACGTGCATTCCCGCTACGAGAGCACGCCCGGCAACAAGATGCCGTACTTCGGCGAGGCCACCGTCTGGCAATCGCCGCGCTACATGCAGCTGGTCGTGACCTGGAACTTCTTCTGATCTCCTCCCATGGGCGGCCCGCGCGTCGGGCCGCCCTTTTTTTCGCCTGCGCGCGGCGGCAGGATGGCTGCGACCGGTTCGATGGACGCTTGCCATGACATTCACGCGCCTGCCTTTCCACCTGATCACCTTCGTCCTGCTGGGGATGCTGTCGATGGCGGCCCCGGCGCGGACACCCGACGGCACGGCGTTCGATGCGACAGCGATCGATAGCGCCTTCGACGACACCGTCGCGCGTTATGAACTGCCGGGGCTTGCGGTCGGCGTCGTCGTCGACGGCGAGGTCGTCTACATGCGCACCGCCGGCGAACTCGAAGCGGGCGGCGGCCAGCGCATCGACGAGGACACCCTGTTCAAGATCGCCTCCAACACCAAGGCGATGACCACCGGCCTGCTGGCGCGGCTTGTCGACGCGGGCAAGCTGGAGTGGAGCGACCCGGTGGTGAAGTACCTGCCGGACTTCCGGATGTTCGACCCGTGGGTCACGCGCGAGATGCAGGTGCGCGACCTGCTGATCCACAACAGCGGCCTCGGGGCCGGCGCGGGCGACCTGATGCTGTGGCCGGGGCCGAACCATTTCACCCGCGCCGACGTCATCCACGGCCTGCGTTACCTCAAGCCGGTCTACAGTTTCCGTTCGCGCTACGCCTACGACAACACGCTGTACATCGTCGCCGGCGAGTTGGCTGCCGCCGCCGGTGGCGCGCCGTACGAAACCCTGGTGCGGCGCGAGCTGTTCGAACCGCTGGGCATGGCCCGCTGCCAGGTGGGCGCGTGGGACCGCGACGCGGTCGGCAACGTCGCCCAGCCGCACGCGCGGCGCGACGGGAAGAACGTGGTCACCGGCGCCGACGGGGCGACGGTCCCGAACGTGCCGATGATGGCCGCCGGCGGCATCCGCTGCAGCCTGCACGACATGCTCGCGTGGGTGGCGATGTGGCTGCGGCCGGAGCAGTCCGGGCTCGTCGACGGCAAGCCCTGGCTGTCTGCGGAGCAGCGCGAGGCGGTGTGGTCGCCGCAGACGATCATGCCGCTGTCGCAGCGCATGCGCGACTGGGATGACAGCCACTACTCCGCCTACGGTTACGGCTGGCGATTGACCGACGTGGACGGCACGCAGAAGGTTTCGCACACCGGCACGCTGTCGGGCATGTACTCGGCGGTCACCCTGCTGCCGCAGGAGGGCGTCGGCTTCGTGATCCTGATCAACACCAATGCAGGCGACGCGCGGACCGTACTCAACCAGGTGCTGGTCAAGCGGTTCACCGCACCGGAACAGCAGCGCACCGTGGCGTACTACGCTGGCCTGCTCGACCGCGATGCGCGCGCGGCGCGGGTGGAGCGGCTGGTGCCGGATACCTCTTCGCGCAGGCCTGCCACCGCAGCGGGGATGGCCGGCGTGCTTGGCATCTACCGCGACCCGTGGTTCGGCGACGTGTCGATCTGCGAAGCAGGCGAGGGCGTGCGCTTCGCGTCGGCCAAGTCCCCGCTGATGACCGGCGACGTGATGCGCGTCGGCGACCGCCTGCTGGTGCAGTGGCTGCGCCCCGATATCGAGCCGTGGCTGCATTTCGGGTCCGCGGATTCGCGACCGATGACGCTGGAGATGTCGAAGATCGACCCCGATGCGGATTTCAGCGCCGATTTCGAGGACCTGGCCTTCGTGCGGACCGGCGACTGCCCGGCGGCACCGCGCGTTCCGGCCGTATCGCCGGCCGGTGACGCGCAGTCCGCGGGCATGGCCGACATCCGTGAACTGGTGCCCGACATCGCCCAGGACATCCGCTACGCGGGCAGCCACAACTTCGTCGGCACGCCCATCGATGGCTATGACGCGCCGCGCTGCTACCTGCTGCGTCCGGTGGCCGAGGCCCTGCAGCGGGTGGAGGCGGCGCTGCGCGAAAGCTACAGGCGCCTGCTCGTCTACGACTGCTACCGTCCCGTGCGGGCCGTGCAGCACTTCATGCGCTGGGTGCGCGATGCCGACGACCAGAAGAACAAGGCGGAGTTCTATCCGCTGCTCGGCAAGGACATGCTGGTGGGGCAGTACATCGCCGAGCATTCGGGCCACAGCCGCGGTGCGACCCTCGACCTGACCCTCATGCAGTGCGACGACCGCGGCGAAAACTGCGAGCCGCTCGACATGGGCACCGGGTTCGACTATTTCGGCGAACTCGCGCACACGGACTCGCCCAACGTGACCGCTGCCCAGCGCCGCAACCGTCACCTGCTGCGCGACGCGATGCAGGCCCAGGGCTTCGCCAACTACGCCGACGAGTGGTGGCACTACACGCTCAAGCCCGAGCCCGATCCGGGCATGGCCTACGACTTCCCGCTGCGCTGAGCGTGACAGCCGCGAAAAAGAAGGTTTTTCTCCCAATTGAGTGATCATCGCGACCCGGACAGGCGGTCTGAGACGCGGGCTTCGGAAGCAGCGTCGTCCCGACCGGGGCATGCTCCCCGGCTCGACAGGCATCCATGCCTGACTCGCCGCCGCAGGCCATCCATGGCCTGCTTTCCGCATGCCCCGGTCGGGACGACGCGTCGGCGATTCGCTGTCATGGCTTCTTCATCGGCAACCGAAGATCAAAAGCCGTCGGGGACGTAACCCCGACCTACGCGGCTTCAACCGAAGCGACGAAGGTCACATCAAGGTGAGCCGTGTCCCGGCCGACAGGGCATGGCATCCGCCCGGAGCCCGCATGGTCGATCTGCCCGCCGACGCCCGCGGATGGGCGAAGAACAAAAAAGAGGCTCTTCCTCCAAACAAAAACCCCGCCGATGGCGGGGTTTCCGGGATTCCCTGAAGAAGGGATGGTGGAGCGGATGGGGATCGAACCCACGACCTTCGCGATGCGAACGCGACGCTCTCCCAGCTGAGCTACCGCCCCACGAGGCTGCGGATTATACGGAGCCGCCGGTCGCGAGGCCAGAACCTTCCGCATCCGGCGCAAGCAGGGGCGCGAGCAGCGGTTCGAGTTCGGCGCGGCGCCAGCCCGAAAGCGGCCCGGGCCAGTCCTCGCCGGGGCCCCGGGCGGCTCCGAGCAGCTGTTCGAGCCAGCGTCGGGAGGCGAGCACGCCATCGGGCAGGCCCAGTTCGGCGCTGCGCGTGGACGTGGCTTCCTGCAGCCGCCGCAACGCCTGCTTGTCGCGATCGTCGTTGCGCGGCTCGGGAGCCTGCGCCTCGTCGTCGAGCGGGGTCTGCAGTGCCTGCCAGATCGCTTCTGCCAGCTTGCGCGGCGCCTTTGGATGGGCGTCGAGCTGGCGCTGCAGCGCGGGCAGGTCGGGCCCCGGGTCGCGCGCCAGCAGCACGGCCAGTTCGTTGTCGAGGATCCAGCTGCGCGGGCGGTCGGCGCGGCGCGCGTGGGCCTCGCGCCAGCGCAGCAGGCGCAGCAGGCGCAGCTGTGCCGGCCGGTCGAGGAACTGCGCCGCGCGCAGCGACAGGTGCGGCCAGCGGTCGCCCGCGTCGCGCTCGGCATTGGCGACCATGCGCGCACAGTCTTCCTGCAGCCAGGCTTCGCGCCCCAGTTCGTGCAGGCGCGCGGCCAGCGCGTCGTGCAGTGCGAACAGGTGGCGCACGTCGTCGGCGGCGTATTCGAGCTGCGTGGGCGACAGTGGCCGGCGCAGCCAGTCCGAGCGGGTCTCGCCCTTGGGAAGCGAGATGTCCAGCAAGTCCTGCACCAGGCGCTGATAGCCGATGCCGGCGGCGATCCCGGACAACGCGGCAGCCGCCTGCGTGTCGAACAGCGGCTGCGGCACCACGCCGCAGGCGTGCATGAACGCGACCAGGTCCTCGCTGGGGCTGTGCATCACCTTGAGCACGGCGGTGTCGGTGAGCAGCGGCCGCAGGGCGTCCGTGATGCCCGGGGCGAGTGGATCGACCAGCAGGATGTCGTCGTCGCCGTCGCCGAGCGACACCTGCACCAGCGCCAACTGCGGCCAGTAGGTGCGTTCGCGGATGAATTCGGTGTCCAGGCCGATGCGGCCGGGGTGCTGCGCGATGCGGCGTTCCAGTTCCGCGGGGTCTTTGATCCAGTGGGGCACGGCGTCGTGGTCGAATGGCAATGGCGCAGCCTACCGGGCGCAAGCGGGCAGCGGCAAATGGCCGACGGGGCGGCGCAGGCCCGTGCGCATGCCAGGACCCCGGGCGATGGCGTAATCTGGCGGCCCGTTTTCATGGAGCCGGGTTTGCGCGGAGTTTGCCGGATCGTCGTGCTGGCGTTGCTGCTCGCGGGTTGCACGCGCAACCCGGGCGAGCCCGCGCGCGACGAACAGACCGGCAGCGCCGCGCAGGCGCACGAGGGCATCGTCACCATCAGTGGCGACGATACGATCCTCGAATCGCTGACCTGGCGCCCGCCGGCGGTGGAGATCCCGCCCGACGGCCTCGACGACGCCATCGAGCGCGCCGGGCAGGCGTTGGAGGACGGCAACCTGTCGGCGGACGCGGAATCGGCGGTGCCGCTGTTCCTGGCACTGTCGAAGCAGGCCCCGGACAACCCGCAGGTGCGCGACGGACTGCAGCGCGCCCTGCAGGCGGTGGTCGCTCGCGGCGACGAGGCGCTGTCGCGCGCCGGCGATGACATCTCCGCATTGCGCCAGGCACACCAGATGGCGGCCGTGGCGCGGGCCGTGGACGGTGGCAACGAAGCGGTCGTCGACTACCTCGAACGCGTCGACCAGGCCGACACGCTGTGGGAACTCAACCGCGACGGCGAGCACGCGCTGGCCGGCGGCCGCTACGGCGAGGATGGCGGCGGTGCGCTGGCGAAGTTCCGCGAGGCGCTGGCGCTGCAGCCCGGCCAGCCGCGCGCGATGCAGGGCCTGGCGGCCACCGAGAGCGCGATGATCCGCAGCGCCGAGATCGCCGCGGAGAAGGGCGACTTCGACGGTGCGAAGCGCTGGCTGGCAGCGGCCGCGAAGGTCCGCCCGGAGATGTCCACCGTGCCCGACGCCGTCGTCCGCATCGAGCGGCTGCGCAGCGCCCGCATTGGTCGCCTGCGCGACCTGGGCGTCGCGGCGCTGGGGCGGGACGACGGCATCGCCACCGCGCGCCGGCGGCTCGCGGAGATCCTGCTGATCGCCAGGCCGGGCGACCCGGTTGCCGCGGACCTGCGCGAACGCATCGACCTGGCCGAACACTACGGGCAGTTCCGCCCCGGCCAGCAGTTCACCGACGGGCTGGAGCACGGCGCGCGCGGGCCGCAGATGGTGGTCGTGCCGCATGGCGCATACCGCATGGGCGCAGGGGCCGACGACATGCACGCCGACGACATCGAGCGCCCGCAGCATGCGATCCGTTTCGACCGTGGATTCGCGATGTCGATCACCGAGGTCACGGTCGGCGACTACCGCCGCTTCATCAACGCCACCGGGCGCGAGACGCGCGCCGAACGCCGCGGTTATTCGATGGCGTACGACGAGCGCAGCGGCAACTTCGCGCGGGTGAGCGGTGTCGACTGGCGCAGCGACTACGCCGGCGCCCCGGCCAGCGAAGACCAGCCGGTGCTGCACGTGAGCGCCCGGGATGCCGAGGCCTACGCCAAGTGGCTGTCCGAACAGAGCGGGCATCGCTACCGCCTGCCCAGCGAGGCCGAGTTCGAGTACGTGCTGCGCGCCGGCAGCAGTTCGGTCTACCCATGGGGCGAGGGCGCCCCGCCGCGCGACGCGGGCAACTTCACCGGTGGCGGCGACCGCTCTCCGACCGGGCGCCACTGGAACAATGCCTTCGACGACTACGCCGACGGCTACTGGGGCCCTGCGCCGGCCGGGCGCTTCGCGGCCAACCGGTGGGGCGTTGCCGGGCTTGCAGGAAATGTGAGCGAGTGGGTGGCCGACTGCTGGCATGATGGCTATCGGCGCGCGCCGATGGACGGGACGGCCTGGCTCAACCCGGGCTGCCGGACACGGGTGGTGCGCGGCGGTTCCTGGGCCAGCGCACCGGCCCAGACGCGCTCGTCGTGGCGCGCGCCCGCGGGCGTGGACAGCACCAACGGGCGGATCGGCTTCCGCGTGGTGCGCGAGATCTAGCAGGCAGGGAGTACAGGCAGATGCGTCGGAATCCTTTCGAAAGCGGGCAGGCCCGGCAGGGCGGGCGGCGCGGGTTCGGCTTCAGCCCGCGCCTGTTGATCCTCGTGGCGTTCATCGCCTACGGCGCCTATTACTACTTCTCCAACCGCTCGACCGATCCGCTGACCGGCGAGACGGTGCTGATCGACAAGTCCATCTCGCCGCAGGACGAGAAGGCGCTGGGCCTGCAGGCCTACCAGGAGATCCTGGCGCAGGAGACCCCGGTCGATCCCCATTCGCAGATCTCGCGCCAGGTGCGCGAGATCGCGCAGCGGCTGATCGTGAAGATCCCCGAGGTCGAGGACGCGCTGGCCGCCGAGCACGGCATGCAGGCGCAGCACATCGAGGATTCGTTCGACTGGGACGTGACCGTGCTGCAGTCCGACCAGGCCAACGCGTTCTGCCTGCCCGGCGGCAAGATGGCGGTCTACACGGGCCTGGTGCCGGTGGCGCAGAACGCCGACGCGATGGCGATCGTGATGGGCCACGAGATCACCCACGCCCTGCTGCGCCACGGCGCGCAACGCATGACCGAGCAGAAGCTGGCCCAGCTCGGCCAGATGGCCGGCGCGATGAGCGGCATGGACCAGCAGCAGATGCAGATGGCGATGTCCATCTACGGTTACGGGCGCTCGCTGCCATACGCGCGCAAGCAGGAATCGCAGGCCGACGAGATGGGCCTGATGCTGGCCGCCGCGGCCTGCTACAACCCGGAGGAAGCGATCGCGCTGTGGGAACGCATGGGCCAGGCCAGCGGCGGCCAGGCGCCGCCGGAGTTCGCCTCCACGCACCCGAGCTCGGCCACCCGCATCGAAAACCTCAGGGCGCTGATGCCCAAGGCGCAGCAGTATCGGGAGCGGTTCTGCACCGGCGGCGCGGGCGGTTCGCCGTAGGTCGGGGCTACGCCCCCGACGCCCGCACTGGTACGGGACTTGCCGCGCTTCCCGCAATCATTGTCATTGTCGGGGATGTAACCCCGACCTACGGCGCCCACGAACATCCGGGCTGTAGGAGCGGCGGAAGCCGCGGTGCTTTGCCGGCCGAACGGGTCGCGGCTTCCGTCGCTCCTGCGGGAGCCGGTTCAATTGTGCCGCGACGTTCAGAACGACATGAACATCCCGCCGTTGACCGGGATGTTGGCGCCGGTGATGAACCCGGCGTCATCCGCGGCGAGGAACGCCACGGTGCGCGCGATTTCCTCCGGCTGCCCGAGCCGCCCGACCGGCACGTCGGCGACGATGCGGTCGCGGATTTCCTGCGACATCGCCATCACCAGCGCGGTCTCGCAGTAGCCCGGCGACACCGAGTTCACCGTCACGCCCTTGCGTGCCACTTCGCGCGCCAGCGCCATGGTGAAGCCGTGCATCCCGGCCTTGGCCGCGGCGTAGTTGGTCTGCCCGAACTGGCCGGTCTGCCCGTTCACCGAACTGATGTTGACGATCCGGCCGAATCCGCGCGTCGCCATGCCTTCGACCGCGTGGCGGCACAGGTTGAACACGCCGTCCAGGTTGACCCGCAGCACTGCGTCCCACTGTTCGCGCTGCATCTTGCGCAAGGTGGTGTCGCGGGTGATGCCGGCGGCGTTGACCAGGATGTCGAGCGCGCCGTGCGCGGCGACGATGTCTTCGACCAGCTGGCCGCAGGCGTCGAAATCGGAGACGTTCCCGGCGGCGAAATGGATGTCGAGCCCGGCCGTTTCCCGGGCGAACGCCTCGATGCGTTCATCGCGGTCGCCCAGGTCGATGGCGACGACGGTGCGGCCCTGCGCCGCCAGGGATTTGCAGATCGCGGTGCCGAGACCGCCGATACCGCCGGTGACGGCAGCGATGCGCTTTTCCAAGTGGATTCCCCCGTGACTTGCTACTTGCCGCCCTTGGCAGTGTCCTTTTCCTTGCCCGCGGCGGGCGCGTTGGGGTTGCGTCCCATGCCGGCGACCAGGTTTTCCTGGAAGTCCTTCCACATTTCCATGTTGCGCTCGGTGAGCTGGTTCATCATCGACCAGGGCGTCTGCCCGAGCATGCTGCCCATCTGCTGGCGGAATTGGGCCTGCTGTTCCATGAAGGTCTGCATCGAACGGTCGAGATACGTGCCCATGAAGCCCTGCAGCGAGTCGCCGTACAGGCGGATGATCTGGCTCAGCAGCTGGGTCGACAGCATCGGCTGCCCATCCTGTTCATGCTCGGCGATGATCTGCAGCAGCACCTGGCGGGTCAGGTCGTCGCCGCTCTTGGCGTCGCGGACCTCGAAGTCCTCGCCGTCGACGATCAGCTGGCGGACGTCCTCGATCGTGATGTAGCTGGAGATGTCGGTGTCGTAGAGACGACGGTTCGGATATTTCTTGATGACGCGCGTCTTGGTCATGGAGCAAAGGCTCTAACTGATGCGTCCACGCAGCATGGCGCAGTGCAGCACGGGTTGCAAGGTAGCGGGGATCTGGGGACTTGGGGCTGGGGAGAAGCGCGCTACGCGGTAGGCCGAGACACGCGGGTCGCGAAGGGTCCTTAAGGAAAACCCACGAACCGCCACCAGCGCGAACGTGCGAACCCAGCCGTGCAGGGTCTCGATCCGCCATCCGGCATCACGCAAGTGGGCGGCGGGTCAAGACCCGCCCTACGGCAGTCTCTCCAGCCCCCAGCCCCAGCCCCCAGCCCCCGCTTCACCACCCCATGTACTGCCCGCCGTTCGCCGCCAGGTTCGCGCCCGTGATCCAGCTGGCTTCGTCGGGGATGAAGAAACTCACCGCATAGGCGATTTCGTCCGGGTTGCCCAGGCGGCCGGTCGGGATCTGGGCCACGATCTTGTTGCGCACTTCCTCGGGCACGGCCATCACCATGTCGGTGCCGATGTAGCCGGGCGAGACGGTGTTGACGGTGATGCCGAACTTCGCGTTCTCCTGCGCCAGCGAAATCGTGAAGCCATGCATGCCGGCCTTGGCCGCGGCGTAGTTGGCTTGGCCGTACTGGCCCTTCTGGCCGTTGATCGAGCTGATCTGGATGATCCGCCCCCACTTGCGCTCGCGCATGCCCTCGATCACCGGGCGGGTGACGTTGAACACCGAGTTGAGGTTGGTGTTGATGACCTCCTGCCACTGCTGCGCGCCCATCTTGTGGAAGGTGCCATCGCGGGTGATGCCGGCGTTGTTGACCAGGATGTCGACCGGGCCGAGCTGCTTCTCGACCTCGCGCACCATCGCCTCGGCGTCCTCGGGCGTGGAAACGTCGCCCTTGGCGAGCGCGAAGTCGAAGCCGTCGGCCTTCATCCGGGCCTGCCAGTCGCGCGCCTTTTCCTCGTTGCGGTAATTGGTCGCGACCCGGTGCCCGCCCGCGGCGAGCCGCCTGCAGATTGCCGTGCCGATCCCGCCGGTACCGCCGGTTACCAAAGCCACGCGTGCGCTCATGCTGCCGTCTCCCTGTCGATTCTGGAGAGGGTTCTCCATTGCCGATGATTCTATGCGGCGTCGATGACCGTGGCGTTGTGCATTGCGGCGAGCGCCGCCGGCGGCGTGCGCGGGATCCGTTTCGCCTCGAATGCGGAAGCCGCGGCTTCGAGCGTCGCGGCCAGCGTCGCGCCAGCGGGCCAGGCATCCGCGGCCTGGCCGAGCGCGAGCCAGGCTGCACGCAGGATCGGCAGCGGGTCAGCGCCGTCGATCGGTAGCGCGGCGAGCGATTTCGACAGCTTGCGGCCATCGGCATCGACGACCAGCGGCAGGTGCGCGTAGTCCGGCGTGGGCAGCCCGAGCCTGCGCTGCAGGAAGACCTGCCGCGCGGTGGAATCGAGCAGGTCGGCGCCGCGCACGACCTCGGTGATGCCCTGCGCGGCGTCGTCGACGACCACGGCCAGCTGGTAGGCCCAGGGGCCGTCGGCGCGCCGCAGCACGAAATCGCCGACCTCGGCGGAAACATCCTGCACCACCGCGCCGTGCACCCGGTCCTCGAAGCCGACGACGGTGCCGTCGGGCACCCGCAGCCGGATCGCGGGGTCGGGGCGGTGCGTGCCGGGAACGCAGGCGCGGTGCACGCCGCCGGCCAGGTCGCTGCGGCTGCAGTGGCATTCGAACGCATCGCCGCTGGCGAGCAGGCGCTCGAGGGCCGCGCGGTAGTGCGCGTCGCGTTCGCTCTGTCGCAGGACCTGGCCGTCGGCGACCAGGCCGAAACGCTCCAGCGTGCGCAACTGCTCGTCGGCGGCACCGGCCACCTCGCGCGGCGGGTCCAGGTCCTCGATGCGCACCAGCCATTCTCCGCCGGCCTTGCGCGCCATCAGCCAGCTGCCGAAGGCGGCCAGCAGCGAGCCGAAGTGCAGCGGCCCGGTGGGCGAGGGGGCGAAGCGGCCGCGGCAGGGAGGCGGGGGCATGGGGTCGGAGCAGGGCAGGCAGGAGCTTTGGAGAGAGGGTCGTCTTGTGGGGAGCAGACCAGCCGGAACGCACGGCCAGCCAAGGAGCGCGAATCCCCCCACATTGTCATCCCTCGCTACGCTCGGGATGACAAATCAAGGCAGGGCTCGCACGCTTTTCCCGAATCCCGAATCCCGAATCCCGAATCCCGAATCCCGAATCCCGAATCCCGAATCCCGAATCCCGAATCCCGTCACTCGAAGTCGTAGCTCATGTCAGGCCCGGCGCCGGCGAGGAAGTTGCCTTCGACGTAATCCACGCCCGCCGAGAACAGGATCGACATGCTCGCCGCGTCGCTGACGAACTCGGCGATGGTGCGGATGCCCAGCTCGCGCGCCTTGGTGGCGATGTCGCGGATGCGGTCCTGGTTGGGCTGGTTCTTCGGCAGTTCCTCGACGAAGCTGCGGTCGATCTTGACCATGTTCGGCTTGAGGTGGGCGAGCAGCTGGAACGAATCCAGCCCAGCGCCGAACTGCTCCAGCGCGATCCGGCAGTCGAGCTTGCCGATCGCCGCGGCGAACTCCTGCGCGGCCTTGAGGTGGGTGAACACCTTGGCCTCGGGCAGCTGCAGCACCAGGTATTCGCCGGGCACGCCGTGCGCGGTCAGCTGCTCGCCGATGAATCGCACCAGGCTGTCGTCGTCGAGCGAGGCCTGGCTGACCTTGACCAGCAGGGTCGTCGGCTTGCCGGCGCTGATCTGCTGGCCGATCGCGGTGATGGTGTGGCCGATCACGTAGCGGTCGATTTCCCACAGCAGGCCGTGTTCCTCGGCGATCTGCAGGAAGCTCAGCGGCTTGACCAGCTCGCCGTCGCCGGCGTCCAGGCGCAGGAAGGTCTCGTAGACCGCGCCGGTGTCGCCCTGCAGGCTGATCACCGGCTGGTAGTGCAGCACGAAGCCTTCCTGGTCGAGTGCGTCGCGCAGGCGTGAGACCCAGGCCTGGACGTGCTCTTCCTCGGCCCGCTCGACCGCGCTGGGGTCGAAGATCTCGAAGCGGTTGCCGCCCACGCCGATCGACGACTGCACGCCCTGGTTGGCCTTGGCCAGCACCTGGGTGACGCTGGCGATCTTCTCGCCGATCTGCACGCCGCCGATGCTGGCGGTGATCACGCTGGAGCGGTTGCCGATCTGGAACACGTGCGAGGCGAAGGCCTCGCGGATGCGTTCGGCCAGCGCGGTGGTCTGCGCGTAGTCGTTGCCGCGCATCAGCACCGCGAGGCTGTGCTCGGAGAAGCGCGCGGCGACGGCGTCGTCGCCGATGGCCGCCTGCAGGCGCTCGGCCATGGCCGCGAGCATCGTGTCCGCGGCGTCCAGGCCGATTTCATGCAGCAGGCGCTGGTAGTGGTCGGGTTCGAGCAGCAGCAGGCCATGCTGGGCGTTGCTCCGCGCCGCCTCGGCCACGGCGTCCTCCAGCATGTGCAGGAAGGTGGGGCGGTTGAGCAGGCCGGTGACCTGGTCGCGCTGGCGCAGCTCCTCGAGTTCCTGCGCAAGGCCGGGGTCGACCTCCTGCTCCTGGCGGCGGAAGATCACCTGCTGGCAGGCCTCGCCCTCGTACAGGGCGGACGCGAATTCCATCGATGCCGGGAAGCCGTTGCCCTCGAAATCGCGGGCTTCCAGGTCGTAGCGCGCGGGCGGCGGTTCGCCCTTGGCCAGGTCCTTGAGCAGCTGCTTGAAGTCCTCGACGTGCTGCGGCGCCACCAGGTCCAGCAGCGACATGCCTTCGAGGTCCTCGAACGACTCGTAGCCGAACATCTCCAGGTACGCGCTGTTGGCGCGGATGTGCATGCCCTGGTGCACGTAGGCGATCGGGTCGCGAGAGGATTCGATCAGGGTGTCGCAGCGGCGCTCGGTTTCGCGCACCCGGGCTTCCAGCTTGCGCAGCGCGCGGCGGCCTTCGAGGTCGTCCCACTCGCGCCGCACCGTTGCCAGCAGCTGCTGTGGCTTGTGGCGCAGGGCGATGTTGCGCGCGCCGGTGCTTTGGGCTTCGTGCAGGCCGGCGTCGTCGATGCCGTTGCTGACCGCCACCACCGGGATGTCCTTGCCGCTGGCAGCGATGGCCTGCATGACGTCGGCGAAGGGGATGTCGCTGGCCTGCTGCGCGGCCAGGACCAGGTCGATCGGCTGCGCGCCGAGCATGGCGGCCAGTTCTTCGCCGGACGCCGGCCGCAGCGGGCGCACCGCGATCCCGGAGTTGCGCAGGCCGCTGACGATGGCCTCGGCATCCTCGCCGCTGTCGTCGACGATCATCAGGCGCAGCGCTTGGTCAGGGTTCTTCGACATGCGGGCGTTTATGCCATGTTGCGACCGGCCTAGTCTACGTCGAGCCCGTCACAGTGCGCGCTTGGAGGCATCGCCGGCGACCTCGCGCACCAGCTTCGGCACCAGGTAACCCGACAGCCTCGCCACCAGCGCCGCGTGCAGCTCGAGCGCGCGGGCGTCGGGCACTTCGAAGTGCGCGGCGCCGTCGACCCGGTCGAGCTGGTGCAGGTAGTAGGGCAGCACGCCGGCGGCGAAGCCGCGTTCGGACAGGTCGGTCAGCGCGTCCACCGAGTCGTTCACCCCGCGCAGCAGCACGGCCTGGTTGAGCACGGCGGCCCCGGCGCCGCGCAGCCGAGCCATCGCCGCATCCACGGCCGCGTCGAACTCGTTGGCGTGGTTGGCGTGCACCACCACCGCGACCGGCCACGGCAGCGCGCGCAGCCAGGCGGTGAGTTCGTCGTCGACCCGCTCGGGCAGCACCACGGGCAGGCGGGTGTGGATGCGCAGCCGGCGCAGCTGCGGCAGCTTGCGCA
The DNA here is from genome assembly GCF_042648865.1 of Luteimonas soli. Classification (NCBI taxonomy): domain Bacteria; kingdom Pseudomonadati; phylum Pseudomonadota; class Gammaproteobacteria; order Lysobacterales; family Lysobacteraceae; genus Luteimonas; species Luteimonas soli. Next base: position 838,599 of record NZ_JBHRYA010000003.1, on the reverse strand, counting down.
GGGCCGCGGTCAGCTCGGCCAGCTTGGGCGTGGCCAGCGACAGCGGGTCGCCGCCGGACAGGATCACCTCGTGGATCGAGTCGTCGGCGCGGATCGTCGCCACCGCTTCGCGCCATCCGCCGGCCGCGGCGGTTTCCTCGGCGTAGGGGAAGTGGCGGCGGAAGCAGTAGCGGCAGTTCACCGCGCAGCTGCCGGTGGCGACCAGCAGCGCGCGGCCCTCGTACTTGTGGATCACCCCGTGGCCGGCGCGGGCGGCGCCGTCGCCCACCGCGTCGGGGCTGAAGCCGGGCACCGGCCGCAGTTCCTCGTCCAGCGGCAGTACCTGGCGCAGCAGCGGGTCGTGGGGGTCGCCATGGCGCATGCGAGCGACGAAGCCGCGCGGCACCCGCAGCGGGAACTGCGCCGCCGCGGCTTCGGAAACCCCCGGCACGCGGCCCTCCAGCCCGAGCATCGCCAGCAGCTCGCGCGGGTCGCGCACGGCCTCGCGCCAGGGGCGCTTCCAGCCGCCGGGTTCGGGAAGGGCGCCCGCGCCGATCGGGCCGGGCTGCAGGGCAGGGGAGGCTGCAGGTATCATTCGCGGTCTGTTCCGGGGCCATTCCGGCCGTGCCGGAGCCCAACCCCTCCATTCTAGCCGCTGCCGCGGCTCGATCCCGTCCCGAGTTTCCCCGCAGGAGTACCGATGGCCAGCTATGGCATGAACGACGTCAAGAACGGAATGAAGATCCTGGTCAACGGCGAGCCCGCCATCATTTCCGACACCGAGTACGTCAAGCCGGGCAAGGGCCAGGCGTTCACCCGCGTGAAGTACCGGATGATCAAGTCGGGCCGCGTGCAGGAAGTCACCATGAAGGCGACCGACTCGGTGGAAGCCGCCGACGTGATCGATACCGACATGCAGTACCTGTACAGCGACGGCGAGTACTGGCACTTCATGAACCCGGAATCCTTCGAGCAGGTCCAGGCCGACCAGGCCGGCATGGGCGGCGCCGAGAAGTGGCTCAAGGGCGAAGAGGACTGCGTGGTGACGCTGTGGAACGGCACCCCGATCCAGGTCACGCCGCCGAACTTCGTCGAGCTCAAGATCACCGAGACCGATCCCGGCGTGCGCGGCGACACCTCCGGCGGCGGCGGCAAGCCGGCCACGCTGGAAACCGGAGCCGTGGTCCGCGTGCCGCTGTTCGTCGGCCAGGACGAGGTGATCAAGGTCGATACGCGCTCGGGCGAATACGTTTCGCGCGTGAAATAAGCGATGACCGAAAGCCAGCGAGAAACCTGCGACCTGGTGATCGAAGCCGGCTTCGTCGTCCCCGTCGAACCGCACGGCGTGGTCCTCGACGACCACGCCGTCGCCGTCCGCGACGGTGCCATCGTCGCCGTGCTGCCGCGCGCCGAAGCGCGGGCGCGGTTCGAGGCGGCCGAGATCGTCAGCCGCCCCGAGGGCGCGCTGGTGCCCGGCTTCGTCAACAGCCACGCCCACAACCCGATGACTTTGCTGCGCGGCGTCGCCGACGACCTGCCGCTGAAGGTCTGGCTGCAGCAGCACATCTGGCCGATCGAGGGCGCGGTGATCGGGCCGGACTTCGTCGCCGACGGCGTCACCCTCGCGATCGCCGAGATGCTTCGCGGCGGCACCACCTGCGTCAACGAGAACTACTTCTTCCCCGACGTGCAGGCGGCCACCTACAAGCGCCACGGTTTCCGCGCGCGCGTCGGGCTGCCGGTGATCGACTTCCCCACCGCATGGGCGAAGAGCGACGACGAGTACTTCGACAAGGCCGGCGAGGTCCACGACCAGTGGCGCGACGATCCGCTGGTCGCAACCGCGTTCGCGCCGCACGCGCCGTACACGGTCAACGATGCGAACTTCGAGCGCATCCGCATGCTGGCCGACCAGCTCGACGTGCCGGTGCACCTGCACCTGCACGAGACCGCGCAGGAAGTGCAGCAGTCGCAGGACAAGCACGGCCAGCGCCCGATCGCCCGGCTCGACCGCCTCGGCCTGTTCAACGACCGCCTGATCGCGGTGCACATGACCCAGCTCACCGACGCCGAGGTCCACCTGTGCGTGGAACGCGGCGTGAGCGTGGTGCACTGCCCGGAGTCCAACCTCAAGCTCGCCTCCGGCTTCTGCCCGGCCTGCGCGCTGGAGCGGGCGGGGGTGAACCTCGCCATCGGCACCGACGGCTGCGCCAGCAACAACGACCTGGACATGGTCGGCGAGACCCGCACCGCGGCGATCCTGGCCAAGGCGGTGGCGGGCGAGGCCGAGGCGTTCAGCGCCTTCACCGCGCTGCGCGCGGCCACGCTGGGCGGGGCGAAGGCGATCGGCTTCGACCACCTGGTCGGCTCGATCGAACCGGGCAAGCAGGCCGACCTGGCGCTGTTCGACCTGTCCGTGCTGGAATCCCAGCCGCTGTACGACGTGGTCTCGCAGCTGGTCTACGCCAGCGGCCGCCACCAGGTCAGCGACGTATGGATCGCCGGCAAGCCGAAGCTGCGCGACCGCGAACTGACCGGCATGGACATCGACGCGATCATCGCCAACGCGAAACAGTGGCGCACCCGCATCGCCGCCATCGACAGGGCGTCGCTGTAGGTCGGGGTTACGTCCCCGACACGCGGTGCCAAGAAAGCCATCGCTGTAGGTCGGGGCTACGTCCCCGACACGCGGTGCCAAGGAAACCGTCGGGGACGTAGCCCCGACCCACGAGCGCGGTAACCACGCATGAACTCGCCATCGCCCAACTTCCGCCAGTCCGAGCTCGACAAGTTCGCCGCGCTCGCCAACCGCTGGTGGGACCCGAAGGGCCCGCAGAAGGCGCTGCACGCGCTCAACCCCGTGCGCCTTGGCTACGTCGCCGACCGCGTCGCGCTGCGCGGGGCGAAGGTGCTCGACGTCGGCTGTGGCGGCGGCCTGCTCAGCGAGGCAATGGCGCGCGAGGGCGCGGACGTCACCGCAATCGACCTGGCCGACGACCTGGTCAAGGTCGCGCGCCTGCACGGGCTCGAATCCGGGGTGAAGGTCGACTACCGCGTGCAGCCCGTCGAGGCGTTGGCCGAAGAACAGCCGGGCGCGTTCGATGCCGTGACCTGCATGGAGATGCTCGAACACGTGCCCGATCCCGGCGCGATCCTGTCGGCCTGCGCGACGCTGCTCAAGCCTGGTGGACGCCTGTTCGTGTCCACGCTCAACCGCACGCCGGCCGCGTTCGCGCTGGCGATCGTCGGCGCCGAGTACGTCGCGCGGCTGCTGCCGAAGGGCACGCACCAGTACCGTGACTTCATCAAGCCGTCCGAACTCGGCGGCTGGCTGCGCGAGTCGGGCCTGCAGCTCGAGGACGTGAGCGGCGTGGTGTACGAGCCATGGCGCGACGCCGCGCGGCTTTCGCGCCGCACCGAAGTGAACTACCTGGCTTGCGCGGTGAAGCCGGAAGCCGGGAATGGGAGCTAGAGAGTTGGAAGCGCGACCCGTAAGTGCGGCATTCCCGCGCGTGGTGCTGTTCGACCTCGACGGCACGCTGCTCGACAGCGCGCCGGACATGCTGGCGGCGATCAACGCGCTGCGCGGCGAGCGTGGCGAGGCGCCCGCGACGCTGGAGCAACTGCGCCCGCACGTGTCGAAGGGTGCGCGGGCGATGATCGCGGCGGCGTTCCCGCAGCTCGACGAGGCCGCCCGCGAAGCGCTGGTCCAGCCGTTCCTGGATGCCTACGAACGCGAGATCGGCCTGCACGGCAGGCCGTTCGACGGTGTCGAGGAGATGCTTGCCGCGATCGAGGCCGACGGCGCGCGCTGGGGCATCGTCACCAACAAGCCCGAATACCTCGCGCGGCAGGTGCTGCCGGCGTTCGGCTGGGACGCGCGCAGCGCGATCCTGGTCGGCGGCGACACGCTTGCCGAACGCAAGCCACACCCGCTGCCGCTGCTGCATTCGGCGCAGGCGCTGGGTGTCGAACCCTCGCAATGCGTCTACGTCGGCGACGACGAACGCGACATCCTCGCCGCGCGTGCCGCGGGCATGCCGTCGGTCGTCGCCCTGTGGGGCTATCGCCTCGCCCTGGACGACCCGGAAACCTGGCAGGGCGACGTGCTGGCCGAAGCCCCGCGCGACCTGCTCGACCCCGCCGCATGGCCCCTGTAGGAGCGTCCCATGGGCGCGACATGTGGTGCGGCAAGGCATCGCGCCCTTGGGGCGCTCCGGCAATGACACCATGAGCGACGCCGACGAATTCACCGCCAAGTGGCGCGCACGCTGGCCGGAGTGGAACATCGGCGGGGTGTTCCTGTCCGATGCACGGCGCGAAACCGCGTTCGCCTGGTTTGCCCTCGTGGAGGAGTTGACCGATGCGGCCTGGAGCGGCGCAGACGCCACGCCGGGCCTGGCCAAGCTGGCGTGGTGGAACGAGGAGCTGCAGGGCTGGGCGAAAGGTGCGCGTCGGCATCCGCTGGGCGCAGTCCTGCAGCCGCAGCCTGCACCATGGGCGCCGCTCGCCGCCAGCCTGTTGTCGCTGCAGGCCAGCCGCGAACTGCCGCCGGGCACTGATCCGGAGGCGGCAGGAGTGACGTCTTTTGCGCGCGCGGCGGCCGGTTGCGAGCGTGTGCTGTTCGACGAAGCCGCGACTGAGGTCCACGAAGGCGAAGGCGCAGGGGTGGTCGCATTCGACCTGCTGGCCGCGCGCCAGCTGCTGCAGGGCGACGCGCAGGACGCACTCCAATTGCTGGGCGTTGCTCCGGCCGGCGGCCGCACCACGCGCCCCAGGCGCCTGCACTCGGCGCTCCTGCGCCAGCGCCTGCGCGGCCTGGCGGCAAACAGGCAGGGCCAGCCGCCCGCGGCCTGGCGCAGCCTGTGGCTGGCCTGGCGTGCGGCGCGAGGGGTGGGCTGAGCGTCGGCGCCTTCGAGTCGCAAGCCCCACGCTTCATCCGGTTGCTTCCGCCGCTCCTACGGGGAATGCCGTGGGCACCAGCGACGGGAAACGCAGCGTTGCGCGGGCGTTTTGGCGATAGCCGGTAAACTGCGCGCTTGTCTCCGATCCCCCGAATGCCTTGAATCCTTCCAGCCAGAATCCACTGCCGGACGTCGCCGGCGACCTCGCCATCGCCGCGCGCCCGCTCGACTGGGTCGGCATGGAGCGCATCGCGTTGCCGCTGGCGATTCCCGGCGCGAACGGCGAGCCGCTGCAGGTGGCCGCGTCCGCCGACGTGTTCGTCGACCTGGTCGAACCCGAGGCGCGCGGCATCCACATGTCGCGGTTGTACCTGCGCCTGCAGGACGCGTTGTCGGCCGAGGCGATCACGCCCGCCGGCCTGCGCCGCGTGCTGCAGGACTGCATCGACTCGCAGGGCGGGCTGTCGACCAGCGCGCGCATCGTGCTGCGCTACGAACAGCTGCTCAGGCGCCAGGCGCTGGCCAGCGACAACGCCGGCTGGAAGCGCTACCCGGTCGAGATCGACGCCACGCTCGCCGGTGGCCACCTGGCGCTGGTGCTGGCGTTCTCGGTCGAGTATTCGAGCACCTGCCCGGCGTCGGCCGCGCTGTCGCGCCAGCTCAACGCGGAGCGTTTCGCTGACGACTTTGCCGCAGCCCGTCCACTGTCGACCGGCGTGGTGCGCGACTGGCTGGCCTCCGAGCGCGGCCTGGCCGCGACCCCGCATGCCCAGCGCAGCAGCGCCGAGGTGCGCGTGCAGCTCAAGCCGTCGTTCGGGCAGCTGTCGATCGAAAGCTTGGTCGACGCGATCGAGGCGGCGCTCGGCACGCCGGTGCAGACCGCAGTCAAGCGCGAGGACGAACAGGCCTTCGCCCGGCTCAACGCCGAGAACCTGATGTTCTGCGAGGACGCCGCCCGCCGCGTCGCCGCCGCACTGTCGGCCGACGAACGCATCGAGCGCTTCGACGCCACCGTTTCGCACTTCGAAAGCCTGCACGCGCACGACGCGGTGGCGCGGGTGAGCGGTGGTGGCGTGGCATAAGGCTTCGCCCGGATTGCCGTAGGTCGGGGCTACGCCCCCGACACCCCGCGAAAACCGGAAAGCTGCGAGGTCGCCCGAAAAGCTCGCGGCTGAAGCCGCTCCCACAGGATTGTTCGGCTCTTGTGGGAGCGGCTTCAGCCGCGAGCTTTTATGCGTTTACCGCGTGCGCTCCAGGACCAGCAGCGGATCGACGCGCACGTCGAACCAGCTCATCCCCCAATGCAGGTGCGGTCCCGTCGCGCGCCCGGTCGCGCCCACTGCGCCGATCACCTGTCCCTGCGCCACCCGGTCGCCCACCTTCACGTCCATCCGCGACAAGTGCAGGAAATTCGAACTTACGCCGTGGCCATGGTCGAGCAGGATCGTGCCGCCGGTGAGATAGAGGTCGTCGGCAAACGTCACCACCCCCGCGGCCGGCGCCTTGACCGGCGTGCCGGTGGGCACGGCGATGTCCATGCCCGAGTGGCCCGCGCCGGGCTGGCCGTTGTACACGCGCCCGCTGCCGAAGCGGCCGCTGATGCGGCCGGTGACCGGCCGGATGAAAGGCGCGGCGAAATCGGCGCGATCATCGTCGCGGGTGCGCGCGGCGGTGACCCGGGCCTGTTCGCGGCGGATGCGCTCGGCGATCGCCGGCGGCGGGTTCACGGTCTTGGGCGGCACGCCGTCGACGCGTTCGAGCGGCCAGTCGCGCGCGGTCACCGCGATGCTTTCCGCGGCGCGCGTGCCGTCGGCGCGCAGCACTTCGAGCCGCAGCGGACCCTGCTCCCTGCGATCGACGCCGAACACCACCGTGCCCCAGGGGGTCGGGCGCAGCGTGCGGCCCGCGTATTCGACCACGCTGCCCGCCGGTACCTTGCCGAACACCAGCGCGCCCTGCGACACGCTGGCGGGGAACACGATGCGGTTGTCGCCGGGTTCCTGCGCGATGGCAGGGGCGGCCAAGAACAACGCAATCCACACCGTCATTCCCGCGAACGCGGGAACCCAGTGTCTTCGCGTTTCGCGCCAGTGACGAGCTTCGCCGCACAAGTCACTGGGTTCCCGCGTTCGCGGGAATGACAGAAGGGCCGGAAAACCCCTCAACGATCGAACTCCAGCCGCCGGCCCTGCGGCTCGCCCACGATGCGCTCGCCGTCCCACACCAGCTGGCCGTTGACCCAGGTCGCGCCGATGCGCGAGTGGAAGGTGGTGCCATCGAACGGCGACCACTTGCACTTCGACAGCACGTCCTCGTTGCGCACGGTGAACGGCGTGTCGTCGATGAGCGCCAGGTCCGCCCAGTAGCCTTCGCGCAGGAAGCCACGTTCCTTCACGTCGAACAGCTGTGCGGGCGCGTGCGCGACCTTCTGCACCAGCTGCGTGTTGCTCAACCGGCCCTCGCGCACCAGTTCCAGCGCGGCCACCAGCACGTATTGCACCAGCGGCAGGCCGCTGGGCGCGCGCACGTAGGGATTGTGCTTCTCCTCCCAGGTGTGCGGCGCGTGGTCGGTGGCGAGCACGTCGATCACGTCCGACGCCAGCGCCTGGATCAGCGCCTCGCGGTCGCTGGCGTCCTTGATCGCGGGATTGCACTTGATCAGGTGGCCCAGGCGCTCGTAGTCGCCGCGGTCGAAGCGCAGGAAGTGGATGCAGGTCTCGGCGGTGATGCGCTTGCGCACGCCGTTCTCGTCGATGAGCGGCCCTGGCGTGAACAGCGCCAGCTCGTCGGCGGTGGAGATGTGGAGCACGTGCAGGCGTGTGCCGTGGGTGCGCGCGAGTTCCAGCGCCAGCTTCGTCGACTTGATGCAGGCCTCGCGCGAGCGGATGTCGGGGTGGCAGGCGGCGGGGATGTCGTCGCCGTACTGCGCACGGTACTTCGCCTGCGTCGCCTCGATCATCGGCGTGTCTTCGCAGTGGGTGATGATCGGCGTCGGCGCCTCGCGGAAGATGCCCGCCAGAGTTTCCGGGTTGTCGACCAGCATGTTGCCGGTGGACGCGCCCATGAACACCTTGATGCCAGGCGCGGCCAGCGGATCGAGCGTGCGGATCGCCTCCAGGTTGTCGTTGCTCGCGCCCATGTAGAAACCGTAGTTGGCGCGGGCGCGGCCGGCGGCGAGCCCGTACTTGTGCTCCAGCGCAGCGGCCGACAGCGTCGGCGGGCTGGTGTTGGGCATGTCCATGAAGCTGGTCACTCCGCCGGCGATCGCGGCGGTGGACTCGGTGGCCATGTCGGCCTTGTATTCCATGCCCGGTTCGCGCAGGTGCACCTGGTCGTCGATCATCCCCGGCAGCAGCCGGCGGCCGTTCGCGTCGACCACGGTTTCGCCTTCGCGTGCCGACAACCCGCTGCCGATGGCGTCGATGCGGCCGCGCGAGATGCGCAGGTCGGCGTCGAATTCACGCCCTTCGTTGACCAGGCGGGCGTTGACGATCAGCGTGTCGGACATGAACGGTTCCTATGGATTGGATGGGGGCGGGACCGGGTCGTGGCCGCCCGGATTCAGTGGATGGCAGCGGCCGATGCGCCGCAGCGCCAGCCAGCCGCCGCGCAGGGCGCCGTGGCGGCCGATCGCCTGCATGGCGTATTCCGAGCAGGTCGGCACGAAGCGGCAGCGTGGCCCGAGCAGGGGGCTCAGCCAGCGTTTGTAGCCGCGCAGGAGGGCGATTAGGAAACGATCGATCACGTCGAATTGCACGGGCGCGGGGGAAACGCCGCGGAAAAGGGTCCGCGCGGTTGCCGCTGTAGTCAGGGCAGGGTATAACAGCGCGCTTTCCCATCCAAGGGAATCACACTCCCCGGCAAGCGGGGATCAGGAAGGACTGCAACAAGTGGCTGTCAAGAAAACCGTGAAGAAGGCCGCCAAGGCCACCAGGAAGCCCGCCGCCAAACCCGCCGCCAGCAAGTCCAAGGCCAAGCCGGCCGGCAAGAAGGTCGCCGCGAAGAAGCCCGCGCCCGCGAAGGCCGCAGTGAAGAAGGCATCCGCGAAGAAGGCTGCTCCGAAGAAGGCCGCGTCGAAGGCCGCCCCGAAGAAGGCGCCGGCGACGAAGAAGAAGGTCGTCGCCAGGCCGGCCGGAAAGGTGGCGAAGGCAGCGCCGGCGAAGGCCGCCGCGAAGAAGGCTCCGGCCACGAAGGCTGCGAAGAAGGCCGCCAAGCCGGTCGCCAAGACCGCGTCGGTCGCGAAGAAGGTCGCCAAGGCGCCCGCGCCGCGGAAGAAGGCCGTCGCCGCGAAGCCGGCCGTGGTGGAGAAGAGCAAGGTGGCGCCCGCCAAGGCAGCCCCGGCTCCGAAGGGGAAGCAGAAGCAGGAAGTCGCCAGGCCGGCGGTCGCCGTGCGTTCGCCGTTCGCGCCGCGCCCGGTGGGCAAGGTGGCCGTGGCCGTCGTATCGAGGGCGCCGACGCCGGCGCCGAAGACCAAGTACAAGGTCGTGTCGTACAAGACCGACGAAGCCACCGGCCGCCCGATCCTGCCCAAGGACTATCGTCCCGGCACGGACGAGGAGTACATGAGCGCGCTGCAGCTCGAATACTTCCGCCAGCGCCTGCTGCAGTGGCGCGCGGACCTGGTCGAGGAATCCAAGCAGACCATCGAGAACCTCAAGGACGAAGTGCGTGACGTCGGCGACGAGGCCGAGCGCGCAACCCGCGAGACCGAGAACTCGCTGGAACTGCGCACCCGCGACCGCTACCGCAAGCTGATCGGCAAGATCGACAGCACGCTCAAGCGCGTGGACTCGGGCGAGTATGGCTACAGCGTCGATTCGGGCGAGGAGATCGGCCTCGAGCGCCTCGAAGCCCGCCTCACCGCCGAGCGCACCATCGACGAGCAGGAGCGCTGGGAACACCTGCAGAAGCAGATCGGCGACTGACCGATCCGCGCTTTGTCCATGCGAAACGAACCCGGCCCTGGCCGGGTTTTTCGTGCCTGCCATCATGCCACCCGGGGATCGCGCACACAGGCGTCATCCGCGGACGCGCAGGTGCGAATGACAACTGGGCACAGGGGGCGCATCCTCTCTGGATCGGGACGCGGGGGACGGCAATGGAACGGGATCCGGACAGGCGTGCGTACGCCTTCGCCGTCGGCGGAGGCGCGCTGCTGTGGCTGGCGGCGATGGCGGCCAGCGGCAAGCGCGAGGCCTGGGATTCGGGCCTGTACTGGGTGGGCGCCTATCCGCTCTCGATCCTGCTCGCTGCCTGGCTCGGCTACGAATTCCCGCGCATGGCGTGGCGCTGGGGGCTGGCGATCATGCTCGCGCAGGCGGTGACGCTGGCCGTGACCGCGCTCGATTTCAGCATGCTGCCATTCGGCCTGATCGTGTTTTCCATCCTTGCGTTGCCGCTGATCGGCGCGGCAGTGCTGACCGCGCGCCTCACCCGCCGCCACGAATCCCGTTGACCCGTAGGTCGGGGCTACGCCACTGATACCGACCATCGCGTGCGTCGGGGGCGTAGCCCCGACCTACAGCTCGCGCAGGTCCAGCCGCCGCAGCTTCGGTGCACGCCAACTCGTGACACCGACCACGCCGAGCGTCACGCAGCCGCCCAGCACCACCGCCGGCACCAGGCCCAGCAGGCGCGCCATCGAGCCGGCGTAGAACGCGCCGAGTTCGTTCGACGAGCCAATGAACAGCCCGTTGATCGACGACACCCGCCCGCGCATCGCGTCGGGCGTGGCCAGCTGCAGGATGGTCGTGCGCAGCACCACCGACACGCCGTCGCACACGCCCGACAGCATCAGCAGGAAGGCCGACAGCCAGAACTGCGTCGACAGGCCGAAGCCGATGATGCACAGGCCGAACCCGGCCACGGCGCAGAGCAGCACGCGCCCGGCATGACGCTCCACCGGATGGCGCGACAGCCACACGCCCATCGCCACCGCGCCCAGCGCCGGCGCGCCGCGCAGGATGCCCAGGCCTTCCGGGCCGTAGTGCAGGATTTCCTTGATGAACGCCGGCGCCAGCGAGATCGCGCCACCGAACAGCACCGCGAACATGTCCAGCGCCAGCGCGCCGAGCAGGATCTGGTGCCCGAGCACGAACCGCGCACCGTCGGCGATGCTGGAGAAGATCGGCGCCCGTTGCAGCTGCCGCGGTGGCTCGGTCACCTGCAGCCGGGCGATCGCCATCGATGCGGCGATCGCGAACACGGCAGCGGTGAAGTACGCCACGTGCTTGCCCGCGCTGCCGACCAGGACACCGCCGATCGCCGGGCCGACCACCAGCCCGGCCTGGAACACGACGCTGCCCAGGCTCGCACCATGCGCGAACTGCTCGCGCGGCAGCACGCGCGCGAACAGCGCGTTGTAGACCGGCCCGAGGAAGGCGCGCACCATGCCCGTCACCGCGACGGAGGCGTAGATCAGGCCCACCCCGTGGCCGTCGCCCAGCCAGCCGACGGTGATCGCCGCGAGCAGCAGCGGCGTCGTCGCCAATCCCAGGCACGCGACCATGCCGAGCTTGCGCCGCGGCAGGTGGTCGACCAGGTAACCGGCGAACGGCGCCACGCAGAAGTACGGCAGCACCTCGGCCAGGCCGATCAACCCGAGCATCCAGGGATTGCGGGTGAGCTCGTAGACGTGCCAGCCGACAGTCACCGCCACCATCTGGTACGACAGGATCGAACACAGGCGATAGGCCATCAGCGCGCGGAATCCGCCGTTGCGCAGCGGCGGGGGCGGGGCCTGGTCCACCGGAGGCGACCAGGTGGCGTTCACGCAGCGCGCTGGGCCGTGTCGCGGATGAAGGCCAGCAGCGCGGCCAGGCCGTTGCTGCGGGTGGGCGAAAGATGCTTCGCCAGCCCGATGTCGGCGATGTAGTCGGCCGGCGTGGCGAGGATGTCCTGCGCGCTGCGCCCCGAGTACACGCGCAGCGCCAGGTAGATCAGGCCCGAAACGATGGCCGAATCACTGACCGCCGCGAAGTCGAGCCGCCGCGCGTCGCCTGACGGCACGATCCACACCATCGACTGGCAGCCGAGCAGCCGGTGCTCTTCGGTTTTCCATTCCTCGGGGAAGGCCGGCAGCTTGCGTCCGAGGTCGATCAGGTACTGGTAGCGCTCGGACCAGTCGCCGAAGAAGCCGAATTCTTCCTTGATGGCCTGCTGGGCATCGGCGGCGGTGGCTTCGAGGGGGAAGGGGGAGTCGTTCAAGGCACGGGCCCGGCCGGCGGGGGCGGGTTGGGAGAGAAGGCAATTGTCGCAGAAAGCCCTTGTAGGAGCGGCTTCAGCCGCGAGCTCTCGCGGGGCCCGGCCGA
>NZ_JBHRYA010000003.1:820507-826381 GCF_042648865.1 Luteimonas soli | reverse complement strand
GGACCTTGGAGCTTTGCGCGCCAGCGCTACGTTCCGCGCTTCCAGCGCACACCCTGCGGCGTGTCCTCCAGCACGATGCCCTCGGCCGCGAGCTGGTCGCGGATGGCGTCGGCGCGTGCGAAGTCGCGGGCCTTTTTCGCTGCGGCACGCTCGTCGATCAGCGTCTGGATGCGGGCGCCGTCGTCGCCGGACGAACCGCGGCCGAACCAGTCGGCCGGCGCCTGCTGCAACAGCCCAAGCACCAGACCTGCGCCGAGCAGCTGCGACTTCAGTCGCGACCGCTCGCCGTCGTCGCCGGCCTTGCGCGCGGCCGCGGCGATCGCGGCGATCTCGGCCAGCGCCTGCGGCGTGTTGAGGTCGTCGTCGAGTGCGTCCTCGACCGCCTGCGGGATGGCCGGGGTCGCTTCGATGTCACCCAGGTCGCGCAGCGTCCCGTAGAGCCGGTCCAGCGTGCGCACCGATTGCTCGATCAGCGCCGGCGACCAGTCCAGCGGCTGCCGGTAGTGCGCCGACAGCAGCGCGTGGCGCAGCGCCTCCGGCGGGTGCGCGCGGACCAGGTCGTGGATCTTCTCGATGTTGCCCAGCGACTTGCTCATCTTGGCGCCGGCGAAGTTGAGCATGCCGTTGTGCAGCCAGAAGCGCGCGAACACCTTGCCGCCGTGCGCGCACTCGCTCTGTGCGATCTCGTTTTCGTGATGCGGGAACTGCAGGTCCACGCCGCCGGCGTGGATGTCGATGGTTTCGCCCAAGTGCGCGGCGGCCATCGCCGAGCATTCGATGTGCCAGCCCGGGCGGCCGCGGCCCCACGGGGAGTCCCAGCCGGGCAGTTCAGGCGTGGAGGGTTTCCAAAGCACGAAGTCGCCTGCGTCGCGCTTGTACGGCGCGACCTCGACCCGCGCGCCGGCCAGCATTTCCTCCGGATCGCGGCGCGAGAGCTTGCCGTAGCCGGCGAAGCTGGCAACCGAGAACAGCGCGTGGCCTTCGGCCGCGTAGGCGTGCCCGGAGGCGACCAGCCCTTCGATCATGGCGATGATCTGCGCGATGTGCGCGGTGGCCTCCGGCTCGATGTCGGGCGGCGCGACGCCCAGCGCCGCCATGTCCTCGCGGTAGGCGGCGGCGAAGCGGTCGGTGATGGTGGAGATCGGCACGCCCTGTTCGGCCGCGGCCGCGTTGATCTTGTCGTCGACGTCGGTGATATTGCGCGCGTACTTCAGCGCGCCGAACCGGCGCCGCAGAAGGTCGGACAGCACGCCGAACACCACCGGCCCGCGCGCGTTGCCGATGTGCACGTAGTTGTAGACCGTCGGCCCGCAGACGTACATGGTCGGGCAGGCCGGGTCGAGCGGGGCGAACGGCTCGACCCGACGGGTCAGGTTGTTGTGCAGGCGCAGGCTCATCGCGGTCTGTCGCGGGGACGGCCTGCGATTCTACCGGCCGGGCCCGGACCACGACAGCCGCGATTCAGCCCCTTCCGGCGGCCTGCGCCTACACTGCAGGCCCGTCCGGTCGGTCCCTGGTCGAGATGCCCCGAACCCGTGCGTTCCTGTTGATCCTGCTGGTGGCCTGCGCCGCCTTGCCGGTGCGTGCGCAGCAGACCGTCATCCAGATCGAGAACGTCCGGACCGAATACGCGCGCGTGCTGCGGGCCGAACCGGTGTACCAGACCCTGCGCGCCACCGCGATGGTGGAGGAGTGCGAGGACGGAGCGCCCGCCGAAGATGCCGAACCCAGGCGTGGCCTGGCGAAGGTGGTGGGAGCGGTCAAGGATGCGCTCACGCCCAATTCCGACGAGGCCGAACCGGAGGCCGGGGCGCCGCCGCGGGAAGGCTGCGACGTGGTCCCGACCGAGCGCGAGTTCCGCCGGCCGATCGCCTATGACGTGGACTACGTCCACCACGGCGTGAAGTACCGTTCGCGCATGCCGTACGACCCGGGCAACCGCCTGCGGGTGCGGGTCTCGGTCACGCCGATCGTTGCCGACGACCGCTGAGGGCGCTTGCGGCCCGGGTCGCCGCGTGCGACGATTCCCGCCGATGCAGACCCCGCGCGCCAACGCCGACATCCTGACCTCCGCCCGCATGGCGGCGGGCATGACCTCGCGCGCGCGCCGACCGGAAGCCCGACTCGCTGGGTAGCCGGACCTGCGCTGTTGCAGTTCCAGATCGAACCCGGCCCTTGCGCCGGGTTTTTTCGTTCCCGGGCCGGTGAAACGACGACACTCCGCCCCTCACTTCGAATCCCGAATCCATGACCAGGCACTTCCTCAACACCCAGGACTGGACCCGCGCCGAACTCGACGCGGTGCTCGCGCAGGCCGCGCGCTTCAAGCGCAGCCCGGCCGGCGACGCGCTGAAGGGCAAGTCGATCGCGCTGGTGTTCTTCAACCCCTCGCTGCGCACCCGCACCAGCTTCGAGCTGGGCGCCTTCCAGCTCGGCGGCCACGCTGTCGTGTTGCAGCCGGGCAAGGACGCCTGGCCGATCGAGTTCGACCTGGGCACGGTGATGGACGGCGAGGCCGAGGAGCACATCGCCGAAGTCGCGAGGGTGCTGGGCCGCTACGTCGACATGATCGGCGTGCGCGCGTTTCCGAAGTTCGTCGACTGGTCGCTCGACCGCCAGGACCGCGTGCTGCAGGGCTTCGCCAGGCATTCGCCGGTGCCGGTGATCAACATGGAAACGATCACCCACCCGTGCCAGGAGCTGGCGCACGTGATGGCCTTGCAGGAGCGCTTCGGCACCACCGACCCCGGATCAAGTCCGGGGCAGGCTCTGCGCGGAAAGAAGTACGTCCTCACGTGGACCTACCACCCCAAGGCGCTGAACACCGCGGTCGCGAACTCCGCGCTGACCATCGCCACCCGCATGGGGCTCGACGTGACCCTGCTGTGCCCCACGCCCGAATACGTGCTCGACGAACGCTACATGGATTGGGCCGCGAAGAACGCGGCCGAAAGCGGCGGCACCCTGCAGGTCAGCCACGACATCGACAGCGCCTATTCCGGCGCCGACATCGTCTACGCCAAGAGCTGGGGCGCGCTGCCGTACTTCGGCAACTGGGAAGCGGAGAAGCCGATCCGCGACCGCTTCAGGCACTTCATCGTCGACGAGGCGAAGATGGCGAAGACCAACGACGGCGTGTTCTCCCACTGCCTGCCGCTGCGCCGCAACGTCAAGGCGACCGACGCGGTGATGGATTCGCCCAACTGCATCGCCATCGATGAAGCGGAGAACCGGCTGCATGTGCAGAAGGCGGTGATGGCGGCGCTGTGCGCGCCGGAGCTGGGGGCTGGGGGCTAGGGGCTGGGGGAAGGTTCCCTGTCCGATTGCGCCCCGCATCCTGCTTCCCGAACCGATATCAAAAAATTCCAGAGACCCCAATGAACACCTCCAGCCCCCAGTCCCCAGTCCCCAGCCCCGGCGCGCAAAGCGCGCCCATCGTCCTCGCCTTCTCCGGCGGCCTCGACACCAGTTTCTGCGTGCCGTGGCTGCAGGAGCGCGGCTGGGCGGTGCACACGGTGTTTGCAGACACCGGTGGCGTCGACGCCGGGGAGCGCGCGACCATCGAGGCGCGCGCGGTGGAGCTGGGCGTGGCCAGCCACATCACCATCGACGGCGGGCCGGCGATCTGGGACGGTTTCGTCAAGCCATTCGTGTGGGCAGGCGAGGGCTACCAGGGCCAGTACCCGCTGCTCGTGTCCGACCGCTACCTGATCGTCGACGCCGCGCTGGCGCGCGCGCGCGACCTGGGCACGAATGCGATCGCGCACGGCTGCACCGGCATGGGCAATGACCAGGTGCGCTTCGACCTCGCGGTGAAGGCTTCCGGTGATTACCGCATCGTCGCGCCGATCCGGGAAATCCAGAAGGAGCACACGCAGACGCGGGCCTACGAACAGCAGTACCTGGAAGCGCGCGGCTTCGGCGTGCGCGCGAAGCAGAAGGCCTACACGATCAACGAGAACCTGCTGGGCCTGACCATGTCCGGCGGCGAGATCGACCGCTGGGAAGCGCCGGGCGAGGGCGCACGCGGATGGTGCGCGCCGCGCGAGGCATGGCCCGTCGAGCCGCTGCGCGCGACGCTGCGCTTCGTGCAGGGCGAAGCCGTGGCGCTGGACGGCAGCGAGATGCCGGGCCACGAATTGCTGGCCAGGCTCAACACGCTGTTCGCGCAATACGGCGTCGGCCGCGGCCTGTACACCGGCGATACCACGATCGGCCTCAAGGGGCGGATCGTGTACGAGGCCCCCGGCCTCGTCTCACTGCTGGCCGCGCATCGCGCGCTGGAGGAGGCGGTGCTGAGCAAGCAGCAGAACCGCTTCAAGCCGGAGGTGGCGCGCAAGTGGGTGGAGCTGGTGTACGAAGGCTTCTTCCACGACCCGCTGAAGACCGACCTGGAGGCGTTCCTTGCCTCCTCGCAGGCGACGGTCAACGGCGAGGTAGTGCTGGAAACCAGCGGCGGGCGCGTGGACGCCGTCGCCGTGTCTTCGCCGCACATCCTCAACGCCAGCGGCGCGACTTACGCGCAGTCGGCGGACTGGGGCGTGGAGGAAGCCGAAGGATTCATCAAGCTGTTCGGGATGAGCAGCACGCTGTGGGCGGAGGTCAATCGGAAATAGATTTGCCCCCCCCGTAGGATGGGTAGAGCGAAGCGAAACCCATCGTCCCGCGCCAGGCACCCTTGGATCGCGCAATGATGGGTTTCGCCTTCGGCTCTACCCATCCTGCGACCGCTTCCACAAGTCATCGAACACCAAGACACGACATGCTCGACCAGGTCCTCCAACATCTCACCGCGCTGGTGTCCTTCGACACCCGCAACCCGCCGCGCCGGATCGGCGTGGGCGGCATCTTCGACTACCTGCGCGCGCAGCTGCCGGATTTCCGCGTCGAGGTCACCGACCACGGCGACGGCGCGGTGTCACTGTTCGCGGTGCGCGGCACGCCGCAGGTGCTGTTCAACGTGCACATGGACACGGTGCCGTCGTCGCCCGCGTGGACCGCCGACCCGCTCGTGCTGCGCGTCGCCCGCAACCGCGCGATCGGCCTGGGGGCCTGCGACATCAAGGGCGCGGCGGCCTGCCTGGTGGCGGCTGCGCAGGCAACGCGCGGGGATGCCGCGTTCCTGTTCGGCAGCGACGAGGAGGCCAACGATGCGCGCTGCATCGAAGCGTTCCTCAAGCGCCAGCACGGCTTTTCGAGCGTGGTCGTCGCCGAACCGACCAACGGCGAGGCGGTGCTTGCGCACCGCGGGATCAGCTCGGTGCTGCTGCGGTTCAAGGGCCGGGCCGGGCACGCGTCGGGCGAGGCGGCGATGGAATCCAACGCCCTGCACCAGGCCATGCGCTGGGGCACGCGCGCGCTCGATTTCGTCGAGGGCGAATCGCATCGCCGCTTCGGCGGGCTGACCGGCCTGCGCTTCAACGTCGGCCGCGTCGAGGGCGGGATCAAGGCCAACGTGATCGCGCCGGAAGCGGAAGTGCGCTTCGGCTTCCGCCCGCTGCCGTCGCACGACATCGATGAACTGCACGCACGTTTCGGCGGACTGGCCGAAGCCGGCGCGCTGGAGCGCTACGAGGAAACCTTCCGCGGGCCGCCGCTGCCGGCCGGCGACGTGGCCGCGGCCGAGGACCGGCGGCTGGCCGCGCGCGACCTTGCCGACGCGCTGGGCTTGCCGATCGGCAACGCGGTCGACTTCTGGACCGAAGCCTCGCTGTTCTCGGCCGCCGGCCTGGACGCGCTGGTCTGCGGCCCCGGCAACATCGCCCAGGCGCATACCGCGGACGAGTGGGTGTCGCTGTCGCAGCTGCAGGACTACGCCGAAGCGGTGCGACGAATCATCGCCAACAACAGCAGGACCAGCCCTTGATCCTGTAG
>NZ_JBHRYA010000003.1:689619-820453 GCF_042648865.1 Luteimonas soli | reverse complement strand
GCCTGATGGAAAGAGCTCGCGGCTGAAGCCGCTCCTACAAAAACGACGGCAGCACGGACATCGGAACCCCCATGCAATCCAACCGCCAGACCCGCCAGACCATCGTCCGCCTGCTTTCGGGCATGGGCAGCACGAAGGAAATCAGCCAGTACCTCAAGCGCTTCTCGCAGCTCGAGGCCGCGCGCTTCGCCGTGGTCAAGGTCGGCGGCGCGGTGCTGCGCGACGAACTCGACGCGCTGGTCTCGTCGCTGGCCTTCCTGCAGCAGGTCGGGTTGACCCCGATCGTCGTGCACGGAGCCGGCCCGCAGCTGGACGAAGCGATGCAGGCGGCCGGGATCGAGAAGCAGGTCGTCGACAACCTGCGCCACACCGATGCCGCGGTGCTCGGCGTCGTCCGCCGCGTGCTGCGGCGGGAGAACCTGCGCCTGGTCGAGGCGCTGCAGGCCGAGGGCGTGCGCGCGACGTCGATCCAGTCCGGCGTGTTCGAGGCGGCATTGCTCGACCGCGACAAGTACGGCCTGGTCGGGCGCGTGGCCAGCGTCGACACCGACGGCATCCATGCAGCGATCAAGGTCGGTTCGATCCCGGTGATCGCCTCGCTGGGCGAAACCGCCGACGGCCAGATCGTCAACGTCAACGCCGACTGGGCCGCAAACGAACTGATCAAGACGCTGCAGCCGTACAAGATCGTGTTCCTCACCGGCACCGGCGGCCTGCTCGATGGCGAGGGCAGGGTGATCGACTCGATCAACCTCAGTACCGAGTACGACGAACTGCTCGCGCAACCGTGGCTGCACTCGGGCATGCGGGTGAAGATCGAGCAGATCCATGACCTGCTGGCGGCGCTGCCGCCGTCTTCGTCGGTGTCGATCACCCGGCCGGAAGAGCTGGCCAAGGAACTGTTCACGCACAAGGGCTCGGGCACGCTGGTGCGGCGTGGCGAGCGCGTGCTGCACGCGGTGCGTTGGGACGAACTGGACCTGCCCAGGCTGCGCGAGCTGATCGAGTCGGCCTTCGGCCGCCGGCTGGTCGACGACTACTTCGAGCGCACGCCGCTGCTGCGCGCCTATGTCAGCGAGCATTACCGCACCGCGGTGATCCTCGTCGACGTCGACGGCGTGCCTTACCTGGACAAGTTCGCGGTGCTGGACGACGCCCAGGGCGAGGGCCTCGGCCGCGCGGTGTGGCAAGTGATGCGTGAGGAAACGCCGCGCCTGTTCTGGCGATCGCGCCACCACAACGCGGTCAACGCCTTCTACCACGCAGAAGCCGACGGCTGCGTGCGGCAGGAGCGGTGGCGGGCGTTCTGGTACGGACTGGACGGCTTCGCCGCCATCGAACGCGCGGTGGCGCACTGCGCCGTGCGCGAACCGACCCTGAGGGACTGAGCGATGGCTGCGAGCGACCACGCCTGGAAGATCCCGCCGCGGCTTGCCGGCCGCCACGTCGCGATCGAGCCGCTGTCGCCCGTGCACGCCGAGGGCCTGCGCATCGCACTTGGCGACGGGGAACTGTCGCGCTGCTGGTACACCAGCGTCCCCGCCCCGGGCGATGCCGCGGCCTACATCGATGCGGCACTGGAAAAACAGGCGCGCGGAGGTTCGTGGGCGTTCTCAGTGCTCGACGCCGCGGGCGAAGTGGTCGGCAGCACCCGCTACTACGACATGGACGCGGCCGTCCCGCGGTTGCAGGTCGGCTATACCTTCTACGCCCCGCGCGTGCAGCGCACCGGCGTGAACACCGAAGCCAAACTGCTGCTGCTCGGGCATGCGTTCGAAGCCATGGGCTGCATCTGCGTGGGGTTCGAGACCAGCACCCACAACCAACGCTCGCGCGCGGCGATCGCGCGACTGGGCGCAAGGCAGGACGGCATCCTGCGCAGCCACCGCCGCCACGCCGACGGCAGCGTGCGCGACACGGTGGCGTTCTCGATCATCGAACAGGAGTGGCCGGCGGTGAAACACAACCTGCAACAATGGCTCGAACGCGGAGGGCGCGACCATGCCTGACACCAGGACCGTCGGCATCGTCGGCGCGCGAGGCCACACCGGGGCCGAACTGATCCGGCTGGTTGCCGCGCATCCGGGATTCGAGCTGGCTTTCGTGTCTTCTCGCGAACTCGACGGCCAGCCGGTGTCGGCGCACGTACCCGAATACCCGGGCTCGCTGCGCTACGCCAACATCGCGCATGAGGAACTCGGCGATTTCGGCGTCGATGCGTGCGTGCTGGCGTTGCCGAACGGGAAGTCCGACGCTTGCATCGCCGGCCTGGGCGCACGCGGAGGCGAGCCGGTCATCGTCGACCTGTCCGCAGACCACCGCTTCGACGACGACTGGTACTACGGCCTGCCCGAGCTCACCCGCGACCGCTACGTCGGCCAGGAACACATCGCCAACCCCGGCTGCTACGCCAGCGCGATGCAGTTCGCGATCGCGCCGGTGCGCGACCTGGTCGAGGGGCCGGTGCAGTGTTTCGGCGTGTCCGGCTACTCCGGCGCCGGTACCACGCCGTCCGATCGCAATGATGTCGACAAACTGCGCGACAACCTGATGCCGTACGCGCTGGTCGACCACCTGCACGAGCGCGAAGTCAGTCGGCAGTCGGGCCTGGCAGTCGAGTTCATGCCGCACGTGGCACCGCATTTCCGCGGCCTGACGGTCACGGCCAACCTGCATCTGCGCGAGCCGACCACGCTTGATGCGGTGCGTGCGCGCTACGCCGACCGCTACGGCGACGAACCGCTGCTGCGCGTCGACGACAACGCGCCGTGGGTCAGCCGCATCGCCGGCCGCCATGGCGCCGAGGTCGGCGGCTTCACGCTGTCGAACGACGGGCGCAGGCTGGTCGTCGTCGCAACGCTCGACAACCTGCTCAAGGGCGCGGCGACGCAGGCGATGCAGAATCTCAACCTGGCCCTCGGGTTCCCGGAGACCGAGGGCATTCCGGTGGAATGATCACCTCGCTCCCTCCCCTGCGCAGGCAGGGGAGGGCTGGGGGAGGGGTGTCTTCCGGATCAGTGCGAACCGTGGGCACCCCCTCCCAGCCTCCCCCTGCCGTCGCAGGGGGAGGGGCCAAGGCAACAGCTCGCGGCTGACGCCGCGCCTACAGAATTGCGGAAGGAGAACACCCCATGTCCGACCTGCTCTGGCAAAAACCCGGCGTCGCCGTCGACGCGCAGATCCAGGCCTTCCTGGCTGGCGACGACGTGATCCTCGATCGCGAATTCTTCCTCCATGACATCGCCGCCAGTCGCGCGCACGCGGAAGGGCTGCAGCGCATCGGCATCCTGTCGGCGGACGAGTTGACTGGGATCGCGC
Source organism: Luteimonas soli (assembly GCF_042648865.1). Taxonomy (NCBI): domain Bacteria; kingdom Pseudomonadati; phylum Pseudomonadota; class Gammaproteobacteria; order Lysobacterales; family Lysobacteraceae; genus Luteimonas; species Luteimonas soli. The sequence goes on along the minus strand of NZ_JBHRYA010000003.1, from coordinate 817,135 downwards.
ATGAACTCGGGACGCTTGCCGACGACTTCCGCAGCGGCACTTTCGTGCTCGACGAGCGTTTCGAGGACGGCCACTCGGCGATCGAGGCGCGGCTGGTCGATCGACTCGGTGATACCGGCCGCCGCATCCACACCGGCCGCAGCCGCAACGACCAGGTACTGGTCGCCACGCGCCTGTGGCTGAAGGAGAAGCTGGCGCGTACGCAGGCGCTGTGCCTCGAAGCAGCCGAGATGGCCCTGCAGCGCGCCGGCGCCGAGGCCGGCGTGCCGCTGCCCGGCTACACCCACCTGCAGCGGGCAGTCGTGTCTTCGGCGGGGATGTGGTGGGCGGGCTGGGCCGAGGCCTTCATCGACGATTCGCAACGCGCCCGCGACACCGCGGCATGGATCGACGCCAACCCGCTGGGCAGCGCCGCCGGCTACGGCGTCAACCTCGCGCTCGACCGCGACCATGCCACGCAGATGCTCGGCTTCGGCCGCATGCAGGTTGCCGCGACCTACGCCCAGCTCTCGCGCGGCAAGTTCGAGCTCGCCGCGCTCGAGGCCCTGGGCAGCGCCATGCTCGACCTGCGCCGCATCGCCTGGGACCTGTCGCTGTTCACCAGCGCGGAATTCGGCTTCGTCGCGCTGCCGCCGGAGTACGTCACCGGCAGTTCGATCATGCCCAACAAGCGCAACCCGGATGTCATCGAACTGATGCGCGGGACCTATGCCAGCGTCGCTGCGGCGAAGTCCGAGATCGAACACCTGTTGTCGCTGCCATCGGGTTACCACCGCGACCTGCAGGTCACCAAGGGTGCGCTGTTCCATGGCTTCGGCAAGGGGTTGCAGGCGCTGGCGCTGTTGCCCGACCTGCTGCGGCGCATGCAGTGGAATCCGGACGCCATGCGCGCCGCGCTGGATCCGTCGATGTACGCCACCGACCTCGCCGTCGATCTCGCACGGCAGGGCATGCCGTTCCGCGACGCCTATCGCCAGGCCGCCGACCCCGGGCGCTGGGAGCAGGGCGATCCGCAGGCCAGCCTCGCCGCGCGCGTCTCGCCGGGCGCGGCAGGCGACATGCGCCTCGATGCTTTGCACGCGAGGCTGGCGGCGTTGCGCTGAACCGCTGAATTGCATGATCGCGTAAAGTCGGATCTCCGCCACCGGGGATCCGACATGCGCATTGCGAACTTCCGCCTGTCCTGCTGCCTGCTGCCGGCCTTGCTGCTCGCGGCGCCCGCCGTGGCGCAAACCGCTCCGGATACGCCGGACATCCCGCCGCAGTTCGTCGCGCCCACCGGCGATTACGACTACGAGAAGCGCGAGGTGATGATCCCGATGCGCGACGGGGTCGAACTGTTCACGGTGATCGTGGTGCCCAAGGGTGCGAAGGATGCGCCGATCGTGCTCACCCGCACGCCGTACAACGCGGCCGGCCGCACCAGCCGCATGGCTTCGCCGCGGATGCTCGACATCCTGCCGCAGGACGACGAAGTGTTCGTGCGGGGCGGCTACATCCGCGTCGTCCAGGACGTGCGCGGCAAGTACGGCTCCGGCGGCGACTACGTGACCGCGCGTCCGCTGCGCGGGCCGCTCAACGACAGCGACACCGATCACGCCACCGACGCCTGGGACACCATCGACTGGCTGGTGAGGAATGTCCCCGAGTCCAATGGCCGGGTCGGCATGGTCGGCTCCTCGTACGACGGATTCACGGCGGCGATGGCGCTGTTCGACCCACACCCTGCGCTGAAGGTGATCGCGCCGTACAGCCCGATGGTGGACGGCTGGATCGGCGACGACTGGTTCAGCTATGGCGCCTTCCGCCAGGTCATGTTCCCGTATTTCACCGGCCAGATGACCAGGCACGGCCGCGGCGTGCCCATCGCCAGCGCCGGCTACGACGACTACACGACGATGCTGCGCGCCGGTTCGGCTTCCGGTTACGCGAAGTCGATCGGGCTGGAGCAGGTGCCGTTCTGGCGCAAGCTCACCGAGCATCCTGCCTACGATGCCTTCTGGCGCGAGCAGGCCGTGGACAAGTTGCTGGCGAAGGTGCCGCTCAAGGTGCCGACGATGTGGCTGCAGGGCCTGTGGGACCAGGAGGACATGTACGGCGCCAACCACGCCTACGCGGCGATGGAAGGCAAGGACCGCGGCAACGACAGCAATTACCTGGTGATGGGTCCGTGGCGGCACAGCCAGGTCAAGGTCGACGGCCGCTCGCTGGGCGCGTTGCAATGGAATGGCGACACCGCGCTGCAATTCCGCCGCGACATCCTCAGGCCGTTCTTCGACCAGTACCTGGTGCCCGGAGCACCGAAGGCCGACACGCCGCCGGTACTGGTCTACGACACCGGCGCCAACCGCTGGGATCGTTTGCAGGCCTGGCCGCAGAGTTGCGCGAAGGGCTGCGCGGCGAAGTCGAAACCGCTGTACCTGCGCGCCGGCGGCGCGCTGTCGTTCGAGGCGCCGGTGGCGGGGCAGGCCGAATACGACGAATACGTCTCCGATCCGGCCAAGCCGGTGCCGTACCTGCCGCGCCCGGTGAGCTTCGGCGACCGCGAGGGCTGGACGACGTGGCTGGTGCACGACCAGCGCTTCGTCGACGGCCGCCCGGACGTGCTGACCTGGGTGAGCGAACCGCTGACCGAACCGCTGCACATCGCCGGTGAGCCGATAGTCCATTTGCAGGCCTCCACGACGGGCAGCGACAGCGACTGGGTGGTCAAGCTGATCGATGTCTATCCCGAGACCGTGGCATCGCGGCCGGAGATGGGTGGCTACCAGCTGCCGCTGGCACTGACCATCTTCCGCGGCCGTTATCGCGAAAGCCTGGAGACCGCCACGGCGATCGAGCCGGGCAAGGTGCTGGCCTACGAGTTCCCCCTGCCCAATGCCAACCACACCATCCAGCCCGGGCACAGGCTGATGGTGCAGGTGCAGTCGACCCTGTTCCCGCTCTACGACCGCAACCCGCAGACCTTCGTGCCGAACATCTTCTTCGCCAGGCCCGGGGATTACCGCAAGGCGACGCAGCGGATCTGGCATGCGCCCGGGGCGGCCAGCCATATCGAGCTGCCGGTGCGCTGAGGCTGCCGGCTCGCCGCGTCTCTCCAGCCATCGTCATTCCCGCGAAGGTGGGAATGACGACGTGGGGGTTGCCGTTTAGCGAGTACCGGAATCGCGGGGCCGCGCTACCAGCAATCCTCCAGCACCCGCGGCTTGCACGCCTGCCAGCCGCCGACGACCATCAGCGCCACGCTCGCACCTAGCATCGCGAACGGCCATGTCCAGCCGCCCGTGGCCTCGTGCAGCACGCCGAACAGCAGCGGCCCCAGGCATGCCAGCGCATAGCCCACGCCCTGCATGAATCCCGACAGCGAGGCCGATCCGGACGACGTGCGCGTGCGCAGGTTGATCAGGGTCAGGCCGAGCGGGAAGGTGCTGGGCCCCAGGCCCACCAGCGGCACCCACAGCAGTGGCGCGGCCATCGGCGCCAGCAGCAGCCCCGCGAAGCCGGCGAAATGGCAGGCGGCGCACGCCAGCACCAGCGGGAACGGGTTGGCCACCCGCACCGCAAGCGCCGGGATCGTCAGCGCGCCGGCCAGCCCCAGCGCCGAGTACAGCGCCAGCATCGTGCCGCCGAACGCAGGCGTGGCGCCGGCCTCGGTGAGGATCTTCGGCAGCCAGGTGAACATCGAGTAGGTCGCCAGCGAGGTCATGCCGAACATCAGCGCCATGCCCCAGCCCAGCGACGTGCGCCAGACCTTGCCCCGCGGCGCGGGCGCGGCCAGCTCCGGGGCCTCGTCGCCGGCCACGACCGCGGCGTCGTGGCAGCGGGCGAGGTCGGACTCCCGGCGCCGCCCGATCCACAGCACGCCGATCCACGGCAGCGCGGCAGCCACGGCCACCAGCGCCCAGGCACCCATCGAGATGCGCCAGCCCACGGCCGCGGCCACCGGCACGGCGAGCAACGCCGGCAAGATGGTGCCCAGCTGCAGCACCGTGATGTACAGCGTGCTGAGCATGCCGACGCGGTCGGCGAAATAGCGCTTGACCAGTGGCGGCAGCACCACGTTGCCCATGCCCATGCCGGCCAGCGCGACGATCGAGCCGAACAGCAGCCCGCCGGTGCCGTCGGCCAGCGAGCGCAGCACCAGCCCCAGCGCGGCCAGCGCCATCGACAGCAGCGCCGCGCGTTCCAGGCCGATGCGGTGGGCGATGGACGGCGTGGCGACGCCGAACACCGCGAACGCCGCGCTCGGCAGCATGCCCAGCACGCCCGCCATGGTGCCGCCGAAGCCGAACACGCGGCCCAGCTCGTCAAGCAGCGGCGTGATCGAAGTGACCGCGGTGCGCAGGTTCAGCGCCGAGAGCACGATGCCGGCCAGCACCAGCGCACGGCCTTCCGCCAGGGCCTGCCCCGGACGCGATCCGGGGCGGAGTCGGGTGGACGAAGGCGGGGAAGGGGAGGTTTTCATGCGTTCCGCTTTCCACGGTCGCCGGGAAAACGGCCGGATACGAAAAAACCGGCGCGAGCCGGTTTCGTCTAACTCGTTGATTCGATTGGTCGGGGAGACAGGATTTGAACCTGCGACTTCTACGTCCCGAACGTAGCGCTCTACCAGGCTGAGCTACACCCCGACTGGGTGAGCCGCGCATTGTAATGAGCCGGGCGGGCTCGCGGCAATAGCCCGGCTACTGTTCGTCGCGTTGGCGGCATCGCGCGGGGCCGGCCGGGCGCAGCGGCTAAACTGTGCGGCTAGCGCATTCACCCGGAGTCCAGACTTGATCAAGCCCCGCACCCCGCCCGGGGTCATGGAGCTGCTGCCCCGTGACCAGGTCGCGTTCCAGCGCATGCTGGACACGATCCGCCTGACCTTCGAGCGCTTCGGCTTCCTTCCGGTGGAAACGCCGGTGTTCGAGCTGTCGGACGTGCTGCTGACCAAGTCCGGCGGCGAGACCGAGCGGCAGGTGTACTTCGTGCAGTCGACGGGAGCGCTTGAGAAGGCGGCGGACGGCGCGGTGGATGGCGGGTCGAGACCCGCCCTGCCGGAGTTGGCACTGCGGTTCGATTTGACCGTGCCGCTGGCGCGCTACGTGGCCGAGCACGAGCACGAGCTGGCGTTCCCGTTCCGCCGCTACCAGATGCAGCGCGTGTACCGCGGCGAGCGCGCCCAGCGCGGGCGCTTCCGCGAGTTCTACCAGTGCGACATCGACGTGATCGGCAAGGACGCGCTGTCGCCGCGCCACGATGCCGAGATCCCGGCGGTGATCGCGGCGGTGTTCGACGCGCTGGACATCGGCGAATTCACCATCTGGCTCAACCACCGCAAGCTGCTGCGCGGCTTTTTCGAAGGGCAGGGCATCGAAGGCGACCGCCAGCTGGCTGTGCTGCGCGAACTGGACAAGCTGGACAAGCGTGGCGAGGACGCGGTGCGCGCGACGCTGGTTGGCGAAGGCTTCGGCCTGTCCGCCGATGTCGCCGATCGACTGCTGGCGTTCTCGCGCGTGCGCTCGACTGGCCACGACGACGCGCTCGCGAAGCTCGACGCGCTCGGCGCCGGCACGCCGCTGTTCGAAGAGGGCCGCGGTGAACTGCGCGAGCTGCTCGGCCGCCTGAAGGCGATGGGCGTGGCCGAGTCGCGCTACGCGATCAACCTGTCGATCGCGCGCGGCCTGGACTACTACACCGGCATGGTCTACGAGACCACGCTGGACGCCTACCCGCAGATCGGTTCGATCTGTTCGGGCGGGCGCTACGACAACCTCGCCAGCCACTACACCAAGTCGAAGCTGCCGGGCGTGGGCATTTCCATCGGCCTGACGCGGCTGTTCTTCCAGCTGCGCGACGCGGGACTGGTCGCGGGCGCCGACAGTTCGGTCGACGCGCTGGTGACCCTGCTCGACGACGCCGGCCTCGACCACGCTCTGGCGCTGTCGCAGGCATTGCGTGCGGCGGGCCTGAACGTGGAAACGCAGCTGGAACCGCGCAAGCTGGCGAAGCAGCTGCAGTACGCCGACCGCGCAGGAATCCGCTTCGTGGTGATCCGCGGCGGGGACGAAGCCGCGCGCAGCGCGGTGGCGGTCAAGGACCTGCGGCGCGGCGAGCAGTTCGAGGTGATCGAGGCCGAACTGGCGCAGCGGCTGCTCGAAGCGCGCCAAGAACCATGAACCCTGTGGGAGCGGCTTCAGCCGCGAGCTGTTGCTCTTGCCCCTCCCCCTGCGCCGGCAGGGGGAGGTTGGGAGGGGGTGGCGTCGGTGTCGGCGCAGCCGATCGCAGGCATCGTCGGTGCCCGCGCAACCCCTCCCCAACCCTCCCCTGCCTTCGCAGGGGAGGGGGCAGAGGCAAAGCTCGCGGCTGAAGCCGCTCCCACGAAAATCCGGGCTGTACCGGCCCCGGGCGGACGCAGACGACAGGACCTTTGCGACATGAAACCCATCCTCCTCGACGGCAAGTCACTCACCCAGCACCAGCTCGCGGGGATCGCCTACGGCGCGCCGGTGGAACTGGCGGCCGACGCCCTGCGCGACGTCGCTCGCGCCGCGGAGTTCCTCGCCGAACAGGTGCGTCGCGAAGAGCCGATCTACGGCGTCTCCACCGGCTTCGGCAGCAACGCCGACAAGCTGCTCGGCGCGCATCCGCTGCGCGACGAACTGCCCGGCGCCGTGCCCAGCGGCCGCTCGCTGCACGAGGAACTGCAGACCAACCTGATCGTCACCCACGCGGTATGCGTGGGCGAGCCGTTCGCACCTGACGTGGTGCGCGCCATGCTCGGCATCCGCATCAATACGCTGCTCAAGGGGCATTCGGGCATCCGTGTGGAAACCCTGCAGGCGCTGGCGGCGATGCTCAACGCCGGCGTGGTGCCGGTGGTACCGCAGCTCGGTTCGGTCGGCGCCTCGGGCGACCTCGCGCCGCTGTCGCACCTAGCCATCGTGCTGCTCGGTGGCGGCGAGGCCTTTTACCAGGGCGAACGCATGCCGGGCGCGCGGGCGCTGGAACGCGCCGGCCTGCAGCCCGTGTCGCTGTCCTACAAGGAAGGCCTGGCGCTTAACAACGGCACCGCGCAGATGCTCGCCACCGGCGCGCTGGCGCTCTCGAAGCTCGAGGACCTGCTCGACACCGCCGACCTCGCCGCGGCGATGACCATCGACGCCTTCGCCGGCCGCATGGGTGCGTTCGCCGAGGACGTGCACGCGCTGCGCCCGCATCCCGGGCAGGTGCGGGTGGCGGCGAACCTGCGTTCGCTGCTGTCCGGCTCCACGCTCGCCGACATCCCGTACCACCTCGTGCCGAAGTTCCGCTCGTGGCAGCCCTCGAGCTGGGACGGCGGCGACGCGCAGGCGCTGAACTTCGACATCGGCTGGGAGTGGGTGCCGTTCTCGCAGCGCCACGGCCGCGAGAAGTTCTACCAGCGCTTCAAGCCTTTCCGTGGCGGCAAGAAGCACCAGCCGCAGGACAGCTATTCGCTGCGTTGCATCCCGCAGGTGCACGGCGCGGTGCGCGACGCGGTGGCGCAGGCGCGGCGCGTGCTCGACATCGAACTCAACGCGGTCACCGACAACCCGCTGGTGTTCCCGGACAAGCAGGCCGAGCACGTCGAAGAGCAGGTAGTGTCGGCCGGCCATTTCCACGGCATGCCGCTGGCGCTGGCGATGAGCTACGTCAAGGCGGCGATCCCGGTGCTGGCCTCGATCTCCGAGCGCCGCCTCAACAAGCTGGTCGACCCCGCGACGAACGATGGCCTGCCTGCATTCCTGATCGGCAACGAGGACGGCACCGAGTCGGGCTTCATGATCGTGCAATACACGGCGGCGGCGATCGTCAACGACCTCACCAGCCGCGCGATGCCGGCGTCGGTGTATTCGATCCCGACCAGCGCCAACGCCGAAGACCACGTCTCCATGGGCGCCAACGAGGCGCGCCACGTGCTGGCCATGGCCGACGACCTGGGCAAGGTGCTGGCGCTGGAGCTGTACACCGCGGCGCAAGCGCTGGACCTGCGCCGCGAGATGATCGGCGCCGCACGCGGCCTGGCCGGGCGCGCCGATGCGCACGCGCTGGCGGAGAAGGTGCAGGGTGCGCCGGCGGCGGACGCCGGCGCGCACGCGGGATTCCTCGACGAGGTCGGAGCACTGCGCAGCGAACTCGCGTCCGGCGACGACTACCACCCCGGCAGGGCTGTCGCCGCGGCGCATGCCGCGCTGCGCGAAGCCATTCCGTTCCTCGACCGCGACCGCGCGCTCGACGGCGAAGTCGCCGCCGCCGTGCGCCTGGTGGCAGAAGGGCGCCTGCTCGCCGCCGCGCGTGGCGTGGTCGCTGGCGGATGAACCTTCCCCTGCATACCGGTTGGCTGGGCGCGCTGGAAGCGGGCGCGCTCGCATTCGTGATTGGCCTGCTCGCCTACCTGCTCAGCCACTTCGTCGCGCGCGCCCTGCGCTGGCCTGAAGGCCACGCCATCGGCTGGGCCGCGTTCGCGGCAGTGGCGATCGGCGCCGGCATCGACCTGTGGCACCTGTTCTCGCTCTTCTTCGTCAATCCCGGCTCGCCGGCGCGCGTGCAACTTGCACTGGCTGGCATCCACGACCCGTCAGGCCTGGGCACGCGCGCGGTGATGGAAATTTTCGGCGCGCTGGGCGGCGTGTTGCTGGCGTGGACGTGGTTCGAGTCGCGCCCGAAGAATCGGAACCCGTCCTCGTAGGAGCGGCGGAAGCCGCGAGCTCTTGCCCCAAGGAATTCGCGGCTTCCGCCGCTCCTGCGAGGGCAATTGCAGGGCGGGGATCAGGCCGCCGTGATCGACGTCTTCACGCAGTCGCGGCCGTTCGCCTTGGCGGCGTACAGGGCGCGGTCGGCAATCTCGAGGGCGGAGTCGATGCTGTCGATCGAGCCGGGCGGGATGGTGTGGACGCCGACGCTGGCGGAGATGCGGATGCTGTGTCCCTGCGTGCCGCACGGGCTTTCGACCAGGCTGCGGCGCAGGGCTTCGGCGACTTCGACGGCGTCGTGCAGGTCGTGGTTGGGCAGGCCGACCACGAATTCCTCGCCGCCGAACCGCGCCAGCAGCGCGTCGTGCGCGCGCAGCACCTTGCCGATGCGCTGCGCGGTGAAGCGCAGGCAGTCGTCGCCGACCAGGTGGCCGTAGCGGTCGTTGATGGCCTTGAAGTGGTCGAGGTCGATCATCAGCAGCGAAACCGCCCGGTGCGACTGCTGGCCATCGACCAGCATCTTCTCGAACATTTCGTGGAAGTAGGTGCGGTTGTACAGGCCGGTCAGCCCGTCGCGACGGCTGGAGTCGCGCAGTCGGCCGTGGGCTTCCTCCAGTTGCACCAGCGCGGCACGGACTTCCCGGGTGCGCTGCGCGACCTTGCGCTCGAGCTTCTGGTTGGCGTCGCTGACGATGCGCTCGTTCTCCCGTCGCAGCGACGCGTAGCGGTTGCCCAGCGCGACCGACAGCAGCAGCATCTCCAGCGCCGAGCCGATCTGCACGCCGTACTCGGTGTAGAAGGTCTTGGGCAGCGCGCCGAAGGCGACCAGGGTGAACATGGTGGTGCCGAGCAGGAACATCGCCCAGGCCAGCATGAACAGCCGCGCGGGCACATAGCCGCGCCTGACCACGACGATGCCGGCCACCGCGATCCACAGTACGCCGACCAGCACCACGCGCGCGGCCAGCGGCGTCGCGATGCGATACGGCAGCCACAGCGATGCGATGCCCAGCAGCACGAAGAACCCGATCAGCGCCAGGCTGACGATGTTGCCCCGCGGGAAGCGCTTCCCGAGCTCCAGGAACGTGCGCGCGAACTGCTGCATGCCGATCAGCGCCAGGCAGATCGACAACGGCACCGATTTGTCGGCCCACCACGCGGAGTCGGGCCACAGGTATTCGAACCCCAGCCCGTTGAGCGTGAACAGCACCATGCCGAACGCGCTGAGGTGGAACAGGTACCAGAAATAACTCGAGTCGCGCAGCATCAACCACAGCACGAGGTTGTAGAAAAACAGCGCCAGCAGGATGCCGTAGTAGATGCCGATCGCGAATTGCGCATCGCGCGCGAGTTCCGCGAACGCAGTCTGGGTCATGATCGCCAGCGGCACCTGCATCGAGCTTTCGCTCTGCACGCGCACCAGCAGTTCGACCGGCTGCCCGGGCGGCAGGTCGAGCAGGAAGTTCGGGTGGCGGTCGCGGATGCTGCGCGCGCTGAAGGGGCGGTGGTCGCCGCTGGCGTGGTGGACGACGCGGCCGTCGGGATAGCGGACGTACAGGTCGAAGAAGTCGCTCAGCGCGTACTGCTGCACCAGGACCCAGCGGGTCTCGGCGTCGTTCCCGTTGCGCACGGTGGCGTGGAACCAGTAGGCGCCCGGCTGGAACCCGAACTCCGACTGGCCGTCGGGCAGTGGCGCGAATTCGCCCATCGCCACGCGACGGAACGCATCCGCCGGTTCGTCGACGGCGCCGGCATCCTGGCGGTAGCCCACGTAGGGCGAGAGCTGGACTTCGTCGTGGCCGGGAGTGAGCTCGAGCGCGGGCAGGGCGGCTTGCGCTGCGCACGGCAGGGCGGCCGCAAGCAGCAGTGCGGCCAGCCATGCAAGCATCCTTTCGCTGCGCATTTCCTCGTCCCCTGGTGTCCCCATCCCGGCCGGCCGGTGTCGTCGGCATTCTACGGCAGCCGCGCGGCAATGGCCGCTGCGCGGCCCACCCCGGCCGGCGGCATAATGGAATCGATTCCAGCAGGAGAATGCGATGCGCCGCGCAATGGTTGCCATGCTCTGGTTCGCCTGTGGATGCGCAGCGGCGCAGACGCCCGGCGGCACGGTATTCGAAGACGGCAACGGCAACGGCGTGCGCGACGCCGGTGAACCAGGGGTCGCCGGCGTGGCGGTTTCGAACGGTCGCGAGGTCGTTCGCACCGACGGGCAGGGGCGCTACGCCCTGCCGATGCCGGCTGGCGAGACCGTTTTCGTGATCCAGCCGGCCGGCTGGACCGTGCCCGCGGGCGCAGACGGGCTGCCGGCGTTCTGGTTCCAGCAGCCGCTGGCGACCGCGTCGGGGTTGCGCCATGGCGGCCTGCCGGCCGGCGCGCCGCGGTCGCGCGTTGATTTTCCGCTGCGCAGGGCGGCGACGAGCGATTCCGGCCTCGACGTGCTGGTGTTCGCCGATCCGCAGCCGAAATCGCGGACCGACATCGACTATTACCGGCGCGACATCGTCGAGCCGCTGCGCGGGACGAACGCCGCGCTCGGGCTGACCCTGGGGGACATCGTCGACGACGACCTGTCGCTGTACCCGGCGATCAAGGCGGTGACCGCATCGCTGGGCGTGCCGTGGCTGCACGTCGCCGGCAACCACGACATGGACCTCGATGCGGAGGACGACGCGGATGCGCTGCAGACCTTCCGCCATCAGTTCGGCCCCGACACCTTCGCCCGGGAGGAGGCGCAGGCGACGTTCGTGCTGCTCGACGACGTGATCCACCAGCCCGGCATGAAGCCGGCGTACGTCGGTGGCTTCCGCGACGACCAGTTCGCCTTCCTCGAAGCGTACCTGCCGACCGTGCCGAAGGAGCGCCTGCTGGTGCTGGGCATGCACATCCCGCTGTTCGAACAGGCCGGCAGGGACACGTTCCGCGACGCCGACCGCGAGCGGCTGTTCGCGCTGCTGCGTGGTTTCCCGGACGTGCTCGTGCTCAGCGCGCACAACCACACGCAGCAGCACTGGTTCCACGATGCGGCGACCGGCTGGCACGGGGCGCAGCCGCTGCACGAGTACAACGTCGGCGCCGCCTGTGGCGCCTTCTGGTCGGGCGTGAAGGATGCCGACGGGATTCCCGACGCGACCATGGCCGACGGCACGCCCAACGGTTACGCCACGCTGAAGGTGTCGCGCGGTGGCCGCTACGCGCTGGCCTGGCATCCCGCGCGACTGCACGGCGACGATCCGGCGTTCACCTCCGCGATGGCACTGCACGCGCCGAAGGTGCTGCGCGAAGGGGCGTATCCGGCCTGGGGCGTGTACGCCAACGTGTTCATGGGCCGCGACGACACGCGCGTGGAGTATCGCGTCGAAGGCGGCGAGTGGATGCCGATGAGGCGGGTATCGCAGCCCGACCCGCGCCTGCTGGTCGAGAACATGCGCGACGACCTTGCCGACACGCTGCGTGGCTACGACCGTTCGCCGGAGGCGAAACCGTCGGCGCACCTCTGGCGCGGAGCATTGCCGACCGATCTGGGTGCCGGCGAACATTTCGTGGAAGTGCGTGCTTTCGATCCATGGCAGGGCGAACAGCGCGCAAGCACGTCCTGGCGACTGATGCAGGCGTTGCCGTGAAACGGAGCGCGGCCAAGGCGGATGGGGCGGCTACGGCGAGCAGCCAGGGCACGGCAGCCGCGCTGCCAGACGACCTGCCGGTCAAGCCGTTCCGCACCGCGGCGGCGTGGGAAAAGTGGCTGGCCGCGCATCGCGAGGGCCGCGGAATCTGGCTGAAGATCGCGAAAAAGAACTCGGGCATCGCGACGGTGACCTACGCAGAAGCGCTCGAGGTCGCGCTGTGCCACGGTTGGATCGACGGCCAGAAGCGCGGCTGCGACGAGCGGTACTTCCTGCAGCGGTTCACTCCGCGTCGGCCGCGAAGCGTGTGGTCGAAGATCAACGTCGGCCACGCGGAGCGACTGATCGCCAATGGCCGCATGCAGGCGGCGGGACTGCGCGAGATCGAGGCGGCGAAGGCCGATGGTCGCTGGGACGCTGCCTATGACGGTGCGGCGACGATGGCGGTGCCCGATGAGCTGGCCGCCGCGCTTGCCGGCAATCGCAGGGCGCGTGCCTTCTTCGACAAGCTGGACAGGACCAACCGCTACGCCGTGTGCTGGCGCGTGCAGACCGCGAAGAAGCCGGAGACGCGCGTGGAGCGTGCCGGGAAACTCGTGGCGATGCTCGCGAAGGGCGAAAAGATCCACGGTTGAAGCCGGCTCCACGACGGCGTCGGTGCTGCCTGGCCTGCCCACGGGTCGGAGTCATGCTCCCCGGCGGCTTTTGACTTCCGAAGCGTCGGGAGCGCAGCCCCGACCTGCACATCGGTGGCGCGCGATGTCCCGTTCGCCTCCATCGCGTCCATGGGGCGCTCTACGGGTCGTAGGGATAGGGCACCACCGGGCCGGGTTCCAACTGCGCCTGCCAGCCCTGCAGGGTGCCGCGGATGTCGTCGCCAACGTCGATCTGCGGCAGCGACGCAACCTCGCCGTCCTCGTGCTCCCAGCTCGAGATCTCGCCGGTGGCGAAGTCGTACGCACCGATGAAACTGGTGCCCCGGTTGAGCCCGTCCACCAGCCACGCGCGCCCGAAGTACGTGGCGTTCGATTCGCTGCCGCAGCCGAACGAGGCGCGGTCGGCGCGTGCGGCGGTGATCAGCAGCGTGCGGGCATCGCGCAGATCCGGGATGAAACCACCCGAGAAGCAGGCCGAGATCACCACCACGCGGTTGCGGATACCGGCGTCGTCGAGCGCGGCGCGCAGCTGCGGCGGCGTGATCCACTCTTCCAGCAGCGGCGGGAACGTCACCACCAGCTCGTGGTCCTCGGTGCCGTGCATGGTCAGGTACAACAGCAGCAGGTCTTCGTCGCGGTCCATCGCCTTGCCGATGCCGGCCAGCGCTGCGCGCAGGTTCTCCAGCGTGGCCAGCGGCCGTGGTGCCGATGTCAGACTGTCGAAATGATTGACAAGGGTGACCACGCCACGCGCATCGAAACGGTTCGACGCCAGCGTGTCGAGGTAGGCCACCTCGTTGCGGAACACGTCCTCGGTGCTGTCGCCCGCGAACCCGACGGCGTAAAGGTCCACGATGCCCGGGCGCTGCGGCGCCAGCGCTGCCATGTCGGCTGCCAGTAGCCTGCGATCGCGCTGGGCGACGCTTTCATCCTCGGCGCAGGCTGGCAGCAGCACCAGCGCGGCGAAGCCGAGCAGGGCGGCTGCGAGGCGGGAGCCGCCCCGGCCGGTCATGCCGCGGCCGGATCGATGTCGGCGAAACTTTCCGCGCGACGGTGGCCGTGCGTGGACTCACCGGTGCGCGGCTGCGGGTAGTCCTCGCGGCGGTCGACCAGCATCGTGCGCATGCCGGCATCGCGTGCGGCGTCTAGCTCCTCGACCACGTCGGACAGGAATAGCACCTCATTCGGCTCGCTGCCGAGCGAACGGGCGATGCCGCGATAGCTGTCGGCCTCGCGCTTGTGGCCGACCGCGGTGTCGAAGAAGGCGTCGAACAGTGGCAGCAGGTCGCCCGCGTCGGAGTTGCCGAACAGCAGCCGCTGCGCCGGTACCGAGCCGGAGGAATACACGGCCAGCCGATAGCCGTCCTCGTCCCAGCGCCGCAGCGCCTCGACCGCGTCGGGATACACCGGCGCGGTGAAGTCGCCGCTGCGGTAGCCGGCTTCCCACACCATGCCCTGCAGCGCCTTGAGCGCGGTGTGCTTGCGGTCCTGGTCGATCCAGCCCTGCAGGGTCTCCACGATCATCGTGTCCTGGCACATGCCGCCGTTCTCCATCGCCACCTGGTCCAGCCACTGCCGCACTTCAGGCTCGTTGCCGCGCGCGCGCACGAAGCCGGGCATTGCCTGGCGGGCGTAGGGGAACAGCACGTCCTTGACGAAGGAGATGCTGCTGGTGGTGCCTTCGATGTCGGTGAGGATGATCGGTTTCATGGGGGAGCCGGGATTGGGGATTCGGGATTCGGGATTCGGAAAGGCAAAGCTGGAGACGGGCGGGGCGTGGATACCGCTCTTCCGAATCCCTAATCCCCGTACCGCGGGAAGCGCTGCGCGATGTCGGTGCCGGTGAAGTGGCCGACCCAGCCATCGGGCTCGGTGAAGAACCGGATCGCCACGAAGCTCGGCTCCTGGCCCATGTCGAACCAGTGCGTGGTGCCGTCCGGCACGGCGATCAGGTCGTCCTTCACGCATTCGATCTCGTAGACCTTGTCGTCCACGTGCAGGGTGAACAGCCCGGAGCCGGCCACGAAGAAGCGTACTTCGTCCTCCTTGTGGAAATGCTCGTCGAGGAACTTGGCGCGCATTTCCTCGCGCTTGGGATTGTCGGGGGCGATGCTGACCACGTCGACGCTCTTGAAACCGCGCTCGGCGACAAGGCGGTCGATGTCGGTGCGGTAGGCGTCCATCACTTCCTCGGGACTTGCGCCGGGCGCGATCGGCTGCGCCGCCTGCCAGCGTTCGAAGGTGACGCCGATCTTCGCCAGCTCGCGGGCGATGGCATCGCCGTCGCTGGTGCTGGACTCGGGCGTGTCGGGAGTGTTGTCGGCGAAGATGCGCAGGCGGCTCATGGCGGTGGCTTCAGGCGGGGAGATCCAGCCTACCAAGGCGCGACGGCGCTGGCACGCGCACGGCGGAAACGCTGAGGTGCGCGTAGGTCGGGGCTACGCCCCCGACGCCCCGCGCGCCCAAGCTGTGTGCCGGCGACCGACGTCAGCGGGCAGTCGGTGGCGCAGCCGGCCTACGCGCCGAGTTTGCGCAGTTCCAGTTCGCAGCCGAGCAGGAACTCGAAGGCCTCCAGGTGGCGCCGCGCCTCGGCCATGTCGCGGCCCCAGGCGTAGAGGCCGTGGCCGTCGATCAGGTAGCCCCACATGTCGCCGCGGTCGAGCAACGCGTCGACCTGCGCTGCCAGCGACGGCATGTCCTGGGTGTTGGGCAGCACCGGCAGGTCGAGTTCGATCTCGTGCGTGGTGTTGCCGCTGAAGGCCTTGAGCAGTTCGTAGCCTTCCAGCCGCACGTGGCCGGCGCCTGCAAACAGCCGTGAAGCCACGGTCTGCACCTGCGAGTGGGTATGCAGCACGCAGCCGACGTCGCCGAAGCGCCGGTACAGCTGGGTATGCAACAGGGTTTCGGCCGAAGGGCGATGGTCGCTGCCGACCGCCTTTCCGTCGAAGTCGACGACCATGATGTCGGCTTCGCGCAGCTTGCCCTTGTCGCGGCCGGAGACGGTGATCGCAGCAAAGCGGTCGTCGAGGCGGCGCGAGAAGTTGCTGCTGGTCGCCGGCGTCCAGCCGAGCGCGGCCAGTTCGCGGACGTTGACGATGATCTCGCCGGCCAGTTCGCACAGGCGATGGTGGTCGTAGGGCAGGGGGGTGTTCATGGCGCAAGTGTAGGGCGGGTTCCAGCCCGCCGCATCATTGTGCCGATGGCGGGTTCAAACCCGCCCTACGATGCTGTTCCCGGGGCCTTGCGGCCGAAGACCCGGTACAGGATCCAGGCCAGCACCACCATCCCGGCGGCGCCCAGCATCATCTGCACCGACGAGGACGCGAACAGCAGTGCGCATGCCACCAGGGCGCCGATGCCGAGCAGCCGGTCGCGCAGGGTCGGGCGACGCTCGCGGGTGCCCAGCACCAGGCTGAGGCCGGCCGCGGCATAGGCCAGCACGACCAGGTTGACGACGATGCTGATGATCACGCCAAACTGTTCGGACACTTGGGGCGCCAGGGTGATGAATGCGATCACCGACATCGCCGAGGCGACGATCAGCAAACCCCAGGCCGCGGCGCCGCGGCTGTTCAGCCTGCCGAAGATCGCTGGCAGGTAGCCGTGCTGCGCGGCCCGGGCGCCGGTTTCGCCGGTCACCAGCATCCAGCCGCCGAGGGTGCCGCTGGCTTTCAGCGCGGCGGCGGCGGCAATCGCGATCGCCGCCCACGGGCCGAAGATCTCCGCCGCGACCAGCGCGAACGGCGCGCTCGATGCCTCCAGCTCGGCGGCGGGGACGATGCCCATCACCAGCACCGACGACACGATGTAGACGATGCCCGCGATCAGCACGCCGCCCAGCGTCGCGCGCGGGATGTCGCGGTCCGGGTCGCGTACCAGGCCGGCGATCATCGCGCCGGTTTCCAGCCCGACGAAGGCCCAGAACACCGGCGCCAGCGATCCGAACACCACCGCAGCGTCCGATTCGCCGGAGACGTTCCATGCCGCGTTGTAGACATCGCCGTCGAAGCTGCCCCAGCCGAATACCAGGACCAGCGCCACCGGTGCCAGTCCGAACACCACGCACAGCGACTGGAACTTCGCCACAGGCTTGGGCCCGAGCAGGTTGATCGCGAACATCAGCCAGATCAGTACGACCTGGCCGGCGACCTGCACGTGCGGGTCGCCGCCGTCCAGCGGCAGCAGGGTCACCAGGTAGCCGAAGGCTGCGACGGCGATCGCGTTGTTGCCGATCCACGAGGAGACCCAGTACAGGGTCGAGGCGAGGAAGCTGGCGTCGCGGCCCAGCGACGGGCGCACGTAGTCGTCCGCCGAAGACAGGTCCGGATAGTCGCGTGCCAGTCGCGCGAACGCCCCGCCCAGCACCAGAGCCAGCATGGTGCCGGCGATCCAGCTGAAGACGGTGATCGCGCCCGAGGCCGCCAGGCTGGCCGGCAGCAGGAAGAAGCCCGAGCCGATCATGTTGTTGGCGACCACGAAGGTCGCCAGGACCGGTCCGATCTTGCGGGCGCTCATCGCAGCCGCTTACCCGTTGCCGTTGCGAAGCTTGCTGTGGCGGTAGCCGTAGAGCGCGTAGACCACCGCGCCGATGGCGATCCAGCCGATCAGCAGGTGCCAGTGCTCGCGGAACACCTGCCAGAACAGGTACATGCACGACAGGAAGCCGAGCGGGCAGATCAGCAGGAAGAACGGCACCCGGAACGGACGCGACAGGCCCGGGCGGGTGTAGCGCAGGACGAGGACGCCCAGGCTCACCACGGCGAACGCGAGCAGGGTGCCCATCGAGACGATGTCGCCGAGGAAGCCGACCGGCAGCAGGCCGGCCAGCACCGCCGCGACCACGCCCACGATCACCGTCCCCACGTGCGGGGTGCGGTGCTTCGGGTGCACCTTGGCGAACAGCTTCGGCAGCAGGCCGTCCTGCGACATCGAGTAGAAGATGCGCGGCTGCGCCATCAGCATGACCAGGATCACCGAGGCCAGGCCCGCGATCGCCGCGATCTCCACCAGCGTCTGCAGCCAGCCCAGGGCCGGATAGTTGTTCAGCGCGGTCGACACCGGTTCGGCGGTGCCGAGCAGGGCGTACGGCATCATGCCGGTGAGCACCGCGCTCATCAGGATGTACAGCAGCGTGCAGACCGCCAGCGAGCCGAGGATGCCGATCGGCATGTCGCGCTGCGGGTTTTTCGCCTCGCCGGCCGCGGTCGAGACCGCGTCGAAGCCGATGTAGGCGAAGAACACCACCGCCGAGGCCCGGATCACGCCTTCCATGCCGTACCGGGTGCCGCCTTCGTTGGCCGGGATGAAGGGCTGCCAGTTCGACGGATCGACGTACTGCAGCCCGAAGCCGATGAACAGCACGATCACGGCGACCTTGACCGCGACGATGATCGAGTTCACGAACGCCGACTGGGTGATGCCCGCGTAGCCGACCGCGCTGACCGCGGCGATGATCAGCACTGCCGGAAGGTTGATGATCTCGCCGGTGGCGACGAACTTGCCGCCCTCGTAGACATAGGGCGCCTGGGCCAGCGCGTTGGGCAGCGCGGCGCCGAAGTTGTCGAGGAAGGCGTTGAGGTAGCCCGACCAGCCGACCGCCACGGTCGAGGCCGCGAACAGGTACTCGAGCACCAGGCACCAACCGATGAACCACGCCACGCCCTCGCCGAGGGTGGCGTACGAATAGGAGTAGGCGCTGCCCGAAACCGGCAGCATGGCCGCGAACTCGGCGTAGCACAGGCCAGCGAAGGCGCAGGCGATGCCGGCGAAGACGAAGCTGAGCATCACGGCCGGCCCCGCGTACTCGGCCGCGGCCTGGCCGGTCAGCACGAAGATCCCGGCGCCGATCACCGCGCCGATGCCGAGCATGATCAACTGGGTGCCGGTGAGGGTGCGTTTGAGCGTGGGTTCGCCTTCCAGGCTGCCCTCGAACGGCTCGCCGGCATCGACGTGGCCCGTCGGCTGGACCGACTTGGTGGCGAAAAGCTGCTTGAACATCCGATTCCCCAGTTGGTTGACGGCCCGCGTTCGACGCGAGGATGCACGCCGCCGGGTGGCGCGGCGAGTGGCGGGCCACCTTACCCCACACATAATTCGGGCGGCAAGGTCCGGTCGGCACGGGGTACATGCACGCGCGACCAGCATGCGATGCCGGATATGCTTGCCGGCCCCGCTTGCCCCAGGTACGTACGACGACGCATGGAAACCACGAGTGAACCCGATGGCCTTCGCGATGAACTGGTCGATTACGCCGCGCGCCATGCCGACCAATCCGCGCTCGCTGCCGCGTTCATCGAACTGCTCGACGACCCCGATGCCTTCGAACGACGACGCCTGGCGGGCCACTTCACCGCCTCGGCCTGGCTGGTCGACGGCGCCGGGCAACGCGTGCTGCTGACCCACCACCGCAAGCTCGGTCGCTGGCTCCAGCTCGGCGGCCACGCCGACGGCGACCGCGACCTGGCGCGCAGTGCCCTGCGCGAGGCGGAGGAGGAATCGGGGCTGACCGGCTTGCGCGTGGTGCCCGGCATCTTCGACCTGGACCGCCACATGATCCCCGAGCACAAGGGCGTGCCCGCGCACTGGCATTACGACGTGCGCTACGTCGTGGTCGCCGCGGACGGCAGGGATTTCGTCGTCAGCGAAGAATCGCTCGACCTGGCCTGGCGCGACATCGCCGCCGTTGCCGAAGACACGGCCGCTGACGAATCGCTGCGGCGGATGGCCGCCAAGTGGCTCGCCCGAGCCTGACAACATCCTGTGGGAGCGGCTTCAGCCGCGAGCTTTTGGCTCCCTCCCCTGCGAAGGCAGGGGAGGGTTGGGGAGGGGTGTCTTTGGGGTCATTGCGAACCGTGAGCACCCCCTCCCAGCCTCCCCCTGCCTTCGCAGGGGGAGGGGCCAAAGCCAAAGCTCGCGGCTGAAGCTGCTCCCACAAGAGCCAATCGGTACGATGTGGCTCAGTACAGAACCCGCGTACGCAGCGTGCCCGGGATCGCCGCCAGCGCCGCGCGCAGGTCCGCCGCCTGGCGTTCTTCCGCGTCCACGTCGATCACCACGTAGCCCACGTTCGCATCCGTGCGCAGGTACTGGCCGTCGATGTTGACGCTGTGCCGGCCGAAGACTTCGTTCACCTGCGACAGCACGCCCGGCACGTTGCGGTGGATGTGCAGCAGGCGCCGGCTGCCGGCGTGGCCGGGCAGGGTGACCTCGGGGAAGTTCACCGCCGACAGCGTGCTGCCGTTGTCGCTGTAGCGCACCAGCTTGGCCGCGACCTCGACGCCGATATTGTCCTGTGCCTCCAGCGTGCTGCCGCCGACGTGCGGGGTGAGGATGACGTTGTCCAGCCCCAGCAGCGGTGATTCGAACGGGTCCTCGTTGCCCTTGGGCTCGCTGGGGAACACGTCCACGGCCGCGCCCGCCAAGTGCCCCGAGCGCAGCGCATCGGCCAACGCGTCGATGTCGACCACGCTGCCGCGCGAGGCGTTGATCAGGTGCGTGCCCGGACGCATGCGCGCGATCTGCGGCGTGCCGAACATCAGCTTCGTGGCCGGCGTTTCCGGCACGTGCAGCGTCACCACGTCGCTGCGCGCGAGCAGGTCGTCCAGGCCGGTGGCCGCGCGCGCGTTGCCCAGCGAGAGCTTGGTTTCGATGTCGTGGAACAGCACGTGCATGCCCAGCGCCTCGGCCAGCACGCCGACCTGGGTGCCGATGTGCCCGTAGCCGATGATGCCGATGGTCTTGCCGCGCGCCTCGTGGCTGCCGGCGGCGGACTTCGACCAGCCGCCGCGGTGGCACTGCGCGTTTTTCTGCGGCACGCCGCGCAGCAGCATGATCGCCTGCGCGAGCACCAGCTCGGCGACGCTGCGGGTATTGGAGTAGGGCGCGTTGAACACCGGGATGCCGGCCAGCTGTGCGGCCTCGGTGTCGACCTGGTTGGTGCCGATGCAGAAGCAGCCCACGGCGAGCAGGCGCCGCGCATCGGCCAGGACTTCGGCGGTGAGCTGGGTGCGCGAGCGGATGCCGATGAAGTGCGCGTCGGCGATGCGTTGCCGCAGTTCGTCTTCGGGCAGCGACTTGGCGTGCAGGTCGATGTTGGTGTAGCCGGCGTCGCGGAACGTGTCCACCGCGGTCTGGCTGACGCCTTCGAGCAGGAGCACGCGGATGTCCTGGCGGGGGTACGAGGTCTTCTTCATCGCTTGTGGCGGGGTGGGGACGATCCAGTGTGCCAGCAAACTGGGGAAGTTTGCTGCACTGCCGCACTGGACGGGGTGCGGCGTGGCTGGCAGGCTTCTGCTAATGCGAACCGTGGTTGCCCCCGATGCTGTCATTCTCGCGAAAGCGGGAACCCAGCGACTTTCTCCCGGCGCGCCGCGGGTGGAGCAGAGTCACTGGGTTCCCGCTTTCGCGGGAATGACGCGGAATCATTCATGACCCACCCCCAGCTTGAAGTTCTGCGCCGCAACATCCCCGGCCTGCGCCTGGAAGCCGACCCGGCCGAGCTAGAGCATTACGGCCGCGACTGGACCCGGCGCTGGACGCCGGCGCCGCTGGCGATCGCGCTGCCGGCGGACGTGGAACAGGTGCAGGCCGTCGTCCGCTGGGCCGGAGCGAACAGCGTGGCGATCGTGCCGTCGGGCGGCCGCACCGGACTGTCCGGCGGCGCCGTCGCGGCCAACGGCGAGCTGGTTCTGAGCCTTGCGCGCATGAACCGCGTGCTCGGCTTCGATCCCATCGACCGCACGCTGACGGTGCAGCCGGGCATCACCCTGCAGGCCGTGCACGAGGCGGCGGCCGGACATGGGCTGGCCTACCCGGTCGACTTCGCCGCGCGCGGCTCCTGCAGCATCGGCGGCAACATCGCCACCAACGCCGGCGGCATCCGCGTGCTGCGCCACGGCAACACCCGCGAGTGGATCGCAGGGTTGAAACTGGTTACCGGTACCGGCGAGTTGCTCGACCTCGGCCGCGGCCTGGTGAAGAATTCCAGCGGCTACGACCTGCGCCACCTGGCGATCGGCTCGGAGGGCACGCTGGGCGTGGTGGTCGAGGCCACGTTGAAACTTGCCGACCCGCCGCCGCCGACGCAGGTGATGCTGCTCGCGCTGCCGTCATTCGGCGTGTTGATGGAGGTGTTTGCGGAGCTGCGGCGGCGTTTGCGGCTGGAGGCCTTCGAGTTCTTCACCGACCGCGCGCTGCACCACGTGCTGGCGCACGGCGGGCAGGCTCCGTTTTCCGACGTGCATCCGTACTACGTGGTCGCCGAGTTCGCGATGCGCGGCGAGGCTGACGAGGTGGCGATGCTGGCCGCGTTCGAGCATTGCACCGAGCGCGCCTGGGTGGCCGACGGCGTCATTGCCCAGGGCGAGGCCCAGGCCGCACAGCTGTGGCGGCTGCGCGAGGGGATCACCGAAAGCCTGGCGCGCCATGCGCCGTACAAGAACGACGTGTCGGTGCGGGTGTCGGCGATGCCCGCGTTCCTCGCCGAGGCGCAGGCCTTGCTCGGACGCGAATACCCGGAGTTCGACGTGGTCTGGTTCGGCCACGTCGGCGACGGCAACCTGCACATCAACGTGCTGCGGCCCGGTGGCATGGACGGCGCGGAGTTCGTCGGCCGGTGCGAGCAGGTCACCAGGCTGCTGGCCGAAACGCTGCAGCGCCACGGCGGCAGCATCTCCGCCGAACACGGCATCGGGCTGGTGAAGAAGCCCTGGTTGCCATCGACGCGCAGTGAAGCGGAGATCGAGGTGATGCGCGGGATCCGGCGGGTGCTGGACCCGCGCGGGATCATGAATCCGGGGAAGCTGTTCGATCCCTGAACCCCCATGTTTGAAAGCCCTCCCCTTGAAGGGGAAGGGGAAAAACCGATCCACTCAATCGGCGCGGCCGCCGAACTCGCCCGTCGTGGTATTCACCCACACCCGCTCGCCGTTGCCGACGTATTCGGGCACCTGGATCTCGATGCCGGTGCTCAGCTTCGCCGGCTTCGGGCGCTTGGTCGCGGTGCCGCCCTTGAGCTCGGGCGGCGTGTCGACCACTTCAAGCGCCACGCTCTGCGGCAGCTGCAGCGCGACAGGCTGCTCGTCGATGATCTGCACGTAACACTCGGCCAGGCCGTCGCTGATGTAGCCGGCCGCGTCGCCGACGACGTCGGCGTCGAGCGTGTAGGGCGTGTAGTCCTCGTCGTCCATGAACACGAACGCATCGCCGTCCTTGTACGAGAACGTCACCTGCCGGCGCGTCAGCTCGACTTCCTTCAGCTCGTCGTCGCCGCCGAGGCTGAGGTCGAACTTGTTGCCGCCGGGCACCGAGTACAGGGTGAAGCGGAACTTGACGTTGCCGCCGCGGCCCTGGGGCGAGCTGCGCTCGATGTCACGCACCTGGTAGACGGTACCGCTGTGCTCGACCACGTTTCCCTTCTTGACGTCGTAGGCTTTCATGCTGGCTGGGTGGCTCCCGTGGAGTAATGGCCGTCACCGGATCGATTACGGCCGAGGTCAGGTGGAATGCTGGCGGCCTGCGCTTGAAAGCCCTCCCCTTCAAGGGGAGGGTTGGGTGGGGATGGGTTTCCGCCGCGCGGGCAACGACGCTGATTTTCCCGGTTGCGCGGCCAGTGCGCCATCCCCTGGCGGGTGACTTGCATGGGCCGCCGCTGCCGCCCCGATGGCACAGCGATGCCCCCCGATGCCTCCGCCCCGCGATTCGAGACCGGTTTTGCTGTTAGTCTCGACCCCTTGCGCAGCCCACTTTGCAGCCATCGGACACGACCGGCGCGGTGGGCTTTCTTCCGGGGCAAGAAGAAGGATCACGATACGTGGATGCATTCCTGAATTCGCTCAACGACATCATCTGGAGCATGGCGCTGGTCGGGCTGTGCCTCGGCCTGGGTCTGTATTTTTCGATCCGCACCCGCTTCATGCAGGTCTGGGGCGTGCCGGAAATGCTGCGGCTGATGTTCAACAACAAGTCGTCGAACTCGGGCGTTTCCTCGTTCCAGGCGCTGGCCGTCTCGCTTGCCGGGCGGGTGGGCACCGGCAACATCGCCGGCGTCGCCACCGCGATCGCGTTTGGCGGCCCGGGCGCGGTGTTCTGGATGTGGGCGATGGCCTTCTTCGGCGCCTCGACGTCCTACATCGAATGCACCCTGGCGCAGATCTACAAGGAGAAGGACGACCAGGGCCGTTACCGCGGCGGGCCGGCCTACTACATCGAGAAGGCGATGGGGCTGAAGTGGTACGCGTGGATATTCGCGGTGGTCACCGTGTTCGCCTGCGGCCTGCTGCTGCCGGTGGTGCAGGTCAACACCCTGGCCAGCAGCATGAACAATGCATTCGAACTGCCGCCGCTGCTGATCGCGGGCGGGATCGCGCTGCCGCTGGCGCTGATCATCTTCGGCGGCATCAAGCGCATCGCCAGCTTCGCCGAGATGGCGGTGCCGTTCATGGCCATCGCCTACATCCTCGTTGCGCTGGTGATCATGGCCCTCAACTACGAGCGCCTGCCGGCGATGTTCGAACTGATCGTGAGCAGCGCGTTCGGCCTCCACGCCGGGTTCGGCGCGATGCTCGGTCTTGCGGTGGAGTGGGGCGTGAAGCGCGGGATCTACTCCAACGAGGCCGGGCAGGGCACCGGCCCGCACGCGGCCGCTGCGGCCGAGGTGCAGCATCCGGCGCAGCAGGGCTTCGTGCAGGCGTTCGCGGTTTACGTCGACACGCTGCTCGTGTGCTCGGCAACGGCGTTCATGATCCTGGCGACCGGCATGTACAACATTCCCGACCCGTCCGCGGCGGGCGGTTTCCTGTACCAGGCGCTGCCTGGCGCCGTGGCGGGGCCGGACTTCTCGCAGGCCGCGGTGGATTCGAACTTCCCGGGCTGGGGCGCCGGCTTCGTCGCCATCGCACTGCTGTTCTTCGTGTTCACCACGGTGATGGCCTACTACTACATGGCCGAGACCAACATCGCCTACATCAACCGCAAGGTGCACCGGCCGTGGCTGATCCTGGTGCTGCGGCTGACGATGATCGGTGCGGTGTTCCTGGGCGTGCTGCGCACGACCGGTGGTGCGTGGGCGCTGGGCGACGTCGGCGTGGGGCTGATGGCCTGGCTCAACCTGGTCGCGATCGTGATCCTGCAGAAGCCGGCGCTGGCAGCGCTGCGCGACTACCAGCGGCAGCGGAAGGCAAAAGTGGCCGATTACGATTTCGATCCCGTGGCGCTTGGCATTCGTAATGCGCACTACTGGGAGCGGCGCAAGGCCGGGCTGGAGCCTGACCTGCCGAAGCCCGACGCGCCCGCGGCTGGCGATCGCTGAAGTACCCGGACGAGGCGGGGGACATCCGGGATCCACGCTGGCACAGCGGTCCCGGATGCTTTGCTTGTCCGGACCATGCGGCCCGGAAGCGGACCGGGGTTCAGGCCGGGCAGGCGATCGCCTTCGCGAATCCCCAATCCCGAATCCCCAATCCCGGCTTCACTTCACTTCGGCGCCAGCCGCACCGCGCCATCGAGGCGGATGGTCTCGCCGTTGACGTAGCGGTTGCCGAGCAGGTACGCGACCAGGTCGGCGAACTCCTCTGGCTTGCCCAGGCGCGAGGGGAACGGGATCGACGCCGACAGCGACTGCTGCACCTCGTCCGGCATGCCGTCGACCATCGGCGTCCAGAAGATGCCGGGCGCGATGGTGTTGACGCGGATGCCGAAGCGGGCCAGTTCGCGCGCCATCGGCAGGGTCATGCCGACTACGCCTCCCTTCGACGCCGAGTACGCGGCCTGGCCGATCTGGCCTTCGTAGGCGGCGACCGACGCGGTGTTGACGATCGCGCCGCGCTCGCCGTCCTCGCCCGCCTCGTTGTGCTGCATCTGCGCCGCGGCGGCCTTGGCGACGTTGAAGCTGCCGACCAGGTTGACCATCACCGTGGCCGAGAAATTCTTCAGCGGCATCGGCGCCTCGCGGCCGAGCACGCGGCCGGCGCCGAGGATGCCGGCGCAGTTGATGGTGGCGTTGAGCCCGCCGAGGAACTCCTTCGCCGCGGCGACGTTGGCGACCACGCCGTCCTCGTCGGTGACGTCGGTCCTGAAATAGCGGGCGTTGGCCTCGCCCAGCGCGGCGACGGCCGCCGCGCCCTTGTCGTCGTTGACGTCGAACAACGCGACCTTGCCGCCGTCGGCGACGATGCGCGTGGCCACGGCCAGGCCGAGGCCGGAGACGCCGCCGGTGACGACGGCACGGATCGAATCGGGTTGCATGCGGAATCCCGGAAAGCGGAAACCGGGGATTTTAACCGTGATGGCCACGTGTCCGGGCGAGGTCCTCGGGATTCCGGGTTCTTCGTGGGAGCGGATGGCCCCGGCTTACGTCGTGTCGCCGACGGGCTGGTTGGACTTCAGGCGGCGCGCGAACTCGTCCGGCCGCAGGCCCGGTGCGAACAGGAAGCCCTGGCCGACCGGGACGCCCAGCTCCAGCAGGAACCGGCGCTGCTGCTCGGACTCCACGCCCTCGGCCACCAGCCCCAGCCCGAGGCTGCGGGCGATGCCGGCGACGGCCTGGCAGACTGCGACGTCGGACTTGTTGTCCGGCACGCCCTCGACGAACAGCTGGCTCAGCTTCAGGCCGTGGATCGGCAGCCGCCGCAGGTAGTTGAGCGCGCTGTAGCCTTCGCCGAAATCGTCGATGGTCAGCACCACGCCCTGTTCGCGCAGGCGCGCGAAGGTGCGCAGCGTGTCCGGCGCGTCCTCGATCAGCACGCGTTCGGTGAACTCCAGTTCCAGCGCGGTGCCGGGCAGGTCGAACTCGGCCAGCACGCCGTGCACGTTGTCGGCCAGGTCGTCACCGAGGAACTGGCGGTAGGACACGTTGACCGCCACGCGCACGATGCCCAGCCCTTCGTCGCGCCACTGCGCCGCCTGCCTGCAGGCTTCGCGCAGTACCCAGCTGCCGATGCGCACGATGTCGCCGGTGGTCTCGGCGTGGCCGATGAAGTGGTCGGGCCGCATCTCACCCAGCTGCCGGTTCTGCCAGCGGATCAGGGCCTCGGCGGCGATGATGCGGCCGCCCTTGAGGTCGACTTGCGGCTGGTAGACCAGGTGGAACTCGTTGTTGTCGGTGGCCCGGCGCAGGTGGGTCTCGACGCGAAGCCGGTCCTGCTGCGTCTGCGCCAGCGCCGGCGTGAATACCTGCCAGCCGTTGCGGATGCGGCGCTTGCTGTCGTACATCGCCGCGTCGGCGCTGTGGATCAGGGTCTGCGGCCGCTCGCCATGCTCGGGCGCGCGCGCGATGCCGATGCTGGCGGTGATCGCGAATTCCTCCTTCTCGAACCGGAAGCTGTCGCTGAAGGCGTCGAGGATCGAGTCGGCGACGCGCTCGGGCCGATCCTCGTCATCCTCGGTGCTGCACACGACCAGGAATTCGTCGCCGCCGAAGCGCGCGATCAGGCCCTCGGTGCCCACCGCGCGCACGATCCGGCGCGCGGCATTCATCAGCAGCTCGTCGCCGGCGTTGTGGCCGAGCACGTCGTTGACCACCTTGAAGCGGTCCAGGTCGATGTAGAGCACGGCCACGCGCGATTGCGCCGGATCGGCCAGGCGCGCGCTGATCTCGCCGAGGATCGCGTCCCGGTTCATCAGCCCGGTGAGCGGGTCGCTGCGCGCCTGCACGCGCAGCGTTTCCTCGCCGTGCTTGAGCTCGGTGATGTCCTGCAGGGTGCCGGTCAGGTGCGAGGTGGCCGGGTCGCCCGGCACGCCGCCGCCGATCACGCGCACCCAGAATGCATGGCCGTCGGCGCGCGCGCCCTGCAGCTCGAGGTCGAAGTCGCGGCCTTCCCGGATCACGTGGTCCAGCGCCGCGCGCATGCGCAGGCGGTCGCCGGGGGCAAGGCAGTCGATCATCCCCGGCATCGTCGCCGGCGGCGTGTCCTGGGCGAGGATGCGCGCCGATTCGTCGGTGAGGTAGAGCTGGTCGCTGGTGCAGTCCCACTCCCAGCCGCCGATGTGCGCCAGCGCCTGCACGCGGTCGAACAGGGCGCTGTCGCGCTTGAGTTCGGTGACGTCGCTGAACATCGACAGCACCTGGTGCGGGCGGTCGGCGTCGGCCGCGTACTGCGGCACCACCGTGACCGACAGCCAGCTCAGCTGGCGCCGCTGGCGGTGGTAGAGGCCGAGCAGGGTGCTCTCGATGATCCTGCCGTCGCGCATCGCGCGTACCGCCGGGTACTCGGTTTCGGGCATCACCGTGCCGTCCTCGCGGACCAGCATCCAGGCCTCCAGCCGCATCGCGTCGTCGAGCGATTCGTCGCCGCCGACGCCCAGCAGGCGTAGCGCGGCCGAGTTGCCGTAGGTGAAGTTCAGGTGTTCGTCCTGGACCACGATGCCCTTGTCGATCACCTCCATCAGCTCGCGGTAGCGCAGCTCGGCGTCGTGGCGGCCGCTGAGGTCGCGCGCCACCGCCACCAGGCACTTGCGGCCGTCGTGCTGGAAACCCGCCGAATGCACCTCGACCGGGAACCGGGTGCCGTCGGCGCGCATGTTGGTCACTTCGATGACGTAGGTGCGGCCACGGTTGATGGTGTCCCAGACCGGGCCGAGGTGGCCCTTGGGCAGGTCCGGGTTCAGCACTTCGATCGGCTGGCCGATGATCTCCTCGCGCGGGCGCCGGTAGGCAGCCATGCCGGCCTTGTTGAGGTCGAGCACGATGCCGCGCTCGTCGAGGATGCTGACCGGGTCGGGCACCGCGTCGAACAGGGCGTGATAGCGCAGGCGCGCGGTTTCCGCATCGCTGCTGGCCGCGTGCAGCGCGTCGCGGGCCTGGGCGAGCAGGAGGCGGACGTCCGGGGCGAGCGACGGGTCGCTGCTGGCCGCGTCCAGGGCCGTGGCGATCTGCGCAGTGCCATCGTTGGCCGACAGCCGCGAGGTTTCCTCCGGCAGCCGTCGGCTGGTGCTCATGAGGCGGCGCGCGCCCGGGTGACCTTGCTGCCGGTGTCGCGGCTCAGGAGCGCCGCCAGCCAGCGGCCGGTATCGCTGAGCGCGTCCAGGTCGATGCCGGTCTCGATGCCCATGCCGCGCAGCATATACGCCACGTCCTCGCTGGCAACGTTGCCGGTCGCACCTTTCGCATACGGGCAGCCGCCGGTGCCGGAGACGGCCGCGTCGACCACCGCCACGCCTTCCTCCAGGCAGGCCAGGATGTTCGCCAGCGCCTGGCCGTAGGTGTCGTGGAAGTGCACTGCCAGCGCCGGCATCGGGATCGCCTCGGCCACCGCCAGCAGCATCGCGCGCGCCTTGCCAGGCGTGCCGACGCCGATCGTGTCGCCCAGCGAGATCTCGTAGCAGCCCATCTGGTGCAACGCACGCGCCACGTGCACCACGCCGGCGACCGGCACCTCGCCCTGGTAGGGGCAGCCGAGCACGGTGGAGACGTAGCCGCGCACCGGTACGCCGTCGGCCTTCGCGCGTTCGAGCACCGGTGCGAAGCGCTCCAGCGACTCGTCGATGCTCGCGTTGATGTTGGCCTTGTTGAACGCCTCCGACGCCGCGGTGAACACCGCGACCTCGTCCGCGCCTGCAGCGCGCGCGCGTTCGTAGCCGCGTTCGTTGGGCACCAGCACCGGGTAGCGCACGCCCGGCCTGCGCGCGATGCCGGCGTAGACTTCGGCGGCATCGGCCAGCTGCGGCACCCACTTCGGGCTGACGAAGCTGGTGGCTTCGACCGTCCGCAAACCGGTGGCCGAGAGGCGGTCGATCAGCTCGATCTTCGCCGCGGTGGGAATGATGGCCTTCTCGTTCTGCAGGCCATCGCGGGGACCGACTTCGACGATGCGGACGCTGGAGGGCAGGGCCATGCTCAGGTTTCCAGCGTGACCAGGCTGGCGTCTGCGTCGACGAACTCGCCTTCCGCCGCGCGCACCTGCGCGACCACGCCGTCGCGCGGGGCCTTCAGGGAAAGCTCCATCTTCATCGCTTCCATCACCAGCAATTCCTGCCCCTGTTCCACGCTGTCGCCACCGGCCACGCGGACCAGCACGATGCGGCCCGGCATTGGCGCGACCAGCTGGTCGCCGCTGCCGTCCGCGCCCGCATGTTCGGCCTGGTAGGCCGGCACGCGCTCGTAGCGCCAGCGCCGTTCACCGTCGTGCAACAAAATCCGGCGCGCATCGGCATCGATGCGGAAACGCCAGCCCCGTTCGTCGAAACGGGCGCTGAGGCCGGTTTCGGCCAGATGCGGGCCTGCCAGGCGGGCGCCGGCCACCACCGTGGCGTTGCCGTCGTGCTCGATGCGGTACTCGCCACCGGCGCCGTGCGCGGTGATGTCGTGGCGGGTGTCGGCCCGGCGCAGTACCAGCCGGCGCTGTCCGGCGTGGCCCAGGCGCCAGCCGTCGGCGATGCCCCAGGGCGAAGACGGGTCGCCGCTGCGCGCGGTGGCGTCGCGCGTGGCGGCCTCTTCCTGCAGCAGGGCGACGGCGGCCGCGGCGGCGATCGGGCCGGCGTCGTCGCCGCTGCCGATGAAGTCGTCGAGGTGGCGGTCGAGGTAGCCGGTGTCGATGCTGGCTTCGACGATGGCCGGATGCCGCACCAGGCGCTCAAGGAAGGCGATGTTGGACTTCGGTCCTTCGATCGAGCACTGCGCCAGCGCCTCGCGCAGTCGGGCGAGGGCGCGTGGGCGGTCTTCGTCCCACACGATCAGCTTGGCGATCATCGGGTCGTAGAAGATCGTCACCGTGTCGCCCTCGACCACGCCCGAGTCGATGCGCACGTGCGCCGAAGGCGGCGGCAGCCGCAGGCGTTCGAGCCGGCCCGAGCCGGGCAGGAAGCCCGCGTCGGGGTCCTCCGCGTACAGCCGTACCTCGATGGCGTGGCCGTTGCGCGCGATGTCGTCCTGCGCCAGTGGCAGCGGCTGGCCGGCGGCGATGCGCAGCTGCCATTCGACCAGGTCCAGGCCGGTCACGCATTCGGTGACCGGGTGTTCCACCTGCAGCCGGGTGTTGATCTCCATGAAGAAGAACTCGCCCGACGGCGCGACGATGAACTCCACCGTGCCCGCATTGGCGTAGTCGATCGCATGCGCGGCCTGCACCGCGGCGGCGCCCATCGCCGCGCGCAGCTCCGGCGTGACGAAGGGCGAGGGCGATTCCTCCAGCACCTTCTGGTAGCGGCGCTGCGCCGAGCACTCGCGTTCGCCCAGGTGGATGGCATTGCCGTGGCTGTCGCCGAAGACCTGGATCTCGATGTGGCGCGGGGATTCGATGTAGCGTTCGAGCAGCACGCGGTCGCGGCCGAATGCGCTTTTCGCCTCGCGCTGGCAGCTTTCGAGGTTGGGCAGGAACTCCCCGGCGCTGCGCACGATGCGCATGCCCTTGCCACCGCCGCCGTGCGCGGCCTTGATCATCAGCGGGAAGCCGATGCGCTCCGCCTCGCGGGCGAGCAGGTCGGGCGACTGGTCTTCGCCGGTGTAGCCGGGCACCACGGGCACGCCGGCTGCGGCCATCAGGTCCTTGGCGCCGGCCTTGCTGCCCATCCTGCGCATCGAGTCTCCGGACGGCCCGATGAAGGCCAGCCCGGCCGCCTTGACCGCATCGGCGAAGTCCGCGTTCTCGCTGAGGAAGCCGTAGCCGGGATGGATCGCCTGCGCGCCGGATTGTTTGGCGGCTTCCAGGATCGCGTCGCCGCGCAGATAGCTGTCCTGCGGCCGCGGCCCGCCGATCGGCCAGGCCTCGTCGGCCAGGCGCACGTGCTGCGCATTGGCGTCGGCTTCCGAGTACACCGCGACGGTGGCGATGCCGAGGCGACGCGCGGTGCGGATGACCCGGCAGGCGATTTCGCCGCGGTTGGCGATGAGGATCTTGTTGAACATGCCTGTCTTTGCTCTGAAGCCCTCCCCTTCAAGGGGAGGGTTTGGGTGGGGATGGTTTTGCGCGCGCCCGCAGTGTTCGCAGGATCACGTCCAGCACGCCATCCATGTTGTCGAAGACGTCATTGTTCCAGAAGCGCAGGACAATGAACCCACTGTTTTCCAGCACAGCTGTCCGACGCGCGTCGTATGTTGTTGAATCGGCGTGTTGGCTACCATCCAGCTCAACGACGAGATTTCGTTCAAGACAGGCGAAATCAAGGATGAAGTCGAGGAACGGATGCTGTCGCCTGAATTTGCATCCCGCCAGTTGCCTGCCACGCAACTGCCACCAAAGCAGGGCTTCTGCATCGGTCGGGGCGTTGCGGAGCTTGCGTTGGAGTTTTCCACGCAGGATCTTCCTGTTTGTCTGGCCTTGCATCGGGACGCTCCTTGTCCACTGGTTCGAATCATCGGTCGGGACACCATCCCCACCCAACCCTCCCCTTGAAGGGGAGGGCTTGACCGGCTGCCTGGTTACTTCGTCTCCGTCCATGCCGCTGCGCGCTTGTCCAGGAACGCCGACAGGCCTTCCTGCCCTTCCGGCGACACCCGCAGCCGTGCGATCAGTGCGGCGTTGTCCGCATCGATGGCATCCCGGTCGCGGCGCCCGGCGATGTCGCGCACCAGCGCCTTCGCCTGCGCCGAGGCCACCGGCCCGGCCTTGAGCAGCAGGCCGACCTGGCGCTCGACTGCCGAATCCAGCGCGTCGGCAGCCACGACTTCGTGCAGCAGCCCGATCCGCTGCGCCTGCGCGGCATCGAACACTTCCGCCGTGGCGAACCAGCGCCGCGCCTGGCGCGCGCCGATCGCGGCGATCACGTAGGGCGAGATCACCGCCGGCAGCAATCCGAGCTTGCTCTCGGTCAGGCCGAACTTCGCGCCCTCGGCGCCGATGGCGATGTCGCAGC
Source organism: Luteimonas soli (assembly GCF_042648865.1). Classification (NCBI taxonomy): domain Bacteria; kingdom Pseudomonadati; phylum Pseudomonadota; class Gammaproteobacteria; order Lysobacterales; family Lysobacteraceae; genus Luteimonas; species Luteimonas soli. The sequence goes on along the minus strand of NZ_JBHRYA010000003.1, from coordinate 784,381 downwards.
AGGCCACCAGCCCGACGCCGCCGCCGAAGGCCGCTCCGTGGACGCGGGCGATCGTGGGCTTGGGCAACTCGTCCAGCACGCGCATCAGGCGGGCGAGGGCGAGGGAGTCGTCGCGGTTCTCGGCTTCGCTGGCGGCGGCCATGCCGCGCATCCAGTTGAGGTCGGCGCCGGCCGAGAACGAGGCGCCGGCGCCCTCGAGCACGACCACGCGCACGCCGTCGTCGTTGGCCAGCCGCTCCAGTTCACCGATCAGCGCCGCGATCAGGGCGGCGTCGAAGGCGTTGTGCAGGTCCGGGCGGTGCAGGCGCAGGCGCGCCACCGCGCCGTCGCGCTCGGTCAGCAGTGCATCTGTCACTCGTGCGCTCCCTGGGCGTGGATCGACATGATAAGCGCCGCCGGCGAGGCGGGCCCGTGGGGTGGAGGCCAAATGCGATTCATTCTCGTTCCCTGTAGAATGCGCCGGTCCTCATTCCGGGTTGCGTCCATGCGCACGTTCCGCCTGCTGTCCATGCTGTTGCTGCTCGCCGTGGCCGGCGCCGCTTTCGCCAACCCCCAGGCGCAAACCCTGTGGCGGCTGCTGGACTACATCGCGGTGGACTACCCGGCGGCGGTCAGCGACGGCAAGGTGGTCAGCGAACTCGAGTACGGCGAGATGACCGAGTTCTCGGCGACCGTGCGCGAAGGGCTGGCGCAGCTGCCGGCGCACCCTTCGGCCCCGGCGCTGGACGCGCAGGCCGGCGCCCTGCAGGACGCGATCGCCGCCAAGGCCTCCCCGACGGAGGTCGAGCGCCAGGCACGCGCGCTGGCCGAGGCGCTGCTGGAGGCGTATCCGGTGCCGCGCGGCCCTGACCACGTGCCGGACCTGTCCGCCGCGGCCGCGCTGTACCAGCAGAACTGCGCAAGCTGCCATGGCGCCACCGGCGCCGGCGACGGCCCGATCAGCGCCGGCATGGACCCGCCGCCGATCGACTTCACCGATCCCGAGCGCGCGCGCCAGCGCAGCGTGTTCGCGCTCCAGCAGGTCATCGACCAGGGCCTGGAAGGCACCACGATGGTCAGCTACGCGCACCTGCCGGAGGAGCAGCGCTGGGCGCTGGCGTTCTACGTCGGCCAGTTCGCGTTCCCGAAAGACGGCGTCGCGCGCGGCGAGGGGCTCTGGCGCGACAACGCCGAGGTGCGGGCCGCGATTCCCGACCTGACCGCGCTCGTACAGGTCCGGCCCGCGGGCCTCGGCGGCCTGGACCAGGCGGCCGCGGATGACCTCAGCGCCTACCTGCGCCGCCAGCCACAGTCTGCGATGGAGATTGCCCAGGCCGACCAGGGCGGTGGCGCACTTGCGCTCGCCCGCACCCGCCTGCGCGAAGGCGTCGCGGCCTACGGCGACGGCGACGCCGGCCTGGCCCGCGACAAGGTGCTGTCCGCCTACCTGGACGGCGTGGAGCCGGCCGAGCCGCTGATCGGCACGCGCGACACGGCGCTGCTGCGGGAACTGGAAACCGCGATGGCCAGCGTGCGCGCCGCCATCGGCAACGGCGCCGACGCGGCCGAAGTGCAGGCACGTGCGAAGACGGCCGAAGCGCTGCTCGACCGTGCCGAGGCCACGATCAGCGACAACGCCAGCGCCGGCGCCACCACTGCCTTCGTCGGTGCCCTCGTCATCCTGCTTCGCGAAGGACTCGAGGCGCTGCTGATCGTCATCGCGATGATGGCGTTCCTGCGCAAGGCCGGACGCACCGAGGCCATGCCGTACGTGCACGGCGGCTGGATCGGGGCGCTGGTCGCTGGCGGGGCCACGTGGCTCGCCGCCACCTACCTGATCGACATCAGCGGCGCGAGCCGCGAGCTGACCGAGGGCTTCGCCGCGCTGTTCGCCGCCGCGGTGCTGGTGTCGGTCGGTATCTGGATGCACGGCAAGAGCCAGGCCAATGCCTGGCAGCGCTACATCCGCGACAAGCTCTCGCACGCGCTCTCGCGCGGGTCGATGTGGTTCCTGTTCCTGCTCGCCTTCGTGGTGGTGTACCGCGAGGCTTTCGAGACGGTGCTGTTCTACGCCGCGCTGTGGAGCCAGGGCCACCACGGCGCGATCCTGGCCGGTGCGGCCGCCGCGGTGGCCGCGCTGGCGGTGATCGCGTGGCTGATGCTGCGCTACAGCCGCAGGATGCCGTTCGGGGCGTTCTTCGCCGTCAGCGCGGCGCTGGTCGCTGTGCTGGCGGTGGTGCTGGCCGGCAAGGGTATCGCGGCGCTGCAGGAAGCCGGCTGGGTGCCGATGGCGATGTTCGACGGGCCGCGGATCGACCTGCTGGGCATCCATCCGACCGTCCAGGGCATCACGGTGCAGCTGGCGGTGCTGGCGGTGCTGGTGATCGGCTTCGTCTGGAACACCCGGAACGCGCGCGCGGCGGTGACTGCGCGCTGAGGGTGCTCGCCTTCCGGGCCGTAGGTCGGGGTTACGCCCCCGACGTGCTTTTCGCGTTACAGCCGCGGATTCGTCGTAGGGCGGGTCTTGACCCGCCTGCTGTTTGGTCGACATCGAATCAAGAGCTTTAGATCAAAAGCTTTCGCGCCGTGACGGCGCGAGCCACCTTTCTTTGCTTGTGCAAAGAAACCTGGCGCAAAGAAACACACCCCGCCTTCGCGCCCGACGCTACGCGCCGGGTCCGCGGAGCCGGCGGGATTTTCCGAGGGGGCATCCTGCCCCCGCGGAAAATCCCGCACATCCATGTGCGGCGCCCTTTGGGTCTGATCCGCCGCCACCGCCGCTACGGAGGGGCCCCGAAGATCAAGATCAACGGCAACGGCAACGGCAACGGCAACGGCAACGGCAACGGCAACGGCAACGGCAAGCAATGGCAACCCTGCTTGGTTGCCTGTTCTTGTCTCGGCACAAGAAAAAGGACGCCGGGGCGCCCTTTCTTTCGTGCTCCAGACTGGCGGCCCGTCAGTGCTTCAGGCCGCGCTTGCCGGGCCGGCGCATGTCGTTGGTCGGCATCACTTCCACGGCGAGGCTGAAGGTGCGCTCCTCGCCCGGATGCATCGCGCCGACGCCGACTACCTGGTGGGCGATCTCGTTGCCTTCGTCGTCACGGATGGTCAGCACCACCGAGTATTCCCAGGCGCCGCCTTCGGACGGATGGCGGATCTTGCCTTCGACGTTGAGCGGGGTGATGGTCTTCGACGGCTGCGCGTCCGGAGAATCGAAGCGCAGGTAATGCCTGCACGACGGACAGACGCTCGAGCTTTCGAGGATCGTCGTCTTGCAGTGCGGGCAGGTGCGCGTGGCACCTGCCGTGCCCGGGCGGGCGTTGCTCACGAAGCGAGTTCGCGTTCCGCCTTGTCGGACTTGCCGTTGGACTTCGGTGCGTCCTTGTCACCCCAACCGCATTCGACGTGGCCGCGGATGCGCGAACCTGCGGCGACGGTGAGCGTGCCGGCCTTGATGTCGCCGCTGAGCGCGCCCGATTCGAGCAGCTCCACGCGCGAGGCCGATTCGATGTTGCCGTCCAGCTCGCCGGCCACCATCACCTTCTTGGCCTTGACGCCGCCGCTGAGCTTGGCGCCCTTCTCGATGGTCAGGTCGCCCTGCACGTTGACGTCACCCTTGAACTTGCCGGCGATGCGGACGTGGCCGGCGCCTTCGATCTTGCCTTCGATGGTCAGGTCGGCGGCGATCAGCGATTCCTTGGCCGGGGCTTCCGCCGCGGCGCGCGGCGGCGCGGCCTGGGTCGGGCTGAAATCGGCGGCGGCCGGGGCCTCGCGGATCGGGGTCGGGGCCGCCGGGGGATTCGGCGCGGCATCGTTGGCGAACGACGGCACGTCTTTCTTGGCGGGGCTTTGCTGGTTGAAAATGGCCATGGAGCAACTTCCTCGGACAGGACTGAACGGCTGGGGGGAACGGCGAGACTAGCACGCGGAACCCTTCACATGGCTGTGACGCGGCTCACCAAATCCGCCTTCCGCCAAGGGTTTGCAGCGCGATTGGCAGGTCTTGCACGAACAAGTGACAAGCCGGTGTCGCTCGGCCGGTCACATCCGGAACACCCCGAACCGGGCCGGTTCGACCGGGGCGTTCAGCGAGGCCGAGATCCCCAGCCCGAGCACGCGGCGGGTATCGGCCGGGTCGATGATGCCGTCGTCCCACAGCCGGGCGGTGGCGTACCACGGGCTGCCCTGGTGCTCGTACTGTTCGCGGATCGGGGCCTTGAAGGCTTCTTCCTCTTCCGCGGACCAGTCGCCGCCGCGGGCCTCGATGCCGTCGCGGCGCACGGTGGCCAGCACGCCGGCGGCCTGCTCGCCGCCCATCACGCTGATGCGCGCGTTGGGCCACATCCACAGGAAGCGTGCGCCGTAGGCGCGCCCGCACATCGCGTAGTTGCCGGCGCCGAAGCTGCCGCCGATCACCACGGTGAACTTCGGCACCGACGAACAGGCCACCGCGGTGACCATCTTCGCCCCGTCCTTGGCGATGCCGGCGTTCTCGTACTTGCGGCCGACCATGAAGCCGGTGATGTTCTGCAGGAACACCAGCGGGATGCCGCGCTGGTTGCACAGCTCGATGAAGTGCGCGCCCTTGAGCGCGCTCTCGGAAAACAGGATGCCGTTGTTGGCCACGATGCCAACCGGGTAGCCGTGCAGGTGGGCGAAGCCGGTGACCAGGGTCTTGCCGTAGCGCGCCTTGAACTCGTCGAACTCGCTGCCGTCGACCACGCGCGCGATCACCTCCCGTACATCGAACGGACGCCGCGTGTCCTTCGGCACGATGCCGTACAGTTCGCGCGCCGGGTACAGCGGCTCGCGCGCCTCGCGCACCGCCAGCTGCACCGCCTTGCGGCGGTTGAGGTTGCCGACCAGGTTGCGCGCGATTTCCAGCGCGTGGCGGTCGTCCTGCGCGAAGTGGTCGGCCACGCCGGACACGGACGTGTGCACGTCGGCGCCACCGAGCGCCTCGGCGTCGACGACTTCGCCGGTGGCCGCCTTCACCAGCGGCGGGCCGCCGAGGAAGATCGTGCCCTGTTCCTTGACGATCACCGATTCGTCGCTCATCGCCGGAACGTATGCGCCGCCCGCGGTGCAGCTGCCCATCACCACCGCCAGTTGCGGGATGTTCTCCGCGCTCATCCGCGCCTGGTTGTAGAAGATGCGGCCGAAGTGCTCCCTGTCCGGGAACACCTCGTCCTGCAGCGGCAGGAACGCGCCGCCCGAATCGACCAGGTACACGCAGGGCAGGTGGTTCTCGCGCGCGATCTCCTGCGCGCGCAGGTGCTTCTTCACCGTCATCGGGAAGTAGGTGCCGCCCTTGACCGTGGCGTCGTTGGCGACCACCACGACCTCCTGCCCGAGCACCCGGCCGATGCCGCAGACCATGCCTGCGGCGGGCGCGGCATCGTCGTACATCTCCTCGGCGGCGAGCGGCGCGATTTCGAGGAACGGCGAACCCGGGTCGAGCAGGGCGGTGATCCGGTCGCGTACCGGCAGCTTGCCGCGTGCGACGTGCTTTGCGCGCGCCTTCTCGCCGCCGCCTTCGGCCGCGCGCGCGAGGCGCCGGTCGAGTTCGCGCGACAGCTCCTCGTGGTAGGCGACGTTGTCGGCGAACGATTGCTCGCGTGTATCCAGGTCGGAACGAAGGACGGGCATGGCGGACCGGGGCAGGGCAGGGAATGCCAAAGGATAACCGCAGCCCCGCCCGCGCCGGGCTCCGGAAACACGAAGACCCGCCGAAGCGGGTCCCGTGTGGTGTTGCCTTGTGCGCCGGATTCAGTCGTTCGCGGCTTCTTCGGCGGCAGCCTTGGCGTCGTTGGCGGCATCGCGCACCGCATCCTTGGCGGACTGCGTGGCGTCGGTGACGGCCTGCTCGGCCTTGTCGGCGGCGTCGCTGGTGGCGGCAGCCGCATCGGTCGCGGCGGCATCGGTCGCGGCGGCGGCGTCAGCAGCGGCGGCCTGGGTTGCGTCGGCGGCTTCGGAATAGGCTTCGCCCGTTGCTGCCGCGGCGGCGTCGGCGCCTTCGGCGATCGCGTCACCGGCGTCGGACATCGCGTTGGCGGCGGAGTCGCCAGCCTGCTCCATGGCCGACTGCGCTTCGGCGGCTTCCTGCTGCGCGGTCGGGGTTTCGTTCTTGCATGCGGACAGTGCCAGGACGCTGGCGGCCAGCAGGACGACAATCTGGGTCTTCATGAGTGCGTGTACTCCCTAAGGTTTCCGTTTCCAGCGATCGGAAGCGCGCGCAATGCGATAACGCTCCCCCTTGACGGAAAAAGTCGCTGGCGAACCAGCGACTTTTCCCTTGTTACTGCACGTCGTTCGGAAGCCGATTACTGCTGGGCTTCTTCCGCGGCGTCCTTGGCCTGGTCGGCAGCGTCGGCGGCCGCGTCGGCGGCGTCGGCGGCAGCGTCGGCGGCTTCGTCGGTCACGGCACCGGCGGCGTCGGCAGCGGAGTCGCTGGCGGCGGCGGCGGCGTCGGCGGCCGTGTCGGCGGCGTCCTGCGCAACGTCGGCGGTCATGCTGCCGGCAGCGGAAGCTTCGTCGGCGGCGGTCTGCGCGGCGGCAGCGGCGTCGGCGGCATCGGCAGCCGAGTTATCGGCCTGCTGTTGGTTGCTGCATGCGGCCAGGGCGAAACCCATGGCCAGGGCGAGCAGCGCCTTGTTGATCGTCATGTCAATCTTCCTCGTCGTTAAAAAATGGTCGGCAACGCGCGGTAGCGCGCCCGCCAACATGATGACAAGCCCGTTTCCACTGTCAAGCGTTTGAACGATTTTTTTTGTAAAGAACCCATTAAAACATTCACGCCATCTCGACGGCGATTGCGGTTGCTTCGCCGCCGCCGATGCACAGGGAAGCCACCCCGCGCTTGCCGCCACGGGCCTTCAGGGCATTCAACAGGGTGACCACCAGGCGCGCGCCGCTGGCACCGATCGGGTGGCCCAGGGCGCATGCGCCGCCGTGGACGTTCAGCCGGTCGTGGGGAATGCCCAGGTCCTTCATCGGCGCCATGGCGACGCAGGCGAAGGCTTCGTTGACTTCGAACAGGTCCACCTCGTCGATTTTCCAGCCCGCCTTGTCGAGTACGTTGGAAATCGCTTTCACCGGCGCCGTGGTGAACCACTCGGGCGCCTGCGAATGGGTGGCGTGGGCGACGATCCGCGCGATCGGCTGCAACCCGCGCTTGCCGGCTTCCTCGGCCGACATCAGCACGGTGGCGGCGGCGCCGTCGGAGATCGACGACGAGGACGCGGCGGTGAGCACGCCGTCCTTGCCGAACGCCGGGCGCAGGGTCGGGATCTTGGCGGTGTCGATCCGGCCGGGCTGTTCGTCGGTATCGACGACCACGTCGCCCTTGCGGGTCTTGATCGTCACCGGGACGATCTCGTCCTTGAAGATGCCATCGGCGATGGTTTTCTTGGCGCGGTTGGCGCTTTCGGTGGAATAGGCGTCGACATCCTCGCGGCCGAAGCCGTACTTGGCGCAGGCCGCGTCGCCGAACACGCCCATCGCCTTGCCGTCGTCGGGGTTGGTCAGGCCGTCCCAGGCCATGTGGTCGAGCATTTCGGTGCTGCCGTACTTGATGCCGGTGCGCGAACCGTTGAGCAGGTGCGGCGCGTTGGTCATCGATTCCATGCCGCCGGCGACCACGACACTGGCCGAGCCGGCCTTGATCAGGTCGTGGCCGAACATGATCGCCTTCATGCCCGAGCCGCACACCTTGTTGATGGTGGTGGCGCCGGCTGCGTCGGGAATGCCCGCGGCGCGCGATGCCTGGCGGGCCGGCGCCTGGCCGAGGCCGGCGGGCAGCACGCAACCCATGATCACCTCGTCGACCTGGTCGGCGGCGAGGTTGGCATGCGCAAGTGCGCCTTCGATGGCGGTGGCGCCGAGCGCCGGCGTCGGGACGCCGGTGAACTGGCCGAGGAAAGAACCGATGGCGGTGCGCTTGGCACCGACGATGACGATGTCGGACATGGGGAGGGCTCCGTTCTGCGGGCCGGCCGCCGGGGCCGGGATCCCCCGATTATGCTGCCGGATGCTGCGCTGCGGCAAACCGCGGCTGCGGGGGCGCAAAGGCTCGCTCAAGCATGGCGGGCGGGGGCATCGGCCACGGCCTGGCGGTTCAATGCTCCGCGCAGGCTTCGTAGGAGCGGCGGGAGCCGCGAGCTCTTCCTGCAGCCGGAACGCGGTCGCGGCTTCCGCCGCTCCTACATGAATCCGGGCCCCCGGGCTCCCCGTCAGCTGTTGCCTTCGAACAGCTCCCGTCCGATCAGCATGCGGCGGATCTCGTTGGTGCCGGCGCCGATGGCATAGAGCTTGGCGTCGCGCAGGATCCGGCCGGTCGGGTATTCATTGATATAACCGTTGCCGCCCAGTGCCTGGATGCCCTCCAGCGCCACCTGCACCGCCGCCTCGGAGGCGTGCAGCAGGCAGCTGGCGGCGTCGATGCGCGACTTGTGCCCGGCGTCGTAGTCGCGTGCGACCTGGTAGGCAAACGCGCGGCTGGACTGCAGCGCGGTGTACATGTCGGCGATCTTGCCCTGCATCAGGCCGAAGGTGCCGATCGCGCGGTCGAACTGCCTGCGCTCGCGCACGTAGGGCAGGGCGGCGTCGAGCGCGGCCTGCATCAGGCCCAGCGGGCCGCCGCTGAGCACCAGGCGCTCGGTGTTGAGGCCGGACATCAGCACGCGCACGCCGTGGTTCGCTTCGCCCAGCACGTTTTCCGCCGGGATCTCGCAATCCTCGAACACCAGCTCGCAGGTGTTCGAGCCGCGCATGCCGAGCTTGTCGAGCTTCTGTGCGGTGGTGAAACCTTTCATCCCCTTCTCGACGATGAAGGCGGTCATGCACTTGCTGCCCGCCTCCTTGCCGGCGGTGCGCATGTAGACCACCAGCACGTCGGCCTCGGGGCCGTTGGTGATCCACATCTTGTTGCCGTTGGCCACCCACGTGTCGCCGCGCAGTTCGGCACGGCACGACATCGAGCCGACCACGTCCGAACCCGCGCCCGGCTCGCTCATCGCCAGCGCGCCCTTCCACTCGCCGCTGCACAGCTTGGGCAGGTACTTCGCGCGCTGCGCGTCGTTGCCGTTGGCATAAAGATTGTTGACGCACAGGTTCGAGTGCGCGCCGTAGCTCAGTCCCACCGAGCCCGATGCCCGCGAGATTTCCTCCATCGCCACCAGGTGGGCGAGGTAGCCCATTTCACTGCCACCGAACTCCGCGGGCACCGTCATCCCCAGCAGGCCCATCTCGCCGAGCTTCGGCCAAAGGTCCTGCGGGAAGGCGTTGTCGTGGTCGATGGCTTCGGCGCGCGGTGCGATCTCGGCGTCCGCGAACCGGCGCACGGCCTCGCGCAGCGCGTCGATGTCTTCACCCAGCGGGAAAGGGCGCATGCAAGCTCCTTGGTTCTTACTGTTCCTGAAAAGACAACGGGGCGCGCAGGCCCCGTCGTCCATCACGCGTTACGACGCAGTTTACGCGCCGCCGCGGATGCGGCCCTGGAAACGCGGGGTGGTGCGGCCCAGCGGAAGCTTGAGCTTGCCCATCACCATGATGCGCTCCTCGGCCATGCGGTCGGCCGCCCGGTAGGTCGGGATGCCGTCGCGTTCGGCGATCTCGTAGATGCGCGCCAGGTTGTGGTAGATCGTGCGCATCTGGCGCATCGCGCGCTCGCGGTTGTAGCCGGTGATCTCCAGCGCCACGTTCATCACGCCGCCGGCGTTGACCGCGTAGTCGGGCGCGTAGAGGATGCCGCGCTTTTCCAGCTCGTCGCCGATCTCGTTGCTGGCCATCTGGTTGTTGGCCGGGCCGCAGATGACCTTGAACTTGAAGCGCGGCAGCGTCTGCTCGTTGAGCGTGCCGCCCAGCGCGCAGGGCGAATACACGTCGGCGTTGACGTCGTAGATCTCGTCGGTGCCCACGGCCTCGGCGCCGTATTCGTTGACGGCCTTGTCGACCAGGGTCTTGTTGATGTCGGTGACGAAGATCTTGGCGCCGCGCTCCTTGAGCAGCTTCACGTACTCCATGCCCACGTGGCCCAGGCCCTGCACGGCGTAGGTGTACTTGCCGACTTCCTCGTCGCCGAACTTCCGGTTGAGCGTGGCCATCAGGCCCTGGAGCGCGCCGTAGGCGGTGAACGGCGACGGGTCGCCCGAGCCACCGTGCACCTGGTGCACGCCGGTGACGAACTCGGTCTCGCGGTAGACCAGTTCCATGTCGTTGACGTCGATGCCCACGTCCTCGGCGGTGATGTAGCGGCCGCCCAGCGACTGCACGAACTGGCCGAACGCGCGGAACAGCGCCTCGGACTTGTCGGTCGACGGGTCGCCGATGATCACCGCCTTGCCGCCGCCGATGTCCAGGCCCGCGACCGCGTTCTTGTAGGTCATGCCGCGCGACAGGCGCAGCACGTCGTTGAGCGCCTCGGCCTCGGACTTGTACGGCCACATGCGGGTGCCGCCCAGCGCCGGGCCCAGCACGGTGTTGTGGATCGCGATGATGGCCTTCAGGCCCGCGTCCTTGTTGTGGCAGAAGACGACCTGTTCGTGGCCGAAGGTGTCCAGGTGTTCGAAAATCATCGACAAACTCCGTTGCATGGCGCGGACCGCTTGCGCGGGACGCCGGCAATGTAGGGATATTGAGTAGGGTGCGCTGCGGGCAGCGGTCGGACGGGCGGGAGCCTCTCCGGCGGCGCGGCATTCTACGCGTCCCCGGCGGCAAAAGCCCGTCCGAGCCGGTATGGCGGCCGCGGGCGCCTCGCCGCCGCGGGAAGCTGAATGGGGGCGCCGTAGGGCGGGTCTTGACCCGCCGCCCCTCGCACAAGACGCCTCGAGGCGGTTGGCGGGTCAAGACCCTTTTGATGGCGGAGGTTCGGAATTGGGGATTGGAGAGCAGACCCGAAGCAAATCCCCCATACCCCCTTTATCAAAGGGGGCAAAGGCAAGAGCATTTCCCGAATCCCGAATCCCGAATCCCGAATCCCGAATCCCGAATCCCGAATCCCGAATCCCGAATCCCGAATCCCGAATCCCGAATCCCGAATCCACGCCACCCCTACAACTGCGACTCGATCGGCAGCCAGCCGATCGCCCGCGCCGTGGCGCGCTGCAGGAAGGTGGTCTGCGGCTCCTTGTGCAGCACCAGCGGCGGGTCCTTGCTGCGGTCGAGCCAGCACAGCTCGCCGGCTTCGTCGCGGGATACCTCGTAGCTCAGCGCCGGGCCCGCCAGGAACAGGTACTCCTCGCGCAAGGCCCGGGCGATGTCGCCGTCCTCGAACAGCACGCCCATCTCGGTGTTGAGGTAGGCCGAGCGCGGGTCGAGGTTGAACGAGCCAATGAAGCCGCCCGTGCCGTCGATCACGAAGGCCTTGGTGTGCAGGCTGGCGCCGCTGCTGCCGAACAGGCCGTGGATCTCGCCCGACCCCTGCGCGCGCAGTTCGTACAGCTCGACGCCGCCGTCGAGCAGCTGCCCGCGATAAGACGCATAGCCGGCGTGCACGGCGGGCACGTCGTTGGCCGCCAGCGAATTGGTGACCACGCCCACCGCCACGTCCTTGCGCACCAGGTCCACCAGGCGCGAAGCCAGCGTCTCGCCGGGCACGAAGTAGGGCGAGATCAGCAGCGCTTCGCGCTTCGCGCCGAAGATCTGCGCGGCCAGCTTGTTGACCAGCCAGCCGCTGCGGTCGTCCTGCTTCCATTTCAGCGGCGGGTCGGAGGCGACCTCGATGCGGTGGCTCCAGTGCGGCGCGAGTTCGCCGCGGAAGTAGCCGCGCACCGTCTCGGACGCTTCCATGCGCCGGTAATAGCGCTTCGCCGAATCGCCCTGCGCCTCCGCCTTCGCCCGCGCGATCGCACTGGCCAGCTCCTCGGGCGAGGCGTCGCCGAGCGCGGAGATCGGCAGCGCCGCCTCGCTGTTCCAGAACGCGTCGAAGATCGCACTGGCCTGCACGACCTTCGGCCCGAACAGCACCACGTCCAGGTCGCGGAAGTTGGTCTTGGTGGAGGCGTCGAAGTATTCCTGCCCGATGTTGCGCCCGCCCAGCACGGCGACCCGGCCGTCGGCGATCCACGCCTTGTTGTGCATCCGGTGGTTGACGCTGAAGAAGCGCTGCACCAGTTCCAGCACGCGCAGCGGCCCGCTGCGGTTGCGGAACGGGTTGTAGACCCGGATCTCGATGTTGGGGTGGGCGTCGAACGCCAGCAGGTCCGTGTCGTCACCCTGGGTGTTCAGGTCGTCGAGCAGGATGCGCACGCGCACCCCGCGCTCGGCGGCCTTCCACGCCTCGTGCGCCAGCAGGCGGCCGGTGGGGTCGTTGTGCCAGATGTAGTACTGCAGGTCGAGGCTGCGCCCGGCCTTGCGCGCCGACAGCGCGCGCGCCGCGAACGCGTCGAGCCCGTCGGGCACCAGGATGATCCCGGTCTGGCCACCGTGGCGCGCCACCAGCGGCGCGATCTCGCGGTCGAGTTCGGTCTGCGCCGCCCGCAGCGGCAGCGCATGACTGGGCACGCCGAACGCACGCGGCGTCAGGTGGTCGGCCAGCAGCCAGCCGCTGAGCACCAGCAGCACGAGGGAGAACAGGCCCCAGGCGAAGATGCGCTGGATTCGTGACATGCAGACAGACCCCTGTGAGCCGTGCAGGAGCGCACTTGGGCGCGATCCGCGATGAGGTTGCGCCCAAGTGCGCTCCTGCGGGCGTTGGGCCGAGTATCCCGGCGCCGTTGCCACCCCGCAAGCCGCTTTGCCGCGGCGGTCGCGGTTTTGGCGACCATGACCGGGCATGCTCGGGGCATGGCGGCACGCTGGCCTTGCCCGCGCTGCGCCGCCGTTCTCCCGCAGGAGGAAACAGATGGCCACGACGAAGACTGCATCGAACAATCGCTCGACCGGCAACCCGGCGATCGAAGGCATGCGCCTGCTCGACGCCCGCCCCGACACTGCTGACTTCCGCGACCGCATGTTCGAGCCGACCCTGGTCGAGGTGCCCACGCACGTGCCGCTGCAGCGTTACCTGGACCTCGACGTGCCCATCCTCGACCAGCGCGACGAAGGCGCCTGCACCGCGTTCGGCCTGGCCACCGTTGCCCACACCCTGCTGCGCACGCGCAGCTCCGGCCCCGACACCACGCGCGTGAGCACGCGCATGCTCTACGACATGGCGCGCCGCTACGACGAGTGGCAGGGCGAGAGCTATTCGGGCTCCAGCTGCCGCGGCGCGATGAAGGGCTGGCACCGGCACGGCGTGTGCTCGCAGGAGGCCTGGCCGGACACCGACGACGACAAGCGCGACTGCTACACCGACGCCCGCGCCCGCGCCGCCCTGCGCAATCCGCTCGGCGCCTATTTCCGCGTCAACCACAAGGACCTCGTCGCCATGCACGCCGCGTTCGCCGAAGTCGGCGTGCTGTACGCGTCCGGCGGCGTGCACGAGGGCTGGATCAACCCGCCGGCCAGCGGTCGCATCGCCTGGAAGCAGCAGCCGGCGATGGGCTACCACGCCTTCGCCATCGTCGCCTACGACGGCGACGGTTTCTGGCTGCAGAACTCCTGGGGCGACACGTGGGGCCGCAAGGGCTTCGCCCGCATCAGCTACGACGAATGGCTCGAACGCGGCACCGACGTCTGGGTCGCGCGCCTGGCCGTGCCCGTGCACCTGCAGCGCGCGCAATCGGCGGCGGTGAGCAATTCGGCGATCGGGCGGCAGTCGGTCGGCTACTCGCAGGCCGACCTGCGCCCGCACGTCATCAGCCTCGGCAACGACGGCCGCCTGCGCGCCACCGGCCGTTTCGGCACCAGTGCCGAAGACGTGCGCAACCTCGTGCGCGATGACATGCGCGAGGCCACGAAAGGCTGGAAGCACAAGCGCGTCCTGCTCTACGCCCACGGCGGCCTGGTGCCCGAGGAAAGCGCGATCCAGCGCGTGGCCGACTACCGCGAAGCCATGCTCGCGCAGCAGATCTACCCGCTGTGCTTCGTCTGGAAGACCGGCTTCTGGACCACGCTCGGCAACATCCTCAAGGACGCCGCGCGCCCGCGCAGCGAGGGCCTGATCGAGAAGGCCAAGGACCTGCTGCTCGACCGCCTCGACGACACCCTCGAACCGCTCGCCCGCGCCATCGGCGGCAAGGCGGTATGGGACGAGATGAAGGAGAACGCGCTGCTGTCCACCACCGCCGTCGCGCGCAGCACCGACGGGCGCCTGGTCGAAAGCGGCGGCGCGGCGCAGGTCGCGCGCCTGCTGGACGAGTGGGCAGGGCAGGACAGCGCGGTGGAACTGCACCTGGCCGCCCACAGCGCCGGTTCGATCCTGCTCGCACCGCTGCTGCAGCTGCTCACCTCGAAGGGACAGATCATCGGCGGCCCCGCGCACGGCATGCTTGGCATGGACCGCAAGATCGCCAGCATCAACCTGTGGGCGCCGGCGATCACCATGGACATGTTCCTGATGAGCTACGTGCCCGCGATCGAAGCGCGCATGGTCGACCGCGCCTGCCTGTTCACCCTCACCGACAAGGCCGAGCAGGACGACAGCTGCGCCGGCATCTACAACAAGTCGCTGCTGTACCTGGTCGCGCACGCATTCGAACAGCAGGCGCGCAGCTGGATCGACCGCCGCCTGTCGCAGGGCACCCCCATCGCCGGCATGGCCCGCTTCATCGCCGCCAGGACCGTTGCCGACCAGGCCTACGGCTTCGAGCGCGTGCACGCACTGCTCAAGTCTGGTCGCCTGGACTGGGTGCAATCGCCCGCCGCCGGCCAGCCCCCCGGCTCACCCAACGGCGCCAACGCCACCACCCACGGCGGCTTCGACGACGATCGCGCCACGCTGGAAGCCACCATCGCCCGCATCCTCGGCAAACGGAGCAGCCAGCCGGTGGAATTCGACCTGCACCACTCCGACGCCGGCATGCGCGCCAGGCGCGAAGCCCTCTGCCGCGCATTGGGGTCCTGACTGTAGGGGCGGCTGAAGCCGCGAGCGCTCCCCTGCGAAGGCAGGGGGTGAGGAGGTGCGCTTGCGAGCCATAGGCTCGCGCACCGACGAACGCACGCCAGCTGTGCTGGCGGGCCGGACGGGTTGGGGAGGGGTGTCTTTCAGATCAGCCCGAACCGTGACCACCCCCTCCCAACCTCCCCCTGCCGCCGCAGGGGGAGGGGCAAGGCAAAAGCTCGCGGCTGAAGCCGCTCCCACCAGGGCAGGGCGGGGCGGGGAAGCCCCCACGGTACAATCGGCCGCATCCATATCTACTGTTGGAGCGCGCCATGAGCACGCCAGCCACCAGCGCCATCGAAGGCGCCAACCCCGCCGCCCAGCCCGACGCCACCCCGCTGCGCTTCGTCACCGCCGCCAGCCTGTTCGACGGCCACGACGCCGCGATCAACATCATGCGGCGCCTGATCCAGTCGCAGGGCGCGGAAGTCATCCACCTCGGCCACAACCGCTCGGTCGAGGACGTCGTCCGCGCCGCCCTGCAGGAAGACGCCGACGCCATCGCCCTGTCCAGCTACCAGGGCGGCCACGTCGAGTACATGAAGTACATGGTCGACATGCTCCGCGAGCGCGGCGCCGAACACATCCGCGTGGTCGGCGGCGGCGGCGGCACCATCACCCCCGAAGAGATCCGCGAACTCGAAGCCTACGGCGTCGAACGCATCTACCACCCCAACGACGGCATGAAGCTGGGCCTGGTGGAAATGATCGAGGACGTCGTCAAGCGCGTGGAAAAAGCCCGCGACGAACGCGTAGGGCGGGTCTCGACCCGCCACCCGGGCGACGGGGCCGAAGCCGGCGGCGGGGCCAAGGCCGAAGGCGGGTCAAGACCCGCCCTACAGGATGAGATCGGTATCGGCCGCGTCCTCTCGGCCATCGAAGACGGCGACTACGCCGACTCCGAACTGGCCACCCTGCGCAAGCAGTGGCAGCTGGCCGGCGGCAAGACCCCCGTCATCGGCATCACCGGCACCGGCGGCGCCGGCAAGTCCTCGGTCACCGACGAACTGCTCAACCGCTTCCTCGCCAGCTTCCCGCAGATGCGCATCGCGGTGATCAGCGTCGACCCCACCCGCCGCCGCACCGGCGGCGCGCTGCTGGGCGACCGCATCCGCATGAACTCCCTGCGCAGCCACCGCGTCTACATGCGCTCCATGGCCACCCGCCGCCAGCACGCAGCCACTAACCTCGTGCTCAAGGACGGCATCGCCTTCCTCAAGTCGCTGGGCTACGACCTGGTGATCGTCGAGACCGCCGGCATCGGCCAGTCCGACTCGGAGATCGTCGACCTCGTCGACTTCCCCATGTACGTCATGACCAGCGACTACGGCGCGGCCAGCCAGCTCGAAAAGATCGACATGATCGACTTCGCCGAACTGATCGTGCTCAACAAGTACGACCGCCGCGGCGCCGAAGACGCCCTGCGCGACATCCGCAAGCAGTGGAAGCGCAACCGCGTCGCCTTCCAGGTCAAGGACGAGGACGTCCCCGTCTACCCGACCATCGCCAGCCAGTTCAACGACCCCGGCATCAGCTGGATGTTCGTCAACCTGTGCCGATTGCTGCGCGAGAAGTTGCACCTTGGCGCAACCCCATCCCCACCCAACCCTCCCCTTGAAGGGGAGGGCTCTAAAGCCTTGGAACCCTCCCCTTCAAGGAGGGGCGACAACAAGGAACCCTCCCCTTCAAGGGGAGGGCAGGGTGGGGATGGGGTTCCCCAAAGCCGCTGCAACTTCAACCCCACCCTCGACACCACCCTTAAGGAACCCCGCGCCACCGTCCTCATCCCCGGCGCCCGCATCCGCTACCTCGCCGAGATCGCCGAACAGGGCCGCGCCATCAACGCCGCCATCGACAAGCAGGCCGAAGCCGCCGACCGCGCCCAGGCCTGCTGGCAGGCCCTGCAGGAGCTCGGCGACGACAAGCTGCCGAAGCAACTCGACCTCTACCACGCCGACGACCTCACCCCGGCCACGAACCCCGTGGGAGCGGCTTCAGACCTCGTAGGGCGGGTCTCGACCCGCCGTCCCGACGACATCGGAACCCATGGCGAATCAAGCCACGCAGACGGCGGGTCAAGACCCGCCCTACAGGCCGACCGCTCCCTCCTGACCCTCCGCCAGCGCTACAACGACGCCCTCCAGTCCCTCACCTCGGAGAACCTCAAGCTCCTCCGCGACTGGCCCCAGCGCCTCAAATCCATCACCGACGACACCACCGCCTACGAAGTCCGCGGCAAGCAGATCAAGGTCGACAACTACCGCGAATCCCTCAGCCACCAGAAGGTCCCCAAGATCGCCGCCCCCACCTACAAGTCCTGGGGCGAGCTGCTCACCTTCCTCGGCAAGGAAAACCTGCCCGGCAGCTACCCCTACACCGGCGGCGTGTACCCCTACCGCCGCACCGGCGAAGACCCCATCCGCATGTTCGCCGGCGAAGGCACGCCCGAGCGCACCAACCGCCGCTTCCACTACCTGTCCGTCGGCCAGCCCGCCGCGCGCCTGTCCACCGCCTTCGACAGCGTCACGCTCTACGGCGAAGACCCCGCGCCGCGCCCGGACATCTACGGCAAGATCGGCAACTCCGGCGTCAACATCCCCACGCTGGACGATATGAAGAAGCTCTACTCCGGCTTCGACCTGTGCGCGCCCACCACCAGCGTGTCGATGACCATCAACGGCCCCGCGCCGATGATCCTGGCGATGTTCATGAACAC
Organism: Luteimonas soli; assembly: GCF_042648865.1. Classification (NCBI taxonomy): domain Bacteria; kingdom Pseudomonadati; phylum Pseudomonadota; class Gammaproteobacteria; order Lysobacterales; family Lysobacteraceae; genus Luteimonas; species Luteimonas soli. The sequence continues at coordinate 766,703 of NZ_JBHRYA010000003.1, read as the reverse complement.
CGCCGTCGACCAGCAGGTGGAGAAGTACCTCAAGGAAGACGACGCCCGCTGGGCCGACGCGCAGAAAAAGATCGACAGGTTCTTCGAAGGCCGCCAGCGCCCGCAGTATTCCGGCGAACTGCCGCCCACCAACGACGGCCTCGGCCTGGGCCTGCTCGGCATCACCGGCGACCAGCTCGTCGACGCCGACACCTACACCCGCATCAAGGCGCAGACCCTCAAGACCGTGCGCGGCACCGTGCAGGCCGACATCCTCAAGGAGGACCAGGCCCAGAACACCTGCATCTTCAGCACCGAGTTCGCGCTGCGGATGATGGGTGACATCCAGCAGTACTTCGTCGATCACGGCGTGCGCAACTTCTACTCCGTGTCGATCTCCGGCTACCACATCGCCGAAGCCGGCGCGAACCCGATCAGCCAGCTCGCCTTCACCCTGAGCAACGGTTTCACCATCGTCGAGTACTACCTCGCCCGCGGCATGAAGATCGACGACTTCGCGCCCAACCTGTCGTTCTTCTTCTCCAACGGCATGGACCCCGAATACACCGTCATCGGCCGCGTCGCCCGCCGCATCTGGGCAAGAGCGATGCGCGAACGCTACGGCGCCAACGAGCGCAGCCAGATGATGAAGTACCACATCCAGACCAGCGGCCGCTCCCTGCACGCGCAGGAGATCCAGTTCAACGACATCCGCACCACGCTGCAGGCCCTGTACGCCCTGTTCGACAACTGCAACAGCCTGCACACCAACGCCTACGACGAGGCCATCACCACGCCCACCGAAGAGAGCGTGCGCCGCGCCGTCGCCATCCAGATGATCATCAACAAGGAGCTGGGGCTGAACTTCAACGAGAACCCCTGGCAGGGCAGCTTCGCCGTCGAGTACCTCACCGACATCGTCGAGGAAGCCGTCTACAAGGAGTTCGAAGCCATCAGCGACCGCGGCGGCGTCCTCGGCGCCATGGACACCATGTACCAGCGCGGCAAGATCCAGGAAGAGAGCCTGTACTACGAGCACAAGAAGCACGACGGCTCGCTGCCGCTGGTGGGCGTCAACACCTTCCTGCCCAAGGAGCATGCGGGCGAGGTCGCTACCGAGATCGAGCTGATCCGCTCGACGGAAGAAGAGAAGGGGCAGCAGATCGAGAACGTGCGCGGCTGGCAGGCCTCACGCAACCGCCTGGCCCCGAAGGGCGAAACCGGCCACCACCACGTCATCGACGGCGATGCCGAAGCGGCCGCCGAGCCGCACGACGGGCATGGGCTGGCCTACCTGCAGAGCACGGCGCGGGAGCGGAAGAACGTATTCGAGGCGCTGATGGAGGCAGTGAAGACGCATAGCTTGGGGCAGATCAGCCATGCGTTGTATGACGTGGGTGGGGAGTATCGGCGGAATATGTGATTCGCTTTAAGCGGAATCCTATTGGAGTTAATGCTAATGGCTAGGCGTGCATCGGTAGTTTCGTTGATAAATCTCAAGGGTGGCGTCGGGAAGACGACGCTTGCTGTTGGGATGGCATGTGAATTGGCAAAGAACTACGACGTACTGCTTGTTGATATAGATCCTCAGTTCAATGCGACTCAATGGATCGTTCCGGCTGAAACCTATCTGGATTGGATAGAAAATAAGAAGACAGTTTTCGATATTTTTCAGCCCAGCGAAGGTGACACGCTTGCCGCGCGCCGTAGAAATGCGGCGAGCCTTTCGAATGCGGTGATCACCGTCACGCCTGGTGGCTATGATTTGGATATCGTTCCATCGACGCTTGATCTTATAAAGTTAGATCATGCACCTCGCGGAACGGAGAATCGGCTGCGTGTGTTTCTAGAGCCGGCGCGGCAGAAATACGATTACATTCTCATTGACTGTCCACCCACCGCCTCAATCTTCAGTTACAGCGCGTTTTTGGCTTCAGATGCCTATCTAGTGCCGGTGAAGCCTGATCCTCTATCTGTTCTTGGATTGCCACTACTTGAGCGGGCAATGGGGGATTATGAGGATCGATCTGGGCAAGGTCTCATGAGGCTGGGATTGATATTTACGCAAGTTAGACAGACCGAAGCTATGAGAAAGACCATGGCTCAAGTTCGACGCGACTACCCTGATGAAGTGTTTAACAGTCACCTCGTCCAAACAACGGGTGTTGCGGAGGCAGTAGACGCAGGAAAGCCGCCACAAGATTTCCATAAATCAAGGCCAAAGCTGATGCATGATTTGGAGGACATTTGCCAGGAGTTTATCGAAAGGGTTGATAATCTATGAATCAGAATGTCCGAAAAAACAGGATGCGGTTGCTCTCTAGTTTCTATGAACTCGCGTCCAGGTTCACTGAAAAAGAACTAATCGAAGTTCGTGATGATTTGGGGGGTGAGCAAATCTCCAAGGATATTGCTTCATTGGTCTTGGCATTAAATGCAGTTGAAGAGCCTCATATTGCGCGACGCGCGACGAGTTCCAAATCTGTTCAACCTTCTGGTCGAGAGAGCATCTCAACTCCTAGGAGGAGAGAGGCGGCGCTGAGAGAGATTCTTAACTCAAAGGAACTGTTCTCAAGTCCGCGTGACATTGCTAAGAGCGTTCCTGGATCTCCAACTCTTCGTCAAAAGGAGTCGCGGCAGAAGTACATTAATCGCATTCTTATTAACTTTCGCTCATTGTCCGCGTTCGAGCAAGTAGAGTTTACAAGTGCGTTACAGAAAAGAATGGAGGCTAAGGGTGGGAGTAATTTCGTTTCGCGTTGGTCGCGCCTAATCCGAGAGCTCTGACCATGGCGGGTCCTGTATCTGATGTTACAAGGAAAGTAAGTAACGATTTCAAAGGTATTTGGGATTCGCACGATCGCACTCGCGTTGGTTCTGAGCAAAGGCAGCGTGATTTGCTCAGGAGTACTCACCGATTTGCTTATTGCATTTCTCTTTTCGCTAAGGCTGCCACTGCTTTGGAAGAGCACAGGCGTGTATTTCTCCAGGAACTCGCCTCGGATGCATTGCATCTTGTGCACGTTCTAATGGCCGGGGACGGGCGCGCCGGAAGCTTCTATCTGCGAAGCTTGATTGAGAACTTCTGGCGTCATCATTACTTCAAAGATCATTTTGTTGAGTACGAGTGGCTTACTTCTCGCAGAAAGTATTACATGACCCTTAAGGACCTAAGGGACTACTGCTCTTGGTTGACAGTTTTCTCTGGAAAGCTCGGTGATTCATTGCGCGCGCTGGAGACCAAGTATGCTGACCTTTCAAAGCAAGTACATAGCACCTCCGTCCGAACTCTCGTCCTTCGAGACAGCCTTGAGCAGATTAAGTTGAGTTCGGCGCAAGCCACAGAGCTTGCACCTGTGCTTCGTGAAGTTTTTCGAGATGTTATCGCACTCCTTGCTTTTGCAAATCGCGATCTGTTCGATGGTATGCATGTCAATTCCCAAGATTTCATAAAGGCATCGTTAGATGTTAAGCGCAGAGAGCGCTTGCAGGCGGACTTGGCACGCTAAGGGAAAAACGGGGTCAGGTTCACTTATTCGGCCGGGATAGGTTTGCGCGGGCGATGTGCAGGGCGGATGCCGGCGAAACGCCGGGTCTTGGTCTCGACCATCGCCCTGAAGGAACCAAAACTGGCAAAACGGGGTCAGGTTCACTTATTCGGTCGCAGAACGGGGTCAGGTTCTGAGGTTTCCCCACGTTTCCCCAAGCAGGATCAGGCACTTGCGGCTCGATCGAGTGGAAGAAAATGCGCGCATGGTGCAGCCTTCAAGGTGACTAAGCCAAAGAAGGACTGACGGCCATGCGCGCCAGCCAAGTATTGCAGAAGTGTCTGCCCGGCTCACTTTCCGACATGCACGCCTTGCAAGAACGGGGTCAGGTGTACTTATTTCGCTTCGTTCGGCTTTTGGCGTGGGCGATGCGCAGGGCGGGCAGAAGCGAAGCGTCGGGTCTTTGCTTCGACCATGGCCTTGAAGGCATCGCGGCCCAGCGCGCGTTGTTGTTGGAGATAGAGGCGAATCTCTGCCAATTGCTCCGGCGGCGGGGCTTCGTCGAGGATCCGGCGCCAGGCTTCCTGACGTTCGGCCTGGTTGCCGCCGAGGCCTTGCCAGGCCGGATGTTCGCAGAGGCTGGAAGCGGGGCGTTGGCCCAAGTAGGCCTGGCAAGAACGGGGCCAGGTGTACTTATTTCGCTTCGTTCGGCTTTTGGCGTGGGCGATGCGCAGGGCGGGCAGAAGCGAAGCGTCGGGTCTTTGCTTCGACCATGGCCTTGAAGGCATCGCGGCCCAGCGCGCGTTGTTGTTGGAGATAGAGGCGAATCTCTGCCAATTGCTCCGGCGGCAGGGCTTCGTCGAGGATCCGGCGCAGGCTTCCTGACGTTCGGCCTGGTTGCCGCCGAGGCTTTGCCAGGCCGGATGTTCGCGGAGACTGGAAGCGGGGCGTTGGCCCAAGTAGGCCGGGCAGCTGGACCAGCGATAGGTTGCCGGATCGTCGGTCAAGCGGGCGCGGACAGGGTTGAGCTCGATGTAGCGATGGCAGCGCAACACGTAGTCCTCGCTGTCGACAAGGCAAGCCTTGTATCGGCCCTCCCACAGGCTTCCGGTACGGCCATGCCGCGCATTGAACAGGCCTACATAGTTCGTTCCGAGCCGTTGCATCAAACGGCCAACGTTGCCAGCGTTGGCTGGTGTCACGAGGAGGTGGACATGGTTGTCCATCAGGACGTAGGCATGCAGGCTGCAATGCGTCGTGGCCAACGACTCCCGCAGAAGCTGCAGGTAGCGCAATCGATCGCCGTCGTCGAGGAAGCAGGGCAGGCGATTGTTGCCCCGCTGAACTACGTGCTGCGGGATGCCGGGAAGATCGATACGGGTGAGGCGGGCCATGCCTGTGAGCATGCCCGCGCGGGTGGCTGGCTGCAGTCCTTGCAAGCCCACCGCGCGCCTCGGATATCGCCGTGAAGCGATGTAGGGAAAGTTCACCTGGCCCCGTTAGCCCATACCGATCTTACCGGGGTGGGATGGTCACTCCAGCTGCATTAGGAAAATTCCTACAAACAATCGCGCCATCCCCCGACTGACACGCCCCGCGCGCTCCCGCATCGTGCCCACCGCCGCGGCAATCCCGTCGCGGCATTCATGCATATGGAGTTGCACATGTCGCAAAACATGGTGTCGCTGATGGTCAGCGAAGAACAGGCGAGCTCGGCCACGGCCGCGATTGCGCAGTTGGGTCAGGCGCTGCCTGGCTTGATCTCGCTCACGCCCGACGACCGCAAGGGGCTGCTGTACATGGGCCCGCGGTCGGAGGTGTTCTGCGAGCAGGTGGTCCGGGTGCTGGGGCAGAACCCGCAGATCGTCCCGCCGCGGATGGACCTTGCCGAGGCGCTGGCCGACATGGACGCGCTCAACCGGCTGCGGCCGATCCAGGACCAGCTGCGCCAGCTGCAGTCGCGCGTGGACGACACCGTCACGGCGCTGGGCAGCGACCTGATGGACTTCTCGCTGGAGGGCTACGCACAGCTCAAGCTGTCCGGCGCGGCGGAGGGGCTGGAGGAACTGCGACGCGAGATCGGCGGCCGTTTCTCCCGCCGCCGCCGCAAGGCCGCCACGCCGGAGTCGGGGCCGGAGGCCGCATAGCCGCGCCGGCCACCACGTTGCACCACGAAGCCGCCCGCGAGGGCGGCTTCTTTTTTTGGCTGGCCGCGGCCGGGCAGGCCGGAGATGGGGTCCGGGACCCCAACGTTGCGGCGCCGGAGGTCATCGTCGGGGTCGCGGAGGTCACCGATGGGCTCCCGGACCCCACCGTTGGGGTTCCGAAGGTCATCGATGAGGTCGCGGAGGCCATCGATGGGGTTCCGGACCCCATCACATGGGGTTCCGGAGGCGATCGATGGGGTCGCGGAGGCCATCGACGGGGTTCCGGACCCCATCGGTGGGGTTTCGGAGGTGAACGATGGGGTCGCGGAGGTCATCGATCGGGTTCCGGACTCCATCGTTGGGGTTCCGGAGGTGAGCGATGGGGCCGCGGAGGCCATTGATGGGGTTCCGGCCCCCATCGTTCGGGTTCCGGAGGCGATCGGTCGGCTCGCGGAGGCCAGGGGAAGTTCACCTGGCCCCGCTATTCACCACCTGGCCCCGTTACTCGGGGAAAGTTCACCTGGCCCCGTTATTCACCCCGGGCTCCGACCCTGCTTTCCGCTTACGGAAGCAACGACGGCGCCAGCAATTCCGCCACCCAGTCCATGAAGGCGCGCACGCGGTGGGGCAGGTTGCGGCGCTGGGGATACAACAATGTGACCGGCATCGGTTCGGAGGCAAACTGCGGAAGCACTTCGACGAGGCTTCCTTCGTCCAGCAGGTGGGCGACGCCGGTGCGGGGCGCCTGGATCAGGCCAAGCCCGGCCAGGCAGCCGGCGACGTAGGCATCGGCACTGTTGACGGTGAGCGCGCCGGCCATGGGCCGGGTGCGGTAACCATCGCCGTCGGGGTATTCGAAGCCCGGCGGGCGGGCGCCCAGGGTGGAGACGTAATGCACCAGCCGGTGCGCGTCGAGGTCGTCCAGCGTTTGCGGCGTGCCGTGGCGCGCCAGGTAGGCGGGGCTGGCGCAGTTGACCACCGGCAACGCGCCGAGCCTGCGTGCGACCAGTGTGCTGTCTTCGACCGCGCCGACGCGCAGCACGCAATCGAAGCCCTCCCGCACCACGTCGACGCGGCGGTCGGTGTTGCCGAGTTCGATTTCCAGCTGCGGATGCCGGTCGAGGAACCCGGGCAACCCCGGCAGCACGAAGTGCCGCGCGAGGCCGCTGGACATGTCCACGCGCAGGCGGCCGCGCAGCATCTGCGGGCCGCGCTGGAACATCGACTGCAGTTCCTCGACGTCGTCCAGCACGTCCTTGCAGCGCTCGTAGAACGCCTGGCCGTCGGCGGTCAGGTGGACGCGCCGCGTGGTCCGGTGCAGCAGCTGGGTGCCGAGCAGCGTCTCCAGCTTGCGCACCGCGGTCGAGGCACTGGCCTTGGGCAGGCCGAGGCTGTCGGCGGCGCGGCTGAAGCTGGACAGTTCGGCCACCCGGATGAAGGTCTGCATGACGTCGAGCGGGTTCATGGGGGAATTATTGTTCGCATGAAGTGAACATTCAAATCAGTTCCATGTGGTTTATCGCGAAAGCTGCGACCAATAGATTGGCGTTCGTCCGATCCATTCCAAGGAGAACACCATGAACACCTCCACCCCCATCGCCCTGGTCACCGGCGGCAGCCGCGGCCTCGGCCGCGACATGGCGCTGAAGCTGGCCGCGCAGGGCACCGACGTGATGGTCACCTACCGCAGCCGTCGGGAAGACGCTATGGCCGTGGTCGCTGCGATCGAGGCCACCGGCCGCCGCGCGGCCGCGTTGCCGCTGGACGTCGGCGACAGTGCGGGCTTCGACGCGTTCGTCGCGCAGGTCGCGCAGACGCTGCGCACGCACTGGCAGCGCGAGCGGTTCGACTTTCTGGTCAACAACGCCGGTATCGGCGTGCGTGCGCCGTTCGTCGAGATCGACCAGGCGCAGTTCGACCTGCTCGTGAACGTGCACCTGAAGGGCCCGTTCTTCCTCACCCAGAAACTGCTGCCGCTGATGGCCGACGGCGGGCGGATCCTCAATGTCTCCAGTGGCCTGGTCCGCTTCGCCTTGCCCGGCTATTCCGCGTACGCGGCGATGAAGGGTGCGGTCGAGGTGCTGACCCGCTACCAGGCCAAGGAGCTGGGCGCACGCGGCATTACCGTCAACGTGCTGGCGCCGGGCGCGATCGAGACCGACTTCGGCGGCGGTGCGGTGCGCGACAACGCCGAGCTCAATGCCTTCATCGCCGCCAACACCGCGTTGGGCCGCGCCGGCCTGCCGGAAGACATCGGCGCCGCTGCTGCCGCGTTGCTCGGCCCCGGGGGGCGCTGGATCAACGGTCAGCGCATCGAAGCTTCGGGCGGAATGTTCCTGTAGCCGCACACGGGGATCGGTCGTCGGGTCGGTGCCCGCGCTCCCCAGCGCAACACGGCAGCGCTCATGCCCACACAGCCCGTGCATTCCGCACAACCATCAGGAGAATCCATCATGGCCAGGACTTTCGCCGTCATGTATTTCTACAGCCCAGACGTGGCGCTCCAGGACGCCACGCGTCCCGCACACCTTGCGCACCTGCGCGGCCTTGTCGACGCCGGCAAGCTCGTCGCTTCCGGACCTTGGGGTCCGGGCGACGTGCGTGGCGGCTTGCTGATCTTTCGCGTGGATGATCAAGCGGACGTCCAGGCAATCGTGGACAGGGATCCGTTCATCACCCAAGGCGTCGTAGCCACCAGCGAGATCCGCGAGTGGGTGCCCCTGCTTGGCCCCGCCGCCCAGGCACTCGCCGCCGAGAAAACCGCGAACTGAAAGCCGGTAATGATAACGGGGCCAGGTCTACCTATCTCCAGAGGAGGCTGACCTGGCCCCGTTCCTGGGAGAATTCCTGGCCGCAGCCGCGCCAGTCCCCGAATGGGCCGAAGTAACGTTTCTCAGTGCCCGGGCCACAGAGATGCTGGCGTTGCTGGCGCAGGCGGATGGCCGCACAGTCCCCGTCCTCAGTCTTCGGCCAACACCTTCCGCGGCATCTTCTGCTCGCGCATGGCGGCGTGGTAGACCACGCTGGCGACGATCGCAGCGGCCTGCTTCAGGTCCTGCGCCGAGGTGTGGTCGTAGGTGTCCAGGTTGGTGTGGTGGACGTTGGTGCCGTAGTCGAGCCGGTCCTGTACGAACTGGAAGCCCGGCAGGCCGACCCGGTCGAAGGAGATGTGGTCGGTGCTGCCGGTATTGCGCGACACCACCACGGTGGCCCCGACGTCGGCGAACGGCTTCATCCACGCCTCGAAGATCGGCATCGCCGCCAGGTTTTCCTGCGCGTAGACGCCGCGGATCTTGCCCGAGCCGTTGTCGAGGTTGAAGTAGGCCGAGAATTTGTCGTACGCCGGCTTGCGCTGCAGCGGGCCGCGGTCCTCGCGCAGGAACGAAGGCAGCGCCTTCTGCTCCGGATCGGTGGGCTCCGGGTACGAAGCGAACGTGCGCGCCACGTAGTCGCCGGAACCGATCAGGCCCTGCTCCTCGCCGCTCCACAGCGCGATGCGGATGGTGCGGTGCGGCTTGGCGCCGATCTTCTTGAGGATGCGCACGGCCTCCATCATCACCGCCACGCCGGCACCGTTGTCGGCCGCGCCGGTGCCGGTGTGCCAGGAGTCCATGTGCGCGCCCAGCATCACCACTTCCTTGGCCTTGGACCCGGTGCCCGGGATCTCGGCGATGGTGTTGTAGCCGTCGCGGTCGTCGTCGGTGGTGAAGCGCGAATCGACGTCGACGCGCAGGCGCACGGTCTGCCCGTCGTCCAGCGCGCGCATCACCTGGTTGTAGTGCTCGGCGATCATGCCCAGCTCCGGCACGCCGACCGGCTCGCCGGCCTTGCGCGAACCGCCGCCGGTGGAACGCACGATGCCGTTGTCGCGGTCGCTGATGCTGAAGGAAGCCAGCACGCCTTCCTCCACAAGGAACTTGCGCACCTGTTCGGCCAGTTCGCGGCGCTCCATGTACTTCTTGATGCGCTCGGCGCGCTCGTCGTCGCGGTCGGCCGGCACCGAGAACTCCTGCAGGCCTTCGAGCGTCGCTTCGTCGTGGCGCTGGAAGTCGGGTTCGGTGCCGGGCTTGTATTCGCGCTCCGGGTCCAGGAACACGATCTTGCCGCGCAGCTTGCCTTTGTGCTTCTCGATGTCGGCCTTGCTCTTGAATTCGATCGCGATCGCCTCGCCCTCGACCGGGCCGTCGGTCCCCGGCGTCCAGGCCTTGGGCAGCGCGAACAGCGGCAGCGCGCGCGGCGCCAGCAGTTCGACCTTGGCCTTGCTGAACTCCCAGCCGCGGCCGAAATCGGCGAAGGCGTCGTCATGCACGTTGACCAGGCCCCAGCCCGACAGCTTGGCCTTCGCCCAGGCATTGGCCTTGTCCATGTTCGGCGAGTTGGTCAGGCGCGGACCCACGTCCTCGGTCAGTTCGGCCAGGGTCTGCATGACCTGGGAATGATGGAACGCCTCCTGGCGGATGCGGCTGACCATGTCCAGGTCGACCGGTTCGGCGCGCTGGGCGGATTGCGCGAAGGCAGGCTGGGCGGCAGCGCTGCCCAACGTGGCCAGCGCAGCGGCGATGGCCAGGAGATAGTGCTTCAAGGTGGTTCCCCAGGGTGGTTCGATGGTTCGAGTCTAAGCGACGGGCAACGCCTGCTCCCGGACCTTTGGTCATGGTCGGCGGCCGGCAGCAGGCTGGTCGTGCCGCCTCACATGGTTCACAAGCCATCTACGTAGTCCAACCCCAGCTGAACGCAATCGGTGGCTCCGGCAGGAAGGCCGCTATATTCCGAACTCCCCCGACGAAGGAGAACTCGCATGTCCCTGTCCAAACAACAAGTGGTGATGGCACGAACGCTTGGCCTGGCGGCCGTCCTCACCCTGGGCCTTGGCGCCTGCGCCACCTACGATGACGACTTCGCGCGGGTGAACTCGCGCCTCGACCAGCTCGACTCGCGGGTGCAGGGTGCGGCGCAGAGCGCCGAGTCCGCCAACCAGTCCGCGCAGCAGGCCAACCAGCGGCTGGACCAGCTGGAAGGCCGCGTCCAGCAGCTCGAAACGGCGCCGGGCCGCAAGCCGCGCGGTTAGTCGCTCTTGCACGATTCGCAACGAACGGCTTGAACCGGGACCGGTGGCCCTTGCTGGCCACCGGTCTCCGGTCTTCACCAGTCTTTACGAGGAATTGTCCATCCGCACCTGCACACACCCCGCGATCCGGGCCGCTTCCGTTGCGCTGGCGCTGGCGTTCGCGAGCGTCGGGGTGGCCAGCGCCAAGGATGCCGACGCGCCGCCGGCCTCCGCCGTCGACCAGCTTCCGCCTGGCCAGGAGGTCTCCAGCACGGTGACCGATCTCGCCGGCTGGGTGGTCGCCGCCAAGGACAACCTGGGCTATCCGTTCGCGGTCATCGACAAGGCCGCCGCACAGATCCTGGTGTTCGGCGGCGACGGCCGGCTTCGCGGCGCGGCGCCCGGGCTGTTCGGCTCCGCGGTCGGCGATCATTCCGCGCCCGGCGTCGCCGGGCTGGCGCTTCGCGAGATCCCGGGCCGCGATCGCACGACGCCGGCCGGCCGCTTCGTCGGCGGCTTTGGCCCGTCGATCGACGCCGGGCGCGTGCTGTGGGTGGACTACGATTCCGCGGTCTCCATCCACCCGACCGCCACCGGCGTCCCGGCCGAGCGGCGCGTCGAGCGCCTGGCCTCGCCTTCGCCGGACGACAACCGCGTCACCCACGGCTGCATCAACGTCTCGCCCGAGTTCTACGAGCAGGTCGTCCGCCCGACGTTCGAGCGGGGCGGGGTGTTCTACATCCTGCCGGACAAGGCGTCGATCGAGGAGACGTTCCCGGACTTCGCGCGGAAGTAGCGCGACTGTATGCCACGCCAAGATTTCGACCCTGCCACGGTGAAGCCGGATGGGCGCCCTGCGGCGCGAGCCACGCTGTTCGATCCGGCTGCCGAAGTCCCGTGGCGCGGGTCCATCGACGGAATCGCCATCGGTGGACCGGTCACCGTGCTGGCATACGGCACCGACACGCCTGGCGTAGGGCCGCGCCTCCACGTCCATCCCTACGACGAGACGTTCATCGTCGTCCAGGGCAACGCCAGGTTCTTTGTCGGCGACATGACCCTCGACGCCTCGGCCGGCGAGGTTGTCCTCGGCCCCGCGGGCGTGCCGCACCGTTTCGAGAATCTCGGGCCGGGCCGCCTGCAGACGATCGACATCCATCACTCGCCGCGCTGGATCCAGACCGACCTGGAGTAGGCGAAGGGCGGCGTAGCATCCGCATCGGACCTGGTTGCGCAATTCCTGGCGCCGGCATCGCCGTCGAAAATGCCGACGGCAAGCACGCCCCTGTCCGGACTGTCCCTGACACCACTCCGGGGAGAGGGGAGGGGTTACATGCTGTGGACGTGCAGGATGTTGCCGTCGGGGTCCTTGAACCAGATGCCCGCGAAGCCGTCGCTCCTGTGCACGCCGCGGTCGATGTCCATGCCCATGTCGGGATATTCTTCCAGGGTCACGCCTTTCGCGCGCAGGTCTTCGGCGATGGCCTCGACGTCATTCCCGCCGCTCCAGGCCACCGCGTTTCCCGTTCCCGGCCGGACGCCCTCGGACCGATAGACCGCGAGTGACGAGTTGCCCGTCCGGTATTCCAGCACGCCCTCCACGCCGCCGCCGCGAGGTTCAAGGCCCAGCGTGTCGGTGTAGAAATTCCGCGCGCGCTCAAGGTCGCTGACGGCGACGATGGCGTTTGAAGTCTTGTCCTTCAACATCGGTCTCTCCGCTTCACGAATGCGCCGCACGCCGTGCGGCGACAGGAGCGACGACCTTGCGCGGACCGGCGTTGGAGGGGCGTCAAGTTGGCGTTAACGCGGTGAATGGGCTGGGCTATCCTCCGGATCGGGGACAACACAGGGGAAGGCACGTGGCCGTATCGATCCGGGGAGCGCTCGTCGGCGCCGCGTTGTTCATGACTTGCCTGGCGGCTGCCGCCAATGACGATCGCGGTACTCCTTTTCGGGAAGCCTCAGCGCAGGATTCGTGGAGCGCGGCGGCTTCCAGCAGCGGAGCTGGTCAACCCGTCTTCAGTCAGCTGGTTGCGGGGGCTGCTCCGCGGTCCCCATGTGCGTGCCCAGGAACTTCACATAGGCTTCCGACGCCGCGATGCGGTTCTCGCGCTTGGTGAAGCCGTGGCCCTCGTCATCGAACAGCACGTATTCCACCGGCACGCCGTTGGCGCGCACGGCGGCGACGATCTCGTCGCTTTCCGCCTGCAGTACGCGCGGGTCGTTGGCGCCCTGCACGACCAGCAGCGGCACCTTGATGTTCTCCGCGTGGAACAGCGGCGAGATCCGGCGGTGGCGTTCGGCGTCGGTCGCGGGGTCGCCCATCTCGTCGTACAGCGCTTCCTTGAACGACGCCCACCACGGCGGGATGCTCTCGAGCGTGCGCACCCAGTTCATGACGCCGAAAATGTCGATGCCGACGTCGAACGCTTCAGGCTCGAACGCGAGCGCGGCGCCCACCATGTAGCCGCCGTAGGAGCCGCCGATGATGCCGATGCGGTCGGGGTCGACCCAGTTGAGCGAGGCGAGGTACTGCTTGGCATGGACGATGTCCTGCAGGTCCACTTCGCCGTGCTTCCTGTCGTCCATGTGGAAGAAGGTCTTGCCGTAGCCCGACGAGCCGCGGTTGTTCGCCGCGAGCACCGCGTAGCCGTGGTTCACCAGGTGCTGGATGGTGGCGGAGTAACCGGTGCGGCTCTGGCCGCCGGGGCCGCCGTGCACCCACACGAGTGCCGGCACCTTGTGAGTCGCCGATGCGCCCTTGGGCCGGTACTGGATCGCGGGGATATCGAGATCGTCGAAGCTCGGATAACGGACGACTTCCGACGCAACGAGGTTGGCCTCGTCGATCGCCGGGTTCAGCGCCTTGGTCAGGCGCTTGCTGTCGCCAGCCGCGAGGTCGACCGTGTAGACGTCGCGCGGCGACGTGTCGGAGCTCACCATGAGTGCGAGCCGGCTTTCATCGCGTGAGAAGCGGACCTGCGCGAGATCGCCCGGCGGCAGGCCGCCCAGTTCGATCTCCTTGCCCGTCTGCGTGTCGAGGATCGCGACGGCCGTGCGCGCGTCCGCGTTCGTGCCCGACACGCGGTAGCGGCCCGAATCGGAGTACGTCACGAAGGCCACGTCCCACTCGGCGGAGACCAGGGGTTCGGACTTGCCGGTGCCGAGGTCGTAGGTCCACGCCTGCTGGAACTCGCCGTGCTGGTCGGTCGAGTACACGAGCTTGCCGCTGTCGGGCGTGAACTCGTGGACGCCGTACGAGATGTTGCCCTCGTGCGGGGTGATGAGCTTCGGCCCGGCGCCCGCGGTCCTGGTGTCGAGGATGTAGAGATCGGAGTCGGCGCTGGTGCGCGACTTGACCATGGCGACCGTGTTGCCATCGGGCGATACCGCGGCGATGGCGAGCGCGTCGTCGTTGCGGAACACCAGCGTGCGTTCGTAACCGTCGGTCGCGTAGCGGTACAGGTCGAAGGCGGCGGGGTCGCGCTCGTTGGTTTCCACATAGAAGGACTTGCCGTCCTTCGACCAGCCCATGAAGCCGGCCTTGACCTTCTCGCCCGGGGTCAGGTCCTGCGTGGTGCCGTCCTCTTCGCGCACGTACAGGTGGTCGAGTTCGTTGCCGCCCTTGTCCGCGGCGAACAGCACGCGGGCGTCGTCGGGGAACCAGGAAACGGCGAACGTCGAATCGGTCGTCGACGTGGTCAACGGCGTCGCTGTGCCGTCGCCGGCGTCGAGCGCGTAGGCGTTGAAGATCCCGGTCGCGTCCGAACTGACAAGCAGCCTGCCGTCGTCCGGCGACCAGACGTGACCACCGGCGAGGGAGTACGTCGTCGTGGTGAAGAAGGCTTTGGCGTCGTAGCGCTCCGGAAGCGCCGGCTCGGCCGCCGCATCGGCCGCATCGGTTGCCGCGGCGGCATTCCGACCGTCCCCGTTGCCGGAGCTGCAGGCAGCAAGGAGAAGCGCCGTCCCCCCGGCGATCGTCATGAAGCGCAGGTGCAATCCGGGCATTTGGGGCCTCCCCTCGTTGTTTGGCGAGCCATCATAGTCCTGCGGCGCCGGGACATGGCAAGCCATCCGCGCGGCCGGATGTTCCCCTTGTCGACGTGGCGGCATCGCGGGGTCGGCCCTTCGCACCGCGCCCCGCGGGCGGCGTGACGCCCGCTTTAACCAGGACCATGGCAACCTGCGCCTCCCACCCCGGCCAATGCCAGCAGGAGTGCCATGAAGATCGTCACCAGTCTCAGCTTCCGCGGCCAGTGCCGCGAGGCATTCGAGTTCTACGCAAAGGTGCTCGGCGGCAGGATCACCGCCGCCTTTCCCTACGGCGACGGCCCGCCGGACATGCCGGTCGACCCCAAGTACAAGGACTGGCTGATGCACTGCTGGTTGGAGGTCGGCGACCAGGCCCTGATGGGCGCGGACATGGACGAGCAGTGGGCGCCGAATGTCGGCAAGCCGAAGAACGGATTCGACGTGACCCTGCACACCGACGACGCCGACCAGGCGCGCCGCTGGTTCGACGCGCTGAAGGAGGGCGGCACGGTGGTGATGGATTTCGCCGAGACCTTCTGGTCGCCCGGCTACGGCAGCCTGGTGGACCGCTTCGGCGTGCCGTGGATGGTGAACACCAACGGCAAGTGACGCCTCGCGGAGCGGCCCAGGGTTGCGGGGCCGACGCGGGTAGAGGCAGGCTTGCCGCACAACCACGGGAGCACGTGATGTCGATTCCCCTCCGCTGCCGCTGCGGCCAGGTGCAAGGCGAAGTCGGTACCGGACGCACCTATGCCCGCGCGAGCTGCTACTGCAAGGACTGCCGCGCCTACGCGCAATGGCTGGGCGCGCCCGGGCTGCTGGACGATGCCGGCGGCGTGGACATCGTGGCAGTGGCGCCTTCGCAGGTGCGCTTCACCGCGGGCGAGGAGCAGATCGCCTGCATGTCGTGGAGCGAACGCGGTATCTACCGCTGGTACGCCGCCTGCTGCCGCACGCCGCTGGGCAATACGCCGCGCGATCCGGCCGTGCACTACGCAGGCATGTCGCCTGCGTGCATGGAAGGGGCGGGCGAGGCGGTCGACGAGGCATTCGGGCCGCCGCGGCGCTGCCTGGTCGGCACCGGCTCGGCCACGGCGCCGGTGCGCGTGAACCGGCTTGCGCAGGTGTCCGGCATCGGCCGGGTGATGCTGGGCCTGCTCGTCGCCCGCCTGCGCAAGCGCCGCGAATCCCCGTTCTTCGATCCGGCGACGGGCAAGCCAATCCGGACGCCGGAGATCGTCGGCCGCAGCCAGTGACCGGCCGCGGACGGTAGCTCATCCGGAACGGGACCGGCCGGATCCGGCCCCGCTGCCCGTCGCTTCGCTTATCCCTCCGCTTCGGCGAACGCGTACTCGTGCTGCGCGTCGCGCAGTACCAGCGAACGCGCGCCATCCTTGTCGGCGACCACGAACTCGAAGCCGTCCTCGCCCGGCGAGATGGTGATGAACGAGGTCGTGCCGTCGTCGTTCCTGCGCGACGCCACCTCGCTCTTCCAGCCACCGAAGTCGAACCAGGTCGCGTCGCCCTTGCGCGAAACGGCGATGTCGCCGAGTTCGTCGCTGCGGTAGTGCGCGGCCAGCGCGTCCACGGCTGCGGCGTCGGCGGGGGCGGTCAGGCGCTTGCGTTCGGCGGCCCGGCTTTCCTCAAGACGCCTGGCCTGCGAGGCCACGTTCTCGACCGCCTCGGGCTTGCCGTCGAACAGCACCTCGAGCAGCCGGCGCTGGAACGGCCCGCGGATGAAGACGCCCGGGTCCGAGTTGGTCAGGATCACCGCGCCGACGTTGTGCTCGGGCAGCCACATCATGTCGGAGTGGAAGCCGAGCATGTCGCCGCCGTGGTGCACCACCGGGATGCCCCAGGTGCGGTCGACCATCAGCCCCATGCCGTAGCTGGCGTCGTTGCCGAGCGCGACCTGCTGCTTGCGGCGCTCCAGCAGTGGCGCCTCGTCGATGTAGCGCGTGCCGTCGGGCAGCAGGCCCTTGTCGAGTTCCATCTGCACGTAGCGCAGCACGTCGTTGACGGTGCTCCACACCGCGCCCGCGGGACGCGCGGGGATGATGGTGTGGTTGAGGTCCATGCTCGCGGGCACCGTATTGCCGTCCACGTCCAGTCCGTGTGGCATGGCGTAATTGCCGCGCATCGCCGCATCGTAGTCGAAGGTCGTCGACTTCATGCCCAGCGGGCCGAACACCTGCGACTGCATCGCCGCGTCATAGGCCGCGCCAAGCTCCTTGTCCGGATACAGCACGTGCCCGCCTGCGAACCCGGCCGCCGCGGCCATCGGGTTGGAGTACTGGAACAGCTCGCCGAACTTGCTGGTCGGCTGCATCGTGGCCAGCGTCGCCATCACCGATTCCGGCGTCGCGCCTTCGCTCTCGAACAGCCATTCCATGTCCTGCCGCGGCAGCCCGGTGCAGGCGCAGATCAGGTGTTCGACCAGTACCTGGCGGGTGGTATCCGCATCACCGAGCTTGAACTCGGACAGGAGCTGCGTGACCGGCGTCTTCCAGCCAAACTTCCCGTCCGCGACCAGCTTCGCGAGCATCAGCGTGGTCATCGCCTTGGTGTTGGACGCGATCATGAACCGCGTGTCGCCGTCGACCTTCTCCGGCTTGCCGAGCGCGCGCACGCCGAAGCCGTCGGCGAACACCACCTTGCCGTCCTGCACGATGCCGATCGCCACGCCCGGCACGTCCAGCGTCTGGCGTGCGTCCTCGACGAACTTCGTCAGCTGCGCCAGGCGCGCATCGTCGAGCTTGTGCGCGGTCTTGCCGGCGAAGGACTCGCGGTTGTAGCCCTTGGGCATCAGCCGGTCGAAGATCAGCGAGACCTGTGCGCCGCGCTTCTCGCCGACGGCGTGGGCCATGTCGTAGATCGCGACCGTCCAGCGCCCGCCGTGTTTGAGGGCCGCCGCCCCCACGCTGCGCCGGTCGTTGGCTGACGTTTCATAGTCGTAGTTGCGGATCTGCTCCCAGCCATCGCGCGCTGGCCGGTCAGTCGCCAGCTTGAGCGGCCACTTCGCGTCGGCGTCGTAGGCTTGCCACGCTGCAGCGACCGCGGCATCCGCGTCCTCGCCGGCGACGTCCACCAGCGCGATGCGGGAACCGCCTTCCGGCGGCGTCAGGAGTATGGCCGGCCCTTTCGTTTCCAGCGTCCAGCCTTCGGGTGCCACGAACGGGTTGCCGTCGACGGTGGTGCGCGGCGTGTCGGTGGCCAGGGTCTCGGGTTCGGCTGGAGCGGACGCATTCGCGGCTGGAGCCTGCGTGGTGGCGGGGGAATCGGAAGCCGGCTTGCAGCCGCCGAGCAGCAGCGCCAGTGCGCCGAATGCAACCAGGGGAAGACGCTTCATGATCGGTTCCTTGGTCCGGTTGGAGGAAGGGGAAACCTGCGGGCCTCCACTACGCACGTTCCTGGCAAACGACGCAACTGTCGGATGGCATGGAGGCCTGGGCCCGGAGTCGGCTTCCGGCAGGGCGTGTCTCGACCCGCGATGGGGGCCATCGGCAAGCATCACGTGGACGACAACGCCTTCCTCGCTTCGATCCGGTCGGGCATTCGCCGAAGTCCGGGACGCAGACCCGGCGCGTGCTGGATCGCGTCACCGGGCAGTCGGGGCCGCTGCCAGGCGTCGGATGGGCGCCGCGTGTTCAGGTCGATGTCGATTCCGCGCTTGCAGCTTCGTCGTCTGGAATGAAGGCCATGCCGGCCACGACGAAGGAGAAGAACGATGCGCGTGATGGTATTCGTGAAGGCGACCGAGGACAGCGAGCGCGGCCTGCCGCCTGCCGCCGAGATGACCGAAATGTTCGAGGCGATGGGGAAGTTCAACGAGGAACTGGTGAAGGCCGGGGTGATGATCGACGGCGACGGGCTCAAGCCTTCGTCGGCGGGCAAGCGGATCGCCTTCGATGGCGCGAGCCGGACGGTGATCGACGGCCCCTTCGCCGAGGCGCGCGAACTGGTCGCGGGTTACTGGGTCTGGGAGGTCAAGGACATGGACGAAGCCGTCGCCTGGGCGAAGCGCTGCCCCAATCCGATGCCCGGGCCGAGCGAGCTCGAAATCCGCCCCTTCTATGAAATGAAGGATTTCGGCGACGCGGTGACCCCGGAGGTCGCTGAGCGGGAGCAGCGGCTGCGCGAGCGGCTCGGCAGCGATTGAAAACGCGATAGGGCGGGTCTTGACCCGCCATAGGGGATCGTCCGCGGCAGTGGCGGGTCAAGACCCGCCCTACGGGTGGACTGCGCATGCCGTTCGCGGCCATCGCGTTAGCATGGTGCCCCGGTTGCTTCGGCGGCCACGTTCCGACTGAGGCGCCAGGCACGCTTTGAGCAGCATGTTCCACTCGCTCCGGAGCTATAACTACCGGCTCTGGGCCGGGGGCGCGCTGGTGTCCAACGTGGGCACGTGGATGCAGCGCATCGGGCAGGACTGGCTGGTGCTGACCGTGCTCACCGACCACAACGCCACGGCGGTGGGGACGGTGATGGCGCTGCAGTTCGGGCCGCCGCTGCTTCTGTTGCCGCTGACCGGATTCGCCGCCGACCATCTCGATCGCCGCAAGCTGCTGTTGTTCACCCAGGCCGCAGCCGGCGTGCTGGCACTGGGCCTGGGCCTGCTGACCCTGTCCGGCGCAGTGCAGCTTTGGCATGTGTACGGATTCGCATTCCTGCTGGGCTGCGTCACCGCGTTCGACGCGCCGGCGCGGCAGGCGTTCGTGTCGGACCTGGTCAGCGATGACGACCTGGCCAATGCGGTGGCGCTGAACTCGGCTTCCTTCAATGCCGCGAGGATGCTCGGTCCCGCCGTGGCGGGCGTGCTGATCGCGGCGATCGGCGAGGGCTGGCTGTTCGTGGTCAATGCGGGTTCGTACGCGGCGGTGCTGGTCTCGCTGTGGCTGCTCCGGGTGCACGAGCTGCATACCGAAGCCTTGCCCGAACGCACGCGCGGCAGCCTGCTGGCGGGATTCCGCTACGTGTGGAACCGGCCGGACCTGATGGCGGTGCTGGTGATGCTGTTCCTGCTCGGGACATTCGGCTTCAATTTCGCGATCTTCATTTCCACCATGTCGGTCACCGAGTTCCAGGGCGATGCCAGCCAGTACGGCCTGCTGACCTCGGCGATGGCGGTGGGCACGATGAGCGGTGCGCTGCTGTCGGCACGCCGCCCGGTGCCCGGGATGGTGCTGATGGCGGTATCGGCGGGCGGCTTCGGCCTCAGCGTGGCGGTGGCGGCGCTGATGCCCGGGCCGTTGCTGTTCGGCATCGTGCTGTTCTTCGTCGGCCTCGCCGCGCTGACCTTCATGACCGCCAGCAACTCGATGATGCAGCTGACCACCGAGCGCACGATGCGCGGCCGGGTGCTGGCGCTGCGGATCGCCGTGGTAATGGGCGGCACGCCGCTGGGAGCGCCGCTGGTCGGATGGGTGGTCGACCGCTTCGGCGCGCGCTGGGCGCTGGGCGTGGGCGCGCTGTCGGGGATCGCGGCGGCCGCGGTGGCGGTCGGCTATCTGGTCAGGCACCGCGGCCTGCATCTGGCGCGGGATGCAGGACGGCTGCGCCTGGTGATCCAGGCCGCGCCGGCCGACGAGACGGACGTGCGCGTGGCGGCGGGCGAACGCGTGACGTGACCCGTCGGCGCTCCCTCAGCGGGATGCGGCTGCGATTCCCAGGCCCATTCCCTCGACATGGAACAGGGTCGCCTGTCCGCCATCGTCGATGGGCCGGTTCTTGCGATCGACCAGCCCCCGGCGCACGAACACGACCGCGATGTCGCCCTTGCTCCCGGCGAGCAGGCGCATGGCGTCTTCGCTCAGGGGCAACGCGATGGACGGCGCCCCGGTTGCGCCGACGGTGGCGTGGTGCCGCGCATGGTCCGCCGGCATGGACAGGTCGAAGCTGCTGAAGCTGCCGGCGTGGCGGGCGCTGTCCGTTTTGCCCGAACGCATCGCGTCGACGGGGGCGATCCATGCGTCGATGAAGAACCCGCCCTTGCGTGCGGCATCGGTCGTCTTCACGCCATGCAGCACGATCGCGGCGGAGGTGCCCTTGGCATCCAGGATTGCCTTGGCAAGGCCTGCCTTCTGCAGGTCGGACTGCGCCAGCACGAACGCCACGGGTAGCGCGGTGATCTCGAAGGGTTCGGTAGTGATGGCGGGACGCCATGGCCAGGGATCCGGTTCCGGGATCGGGCGCGGACGCACGCGCAGCTTCAGGTAGCGCAGCTCGCGCAGCAGGTCCAGCAGGGCCGGGTTGATCAAGCGCCCGCACGGAAGGTTGTCGTACGTGTAGCCGAGATTCGCGGTCCTGCCGGCGTCGCCGGCTCGCGCGTCGCGATGGCCGGTGACGGTGCGGAACGGGAACGTCTGTCCCGACCAGGATCCGTCGGGGTTGCTGCCGCCCTTGCGTGACCAGCACTCCCAGTAGCGGTCGATGTTGCAATGGTGCAGGTAGAAGACCGGGTCGCGCGCGGCCGTGGGGACGGAGCCCATGTTGCCGCTCACTTGCCCATGCACTGCCGAGTGCGGGTTGCCGTAGAGGATCCCCGAGAAGCCGGGGAACTGGGCTTCGTCCAGGGCATCGAGATTCATTCCGGACAAGCCGGCGGTGCCGTTGTTGAGCGCAGCGATGCGGGTGCCGTCATAGAGCGGGTTGTTCCCGTCCGGGGTCTGGCGGAGCGGATCGGGCAGGAAGCCGTCGGCCAGGTAGTCCCAGTATGGGAGCGCGAAGCTGCAGTAGCCCGACATCTGCCGCATGATTTCCTCGATGAACAGCAGTTCCCAGCGGTGCCAGCTGAGGAAGTGCAGGCCGAAGTGCACGCACTGGTTCCAGTAGGTTGCGGCATCGGGTACGCCGGCGCTGTCCGCCGCCGGCGCGCCGTGCACGCCGGCCTGGTAGAGCCAGGCGTGCAAGTCGGCCTTGGGCAGGGCCCGCATTGCCTGCACGCCTGCCTTCAGTGCGTCGATGTCGGCCTCGGGGAGCGTGCGGATCTCGCGCCGCACGCGCAGTGCCTGGGCCAACGCCAACGGCGTCGCCAGTGCGACGGCGACCGACGACATGAGGAGGGTGAACTCGCGCCTGCTGATCTGCATGATGATCTCCGCCGTGCATCGGCGGACCGGGGGCGGCCCTGCGATCCGGGGATCGCGGGTCCTCCATTGGTGCCTGATGCGGACACCCCCTGCAGTGGTGGCAACGCACCGGCGACCATGTACCGGCCAGCGTGGGCCGCCGGGGTCCGGTATTCGGCATGTCACCGGGACTTCACGCCGGCCAACAGAGGCGAAGGCCGGAAGCTTCGTGTGCCCGCAGGCGCGGCACGTATCGGAAGCGGGCCGCGACCACGTCCCCGGTACGGCAGTGCCGGGGACGCTGCGACTGCTGCAGGGGCGGTACGGTGGACTCAGTACCGGTTGTAGGCGCCGTGGTCGACGATCGGTGTCGAGGTGCCGAGGAAGTCATTGCCCCTGGCGTCGTTGCCATGCGCGTCTTCCTGGAAGTACAGGCCGGTGCCGTCGTCATGGATATCGTTGAAGCGGATCTGGTTCTTGAACACCAGCGGCTTGTCCATCATGCCCATGCCCAGGGTGACGCCGCCCTCGAGCTTGAGGATGTGGTTGGACTCGATCCGGTTGTCGCGGATCCAGGGTGACGTCAGCGGGCCGGTCTTGCATTCACCAGTGAACTGCGGGGTCATGGCGATGCCGAGTCGCCCCTCCTGCAGGACGTTGTCGGTGATGACGTTGGCCCGGCTTCCGCGCAGCACGATGCCGGTGTTCTCGATGCCGCGGATCAGGTTGCCCTTGACCTGGTGGCTGCCGCTGCCGTCGCTTGCGTGGATGCCGTAGGCGGCAATCTTGAGCAACTGGTTGCCGGTGATGACGGCGTTCCCGTTGTCGTAGCCGCAGAGCTTGATGCCCGTGCCCGCGCCGGTGATCCGGTTGTAGGCGATGTAATGGGACCCGGCCGCGCCGTAGCCCGCGCCGAGCGGCACACCGAAGCTGATTGCAGGGCCGGAAATCCCGTGGAAATTATTGTCGATGACCTGCGCACCGTAGCTGTAGTTGAGCGAAATGCCCGTGCCCAGGTCCTCGAGCTTCACGTTCTGCATCTTCAGCTTGTGCGAACGCAGCCCGACCACGCCACCCCAGAAGCCGCGGATGCTGCCGTTGATGATGCGTACCGAACTTGCCTCCTGGAGGTCGATGCCGACCAGGCCCCGGTTTCCGCTGAGGGTGTATCCGTTGAGGTCGATGGTGATGCCGCTGACCGGTACGTACAGCGCGACCCACCCGGCGGTGCAATGCAGGTTGGCGGTCAGGGTGATGTCGTGGGTGATCGTGTCACCGCAGCTCTGGGCCCGTGCAGGGGCAGCGTGGGCGAGGGCGATCGCGGACAGGAGCAGCGTTGCAAGGATGCGAAGCATGGGGCCTCCGTAGGTGGCCGGCGGGGGATGTGGTGACAGTTACGCGACCGGCGGTCGTGAGGGGACAGGCCGGTGGAAGGAAGCGGAGAGGATCGATCGAGTCGGCGATCGCCGGAGCGAAGGTCGGGTTGTCCGATTGCCGCGCACATGCGCGTTGGCTGGGGGACAGGGGCTTGCCGCCGCGCATTCCGACATGTGCGGCGGCCGCGGTGCCGGACCGGTCGTTCGTCCGTGCCGCTTTCAAACCATGGAACAGGAGACCCCCATGCGCATGCTGTTGCCCGTCCTGCTCTCAGCCCTCGCGGCAAATCCGTTGAACGTGGTCGCGGAGGCCGGTCCGCCGCAGTCAACGCCGTCGCAGGAAACCCAGCCGATCGACAGGGTCAAGCTGCGTTGCCACCTGCACCCGCAACTGTGCAAGCAGTACGCCAATCAGGTTTCGTTCCCGGCGCACGCCCTGTCGTGGTCGACCTTCGGCAGCTTTGCGCTGCAGACGCGTGGCGTGGACTGGACGGGGACGTCCGGCGCGATGTCCTTCACCATGCATCGGCCCAAGGGATATGCCACCGGTGACCGGGTCCGCTTGCGCCTGGTCTACGAGATTCCCGGCGATGGCGATGGCGACAGCATCGGGTTCCTGGTGATCCCCACCTCGTTCAACCATGGCAGCGGTTTCGAAACCTATGGCGATGAAGGCACTGGCCTGATTCCGGCCGGCTCCGGCACGATCCACGAGCAGTCGGTGACCTTCACCTTCCCGGGTGCGTACACCCTCGCCGGTGACTGGTGGTATTTCGAGATCAACCGCCTCGGTGAGTACGCGGGCAAGCTGCGCCTGATGTCGGTGGCAGTGGAGTACTGACTGCCCAGACGTGCGGCGGGGTCACCGCTGGTCGAGCGCGTGGTGGATCAGCACCACGCACTGCGACGCGAACAGCATCCTCGATCCCAGCGTGAGCTTCTTCGCGCCCAGCCGTTCGAGGCCGTGGAACGTCTTCTTCGGCATCGGGATGTGGTCGGTCAGCAGGAAGCACGGATTGCCGTCGAACACCTGCTCACGGATCGGCGTGCCTTTCGGATCCATCACGAACAGCTGGTGGTCCCCGGCCAGTTCCTGCACGAGCCGCTCGAAAGCCACCGTGCGCACGGTGACGCCTGGTTCCACGGGCCGCGTTTCGTCCTTGCCCATTCCGGTGGACGCGTCCAGCGCCCTGGCGATCTTGTCCAGCAGCGCGCGTTCGTCGAAACCGCCGATATCGTGCATGGCGTTGGCCTCGAACCGGATCGTGCGCGAAAAGTCGCGGGTGCTTTCCAGTACCAGGTAGACGGTGACGTCGGGGCGATGCGATTGGGCCACGAAGATCGCGTTCATCAGCGTGTGCGCGAGGATCTCCGGATGCGCCTCCTGGCCGATGGATGCCAGCAGCTTCCGGCTTTCGGTGGGGGCTGCCCGTGCCCGGAGTACGAAGGTTCTCATGTGTCCGGACTGTACAGTCAGGGCTCGCCGGCGCCGATGTTCCGCGCAAGGAATGCTTCCAGGCGCCTGTAGAACGCGACGTTGTTCCCATCCTTGTAGAACCCGTGCGCCTCGCCCGGCACCGGCATCCACTCCGGCGCGTTCCCGGCGGCTTCGAGTGCCTTCTTCATCGCCACCGCCTGCCTGTAGGGCGTGCGTTCGTCGATCTCGCCGTGGGCGAGGAACACGGGCGCCTTGATCCTGGCGGCCAGGTGGATGGGCGAGTTCGCAAGCCACTGCGCCTTGTCGTCGCCGAGGACGCGGCTGATGTAGCTGCGGCCGTAGGACGTCGAGGCGGCGTCGCTGTCGGTGGCGAATGCTTCCAGGTCGTAGAGGCCCGACAGGCCGGCGGCACAGTGGATCAGGTCGGGTGCGCGGGCGGCGACCATCATCGCCGAGTAGGCGCCGAAGCTGGCACCGTAGCTGCAGATGCGCGCCGGGTCCGCGTAGCCCTGCGCGACCGCCCAGCGCACGCCGTCGATGAGGTCGTCCTGCACGCGGGTGCCCCATTGGCGGTAGCCGGCGCGTTCGAAGGCATAACCGCGGCCTTCGCTGCCGCGGAAGTTAACCTGCAACACCAGGTAGCCGCGGCTGGCGAGGAACTGCGCGTCGTTGTCGAACGCCCAGCGATCGCCTTCCACGTGCGGCCCGCCGTGCGGCAGCAGCACCATCGGCAGCTTGGCCGGCGCCTGCACGCCGGCGGGCAGGGTGAGGTAGCCGTCCAGCTCCATGCCGTCGCTGGCCTTGAAACGGACGTAGCGGCGTTCGCCCATGCGTGCCGGGTCGATGCCGGCGCGCGCGGCGAGCAGGAGCTTGATCGTCGCCTGCGTGCGGTCGAACAGGTACCACGCGCCGGGGTCGCGGTCGCTGTGGACGTACAGCAGCGTCACGTTGCCGTCGGCGGTGTGGTTGACGTAGGTGACGTACTGGCCCGGGAACTTGGCGCTGAGCTGGCGATGCTCCTGCGCGGCGACCGAGGACTCGTCGAAATAGACCATGCGCGGCCGGCCGTTCTCGATCGTGGCCGCGAACGGCTGCCGTGCGGCGTTCCACTCCACATCGCCGATGCTGCCGAAGTCGTCGCTGGCCAGCGTGGTGCGCGAGGTGCCCGCGGGGTCGGACCGGACCAGCGAGACGGGGCCGTCGTTGACGCTGTAGGCGGCGAAGACCTCGCTGCCGTCGGCGCTGAACGCGAACGGCACGAACCTGCCTTCGACGGCGTTCGCGGCGGCCGGCTGCCAATCCTTGCCCTCGGCGTTGGCCTGGTACAGGACGTAGGTGTCGTAGTCGGTGGATCCCAGGGCGAAGCGCGGGATTCCGCTTGGATCGAGCACGAACGCCATGTCCTCCACGCCGATGTCGGCGACCAGGCGATGCGTGCCGCGCTGGGCATCCATGTCGTAGAGCATCGAGCGGCGGCTGTTCGCCGTCCGGTGGCGCATGTAGAAGTGGCCGTTGCGCACGGGCGGCAGGCCCTCGATGACGCCGAATCCCCGGTCGATGCCGGTCTTGCGGACCTGGTAGCCGAAGACGTACAGCTGGTTGCGGCCGTCGAAGTCGGTGGCGATGATCTCGCCGGTCGCCAGCGGCTTTTCGCGCGAGCCGACCAGGCGGCCCTTGGCGACCAGCAGGCGCGTATCGCTGGCCCAGTACATGCTCACCGGCTGTTCGTAGCGCGGCAGCTTCAGCAGCGCGGTCTGCTGCATGTCGTCGACCTGGTACACCACGATCGCATGGTTGCCCTCGCCGAGGTTGGCCGAGACGGCGACGTGCTTGCCATCGGGCGAAAGGCGCGGCGAAGTGATCCGGTCCGCCTCGGCGAAGGCCTCGACCGGCACGGGTTCGGCGGCCTGGGCCCAGGCGCAGGCCAGCCCGAATGCCGCGGCGGCCACGGCGATGCTCCACTGCTTCATGTGATTCCCCAAGCCTGCTCCCCGGCAGTCAGCCAAGCATACGGCCGGCGGCCGCCCGTTGGCGAGGTGGGCGATGCCACCGACAGCTGCAGGTGGCGCAGTCGATCGCCGTGTCATGTTCCCGGCCACTTTCTGGATAATCGACGCGCACCCGTCTCCGGAGGACCGCCATGGATCGTCGCAGTTTCCTGCAGGGCTCACTCGGCGCCGCCGCCGCTTCCATCGCGTTGCAGGGCGTCGCCCAGGCGCAGGCTTCGCCGTCGCCGCAGGAACCGCTCGCCGATGCCGATGGCGTCTGGTTCACGGGCGACACCGCTCCGGCCGACAGCGCGGCGATGGCCGCGCGGCTGGCTGCACTGGCGCAGCACAGTGACCCGAACGCCATCGACCGCTACCTCGTCGCGGGTGAAGTCAAGGCGCTGGAGCGTGCGTTCGCCGGGCTGCTGGGCAAGGAAGACTGCGCATTCATCGCCACCGGCACGCTGGCCAACAACATCGCGGTGCGCGTGCTGTGCGGCAAGCACCCGCGTGCGCTGGTGCAGCGCGAGAGCCACCTGTACCGCGACGAGGTCGATTCGGCGCAGCGGCTGTCGGGCATCAACCTGTTGACGCTGGCGCCCGACCGCGCGGTTCCGACGCTGGAGGAGGTGCGGGCGGCGATCGAGGCTTCGGAGGGCGCGCGGTACCCGATGCAGATCGGCGCGGTATCGCTGGAATCCCCGGTGCGGCGCGCCAACGGCGAGATGGTGCCGCTGGACCGGGTGCGCGAGATCGCCGGCCTGGCCCGTGCGCACGGGGCGCGCCTGCACCTGGATGGCGCGCGGCTGCTGCTGGCGCCACCGGCGCTCGACGTGCGCGCGTATGCGGCCGAGTTCGACACGGTGTATGTCTCGCTCTACAAGTACCTGGGGGCCCCTTTCGGCGCGGTGCTGGCCGGTTCGGAGGCCGACATCGCCGAGGCGCGCGAACTGCGGCGGCTGTACGGCGGCACGCTCTGGCAGGGCTGGATGCCGGCCATGCTGGCGCGCGACTCGCTGCCGGATTTCCGCGGGCGCATCGTGCAGGCGCACGGACATGCGGCGCGGCTGATCGCGGCGCTGGTCGCCAGCGGCAAGGTGGTCGACCGGACCTCGCCACATGCCTCCAACATCCACCTGCTGGAGATGCCGGAAGCGATGGCGAAGGCCGCCCATGAACGCGGCCGCCAGGCCGGCGTGCGCATCCGGCACTGGCAGCAGGGCGTGCTGCCGCTGTTCGTCAACACCACGATCTTGCGCCGGCCGGTGGACGAATACGTTGCGCTCTTCCTGGGGTGACCCGGTGGCGTCCACATGCCCCGAATGTGGTCACCCGTGACTGTCTGCAGGCCGCGCACGCCCCGGGAGCGCTCACCCGCCGGCAGGTAGCGCCAAGTTCCGGCCGACATGTCGATGCGGATGCGCCGGATCGCCACCACATGTGCGTGGCATGGCCAGGACCGGAACGGTCTGCACCACGGACTCGTCTCCTTTCACAGGCACATCACCGTCTGCTAGCGTGACGACGACTGGTTGGGATTGCCTCGCCGTAGTTCAGGAGAATCATGGATGTCCAGAGTGCCAAGAGAAGCGACCGCATCGCGAAACCTCGATATGCCCCGGGGCATACCCGGCAGCCCTTCCTGGCGATGCCTGGGCTTCTTGCTGGCATGCACCCTGGGCATGGCCGCGTGCCAACGGGATGAGCCCGCGGACCCGGTCGCTCAAACACCGGTTGCCGTCAGTCCGGCAGTGGAGGAGGCGCCCGCCGCTCCGGTGGCTGCGGCTGAAGATATCGAAGACGGCGACGAGGGGGAGTTCGATCCTGAAAGCATCCCCGTTTCCACGGCCCCGCTCGGTGATTTTCCCTATCTGAAGCTGCCGACCGGCTACAGCATGCTGGACAGGAAGACGAAGTCCTTCGACTTCGCCGAGTTCCCGTTCTGGACGGACGATGGTTATCAATGGGTCGAGGGAAAGCTGCAAACCGGCACGTTCCGGGCCGACAAGGGCAAGCAGTTCAGCGAACTGGAGGTCGTCCGGAACATCGAGGCACTTGTCACCTCCATCGGCGGGGTGAAAGTCGGCGGAGGCAAGGTCTCCGGCGTCGGTGATGAAGAGGAAAAACGGGTCAGCAAGCTCATGTCGATGTACCAGGGCGCCCTGTGCTATCCGTCCATCGACCAGTTCCAGTCGTTCGTGATCCGCCGCAGCGACCGCCTGGTCTGGGTGCACCTGTGCGTGAGGAACAACCGGGGCGGCCTGGCGATCGCCGAAACCACGCCGCTGGAAATCACCGCATCGCTGCTGCCTGCCGCCGAGATGAAGCAGCAACTCGATGACGAGGGCAAGGTCTCCGTGCAGGTGAACTTCGCCGTCGACAAGGCGGAGATCCTTCCCGGTTCCGAGCCGCAGATCGCACAGATCGTGGCCTTGTTGAAGCAGGACCCGGCACTGGAACTGTCGGTCAATGGCCACACCGACAACACCGGCGATGCCGGTCACAACCTTGCCCTGTCGAAAGCCCGCGCCAGGGCGGTGGTCGACGCGATCGTCGGGCAGGGCATCGATGGCAGCCGCCTGCTGTCGGAGGGATTCGGCCAGGCCCGGCCGATAGCGGACAACGACACCGAAGCCGGACGGGCGAGCAATCGTCGCGTCGAACTGGTGAAGCGCAACTGATTGGAGATTGCCGGACGTGCTCAAGGAAGTCGGTGGAGTCGCCATACAGCCCAGGCATCGAGCTTCGTGCCATTGCGGCGCGGTGGAGCTTGAGCTTGACCTGCCGGACGGGATCGTCGATCCACGGCGCTGCGACTGTTCAATCTGCCGTCGCAAGGGTGCAGTGGTCGCTTCCGTGCCACTGGGTGGCCTTCGCATCGTCAAGGGAGCCGATTGCCTCAAGCTCTACCAGTTCAACACGAACACGGCCAAGCACTATTTCTGCTCCAACTGCGGCATTTACACCCATCACCAGCGGCGTTCGGATCCCGGGCAGTACGGCTACAACGTCGGGTGCCTCGAGGGAGTCAACCCGTTCGATATCCGTGGGGTGCCTACCGAGGACGGCGTCAACCATCCCTCGGATCGGTGAGGCTCGACGGTTCATTGAAGCCGAAGCCGCTTTGCGGATCGATCTGATCCATTCGCCCGACCATTGGATGTGCACATGTCGCAAGCATTGATCCTTCCCATGGCCGCGCACGTCGCGCTTGCGGCGCTTCTGTATGTGCTGCTTACGGTTGCGCGCGCCCCGGCCGTGTGGGGCATTGGCCGTCGTCCGGACGGGAGCAATCCGTGGGCGTCCGTCGAGCCCCGCATCAGCGCCAACCTGTCGAACCAGTTCGAGTGGCCGCTGTTCTTCCATGCCGCGTGCTTCATTCTCCTGCAGCTCCAGCCTGGCCCCGTAGCGGTCGCGCTGGCCTGGGTATTCGTAGCGGGCAGGGTGGTACACAGTGCTGTCCAGATCCTCGCCCGCAATGTCCGGCTCAGGGGCATCGTGTTCACGATCAATTTCCTGGCGGTGCTCGGCCTCTGGGCGCTGGTCGTCATGGCCGTCGGCAAGTTGCCATCGGCCTGATTCCGGGCCAGCGCGGTGCCGGGCTCCATCCCCTGAACCCCATGCGGCATGCCGGGTCAGGATGCAAATCCCATGGCCGAGGAGGCTCCCATGGCACAGTTGTCCCCGGCCTCCGCCCACGACGTGGCGACCGCTTCCCGGGTACGGACGGCGCGCATCACCGGCCTCTGGTACCTCGGACTGGCGGTCTGCGGACTGTGCGGCTTTCTGCTGATCCGGTCGCAGCTCTACGCGCCCGGTGACCCGCAGCAAACCCTGGCCCGGCTGGGCGCCCAGGCGTGGCTCGCCCGTGCCGGGATTGCGTTCGAACTGGGCATAGTGATCACGCAGGCGCTGACGGCGGTGTGGTTCTTCCGGCTGTTCCGGAGCGTGGACGCGGTTGCCGCGGGAGCGCTTGCGGCGTTCGGACTCATCAATGCGACGGCGATCCTCATGAGTGCCGTCATGATCGGCGCTGCCTTCGAAGTGGCCACCGATACGGGGCTTGTTGCCGGCGTGGACCCGGCCGGCGCCGTGCAGTTGCTCTATCTCGTCAGCGGCCAGCTGTGGACCATCGGCGCGGTGTTCTTCGGGCTCTGGCTGATCCCGATGGGCTCGCTGGTGCTGCGTTCGGGCTGGATGCCGAGGCCGCTCGGCTGGACCCTGGTCGTCGGCGGCGTCGGCTACGTGGTCAGCGCGTTCGCCGGGCTGGTCCCCGGGCTGTCGACAGTCGCCATGGCGGCTACCTTGCCTGCGTCCATCGGCGAGTTCTGGATGATCGGCTACCTGCTGGTGCGGGGGGCGAGAACGGAGCGGGTGTCGTCCGGACAGGAAAAGCCGTCGGGGGCGTAACCCCGACCTACGGGCCTCGTCGCGCCGCCTCGATCGTGGCGATGTCGATCTTGCGCATGTCCATCATCGCGTCGAACACGCGCTTGGCCGCGGCACGATCGGGGCCGGTGAAGGCCTCGGTCAGGACGCGTGGCGTGATCTGCCACGACAGGCCCCACTTGTCCTTGCACCAGCCGCAGGCGCTTTCCTGGCCGCCGTTGCCGACGATGGCGTTCCACAGGCGATCGGTTTCGGCCTGGTCCTCGGTGGCGATCTGGAACGAGAACGCCTCGCTGTGCTTGAACGCGGGGCCCCCGTTCAGGCCGATGCAGGGGATGCCCGCGACGGTGAACTCGACGGTCAGCACGTCGCCCTGTTTGCCGGAAGGAAAATCCCCCGGCGCGCGATGCACTGCCCCCACGGTGCTGTCCGGGAAGGATTCGGCATAGAAGGTCGCGGCTTCGAGTGCGGTGCCGTCGAACCAGAGGCAGATCGTGTTCCTGGGGATCATCTTCATTCTCCGAAGTGGGGCGATCGCAATGGGGCGGGGCGGCCCCGGGGGCGCGGGGAAGCAGGTGGGGGAGGAGTGCCTACTGTCATTTCGACGAAAGGCGGACTGGGAAATCGACACGCGGCTGCCTCACTGCAGCGACGGCTTGGTATTGCGATGCAATATCGTGGTGGCTGCGCGTCTCTGCGATGAAAGAACCGTGAATCGTCCAGTAATTCCCGCGATCAGGACGTCATTTCACCGGGCCGGGGTTGGGTTGGGTGGGGCATTCTGTTAATCTGAACAGGTTCGGTTTGGTCTGCCCCCCACGTTTCCGTTCGCCGCGGCAGCCACCGACCCACAAATCAGGCGCGCGATCGAGCTCGCTCTCGCGCCGCGCTGCGCTTCTGATCCTCCCCGGTCGTTCGCGTATTCAGGATCGTCCCCGGTCCGCATCCGCGCGCTTTCGCACGCCCGGTTGCTGGGATGGTGCGCAGCACAAATCACCTTCGCATCCGAGGATGGAGCATCGATGTCCGAGTCCGCAAATTCACCACATCCGTTTCCCGAGCAGCCGCTGCCGGCCTGGCGGCGCGCCGTGATCAAGGTGGGTAGCAGTCTGCTCACCGATGGTCGCGGCAATCTGGGCATGCGCAACGCTTCGGCGCTGGCGTCGCTGATCGAAGGTTTTCGCAGCCAGGGCCGCGAGGTGTTGCTGGTGTCTTCGGGCGCGGTCGCGGCCGGGCGTGGATTGATGGCGCGCCGGCGCGGCAGCCTGGTGCAGCGCCAGGCGCTTGCCTCGCTGGGGCAGACGCCGATGCTGGCGTTGTGGCAGGGGCTGATCGAACATCCGGTGGCGCAGGTGCTGCTCAGCCATGACGACCTGCGCAACCGGCGCCGCTACCTCAACGCGCAGGCCACGCTGCAGGAGCTGTTGCGCATCGGCGCGGTGCCGATCGTCAACGAGAACGACACAGTGTCGGTCGATGAGCTCAAGCTCGGCGACAACGACAACCTGGCCGCCGCGGTGGCGGCCCTGGTCGATGCCGACATGCTGTTCATCGCCACCGACACTGACGGGCTGTATACCGGCCATCCGACGCGCGACCCCGCCGCGCGGCCGCTACCGCGGGTCGAGGCGATCACGCCGGAAGTGATGGCCATGGCCGCCGGCGGCGCCGGCGCGCTGGGCACCGGCGGCATGGCGACCAAGCTGGAGGCAGCAAGCAAGGCTGCCGCGGCCGGGATCGATACCGCGCTGCTGTGCGGCCATGACGAGCGATCGCTCGCGGCGCTGGCCAATGATCGCCTGCACGGCACTTTGATCCCTGCACACGGCCCGCGCCTGATGGCGCGCAAGCTGTGGCTGCGACACCAGCCGGCGTGCAGCGGCCGGGTACGGATCGACGACGGAGCCTGCCGGGCCCTGGCCGAGCGCGGCGCTTCGCTGCTGCCGGGCGGCGTGCTCGGCGTCGAAGGCGATTTCAGCAACCAGGCGCTGGTGGACCTGGTCAGCAGGCAGGGCCGCCGCATCGGCCGCGGGCTGGTGGAGTACCACGCCAGCGACCTGCAGCGCATCGCCGGCCGCCACAGCCAGGAGATCGAGGACGTCCTCGGCTTCCACAACGGCAGCGCAGTCGTGCGCCGCGACAACCTGGTGCTGCTCGACCAGGTCGCGGCGACCATGCATTGAACTAGGAGGACACCATGTCCAGTTACATCCGCTCCCTTGCCGAGCGCGCCCGTGCGGCTTCGCACGCGATTGCCGCGCTAGACCCGTCCCGCCGTGCGGCGCTGCTGTCGAAGATGGCCGACGCCGTCGACGCCGGCCGCACCGATATTCTGGCCGCCAACGCGCTCGACATGCAGCGCGCGAACGAGGCAGGCACCACCGGCGCCATGCTCGACCGCCTGAAGCTGGACGACGGCCGCATCGGCGGCATCGTGCAGGCGATCCGCGAGATCGCCGCGCTGCCCGACCCGGTCGGCCAGGTCACCCGCAGCGAAACGCATCCCAACGGCATGACCGTGGAGAAGGTGCGCATCCCGCTGGGCCTGATCGCGATGATCTACGAGGCGCGTCCCAACGTGACCGCCGACGCGGCCGCGCTGTGCCTGCGCGCCGGCAACGCGGTGCTGCTGCGCGGCGGCTCGGAGGCGCGCGAGAGCAACATCGCCATCGCCCGCTGCCTGCATTCCGCGCTGCGCGAATTCGACCTGCCGATCGAAGCGGTGGCGCTGGTGGAAGACACCGCGCGCGAGCACGTGCTGGAACTGCTGCAGCTGACCGACCTGGTGGATCTTGCGATCCCGCGCGGCGGCGAGCGCCTGATCCGCTTCGTGGCCGAGAACGCGCGGGTGCCGGTGATCAAGCACTACAAGGGCGTCTGCCACCTGTACGTGGACGCGGCCGCCGATCCGGTCGCCGCGACCCGCCTGGCGGTGGACGGCAAGCTCTCGCGCCCCGGTGTATGCAATGCGCTGGAGACACTGTTGGTGCATGCCGACATCGCCGGCAAGTGGCTACCGGCAGCGATGGGCACGCTGGTGCGTGGCGGCGCGGAGATCCGCGGCTGCGAGCGGACCCGGGAATTGTTTCCGGATGCCAAACCGGCGACGAACGAGGACTACGACACCGAATACCTTGCGCCAATCATCTCGGTGCGCGTGGTGGATTCCATCGACGACGCCATCGCCCACATCCAGCGCCACACTTCCGACCACACCGAGGTGATCTCCACCACCGACCAGGCCGCGGCGGACCGCTTCGTGCGTGCGATCCGCAGCTCGGCGGTGATGGTCAACGCTTCATCGCGCTTCAACGACGGCGGCCAGCTGGGCCTGGGCGCGGAGATCGGCATCTCCACCACGCGCCTGCACGCCTACGGGCCGATGGGCCTGGAATCGCTGACCATCGAGCGCTGGGTGGTGCGTGGTGACGGCCAGGTGCGGCATCCGGAGTCCGCGCAGGCCTGAGTGGGGGGCGCCAGGTGCCCGCGAAAGCGGCAAGCCAGTGGCTGCAGGCCCGTTACGTCCCAGGGCACCGGGTCCCTGTTTCCGCGGGGGGTGACGATAGAAGGCCCAAGTGGGCTGCGCCGGTTCGTTGGCACGGAGTCGGCTGGCGGGCGTGGCCGGAGTGCGGGTGCCTGCGGTGGAGCAGGGTGGGCCGTGCCGCGCGATGAGTGACGCGCTTTCAGGGTTTTCCCCATCTGTCCGGGCGGTGGGCTGGACGCTAGATTCAAAGCCAATCCAGTCTCCGTCGGGAGTTCCAGCATGCCCGGTCCCATCGATTCGCTGCGCCAGTTCTACGACCAGACCGTCCGGCCTCTCCAGGACAACCTGACCGACATCGCCAGCGACGTGGCCGAGGCCGCCACCGACGTGGGCGGCGCGGTGGTCGACGGCGCGCGTGATGTCGCCGAATCCGTGGCCGAGGAGGGCGTCGTCAACGTCGGCGTGGACATCGTCAGGCACAACGTGGCGCAGGGTGCGGAGATCCTGGCGGAGCTGGGCAAGGTGGGGCTGGGCCAGAGTTCGCCCCAGGACTTCGTCGACTGGCTCGCCGGCCCCGAGGGGCCGAGCTTCGCGGACCAGACTGCACTGGTGCCCGGCCTGCAGGAAGCCATCGGCGATGTCATCGACACGTCGATGGAGAACCCGATGATCGCCGGCGCGATCGGCCAGGCGTTCGGCTTCGAGTACGTTCCCGAGGGGGACTTCTACACCACCAACGAGAGTTCGATGCAGAGCTACTTCGGCTTCCACGACGCCTACGACAAGGTCGGCAAGCTGCTGGGCATGGACCTGGACGACGAGGTGGTCGAGTTCGAGGTCGATGGCACCGAATACCGGCTCGAGCTGTGGAAGGGCAGCTACGGGAACGGCGGCGCTTTCGGCGGCGAGATCGGTTTCTACACCAGGGGCACCGGCGAGCGTGGGCCGCTGGGCGACCTGCTGGAGCGGATTCCCGGCTACTACTCGTCCGCCGCGGGCGACGACCAGATCCGCATGACGCAGACGATCTATGACACGGAGACCGGCGAGGTGTACTTCACCAACGACGCCGAAGGCGCGGATGGCACGGACGGCGAACACTTCTGGAACCTGGCGATCCGCACGGATCCTGGCGTCAACCACGAAGACATCGGCCAGCGCGGTACGCTGGTGCTGGACGATCCCGACGTTGCCGAGGCGATGTGCGCGGCGATGAACCGCGAGGAGGGCATCACCGCGGAACTTGGCGATGACGGCCTGACGATCAGCTACGTGTGGGAGTGATCGGCCCTGCCCGCGCCTCTTTACGAGTGAGTCCTGGATAACTGCCGCCATCCCCGCGAAAGCGGGGCTCCCAGCGGCTTCGCGATCGGCAACCTTGCCGGCACCGGTGCAGTCCCGCACAGCCGGGGTCGCGCTTGAAGCATGCGAGCAGGGCGCTTCGTTACCTGGCCGGCCCCGGTTGCGCCGGATCCACGTCACCTGCCAGCGTCCATACGACATCGTGGCCTTGCGGGTCGCGGCTGAGGTGGAAGTACGCGGGCATGTCGGGCGCGAGCGTCCTGCGTTCTCCATCGGCACGAGCGCCTGGCGGATCGAACGGCACGATGTACAGGCCGGTGGCGTCGATTGTCCGGCGCGCGCGACGGTCGCCCAGGTCGCCGATATCGGCGATGGTGCCGCCGCGCTCGAGCAGCGAGCGTTCGAAGTCGATCATCAGGTCCACCCTGGCCTGCGGCTGCCCGGGCAGCGCGAGCGTGCCGCCGCTGATGCGCAGGTCCGGCCAGACCCTGCCGTTCTCGGGCAACTCGTCGTAGCGGTCGTGCGGCAGGCCCGCGTACGAACCGGTGGCGATGGCGTCCAGCGCGCCGGCCAGGGCGAGGAAGTTGAGCTTTCGCAGGCGCTGCTTCTGCAGGTCGCCCTCGATGCCGCCCGATTCGATCAGCACCGTGGACACGCCTGATTCTTGTGTGAGGTCACCGAACGCACGCGGGTTGAAGGTGTCGTCCCACTTGGCGATGCGGCCGCCGATGTAGGGTTCGAGTACGGCGCGGATCGCCACTGACAGTTCGATGGCGCGGGCGCGGCTGGCGTTGACGTCGCGGGCCTCGTTGAACGCCGGTGCGAGCAGTGCGATGGCGGTGCCGCGGTCGGAGTCACCGGCGCGGTAGCCCACCTGCTGGTCGTGCAGGTTGAAGCCGAACGCCGGCTTCACGCGTTCGCGCAGGTCGTGCAGCGCGCGCGCTTCGGGCGAGGCCAGTGCGCGGGCGTCGCGGTTGATGTCGATGCCCTGCGCGTTGCGCCGCTGGAAGCGCGCGGCGCCGTCGGGGTTCATGACCGGCAGGAAGTGCAGGGCGGTGCCTTCGCGCAGGCGCCGGACCAGCGGGTGGTCGGGGTGCTCGCCGAGGAATCGGAAAAGGTCGGCGATCGCCATCGAAGCCGTGCTCTCGTCGCCGTGCATCTGCGACCACAGCAGCACGCGCGTATCGCCGTCGCCCCATGACACGTGGCGCAGCGGACGGCCTTCCGCGCTGCTGCCGACCTCCTCGACATGGAAGCCGCGCGCCTGCGTCGCCAGCGGCCCGGCGACGTCCCACCAGTGCTCCGGCGTGAACGTGCGGTCTTCCAGGCCAGGTACGCGGATGCTTGCGTCGTACAGCGCGTCGAGGTCTTCCAGCCAGGTCGGGGGTGGTGGCATCGTGTCCGCCGCGGCGGGCCTTGGAGTTGTTTCGGTTTCCCGGGCTTTGGACATGTTCGGCAGCAGCAGTGGCAACAGCAGAAGGGACAGCGCAAGAACGTGACGCATGGCAGCGAAGCTCCGTGGCGGGCACGCCGCATGCTCCGAGGCGTCGCGCGTGTTGTCAAACGGAGGCCGCGTCGGTCGCCACGTGATCGAACCCGCTGCGGTAATCTGGGTTGCATCCGGATCGGCAGGACGAACGCATGAACAGACGGAATTTCATCGGAAGCGCGGCGCTGGCGGCCCTGCTTCCCCTCGTCGGAGGCGGCGAAGCAGTCGCGGCGTCGCGCCGACGCCTGCTGCCGGCACCGCTCAACCCGGGCGACACGGTCGGGCTGGTCAGCCCGTCATCGGCCACGGCCGGGCGACTGAGCCTGCAGCTCGCCGGGGAAGTCATGCAGGCGCTGGGCTTCAAGGTGAAGACCGGCGCGCACTACGCGTCGCGCTACGGAGGCCTGGCGGGCACGGATGCAGAGCGCGCGGGCGACATCAATGCGATGTTCGCCGATGACGAAGTCAGGGCCGTCATCTGCCTGCGTGGCGGGTCCGGCGCGGCCCGCCTGTTGCCGCTGCTCGACTACGACGCCATCCGTGCCGATCCCAAGGTGCTGCTCGGCTATTCCGACATCACCGCGCTCCACTGCGGCATCCATGCGCAGACCGGGTTGGTCACCTTCCACGGACCGATGGGCAGCAGCAGCTGGAACGACTTCAATGCCGACCAGTTCCGGCGCATGTTCTTCGAACGCGAACTGATGCAGTACCGCAACGTGGTCGATGCCGGCGACGAACTGGTGCCGCGCAAGAACCGCGCGCTCACCATCACCGGCGGCAAGGCGCGCGGTGAACTGGTCGGCGGCAACCTGTCGGTGCTTGTGGCGCTGGCGGGCTCGCCGTACATGCCGGATTTCAGCGGCAGGATCCTGTTCCTGGAGGACGTGTCGGAGGCGCCATACCGGGTCGACCGCATGCTCACCACGCTGAAGCTGATGGGCGCGCTGGACCAGATCGCAGGCTTCATCTTCGGCGAGTGCAGCGACTGCGACCCCGGCGATGGCTACGGCTCGCTGACCCTGGACCAGATCTTCGACGACCACATCAAGCCGTTGGGCATCCCCGCCTACCGCGGCGCGATGATCGGGCACATCCGCGAGCAGTTCATCGTGCCGGTTGGCGGAATGGTGGAGCTGGATGCCGACGCCGGCAGCTTCCGCATGCTGGAGCCGGTGTTCCGGTCCGCATGATGCGCGCGGGCCCGATGGCGTCGCCAATCGTGCCGATACGCTGATGCTCGGCGCCGAAGTCCGGTTCTGGCCTGCGGGTCCTAGATGTTGCTGTCTTCCGGCGGCGCGTCGCTTCCCAGCGGCGCAGTGCCGGACAGGCTGCCGGCCTCGCCAGTGTCGGCGCAACCGACTGTGTAGCAGGCCATCGACAGCGAGCCGAAGGCGTAGCCGTCCACCGGTATCCCGGGCACTTGGCCGGCCGCCGCCGCGAACCCTGCCACGTACAGCAGCGGCAGGAAGTGTTCCGGCGTCGGCGCGGACATCGCGTAGTCGCGGTGCGTCACCAGCGAGGCCGCGTCGCCGGGGCGTTCGGTCATGACCTGGCGCGCGTGCTCGTCGAAGCGTCGCGCCCAGTCCGTGCCGGCGTCGGGGCTGTGCCAGTCGATCGCGCGCAGGTTGTGGACCACGTTGCCGCTGCCCAGCACCAGTACGCCGCGTTCGCGCAGCTTTGCCAGCCGCGCGCCGAGTTCGAGGTGGTAGTCCGGCGGCTTCTGCGCGTTGATCGACAGTTGTACCACCGGGATGTCCGCATCGGGGAACGCGTGCACCAGCACCGACCAGGTGCCGTGGTCCAGGCCCCAGCTGTCGTGGTCGGCGCCGACGTACTCGGGATGCACCACGTCGGCCACTTCCTCGGCCAGCCCTGGCAGGCCCGGCGCGGGGTACTGCATGTCGAACAGCGCCTGGGGGAAACCGAAGAAGTCGTGGATGGTCTTCGGCCGTGGCATCGCGGTCACTGCGGTGGCGTTGACGTACCAGTGCGCGGACACCGACAGGATCGCCCGCGGCCGCGGCATCGATGCACCGATCCGTCGCCAGGCTTCGGTGTAGCGATTGCGCTCCAGGGCGTTCATCGGCGTGCCGTGTCCAAGGAACACGGCGGGCATGCGGGTCGTGTCGTCCATGCGTGGATCCTACGCCGGACGGTCGTGAAGTTCCGCAGGGCGATTCGGTGGATGCCTTCCGGGGCAGTGCCGGTGAGTCCCCCTGGTCTTCCCGTTGGCCGATCGCTGAACGAGTCGGTGCCCTCCTGTGCGAATGAACCGGGTCGGGTACCCGGCCGGAACGGGACCGTTGGCGGGACGCGTTCATCCAGCGGGTCCTGGCACGTTCCGTTCAGG
Source organism: Luteimonas soli (assembly GCF_042648865.1). Taxonomy (NCBI): domain Bacteria; kingdom Pseudomonadati; phylum Pseudomonadota; class Gammaproteobacteria; order Lysobacterales; family Lysobacteraceae; genus Luteimonas; species Luteimonas soli. The sequence goes on along the minus strand of NZ_JBHRYA010000003.1, from coordinate 727,124 downwards.
GATCCATCCGGCAATCTTGCAGGCGCGCCGGTAGCCGCGGGACGAAACATTCGTATGCTAATGTCCGTGTGTCTTTCGCACGGGGCAGGGGTTCGGCTGTCCGCCGGGGCGATTGTCCAGCGAACATGGCGTCGCCGACCGCAGGCGCGGTGGCCGATGCGTGATGGATCCACAGGGGAAACCAAGATGTCGAAACTGCTTGATCTGATGAAGAAGCTCGGCAGCGATGCCGCGCTGGCTGCTGAATACGACAAGGACGCGGAGCGGGTGATGCAGCGCGCCGGCCTCTCCGACGCGGAGCGCAGGGCGATGACCGAGAAGGATTACACGGCGATCAAGAAGCTGACCGGGCTGGAAGACGGGCAGTTCGCCACCAACCACACCATCAAGGCCTACGACGAGTAGCCGTAGACGCCGCTTTCGGATCCCGCACATGCTCCGGCCGGCTGCGATCGCGTTGCTGTGGCTGGCGTTCGCGTGGGCGCCAGCGGCGGTGGCCCAGTCGCCCGCCACCGCCGCGTCGTCCGCAGACGACGCGGCGCTTGAGGCGAAGGTCCAGGAGATCGAGCGGCTTGCGGTCACCGCGCACTGGCACGAATCGGACGCGAAGATCGATGCGCTGGCGCCCGTGCGCGACGCTCTCACGTCGCAGCAGCGGCACCGCATCGACTATGTCTACCTGCGCAACCGTGCGCTCGCCGGTGACCAGGCCGCAGCGCTGAAAGGGCTGGCCGAACTGCTGAAGCAGGACCTGCCGGTGGCGTTCCGCATGCGCGTCTACACCACGGCAACCGGTGTCGCCGCCAACCTCGAGGATTGGCAGCTGGCGTTCGCCTGGCTCAACGATGGCCTGTCGTACCTGGATGAGGCGCCCGAGGAATCGGCCAAGCTGCTCGGTGCCGCCAGCTACCTGCATACGCTGGTCGGCGAGACCGGCCGCGCCCGCGAGCTGGCGTTGCAGGCGCTGCGCCTGGTCGAGTCCAAGGACAATCCCAGGGCGCTGTGCCTGGCCCTGAGCGACGTGGCGCTGGCCGAGGACCATGCCAACCACTTCAGCGAGGCGGAGGCCTGGCGGCATCGCCAGATCGACGCCTGCACCCGTGCGGGCGATCCGGTCTTCATTGCCAACGGCAAGTATGGCGTCGGCAAGATGGCGGCGGCTCAGGGGCACCACGTCGAGGCATTGAAGTGGGGGCGCGAAGCGCTTGCCGAGTTCGAGGCCGTGGGCTACACGGTCGGCGCGTACAGTGCCAGGCTCGTCATTGCCGAAAGCCTGATCGCCACGGATCGGCAGCTCGACCAGGCCCAGGCGATGCTGGCCGACACCCTGGCGTACTACCGGAAACAGAAGTCCGACCTCGCCATTGCCGAGACCGAGGCCCTGCTCGCCAAGCTGGCCGAGAAGCGCGGCGACCTGGCAGCGGCGCTCGCCCATACCCAGCAGGTGATCCAGGTTTCCCAGGCGGCGGAGGTGGTTTCCCGCGAGCGTCGGCTGGCCTACCTGCAGGTCCAGTTCGACACCCGCTTGAAGGAACAGCAGATCGCCCTGCTGGAAGCGGAAAAACAGGTGGCCGCGCTGCAGGTCGCCGCGACCAAGCGCCGGCAGCTGCTGCTCGCGGTGGGAATCGTGGCGCTGCTGGCCACCGCCATCCTGCTGGCCGTCCTGCTGCGCCACTCGTTCCGCGAGCGTCGCCGCTACCGCTGGCAGTCCGAGCACGACGGGCTGACGCGCCTGTACAACTACCAGAAGGTGCGCAAGCTTGGCGGAGCTGCGTTCGCGCGCGCCCGCGCCACCGGGAAGCCGTTCACCGCGATCGTGGTCGACATCGACCTGTTCAAGCAGGTCAACGACCGTTACGGCCATGCTGCCGGCGACGAGGCCCTGCGATCGCTCGGCGCGTGGATCCGCGAAACCGTTGACGGGCGCGGCATCGTCGGACGCAGCGGCGGAGACGAGTTCACGATCCTGCTCGATGCCGATGCGACCGAAGCCGGGGCGATGCTGCAACGCCTGCGCGACCGGATCGAACCGATCACCGTGTTCGGGCAGACGTTCGGCTTCAACATCAGCTCCGGCGTGTGCCAGGCGGGCGACGGTGCCTCCACGCTCGAGCAGCTGATCCACGATGCGGACCAGGCCTTGTACCGGGCCAAGCACGAAGGCCGCGACCGCGTCGTCAGCGCCGATGACGCGGTCGCAGCGCCAGCGCCGGAGGCGGGGCTGGTGGTGGTCGGCAGCGGCATCCAGTTCGGTCGCCACGCCACCGAGCGCTGCCTGTCGGAAATCCGCGAGGCGCAGGTGGTGTTCTGCCTGGCCGACCCCTTCGCACTGGCGATGATCCAGGGCCTGCGTCCCGATGCGATCAACCTCGGCAGGCATTACGCGCCCGGCAAGGACCGGCGCCAGACCTATCGCGAGATGGACGAGGCGATCATGGCCGAGGTCCGCGCCGGCAAGCAGGTGTGCGCGGTGTTCTACGGCCATCCGGGCGTGTTTGCCGACGTACCGCACCGGGTGGTGCGCAGGGCCCGCGAGGAGGGCATCCCTGCGCGCATGGAACCGGGGATTTCGGCCGAGGCCTGCCTGTACGCCGACCTCAACCTGGATCCCGGCCAGCGCGGCGTGCAGTCGATGGAGGCGACCCATTTCCTCGTCCACGACCGCACGCCCGATGTCGCCGGCCTGGTGCTGCTGTGGCAGGTGGCCTTGTCCGGCGACCTGTCGTGCACGCGCCTGCACGCCGAGCGCGATGGCTTGCAGGCGCTGGTCGACAAGCTGCTGCGCTGGTACCCGCCGGACCACCAGGTGATCCTGTACGAGGCGGCGCGGCTGCCGATCGAAAGCCCACGCATCGATCGCGTACTGCTGCGCGACCTGCCCGCGGCGCATTACGAGGAGTACACCACGCTGGTGATTCCGCCGCTGGGCCGATTGAGCGACGACCCGGGGAGCGCGCTCCGCGCCAGCGAGCCGCCAGCCACGATGCAGTAGGGCGGGTTCGGCGGTTGGGTGAAGCAGGCTGGCGAGCCGCACTGCGAAGGAGCAGTCAACCGCGCGGCGCATTTTTCCGCCATGTTGTGGCGCGGCGACGCAGTCGGCTAACGTTGCGGCATTCACTGCGGGAGTGCGGCGATGCGCGAGTCAGGCTGGTCGAGGCGTGGGTTCCTGGCGGCGATGGCCGCGGGCGCGGGTTGTGCGTTGGCGCCGCCGCTGCTGTTCGCAGGTTCGGGATCCGGCGCGCGGGTGCCCGGCTGGGTGCTGCGCGACGTGCGGCTGGTCGACGGCAGCGGCGCGCCTGCGAGAGGTGCCGACGTGCTGGTGCGCGGCGACCGCATCGAACGCATCGGCCGCATCTCCGGCCGCGAGGCGAAAGGACTGCGCGTGGTCGATGGCGGCGGCCGGGTGCTGGCGCCCGGTTTCATCGACCTGCACACGCACGGCGACCCGCTGGACGAGGCATACACGCAGTTCCTGGCGATGGGCGTGACCACGGTGCTGCTGGGACAGGACGGCGGCAGCCCGTCGCTGGGCGATACCGGGCGTGATGCGGACAGCCTGCCGGACTACCTGGGCGCGGTCGCAGCTGCGACGCCCGACATCAACGTCGCCACGCTGTCCGGCCATGGCGCGCTGCGCCGCCGCGCCGGCATCGACGACGGCACGCGCAAGCCTTCGGACGCACAGCTGGCGCGGATGCAGGCGATCCTCGAACAGGACCTGCGTGCCGGTGCGTTCGGCCTGTCCACCGGGCTGGAGTACGTGCCAGGGCGCTACGCCGAACCGCGTGAGCTCGGCAGCCTCGGCCCGGTGATCGCGCGCCACGGCGGCGTGGCGATGAGCCACATGCGCAACGAGGATGCCGACCAGGTGCGCGCTTCCATCCGCGAGTTGGTCGCCAACAGCGGCCCGGCGCGAGCGCACGTGTCGCACCTGAAGATGGTCTACGGCAAGGGGGAGGACGCGGCGGAAGAATTGCTGGCCTTCATGCAGTCGCTGCGCACGCCGACCCAGCCGCTGACCGCCGACGCCTATCCGTACGAGGCGAGCTACACCGGGGTCGGCATCCTGTTCCCGGAGTGGGCGCTGCCGCCGACCGACTATGCCGGCGTGGTGGCCTCGCGCCGCGACGAGCTGCGCGACTATCTGGAGCAGCGGATGACGAAACGCGGCGGTCCGGAGGCGCTGCTGTTCGGCACCGGCCCGCATGCCGGCAACACGCTGGCGCAGGTGGCGTCGGAAGCCGGGCAGCCGTTCGCCGACGCGCTGGTCGACATCGGCCCCGGCGGCGGCCAGGCCGCGCACTTCGTCATGGACCGCGCGCTGCAGGATCGCCTGCTGCTGGATCCGCACGTGGCGCTGGGCAGCGACGGTTCGCCCGGGGGCAGCCATCCGCGTTCGGCCGGCACTTTCGCCAAGTGGATCGAGGAGTTCGTGGTGCGCCAGCCGCGGGTGTCGATCGAGGAAGCGGTGCGTAAGGCGACGTCGTACCCGGCGTCGATCCTCGGCCTCACCGACCGCGGCACGATCCGCGAGGGTGCGAAGGCCGACCTGCTGCTGTTCGACCCGGCGAAGGTACACGCGAACGCCGACTACGTGAACCCGACCGCGCAGGCCGAGGGTTTCGACCTGGTGCTGGTGAACGGCCAGCCGGCGCTGGAGGCCGGCGAGCCGGCGGCGCGCGCGGGGCGGCTGCTGCGCCACCCTACCGGGCCAGCGCTTCCTCCGCCGCGCTGAACGCCGAGCGCCCGCCCAGGCGCTCGCCCGGCATGCCGGTGACGAACCACGCCACGCCACTGCCGCTTTCAAGGTCGAGCCACAGCCCCGACTGCAGGCCGTACGCCGAGCCGGAATGGCCCACGCGCGCGACGCCGTCGCCGAAGGGGTCGTCGCGGCAGCCATCGACTGGCGTTGCCAGCGTCTGCATCGCCATGCCGTAGCGGCAGAAGAAACCGTCGCCCAGGTCGCTGGTGTCTTCCTCGTATGTCAGGCCTTGGCCGGGCGCGTACTGCCACAGCGGCGTGGCGAGCGCCTGTATCGATTCGGGCGAGAGCACGCGCACGCCTTCGAGTTCGCCGCCGCCCAGCAGCATCCGCCCGATCCGCGCCAGACCGTTGGCGGAGATGCGCAGTCCGCCCTGCGGGGAGAACAGCGCGCCGTTCTCGCCGGCGCGCCAGCGCGCAAGGTCGCAGCTGCCGTCTTCGGCCGCCACGACCGGGCAGTCGGGCCGGGCGCCGTGCAGGTCGTCGTTCGCCGGTTCGCCGGTGTCGCGGTAGAGCACCACCGCGCGCGCCACGGTCGCGTCGCTGCAGCTGGCCCAGTTGAAGCAGCCTTCGATGCCCAGCGGCTGCAGCACCAGGCGATCCATCAGGCGGTCGAAGCGTTCGCCGGTGGCGCGCTCCATCGCCTGCGCCACCAGCGGGAAATTGAGGTTGGTGTAGCGGAAGTAGGTGCCCGGTGCGTGCTCGTTGTCCCAGGCGCGTGGGTCGTCGAGCAGGTCGCGCACCCGCCCGCCCAGCGGCGTCTGCCAGTAGCCGGCCGCATCGGTGAGGCTGGAGCGGTGCGACATCAGCAGGCGCAGCGTGATCGGCGTGTCCGGGAACGCGGGATTGCGCAGCGGGAAGCCGAGCAGTTCGCCCGCGTCGGCGTCGAGGTCGAGCTTGCCGGCCTCCACCAGCCGCATCACGCCGATCGCGGTGACGAGCTTGGAGATCGATGCGACCCGGACCGGATCGCCGGCGCTGACGCGGCGCCCGGTGGCCTTGTCGGCGAATCCGTGGGCTTCGGTGGCGGTGACGCCGTGGCGGTCGAACGCGACGCGCACGGTGGCAACGGGCTCCGCAGCCTGTGCCAGCGACGATGCGAGGAAAAGCAGGGCGATGAAGGCGAATCGATACATGCGCCGCATCGTAACCGCAGGCGCCGCCGCGTGCAGGTGTGGCTGAAGCCGCTCCCACAAGGCCGGCAGTCCCGGGCTTGCTCAGCACACCGGCGAGCCGGGCGGGGCGGGGGCGTCGGCGTCGAGCGCCATGCGGGCGGCGATGCTGCGGAAGCGCGGTTCGCTGCGCAGCGCGTCCCAGGTGTGCCGCAGGCGGATGAAGGCCAGGCCCACGTCGCGTTGCGCGTGGGCGAGTTCGAGTGAATCCAGTGCGGCGTCGTGTTCGCCAAGGCCGATCTGGATGGTGGCGACCGCGGTCGCCGGGACGTACTGCGTTGCGCCCCTGGTCCGTAGTTCGCCCAGCAGCGCCCGCGCTTTGTCGCGCCGGCCGTGTCGCCCGTGGATGTGGCCAAGCGCGGACAGCGCGTGCAGGCTGCCGCCAGACAGGTTGCGCGCGCTTGTGAAGGCTTCGATGGCGGCCTCGTGGTCGCCGCGATGCAGCAACACGCCGCCGCGACTCAAATGGGCGACCCAGAAGTCGGGCGCCATCGCCAGGGTTTCGTCCAGTCGCCGCTGGCCCAGTTCGCCCTGGCCGCTCGCGAACAGGAATGCCGCCTCCAGCGTGCCCAGGATCGGCGAAAGCGGGTCGAGTTCGCGCGCGCGCCGCCCGTGTTCCAGCGCCTCGGTGGGACGCCCGATGCAGTACAGCAGGTGCGCGAGCGCATAGTGCGCGTCGGCGTCGTTGGGATTGATCGCGATCGCGGCGCGGGCTTCGCGCTCGGCGCCGGGCCAGTCCCACTCGTGCCAGAACTTCACCCACGCCAGCCCGGTGCGCGCCTCGGCCACGTGTTCGTCGATCTCCAGCGCGCGCAGCGCGGCGCCGCGCGCCAGGGGGAAGGCGAAGTGCGGCGCGACGTCGCCGTTGATCGGCAGTACCCGGTAGGCCTCGGCCAGGCCCGCGTAGGCGAGCGCGTAGGCTGGGTCGAGGTCGATCGCCTGCTTGAACAGCGCGATCGCGTTCCAGTTGTCGCTGATCGTCTGCTTGCGCACGTAGTAGCGGCCTGACAGGTAGAGGCGGTACGCGGTGATGTTGGCAGTCTGGCGTCGCGACAGACCGGCGCCGGTGTCCTGCGCCAACGTGGCGGCGATGGCGCGGGCGATCGCGTCCTGGATATCGGGCAGGCGCTCCAAAGGTTCGTCATGGCGGCCGCTCCAGAGCACGGCGCCATCGTCGACGCGCAACAGGCGCGCGGTCACGTGCAGGCGATCGCCGTGCCGCTGCAGGCTGCCTTCGAGCACCGCATCGGCCGCCAGCTCGCGGCCCGCGGCCAGCGGATCCTGGCCCGGTCCGGCAAACCGGCGCCCCGACGCCAGCGGCCGCACCGCAAGCCGATGGCTGCCGAGCTGGGTGATGAGCGTGTCGGCCAGGCCCCACTCGAGCACTTCGTCACGCTGGTCCGGCAGCGTTGGCTGGAACGGCAGCACGGCGATGGCGCGGATTGCCGCCGGCGGCGTGCCAGCCGCAGTCCCGGCGTCATCGTCCTCGCGTACATCCGCCACGAAGCGATAGCCGCGCCCGGGAATCGTGACCACCGCGCGGTGCTCGCCCGCGCGGAGGCCCAGCGCCCGCCGCAGCGCGGCGATCGCCTGGGCCAGGTTGTTCTCTTCCACCACGCGCCCGGGCCATACCGCAGCGAGCAGCTCGTCCTTGCCCACGATGCGGTCGCGGTGCTCGATCAGGTGGCACAGCGCATCGAACGCGCGCCCGGTCAGCGGCAACCGCTTGCCGTCGGCGTCGCGCAGCACTCGCGCGTGCGTATCCACGCGGTAGCCGCCGAAGCGGTAGTGGCGCGTGCCGGTGATGTCCGCGCCGGCCTCGGTGGCAGCGGGCGCCTTCATGCGATTTCAGACTTGCGCAAAGACATTTCAGGCCGCGCGCCGCGAAGCTGGCAACGTCCGGGGCGTGATCCCGGGCGTCCCGGCAATCCAAGGAGAATGCACATGAATCGCATGAACGCTTCGAAGCCCCTGGTCGCTGCCTTCGCGCTGGCACTGGCCGCCGCGCCCTCGGGCGCCATTGCGGCAGGCGGCCACGGGCATGGTCGTGGCCCCATGCACGGGCCGAACCCGAGGGTCGATCGCATCGTTGGCACGTGGCAAACCGAGGTCAAGCTGTTCCCCTGCGAAGGCGGGCCGGATATCGCATCGTTCCTGGCGCTGGGCTCGTTCCATGCCGGCGGCACGCTCGACAACACCGACGAAACCCCGGTGACGTCCCGCGGCCCGGGCACCGGCATCTGGAAAAACGAAGGCCACGGCCAATACCGGGCACGCATGCAGTTCATGCGTTACAACGCCGACGGCAGCTATGACGGCATCCAGGACATCACCCGCACGCTGCGGATGCGCCACGGCGGCCAGCAGATGGACGAAACCGTCGTCGCCCGCGTGCTCAATCCCGACGGCAGCCTGCGCGTCACCGTGTGCGGTGAGGGAACGAACTGGCGCGTCGGCCTCGATTGACGGCGGGAACGCGCGGTTGAAGCGCGCCTTCGCGCAACTCGCTCATGCGGCGATGGAGGCATCGCCGCATGAGCAACGACAACGGTCCGTGCGCCCGGCCTGTGCGCATGCGCAGGAGCGGCGGAAGCCGCGAACTCCCTGGTGGAAGCTTCCAGATGCAAAAGCTCGCGGCGGCCGCTCCTATGAAGGCCGGGCCGGCCACGCCAGGCTTCCTTGCCTCAGCAGCGCCGCCGCTTCATGCCGCTGTCGGTGTCGGTCAGCGTCTGGCCGTCGGTGGACAGGTTGAAATAGTAGGTGGCCCGGCGGGTTTCGCCTTCACCGGAGAGTTCGGCGGTGATGGCGATGTCGCCTTCATCGTTGCTGTCCACCGCGGTGATCGTGCCGGAGCTTTCGTGGAACTTGATGCGCCGTGCGCCGATGGTGAGCCGGCTTTCGTGCGCGGGCGTGCTGCAGGCGGGCGTGTCGGCCGCGTAGTCGCCCTGGAAGCGCGGGGGCACGATGTTGGTGCCCTCGTCGCCGGTGGCGGCCGTGGATTCGGGCGTCGTCGCCGGGGCATCGGCGATGGGCGGAGCATTGGCTTCGTCGTCGGGTGCGTTGCAGCCGGCAGCCAACAGCAGGCAAAGGGCGATCGCGTGGATACGCATGCGGCTCTCCATGTAAGGGGCGGCCACCGTTGCCCATCGGGCGTGAGGGCGGGGTCGACGCGGCGCGCAGATCGCTCATGGACGTGGCGATCCGCCGGCGCCGGTACACTCGGTGAACCGTCATCCGCAAGGTCAAGTCCCCATGCACGATCCGCGTCGCAAACTGCCGCGTCCGACAGCCTGCCTGCTTACGCTGCTGCTGGCGGCGGCGCCCCTCGCCCACGCCGCCGGTGCGCTGGGCGACGGTGAACGCGTGCGCGCCCGCGAGCTGGGTGTGGCGCCGGGCATCTTCGCGCCGGGACGGCTGAATGCAATCACCGATGTCGAAGGTGTGCGCGTGGGGCAGGTGACCTTGAAGCGCGGCGACAACGTGCGCACCGGCATCACCGCGATCTTCCCGCACGCCGGCAACGCCTACCTGTCGCGGGTGCCGGCTGCGGTGCACGTGGGCAACGGTTTCGGCAAGTTCGTGGGCACCACCCAGGTTGCGGAACTGGGCGAACTGGAAACGCCCGTGTTGCTGACCTGCACGCTGTGCGTGTGGAAGGCGGCCGACGCGATGGCCGACTGGATGCTGCGGCAACCGGGCATGGAAAACGTGCGCTCGATCAACCCCGTCGTGGGCGAGACCAACGACGGTGGACTCAACGACATCCGCGCACGGCCGATCGCCGCCGAAGACGTGTGGCGCGCGCTGGACGACGCACACGCAGGACCGGTCGCGGAGGGCAGCGTGGGCGCGGGTACCGGCACGCAGGCGTTCGGCTGGAAGGGCGGCATCGGCACGTCCTCGCGCGTGCTGCCGGCTGCGCTCGGCGGCTGGACGGTGGGCGTGCTGGTACAGACCAACTATGGCGGCGTGCTGCAGGTGCTCGGCGCGCCGGTGGGGCGCGAACTGGGGCGCTACGCGTTCCAGGACGTGGTCGGCGCCACGCCCGCGGTCGACGACGGGACGCCTGCGAATGGGCCGGCCGACGACCGCGGCGACGGCTCGGTGATCGTCGTCATCGCCACCGATGCGCCGGTGGGCGAGCGCAACCTCGGCCGGATCGCCTCGCGCGCGATGATGGGCCTGGGGCGCACGGGCAGTTCGGCCTCCAACGGCAGCGGTGATTACGCGCTGGCGTTCTCCACGTCGCCCGCGGTGCGGCGCGCCTTCGGCGCCGCGTCGCACCCGGCGTCGGAGCTCGCCAACGACCATGCGAGCGCGCTGTTCCAGGCCACGGTGGAAGCGGTGGAGGAGGCGGTCTACAACTCGCTGTTCATGGCCACCACCGTGCACGGCAACGGCAAGACGGTGGAGGCGATCCCGCTGGACCGCGTGCGCGCCATCCTGTCGCGCCACGGCGTGGAAGCGTCGCCGTAGCGGAGCCATCTTCATTCACGCCGGCCGGTTACGCCCTGGCAGGCTGGTCGTCCCTGTTGCACACCGGTACGCCATCTCCGTCGACCACCAGCCGTACGCGACGGCCGTCGTGGTAGAAGCTGGCGCGGTACAGTCCGGCGTGTTCGCCGGTGCCGCGTTCGCACAGCACCGTGACCTGCCGTCGCTCCATCAGTCGCCGGAACTCGGACACCTCCAATCCCAGCCGGCGCGCGACCAGCGTGCCGTCGATCTCGACGGCATGCGACGGGTTTACGTCGATGTGGATGCTCTTGCCCAAGTCGACTCCGATGTCGCCGACGACAGGGTGGCATGCAGCGACTGGGGCTTCGATGATCTGGATCAACCGCCGATGATGGCCCCGTCCGTGGCGCGGACCGTGATCGGGGCGGTCCCGCCGCGTTCGCGCAGCGACGGTGCGGCGGGGATTCCCTACGCCTTGCGCATGCGCCGGTTTGCGTGCGCGTGGGGGAGTCGTTATCGTGGACAGCACTTCATCATCTTCAGCACCGTGGGTTTGCCGGTGCCTGCCTGAAGTCTTCCCCATTCATTTTCTTCCAAGGAGATCGCCCATGGAGATCGCCGCATCGCGTGTTGCCAGCATCCATTACACCCTGACCGACGACGCCGGACAGGTGATCGACAAGTCGCCAGAATCGCAGCCGCTGAGCTACCTGCACGGCGCGGGCAACATCGTCCCGGGCCTGGAGAACGCGCTGGCGGGCAGGAAAGCCGGCGACTCGCTGAAGGTCGACGTCAAGCCGGAGGAAGCCTACGGCGTGCGCAACGAAAGCCTCGTGCAGGACGTGCCGCGTGAGGCGTTCAAGAACGTCGATGCGGTCGAGCCGGGCATGCAGTTCAAGGCCCAGACCGCGCATGGCCCGCTGCTGGTGACGGTGGTGGAAGTCGGCGACGAGCAGGTGAAGATCGACGGCAACCATCCGCTCGCCGGCCGCAACCTGCATTTCGCGGTGGAAGTGGCCGACGTGCGCGAGGCGTCCGAGGAAGAGAAGAACCTCGGCCAGGTGAGTGCCGCGCCGCAGTCCGAATAGGCCATCGGCCGGATCGGGTCAGGAGCGTGCGTGCACTGACGCGGCGCCTGGGCAGCACGGAACAAGCCGGCCCGATCGGCCGGCTTGTTCCGGTTGAATGCAGGACGTTCGCCGGTCGCTACAGTTGCCCGGCTGCTTCCAGCAGGGCGTTCCTGGCGGGTTTGCCCTTCTGGTTGCATACGGCGTCCGAAACGGACGCACCACCGGCCATGAATCCGATGAATCCGGACGTCGACGTGACGTAGCAACTGTACTTCTCGCCGTCGTTGGTGGTGACCCGATATCTCGTGGCCACGCCGTCTTTTTCCAGGTCGGAGACGGTGAAGTCCTCGGTCTCCAGGCCCAGCGCATCGGCTGTCCGGGACTGGACCTTGTCGAGCGGTGCGAGATCGCCTGCAAGAGCGCCGGACGAGGCGAAGAGGGTGAGAGAGAAAACTGCCGTAGTGACAATGATCCTTGTTGCCATGTGCTTCTTCCTTGGTTGATGAGGCGACAAGAATCCTACGGCAATGCGTTGGCGGCGAACTGCCGAGCAGTTTGCATTTCGAGTGCTTCGTTGTCGCGCCGCTTGGAACACGGCGGGCGTGGAGTGTCCGGCAGGTCGACCGGGCAGGGACATTGTCCGGGAAGGCCTGGACAACTCGCGTTTGCTCGTCATTCCCGCGGAGGCGCGGATGACGACTGTTGTTCAGGCCCTCCCTGGGCAGAGTTGTTGGCGGCCTGTTGAGCGACCAGCAGCGCCGTGAACTCCCCGGCCGTCATCGGCCGGGCGATGCCGAATCCCTGGCCCACGTCGCAGCCGGCGTCAGCCAGCCAGCGCTGGGTGGCTTCGTCCTCGATGCCTTCTGCGGCGACGGTGGCGCCCAGTTCGTGGGCCAGGCCGACGATCGCGGTGACGATGGCCTGGTCGGAGCGCGAGTTGAGCAGCGAGGCCACGAACGACTTGTCGATCTTCAGTTCGTCGGGCGCGAGGCGGCGCAGGTTGACCAGTGACGAATGCCCGGCGCCGAAGTCGTCCACGGCGATCCGGATGCCGTGTTCGCGCAGGCGCGGCAGCGCCTCGGCGACGCGTTCGGGCTCGCGCATCACGTCCGTTTCGGTGACCTCCAGCATCAGCCCGGTACCGGCTTGGCCGCAGGCGTCGATGATGTCGTCGACCAGCTGCGCATCGGCCAGGTCGTTGGCCGAGACGTTGACCGACAGATGCAGCGGCGGCTCGGCCTGCGGCCACTGCCGGCGCTGCTGCAGGCCGCAGCGCAGCAGGTGCAGGTTCATCGTGCCGATCACGCGCGCCTGCTCGGCCATCGGCACGAATTCGTCCGGTGCCAGCGGCCCGCGCTGCGGATGGTTCCAGCGCACCAGCAGTTCGGCGCCCACCCAGCGCCCGCTGCGCAGGTCGAGCTTGGGCTGGAGCATGAAATCGAGGCGGCCACCGGCGATGGCGTCACGCAGGTCGGCGATCAGCGCCGGATCGTCGTCGCCGGGCGCGGCGGGGCGTGACCTGCGCCACCACAGGTGGCCGAAGAAGCCGATCACCAGCAGCGCCGCCAGCCCCGCGGCGACCATCCGCCACGGCCGGCTCGTGTGCGGGTTGAGGTTGCCGATCCATTCGACGTACAGGTCGTTGAGCACGCCGTCGGCGCGCAGGCGTTCGAGCGATGCGTCGATCCGTGGCACCAGGTCGGCGCGCGCGCGCGGCATTGCGAACACGTACTTGCGTTCGAGCAGCGGCGGGCTCAGCGCGATCACGTCGTGGAGCGCGTTCCGGTTGATCGTGTAGTAGCCGATGCCGGTGGGTGCGAGGGCATAGTCGGCCTCGCCGCGATCCACCGCGACCAGGGTGCCCGATTCGGTGTCCAGTTCCAGCAATGTCACGCCGCTGCCGGCCTGCTTGCGCAGCGCCTCGGCGGCAAGTCCGGCACGCTGCACCGCGACGCGGACGTTCGCCAGTTCGTCGAGCGATTCCAGTTCCGGCTGCCCGCGTCGCCCGAACAGCGCGTGGTGGCGGATCAGGAAGGGCTGGGTGAACAGGTAGTGCTGTTCGCGCTCGGCCGACCAGAACATCGGAACGAGGTCGAGCTCACCGCGCGTCAGCCGGTCCAGCGTGTCGTCCCATTCGCCGAGTTCGATCCGCGGCTCGAGGCCGAGGTCGTCGGCCACCGCGCGTGCCAGCGCGATGTCGAAACCGTCGGCGCGGCCGTCCTCGTCGATGAACTGGTAGGGCGGGTAGTTCGCGTCGCCGCCGACGCGCAGCGTGCCGGATGCACCATCGCTGGCGGCCGCGGGCCAGGCCAGTGCCAGCATCAGCAGCGCGATCGCGTGCAATCCGGCCAGGCACCACGAACGCCGCATGCCTGCGCCTTGGCGACCGCAAAACACCCTCCCCAAGGGTTTCATCGCCTGCCATCCGGTGAACCGAAGCGCCATCTTTAGCACGTTGGCGCGATGGATGGCGTATCGGGCGAATCCGCGCGTTTGCCCGGACCGCAATTCCTGGCGCGTTTCTTGTCCGCGGGGTTGCTTCGTTACGCGCCCGCGAGGGGCATGCGGCGATAATGCGCGTTCCCTCGAACGCCGGAGAACAACGCGATGACGACTGCCCAGGATCCGATCGGAACGCCGGGAACGCCGTGGGGCGATGCCGAGAGGGCGCTGTGGCGGTCCCGGCAGTCGCGCAGGCGCAGTTACGCGGACGACGTGCTGGCTGCGATCGACCGCCTGCGCGGGCGTTTCGACGTGTTCGAGTACGGCCAGCTGGAGTACGCACCCGACGGCTATCCGCTGCTGGCGATCCGCAGCCGCGACTGGGACGACGCGCTGCCGTGCGTACTGGTGACCGGCGGCGTGCACGGCTACGAGACCAGCGGCGTGCACGGCGCGCTGCTGTTCGCCGATCGCCACGGCGCGGACTATGCAGGCAAGGCGAACCTGCTGGTGGCGCCATGCGTGAGCCCCTGGGCCTATGAGCGCATCCATCGCTGGAATCCCGACGCGATCGATCCGAACCGTTCGTTCCACGCCGACAGCCCGGCGCGCGAATCGGCGGCGCTCATGCAGCTGGTGGAGCCGCTGCGCGGTCGTTTCCTGGTGCACGTCGACCTGCACGAAACCACCGACAGCGACGAGTCGGAGTTCCGTCCGGCGCTGGCCGCGCGCGACGGCCAGCCGTACGAGCCGGGCGAGATCCCGGACGGCTTCTACCTGGTCGACGACAGCGCCAACCCGCAGCGTGCGTTCCAGCAGGCGGTCATCGATGCGGTGGCGAAGGTAACCCACATCGCCCCGGCCGACGCCGATGGCCGGATCATCGGCTCGCCCGTGGTGGCGCCGGGCGTCATCGAATACGACGTCGGCCGGCTCGGCCTGTGCGCGGGCATCACCGGCGCCCGCTACACCACGACCACCGAGGTCTATCCCGACAGCCCCCGCGCCACGCCCGAGCAGTGCAACGCGGCGCAGATCGCGGCGGTGTGCGCGGCGATCGATTTCGCGCTGGCGCACGGCGGGGACGCCGGCAAGGGCTGAGCCGGGAGCTAGCAGGCCGCTGGTCCGTCAAAACCAGGGCCGTTGGGCAGTCGGTCGTGGTCGCGCTGCGCGGGCCGCGTGGATCAATCCAGCACGAACGGATGCGGCCGCGCACGGTAGCGCCGCCACGCCTGTGCCAGGCCGGTGCCGCAGGCGAGGCAGAGCCCGAGCCAGCCACCGGCCAGCCAGTCGGCGGCTGCTGCGGACCAGTCCGGCCGCGTCGCCACCAGCGTGGTCGCGACCAGCATCGCCATCGCGATCGCGATCAGGGCGAACATCCACAGCGGCAGCATCGCCTGGCCGGACAGCGGGCGCAGGCAGGCGAGCATGGCCAGCAGGCACAGTCCGACGACGGCCACCAGCAGCCAGGCCATGCCTGCGACCCCGACGCCGATTGCCACGCACAGCGCCGCCAGGATGACCGTCGCCCATGTCGCGGCAAGCGCCATCGGGCGGGCAATCGCGAGCAGCAGGGTGCGGCGAGCCTGTGCGGCGTCGCCCCAGCCGGGCAGCAGGGCGAACTCGGCCATCTCGCCGGCCGGACGCTGGCGCAGTTGTTCCAGGCGCCAGCCGTACATGCCGACCAGCACCATGCCGCCGCCGCCCAGGCCTCCGGCGAGCCCGCCGTTGACCACGCTGCGCAGCTTTTCGTGGTCCATGTCGGTGCTGGCCATCAGGGCGAGCGCGGCCATGGCGAGCACGCCGAACCCAAGCTGCGTGGCCGCCTGCCCACGGGTGAGCGGCGCGAACGGCGTGCCGAGGATCGTCCGCATCGCGCGCAGTGGCCGCTCGGGGCCGGCGTGACTGGCCTGGCCGGCTGGCCACAACCAGTCGAGCATCCAGGCTTGCCACTGGCCGGCATCCGGTGCACCGGCGGCGCCCGGCCAGACGCTGGCGTACGACGCAAGCACCGCCGGCTGGCGCCAGGGCGAGCGGGGCGTGCCGGCACCGCGGACGATCGCGCGCCACCGCCAGGCGGCCGCCAGCGTCGCAATCACGGCGAGCCAGGGCAATTGCCAGGGTGCGAACAGCGTCGAGACGTCCACCTTCAGCGCGTCCAGTCCCCAGATGCGGATGGCAAGCGAACTCAGGACCAGCCAGGCAAACGGGGCGAAGCACATGGCGAGGTAGAACCAGCGCGGCAGCATCGCCGCGAACAGGGCGGCCATGGCGGCCAGCATCAGGCAGGACGCCGTAAACACCGGCTCCGCGCCGGCCATCAGCACCAGCAGTACGGCAGGGGCCGCCACCGTGGCGAGCAACACGTGCAACAGCGCAACCGGAATCGCCGCGGGCAGCGCCGGCATGCGCCAGGCCTGCGCTTCCATCCGCAGCAGCAACAGGCGCGAGCACCACACCGCCCAGGGCGCGGTGATGGCGAACGAAACCAGGGTCACCGCTCCGATCACGCCGCGCTCGGGACGGGGCGCGTACACCGCGATCAGGATGGCGCCTGTCACCAGCAGCGCCACTGCGACCAGGCACAGCACGCGTACCGCCGGCCGCGGGGCGCAGGCGCGGAGCATTGCCAGGCTGCGTTGCAGGGACAGTGGCCAGGCGTGGCTGGATGCCGTCGCGTTCGACGCTGCGGCGTTCATCCGGCCACCTCCACGAACAGGTCCTCCAGCGACAGCACTTCGCGCTGCACGCCCGGTGCGTGCGCCAGCATCGGCCATGCCGCGCCTTCCTCGCGCACGATCACCACGCTGTGGCCGCCATAGGGATGCGGGCGGCGGGCGACTTCGCCCGGCACCGGGCCGACCAGCTGGTCGGCGGCGGCCGGCGGCACGTGCAGGCGCAGGTGGCGCTCCTTCAGGCTGTCGAGTTCGCTGTGCAGCAGCAGCCGGCCCTGGTGCATGAAGGCCACGTGCGAGGCGACGCGTTCGAGGTCGGACACGATGTGGGTGGAGAACAGCACCGTGGTGCCGGATTCACCGGCGCGAAGGGCGATCTCGCGCAGCAGCTCGCGGCGCGCGACCGGGTCGAGCGCGGCGGCGGGCTCGTCGAGCACCAGCAGCTCCGGCTGCGGCGCCAGCGCGCGGATGATGGCCACGCGCTGGCGTTCGCCGGGCGACAGCTTGGCCAGCATCCGGTTGCGCGGCAGCTCCCAGCGGTCGAGCGTGGCGTCGACGAAGGCGGCGTCCCAGCGCGGATAGAAGCGGCCGATGAAATCGAGCATGTCGTCCACCTTCAGCCAGGCCAGGGCCTCGGGTTGCTGCGGCACGTACGACAGCCGTGCCTTGCACTCGTCGCCCATCTGCAGGGCCGGGTGGCCCCAGATGCTGGCACTGCCGGCGTCTGTTTCGATCAGGCCCAGCAGTGCGCGGATCAGGGTGGTCTTGCCGGCGCCGTTGCGGCCGATCAGGCCGAGCACCGTGCCCGGTTCGAGCCGCAGCGACACCTGGTCGAGCGCGGGCTGGCCGTCGTACCGCTTGTCCAGGCCGCTGGCGGCCATTGGCGCGGCCGTCGTGTCGATGCCGGCATGCGGCGGGGCGCGGTCGGCGGCGGTGGGGTGCTGCATGGCCAGTGTGTCGATGCTTGCGTTCATCAGGTTCTCCGGGTCATTTCTGTCGCATGCGTTGGCCGAGGCGGGCGAGCACCTCGTCCGGCGCGAGCTCGAGTTCGCGTGCCTGCCGGGCCACGGCGTCCAGGCTCGGGTCGAGCAGGGTCCAGCGCTGCACGGCGGCGTCGCCGGGCACGGCCCGCGCGGCCACGGCCATGCCCTTGCCGCGCTGGCGTTCGAGTACGCCTTCGGCCTCCAGCTGGCTGTAGGCCTTGGAGACGGTCATCGGGTTGATGGCGTGCACGGCCGCGACTTCGCGCACCGAGGGCAGGGCCGCGCCCGCCACCAGCTGGCCGCCGGCCACCAGGCGGCGGATCTGCTCGGCGATCTGCCGATAGATGGGCTGCGGCGCGGCGGGCTGGATGTGCAGCAGGGTTGCGTCCATGTGTATTACTACAACAATACACTTGGGGGATGTCAAGTGCCGGGTGAGCTGGCGGGGCAAGGGGCCCGCACCGGGCTGGTGTCGGGGGTCGGAAGACTCCTGCCATTTTCCAGAAGCAGGAAATCAAGAGCCGTCGGGGGCGTAACCCCGACCTACGGCCGCCCCAGGACATGGCTTCGCCTTGGCGCAGACATCTACGGTTCTGTTGAAGTCGCGCAGGTCGGGGTTACGCCCCCGACGGCTCTTGATCTTCGTTCGCCGACGAAGAAGCCGCGGCTTCCGATGCCTGCGTACGGACCGTGCGCCTGGTTCTCGACTCTCCTCGACTTGGAGGGAGCCCCAAAAAAAGAACGCCGCAGCTGCGGCGTTCGGGTACTTCAAGCTGCCGGAGCGGTCAGCGCTGTGTCGCGGCCTTGCGTGCCGGCTTGGCGGCAGGGGCGGCCGCTGCCGGCGTCGTGGTCGTCTTGCGCTGCGCGTCGGTCTTGGACCGGAACGCGGTGACGTTCGTCGCGCTGAGCGGGGTGTTCCCCAGGACTTCGATGCGGCCGCCCTGCTTGCGGAAGGCGGAGAGGTCGGCGGCGATGGTTTCGCTGGTCAGGTTGCGGCCGACGTCCTTGGCCTTGCTCGGGCGTGCAGACAGGTGCGAGGTGCTGTTGGACTTGCGGGGCATGGAATCTCCTTGCAGGCGGTTCGCCGTTGCAGCGCTGGCGCTGGCAACGGGATGAGGCAACGTCCTGGGCGGGTGGGCTGCCGGGTGGAGTTCCTCGTCCGGCTGGCGCGGGACGCGCGCATACGCCCCGCACGTGCGCGGCGTAATGTGTGGACGGGAAGTGCAGGAATACTACCCGAAAACCCATTAACAGGAGGTTATTTCCGCAGAAAATCAGCGAACGTGCGGCATCCTGCAGGGTTCTGGCGGCACTGTGGCCGGCCCGGCCGTCAGTTGGCGAGGGCATCCAGGGCCGCGAGCGTCTCGGCCACGTGGTGGTTGGGGTTCGATTCGGTATAGGCATGCACGATCTCACCCGCCGGCGAGATCACGTAGGAGGTGCGGTTGGACCACCCGGGCCTGCCTTCCAGCACCGCGTCGTACTGCGCGGCGATTTTCGCGCCTTCGTCGGCGGCGACAGGAAACTTGCCGCCGCAGTGCTCGGTTTCCTTCGAGAAGTCGGCCAGCTCGTCGGTGTTGCCGGCGGTCACGCCGATCACGGTGGCGTGGCGGGCCTTGAACTTGTCGATCGCCTGCGAGAACAACGCGGCCTCCAGGTTGCAGCCGGGCGTGTGCGCGGCGGGGAAGAAGTAGACCACCACCGGGCCCTTCTCCAGCGCTTCGGCCAGCTTGAAGGTGAACGGCTCGCCGGCCAGGTAGGCCGGGGCGCTGAAGTCGGGTGCGGGCGTGCCGGGCTTGAGCGCGGCGAACGCGGGCGCGGCCAGTGCGAGCGTGGCGGCGATGGTCGCGAGGAGGGCTTTCGACGGTGACTTCATGGCGGGGCTCCGGTGGATGGGCTGGTTATACACCCCCTCCGCGGCGGTCCGGTCACGCCTTGCACTGCCTGCAGGCATGCATCGCCGCGTCGGGGCGGCAGGCTGGATTCAGTCGGCGTCCGGCTGTTCCGCAGGCTCGACGGACGCGGGTTCGTCGGACTTCGCGGCCTTGGCGGCCTCGCGCGCTTCGCGTTTGCGCGCGTCCTTCTCATCCTGCTTCTTCTTTTTGGCAATCTCGCGCTGCCGCTTCTCGAACGAATAGTTGGGCTTGGCCAATGAGCTGCCTCGGTACGGGATGGCCCCCCATTGTACGGGGTCGCGGAGAACGCCCGGCGCCGTCAGCCGCTTGCGGGTCGCGCCACCAGCCAGCGGTCGAGCTGGCTGGCGAAGGCCTGCCGGTCGCGCGCGTGCAGTGTCGCGGGGCCGCCGGTCTGGACGCCGGCGCCGCGCAGTTCCTCCATGAAATCGCGCATCGACAGCCGCTCGGCCATGTTGTCGGGGGTGTAACGTTCGCCGCGCGGGTTGAGCGCCGCCGCGCCGCGCTCGATCACGCGCGCGGCCAGCGGGATGTCCTGGGTGACGACCAGGTCGCCGGCGCGGACGCGTTCGACGATCGCGCTGTCGGCCACGTCGAAGCCGCCCGGTACCTGGATGGCGTCGATGAAGCGCGAGGGCGGCGTGCGCAGCCACTGGTTGGCGACCAGGGTCACCCGCACCCGCGTGCGTTCGGCGGCGCGGAACAGGATGTCCTTGATCACGCCGGGACAGGCGTCGGCATCGACCCAGATGCGGGAGGCGTCGGTGGCATCGGTCACGCGCAGGCAGATCCGTTGGAAGGTGGGTCATTGTGACCGGATCGCACGGACGCGACGACCGCGTGACGTTCCCGCGTCGCCGAAGGGTCTAGAGTCGGGCGCTGGATTCCCTGCGAGGAGAGCCGGAATGGCCGTTCACCTTTTCCGGGCGTGGATCGGCGGCGCGCCGCCCGTCGCGATGGTGGCCACGTGAAAGAAGCGTGCCGCTTCGACGCGATCATCATCGGCGCAGGGCAAGCGGGCCCGCCGCTGGCCGGACGGCTGACGCAGGCAGGCAAGTCGGTCGCGCTGGTCGAACGCAAGCTGTTCGGCGGCACCTGCGTCAACACCGGCTGCATGCCGACCAAGACCCTGGTCGCCAGCGCGCGGGCCGCGCATGTGGCGCGCCGTGCGGCCGAGTTTGGCGTGCTGCTCGAAGGCGAGGTCCGCATCGACATGGCGAAGGTGAAGTCGCGCGCCGACACCGTCATCGCCAACGCGCGCCGTGGCGTGCGCGAGTGGCTGGACGGCATGGACGGCTGCACGGTGGTCGAGGGCCACGCCCGGTTCGAGGATCCCGGCACGCTGCGCGTCGGCGACGAGCGGATGTCCGCGCCGCAGGTCTTCCTCAATGTCGGCGGGCGCGCATCCACGCCGGACATTCCCGGGCTGGACACGATCCCCTGGCTGAGCAACACCTCGATCCTCGAACTGGACCGGGTGCCGGAACACCTGTTGATCGTCGGCGGCAGCTACATCGGCCTGGAATACGCACAGATGCACCGGCGTTTCGGCGCGGAAGTGACCGTGGTGGAAAAGGGGCCGCGCGTGATCGGTCGTGAGGACGAGGATGTGTCGGCGGCGGTGCGCGACATCCTCGAAGGAGAGGGCGTCGACATCCGCACCGGTGTCGGCGAGATCGCGTTCGCGCGCGATGGGGACTTGATCACGGCAACGCTCGACGGCGACACGATCGCGTGCAGCCACGTGCTGGTGGCGGTGGGCCGCGTGCCCAACACCGCCGACCTCGGGCTGGACAAGGCCGGCGTGGACGTGGACGAACGCGGTTACATCGTCGTCGATGACGAACTGCGCACCAGCGCGCCGGGCATCTGGGCGCTGGGCGACTGCAACGGCCGCGGCGCGTTCACGCATACCGCATACAACGACTTCGAGATCGTCGCCGCCAATCTGCTCGACGGCGGGCATCGCAAGCTCAGCGAGCGCATCAGTGGCTACGCGCTCTACATCGATCCGCCGCTGGGCCGTGTCGGCATCGGTGAAACAGAAGCGCGCAAGCGCGGCCGGCCGTACCTGGTCGGCAAGCGACCGATGCCGCGGGTCGGGCGCGCGGTGGAAAGGGACGAGACGCAGGGATTCATGAAGATCGTCATCGATGCCGAATCGAAGGAGATCCTCGGCGCCGCCATCCTCGGCATCGAGGGCGACGAGGCGATCCACGGCATCATCGACATGATGACCGTGGGCGCCACCGCCACGCAGCTGCAGCGCACGGTGCCGATCCATCCGACGGTGTCGGAGCTGATCCCGACGCTGATCTCCGAAGCGAAGGCGCCGGGCGGCTGACGTCAGTCGCGGTCCGGCGCGCCGAGCGGGAAGAATCTGCGGTAGGGACGCGCCTCGTCGACCGCGCGCGCGAACGACGGGCGTGCCAGCAGCCGCTTGCGATAGGCGACCACGTTGCCGAACGCCGGGTCGATGCGGTGCGTCCAGTCGGCGTAGAACAGGAATGGCGCGGCGCCGCAGTCGGCGAGGCTGAAACCGTCGCCGGCCGCCCATTCGCGCCCGGCCATGTGCCGGTCGAGCCAGGCATAGGCAGTGTCGAGCATCGCGCGCGCATCGGCGACGCCGCGCGCGTCGCGCTCGGCCTCCGGTCGCAGGCTGTCGAACACCACCTTTTGCTGCGGGGTGGAGACGTAGTTGTCGAAGAACCGGTCCATGCCGCGTACCTCGAGCGCGGCGCGCGGGTCGGCGGGCAGCAGCGGCACCGGCCCGGGATGGTGCAGGGACAGGTGCTCGATGATGATGCTGGCCTCGGGAATGGCGCGGCCGGCGTCGACCAGCACCGGGAAGCGTTTGAGCGGCCACAGCGCGGCGAAGTCGGCCAGCACCTGCGGGTGCTCCTCCGACAGCAGGCGCCATTCGAACGGCGTGCCGTTCTCGTACAGCGCCACCAGCACTTTCTGGCAGTACGAGGAGAACGGGTGGGCGTAGAGGAGCAGGTCGCGGGACTCGGGGGCGGACAGGGCAGGTGGCATGCGGGCTCCGGATTCTTGGGGAGTGATGGGCTGGAATCGCGTCGATCGAGAACGTTTTGCAGTGGCGACGAACGAGCGGGGTCGGGATCGACATGGGCCGGCAATTGCATCGATTCGCGTAATTCACTGGCGCGGGCAGACAGGCCCGGTCTGCGGTGCATGCCGCGACAGTGCATCATGATTGTTCAATCAGGGAGGATCAGCATGATTTATCGGCTTTATTACTGGCCCGGGATCCAGGGGCGCGGGGAGTTCGTGCGCCTGGCGCTCGAGGAGGCGGGCGCTGCATACGTCGATGTCGGCAGGGACGAGGCGGAAGGCGGGCTGGAAGCGGTGCAGGCGCTGCTGGACGCGCCCGGCGCGGTGCATCCGCCGTTCGCGCCGCCGGTGCTGGTCAACGGCAAGCTCGTCGTCGCGCAGGTGGCGGCGATCCTGCAGTACCTCGGTCCCCGGCTCGGGCTGGTGGCCTGCGACGCGAACGCGGCGCTGTGGACGCACCAGTTGCAGCTGACGATCGCCGACGTGGTCGCCGAGGCGCACGACACGCACCATCCGCTGGATGTCGGTGACTGGTACTGCAACCAGAAGGAGGAAGCGGTGCGACGCGCGCGCGTATTCCGTGAAAAGCGGATGCCCAGGTACCTCGGCTGGTTCGAGTCGGTGCTGGAACGCAACCCCACCGGGGCGGCGCATCTGGTCGGCGCGCGCCTGTCGTATGCGGACCTGTCGCTGTTCCAACTGGTGGAGGGGCTGCGCTATGCCTTTCCCAATGCGATGGATGCGCTCGGCCGCGACATTCCCAAAGTGCTCGAACTGGCCGGCCGCATCGGCGAACGGCGCAACATGGCCGCCTACCTCGCATCGCCGCGGCGGCAGCCGTTCAACGAGGACGGCATCTTCCGCCATTACCCGGAGCTCGATGCCTGAGCCGCGCCTCAGCGCGCCGCGGCGCGGGCCCTGTCGGTCGCCGCGGCGTGCGGATTGCGGCCCGGCGTAGCCACGCGGTCACGGCCCTGGTCCTTGGCGTCGTACAGTGCCGAATCGGCGGCGGCCATCCAGCGGCGCAGCGACATCCCCGGGCTGGCGCTGGCGACGCCCAGGCTCACCGTGCAGCGCAGGGCCGGCGCGGCGACGAACGACAGTTCGCCCACCCGCCTGCGAATGGATTCGGCGATCTCCAGCGCCTGCGGCTCGTCGACCTCCAGCGCTGCCGCAAACTCGTCGCCGCCGTAGCGCACGGCGCGGCCGCGGTCGCCGATGCACTCGCGCAGTACCGCCGCGACGCTGCGCAGGACATCGTCGCCGGCCGCGTGTCCGCGCTCGTCGTTGACGGCCTTGAAGCTGTCGAGGTCGACCATGACCAGCGTCGCCGGACCCCGTCCCGTGCGTTGCCGCTCCAGCACGTGCTGCGCGTGCTCTTCCCACTGGCGGCGATTGTCCAGGCCGGTCAGCGGATCGGTGCGGCTGAGCTCGTCCAGGCGTCGGTTCTGGTAGTGCACGCGGCGCACGAGGCGATAGCCGTTGAGGCTGACGGCCACGGTGTGGATCAGCAGGATCGGCATGCACGCGATGATCACCGGCATGCTGGTCTCCGGCGCGAACGCGAATCCGGTGAGCAGGCCTCCCAGCACGATTGCACCCGCCATCCCCGGCAGCGACCGCTGCCACAGGCCGCGGATGCCGGTGTTGATCTTGTCGACCGTGGCCAGGGTGAGGATCAGTGCGCTGGGCAGCAGGTTGAAGTGCATCAGCGGCACCCACAGTGCGGCGATGGCCGAATCGACCAGCAGGTTCGCCCGCTCGGTGCGCTCGGGGTTGCGGCTGCGGCGCGAGCGCCAAAGCGCCAGGTGCGGCCACAGGAGCCCGCTGAACAGCAGTAGTGCCCACGCCATGGCACCGGCTTGCTGCTGCGCCAGCACCACGCCCACCGGCAGCGAGGACAGCCCCATGCCCAGGATGCGGAACGGATACACCGTGCGATACAGCGGACGGTGGGGTCGGCTGACGCTGCGCGGTGCCCCGCTGTCGTCGTGTGGTGGATTGCCGTTGGCCCGCGCCATTGCAGGTCACGCCCCCTGGTTGCAACCAGGCCATCATAGCCGCGCGGGTGCGACATTGACGGGCGGCGGACCGGGAATTGTTCGCGGGTGCCCGGGGCAACCGTCATCCGATCACGGCGGGGAATCCGGGATGCCGAATCGATTCGAGCGGCGCGCTGCTGCGCTGGGGGCGCTCCGGGACTTGCAGGTCGGGGCCACGTCCCCGACGGCTTTCTACCGGGGCAGGTCGGAGAGGTGGTCGAGGTCAAGGCCGCCGCTTTCGCGATGCAATCGACGCAGCCGCGCGCCGAGCAGGGCAATATTCGCCTCGATCGCCGCCAGCGCCTCGCGCTGCCGCCGTGGCAGCATTGCGCGCGCGTCGCGATGCAGGCGCTGGCCCTGCTCGCGCAGTCGCTGCGCCTGCTGCGTGCCCTGCGCCGCCAAGGCTTCGCGCTCGGCGCGCTCGGGAAGACCGTAGCCCGAGGACAGCAGCTCGGCCGGCCGGCTGAGCTGTCCTTCCAGCGCCAGCACGGCATCCAGGCGCTCGCGCATGTCCGCGCTGTTGGCGTCGTCTTTCGCGTGGCGGCCGAGCAGCAATCGCTTGAGTTCGTCGCGCGCGAGCAGTTCCTCGCGTCGCAGCGCGGCTTCTTCCAGCAGCAGCAGCGCGGCACTGGCGCGCAGGTCGCCGCGTTCGAGCCAGGGCAAACGTTCGGCGGGCGCGAGTTCGAGCCAGTCATGCACGTCTTCGGACGGCAGCTGCAGGGTATCGCCAGCCACCTCGAACATCGCCTGGTAATGCGCGCTGGCCGGCGCGAAATAGTAGCCCTGGCGCCGCGCGTTGGCCGGGTCGTCGAGCACGGCGGAGTCGGCGACGCCGGCGCGCCCGAGCCGGCGCAGCAGCCCGGTCGGCGTGATGCTGGAAAGGCCCGCTTCGGCCAGTCGCGGCACGCCGTCGTGCAGCAGCTTCCAGGTTTCCACCGCGCAGTTGTTGGTGATGAAGCGGTAGCGGCCGTCATAGCTCCAGTGCACGCGCGCAGCGCGTTCCAGCAGGCCGGCGATCTCCGCATCGTCCAGCCGCAGCGGGATCGACTGCAGGCCGCGCAATTCGACCTTGGTGTACTCGTCCACGACCTGCTGCAGCGGCAGCAGGTACAGGCGCGATGGGTACGAGCCGGTCAGTCCGCGCCAACTCGAGACCTGCACGTCGTCGACGAAGGCGCGGAACGACAGGACGAGGTGGTACTGCAGGTCGAGGCGGCAGTCCGGGCCGCGCGGGCGTCCGGGCGCGCAGACCACCAGCCGCAGCATGCTGTGGCCCCAGCGGCTCATGGCCTGGTCGTTGCCCTCGGCCAGCAGGTAGTCGACGGACTGGACGCGCGCCGGATCGAGTTCGAGCAGCAACGCCTGGCCGTCGCCGGCGTCCGGGAGCAGGTAGGGCAGGCCGGGCGCGCACTCCGGGTGTGGCGGGGCGGCGCCGAAATGCGCGGCGAAATAGCGATGCAGCGCCGGCCGGCGGCAGGCATACGCCGGATCAAGGACGAAGTACTCCAGGTTCACCGCGACGAACTCGGCCGGGCTGTCGAGTTCGTATGGATCCGGGCTGCGGTCGGTGAAAGCGTTGTTCGACAACCGCAGGCCGAACCGAAGCGGGCCGACCTGCCAGCCGGCCAGGTCGAGCAGGCGCGGATCGCGCGACAGCCCCCCGCGCGGCGAACGGTCGTGGACGTGGGCGAGTTCGTGGACGACGGCCGCCAGCGTCGCGCGCGTGGCGGGGTCGTCGTCGGCGGCGCCTGCCGGGCGAGCGATCCAGTCGTCGAGCAGGGCGCGGCGCAGGTGCAGCGTGTCGCCGCGCGCGCGGCCGTGGACGGTGTCCGGCAGGTCGTTGGTCCACTGTACGGTGATCGGGCCGTCGATCGACTCGATCCAGGCCGCCGGCAGGCGCCGCGTCGCGTCATCGAGGATTTGCCGCGCGGCCTCGGCCTGCGCCGGCGTCAGGGCGTCCTCCGCCAGTTGCAGCTGCAGCGCCGCCTGTGAAGGCAGCGCGCAGGCAAGCAGGCACGCGGCCAGCCATCGTGGGCGGCGCGATCGCAACGGTGGTCGAACAGGCGCCGAGGGCGCCACGACTTACTGCGCCAGGATGGCGCGCGCGAGTTCCATGTCGCTGGCCTGGCGTGCGGCCAGGCTGCCCTCGCGCAGGTGGCGCAGCGCGGCTTCCAGCATCGCGCCGCGGATGCGGCCGTCGCTGGCGACGAACCCGGCCGCGTCGTCGCGCGCCTGCAGCACCACCTTGTCGTCGCCGGACGTGCTGCCAGACGACGCCGAAGAGCCCGCTGACGAGGCGCCGGCCGAACTGCCGGCAAAACTCCCGGCCATGGCCGGTGCGATGGAAAACGCCGCCAGGGCGCAGAGCAGGAGCAGTCGGGTCATCGATCGAATCCGGGCTGTGGGGTGTCGACGGAGTTGCCGTCGGCGGTGATCGTAGCGTAATGCGTGCGTCTGGCGCATCGTCCGTGCGCTGCGATGCCGCGGCCGGCAAGGTGTGACCGGCGTCGCACAGGCTCCGATAGCCCGGCAGCGCAGTTGTCTTTCGCGATCGCTATTTCGCCGGTGCCGGAAAAACGGCAGCGGCCGGTGCGCCCGACTGGCCGGCTCCACGCGCCGGGAAAATGCGACCTTCGCTTTCCAGCGCATGGTACTGGCGCGCGCGGGCGACTTCATGTTCATAGCGCGCTGCCATCGCGGTGGGGATCTTGCCCGGCGCGTAGACGTGGCCGTCGTGGATCGCATACACCGACGGCCCGAGCGGTGCGATGCGCAGGCCGGGATCGCCCCTGTCGTACGGCCGGAAGATCGACTGCCCGATGAAGCTGTTGCGCGCGCGGTCGATCCCCAGCAGGCTCAGCACGGTCGGCGCCAGGCCCAGTGAAGTGCGGTCGTGCGCGTCGAAGCGCGGTGGCATTTCCAGCCAGGGCGCGCGCACGAACATCGGGATGCGGTCGACGAAGTAGGGGTCGTACTCGTCGTCACCGGCGTGCTCGTCGCGGGCGGCCTGCACGTAGGTCGGTTCGGGGTAGTGCGCGTGGTCGCTGGTGAAGACCAGCAGCGTGTTGTCAGCGTAGCGTGACCGGGCGAACCAGCGGTAGAAGCGCCCGAACTGTGCATCCAGGTTGTGGATCGTGTTGAGCGAGTGATTGCTGCCGTCGCCGTACTTCTCGCCGTGCCCGTCGACGTCCATGAAGGCGTGCGTGCCGATGTTGTACAGGCCGATGAATAGCGGCTGCTTGCCATTGTTCCTTTCCAGGTAACGGCGCAGGGCGAGGAAAAGGTCGTGGTCGGTCAGCGCGTTGCGGATGAACGGCTGCACCGGGTCATTGCCCAGTAGCGCTTTCACGCTGCGCTCGCGGTTGTAGAGTTCGTCGAAGCCGAGCATGGCGATCAGGTCGTTGAGCGCGCTCACCGACGGGTGCGGAGCGAAGAAGACGGTGTGGTAACCGGCCTTGCCGAGGACGCCTGACAGGCTCGAGTACGAGCGCTTGGCATAGCTGTCGGCGTTGCGGCCCTCCAGCCAGCCCTGGCCGCCCTCCGAACCGCCGTAGCGCGGAAAACCCGAGGTCATCTGCCCCTGCAGTCCTCGGTACGTCGCGGCGGTGTGGTTGTAGTAGTTGTCGACCACCATCGTGTCCCGGGCCAGCGCCTGCAGGTTGGGCGTCAGGCCAGGATAGGTACTGCCGTAGGGTTCCAGCGTGCGGGCGGACATGCCCTCGATGAACAGCACGATGACGTTTGGCTGTGCGACGGGTGGCTTGCCGGCGAACGGCAGCGGTTCGCGGTTCACCCAGTCTTTGAGGTAGGGGTAGGGCGCATCGTCGTCCACGCTCCCCCCGGACATGGCGTCGTAGTGGTACAGCTGCCACTTCTGCCAGCTGGTCAGCAGCAGCGCCGTGACCGGCGACTGCCCCGGCTGCAGGCCGCCAGCGCCGTCGGCAACGGGCGAGGCCCGGTTGGCGGTGAATGCGGTCATCGCGCATACGACGGCGAACGACGCCGTCGCGTATCGCCGCCAGGGCCGGGAGGGGCGATCGCGTGGTGTTCCAAACCGGCACAGGACCACCAGCACAACCGACGCCACGATCGCGGCCGCGATCAGCAGCGGCTGCCGGATGTCGGCCGAGAGGTGCGCCGATGCCACGTTCTCCAGCGCCAGGACGCTGATGAACGAGTTGGAGTACAGCAGCGCGTAGCACTGCGCCGGCATCAGTACGCTGAACACGAGCGTGGTGGCTGCGAACAATGTCGTGCGCAGCGGATGCCTGCGCAGGCCGCGTCTGCCGATGAGCAGCGACCCGATGCACCAGAACAGCAGTGCCTCCGCGGCCGACGGCGCCAGCAGGCCGAAGACGCTGGCGATGTCCTCCGGCCAGCCGTTGCGACGCCACGACAGCGCGTAGCTGGCGACCATGCCCGCCAGCAGCAGGAGGGCGTAGATGCCGAGCAGGACCCGAGAGTTGCCGAGGAAGCCGGAAACACGGCCGAAGGATCGCAATCGAATCTCCTGTTGCGGTATCCGCTGCCCATCGCGATCGCGGCCTTTCGGGCTGCCAGGGCGATCGGTCGATATCCGCGGATGCGCCGTCAGGCGCGGGCACGACGGGCCAGCATTGTAATCATTCTGTCATTTGCGCCGAGACCGGTGCCCGCGGGCGTCGTCGCCGGATGGGGCCGGCCGGCTTGACATCGTTCATCGTAGCCTCGATATCGTGTGTTCCATCACACGATCGACGACTCAGGAGTCGGACATGGCAACCGGTTGGGCAGGCGACGGCGCCGTCCAGGACCAGATCGACGCGACCGTCAAGGACGCGATCAAGCGAGTGCGCAGCCAGCTCCCGCAGGGGCCGGGCCTGAGCCACTGCGAGGAGTGCGATACGGAAATCCCCGAGGCGCGGCGCAAGGCCGTGCCCGGCGTGCGCCTGTGCGTGGACTGCCAGCAGGCGCGCGACGCGGAGAACGAAGCGTCGGCCAGCGGCTACAACCGCCGTGGCAGCAAGGACAGCCAGCTGCGCTGAGGCGTGCGTGACTGTCCCGCCGTCCCATGGGGCTGACGCAGCCAGCTTCATCGCTTCACGGCCCTAGACTGCACCCAACCGCTGAATGCCTGCCGCCATGCTCCCCGATGTCCCGCCGGTCCCGCCGGAAAAGCCGCTCGCGTTCGATTGCTGCGAGAGCGGCTGCGATCGCTGCGTGTTCGACATCTACGCCGAGGAACTGGCGTTCTACGAGGCGGAGCTGGCAGCCTGGCGCGAGCGCAATCCGGGCCTTGACCCGGACGAGGCAAGGCGGCGGCGCAGCGAGCGGGGCGCGTAAACCTATAATTGCCGGCCACCCGCCGCCCGAGCGACGTCGATGAGCGACATTCCCGCCTGCCCGCAGTGCGCCGGCGAAAACACCTATCCCGATGGCGACGACTTCGTCTGCGCGGATTGCGCCTTTGAATGGCCGGCCGCGGCCGATGTGCAGGCGGGCGGGGCGGGCCCGCAGGCGCGCGACTGCAACGGCAACGTCCTTGCCGATGGCGACAACGTGGTGGTGATCAAGGACCTGAAGGTCAAGGGTTCATCGATCCCGCTGAAGCAGGGCACCGTGATCCGCGGCATCCGCCTGGTCGAGGACGATGCGGAGCATATCGAAGGCAACTCCGACCGGATCAAGGGGCTGGTGTTGAAAACCTGCTTCCTGCGCAAGGCCTGAAGCCCGCCGAAAAGCGCGCCCGTCAGCTTGCCGGCTGGTCCGTTTCTTCGTCGGCGCTTTCGGCGGCGCTCTCGCCCAGCTTCTTCAGTACCCGGGTCACACCGAGGACCTCGACCTGCCCGCCTGCCTTCTGGAAATCCGCCAGATCCGCGGAGATCCGGTCGCTGGTCAGGCGTCCTTGCGCACCGCCGTCCGCACCGTCCCGCGTGCTCCTGCGGATGCGCGTCCTGGCGTCGGGTTTCGGATTGACCATTCTGGTTGCCTGCTCTTGGATGCCGTGGGCTGGTTGCGGAAACATGCCGGCCGGGCGGGGGGCAGGCCGGTTCACTGTGCGCGCTGCATCGTTACTGCGGCGTTATTCGTCGCGAAGCGTCAGCGGAATGCCGCGCTGCATCTGTTCGCGGTAAATCCTGCGTTCGTCGCGGCAGTACTCGCTGCCCATCGCGAACTTGCGGCACACCGCGGGGCGCTGTTCGTAGATCGAGCAGCACATGCGGTTCTGGTCGACGGCGACGCACCAGCCTTCCTCGTCACGCGCCATGACTTCCAGCCCGTGGCCGGTGCGGGTGGTCAGGTGCCGAGGGACGCGGTCTTCCGGCATCAACACCACGGTCAGGCGGCAGCACACCGCGTCGCAGTTCCCGCAAGACACCGTGGGGTCGATGCCTTTCGTGCACTTCCCGGCCTGGGCCGCGGCCAGCGTCACGGCATCACTCCGGCAGCGACTTCGGTGCGCGCGTAGCTGAGCAGGCGGCCGCGGAACGGCGGCGTGTCGCCTTCGTCCATGCGGCAGCGCCGTTCGACGAGTACGAAATCCTGCGCGGCAAGCGCACGGGTGAACGGCGCGCTGTTGCCGCGGCCGGGGTCGGTGATCAGCACTTCGCAGGTGCGCTGCGCGTGCCGGGGCAGCAGTGCGGACAGGCGTTCGGCGTGGTCGCGTTCGTAGAGGATGTCGCTGCCGATGATCAGGTCGAAGCGGCCGAGGCTGTCGTTCGGCGTGTCCCAGCGCAGCGTGCGGTAGGGCACGGCCGGGAGTTCGTTGAGCGCAGCGTTGTAGGCGAGGAAGGTTTCCGCCAGCGGGTGGTAATCGCTGGCGACCACGTCCGCGCCCCGGCGCCGCAGCACCAGGCTCGCAAGCCCCAGCCCGCAACCGAGTTCGAGGATGCGCTTGCCGGCGATGTCGTGCGTGGCCATGGCCTCGGCCAGCAGGCGCCCGGCAGGCCAGATGTGGCCGAACAGGCTCCACTGCGCCGACGAGATGCCCAGCAGCTGTGCGTGGTTGTCGGGGTCGGCGAACTGCTGCAGGTCGGCGAGCGAGCGGATCCGGTAGTCGAGGCCACCGAGGCGCAGCGTGCGGGTATGGGTGTCGTAGCCCGGCATGGGCGCTCCCGGAAGGGCTCGCACCCCGGAAGCGGGGATGCAGACGCGGAGGAGGGGAGCGAGACGGCGACGCGATTGTCGGACGAGGCGCGCGAAACAGCGGATAACGCCGGCCATGCTACGCCATCGGGCTGAAGGGCGGCTTCATTCGAGCGCCGCAGGCGGATTCGCCCCCGATTGCCGCGGGAGCCCCCTGCCATCGATGGCCGCCGTAAGATGGCCGCCACGAACGACCAGCACCGCCCATCCGCCGCCATGCCCCCGGTCCCGCCAGTCAAGCTTCCCGAAGAGCAGTTCGCAGCGCTGGAGGCCGCCTACGCCCAACCGCCGCGGGCGTACCACGACTTCAACCACGTGCGTGAAGTGCTGCGCCACCACGCCGACGTGGCCGCCGGGCCGGGCTGGACGCAGCCGGCGGAAACTTTCCTCGCGGTGCTTTACCACGACGCCATCTACGAGGCTGGTCGCAGCGACAACGAAACGCGCTCGGCGGAACTTGCCGTTTCCGAGATCGCGAAGTGGCTGCCTGCGAACTCCGTCGATGCGTCGCGCGTCGCCGGACTGATCGAACTCACCGCGCGCCACGGGCAGTTCTCGCCCGACGACTTCGGCGACGATGCCATTGCCGACGACACCCGCCATTTCCTCGATTGCGACATGGCGATCCTCGGCGCGGAGCCGGCCGTGTTCGACGCCTACGACCGCGGCATCGCCACCGAGTACCGCGGTGCCGTCCCGGCCTGGCTGTTCCGGCTCAATCGCCGCCGCTTCCTCAAGGCGCTGCTGGGCAGGCCGCGGATCTACCTCAGCGACTTTTTTCACGAGCGTTACGACGCGCGCGCTAGAGCGAACCTGCGGCGCGCGATCAACGAAAAGCGCTGAAGTGGCGGGCGACCTGTACACGCCACGCCTGCACCTGCGGCCGCTGGAGCCTTCCGACGAAGACCTGTATTGCCGGCTGTACACCGACCATCGCGTGATGCGCCATGTCGCCCCGCCGTTGTCGCGCGAGGCTGCGTTGCGCGCATTCGGCTTGGTGCTCCGGCGACAGGTCATCGAGCCGCCGCGGTCACGCTGCTGGATCCTCGTGTCGCGTGAGGGCGGCGATGCGCTCGGGCTGATGGCCTGGCTGCCGGATCCGGACGAACCCGGTTCGGCCGAAGTCGGCGTGTTGCTGGCCGCCCGCGCGCAAGGCCGTGGCCATGCCACCGAAGCCATCGCAGCGCTGGCCGACGTCGTCTTCGCCGCGACCGCGCAGCGCCGGCTCTGGACCCGTCACGCCCCCGATAATGGTCTCGCAGCGGGCCTGATGCGCAAGCTGGGCTTCGAGCCCGTGCCGGAAGCAGTTGACGGCCCGGCTCCCTTGCGCTGGCAACTGGAACGCGAGCATTGGTCGGCCCGGCGCGGCACCGTTTTTGCGGCACCTCCGGCGACCTGCTAGATTCGGCAGTGCTGTATCGGGGAAATCGGCATGGCGGCAGGGAAGGGAAGCTTGTCCTGTGTGGGCGTGGGCATGATGCTCGGCGCCCATATCGGCCCGCGCGCGCGAGCCACCATCGAGCAGGCAGACGTCGTGTTCGGCGCCGTCTCCGACCCGATCGTCGAATTGTGGCTGCAGCAGATGCACCCCGACGTGCGCAGCCTCCAACCCTGTTACGCCGAAGGCAAGTCCCGCCACGACACCTATCGCGAGATGATCGCGGCGATGCTCGCCGAGGTCCGCGCCGGCCGCCGCGTCTGCGGCGCCTTCTACGGCCATCCGGGCGTGTTCGCCCGCGTTCCGCACAAGGCCATCGCACAGGCGCGTGCCGAAGGCTTCGATGCGCACATGGAGCCCGGCGTCTCGGCGGAAGATTGCCTGTACGCCGATCTCGGCATCGACCCGGGCGAGGTCGGTTGCCAGCACTACGAAGCCAGCCAGTTCATGTTCTACCACCGCCGCATCGATCCGTCGGCCTACCTGGTGCTGTGGCAGGTAGGCGTGGCCGGAGATCGCTCGGTGAGACGTTTCAGTACTGGGCCGGCCCATCGCCGCCTGCTGGTCGAACGACTGGCCGAGGATTATCCGATGGAGCACGTCGTGGCCTTGTACGAAGCTGCCACGCTTCCGGTTGCGACACCGCGCATGGAATGGATTCCGCTGTCGCAGCTGGCCGATGCCGGGCAGGGCATGCAGACGACGCTGCTGATACCGCCAGCGATGAAGATGCAACGCAACGATGAAATGCTTGAGAAGGTTTCCCGTTTGAACGACGTGTACTGCAAGCAGCCCGCAGTTGATTGCCAACTCCAAGACAGGGGGATATGTGTCGGATTCGATTCGGTTCCTGGAAATGCTCGGCGGCAAGCCGGCGATTGCGTGCCGGGACATGCAGGCTGACGAAATTGCCCGGCTGGAAGTCGACGAAGCCCAGCGAAGCGCGTTGCTGGCTGGAGATGGCCCGGCGCTGGGCCGATTGTTGGATGGGCGATCTGCGATTTACTGCATGATCTCGACGCCTGACGAACAGGAGCCACTCAGGGAACCGGACAAGCGGGATGATGACGGGGATCATGATCGCGAGCCGGAAGAACAGCCGGACAAGGACGGCTAGCAGGTCGGTCGGGGAATCGGCCGGGGAGGCGTCATGAATAAATGTATTCACGGCTTGCTCGCAGGCGCCATTCTTGCATGGTCGTTCTGGGCGCCTGCGTCCGCGTCGGTCGCGTTCGACTCGAAGCTTCGCGAAGCTGATGCCATACGGACTTCAGACCCTGCGAAGTTCCAGCAGATACTCACCGATCTTGATGGCCTGGCCGACTCCGCAACCAAGCAGCAGCGTGATGAGCTGGAGTTCATGCATGCGTACCAGATGGTGCGCATGGGGGACATGCGAGGGGCCATCGGCAAGTTCAAGGAACTCCATGCCGGGGCGGCAAGCGATGATATTCGCTACCGGTCGGGCGCCATGCTGGCGAACGCATACGCCATCACCCGGGAATTCCGCGAAGGGCTCATGGCGGCGGAAGAGACGATAGCGTCATCTGCAGGCATCAAGGATCGTGATACCAGGCACCATGGATTGGTGGCTTCCGGGATTCTCTACAACCAGGTGGGCGAGTACGAACTCGGTCGTCGCTACGCGCGGCAAGTCCTTGATGACGGCGCCAATGACCGGAACAGGTGCATCGCCAGGAACCTGCTGGTCGAGTCGTCCCTGCATCTGGGCGGGCCCTTCCCCGATGAGGAGGCCGTCGGTGCGTTGCGGCAGTGCGAGCAGATCGGCGATGAAACCCTGGCGGGGTTCTCGCGCATCTACCTGGCTCGGAAATGGCGCAACGAGGGACGCACGCAGGAAGCGGCAAGGCTGCTCGAAGACCATTTGGGCGAAATCGAATCCACCGGGTACCAGCGGCTGATCGGCGAGGTCCACTCGCTGCTGGCCGAGATGAAACTGATGCTTGGGGACACTTCGGCAGCCAGGAAGCACGCGGAAGCCGCGATTGCCCTCAATGGCGGCCTGGTCGATTCGCTCCCGCTGGTGGTCGCCTACAAGACATTGTTCGACATTACCGAGCAGGAGGGCGACCCGGCAGCCGCGCTGGATTTGTACAAGAAGTATGCGTCAGCCGAGCGGGGTTACAGGGAAGATGTTGCCGCGCGCGAAATGGCCTACCAGATCGTCAGGGCCCAGTCGTTCCAGCAAGGGAAGGAGATCGAACTTCTCAACAAGAAGAACGAGGTCCTGCAGCTGCAGCACCGCGTCAGCGAACAGAAGGCGCAGTCTTCGCGCCTGTTGATCCTGCTGCTGGTCGTGCTGGTCGGTTCGGTCGGCTACTGGGCCTTCAAGACCAAGCGCGTGCAGGTGTCGCTGCGGCGCATGGCCGAGACCGACGCGCTGACCGGCCTGTGCAACCGCCATCATTTCACGCAGCAGTCGCTGCAGACGCTCGGGCAGGCGGCCAGGGCCGGCGAGGACGTGGCGCTGGTGATGTTCGACCTGGACCACTTCAAGTCGATCAACGATCGTTTCGGCCACGACACCGGCGACTGGGCCCTGAAGAAAGTGGCCGAACACTGCCGCACGTTCTGCCGGCGCGTGGACCACCTGGGCCGCCTGGGCGGCGAGGAGTTCGCGATCCTGCTGTCGGGTTGCGACCTGCGCGGGGCAAAGCGCGTGGCCGAGGACTGCCGCGTGCGCATCGCCAGCATCGACGCCCAACCCAGCGGCCACAGGTTCCTGGTCACTGCGAGCTTCGGCGTGACGTCGTCCTCGCTGTCGGGTTATGACCTGGCCAAGCTGCTCTCGCACGCCGACAAGGCGCTGTATCGCTCCAAGCGCGAAGGACGCAACCGGGTAACGGTCTTCGACCGCGACGCGCAGGCCTGGAAGCAGCTCCAGGTCGTGGCCGGCGGCGGCGACCCGGGGATGGCGCCTGGTGGCCAGCCGGAAAAGGTGGTGCCCGATGCCGGTCCCGAGCGGTTGACTTCCTGATCCCGGCTGCCAGTTGGCGATGCGCCGGGGCTGGCAGTGGCCATCCCGGAAGGCACGTGCGCGGCGTCCGGCCCATGCGGCGCTATAGAATGGCGCATGGCCAAACTGCTCTTGAACCTGCGCCACGTGTCCGACGACGAGGCCGACGACGTGCGTGCCTTCCTGGAGACGGGCGGGATCGCGTTCTATGAAACCCGGCCCAGCCGCTGGGGCATCTCCCATGGTGGCATCTGGGTGGAGGACAACGCCAAGGTCGCCGAGGCCAAGCGGCTGATGGCCGACTACCAGAAGCAGCGCCAGGCCCGTGTCCGCGCCGAGCGCGAACAGGCGCTGCGTGACGGCACCGCCGAAACCTTCGCCGACATCGTCCGCCAGCAGCCGCTGCGCGTGCTGCTGACGCTGGTGGCGATCGTGTTCCTGCTCGGACTGGTCGCGCTGCCGGTATGGCTGCTGCACCATTGAGCGCCCCGCGGCAAGCCCGGGTTGGCCCCGGTGTGGGCTGCGCCGGCGTTCTGGCACAGTCGGCGGCTTCATCCGCTGGCGCGCCGTCTCCGATCCGGGGCGCCCGCCTGCGCGTCGCAATCGCCGCCGGGCTAACGCCAGGTGAACATTCCAAGTTTAAGATGACGGGTTGTTGACCGTCGTGTTCCGGGGATCGAGATCCATGCATTTTTCCAGTTCCTGCCGTCGCGTTGCGTTGTCGATGCTCGCCATGCCCGTCCTGCTTGCCGCCGGCTGCTCACGGGACCGGCCCGCGACGCCCCCCGCCCAGCCCGCGGCAAACACCGCGCCGGCGCCACCGGCCATCCCGCAGCACGATCCGGCCAGCGCGCCGGTCGAGCGCGCCGCGCCGCCAACGCTGCAGGCGGTGGTACTCGGCGATTTCGACGCCAGCAACCCGGTCGCCGAATCGGCCACCGGCGCATTGACCATCGCCGATGGCGAGGTCGTCGGTGCGAACGGCGCGACGTTCACCACCGAACGGGTGGCGCTGGTCAACGGGGACGACCAGTACACCGCCGGCGCGCGATTCGCCGACGCGATGATGATCGAACCGCGCAAGCAGGTGGAACTGCGCCACGTGGTCGAGGAAACGCCGCCCACCGAAGCGCCGGGCAACGCCTTCTGCGGCACGCTCAAGACCGGTTACCTGGCCATCGCGAAAGTCATGGAAGGCGACGCGGAAGTGGTGAAGGTGCTCGCGCTGAGCGGGCAGGGGCTTCCGGCGGCTTCTGCGACCGACGTCGCCCTGTGCGCGATGGCTGAATACCGCGCCGCACCGAAGAAGTGAACCACGGGCCGGCATGCGCCGGGCGCAGCTGACCAGGGTTGGGTCGACGATGGACGACGGGC
>NZ_JBHRYA010000003.1:664487-689594 GCF_042648865.1 Luteimonas soli | reverse complement strand
CAGCTTCCGCCCGGCGACTGGCCGACGCTCATCGACGGATTGTGCGCGCGCTTCCCCGCGGTCACGCGCGAGCAGTGGCGTGACCGCTTCGCACGCGGCCGCGTGCAGGATCGCGACGGCAAACCGCTGGAGGCGGTGCACCCGTACCGCGTCGGCATGGAGCTGCGCTACTTCCGCGAAGTGCCCGGCGAGGCGCCGATCCCGTTCCGTGAAACCGTGCTGCATGCCGACGCCGACCTGGTGGTGGTCGACAAGCCGCACTTCCTGCCGGTGGTGCCGGCCGGGCGATACGTGGCAGAAACCTTGCTCGCGCGCCTACGGCGTGCCACCGGGAACGCCGACCTGGTACCCCTGCACCGCATCGACCGCGCCACCGCCGGGCTGGTGCTGTTATCCGCACGACGCGAAACGCGTGCGCGCTACCAGGCGCTGTTCCGCGAGCGCGCCATCGACAAGGCCTACGAGGCGCTGGCGCCGGCATTGCCGGAGCTCGAGTTCCCATGCGCCCGCCGTTCGCGGCTCGTCCGCGGCGAGCCGTTTTTCCGCATGCGCGAGGCTGATGGCGAGGCCAACAGCGAGACGCTCATCGACGTCATCGAGCGCCGCACCGATGCCTGGCATTACCGGCTGCGGCCGGTGACCGGACGCAAGCACCAGCTGCGCGTGCACATGGCCGCGCTCGGCGCGCCGATCCTCAACGACGATGTCTATCCGACGCTATCGGAGACCATGGTCATAGACGATTTTTCGCGGCCGTTGAAGCTGCTGGCGCGCGGGTTGTCGTTCGTCGATCCGCTGAGTGGGCGACGTCGGGGGTTCACGAGCATGCGCACACTCTGAGTGCGTGGCGCGCCCGTGCCTTTCATTCGGCAGGCGTGGATGAAAGCTCAGGCACCGTCGCGGCGCGCCAGCCACGCCACAGCACCTTCCCCCGCGCGCCTGCCGCTGGAAAAGCAGGCAGTGAGCAGGTAGCCGCCGGTCGGTGCTTCCCAGTCGAGCATCTCGCCGGCGAAGAACGTGCCGGCAGGAACCGCGTGCGCGCCGGACGCCAGCATCAGTGCGGCGTCGAGCGCCTCGAGCCGGACGCCGCCGGCGCTGCTGATCGCCTCGTCGATCGGCCGCGCGGACTTCAGCACCAGCGGCAGGCGCTTGATGGTCGCTGCTAGCGTGGCCGGGTCGTCCATCGCCTGGCGATCGAGCGTTTCGCGCAGGAGTCCGGAT
Organism: Luteimonas soli; assembly: GCF_042648865.1. Classification (NCBI taxonomy): domain Bacteria; kingdom Pseudomonadati; phylum Pseudomonadota; class Gammaproteobacteria; order Lysobacterales; family Lysobacteraceae; genus Luteimonas; species Luteimonas soli. The sequence continues at coordinate 688,373 of NZ_JBHRYA010000003.1, read as the reverse complement.
TTCGCGCCGGACAGCCCGGCCTGGCGGCGAATGTGTTCGCTCAGGCTGCGGCCGGCGCGCGGTTTCGCCAGCGCATCGCGCAGACGCGCCTGCTCGCGGCCCGGTGCGAGGTCGAGGTGGAGCAGGGCGCTGCCGTGGCGCGCGATGGCGTCGCGCAGTTCGGCGGAGAGGGCGTAGACCAGGCTGCCCTCGATGCCGGTTTGCGTGACCACGCATTCGCCCTGCTGCGCGTGTTTGACGCCCGTTGCGTCTCGCCAGTGCGCGATCACCGGTTTGAGCGGTGTGCCGGCGTGGCGCCCGGCGAAGTGCTCACTCCAGCCGATGTCGAAGCCGCAGTTCGACGGCTGTAGCGGCGCGACGTCCACGCCGCGTTCGCGCAGCACGTCCTGCCATGCGCCGTCGGAACCGAGCTGGGGCCAGCTGCCGCCGCCGAGCGCGAACACGACGGCATCGGCGCGCACCGTGCGTTCGCCATCGGGCGTGGCGAAGCGCAGCGCGGAATGGTCGCGGCTTCCGCCGCTCCCGCGGTGTTCCGCCGATGTCGTGCTGTCGTCCCAGCCGAGCCAGCGATGGTGCACGTGGAAGCGCACGCCGTGGTCGCGCAGCCGCCGCACCCAGCCGCGCAGCAGCGGTGCGGCTTTCAGGTCGGTGGGAAATACGCGCCCGGAAGTGCCGACGAACGTGTCCACGCCCAGGCCGCGCGCCCATTCGCGCAGCGCGTCGGCATCGAAATCACGCAGCCAGTCCGTGATTTCGCCTTCGCGTTCGCGGTAACGCTGCACGAACATCGGCATCGGTTCGGAATGCGTGAGGTTGAGCCCGCCCTTGCCGGCGATCAGGAACTTGCGCCCGACCGAGCCCCTGGCGTCGAACAGGTCGACCTCCACGCCGGCCGCGCGCGCGACCTCCGCCGCCATCAGCCCGGCCGGTCCGCCGCCGACCACGGCGAGCCCGCTCACGCGACTTCCCCCGCGGCGTGGCCCGAAGCCCAGGCCCACTGGAAGTTGTAGCCGCCGAGCCAGCCGGTGACGTCGACCACCTCGCCGATGAAGTACAGGCCGGGCACGCGCCTGGACTCCATCGTGGCGGACGACAGCTCGCGGGTGTCCACGCCACCCAGCGTGACCTCCGCGGTGCGGTAGCCCTCGGTGCCGCTGGCGGTGATCGGCCAGTGGTGCAGCTGCGTGGCGATGTCGTGCAGTTCGCGCTCGTTGAACTGGCGCATCGGACGGTTCGGCAGCCACGCTTCGCACAGACGCTGCGCGAAGCGCTTGGGCAGCTGTTCCGACAGCACCGTCTTGAGCTCCGCGTCCGGCCGTGCCTGGCGCTGTTCGCGCAGGAAGGCTTCCGCGTCGAGCGCGGGCAGCAGGTCCAGCTTCAGCGCGTCGCCGGGCTGCCAGTACGAGGAAACCTGCAGGATCGACGGCCCGCTCAGCCCGCGATGGGTGACGAGCATGGCGTTGCGGAACGACGCGCCGTTACAGCTGGCCTCGACCGGCAGTGACACGCCGCTCAGTCCTTCCAGGCGCTCCAGGTGCGTGCCGCTTAGGGTCAGCGGCACCAGTCCGGCGCGCGTGGGCAGCACCGCGTGGCCGAACTGCTGCGCGAGCCGGTAGCCGAAGCCGCTGGCGCCCATGCTCGGAATCGACAGTCCGCCGCTGGCGACCACCAGCGACGCGGCGGTGAACTTCCCGCGCGAAGTGCGCAGCGCGAAACCGCCGCCTTCGGCCTGCCGCACGTGCTCCACGCTGCAGCCGATCTCAACGCGCACGCCGGCCGCCTCGCACTCGTCCAGCAGCATGCGTACGACCTGCTTCGAGGACTCGTCGCAGAACAGCTGGCCGAGCTCCTTCTCGTGATACGCGATGCCGTGGCGTTCGACCATCGCGATGAAGTCCGCCGGCGTGTAACGCGCCAGCGCCGACTTGCAGTAGTGCGGGTTGGCGGAGAGGAAGTTCTCCGGCATGGTGCCGGTGTTGGTGAAATTGCAGCGCCCGCCGCCGGACATCAAAATCTTCTTGCCGGGCTTGTTGGCGTGTTCGATGACGAGCACCCGCCGGCCGCGCCGCCCCGCGGTGATCGCGCACATCAACCCGGCCGCGCCGGCGCCGATCACCACGACATCGAATGCCTCCGCCATCGCGTCAGTGCGCCCGTCCGGCCGGCGCCATGCGCGCGCTGGATTCGATCGTCAGTGACGTGCCTTCGCCATAGAGTTCGAGCTGGCCGTCCTGCACCATGCCCTGCAGCCGCATCGTGCGATTGGCCATCGCCCCCAGCGCGGAGACGGTCGAACTGCCGATGTCGAGTACGGTGAGGTTGTCCAGGCGCGAGAGCGCGGCGCGGTTCTTCTCCCACCAGATGTCGGCGCTGCGGCCGCCGTAGTTGACCACCACCACCTCGCGCGCGCGGCTGCAGGCTTTGCGGATGCGCGACTCATCCGGCTGGCCGAGGTCGATCCACAGCTCGATCTCGCCGCTGAGCGACTTGCGCCACAGGTCGGGCTCGTCGTCGCTGGACAGGCCGCGGCCGAACTCCAGCGTGTCGTCGGCATGCAGCGCGAACGCCAGCAGCCGGACCATCAGCCGCTCCTGCGTCTCGGACGGATCCTGGGCCAGGGTCAGCGCATGAGTGGCGTAGTAGTGCCGGTCCATGTCGCTGAGCTGCAGCTCGGCCTTGTAGATGGTGGAATTGGTTGCCATGCGATCCGGGGGAGCGTTTGCCGGCGCCTAGTGTAGGCGCCCTCCCGAAATATGCGCCGTAGGATGGGTAGAGGCGAAGGCGAAACCCATTGTTCTTCCCGCGTGGCCCCATCACCCGTGTATCGGAATCGCGCAATGATGGGTTTCGCTGCGCTCTACCCATCCTACGGTGGGGGGCGGATTCTGACGGGTTGAGGGACGCATTCCGTAGAATGCGCCCATGGTCACCAATATCGCCGCCTACCACTTCGCCGCCATCGACGATCCGGACGCCCTGGCCGGGCGCCTGCGCAGGTGCGCGGAAGCCGGTGCGCTGCTGGGGACCGTGCTGGTGGCGGGCGAGGGCATCAACCTGTTCCTGGCCGGCGACGATGGCGCCGTCGAGGATTTCCTGGCGCCGCTGCGCGTCGACCCGCGGTTCGCCGGCCTGCAGGTGAAATACAGCCGCAGCACCGCGCAGCCGTTCGCGAGGCTGAAGGTGAAGGTCAAGCCGGAGATCATCAGCTTCCGCCGCGAGGACGCCTCGCCGCTGAGCGGCCGCGCGCCGGCCGTGGCGCCGACCGAACTGGCGCGCTGGATCGCCCAGGGCCACGACGACGCCGGCAAGCGCGTCGTGTTGCTCGACACGCGCAACCGCGAGGAAGTCGCGCACGGCACCTTCGCGGGTGCGCTGGCGCTGCCGATCGACAACTTCACCGAACTGCCCGAGGCGCTCGCACCGCACCGCGAGGCGTTGGCCGACGCGACCGTGGTCAGCTTCTGCACCGGCGGCATCCGCTGCGAGAAGGCCGCGCTGTGGCTGCGGGCCGGCGGCATGGACAACGTGCTGCAGCTCGATGGCGGCATCCTCGGCTATTTCGAGCAGGTCGGCGGGCAGGGCTACGAGGGCCGCTGCTTCGTGTTCGACGACCGCATCGCCCTCGATCCGTCGCTGGCGCCCCTGGTCGACGGCATGGGCCGGGCCGCATGAGCTGGCTCGCGCTGCTGCTGGTGCCGCTGGCGCTGTACGCGGCGTACAAGCTGGTCGGCGTGGCGATCAAGCTCGTGCTGGCGGTCGTGGTCGTGGTTGCGCTGTACTGGTGGGCCGCGCCGCAGATGGGCTGGCCGACCGTGTCGGACCTGGTCTACGTCTTTGGCCCGGATCTCGACGGCAAGCGCATCGAGGAGGTCGCCGACCCCTCGCGGCTGGCTGGCCAGGCGGCCGAGCGGGTGACGGATCACGTCATCGACGAGGTGGCCGAGCGCGGCGGTTTCGCGCAGCCGGAAGTCGACGAGTTCGATGAAGTCGCGTTGCCGCTGCCGGAATCCGCGCCCGAAGCGGACCCGGAAACACCCCGCGCGCACAACCCGCCCATGTAGGAGTGGCGGAAGCCGCGAGCTTTCAGCTCCCTCCCTGCGAAGGCAGGGGGTGAGGAGGGCCGCTTGCGAGCCTTTGGCTCGCGGCCTGACGAACGACATCGAGCTGTGCTCGATGGCCGGACGGGTTGGGGAGGGGTGTCTTGGAGATCAGCGCGAACCGTGGGCACCCCCTCCCAGCCTCCCCCTGCCGTCGCAGGGGGAGGGGCAACAGCAAAGGCTCGCGGCTGAAGCCGCTCCTGCAAGGCGATTCGCGCGCCGGGCAGGCCCGCTAGAATCGGCTCATGCCCACGCCCGATTTCGTCGTCGCCATTCCCGCCCGTTTCGACGCCTCGCGCCTGCCGGGCAAGCCGCTGCGGCTGCTGGCCGGCGAGCCGCTGGTGCTGCACGTCGCGCGGCGCGCGCTCGCGGCCGGTGCGCGCGAAGTGTGGGTTGCGGCCGACGACGAACGCATCGTGCAGGCGTTGGCCGGCAGCGGCGTGCAGGTCGCGCTTACCGCGAGATCCCACGCCTCGGGCACCGACCGGCTGGCCGAGTGCGCCGACATCGCCGGCTGGAGCGACGACACGATCGTGGTCAACCTGCAGGGTGACGAGCCGTTCGCGCCGGCGGCGGGCATCGACGCGGTCGCGGCGACGCTGGCCGCGTCGCAGGCGCCGATGAGCACGCTGGCCGCGGCCATCACCGACGTCGGCGAACTGCTCGACCCCAACGTGGTCAAGCTGGTGCGCAGCGACGACGGCCACGCGCTGTATTTCTCGCGCGCGCCGATCCCATGGCCGCGCGACGCCTTCGCCCGCGCCCGCGACCGCATGCCCGAAGGCGGGCCGTGGCTGCGGCACATCGGCATCTACGGCTACCGCGCCGGCTTCCTGCGAAGGTTCGCGAAGATGCCGCCGGGCCGACTGGAGCAGGTCGAGTCGCTGGAACAGCTGCGCGCGCTCGAAGCCGGCCATCGCATCGCGGTGGCGCTGACGCCGGAGCCGTTCCCGTCGGGCGTCGACACGCCCGATGACCTCGCCCGCGCCGAACGCCACATCCAGGAGGCGCGCCGTGCCTGAGCCGCAGCGCCTGCTGGTGGTCTGCCTGGGCAACATCTGCCGCTCGCCGATGGCCGAAGGCGCGCTGCGCGCACGGCTGCGCGAGGCCGGGTTCGATGGCCAGGTCGAGGTCGATTCGGCCGGCACCGGCGACTGGCACGTCGGCCAGCCGCCCGATCGCCGCGCGATCGCCACGGCGCACCGCCACGGCGTCGACATCGGCGGCCTGCGGGCGCGGCAGCTCGGCAAGGCCGACTTCGAGGATTTCGACTGGCTGTTGTGCGCCGACCACGCCAACCTGCGCGACGTGCAGGCGCTGGCGCCGGATTCCGGCCGCGCACGCAGCGCGCTGTTCATGGAATGGGCGGGGCTCGAAGGCCCGATTCCCGACCCCTATACCGGTGGCGACGAACACTTCGAACAGGTCTGGACGCAGGTGGACGAGGCCGCTCGAGCCGCGGTGGCGCGACTGCGCGGCCGATGACGCATAATCCCGGTCCGGCACAGGGGAACCGTGACACGCCCATGGACGTCAGCATCGCTCCCGAATTTCCGCAGTCGCTGGAATGGCTGAACCTCGCCGAGCCGCTGCGCATGGCCCAGCTGCGCGGAAAGGTGTGTGCGCTGGCGTTCGTCAACGCCGGCTCGGCATGGTCGCAGCAGCGCCTCAACGACCTGGCCCACCTGCGCGCGCGCCACGGCGAGCGGCTCAACGTGGTGGCCGTGCACGTGCCGCGCTTCGACCATGAGCGCGATGCGCGCCGCGTTGCCAAGCGGCTGTCGCGGCAGAAGCTCGACTTCCCGATCGCCCACGATCCCGACTGGGCGCTGTGGCAGCACTATGGCATCGAGTCGTGGCCGACCGTGGTGCTGATCGACGGCGAGGGCAACATCCGTGAACGCTGGGTCGGCGACGGCCAGGTGCGCGAGCTCGATGCCGCGGTCACTTCGCTCAACGACGCGATCGTGCCGCGCTCGCGCAACGCCGCGCCGATCGAACTGCGTTCGATGCGCGAGCCGATGCTGCCGCTGCGCTTCCCGGTCGGCATCGCAGTCGACGCCAACTACCTGTACGTGGCCGACAGCGGCCACCACCGCATCCTCGAATGCGACCACGGCGGCCGCGTGCTGCGCCAGTTCGGCAGCGGCGGTCCCGGTTTCATCGACGGACCGATGGAGCTGTCCGCGTTCAACCGTCCGCAAGGCATCTGCCTGCAGCGCGACATGCTCTACGTCGCCGACACCGGCAACCATTCCGTGCGCCGGATCCAGCTGCGCAGCGGCGACATCGACACGATCTGCGGGGCCGGCCGGCCCGGCGAGCCGGTCGAAGGCGTGATCACCGATCCGCGGGCCGTCGCGCTGGACCAGCCGCGCGCCATCGCGCTCAGCGCCGAGGCGATGCACATCGCCACCGCCGGTGACAACCGGATCTGGACCTACAACCTGGGCAAGCGGGAGCTGCGCCTGCTCGCCGGTTCCGGCGCGCTGGGCGTGTCCGACGGCAGCGGCAGCCGGGCGAACTTCGCCGAACCGGTCGGGCTGGCGACGGTGCAGCAGGTGCTGTACGCCTGCGATGCGGCGGGCTCGGCGATCCGCAGCGTCAACGCGCGCAGCGGGCAGGTCACCACGTTGCTCGGCCAGGACACGTGGAACTTCGGCAACGCCGACGGCGCGCGCGTGGAGGCGCGGCTGCAGCAGCCGCAGGCGATTGCGCTGGACCCGGACGCGCCGGTGCTCTGGATCGCCGACAGCGGCAACGATGTCCTGCGCACCCTGCGCCTGGGCGGCGGCGAACTGGCCACGTTCGAACTGCCGCAGCGCCTGCACTCCCCGTCGGGCCTGGCGATCGCCGACCGCGTGGTCTGGATTGCCGATACCGACGCCCATGCGGTGCTGCGCCTGGATACCCGCAACGGCGCGCTGCGCCACGTGCCGATCGGGGAATGACGGGGGGCTGCGTTCGGCCATCGCCGCTGCAGCGTCCGTGCTCCAGTGCACGGGCAGACCCCGGATTCCCCGCTCCGTTCGGGATGACAAACTTCGGTCCATGCCCGCGGCCGGGATGACGAATCTGATGCGGCCCGGTTCGGGAAGATCGCACGTTGCGACCGCGGCATCGGTGCACCGGCCTTGAGCAAGCCCGCCGCAGCCCTCAATCTCTGTCCTGCATGAGCACCCCGCAGCCCCCCTTCGACGGCAAGGAATTCGTCCGCGGCCTGAGCACCGCGCCGGGTGTGTACCGCATGTTCGCCGCCGACGACAGCGTGCTGTACGTCGGCAAGGCCGGCGCGCTGAAGAAGCGCGTGGCCAGCTATTTCAGCAACGCGCCGAAGAACGCGCGGACGATGGCGATGCTGGCGCAGGTTGCGCGCATGGACGTCACCGTGACTCGCAGCGAGGCCGAGGCGCTGCTGCTGGAGAACCAGCTGATCAAGTCGCTCAAGCCGCGCTACAACGTGCTGCTGCGCGACGACAAGAGCTACCCGTACGTGCTGCTCACCCAGGAACCGTGGCCGCGGATCGGCCTGCATCGCGGCGCGCGCAGCATCCCCGGGCGCTACTTCGGCCCGTATCCGAGCGTGGTGGCGGTGCGCGAGACCCTGAACCTGGTGCACAAGCTGTTCAAGCTGCGCAGCTGCGAGGACAGCGTGTTCCGCAACCGTTCGCGGCCCTGCCTGCAGTACCAGATCGGCCGTTGCACCGCGCCCTGCGTGGGCCTGGTGCAGGCGCGCGAGTACGCCGAGTCGGTGCGCCGGGTGACGCTGTTCCTCGAAGGCCGCAGCGACGAGCTCAGCGGCGAACTCAACCGCGCGATGGAAGCGGCCAGCGAGCGCCTGGACTTCGAGGAAGCCGCGCGCCTGCGCGACCAGGTCGCGATGATCCGCACCCTGCAGGCGCGGCAGTACGTCGAGGGGCAGGTCGCCGACATGGACCTGCTGGCCTGCGCGATGCAGGGCACCCACGCCTGCGTGCTGCTGCTTGCGTTCCGCGATGGCCGCAACCTGGGCACGCGCGCCTTCTTCCCCAAGACCAACGGCAGCGACAGCCCGGCCGAGGTGCTGGCGGCGTTCGTCTCGCAGTACTACGGCGAGCAGCTGCCGCCGCGCGAGATAATCCTCGACCGCGAGATCGAGGACGTCGAGCTGCTGCAGGACGCCTTCAGTACCGCCGCCGGCCGCCGGGTGCAGGTCAAGACCAGCGTGCGCGGCGACCGCGCCGGCTACCTGGACCTGGCGCGCCGCAACGCCGAGATGACGCTCGCCACCGAGCTCGGCAGCCAGGCCGCGCAGCGCGCGCGGGTGGAATCGCTGCGCGACATGCTCGGCCTGGACGACCTGCCGCAGCGCATCGAGTGCTTCGATATCAGCCACACCATGGGCGAGGCGACGGTGGCCTCGTGCGTGGTGTTCGACGCCGACGGCCCGGTGCGCGGCCAGTACCGGCGCTACAACATCACCGGGATCGAGCCGGGCGACGACTACGCGGCGATGCACCAGGCGCTGCAGCGCAGGTTCCGGCGCGCGGTGGAGCAGGATGGCGTGTTGCCCGACGTGCTGCTGATCGACGGTGGGGCAGGGCAGGTGGCCCAGGCCAGGTCCGTGCTGGCCGACCTGGGCGTCGATGGCCCGGTGCTGGTCGGCGTGGCCAAGGGCGAGGCGCGCCGGCCCGGCGACGAGACCCTGCTGCTGCCCGGCGCCGACGGGCAGCCGGGCCGCGAACTGCACCCCGGCGCCGCGTCCCCCGGCCTGCAGCTGGTCCAGCAGGTGCGCGACGAGGCCCACCGCTTCGCCATCACCGGCCACCGCGGCCGCCGGCAGAAGGCGCGCAACAGCAGCCGGCTGGAGGACATCCCTGGCATCGGCCCGCGCCGGCGCGCCAGCTTGCTCAAGCATTTCGGCGGCCTGGGCGGGCTGAAAAACGCGAGTGCGGACGAGATCGCACACGTGGAGGGCATCAGTTCCGAGCTTGCCGGGCGGATTTACGCCACACTGCACGGGCTGCAGGGGCCGGGCAGCGAACGCCGGCCGGACTGAAGACGAGCAATGAAGCTGACCATCCCCACATGGCTGACCCTGCTGCGGATCCTGATGATCCCGGTGCTGGTGCTGGTGTTCTACCTGCCCTACAAATGGACCAATTTCGCCGCCACGGCGGTGTTCGGCCTGGCCGCGGTCACCGACTGGCTCGACGGCTGGATCGCGCGCCGCTACCACCAGTACTCCGCATTCGGGGCATTCCTGGACCCGGTTGCCGACAAACTGATGGTCGCCGTGGCCCTGTTCCTGATCGTCCAGGGCCACCCGACGGCGTGGATGGCGCTGTGGGCGGCGGTGATCGTGGGGCGCGAGATCGCGGTGTCGGCCCTGCGCGAGTGGATGGCCGAGCTGGGCCAGCGCGCGCGGGTCAAGGTCGCCGCCATCGGCAAGATCAAGACCGTGGCGCAGATGGTCGCGCTGCTGTGCCTGCTGTATTCGGTGTCCCCCGACCCGCAGCCACGACACGATCTGTTCATGCGCGACCTGGTTTTCCACGTCGGCGACTGGCTGCTGGCGGTCGCCGCCCTGCTCACGCTGTGGTCGGGCCTGGCGTATTTGCGCGCGGCGTGGCCGGTCTTGCGCGCGGGGGAGGGAATTCCGGTTGACAGTTCCGAACGTGAAGGTAGAATTCCGCTTCCTCCGCGGGAATAGCTCAGTTGGTAGAGCACGACCTTGCCAAGGTCGGGGTCGCGAGTTCGAGTCTCGTTTCCCGCTCCAGATCCAGCAGGACCCCGGCAATGCCGGGGTTTTGTTTTTCAGGCGGAACGCGCCGCCAAGCGTTCCGCCCGCGATCCGGGTATCTTGATCCGGAGCAGCAAGTCACCGGCCTGGTGGCAGAGTGGTTATGCAGCGGCCTGCAAAGCCGCGTACGCCGGTTCAATTCCGACCCAGGCCTCCATTCCGGGCACGCGGCCCTCCCGCGGGGCCGCCAGTTGTTGCCGATGATCCGGCAAACGCGGGGCGACCGGTTTTTGCGGAGGATTCCGTTGCCATGAATTGCGACTTACGGATGCGCCCACGGCGCGCCTTCGCGATGCAGCCCGGATGGCGAAACTGGTATACGCAGGGGACTTAAAATCCCTCATCCGCGAGGATTTGTCGGTTCGACTCCGACTCCGGGCACCACCTCGGCACCGTAGGATGGGTAGAGCCGCAGGCGAAACCCATCGCCTGCGCGGCATGCATCAGGCGATGATGGGTTTCGCCTGCGGCTCTACCCATCCTACGGGTTACGGGCCTTCCTCCGCAGCCGCCGCGCGAACAAGGGCTCGCGGCTTCTTCCGCCGGTCCTGCGACAGCTCCCGCAAGGCGCCGGACATCGCCCCGGCGAGCGACGGTCTGCAACAATGCCCGCGACCGCAAGCCAAGGGCCCGCCGCATGTCGCGCTACCTGCTTTACGTTGCCTGCCTCGCAATGACGCTGCTTTCGGCGTGGATGTCGCTGCGCAGCCAGCACTGGTACTGGCCGCTGGGCATCTTTGGCGCGCTGTCGCTGCTGGGCACCTGGGACATGCTGCAGACGCGCACCACGCTGCGCCGCAACTACCCGATCCTCGCGCACTTCCGCTATGCGCTGGAGTCGATCGGGCCCGAGATCCGCCAGTACTTCATCCAGGAAGACCTGCAGGAAGTGCCGTTCTCGCGGCGCCAGCGGTCGCTCGTGTACCAGCGCGCCAAGAACGTGATCGACGTGGTGCCCTTCGGTACCGAGCGCAACGTCTACGGCCTGGACTACGAATGGATCAACCATTCGCTGCTGCCGACGACGATCCCCTCCCACGATTTCCGCGTGCGCGTCGGCGCCGAGGCCGCGCAGCCCTACGAGGCCAGCGTCTTCAACATCTCGGCGATGAGCTTCGGCTCGCTGTCGGCCAACGCGATCCGCGCGCTCAACGCCGGCGCGAAGCGCGGCAATTTCTACCACGATACCGGCGAGGGCTCGATTTCGGCCTACCACCGCGAGAACGGTGGCGACCTGGTCTGGGAAATCGGCTCTGGCTACTTCGGCTGCCGCGAGGAAGACGGGCGCTTCAGCGAGGAGCGCTTCGCCGCCAACGCGCGCGAGCCGCAGGTGAGGATGATCGAGGTCAAGCTCTCGCAGGGCGCCAAGCCGGGCCACGGCGGCGTGCTGCCCGGGCCCAAGGTCAGTGCCGAGATCGCCGCCACCCGCGGCGTGCCGGAGGGCCTCGACTGCATCTCGCCATCGCGGCATTCGGCATTCTCCACGCCGATCGGGCTGCTGGAATTCGTCGCCCGCCTGCGCGAACTGTCCGGCGGCAAGCCGACCGGTTTCAAGCTGGCGATCGGCCACCCGTGGGAATGGTTCTCGGTGGCCAAGGCGATGCAGGAAACCGGGATCCTGCCGGACTTCATCGTCGTCGACGGCGCCGAAGGCGGCACGGGCGCGTCGCCGGCGGAGTTCATCGACCACGTCGGCCTGCCGATGCACGAGGCGCTGATGCTGGTGCACAACACCCTGGTCGGCGTTGGCCTGCGCAACCGCATCCGGGTGGGCGCGGCCGGCAAGATCACCAGCGCCTTCGACATCGCCCGCACCATGGCGATGGGCGCTGACTGGTGCAATGCTGGGCGCGGCTTCATGTTCGCGCTCGGCTGCATCCAGTCGCTGAGCTGCCACACCGACCGTTGCCCGACCGGTGTCGCCACCCAGGATCCGAAACGCTGGCGCAAGCTCGACACGGCGGACAAGTCCACGCGCGTGTTCCAGTTCCACGAAAACACGGTCAAGGCATTGCGCGACCTGCTGTGCGCGGCGGGGCTGGAGCATCCGCGCCAGCTGGGTCCCGAACACATCCTGCGCCGGGTCTCGCGGACCGAGGTGCGTTCGCTGGCGGCTCTGTATCGCTTCCTCGACCCTGGCGAACTGCTCGAGCGGATGCCCGAGCATGCGGTGTTCCGGAATTTCTGGTCGGCGGCGCGCAGCGATTCGTTCGTCGCGCCGGACAGGGTGTTGGCGATGCGGGAGGTCAAGAACCGCTAGCGGTTCCGGTTTGCGGGGCGTCGGGGGCGTAGCCCGACCGACGCCATCGGGTCGACCCGCCGTAGATCGGGGCTACGCCCCCGACGCCCCCGGCATCACCCGTGGCAGGCCACCAGCACCGTATCCCCGCAGCGCAACTTCACCTTCACCCCGGTCGGGCGGCCCGTGCTCCGGTGCCGCGCGCAGGCCAGCTGTTCGGCGTGCTCAAGTGCGACCAGCGGGGTCGGGTCGGGCGGCTCGTTGCCGCCGTTGGCGGTGTAGACCACCCAGCCGCGCGCCGATTGCTCGATCGAAAACAGTTCGCGTTCCATGGATATCCCCTCGGAAGCCTGTTGCACGGAGCAAGGCATGCAAGTCCCGTGCCGCGCGCGGGAGCCGCGCATGCACGGAGAATGGCCGGGACACGTGACAGGAAGGGGCGTGCGGTGCCGGAAAACGTCGCTGTCGCGCAATTCCGCGCACGCGGGCCGCGGTTCCTGAACGGGATCGATCAGCGGGGAAGGGTGGGACAACCGGTTCCCAGTACCTGCGCCGGCGCAAGGGCAAGAAAAAAAGCCACCGCGTGGGTGGCTTTGGACAACCGATGGTGGGCGGTACAAGGTTCGAACTTGTGACCCTTGCCGTGTGAAGGCAATGCTCTACCGCTGAGCTAACCGCCCCGATCGGGGCGCGAAGTTTACTTTGGCGGAGGCAGGATTGCCAACCCGGGCGGGGCGGTACTGTGTCGGCCGCCCTGGAGCGGCCGCTGGTGGGTGCTGCGTCCCGACCCGCGGCGAACCCGAAAAGCGGTCGGGGTATATACAGCGTGGCCTACGCCACGGGCATCGCCACCCACAGATGCACGCGGTGGCGCGGCATGCCGCCGTCCGGATCGAAGCGGTAATCGGCGCCGATGGCGTCGGCACGGTCGCGGATGTTGAGCAGGCCGCGGCCGGGACGGTTGGGGTCGATGATGATCGCGCCGGCCTGGTCCTCGATTTCCATGGTCAGTTCGGCGGCGTTTTCCGAGGGCGCCAGCACCAGGCGGATGTGCATGCGCCCGCCGCAGCCGTGGCGCGCGCCGTTGGTGACCGCTTCCTGGCAGATGCGGTAAAGGGCCGAGGCGATGTTGTCGGGCAAGTGGTCCACGCGGCCCTGGACGCGGCTGGTGTACAGCACGCCGCGGTCGCGCAGCAGCTCGGCGAATGGGCCTTCGGCGATCGCGCGGGTGAGGCCGAAGCGGTCGAGCACGGCCGGGTGAAGCTCGTTGATGACTTCGCGCAGGTGGCCGTGGGCGCTGGTCACCAGGCTGCTGATCGAGCTCAGGCCCTCGAGCACGGTCGGGTTCGAGGCGGTGAGCTCGACGATGCGCAGGCGGGTGGCGATCGCGGTCATGTCCTGGCCGATCTGGTCGTGCAGTTCGACGCCGATGCGGCGGCGTTCCTGTTCCTGCATCGCGGCCATGCGGTTGGCCGCGCGGGCAAGTTCGGCACTGCGCGTGCGCAGCGCCTGCACGATTTCGTCCATCTCCCGGCGCCGGGTGCGCAGCGTCTCGGTGGACACGCCCACCAGCAGCACCGCGCAGCCGACCATGGCCATCAGCAGCGGCAGCTGGCCGGGCTGGAGTTGCTCCACGTTCGGCAGCCGGGCGGTGGTCAGCGCGAGGCAGAGCAGGCCGTAGGAAACCATGGCCGGCCGCCAGCCATAGCGATATGCGACCAGGAACAACGGCAACAGCGCCAGCGCCAGCGGATAGATCGGCGCCTCGATGGATGGCAGCAGGGCCAGCCCCAGCACCACTGCCGGTGAGGCCAGTGCGACGCCGTACGCCAGCAGCAGCGGCCACGGGCGGCGCTCCGGGCCGAACTGGTCGGTCAGGGCCAGCATGATCGGTACCACCAGCACCGAACCGGCGAAATCGCCGAGCGCGAACGACACCAGGGTCGGTGGCAGGCCGGCGGCCAGGCTGCCGTCGTCGTTGAGGTCGATCGCAGTCAGCAGCAGGCTGTTGAACACGGCCGCCACGAATCCCACCACCAGCAACCGTGGCAGCGCCCTGTACGCCGGCGTGCCGCGGCCGTGGCGCCCGATCCCGCGCAGCACCACTGCGTAGATGCACCACGGAATGATCGCGCCGAGCAGCCAGCCCGTCAGCGAGCTGTAGCCAAGCGTCCGCCCCAGGATGACGAGCGTGGTGATCTCGATCGCCGCCATCGCCGGCCACAGGCGCCGGGGCAGCAGCCACAGCGTGCCCAGTCGCAGGCCCGCGGGCAGGTACCAGAGCATCCCGGAAATGCCGAACAGCCCCAGCCAGGCGAACGGATAGAGCAGCAGCCAGATCACAGCCGGTCGACGCCAGGGCGGTGATTGCGCTTCAATGGCCGGGTTTTCCGAGTCTCCCGGCGGCGAATTCGATGTCGACACTGCGTATTGTCCTGGTCGATGACCACCCCATCGTGCGGTCGGGCTTCCGCCAGTTGCTCGAGCTCGAGCCCGGCTGGCAGGTGATCGCCGAGGTGGGCAGCGCGCAGGAGCTGGCGGCGTGGATGCTGCATTCCACCTGCGACGTGCTGGTGCTCGACCTCTCCCTGCCGGACGGCGACGGGCTGGTCATGCTACGGCACCTGCTGGCCCAGCGGCCGGACCTGGCGATCGTGGTGCTGACCATGCACGACGGCGCGCTGTACGTGCAAGACGCGCTGACGGCCGGGGCGCGCGGTTTCGTCACCAAAAGCTCGGCGCCGGATGAACTGGTGGACGCGATCCGCGCCGTCGGCCGCGGCGAGACCTACCTGGGCACCGACGTGCGCGACTACGAAGGCGAGGGTTCGGTTGACGAGCACGGCGAGCTGCCGGAACTGACCGCGCGCGAGGCGCAGGTATTCCTGCTGCTGGCGCGCGGGCATTCGGTCGCGCGGGTGGCGGCCACCGTCGGCATCCACGCCAAGACCGCGTACGCGCACCGGACCAACATCTACAGCAAGCTCAAGCTGGGCTCGGACCATGAGCTGCGGCTGCTGGCGATGAAGCGGGGGTTGATCGGGCGGGCGTAGGGTGCCGGTGATGGGTTTCGCTGCGCTCTACCCATCCTACGATCAACACGACCCGTCTGTAGGATGGGAAGAGCGCAGCGAAACCCATCGAACACCCGGAAACCACTACTCCAGCTGCGACCTCGCATACGCCGCGTCCAGCGCTTCCATCGCGTCGAGCGGCTTGAGCTTCGCGGCCTTTTCGTACGCGGCCGCTGCCGCATCTTCCTTCTTGTCGCCATGCAGCAGCATCAGCACGTTGCCGTGCTCGATGTGGGCGATGGGAGAGTCGGGGGTGAGCTTGAGCGCGGTCTTGATGTGCGATTCGGCCTCGCCGGCCTTGGCGCCATAGGTCAGGCCGCCGATCATCGCTCCGATCTTGCCGATGATCTCGGCGTGGTACAGGGCCAGCGAGGTATGCGCCTCGGCGTGCTTTGGCGCCAGCGTCAGCGCCTCGTCGAGCGACTGGCGCACCTTGCTCGCGATGCCCTGCTTGAGCGCCTTGGCGATCGACAGCCCCTGGCTGTAGCGGCCCAGCGCGAAGGCGTGGCGATAGTGGCTGTTGGCTTCGTCGGGCAGCGCCTTGATCGCGGCCTCGGCCAGCTTGGCGGCCTGCTCGAAGCGCTTGAGCTTCTCGGCCTCGGCGTCGACCAGGTAGGTGGCGTGGATGCCGAGCGCCTTGACCGCCACCGAAGCGCCGACCGGTCCCAGCGCGCTGCCGGCGTCGAAGGCCGCCTTGAAGTCGCCGCGATGGAACGCGCGCCAGGCGTCCTGCAACGCGGCCGCGAGCGCGGCGGCGTCCAGCTTCGGCGCGGCCTTGCCGGCTGCCTTGAGCAGGGTCGCGGCGCGCTTGTCGTCGGGGAAGGGTTCGCAGTCGCCGGCGTGCAGTTTCGGCCACGCCTTCTTCAGCGCGTCGCCGGCATGGGTGTAGGCCTTGGCATCGTGCGGAAAAGCGGCCCAGGAGGTCTTCGAAGCCATGATCGCGTCCTGTCTGATCGGTGCGCCGAGCATTGCCCGGCGCGCGTCCGCTGGCAAGGGGTGTTGTGCTGTTGGTGGGAGCGGCGGAAGCCGCGGGCTCCTGAGGAGATCAAGAGCAAATCCCCCATACCCCCTTTTCCAAAGGGGGCAAAAGCGAAACGCTTTTCCCGAATCCCGAATCCCGAATCCCGAATCCCGAATCCCGAATCCCGAACCCCGAACACGCGCCAGCGTGGGCGTCAGTCGATGTAAGCCTGCGTCAGCTTGTTCAGGTGCACCCGCTCCGCATCACGCAGGAAGGGCGCCAGCAGCATCATCACCTGCACGATGCCGTCGCGGATCGCGGCGTTCTCGTCCTTGTCGCCGCGCACGGCGGCGTAGTTGAGCCAGAACGTCGCCAGCACCAGCACGTTGGTCGCCGCGGCATCGAGCTCGGCCGCCGAGGCGCGCATCACGCCGGCCTGCGAGAGGCCGCGCATGACCTGGTGGGCGTTGTCGTCGGCGCGCTTGAGGATCCGTGCGAAGCGCACGCGCAGGCGGCGGTTGCGGCTGAGGATCTCGACCAGGTCGCGGTACAGGAAGCGGTAGTCCCAGATGCACTCGAATGCCAGGTGCAGCTGCAGCCAGATGTCCTCGAGCCCCGGCAGCCGGCCGCCGGGCGCGGCCAGCGCATCGTCCATCCGCGCGTCGAAGCGCGCGAACAGCTGCTCGATGATGTCGTCCTTGTTGCGGAAGTGGTAGTACAGGTTGCCCGGGCTGATCTCCAGCTCGTCGGCGATGTGGTTGGTGGTGACGTTGGGCTCGCCCTGCGTGTTGAACATCGCAAGCGAGCAGTCGAGGATGCGTTGCCGTGTCTGTCGCGCGGCCATCGTGGTGGGGCGGATCAGCCCGCCAGCTTCTTCACCAGGTCGACGTATTTCTGCTTCGCGTCGTCCTGGCCGGTGCCCTTGAGCTTGGCCCAGGCTTCGTACTTGGCGGTGGCGACGAAGTCGAAGAAGCCCGGCTTCGGGCCGCTGACGTCGCCTTCCGAGCCCTGTTTGTACAGCGCGTACAGGCGCAGCAGGGTGTCGTTGTCGGGCCGCTCGGACAGTCCCTGGACGTCCTGCTTGGCCTGTTCGAAGCGTGCTTGCAGATCGGACATTGCGGCTTCCCCCGGAAGAGGCCCGCATGACAGCACGCGGGGGGAGGGGGGTCAACCGGCCACGTTGCATGCATCGTGGGAGCGGCCATGGCCGCGAGGGTCTGCTCCCTCCCCTGCGAAGGCAGGGGAGGGTTGGGGAGGGGTGCCTTTTGGATCAGAGCGAACCGTGAGAACCCCCTCCCAGCCTCCCCCTGCCGTCGCAGGGGGAGGAGCAACGGCGAAGCTCGCAGCTTCCGCCGTTCCTGCAAGGCAGGAGCATTCAAGGCGCGGCCGGGAATTGTCGCCGCCGCGCCGCTCTGGCAAGTTAGCCGGCAACGGTCGCCATCGGCGACGCGATCACAACGAGGGCAAGGACATGAGCTACTTCGTCACCGGCGCCACCGGGTTCATCGGACGCTTCCTGGTCGCCAACCTGCTTAAGCGCAAGGGCACGATCCATGTGCTGGTGCGCAAGGACTCGCAGAAGAAGTTCGACGCGATCGCGAAAAAGATGGGCTGGGACCTCAAGCGCATCACCGTGCTGCATGGCGACATGGCCGCGGCTCGCTGCGGGCTGACCGCCGCGCAGGTGCGTGCGTTGAAGGGCAAGGTGAAGCACTTCTTCCACCTGGCCGCGATTTACGATCTCGACGCCCGTGCCGAGGCGCAGCAGGTGGCGAACGTCGACGGCACGCAGAACGCGCTGGACCTGGCGGCCGCGGTCGAGGCCGGTTGTTTCCACCATGCCAGCTCGATTGCCGCGGCCGGGCTGTACCCCGGGATCTTCCGCGAGGACATGTTCGAGGAGGCCGAGGGCCTGGACGATCCATACCTGCGCACCAAGCACGACTCCGAAGGCCTGGTGCGCGGGGAGAAGCGGATCAAGTGGCGGATCTACCGCCCCGGCATGGTGGTCGGCCATTCGCAGACCGGCGAGATGGACAAGATCGACGGCCCGTACTATTTCTTCACCCTGATCAAGAAGCTGCGCGAGATGTTGCCGCCGTGGATGCCGACGCTGGGCATCGAGGGCGGCCGGATCAACATCGTGCCGGTGGACTTCGTCGCCGATGCGATGGACCACATCGCGCACAAGCCGAAGCTCGACGGACACACGTTCCACCTTACCGATCCGGAACCGCTGCGCGTGGGCGAGGTGCTCAACACGTTCTGCCGTGCCGGCCATGCGCCGGAGATGACGATGCGCTTCGATGCGCGCATGTTCGCCTTCGTGCCGCCGAGCATCCGCGGCGCGGTCGGAAACCTGCCGCCGGTGCGGCGTTTTGTCGGCATGCTGCTGCGCGACTTCCGGATCCCGAAGAGCGTGCTCCGGTTCATCACCTATCCCACGCGCTTCGACAGCCGCGAAACCGAGCGCGCACTCAAGGGCAGCGGCGTCGCCGTGCCGCGGCTGGAGGACTACGCCTGGCGCCTGTGGGACTACTGGGAGCGGCACCTGGACCCGGACCTGTTCATCGACCGCACGCTCAAGGGCAAGGTGCGCAACAAAGTCGTCGTCATCACCGGCGGCTCGTCCGGCATCGGCCTGTCGACCGCGAAGCGCGTGGCCGAGGCCGGCGCGGTCACGGTGATCGTTGCGCGCGGCAAGGAGGAACTGTTCAAGGCCCGTGACGAGATGAAGGCCGCCGGTGGCAAGGTGTTCGCCTACACTGCCGACCTGTCGGACATGGCCGACTGCGACCGGCTGGTGAAGAAGGTGCTCGACGAGCACGGCCACGTCGACGTGCTTATCAACAACGCCGGCCGCTCGATCCGGCGCTCGATCGAGGCCAGCTACGACCGCTTCCACGACTTCGAGCGCACGATGCAGCTCAACTACTTCGGCAGCATCCGCCTGATCATGGGCTTCATGCCGGCGATGACTCATCGGCGCAAGGGCCACATCATCAACATCAGCTCGATCGGCGTGCTGGCCAACTCGCCACGGTTTTCAGCCTACGTGGCGTCGAAGGCCGCGCTGGACGCGTTCAGCCGCTGCGCGCAGGGCGAGCTGTCGGGCAAGGGGATCAGCTTCACCACGATCAACATGCCGCTGGTGAAGACGCCGATGATCGCGCCGACCAAGATGTACGACAGCGTGCCGACGCTGACGCCGGACGAGGCCGCCGACCTGCTGGTCAAGGCGATCATCGAACGACCGACCCGCATCGCCACGCGGCTGGGCATCTTCGCCGCGCTGATCAACGCGGTGGCGCCGAAGGCGTACGAGGTGGTGATGAACACCGCGTTCGAGCTGTTCCCTGATTCCGCCGCCGCGAAGGGCGACAGGAAGGCGCTCAAGGGCGAGGCCGAGCCCAGCGGCGAGCAGATCGCCTTCGCCTCGCTGATGCGCGGGGTGCACTGGTAGGCCCGCAAGCGCCGTGTCCGCGGGAGCGCGTAGGTCGGGGTTACGCCCCCGACGGCGTTCCGGCAACGCGGTGCGCGCCTTTCGGAAGCCCGGAATCAAGGCGCGGAGATCAAGAGCCGTCGGGGGCGTAGCCCCGACCTACGGCACGCGGGGGATTCGTCGAAGACTTCGCGGCTTTCGCCGTTCCCGCAAGGAGCGCATTGCCCGGCTCAGTAGCTCCTGCACTGCCGGAACCGCGTCGGCAGTTCGCTGCCCGGTGGCGGCGTGAGCTGGATGCGGGACGATGCCAGGGCGTCGTAGCGGACCATGAGCGGGCAGATCTGGTCGAAAGCATCGCCGCGGCCATCAAGCAGGAAGACCTGCAGGGTGGACTGCGTGGACCACACGGCGCGGTCGACCATGGGCAGGGTGGAAATCGCGTCGGCAACGTCTTCGCGCTGCTTTTCCAGTGTCCGCGCGTCGTCTGGTGCCGGGGCCGAAATCGGCGCCGCCGCTGCGTTGGCTGCTTCGCTTGCCGCCGTTGCCGCGGCGTCGGTAGTGGATGGGGAATCGCTTGGCACCGACGGTTCGGGGCGCGGCACCAGGGTGAACACGGCCACGCCCGCCACCAGCGCCAGCAGCCATGACAGCAGGGTGCGCTGGCGTGCCTTGGTCGCGGCGCCGGCCAGGATCGGTGCGCGCTGCTCCTCGCCCATCAGTTCGCGCAGTTCGGGCCACAGGGTCGGGCCGTCGAGCAGTTCGATGCGTTGGACCTTGGCCGCGGGACGTGCTTCCTTGCTGACGCTGCCCTGGGTGGCCAGGATGCCGCCGGCGGCATTGGCCAGGCGGATTTCGTTGGCGAGTTCAGCGACCTGGGCGCCGCTCAGGACGAAGGCACTGCCGTGCTTGCATGACAGCAGCCAGCGTTTGCCGTCGCGTTCGAGGGTGTAGTCGGTGTCGCCCGACGGCGACTCGCGGTTGAACACGCGCGTATAGCCGCGCTTGCCGAGGGCATCCAGGACCAGGTGGATGAACTCGCGCCAGGACATGGCTGCCAGCGCCGCCAGGCCGGCTTCGGTTTCGTCGCGGCGCATGACTACGAGGCGGAAATACAGGGTGCCGGCCACGCCGATCAGCACGGCGACGGCCAGGGCGATGACCCAATGGGAGCTTTCGATCACGGTGTTCGCGCCAGATCTTCCGAAAGACGGAAGGATAAACGTTGCGCGCCTTCGCGGCTTGCGTCGCCGGTCGGAAAATCATGAAGAAGCCCGCCAACCCGAAGCCGCAAGGGGAGGGGAGCTACGGTCTTCGAGCGGGTTGGCGGGCAAAGCGTGGGCCGCCGCGGACGCGCCGCGACGGCCGGGTGGATCAGGCCTTGGCCTTGCTGGCGGCCTTCTTGCGCGGGGTGGCGCGCTTGGTGGCGGCCTTCTTCGCGGTCTTCGTGGTCTTGCGCGCGGCCTTTTTCGCCTTGGGCGCGGCCTTGGCGGCCTTCTTGCGTGCCGGCGCCTTGCGTGCCGGCGTGCCGCGCTGGCGGCGCAGTTCGACGGTCAGGTCCTCGACGCGGTCGCTCAGGTCGGCGAGGTCGTCGCGGCCGGGGACGCCGAGCTTGGTCAGCGCGCGCTGGACGCGGTCCTCGAACACCTTCTCGAGGCGGTCCCAGGTGTCGGTGGCGCGTTCGCGGGCCTGGTCGACGCGGTTCTCGACCACGTCGCGCACGGCGTTGCCGCGGCTGTCGGCGAACCTGCGCGCGGTCTGCTCCAGGTTCAGGCCTTCCTTGACCAGGCCCTCGAACAGCTTGGTGCCCTCGGCCTGGGCGCGACCGAACGCGCCGACGCCGGCGAGCCAGATCTGCTGCGCCGATTCGCTCAGCGTCTTCGACAGCTTCTCGGCCTGCGCCTGCACGTCGTCGGCGCTGGCGCGGGAGCCGGCGGTCTTCTTCTTCGCGGTCTTCTTGAACTTGGCCATGTTGCCCTCCGGGCGGCTCGTGTGATTGCGGTGCAGGATCACCGCATTGTCTAGAGCATTCACACGAGATGTGGCGTCGGTTCAGCGTTTGCGGGCGCGTGCCCTGGGCGCGTTGTCGCGGCGGGCGATGACGCGCTCGGTGGCGTCGAGTGCGCGGCGCAGTTTCGCCGTGGTTTCGGTGCTGCGCGGCGGCCGCGCGGCGAGGCCGTCGAGCAGGGTGCGGCTGTCGCCTTCCAGCACCTCGTCGCGCAGGCGGATGCCGTTGGCGGCCAGCACCGGGCGCAGGTCGCCGGCGCGGCGGCGCAGGTCGTCGATGGTGTTGCGCCAGGCCAGCTGGCACACGCGGCGGCGCGCGGCGAAGCTGAAGGCGTTGGTGTGGAACAACTCGCCGTCGCGGGCGTTGGGCTCGAACACCATCTGGTCGATGTCCGGGTACTGCTGTGCGTAGCGCGCCAGGCCCACGTGCATGCGCGACTGCAGCAGGGTGCGGAAGGTCTGCGACAGCACCGCCGGCAGGCCGCCGTGCACCAGCCGCTGGCCGTCGGTGTCGTCGTCGACCGGCGCGCCGCCGCGGGCGTCGCCGAGGCCGGCGTTGAACGGCACCAGCGGGTTGATGCCGATCAGCAGGTCGATGTCGCGTTCGAGCAGCACCGAGGCGTGCATGGTGCGGCGCAGGGCGCCGTCGACCAGGTGCCGGCCGCGCACTTCCACCGGCGGATACAGGCCGGGCAGGGCGGCGCTGGCCTGCACGGCGCGCGAGATCGGCACGTCTTCCCAGCCTTCGCCGCCGAACAGCACCGGCTCGCCGCTGTCGAGTTCGACCGCGACCACGAACAGCTTGGCGTCCAGTTCGCGGAAGTCGTTGCTGCGGCCACGGCGGGTGAAGATGTCGCGCAGGAAGCGCTCGACCTCGGCGTTGTCGAACAGGCCGGTGGGCACCAGTCCGCC
Organism: Luteimonas soli; assembly: GCF_042648865.1. Lineage (NCBI taxonomy): Bacteria > Pseudomonadati > Pseudomonadota > Gammaproteobacteria > Lysobacterales > Lysobacteraceae > Luteimonas > Luteimonas soli. The sequence continues at coordinate 665,862 of NZ_JBHRYA010000003.1, read as the reverse complement.
GAAACGGTTGATCAGGTCCGACCAGCGCACGTCGAGCGGGTCGAGCAGCACGCTGCGCCACCAGTCCAGGGTCAGCCGCGGCAGGCTGGCGGCGCGCTGCAGGTATTCGTACAGCGCCGGGCGCAGGAAGGTGTCGGCGCGGAAATGCGCGTCGTCGCTGTCGCCGGTGATGAAGATCCGGCACATCTGCTCGGTCGACAGGCGGTTGGCGAGCCCGGCGGCGAGGAATGCGCCGCTGCTGACGCCGACGTAGCTGTCCAGGTCGGTGAGGTCGAGGCCGTCGAGGGCTTCGTCCAGCGCGCGCAGGGCGCCGAGTTCGTACATGCCGCCGATCGGGCCACCGCCGGCGATGGCCAGGCCGATCCGGGCCGGGCCGCGGGAGGAGGATGCGCCGCGTTTCCGGGCCGGGTGGAGTGAAAGCATGCAGGTGTCGATGAACGGGACGACCGGAGTGTAGCCGATGGCTGCCGGGCGCCCTGATGGCGAACTTCACCCGCGGCCTGCGAACATGCGCGCATGCCACGCCCGTCCCTGTCCCGCCGTCTCGAACGGCGACTGGCCTGCCACCAGGTCCTGCACGACCCGCAGCGCGAGCCGCGCAACCGCCTGCGCTGGCTGCCGGAACTGCGCCGCTGGCAGGCTGCGCGCCTGCGCGGCAGCTTCGCGCATTTCCTCGAGGACCCGTCGCGGCGACCGGCGGCGGAGTTCTTCCTCGACGACGTCTACGGCGACCGCGACTTCACCCGCCGCGACGCCGACATCGCGCGCGTGCTGCCGATGATGCAGCGGCTGTTGCCGGAGAAGCTGCTGGGCACGGTGGCCGACGCGATCGAACTGGGCGCGCTGACCCAGGCGCTGGACCTGCGCATGGCGCAGGCGCTGCAGGCGCTGGCGCCGCGGCGGAAGAAGCTGGATGCGGCGCTGTACGGCGAGGCGTATCGCGAGGTGGGCCTGCCGCGGCTGCGCGCGCGGCAGATCGACCTGATCCGCAGCGTCGGCAGCGGCTTCGGCAAGGCGCTGAAGCTGCCCGGCGTGGCTGCGCTGCTGGCGTTCTCGCGCGGACCGGCGAAGCTGGCCGGGCTGAGCGAACTGCAGGGGTTCCTGGAGCGGGGCGTGGCGGCGTTCGAGGAACTGGGCGATGCCGACGCGTTCGTGGCCGAGATCGAGCGCGCGGAGCGCAGGGCGTCGAAGCGGCTGTTCGCGGGGCACGCGGACCCGTTCGGCTGAGCGCGCCGGGCGTTTCGCAGGAGCGGCGGAAGCCGCGAGCTTTGAGCTCCCTCCCCTGCGAAGGCAGGGGAGGGTTGGGGAGGGGTGTCTTCGGGATCACTGTGAACCGTGACAACCCCTCCCGGCCTCCCCCTGCCTTCGCAGGGGG
>NZ_JBHRYA010000003.1:355903-664424 GCF_042648865.1 Luteimonas soli | reverse complement strand
CACAGCAAAAGCTCGCGGCTTCCGCCGCTCCTACGGGTGCTTCCGGGGCGATCGACAGATCAGGAAAACTTCTCGTCCAGCACCTTGCGGATTTCCTGCTCCACCGTTCCCTGCAGCGCGGACAGCAGGAAGCCGAGCTTCGCGGTGACGTGCAACTGCTCGGGCTTCACGGCGATCCTGCCGTCGACGCCGCTGCGCTTGAAGTGCATCTCGTCGCCGTCCCAGCCGTATTCGAAGTCGAACTTGTCGGCCAGCTTCCTGGCCACGTCTTCCACCCCCTTGCGTGCCTTGGCGAGCGAAAGGGAATGCTTGTGCTGGATGTCGATGCCGGCCATGGCGGGCTCCGCGAATGGTGATGCACGCATTCTGTGGCCAGCGGCGGCGCCATCCAAGTGCCGGGCGGCATGCTAGATTGCCGCCGCATGGAAAACCTGAAGCTGCGCATCGCCGACGACGTCCGCTCCGAGCTGTCCCTGGGCGCGGGCGTGCACGCCGTGGGGCCGCTGAAGGGGCGGGACGACCTGCTTGGCCTGGTCGACGACGCGCAGGCGGCCCGCGTGAGGTTTTGCGTGGACCGTCGCGGCGTCTGGCTGACCGTGGCCGAAGGCGCGCGCGGCGTGCACGTGAACGGGCGCGAGGTCCGGCGCATGGCGATGCTTCGGGTGGGCGATGCGGTCTACGTCGACGGCGTGGAGATGCGGGTGGTCGGCTCGACCGCACCGGAGTTGCCCGGTGCGGCGCTGCATGAACCGGCGTCCGACGCCACGGGCGATCCGCGCGTGGTGCTGCGCGGCGTGGGCGGGCAATACCACGGCCGCAGCTTCACGCTCGAACAGCCGCGCCTGGTCGGCCGCAGCGCCGACGCGGACATCCGCATCGACGATCCCAGCTTCGCCGACCGGCACGCGCGCCTGGACCTGGTGGGCGACGACATCATCCTGCGCGACCTGGGCTCGGCCGAAGGCACCCTGGTCAACGGCGAGCCGATGCGCGATGCGCTGCTGCGGCCGGGCGACCAGGTCGTGTTCGACGCGCACCACAGGTTCGTGGTCGAGGCGCCGGTGCGCGGCCGCAGCCCGGGCGAGCACGTGCGCGACGATGGCGAGCGGGTGGTGGAGGTGGTCGAAGGCGACGATGTCGGGCTCGACCGGCCGGCGTCTCCGTGGCGATTGCCGTGGCTGTTGCTTGCTGCGCTGGTGATCGCGGGGTTGCTGGCGTTGCTGCTGTTGTTCGGCAGCGGGTGAGCGGGACGGTGTGGGCGTCGGGGGCGTAGCCCCGACTGCTTCCGTTTCGCGACGGGTACGTGTCCGGACCAACCATCCCCTCCGGGACGTAGGTCGGGGCTACGCCCCCGACGGTTTTTGCTTGAGCGCACTCCCAGCCCGAGCGGACGCCCGCCGCTTCGACAGCCACTTCCACGCACGCCAGACGAGCAGCACGGCCAGGATCGCCGCGTACAGCGCCGGTTCGCGGATATCGGACTTCACCAGCCACCAGAAGTGCAGCACCGCGAGCACGCCGGCGGCGTAGACCAGCTTGTGCAGCCGGCCCCAGTTGCGGCCCAGTCGCCGGATCCAGCCCTGGGTGGAGGTGATCGCCAGTGGCAACAGCAGCAGCCACGCGCTGAAACCGACGGTGATGTAGGGGCGCTTGGCGATCTCCTCGAAGATCTGCGTCCAGTAGCCGCGCAGGTCGAGCACCAGGTAGGCGGAAAAGTGCAGGCAGGCGTAGGCGAACGCGTACAGGCCGATCATGCGCCGGAAGCGGATGAAGACCGCCTTGCCGGTGAGCTGGCGCAGCGGCGTGATTGCCAGCGCCAGCATCAGGAACCGTAGCGCCCACAGGCCGAGGCGGTGCTCGATCTCGGCCACCGGGTCGGCGCCCAGCGCGTCGCTGTTGGTGCTGTACACGTCCCAGAACTGCCATGCCAGGATCGACAGCGGGGTGAGGGCGAGGGCGTGGACGAGGGTCTTGGCGGCGATGATGCGGCCAGGTGTCTTGCGTGGTGGCATCAGTCGGGCTCGCGCGGGTTCAGAACCATTTCTTCAGGTCCAGCCCCGCATACATCGAGGCGACCTGCTCGCCATAGCCGTTGTACATGCGCGTGGCGATGCGGTCGGCGAACAGCTTGCTGGCCTTGCCGGCGATGCGGCGTTCGGTCTTCTGGCTCCAGCGCGGGTGGTCGACGTTCGGGTTGACGTTGCTGAAGAAGCCGTATTCAGACGGCTGCAGGTCGTGCCAGGCGGTTTCGGGCATCTTTTCGACGAACTTGATCTCCACGATCGACTTGATGCCCTTGAAGCCGTATTTCCACGGCACCACCAGCCGCAGCGGCGCGCCGTTCTGCTGCGGCAGCGGCTTGCCGTACAGGCCGGTGGCCAGCAGGGTCAGCGGGTGCATCGCCTCGTCCATGCGCAGGCCCTCGGTGTAGGGCCAGTTGATCGAGCGGTAGCGCACGCCGGGCATCTGCCTGGGGTCGGCCAGCGAGGTGAAGGCGACGTACTTCGCCTTCGAGTTGGGCTCGAACTTCTTCAGCACTTCGCCCAGCGGCACGCCCAGCCACGGGATCACCATCGACCAGCCTTCGACGCAGCGCATGCGGTACACGCGCTCTTCGGGCTTCAGGCCCTTGAGCAGGTCGTCCAGCGCGATCGTGCCGGGCTTCGCGCACTCGCCGCCGACCGCCACCGACCAGGGGCGGGTGCGCAGGGTCTTCGCTGCGTTCGAGGGATCGTTCTTGCGGGTGCCGAACTCGTAGAAGTTGTTGTAGGTGGTGATGTCGTCCCAGGTGGTCAGTTCTTCGTCGGTGCGGAAGCCCGAGCGCGCCTGCTCGGGGGTGATGGCGGTCTTCGGCGGCGGAGGCGGCTCCGCCTCGGCGCAGCCGGTGAGCGTGAGCGCGGGGGCTGCGGCGAAGGCCGCGAGCAGCTGCCGGCGTTGCCGGTAGACGGATTCATCGGTGATCGCGGACGAGGGAATGCGCAGGGCGTCTCGCAGGGACATGGGAGGTTCCGGAGGTTCGGGGACTTGGGTATGACGCCGGAAACAGCCAAAAATTCCGCCGCCGATCCGTGTTGCGCTGCGGCATACTGGGGCGCAGCAGGTGGTCGTCCGTTCCGAGCCTAGCATCGCGGGAGTTTCCCGATGCGCGGCGGCGACCGCCCGTCAGCCCAGGGTCATCCAGCCAACAGGAACTGCCGATGTCGCGCGCCTACAACTTCGCTGCCGGTCCCGCGGCGCTCCCGGAGCCGGTCCTGCGCCAGGCGCAGGCCGAATTGCTCGAGTGGGGCGACGCGCGCGCCTCGATCGCCGAGATCAGCCATCGCAGCCCGGAGTTCATGCGGGTGGCGGCCGAGGCCGAGGCCGACCTGCGCCGGCTGCTGTCGATTCCCGACGACTACGCGGTGCTGTTCCTGGCCGGCGGCGCGACCACCCAGCAGGCGCTGGTGGCGCTCAACTTCGCCGCGCCGGGGCAGGCGGCCGACTACGTGGTCAGCGGCCACTGGGGCAAGGTCGCGCTGAAGCAGGTGCAGGCATACGTCGATGCGAACGTCGCGGCCAGCGGCGAGGCCGACGGCTTCCGCGACATCCCGCCGGCGTCGCAGTGGCGCCTGTCGAAGGACGCCGCCTACCTGCACGTGACCGCCAACGAGACCATCCACGGCGTCGAGTTCCGTCCCGAGTGGGGTGCGCTGCCGGAGACGGGCGACGTGCCGCTGTTCGCCGACTTCAGCTCCAGCATCGCCTCCGAGCCGCTGGACGTGTCGAAGTTCGGCCTGGTCTACGCTGGCGCGCAGAAGAACCTGGGGCCGGTCGGCGTCACCGTGGTGATCGTGCGCCGCGACCTGCTCGAACGCGCCGGCCAGCCGCGCGCGGACATCTTCAACTACGCCTCGCACGCGAAGGCCGGTTCGATGCTCAACACGCCGCCCAGCTACAACTGGTACCTGGCCGGGCTGGTGTTCAAGTGGATGCTGGCCGAGGGCGGGGTGGTCGAATTCGCGCGCCGCAGCGCGGAGAAGGCGCGGCTGTTGTATGCCGCCATCGACGGCTCGGGCGGTTTCTATCGCAACGAGGTCGCGTCGAACGTGCGCTCGCGGATGAACGTGCCGTTCTTCCTGCAGGACGACGCGCTCACCGCCGCGTTCCTCGCCGAGGCGAAGGAAGCCGGGCTGCTGGCGCTGAAGGGGCATCGCGTGCTGGGCGGGGTCCGCGCCTCGATCTACAACGCGATGCCGGTGGAAGGGGTGCGGGCGCTGGCTGGTTTCATGCACGAGTTCCAGCAACGCCGTGGCTGACGCAGGCCACGCAGGGCCGCGCTTGGGCGCGAAGGGCGCGCGATTACGGTCCGGTGACAGATGCATACGCGAGGTCGCGCCCGGGTGCGCTCCCACGAGGACATGACACGATGACACCGCCACGCAAGACGACGAGAGCACCAGCCCCGAAGAAGCCGACGAAGAAGCCCGCCGCCAAGGCGAGCGGTAAGCCGGCGAAGCCCGACCTGCTCGCCGTGCGTGCGCAGATCGACGGCATCGACCGCGAGATCCAGTCGCTGATCGCCGAGCGCGCGCTGTTCGCGCACCAGGTGGGTACGGCCAAGGGCAAGCTCGCCGCGGCCGTGGAGTACTACCGCCCCGAGCGCGAGGCGCAGGTGCTGCGGCGAGTGGTCGACCGCAACGACGGCCCGCTGTCGGACGAGGTGCTGGTGCGCCTGTTCCGCGAGATCATGTCCGCGTGCCTGGCGCAACAGGAGCCGTTGAAGGTCGGTTATCTCGGCCCCGAGGGCACGTTCTCGCAGCAGGCGGTGCACAAGCATTTCGGGCATTCGGCCAAGGCCCTGCCGCTGGCGAGCGTGGAGGAGGTGTTCGAGGAAGTCGCCTCGGGTGCCGCCGACTTCGGCGTGGTGCCCGTGGAGAACTCGGGGCAGGGCACGATCCAGTCCACCCTGGACCTGTTCCTGACGTCCCCGCTGATGATCTGCGGCGAAGTCGAGCTTCGCGTGCACCAGTACCTGCTTTCGCGCACCGGCCACGTCGAGGACATCGAGCGCGTCTACTCGCACGGCCTGTCGCTGGCGCAGTGCAAGAACTGGCTGCGCAAGAACCTGCCGCGGGCCGAACGCCAGGCCGTGGCCAGCAACGCCGAGGCGGTGCGCCGGGCGAAGAAGTCCGACGACGCCGCGGCGATCGCCGGCGAGAACGCCGCGCACGTCTATGGAATGAAGGTCATCGCCGGCCCGATCGAGGACCGCAGCGACAACACCACGCGCTTCCTGGTGATCGGCCGCGCCTCGTTCCCGCCGTCGGGCAACGACCGCACCTCGCTGATGGTCTCGATCCGCGACCAGCCCGGCGCGCTGTACCGCATCCTCGAACCGCTCGCGCGCCGCGACATCAGCATGAACCGGATCGAGTCGCGTCCCGACCACGGCGCGCTGTGGCAATACGCGTTCTTCATCGACGTCGGCGGCCATGCGGAGGAATCGCCGCTGAAGGATGCGCTGGCCGAGATCGACGATTTCGCCGGCGACGTGCGCGTGCTGGGGTCGTATCCGGTGGCGGTGCCGTAGGAGCCGGGAATGGGGAATCGGGAATCGGGAATCGGGACAGCGGATGGCGACTGGCCGGAGAGGCTCGCGGCGCGAGCCGTGCGCGGGCTGCGGGCCTATGACCCGGGACACGATCTGGTGGCGCTGCGGCAGCGGTTCGCGCCGGACGGGCTGGTGGAACTGGGATCGAACGAGAATCCCTGCGGACCGAGCCCGCGTGCGCTGGCCGCCGCGGGCGACGCGCTGGCCGGCCTGCATCGCTATCCGGACCCGCTCGGCGGTGACCTCAAGCGTGCACTGTCGGCGAAGCACGGGGTCGATACGTCGCAACTCGTCCTCGGCAACGGTTCGCACGAACTGCTGATGCAGCTGGCCCAGGTGTTCGCCGGGCCGGGCGTGGACGTGGTGATGTCACGGTTCGGCTTCGCGGTCTACGCGATCGCGGCGCAGGCCGTCGGTGCGACGCTGCGGGTCGCGCCTGCGCTGCCGACCGACGCGCGGATGCCGCGCGGACACGACCTCGATGCGATCGCCGCCGCGATCACGCCTGCCACGCGGCTGGTGTACCTGGCCAACCCCAACAACCCGACCGGCACCTGGTTCGCGCACGATGCCTTCGCGGCCTTCATCGCACGCGTGCCGGGCGACACGATCGTCGTGGTCGACGAGGCCTACGCCGAGATCGCCGACGCACCGGATTTCGGCTCGGCGCTGCCGCTGCTGGGGGCGCACCGCAACCTCGTGGTCACGCGCACCTTCAGCAAGGCCTACGCCCTGGCCGGGCTGCGCGTGGGCTACGCCGTCGCGCATCCGGACGTGGCCGGACTGCTCGAACGCGTGCGCGAAAGCTTCAACGTCAACACGGTCGCCCTGGCCGCCGCCGAGGCGGCGCTGGCCGACGAAGACTGGCTGCGCGATACGCTGGTCGCCAACACCGCGCAGCGGACGGCGCTCGCCGCCGCGCTGCGCGAGCGCGGCTGGTCGGTGACGCCATCGCAGACCAACTTCCTGCTGGTCGAGTTCGGCGAACACACCGCGTGGATCGAGCAAGCGCTGCTTGACCGCGGCGTCGTCCTGCGCCCGATGGCCGGCTACGGCCTGCCCGAGTGCTCACGCATCAGCATCGGCACCGCCGAAGAGAACCGCCGGCTGCTAGCAGGGCTGGACGACCTGGCATCTGAGAGCGAATTTTCTGCCATGGATGAAGACGGATGAATATCGATAAAGCAGACAGGCAAAAAGGAAAGCGCTTGATCCGTGTTGATCCATGTAGATCCGTGGACAAAATCTTTCCCGGGACGCTGCGATGACCAGTTTCCAGAGCCGGGACTGGATCGCTACTCGCGGTGCTGCGTTGCGTGGTGAGGTGGCGGTTCCGGGCGACAAGTCCATCTCGCACCGCGCGGTGATGCTGGCAGCACTGGCCGACGGCGTTTCCCACATCGAGGGGTTCCTGGAGGGCGCCGATACCCGTGCCACCGCCGCGATCTTCGCGCAAATGGGCGTGCGCATCGAGGTGCCTTCGGCGTCGCGCCGGGTTGTCCGCGGCGCCGGCGTCGACGGCCTGCGCGCGCCGGCCGGCGTGCTCGACTGCGGCAACGCCGGCACCGGCATGCGCCTGCTGTCGGGGCTGCTGGCGGCGCAGTCGTTCGACAGCGTGCTCGCCGGTGACGAGTCGCTGTCGCGGCGCCCCATGAACCGCGTGATCGAGCCGCTGTCGCGCATGGGCGCGCACATCGATGCGGAGGACGGCGGCCTGCCGCCGCTGCGCATCCGCGGCGGTCAGCGCCTGCAGGGCATCGATTTCGAATCCCCCGTCGCCAGCGCGCAGGTCAAGTCGGCGATGCTGCTCGCGGGACTGTTCGCACGGGGCGAAACCTCGGTGCGCGAACCGCATCCGACCCGCGACTACACCGAGCGCATGCTGTCCGCGTTCGGCGTCGACATCGAACATTCTCCGGGTTTCGCGCGCCTGCGGGGCGGCCAGCGCCTGCGCGCGACCGACATCGCGGTGCCCGCGGATTTCTCCTCGGCGGCATTCTTCATCGTCGCCGCGACGCTGGTTCCGGGCTCCGAACTACGCCTGCGCGCGGTGGGCCTGAACCCGCGCCGCACCGGCCTGCTGGCCGCGCTGCGCGCGATGGGTGCGGACATCGTCGAAGAGCGTGCCGCCAACCACGGCGGCGAGCCGGTCGCGGACGTGGTCGTCCGCCATGCGCCGCTGCGCGGGATCGAGGTACCGGTGGAACTGGTGCCGGACATGATCGACGAATTCCCGATCCTCGCCGTCGCCGCCGCGTGTGCGCAGGGCACGACGGTGGTCCGCGGCGCCGCCGAACTGCGGGTCAAGGAGTCCGACCGCATCGCGGCCATGGCCACGGGCCTGCGGTCGCTGGGCGTGCGTGTCGAGGAGCGCCCGGACGGCGCGGTGATCGGGGGCGGTGCGTTGCGTGGCGGCACGATCGACAGCCTGGGCGACCACCGCATCGCGATGGCGTTCGCGGTGGCCGGCCAGCTGGCCGACGGGGCCGTGGCGATCGACGACGTCGCCAACGTCGCCACTTCGTTCCCGGGCTTCGACGAACTCGCGCGACAGGCCGGGTTCGGCCTGCGCGCGCGTTGAGGTTGCCGGCGTTGCGCTACTGCTCGTCGAGCCTGTAGTCGACCGGGACCTGCACGCTCGACGTGACGGTCCTGCCGTCCTTGATCGCCGGATTGAACTTCCACTTGCGCACTTCGTTCATCGCCGCGCGATCAAGGATGCGAGAGCCGCTGCGGCTGACGATCTCGACGTCGCTGGCGTTGCCCAGCGCGTCGACCTGCGCCTTCACCACCACCGTGCCTTCCTCCCGAGCGCGATAGGCCTCGGGCGGATAGGACGGCACGGGCCGGTCGAGCACCGTCGCCTCGCGATCCTTCGGCTCGGCGCGGGCGACCTTCTTCGGCGCCTTTGCCCTGGGCTTTTCCGCGCCGGCGGTACCCTCGGCCGGGGAACTCGGGGCCGGGGTCATGGCGTCGCTGGTCGCCGCGGGCGGCGTCAGGTCGCCGATGGATTCGGAGCCGGCGTTGCGGTTGTAGAAATACCAGGCGAACGCGATCAGCGCGATCAGGATCAGGATCCAGATCAGCGGGCTGCTGCTCTTGCGTTCGGCCTCCGGCGGCGGGGGCTGCGGATCACCAGGGCGTTCGTTCATCGGGTCCGACATGCGGCGCACTCCTTCCTTCAGGACGGAGCGAGGGTTCCACAGTCATGGTTGAGGCCGCGTCACGGCCCGGGCCCGCGTTCAGGTTTCCGTCACCCGCGCGGGTTGAACGAGATCGGCACCTGCACGGCGCCGCTGACCGGCCGACCGTCGCGCATCGCCGGGCGGAATCGCCATTTGCGGACGGCATCGGTGGCGGCGCGGTCGAGGTGGCGCGAGCCGCTGCCGCTGATCAGGTCGACCGCCTGGGGTACGCCGTCGGGCCCGACGTGTACCCGCAGCAGCACGTTGCCCGATTCGCGCCGGCGCAGCGCGGCGCGTGGATATTCCGGCGATGGCCTGGAGACGGGAACCGGCGGCGAGTCGAGCGCGCCCGCCTGGCCTGCGACAGCGTCGGGCCCGGCGGGTGCCGTGGGCTGGGTCGGCGCCGTGGGGCCGGGCGGAGGCGGTGGCGGCCGTGTTTCGACGATGCGTGCCGAAGGCGCTGCGTCGTCCGCGGGTGGCGCGTCGTCAAGGCCGGCGTCGCCGCTGTCTGGCTGCGGCAGGGGTTCGAACACCTGCCCGGCCGCGCTCTGGCGGCTGGTGTCGGCGCGATAGAAATCGTCGGTGCCGCGCTGCCTGGCCCAGATCAGCAGGAACAGCCCGATGCCGACCGCGAATGCGATGGCCACGTACAGCCAGGCCCGTGGCGTCAGGCCGAGCACGGATTTGCGGCGACCCGATGGGGGCGGAGGGACGGGCGAGGACATGCGACGGACCGGATTCGGGGACTCGTCGCATTCTGGCATAGCGTCGTGGCGGCAATCTCCGGCGCGACACGCGATAATCGCGCTTTCCGCCTTCGACACCACGCCCGCCATGCTCGATCCCAGCCTGTTGCGCCAAGACCCCGCCGCGCTTGCCGAACGCCTGCGCGCCACGCGCGGGTTCGAACTCGACGCCGCGGCCGTGGAGCGGCTGGAAGCGGCACGCAAGCGCATCCAGATGCGCACGCAGGAGCTGCAGAACCTGCGCAACACGCGCAGCAAGGCGATCGGCCAGGCCAAGGCGAAGGGCGAGGACGCCTCCGCGCTGCTGGCCGAGGTGGCCGGTTTCGGCGACGAGCTCAAGGCGTCCGAGGCCGAGCTCGACGGCATCCGTGCGGAACTCGACGCGATCGTCCTGCGCATCCCCAACCTGCCCGACGACTCGGTGCCCGCCGGCAAGGACGAGTCGGAGAACGTCGAGCAGGCGCGCTGGGGCACGCCGCGCAGCTTCGACTTCAAGGTGCTCGACCACGTCGAGCTCGGCGCCCGCCATGGCTGGCTCGACGGCGACGCCGGAGCGAAGCTGTCCGGTGCGCGCTTCACCGTGCTGCGCGGCCAGCTCGCGCGCCTGCATCGCGCGCTGGCGCAGTTCATGCTCGACCTGCACGTCGGCGAGCACGGTTACGAGGAAACCAACGTGCCGCTGCTGGTCAACGCCGATTCGATGCGCGGTACCGGGCAGCTGCCGAAGTTCGAGGACGACCTGTTCGCGACCGAGGTGGGCGAGGGCGAGGCGGCGTCGAAACGCTACTTGATCCCGACCTCGGAAGTGCCGCTGACCAACACCGTCCGCGACGAGATCGTCGACGCCGCGCGCCTGCCGCTGCGCATGGCTGCACATTCCCTGTGCTTCCGCGCCGAAGCCGGCGCCTACGGCCGCGACACGCGCGGGATGATTCGCCAGCACCAGTTCGAGAAAGTCGAACTGGTATCGGTGACGCGGCCCGGCGACAGCGAAACCGAGCACGAACGCATGACCCGCTGCGCGGAAACCGTGCTGGAAAAACTCGGCCTGCCGTACCGCAAGGTGTTGCTGTGCACCGGCGACATGGGTTTCGCGGCGACCAAGACCTGGGACCTGGAAGTCTGGCTGCCGTCGCAGGACACCTACCGCGAGATTTCATCGTGCTCGAACTGCGGCGACTTCCAGGCCCGCCGCATGCAGGCGCGCTGGCGCAACCCGGAAACTGGCAAGCCGGAGCTTGTGCACACCCTCAATGGTTCGGGTGTGGCGGTCGGCCGCGCGCTGATCGCGGTGATGGAGAACTACCAGCAGGCGGACGGCTCGATCGAGGTGCCGGAAGTGCTGCGGCCGTACATGGGTGGGGCCGAGCGCATCGCCTGAGCGTCCGCCGCTCCTACGGAGCCCCGAGGGTCGGTCAGGCCGCCTCGGCCACCGGTTCGCCGATCGCCGCGTGCGCGACCGCCAGTGCGTCGCTGCGATGCTGCGGCGACAGGTTCAGCCCTTCGGCGCGGACGAACTCGAGGTCGCGGACGCCCATGAATCCGAAGATGAACTTCAGGTACGGCTCCTGGAAGTCGCTGGGCGCATCGGCGTGCAGTCCGCCGCGGGTGCTGGCGATGACCACGCGCTTGCCCCCGGCCAGGCCCTCGGGGCCGTCCTCGGTGTAGCGGAAGGTCTTGCCGGCGACGGCAATACGGTCGATCCAGGCCTTGAGCGTGGACGGGATCGAGAAGTTGTACATCGGCGCCCCGACCACCACGACGTCCGCGTCGAGGAACTGCTGCAGCACGTTTTCGGACTCCGCGGCCCGCGCGGGGTCGGCCTTGGCCAGGCCGTTGCCGTCCAGGTGTGGCAGTGGATCGGAATCCAGGTCGCGGTACTGGACGGACAACCCCGGCACGTCGGCCTTCCAGCGTGCGACGATGGCGGCGCTGAGCTCCCGGGAGGCGGAATTGGCGCCGAGGGCGCTGGAATCGATGTGAAGCAGCTTCATGATGGTGGCTTCCGGTAGGCGGCAATGCCGCGACCGGGGAAGATTAGGTTGTTGCTGTTTTGGAATAAACATGATCAAATATCACTAAATGTTCTAAATTTGGAACTATTGCCATGCAAGACCTCAACGACCTCTATTACTTCTCCGCCGTCGTCGACCACGGCGGGTTTGCCGCCGCCGAGCGCGCGCTGGGCATCCCCAAGTCGCGCCTGAGCCGGCGCATCAGCCAGTTGGAAGCCGAGCTGGGCGTCCGCCTGCTGCAGCGCTCCACGCGCCGGTTCGCGGTCACCGACGTCGGCCAGAGCGTGTACCGCCACGCGCAGTCGATGCTGGCCGAGGCGCAGGCCGCGCGCGAGGTGGTCGACCGCCTCAGCGCCGAGCCGCGGGGTGTGGTGCGGGTGAGCGTGCCGGTGGGGCTGGCGCAGCAGCAGATCCCGATGCTGCTGCCGGACTTCCTCGCCAAGTACCCGCAGGTGCGGGTGCAGATGCACGTGAGCAACCGCCGCGTGGACGTGATCAACGAAGGCTTCGACGTCGCCATCCGCGTGCGCACCAAGTTCGACGACGACGGCAGCCTGGTGATGCGCAGCTTCGGCCAGATCCAGGAACTGCTGGTCGCCAGCCCCGGTTACCTCGATCGCACCGGCCGGCCGACCGATCCCGAACAGCTGCGCGACCACGTCACCCTGACCATGAGCGAGGACGAGGTGCGCCAGCGCTGGGAACTGCAGGGCAGGGACGGCGAGATCCGGCGCATCGACCTGAAGCCGCGCGTGTCCGGCTTCGATTTTCCGATGCTGATGGCGCTGGCCAAGCAGGGCCTGGGCATCACGATGCTGCCCGAAACCCTGTGCGCCGAGGCCGTGCGCGCGGGCGAACTGGAAGTGGTGCTGCCCGAGTGGCGCCTGCCGCAGGGCATCGCGCACGCGGTGTTCGCCTCGCGCCGTGGCCTGCTGCCGGCGGTGCGGGTATTCATCGATTTCCTCGCCGAGCGCCTGCCGGAGTTGATCGACCAGTCGCGGCTGGACTGCCAGGGTTGCGACGAGGTGTCCGGTCGCCCCGTTGCCAGGAAGGCGGCGCAGGCTGCAGTCGTCGAGCACTCGTAACCGCCTGCTCCTGTATTTGCCCTTGTGGGAGCGGCTTCAGCCGCGAGATCTTGCCTCTGTTCTTGTAGGAGCGGCGGAAGCCGCGAACTCCGCAGCGCCGGATTACGACCCAAAAAGCTCGCGGCTCCCGCCGCTCCTACAACATCTCTGCGCCAGAACATGCGGCGGTCGCGAAGGTCACTACGCAAGCCACCACCCATGCGACAATCCGCCCGCGGACGCACATCCAATCCGGAGAGATGGCCGAGCGGTTTAAGGCACCGGTCTTGAAAACCGGCGAAGGGTCAAACCTTCCGTGGGTTCGAATCCCACTCTCTCCGCCACGCCAGGTTGAGCGCTCCGCCGCTGTGATGCCGATGCCGTCGCCACGGCTTGCGCTACTGAACGCGCGCAATGATTCGCAGGTCGGGGCTACGCCCCCGACGGTCCGTCCGTGTGGCTGGATGGCCACATCGAGACGTGTGGTTATGCCAGCCGCGCCAGCGCCTGCCCCAGCTTCACCGGCGATTCCGCCCCAAGGCCGGATTCCAGCGTCGCAACACCCGGCGGCAGCAGCACGATCACCGTCGACCCGTAGTTGAACCGCGCCATCTCCTCGAAGCGCTCCAGCGTGATCGGCTCGCCATCCTGCCCGCCGCGATAGTCCTTCACCGTCACAGCGTTGCCGTAAGCGGGAATTTCCTCGCCGCTCCAGACGGTCTCGACGCCGGAGACCAGCAGCGCGCCGACCATCACCACGGCCATGGGGCCGAAGTCGGTGTCGAAGTGGCACACCAGGCGCTCGTTGCGGGCGAACAGGCGCGGGACGTTGCGCACGGCGTCCGGACCCACGGAGAACAGGCGGCCGGGCACGTGCACGGTTTCCAGCAGCGTCCCGGACCACGGCATGTGGACGCGGTGGTAATCCTTCGGCGAGAGGTAGACGGTGGCGAACAGGCCGTCGGCGAAGGGCTGCGCGGCGGCTTCGTCGCCGAGCAGCTCGGCGGCGGTGAACGACTGGCCCTTGGCCTGGAAGATGCGCCCGCCCTCGATGCGGCCGCACTGGCTGATGCGGCCGTCCGCGGGCATCAGCAGGGCGCGTGGGTCGGGGTCTGCGACGCGCACGCCGGGCTTCAGCGCACGGGTGAAGAAGGCGTTGAAGGTGGGGTAGGTGGTTGCGTCGGGATTGGCGGCTTCCGAAAGGTCGACGCCGAACTTCGTCGTGACCGTATCGATCAGCCACTGCTTGAGCCGCGCATTGTCGGAATACGCAAGGCGCCGCGCCAGCGAGGACAGCAGGCGGTGCGGGAGGGCGTAGGTGAGTGTGGTGACGAGGCTCATGGGGGTGTTTTATCCGAAAAGCCGCGCGGACGTTCGGCGCGGCTGCGATCTGGATGCGGCTGGGGAGTGAGGCGAAAGGCGGCCCTTACCCCAGACTTCTCTCCCGCAAGCGGAAGAGAGGCCCGGCTCGTGGCACGGGCGACTGCAACGGCCAGGCCGGCTCGCTCGTTGAGGATTACTTGAACGACACCTGCGTCAGCGCCGTCAGGTCCGCCGCGATCGACTTCGGCTGCAGCGGCGGCTGGATGATCCCGGCCATGCGGCCCTGTGGGTCGAGCACGGCAATGGTGGCCGAATGGTCGATGGTGTAGCTGTCGGGCGGCGCGCCTTCCGGCGCCGGCACCTTGGCGAACACCAGCGCCAGCGAGCGGGCGAACTTTTCCAGCGCCGGTACGTCCGCGGTCGCGGCCAGGCTGTCGCGGTGGAAGGCGTGCGCGTACTCGCCGATGCGGTCCGGGTCGTCGCGCTCGGGGTCGACGGAGACGAACAGCACCCGCGGGCGGGTCGATTCGGGCAGCGCTTCCCACTGCTTCTGCGCCAGCGCCAGCTCGGCCAGCGTGGTCGGGCAGACGTCGGGGCAGTAGGTGAAGCCCAGGAACACCAGGGTCCAGTGGCCCTTGAGTTCGCCGGGCACCAGCTGGGTGCCGTCGGACTGGCGCAGCGAGAACGCGGGCAGTTCGCGCGGCTGCGGGAACAGCGTGACGGTCTCCATCGCCGGGCCAGTCGGTGCCTGCGCGCCGAAGAACTTCTGCGAGGCCAGCAGGCCGAGGCCGGCGGCCAGGGCGACGACCAGGATGATCAGGGTGGGTCGGTTGAACATGGCGGGAGCTTCTTCACCCAATACTTGAAGTGCAATCATGATACCCGCGCCACCGTTATACTTCCCGGCCCGGCAGCCCAGCCGCGCCCGCGTGCCGCCATGACCGACGAACTGCACACGATCATCGACCTGATCCGCTACGGCGCCAGCCGCTTCAACGCGGCGGGGCTGACGTTCGGCCACAGCTACGACAACGCGATCGACGAGGCGACCCAGCTGGTCCTGCACGCGCTGCACCTGCCGCACGACCTCGGCCCAGCCTACGGGCAGGCCCACGTGACGCTGGCGGAGAAGGAAGAGGTGCTGGCGCTGTTCCTGCGCCGGATCGAGGAGCGCATCCCGGCGTCCTACCTGACCGGGGAAACCTGGTTTGCCGGCCTGAGCTTCATCAGCGACCCGCGCGCGCTGGTGCCGCGCTCGCCGATCGCCGAGCTGATCGAGGCCGGCTTCGAACCCTGGCTGGGCGGGCGCGAGGTGCGCCGCGCGCTGGACCTGTGCACGGGCTCGGGTTGCATCGCCATCGCCATGGCCCACTACAACCCGGACTGGCAGGTGGATGCGGTGGACCTGTCCGACGACGCGCTGGCGCTGGCCGCGGAGAACAAGGCGCGGCTGCAGGCCGGCAACGTCAAGCTGCTCAAGTCCGACCTGTTCGCGGGCCTTTCCGGGCGGCACTACGAACTGATCGTCACCAATCCACCCTACGTGACCAACGACGAGACCGACGCGTTGCCGCAGGAGTATTCCTACGAACCGGACATGGGCCTGCGCGCCGGCGACGACGGCCTGGACCTGGTGCTGCGGATCCTGCGCGACGCACCGCTGCACCTGAGCGAGGACGGGCTGCTGGTCTGCGAGGTCGGCGAGTCCGAGCGCGCGCTGGTGGCATTGCTGCCGGACGTCGAGTTCGCGTGGATCGAGTTCAAGGTCGGGCAGATGGGCATCTTCGCGGTCGAATGCGCCGAGTTGATCCAGCACCACGCGCGCATCGGCGAACTGGCCGCCGCCCGCGAGGGCAGGCCGGTGGAAGCGGCGGCTGGCTCGCTGTTTTGAATGGACGTGCACTCCAGGTCCTGCCTTTCCCCCCTTTTTCAAGGGGGGGAGAAGCAGCTTCGGATGGGGGGGCAGCGGCTTGAACACCTTCGGCCAGCTGCTGCGCGTGACCACCTTTGGTGAATCGCATGGCCCGGCGATTGGCTGCGTGGTCGACGGCTGCCCGCCCGGCATCGCGATCACGGCGGAAGATTTCAGCCACGATCTGGCGCGCCGCGCCACCGGGCGTACCCGCCACACCTCGGCGCGGCACGAGGCCGATGCGGTCGAAATCCTCTCCGGCGTTTACGAAGGCCACACCACGGGCACGCCGATCGCGCTGCTGGTCCGCAACACCGACGCGCGCAGCAAGGATTACGATCGGATCGCGCGGCAGTTCCGCCCCGGCCACGCCGACTACACCTACTGGCACAAGTACGGCATCCGCGACCCGCGCGGCGGCGGGCGCTCGTCCGCGCGCGAGACCACGATGAGGGTGGCGGCGGCGGTGATCGCGAAGAAGTGGCTGGCCGATCGCTTCGGCGTGCGCGTGCGCGGGCACCTGGCGCAGATCGGCGGCGTGATGCCGCGTTCGCACGACTGGACCGTGGTCGAGGACAACCCGTTTTTCTGGCCCGATGCCGGGCAGGTGGCGGAGCTGGAAACGTTCATGGACGCGCTGCGCAAGTCCGGCGACTCGGTCGGCGCGCGCGTCACGGTTGTTGCCGACGGCGTGCCTCCGGGCTGGGGCGAGCCGGTGTACGGCAAGCTCGACGCGGAGCTGGCGGCGGCGATGATGTCGATCAACGCGGTCAAGGGCGTGGAGATCGGCGACGGCTTTGCCAGCGTCGCGCAGAAGGGCAGCGGACACCGCGACGCGATGGCGCCGGAAGGGTTCGGCTCCAACCACGCCGGCGGCATCCTCGGCGGGATTTCCAGCGGCCAGCAGGTGGTGTGCTCGGTGGCGTTCAAGCCGACATCCAGCCTGCGCTTGCCGGTCGAGGGCGTGGACGTCGACGGCAACGCGGTGGAGATCGTCACCACCGGCCGCCACGACCCGTGCGTCGGCATCCGTGCCACCCCGATCTGCGAGGCGATGATGGCGCTGGTGCTGATGGACCAGGCGCTGCGCCACCGCGCGCAGTGCGGCGACGTGGGCGAGGTGGCGCCGCGCATCCCCGGTGGGTGATGACATGCAGGAGCGGCGGAAGCCGCGGGCTTCTTGCTCTCCGGAAGATCAAAAGCCCGCGGCTTCCGCCGCTCCTGCGGAATTGAAAGCCAGGAACCACGGCAGGAAGAACCAATGAGCAGGCAATACAAGGTTGCGGTAGTCGGCGCCACGGGCGCGGTGGGCGAAGTGATGCTGGCGGTGCTGGCCGAGCGCAACTTCCCGGTGGGCGAAATCGTCGTGCTCGCGAGCGAACGTTCGGCGGGCGGGCGCGTGGCATTCGGCGATGACGAGGTGCTGGTCCGTGACCTGGCGACCTTCGACCCGGCCGGCGTCGACATCGCGCTGTTCTCCGCCGGCGGCGCAGTCTCGAAGGAGTACGCGCCGAAGTTCGCCGCCGCGGGCGCGGTGGTGATCGACAACTCCTCGGCCTTCCGGATGGATGCCGACGTGCCGCTGGTGGTGAGCGAGGTCAACCCGGAAGCCGTGAAGGACCGTCCGCGCGGCATCATCGCCAATCCCAACTGCTCGACCATGCAGCTGATGGTCGCGCTGGCGCCGCTGCACCGTGCTGCCGGGATCGAGCGCATCAACGTCGCCACCTACCAGTCGGTGTCGGGTACCGGGCGCAAGGCGATGGAGGAGCTCGGCCGCCAGACGGCCGGCCTGCTCAACTTCCAGTCGGTCGAGCCGGAGGTCTACCCGGTGCAGATCGCCTTCAACGTGATCCCGCACGGCGGCGACTTCGACGCCAACGGCCATACCAGCGAGGAGATGAAGCTGGTCCACGAGACCCGCAAGATCCTCGGCGACGACGCGATCGGCGTGAACGCCACCGTGGTCCGGGTGCCGGTGTTCTACGGCCACTCCGAAGCGGTGAACATCGAGACCCGCGACAAGCTCACCGCCGTCCGTGCGCGCGAACTGCTGCAGGCCGCGCCCGGCGTGGAGGTGGTGGACGAGCCGGCCAACGGCGGCTACCCGACCCCGGTCACGCACGCCTCGGGCAATGACGCGGTTTTCGTCGGCCGCATCCGCGAGGACCTGTCGCACGAGCGTGGGCTCAACCTGTGGGTGGTTTCGGACAACATCCGCAAGGGCGCCGCGCTGAACGCGGTCCAGATTGCTGAACTGGTGGCCGCGGAAGGCTGAAGCGTTGCGGAGCGACGTGCGCGGCGGCTAGAGTCGGGGCCATGAATCGGGGGAAAGGCGTGACCAGGACATTGCGCAAGGCATGGTTGCCGCTGCTGGCGGCGGTGGTACTCGCCGTGCTGGCGATGCCCGCGTTCGCGCTCGGGTTGGGACAGATCACCGTCAAGTCGGAGCGCGGCGAACCGCTGCTGGCCGAGATCGCGATCATCTCCAGCGATCCGGGCGAACTGGAGAACCTGCAGGCGCGACTGGCCTCGCCGGAGACCTTCGCGCGGGTCGGCCTGGAGCCGCCCGACAGCACCGTCAGCGGCCTGCAGTTCACAGTGGCGCTGGACCCGCAGGGCAGGCCGGTGATCCGGGTCACCAGCACCGAGCCGATCGACGCGTCGCTGCTGACGTTCCTGCTCGAGGTCGACTGGGGGCAGGGACGGCTGGTGCGCGAGTATTCGGCGCTGCTCGACGCGCCGGAGACCGTGGCCGCGCCGGCGCAGCCGCCGATCGAGGCGCCTTCGGTGGCGCCGTCCAGCACCATCGTCCGCGAGCCTGCCGCACCGGCACCTGCAGCCACTCCGGAACAGGCAGCGGCCGAACCTGCGCCGACACCGGAACCCGAATCCGCAGCCGCCCCGGTCGCCGCGGAGCAGCCGTCCGAAGCGCCGGCGCCGTCCACCGCCATCGAGCCGACGCCTGTGCCGGCAAGCGAGCCGGCACCCCGCGCCCGGCCAGTGGCGGCGACGCCGGGCGACTACGGCCCGGTGCAGGTCGGCGACACGCTGGGCAAGATCGCCCGTTCGATCGACCCCGACGGCCATTCGCTCGACCAGGTGATGCTGGCGCTGCTGCGCGCCAATCCCGACGCCTTCATCAAGGGCAACATCAACCTGGTGAAGGCCGGCGCGGTGCTGCGCATCCCGAACGGCTCGGAGCTGTCCGAGTACAGCGCACGCGAGGCGCGCGCGATCGTGCACGAACAGATCGGCCAGTGGCGCGAGATGCGCAAGGCGTCCGAGCAGCCGGCGGCGGTCGCGGCGCAGGACGCGACCGGTGGCGAAGGCGCCGACGGCGCGGCGGGCACGCCGGCCACCGCCGACGCACGGCTTGAAATCGTGCCGCCGTCGAGCGACGACGCGCGGCAGGCAGGTACACGATCCGGCACCCAGGCCGGCGGCGAGGGCGACATGCTGCAGGAACTGCAACAGACCAAGGAAACCCTGGCGGCGCGCGACGCCGAAGTGCAGGAACTCAAGGCACAGGTGGCCGAGCTGGAGAAACTGCAGCAGGACCAGCAGCAGCTGATCGCGCTCAAGGACAACAAGCTGGCCGAGACCCAGCAGGCGCTGGCCGCGCGCCAGGCCGAGGCGGGCGGACCGGCCACCGCGCAGGACTCGATGGCGATCTGGCCGTGGGCGCTCGGCGCACTGCTGGTCGGCGTCGTGCTGGCGTGGCTGCTGATGCGGCGCAGGTCGGCCACGCCGAAGCGGCCGGCGTTCGATACCTCGCGCCTGGCCGCGAGCGTTCCGTCGCCGGCTCCCAAGAAACCGGCTTCGCCGGCAGAGGTTGCGCCAGTTGCGGTGCCGACCCAGGGCGCACCGACCTGGCACGCGGGAGGGCCGCCACCCTCGACGCCGGCGGCGGTGTCCGTCGAACCGGTTGCCGAACCGGCGCCTGATCCGGTACCCGCGCCGGGCATCATCGAGGCGTCCGAGACCTCGCCCATGGGCCACGACCGCATCGAGTTGGCCCGCGCGTACATCGAGCTGGGCGACATCGACACCGCGCGGGGACTGCTGCAGGAAGTGGCCGACGACGGCGACGCCGCCACGCGCGGCGAGGCCCTGCGGCTGCTGCGCGAGCTGGTCTGACGCGGCAGGCGGTTCCGGTGCGTTACGCGCTCGGCGTCGAGTACGACGGCACCGGCCTGTTCGGCTGGCAGCGGCTTGGCAAGCCCGGCACCGAAGCGGTGCCGACGGTGCAGCAGATGCTGGAAGAAGCGCTGTCCTCGGTCGCCGATGCGCCGGTCGACACTGTCTGCGCCGGCCGTACCGACGCCGGCGTGCACGCGCGCTGCCAGGTGGTCCATTTCGACAGCGATGCCGCGCGCGAGCCGCGCGGCTGGATGCTCGGCGCCACCTCGCGCCTGCCGCAGGCAGTGTGCGTGCGCTGGTGCGTGCCGGTGGCCGAAGATTTCAGCGCACGTTTCTCGGCGCGCGCGCGGCGCTACCGCTACAGCATCCTCAACCGCCCGATGCGGCCCGCGCTCGGTCGCCAATACCTGTCGTGGGTGCGCCAACCACTGGACGCAGAGGCGATGCATCGCGCCGCCCAGGCGCTGGTGGGCGAACGGGATTTTTCCGCCTTCCGCACCGTCCACTGCCAGGCCCCGCATGCGCGGCGCGACCTGCAGCGCATCGCGGTGTCGCGCGATGGCGAATACGTGCACGTCGACGTGCAGGCCAATGCCTTCCTGCACCACATGGTGCGCAACATCGTCGGTTCCCTGTTGCTGGTCGGGCAGGGCGGGCAGCCTGGATCGTGGATCGCGGAACTGCTCGCCGGCCGCGACCGCACCCTGGCCGGCCCGACCGCGCCGCCGGGCGGGCTGGTATTCGTCGGGCCGCTGTATCCGCCCGGATGCGGGTTGCCGCCGGAAGTGACGCTGCCGGGCTGAACGCATGCGTCCTCGTGCCGCCGATGCGCGGTAACGGTTACGCTATCGCGTCCACCCCTGCACCAGTCGAGCATGTCCCGCACCCTGTTCCGCACCCGCATCAAGTTCTGCGGCATGACCCGCGCCGGCGACGTGCGCCTGGCCAGCGAGCTGGGTGCGGATGCGGTGGGATTCATCTTTGCCGAAGGCAGCCCGCGTTGCATCCACGCGCGCGAAGCGCGATTGCTGCGCAATGCGCTGGCGCCCCTGGTCGACGCGGTCGCGGTGTTCCGCGACAACGCGGCCGATGACGTGCGCGAGGTGGTGAAGCAGGTGCGGCCGTCGCTGCTGCAGTTCCATGGCGACGAGGACGATGCCTTCTGCCGGGGCTTCGGCGTGCCCTATGTCAAGGCAATCGGCATGGGCAACGCGCTGGTCGGGGACGCGGTCGCGCTGCAGGTGCGTTATCCGGGCGCCGCGGCGTTCCTGTTCGACAGCCACGGCGACGGCATCGACGGCGGCAGCGGACAGGCGTTCGACTGGTCGCGGCTCCCTCCGGGCCTGGTCAAGCCGGTGATCCTGGCTGGGGGGCTTGGCATCGGCAACGTGTTCGACGCGGTCGTGCGCACGTTGCCCTGGGGCGTGGACGTGTCCAGCGGCGTCGAGGCTTCCCCGGGCCACAAGGACGGCGATCGCATGCGCGAGTTCGTCGAGGAAGTGCGGCGTGCCGACTGCCACGTCGAACCAGACATCGAAGCCGGTACTGCTGGTGCGGCCACGGCCAACGGAATCAAGAAGTGAACCATTCGAACCACGCCCCCACGCCGAACGCCGACGCGATCGACTACCACGCCTGGCCCGACGCTGGTGGCCATTTCGGTCGCCACGGCGGGCGCTTCGTCGCCGAGACCCTGATCGGGCCGCTGGAGGAACTGGCCGCGGCCTACGACGCCGCGCGCGTGGACCCGGCGTTCGTCGAGGCGTTCGACCGCGACCTGGCGCACTACGTCGGCCGGCCCAGCCCGATCTACGAGGCTCGGCGGCTAAGCGACCACGTCGGCGGCGCGCGCATCGCGCTCAAGCGCGAGGACCTGAACCACACCGGCGCGCACAAGATCAACAACACCATCGGCCAGGCGCTGCTCGCCAGCCGCATGGGCAAGACCCGGATCATCGCCGAGACGGGGGCCGGCCAGCACGGCGTCGCCAGCGCCACCGTCGCCGCGCGGCTCGGCCTGGAGTGCGTGGTCTACATGGGCGCCACCGACATCGAGCGCCAGAAGATCAACGTCTACCGCATGCAGCTGCTCGGTGCACGCGTGGTGCCAGTGACCAGCGGTTCGGCGACGCTCAAGGACGCGCTCAACGAGGCGATGCGCGACTGGGTCACCAACGTGCGCGACACCTTCTACATCATCGGTACCGTCGCCGGCCCGGACCCGTACCCGCGCATGGTGCGCGATTTCAACGCCGTGGTCGGGCGCGAGGCACGGGCGCAGATGCTGGCCGAACAAGGCCGCCTGCCGGACGCGATCACCGCTTGCGTGGGCGGTGGCAGCAACGCGATCGGCCTGTTCCACGCCTTCCTCAATGATCCAGGCGTGCGCATTGTCGGCGCGGAAGCGGCGGGCGAGGGCATCGCCAGCGGCCGCCACGCCGCGTCGCTTGCTGCCGGTCGCGTCGGCGTACTGCACGGCAACCGCACCTACGTGCTGTGCGACGACGACGGGCAGATCACGGAAACGCATTCGGTGTCCGCGGGCCTGGATTATCCCGGCGTCGGTCCCGAGCACGCCTTCCTCAAGGACACCGGCCGCGCCGAGTACCTGGGCGTGACCGACGACGAGGCGCTGGCCGCGTTCCACCTGCTGGCGAAGACCGAGGGCATCCTTGCCGCGCTCGAGTCCAGCCACGCCATCGCCCAGGCCATCAAGCTGGCACGTGACATGCCGAAGGACGCGATCGTGCTGTGCAACCTGTCCGGCCGCGGCGACAAGGACGTCCACACCATCGCCGCGCGCGAAGGGATGGATCTGTGAAGCGCGGAACGCCTGGCATTTGGCTCCCTCCCCTTGAAGGGGAAGGAGAAGAACGATGAGCCGCATCGACAGCAAGTTCGCCCAGCTCAGGGCCGCCCACCGCAAGGCCCTGATTCCCTTCGTCACCGCTGGCGACCCATCGCTCGAATCGCTGGTGCCGGTGATGCATGCGCTGGTGCAGGCCGGTGCCGACGTGATCGAGCTCGGCGTACCGTTCTCCGACCCGATGGCCGACGGCCCGACCATCCAGCGCAGTTCCGAACGCGCGTTGGCGCGCGGCGCCGGGCTTCCGTACGTGTTCGAAAGCGTGCGCGCGTTCCGCCAGCGCGACGCCGCCACGCCGGTGGTGCTGATGGGCTACCTCAACCCGGTCGAGGTTCGCGGCGCGGACCGCTTCGCCCGGGAAGCCGCCGATGCGGGCGTCGACGGCGTGCTGCTGGTCGACCTGCCGCCGGAAGAAGCCGACGGCTTCCGCGAGGCCTTCGCCGCGCACGGCGTGGCGCTGGTGCTGCTGGCGTCGCCGACCACGACGCCCGAACGGCTGGAAACGCTGTGCGCGCAGGTGCAGGGCTACCTGTATTACGTCAGCCTGGCCGGCGTCACCGGCGCATCCGGGCAGCTCGACACCGGCGCCGCCTCCGCGCGCCTGCGCACGATCCGGGCCATGAGCGCGGCTCCCGTGGTGGCCGGGTTCGGTATCCACGATGCCGCGAGCGCCGCGGCCATGGCCGTCGATGCGGACGGGGTCGTGGTCGGCAGCGCGCTGGTCGCCGCGATGGCCGGTGCGGGCGACCCGGCGGAGGCGGCCGCCCGCGCCGCCGCCTTCCTGGCGCCGCTGCGCGCGGCGCTGGACCAGGCAGGCTGAATTGGCCCCGTGCGCTAAACTTTCCGGCCTGACGCGGCCACCGCCGCCCCAAGGCAAGTAATCGAATGTCCTGGCTGAAGAAAGTGATGCCTGCCCGCATCCGCACCGAACCCGGCGCACCCAAGAAGCGCAGCGTCCCCGAGGGGTTGTGGGAGAAATGCGACCGTTGCGGCTCGGTCCTGTACCGGCCCGAGCTCGAGGAAAACCTCGAGGTCTGCCCGAAGTGCAACCACCACCGGGCGATCCGCGCCCGCGTACGCCTGCGCGCGTTCTTCGATGCCGACAGCACGCAGGAGATCGGCGCCGCGCTCGGTCCGACCGACGTGCTCAGGTTCAAGGACCAGAAGAAGTACGTCGACCGGATCAAGGCCGCGCAGAAGAGCACCGGCGAGCGCGATGCGCTGGTGACCCTGCAGGGCACGCTCAAGCAGCAGCCGCTGGTCGCCAGCGCCTTCGATTTCGCCTTCATGGGCGGCTCGATGGGCTCGGTGGTCGGCGAGCGCTTCACCCTCGGGGCCGAGCGCGCGCTGGAGATCGGTTCGCCGTTCGTGTGCTTCTCCGCCAGCGGCGGCGCGCGGATGCAGGAGAGCCTGTTCTCGCTCATGCAGATGGCCAAGACCTCGGCCGCGCTGGCGCGCCTGCGCGCGGCCGGATTGCCCTACATCTCGGTGATGACCCATCCGACCACCGGCGGCGTGTCGGCCTCGTTCGCGATGCTCGGCGACATCAACCTGGCCGAGCCCGAAGCGCTGATCGGCTTCGCCGGCCCGCGCGTGATCGAGCAGACCGTGCGCGAAACCCTGCCCGAGGGCTTCCAGCGCTCCGAGTTCCTGCTCGACCACGGCGCCATCGACCAGATCTGCGACCGCCGCGAGCTGCGCGACCGCATCGCCACGCTGCTGGCGTTGTTGACGGGGCAGCCGCAGCCGGAGGACGACACGGTCGTCGAGGCAAACCCATGAGCAGGAAGTATTTCGGCACCGACGGCATCCGCGGCCGCGTGGGCGAGGGCCCGATCTCGGCCGACTTCCTGCTGCGGCTGGGCAACGCCTACGGCCATGCGCTGTGTGCGGCGGCCGCGGCGGCCGGCGAGAAGCGCGGCGGCGAATGGCGCAAGCCGCAGGTGATCATCGGCAAGGACACGCGGATCTCGAACTACATGTTTGAGGCCGCGCTCGAAGCGGGGCTGTCCGCGGCGGGCGTCGACGTGCAGCTGATGGGGCCGATGCCGACGCCAGCGGTGGCGCACCTGACCCGCTCGCTGCGCGCCGACGGCGGCATCGTCATTTCCGCCTCGCACAACCCGCACTACGACAACGGCATCAAGTTCTTCTCCGCCGAGGGCGAGAAGCTCGACGACGCCACCGAATTGGCCATCGAGGCGGCGCTGGACAATCCGTTCAGCACGGTGCCCTCCGAACAGCTGGGCAAGGCCGTCCGTACCCGCGACGCCGTGGGTCGCTACGTCGAGGCCTGCAAGAACTCGGTCTCGCGCAACTTCGACCTCGACGGCATGCGCATCGTGGTCGACTGCGGCCACGGCGCCACCTACCAGATCGGCCCGATGGTGCTGCGCGAGCTCGGTGCACGCGTCGACGCCATCGGCGTGGATCCCAACGGCCTGAACATCAATGACGGCGTCGGCTCGATGCACCCCGAGGGCCTGTCGGCGCGCGTGCGTGAGATCGGCGCGGAACTGGGCATCGCCTTCGACGGCGATGGTGACCGGGTGCTGTTCGTCGACGGCGACGGCCTGGTTCGTGATGGCGACGACCTGCTGTTCGTGCTGGCCAGCGACTGGAAGGCCAGCGGCCGCCTGCGCGGGCCGGTGGTCGGTACGCTGATGAGCAACTACGGCTTCGAGCGCGCGCTGGGCGAGGCGGGCATCGGCTTCGTTCGTGCCAAGGTCGGCGACCGCTACGTGCACCAGGCGTTGCTCGAGCACGGCAGCAACCTCGGTGGCGAGGCCTCCGGCCACCTGCTGTGCCTGGACCGGGCCACCACCGGCGACGGCATCGTCAGCGCCCTGCAGGTGCTCGAAGTGCTGCACCGTCGCGGCATCAGCCTGCGCGAGGCGCTGCGCGGCCTGCAGAAGGTGCCGCAGCAGACGGTGAACGTGCGCTGTTCCAACGGCGCGAAGCCTGCCGAAGCCGACAGCGTGAAAGCCGCGCTGGCGACGGCCCAGGCCGGCGTTGCCGGGCGCGGGCGCGCGTTCCTGCGTCCGTCCGGGACCGAGCCGGTGGTGCGGGTCACGGTGGAGGCCGACGACGACGCGCTGGTGCAATCCACGCTCGAATCGCTGGTCGCCGCGGTCCGGGCTGCCGCCTGAACGCGCCCGCCGTCGCGGCCTGTCCGCGCCGCGTGGATACGGGCGCCGTCCGGCTGGACTAATCTATCGATCGCGGCGTGCCTGTTTCATTCGCCGGCCGCAGCGATCAATGTCCCGAGCAATGAACCCAGACAAGAGCCTTCGCATGCCTGCCCGAATCCCCACACTCGACATTCGCCGATTCACCCACCCGGCCAGCCCGCAGGATCGGCAGGCTTTCGTCGACGAACTCGGCGCGGCCTATCGCGAGTGGGGCTTTGCCGGCATCCGCAACCACGGCATCGCGCAGTCGCTGATCGACGACGCCTACGGCGTGTTCAAGGCGTTTTTCGCGCTGCCCGAGGACATCAAGAAGCAGTACCACGTGGCGGGCGGCGGCGGTGCGCGCGGTTACACGCCGTTCGGCGTGGAGACCGCAAAAGGCGCCAAGCACTTCGACCTCAAGGAGTTCTGGCATATCGGCCGCGAGATCGCTGGCGACTCGAAATACCGTGATGTCATGCCGCCGAACCTGTGGCCTTCCGAGGTCGACGGCTTTCGCGAGAAGGGGTATGCCCTGTACCAGGCGCTCGACGAACTCGGCGCCCAGGTGCTGGCCGCGCTGGCGTTGCACATCGACCTGCCGGAGTCCTGGTTCGCCGACAAGACCGATTTCGGCAACTCCATCCTGCGCCCGATCCACTACCCGCCGATCACCGCCGACGACATCCCCAACGTGCGTGCCGGCGCGCACGAGGACATCAACCTGATCACCCTGCTGGTCGGCGCCAGCGCGGCGGGCCTGGAGGTGAAGTCGAAGCAGGGCGAGTGGGTGCCGTTCACCTCCGACGCGGACACCATCGTGGTCAACATCGGCGACATGCTGCAGCGCCTGACCAACCACGTGTACCCATCGACCACCCACCGCGTGGTCAATCCGCCGGGCGAACAGGCGCGGCAGCCGCGGTACTCGGTGCCGTTCTTCCTGCACCCGAACCCGGACTTCATGATCGACGTGCTGCCGTCGACGGTCACCGCCGACAACCCGAGCCGCTACCCCGAACCGATCACCGCGCAGGGCTACCTCGAGGAGCGGCTGCGGGAGATCAAGCTGAAGTAGTTCCCGGGAGTGTCGGGAGATTCCCGGGAACTCCGGCCCCCCGGAACCTTTGTGGGAGCGGCTTCAGCCGCGAGCTTTTTGCTTCCGGCTGGAATCATGCAAGAAGCTCGCGGCTGAAGCCGCTCCCACAACAGTCGCAAGCCCGCGGCTGAAGCCTGCTCTGAGCCTGTCGAAGGGCCGCTTCCACAAGGCTTTCCGCACCCCCATCGGCTATCCTTGCGTGCCTTTCCACAGGAGTCGCCCGATGCGTCGCAGGATCGTTGCCGGTAACTGGAAGCTGCATGGCAGCCGTGCCTTCGCCACGGAACTGCTCGGCGGCGTGGCCGCGGGCCTGCCGGTGGCCGGCGTCGAGGTCGTGGTGCTGCCGCCGCTGCCGTACCTGGGCGACCTGATCGAGGATTTCGAGGAGCAAGGCCGCCTCGAGTTCGGCTCGCAGGACGTGAGCTGCAACGAGAAGGGTGCTTACACCGGCGAGGTCTCCGCGGCGATGATCGCCGACGTGGGCGCGAAGTACGGCCTGGTCGGCCATTCCGAGCGGCGCCAGTACCACCACGAGAGCAGCGAGCTGGTGGCGCGCAAGTTCGTGGCCGCCAAGGCCGCCGGGCTGGTGCCGATCCTGTGCGTGGGCGAGACCCTGGAGCAGCGCGAGGCCGGGCAGACCGAGTACGTGCTCGCCGGCCAGCTCGACCCGGTCTTCGAACTGGCCGGGAACGCGGCGCTGGACGGCGCCGTGGTGGCCTACGAACCGGTCTGGGCGATCGGGACAGGCCGTACGGCGACCCCCGGCCAGGCCCAGGCCGTGCACGCATTCATCCGTGGCGAGGCCGCGGGGCGCGATGCTACAATCGCCGGCTTGCTACCGCTGCTGTACGGCGGCAGCGTGAAGCCCGACAACGCGGCCGAGCTGTTCGCGCAGCCCGACGTCGATGGCGGGTTGATCGGCGGGGCATCCCTCGTTGCCGCCGATTTCCTGGCCATCGCCAAGGCGGCGGCTTCCTGAATCCACCGAGCGGTTCCCGGCCGGGAATCCACCACCCAGAGTCCATGCGATGTTGATGTTGGTCCTCAACGTGTTGTTCGTGCTGGTCGCGATCTCGATGATCGCGCTGATCCTGATGCAGCGCGGCGCGGGCGCGCAGGCCGGTTCCGGCTTCGGCGGCGGCGCCTCGGCCACCGTCTTCGGCGCGCGCGGCTCGTCGAACTTCCTGTCCAAGGCCACCAAGTGGCTGGCGATCGTGTTCTTCGCCATCACCCTGTTCATGGCCTGGCACGTGACCCGGACCTCGCAGCCCGGGCTGGCCCAGCAGGACCTGGGCCTGATGGCGGAGGTGCCGGCCGCGCCGGCGCCCGCCAACGGCGACGCAGCCGTGCCTTCGGCGACTGCGCCGGCGGTGCCGTCCGCGCCCGCGCAGCCTGCCGATGCAGGTGCCGCCCAGCCGGCGCAAACGCAATCACAACCGCCCGAGCAGACGCAACCGGTACCGCAGGGCGATTGAGACACTTACAATGCCCGTGTTTCGCGCCCGGAGCGGCGCGCAACGAAACATTGCCCAGGTGGCGGAATTGGTAGACGCACTACCTTGAGGTGGTAGCGGCTTAGGTCGTGGGGGTTCGAGTCCCCCCTTGGGCACCAGAAGCGGAAGGCCTGCACCTTGGTGCGGCTTTCCACTACAACGCCCGCGGCATGCAGGATGCGTGCAGCGGCAGAGGGGTTCCGGCGGGATGCGGAACCCGAGCAATGGCCGCTCGCGCGGTCAGTAGCCGAGAGAAGCAAGCGTGCTGGCCGAATACCTGCCGACCCTGCTGTTCCTTTTCGTTGCCACGGGCATCGGTATCGCCCTGATCGTGATCGGCAACCTGCTCGGGCCCAAGCGGCCGACGGCGGAGAAGCTCTCCCCGTACGAATGCGGATTCGCCGCGTTCGAGGACTCGCGGATGCAGTTCGACATCCGCTACTACCTGATCGCCATCCAGTTCATCGTCTTCGACCTGGAAATCATCTTCATCATCCCGTGGGCCACGGTGTTCCGCCAGCTGGGCGTGCTCGGCCTGGTCGAGATGGGCATCTTCGTGGGCATGCTGCTGCTCGGTTTCATCTACGTCTGGAAGAAGGGAGCCCTGGAATGGGAGTGATCCAGTCCATTCAGAAGGCTGCGGACTTCATCAGCAACCCGCTGCCGGAAGGTCGCGTCGACGACATCCTGCGACCGGAAGGCGATAACCCGCTGACCGAACGCGGTTTCGTCACCACCAGTTCCGACGTGCTGCTCAACTGGGCGCGCACCGGTTCGATGTGGCCGATGACGTTCGGCCTTGCCTGCTGCGCGGTCGAGATGATGCACGCCGGCGCCTCGCGCCTGGACCTGGACCGCTTCGGCGTGGTGTTCCGCCCGTCGCCGCGCCAGTCGGACGTGATGATCGTGGCCGGCACCCTGGTCAACAAGATGGCCCCGGCGCTGCGCAAGGTCTACGACCAGATGCCCGACCCCAAGTGGGTGATCTCGATGGGCAGCTGCGCCAACGGCGGCGGCTACTACCACTACTCCTACGCCGTGGTGCGCGGCTGCGACCGGATCGTCCCGGTCGACGTCTACGTGCCCGGCTGCCCGCCGACGGCCGAGGCCCTCGTGTACGGCATCCTGCAGCTGCAGAAGAAGATCCGCCGCGCCACCAACTTCGGCGAGAACAAGACGGGGCTGCGCAATGGCTGAGCAAGCCGGTCACGAAGCCGGTCGCGAGACGGCATCGGCATTCGCCGATCGCCTGCGCGCGCGCTTCGAGGGCGCCGAGGTCGGCGTGGCCATGTCGCGCGGCGAGGTGGGCATCGTGTTCTCCCCGGACGCCTGGCACGATGGCTGCCGCGCGCTGCGCGACGAGTTCGGCTTCGAGATGCTGGCCGACCTGTGCGGCATCGACTACCTCGGCTACGGCAGCGACGAGTGGGATACCGACGTGTCCTCCGAAGGCTTCAGCCGCGGCGTCGAGGGCAGGGGGCCGGGACGCTTCAAGTACGGCGAGCGCCCGAGCCGGCAGGCGCCGCAGCCCGAAGCGACCGAGATCACCCCGATTCCGCAGCGACGCTTCGCCGCGGTGGCGCAATTGCTTTCGGTCGAGCATAACCGGCGCGTGCGCGTGACCTGTTTCGCGGCCGACGACAGCCTGCCGATCGTGGCCTCGGTCACCGACCTGTGGCCGGGCGCGAACTGGTTCGAGCGCGAGGCGTTCGACCTGTTCGGCATCGTCTTCCAGGGCCACCCGGACCTGCGCCGGATCTTGACCGACTACGGCTTCGTCGGCCATCCGTTCCGCAAGGATTTCCCGCTGATCGGCAACGTCGAGGTCCGCTACGACGCCGAGAAGCAGCGCGTGGTGTACGAGCCGGTGACCTCGGTCGAGCCACGCGTCCTGGTGCCGCGCGTGATCCGTGACGATGCGCGCTACGCCACCGCCATCGGCGAGGACAACGACCTCAAGGTCCGCGGCACGATCGGACCGGCCGATGCAGGAGCCGCGAAATGAGCGCCCATCCGCACGTCTCCAGCGCGCCCTTCGCCAGCAACGTGGCCGAGGCGCGGCAGGAGATCCGCAACTACACGATGAACTTCGGCCCGCAGCACCCGGCCGCGCACGGCGTGCTGCGCCTGATCCTGGAGATGGACGGCGAAGTCGTGCAGCGCGCCGACCCGCACGTCGGCCTGCTGCACCGGGGCACCGAGAAGCTGGCCGAGTCCAAGCCCTTCAACCAGTCGATCGGTTACATGGACCGGCTCGACTACGTGTCGATGATGTGCAACGAGCACGCCTACGTGCTCGCGATCGAACGGCTGATGGGGATCGAGGCGCCCGAGCGCGCGCAGTGGATCCGCACGCTGTTCGACGAGGTGACGCGGATCCTCAACCACCTGATGTGGATCGGCTCCAACGCCCTCGACCTGGGCGCGATGGCGGTGATGCTCTACGCGTTCCGCGAGCGCGAGGAGCTGATGGACGTGTACGAGGCGGTATCGGGCGCGCGCATGCATGCGACCTACTATCGCCCCGGAGGCGTCTACCGCGACCTGCCCGAGCGCATGCCGCAGTACCGCGAGTCGAAGTGGCGCAAGGGCTCCTCGCTCAAGCGCTTCAATGCCTGGCGCGAGGGTTCGATGCTCGATTACCTGGAAGCCTTCGCGAAGGACTTCCCGGATCGCATCGACGAGTACGAAGTCCTGCTGACGGACAACCGGATCTGGAAGCAGCGCACCGTCGGCATCGGCGTGATCCCGCCGGAACAGGCGCTGGCCTGGGGCATGACCGGCCCGATGCTGCGCGGTTCGGGCGTGGCCTGGGACCTGCGCAAGAAGCAGCCCTACGCGAAGTATGCCGAAGTCGATTTCGACATCCCCGTCGGCGTTACCGGCGACTGCTACGACCGCTACCTGGTGCGCGTGGCCGAGATGCGCCAGTCGGTGCGGATCATCGAGCAGTGCGTGCGCTGGCTCAAGGCCAATCCCGGGCCGGTCATGATCGACAATTTCAAGGTCGCCCCTCCCCGCCGCGAGGAGATGAAGGACGACATGGAAGCGCTGATCCACCACTTCAAGCTGTTCTCCGAAGGCTACTGC
This sequence comes from Luteimonas soli, assembly GCF_042648865.1. Lineage (NCBI taxonomy): Bacteria > Pseudomonadati > Pseudomonadota > Gammaproteobacteria > Lysobacterales > Lysobacteraceae > Luteimonas > Luteimonas soli. The sequence goes on along the minus strand of NZ_JBHRYA010000003.1, from coordinate 632,728 downwards.
GTGCCGGCCGGCGAAACCTATGCCGCGGTCGAGGCGCCGAAGGGCGAGTTCGGCTGTTATCTGGTTTCCGACGGCGCCAACAAGCCGTTCCGCGCGCACCTGCGTGCGCCCGGGTTTGCCCACCTGTCGTCGATGGACGAGGTGGTGAAGGGACACATGCTGTCCGACGTGGTGGCGATGATCGGTACCTACGACATCGTGTTTGGTGAGGTTGATCGATGAAGGCCACCGGCAATTTCGAGAACGCGCGCAACGTCGACCCGATGGTCGTGCTGTCCGACGACGTGCGCGCGCACATCGACCACTGGGTGGCGAAGTTCCCGCCGGACCGCAAGCGTTCGGCGGTCATCCAGGGCCTGTTCGCCACCCAGCAGGCCAATGGCGGCTGGCTGAGCGACGAGCTGATCGCCGCGGTTGCCAAGTACCTTGGCATCCCGCCGGTGTGGGCGTACGAGGTCGCGACCTTCTACTCGATGTTCGAGACCAGGCCGGTTGCCCGCAACAACGTCGCGTTCTGCACCAACATCAGCTGCTGGCTCAACGGCGCAGAGGACCTGGTGAGGCACGCGGAGCGGAAGCTCGGCTGCAAGCTCGGCGAATCCACCGCCGATGGCCGCGTGTACCTCAAGCGCGAGGAAGAATGCGTCGCCGCGTGCTGCGGCGCGCCGGTGGTCGTGATCAACGGCCATTACCACGAGAAGCTCGACACCACGGCGGTGGACGAGCTGCTCGACGGACTGAAGTGAGGCTGGACGCAGGCATGGCGCATCAACACACCCACGTCTCGGAAGGCTACGGCCCCGTCGGCCCCGCGCCGAAGGAGCACCAGGCCGTCTACACCACGCTGCATTTCGACAAGCCGTGGTCGTACGAGAACTACCTCAAGACCGGCGGCTACCAGGCGCTGCGCAAGATCCTGACCGAGAAGATCGCGCCGGCCGACGTGATCGAGATGGTCAAGCAGTCCGGCCTGCGCGGCCGCGGCGGCGCGGGCTTCCCGACCGGCCTGAAGTGGAGTTTCATGCCTAAGGACAGCGGCATGCAGAAATACATCCTCTGCAACTCCGACGAGTCCGAGCCGGGCACCGCCAAGGACCGCGACATCCTGCGCTACAACCCGCACTCGGTGATCGAGGGCATGGCGATCGCGTGCTATGCCACCGGCAGCACCGTGGCCTACAACTACCTGCGCGGCGAGTTCCACCACGAGCCCTTCGAACACCTTGAAGAAGCCACCGCCGAGGCCTATGCCAACGGCTGGCTGGGCAAGGACATCCTCGGCAGCGGCATCGACATCGACATCTACAACGCGCTTGGCGCCGGCGCCTACATCTGCGGCGAAGAGACGGCGCTGATGGAGTCGCTGGAAGGCAAGAAGGGCCAGCCGCGCTACAAGCCGCCGTTCCCGGCCAACTTCGGCCTGTTCGGCAAGCCGACCACGATCAACAACACCGAGACCTACGCCTCGGTGCCGGCGATCGTGCGCAACGGCGCGCAGTGGTTCCTCGACCTGGGCAAGCCGAACAACGGCGGCTGCAAGATTTTCTCGGTGTCTGGCCACGTCGCCAGGCCCGGCAACTACGAGATCCGCCTCGGCACGCCGTTCGCCGAACTGCTGGAGATCGCCGGCGGCATGCGCAACGGCCATAAGATCAAGGGCGTGATCCCCGGCGGTTCGTCGATGCCAGTGCTGCCGGGCGAGACGATGATGCAGCTGACCATGGACTACGACAGCCTGCAGAAGGCCGGTTCGGGCCTTGGCTCGGGCGCGGTGATCGTGATGGACGAGACCACCTGCATGGTCCGTGCCTGCCAGCGGATCGCGCGCTTCTACTTCCAGGAAAGCTGCGGCCAGTGCACGCCGTGCCGCGAGGGCACGGGCTGGATGTACCGCATGCTCACGCGCATCGTCGACAAGCAGGCCACGCTCGACGACCTGCAGATGCTGCGCGCCGCGGCCGGGCAGATCGAAGGCCATACCATTTGTGCCTTCGGCGAGGCCGCCGCGTGGCCGGTGCAGGGTTTCCTGCGCCATTACTGGGACGAGTTCGAGTACGCGATCGTGAACAAGCGCTTCCTCGTGGATGACGAGCGCGATGGCACCGTGGTGCCGAAGGCGGTGGCCGCGTGAGTGCACAGCCCGTCAATCCGAACCTGCCGCCGGACCAGGTCACCGTCTTCATCGATGGCGTCGAACTGGCCGCGCCCAAGGGCTCGATGATCATCCAGGCCGCCGACAAGGCCGGCATCCCGATCCCGCGCTTCTGCTACCACGACAAGCTGGCGATCGCGGCCAACTGCCGCATGTGCCTGGTCGAGGTCGAGAAGATGGGCAAGCCGGCGCCGGCCTGCGCCACGCCGGTGATGGACGGCATGAAGGTGTCCACGCGCAGCGACAAGGCGTTGAAGTCGCAGCGCAACGTGATGGAGTTCCTGCTGATCAACCATCCGCTCGACTGCCCGATCTGCGACCAGGGCGGCGAGTGCGAGCTGCAGGACCTGTCGCTGGGTTACGGTCGCTCGGTCTCGCGCTTCTCCGAGCGCAAGCGCGTCGTGCCCGACGAGGACATGGGGCCGCTGGTCGCCACCGACATGACGCGCTGCATCCAGTGCACGCGCTGCATCCGCGTTACCGGCGAGATCGCCGGCACCTACGAGCTGGGCGGCATGCAGCGCGGCGAAAACCTGCAGATCGGCACCTACGATGGCAAGCCGCTGACCACCGAACTGTCGGGCAACGTGATCGACGTGTGCCCGGTCGGCGCGCTGACCAACAAGGTGTTCCGCTTCCGCGCGCGTCCCTGGGAACTGATCGCGAAGGAATCGCTGGGTTACCACGACGCGCTCGGCAGCAACCTGTTCCTGCACGCGCGCCGCGGCGACGTGTTGCGCGCGGTGCCGCGCGACAACGAGGCGGTCAACGAGTGCTGGCTGTCCGACCGCGATCGCTATTCGCACCAGGGCCTGCAGGCCGAAGACCGCGCGGTGAAGCCGCTGCTCAAGGAAGGCAACGACTGGCGCGAGGCCTCGTGGGAGGAAGCGCTGGCCAAGGCCGCCAGGATCCTGCGCGACAACGCCGCTGATGACCTCGGCATCCTCGTCCATCCGTCGACTTCGAACGAAGAGGGCGCGCTGCTCGCTCGCCTGGCCGACGCACTGGGCACGGGCAACCTCGACCACCGCATCGCCCAGCACGACCTGTCCGACGGCGCCAGCGCCGAGGCGTTCGGCATGCCGGTCGCGGAGATCGAGAACGCCGACGTGATCCTCATCGTCGGCAGCCAGCTGCGTTTCGAAGTGCCGCTGCTGCACCAGCGCGTGCGCAAGGCCTGGAAGCGTGGCGCCAAGGTGCACGTGGTCAACCCGGTCGACTTCGACTTCGCATTCGACATCGCCGGCAAGCAGATCGTCGCGCCGTCGCGGATCGCCGATGCGCTCGGTTCGGCGGAGCTGGCGGAGGCTTTCAACGGCGCGACCCGCGCGGCGGTCATCGTCGGCGCGGTCGCGGAGAACGGCATCCACGCATCCGCGATCCGCAAGGCCGCGGCGGGCTTCGCCAGCGCAAACAATGCCGCGCTGTGCCGGATCCCGCAGGGCGCGAATGCGCTTGGCCTGGCGCGCCACGGCGTGCTGCCGGCCTCGCGCGATGCCAACGCGATGCTCGCGCAGCCGCGCGGTGCCTACGTGATCTACGGCCTCGAGCCGGGGCTGGATTTCGCCGACCAGGCGGCCGCGCTCAATGCGCTCGGCGGCGCCCAGGTGGTGGCCTTCAGCCAGTTCGCGTGCAATTCCACGCGCGCGGTCGCCGACGTCATCCTGCCGATCGGCGCGCTGCCCGAGATCGATGCCACGCTCACCAACCTCGACGGCCTCGACCAGGTCGCGGTCGCCGGCGGCAAGCTGCCGGGCGATGCGCGTGCCGGCTGGCGCGTGCTGCGTGCGCTGGGCGAGGGGCTGGGCATCGCCGGATTCGACTTCACCGACCTTGCCGGCCTGCGCGCCGGCCTCGCGCCGCGCACGGTCGCGATGGCGGAGTCGGCCGCGCCGGCGACGAAGGGCGAGGGGTTGGAACTCGCGGTCTCCGAAGCGATCTACCGCGTCGACGCCGTCACTCGTCGCGCCGCTGCGCTGCAGGCGCATCCGCTGACCGTCGGCCCGCGCGTGACGCTGCATCCGCAGGATGCGGGCGCTGCGAATCTCGCCGACGGCGCGATGGCCAAGGTGTCGAACGCGGCCGGCACAGCGACGCTCCAGGTCGTGCTCGATGATCGCGTGGCGGTCGGTTCGGCGTGGGTCGAACGCGGCTACGGCGCCACCGCGGCGCTCGCCGCCGGCAGCGCAAGGGTGGAGGCCGCATGAACACCGCGACCTTCCTCGCCGACCTGTTCGGCCCGCTGCACGAATGGCTGCTGTCGCTCGGCGCGATCGGCGTGGTCGCGTGGATCGTGCTGAAGATCCTCGCGATCGCGGTGCCCGTGATCCTGGCCGTGGCCTTCTACGTGGTCTGGGAACGCAAGCTGCTGGGCTGGATGCACGTGCGCCACGGGCCGATGTACGTGGGCCTGGGCGTGTTCCAGGCGTTCGCGGACGTGTTCAAGCTGCTGTTCAAGGAAGTCATCCAGCCGACCAACGCGCACCGGGTGTTGTACATCCTCGCGCCGCTGATCACGCTGGTGCCTGCATTCGCCGCGTGGGCGGTGGTGCCTTTCGATGCGCAGCTGGCACTGTCGAATGCCAACGCCGGCCTGCTGTACCTGCTCGCGATGACCTCGCTGGGCGTATACGGCGTGATCATCGCCGGCTGGGCGTCGAACTCGAAATACGCCTTCCTCGGCGCAATGCGTTCGGCCGCGCAGGTGATCAGCTACGAGATCGCGATGGGCTTCGCCCTGGTCGGGGTGATGATCGGCGCCGGCAGCCTGAACATGACCCAGATCGTGATGGCGCAGTCCGGCAACAACGGATTCCTGGAATGGTTCTGGCTGCCGATGCTGCCGCTGTTCGTCGTGTACTTCGTGTCCGGCGTGGCCGAAACCAACCGCGCGCCGTTCGACGTGGTGGAGGGCGAGTCCGAGATCGTCGCCGGCCACATGGTCGAATACTCGGGCGCGGCGTTCGCGCTGTTCTTCCTGGCCGAGTACGCCAACATGATCCTGGTCAGCTTCCTGGCTTCGATCTTCTTCCTCGGCGGCTGGCTGTCGCCGCTGCACGGCTGGGACATCCCGCTGCTGTCGGTCGACGGCTGGTGGTGGCTGTTCGCGAAGGTCGGCTTCTTCGCCAGCTGCTTCATCTGGTTCCGCGCCACGTTCCCGCGCTACCGCTATGACCAGATCATGCGGCTGGGTTGGAAGGTGTTCATTCCGCTGAGCATCGCGTGGATCGCGGTGACGGCGCTGATGGCGTATTACGGCGTGTTCGAGGCAGGCAAGTGATGAGCAAGTTGACGTCCTGGTTCAGGGGCCTGCTGCTGCTGGAGCTGCTGGCCGGCATGTGGCTGACGCTCAAGTACCTGTTCCGGCCGAAGTACACGTTGATGTACCCGATGGAGAAGACGCCGCAGTCGCCGCGCTTCCGCGGCCTGCACGCGCTGCGCCGCTATCCGAACGGCGAGGAGCGCTGCATCGCCTGCAAGCTGTGCGAGGCGGTCTGCCCGGCGCTGGCGATCACCATCGATTCGGAGCAGCGAGCCGACGGCACCCGTCGCACCACGCGCTACGACATCGACCTGTTCAAGTGCATCTTCTGCGGGTTCTGCGAGGAGTCCTGCCCGGTGGACTCGATCGTCGAAACCCACGTGCTCGAGTACCACTTCGAGAACCGCGGCGAGAACATCGTCAACAAGCAGCAGCTGCTGGCAATCGGGGACCGGCTCGAAACCGAGATCGCCGAACGCCGCGCCGCCGACGCCGCTTTCCGCTGAGGACCGCATGGACTTCACACTACTTGCCTTCCTCGCCTTCGCAGTCGTGACCGTGGTCGCGGCCGGCGCGGTGATCAGCGTCCGCAGCCCGGTGCACGCCGCGCTGTGCCTTGTGCTGACTTTCTTCACGGTTGCCTGCACCTGGATCCTTGCCGACGCCGAGTTCCTCGGCATCGCGCTGGTGGTGGTCTACGTCGGTGCGGTGATGGTGTTGTTCATGTTCGTCGTGATGATGCTCGACATCGACGAAGTGAAGATGCACGAGGGCTACGTGCGATACCTGCCGCTGGGGCTTCTGGTCGCGGTGGTGATGCTGGCCGAGATACTGATGCTGATCGGCATCAAGGCGCGCGCGACGCCGTTCGGCGCCGATCCGGCGCTCACGGCCGGGGTGCCCAACATCGAGTGGCTGGCCGGGCGGCTGTTCACCGGCTTCCTGCTGCCGTTCGAGGTCGCCGCGCTGATCCTGACGGTGGCGGTGATCGCGGCGGTCACGCTCACCCTGCGCAAGCGCGAGGGCACCAAGCACCAGGTCCCGGGTGCGCAGGCGAGGGTCAGGGCGGGGGATCGCTTCCGCATGGTGAAGATGGACGCGAGCAGGCCTGTCCCCGACGCGCCGACGCCGGCCGACGACGCAGGCGGGGAGGGCAAGTGATGGAACTGTTCACGCAGGGACTTTCGCTCGGGCACTACCTGGCGCTGGGCGCCGTGCTGTTCTGCATCAGCGTGGCCGGCATCTTCCTCAACCGCAAGAACGTGATCATCCTGCTGATGTCGATCGAGCTGATGCTGCTCTCGGTGAACATCAACTTCGTCGCGTTCTCGCGCGAAGCCGGCGATGCGGCCGGGCAGGTGTTCGTGTTCTTCATCCTCACCGTGGCCGCGGCCGAGGCCGCGATCGGTCTTGCGATCCTGGTCACGCTGTTCCGCAACCGGCGCACGATCAACGTGGCCGAAATCGATACCTTGAAGGGCTGACGGAATGATGCCGGGCATGGAATTCGCGATCTCGAAAACGGTGCTGCTGGCGATCGTGCTGGCGCCGCTGCTGGGCGCGATCGTGGCCGGGCTGTTCGGCCGCCAGGTCGGCCGGGCCGGCGCGCACTGGATCACCATCCTCGGCGTGGCGGCGAGCTGCGCGCTGTCGATCTACGTGCTGTGGCAGCTGGTCGGGCAGGGCGCCGCGCCGTTCAACGAGAACGTCTACACGTTCTTCCAGGTGGGGTCGATCGACGCGCATGTCGGCTTCATGGTCGACAACCTGACCGCGATGATGATGGTGGTCGTCACCTTCGTCTCGCTGCTGGTGCACGTCTACACCATCGGCTACATGGCCGATGATCCCGGCTACCAGCGCTTCTTCAGCTACATCAGCCTGTTCACGTTCTCGATGCTGATGCTGGTGATGTCCAACAACTTCCTGCAGCTGTTCTTTGGTTGGGAAGCGGTGGGCCTGGTGTCGTACCTGCTGATCGGTTTCTGGTTCAAGCGCCCGACCGCGGTGTTCGCGAACCTCAAGGCGTTCCTGGTCAACCGCGTCGGCGACTTCGGCTTCCTGCTCGGCATCGCCGGGGTGCTGTACTGGTTCGGCACGCTGGACTACGCGACGGTGTTCGCCAACGCCAGCGACAAGATCGGCGGCGGGCAGGTGGTGGCGATCATTTCCGGCCACGAATGGTCGGTCGCCACGGTGATCTGCATCTGCCTGTTCGTCGGCGCGATGGGCAAGTCGGCGCAGGTGCCGCTGCACGTGTGGCTGCCCGACTCGATGGAAGGCCCGACCCCGATCTCGGCGCTGATCCATGCCGCGACGATGGTCACCGCCGGCATCTTCATGGTCGCGCGCATGTCGCCGCTGTTCGAACTCAGCGAGACGGCCCTGAACTTCGTCCTGTTCATCGGCGCGACCACCGCGTTCTTCACCGGCCTGATCGGCATGGTGCAGAACGACATCAAGCGCGTCGTGGCCTACTCGACGCTGTCGCAGCTGGGCTACATGACCGTCGCGCTGGGCGTCTCGGCCTACAGCGCCGGCGTGTACCACCTGATGACCCATGCCTTCTTCAAGGCGCTGCTGTTCCTGGCGGCGGGCTCGGTGATCATCGGCATGCACCACGAGCAGGACATGCGCCGCATGGGCGGCCTGCGCAAGTACATGCCGATCACCTACGTGACGATGCTGATCGGCACCCTCGCGCTGGTAGGCACGCCGTTCTTCAGCGGTTTCTACTCCAAGGACACGATCATCGAGGCCGCGGGACACCACGCGCACGAAGCGGGCAACTGGATCGCGACCTATGGCTACTGGGCGGTGCTGCTGGGCGCGTTCGTCACGTCCTTCTACAGCTTCCGCCTGCTGTACCTGACCTTCCACGGCAAGGAGCGCTTCCGCGACGCGCATGCCGACGGCGGCGGGCACGATGCGCATCACGACGGCCACGGTGTGCACGAGCCGCACGAGTCGCCCTGGGTGGTCACCGTGCCGCTGGTGCTGCTGGCTATCGCCTCGATCGGCGTGGGTTTCTTCACTGCCGGGCCGATGCTGTTCGGCACCGACGTGATGGGCCACGTGAAGCAGCTGCCGTTCTTCCTCGGCGCGATCGACGTGGCCGGGCCGCGCGACGTGGTGGCGGTGATCGGCAACTCGCTGTGGCACGGGCCGGTGAAGTTCGCGTTGCACGGTTTCATGGCGCCCGCATTCTGGCTGGCGGCGGCCGGTTTCGTGGTGGCGACGGTGATGTACCTGTTCAAGCCGGACCTGCCGGCGAAGGCCGCGCGCGTGCTGGCGCTGCCGATCCGCGTCCTGAACAACAAGTACGGGATGGACGACCTGTGGATCAAGGGCCTGGCCGGGGGCAGCGTGCTGCTGGGCAGGCTGTCGCGCCGCAATGACGAAAAAGTGATCGATGGCGCCTTCGTCAACGGCAGCGTGCGCCTGGTCGACCTGTTCTCGGGCGTGCTGCGGCGCACCCAATCCGGACTCCTCTACCACTACGCCTTCGTGATGATCCTCGGCCTGATCGTGCTCCTGGCCGCACTCATCCGCTATTGGCGCTGACGCAACGGAACAAGAACAAGTGTCGAACTTGCCCCTCCTGAGTCTGTTGATCTGGCTGCCGATAATCGGCGGCGGCCTCGTGCTTGCGCTCGGCAACCAGCGCGCCAACGCGGCGCGCTGGCTGTCGCTGCTGATCGCCTTCGTGGTGTTCGTGCTCAGCATCCCGCTGTTCACCGGTTTCGACTACGCCAACGCCGGGCTGCAGTTCATCGAGCGCCGCGAATGGATCCCGGCCTACGACATCCAGTACCACCTCGGCGCGGACGGCATCTCGATCGCGCTGATCCTCCTGACCACGATCACGTCGGTGCTGGTGCTGATCGGCGCCTGGGGTTCGGTGGGCAAGCGCGTGAGCCAGTATTTCGCCACGCTGCTGATCCTCGAAGGCGTGATGATCGGCGTGTTCTGCGCGGTCGACGCGATCCTGTTCTACGCCTTCTTCGAGGGCATGCTGATCCCGATGTTCATCATCATCGGCGTCTGGGGAGGGCCGCGCCGCGTGTACGCGGCGATGAAGTTCTTCCTGTACACGTTCCTCGGCTCGGTGTTCATGCTGGTCGGCCTGATCTACATGTACATGAAGGGCGGCAGCTGGCAGATCCCGGACCTGGTGCAGCTGCCGCTGACGGCCACCGAACAGATGTGGCTGTTCTTCGCGTTCTTCCTGGGCTTCGCGGTCAAGATCCCGATGTTCCCGGTGCATACCTGGCTGCCCGACGCGCACGTCGAAGCGCCGACGGGAGGCTCGGTGGTCCTGGCGGCGATCATGCTGAAGATCGGCGGGTACGGCTTCCTGCGCTTCTCGCTGCCGATCGTGCCTGACGCCAGCCACGAGTTCGCGATGCTGATGATCGCGCTGTCGCTGATCGCGATCGTGTACGTCGGCATGGTGGCATTGGTGCAGGACGACATGAAGAAGCTGATTGCCTATTCCTCGGTCGCGCACATGGGCTTCGTGACCCTGGGCATCTTCATTGCGCTTGCGCTGGTACGCGATGCCGACAACCTCGACGCGGCCCGGCTCGGCCTGCAGGGCGCGATGGTGCAGATGGTGTCGCACGGCTTCATCTCCGGTGCGCTGTTCTTCTGCGTCGGCGTGCTCTACGACCGCATGCACACGCGCCGGATCAGCGACTACGGCGGCGTCGCCAACACCATGCCGTGGCTCGCGGCGTTCTGGATCCTGTTCTCGATGGCCAACTCCGGCCTGCCGGGCACCAGCGGCTTCGTCGGCGAGTTCATGATCATCCTGGCCAGCTTCCAGCAGCACCCGTTGATCGCATTCGCAGCGGCGACCACGCTGATGATCGGCGCCGGTTATTCGCTGTGGCTGGCCAAGCGGGTGATCTGGGGCGAGGTCGGCAACGCCCACGTGGCGGAGCTGAAGGACATCAACATCCGCGAATGGATCGTGCTCGGCGTGTTCGCCGCGGGCGTGCTGCTGATCGGCATCTGGCCGAAGCCGCTGACCGACCTGATGGAGCCCTCCATCGCCCAATTGGCGGCGCAGCTCGCCGCAAGCAAGCTTTAGGACGGTGTTGCGATGATCCCTGGCGTACTGACCCAAGGCGTGATGAACCCGCAGGTGCGGGGGCTGGCCGACATCGCGCCGCTGGCGCCCGAGCTGCTCGTGGTGCTCGGCGCATTCGGCCTGCTGATGCTCGACCTGTTCATGGACGAGCGTCGCCGCATCGTCACCCACGTCGGCGCGATCGTCGTGCTGCTGGCTGCTGCGTGCCTGGTTGCCGCGGGCACGGGCGGGCAGGGCTCGGTGATGCACGACATGTTCATCCGCGACGGCATCGCCGACGTGCTCAAGATCTCCCTGCTGGTGGTGTCGGCGGTGGCGCTGGGCTTTGCGTGGACGTTCATGCGCGAGCGCGGCCTGTACAAGGGCGAACTGCCGATACTGGTGCTGTTCGCCACCGTGGGCATGATGCTGCTGGTTTCGGCCGGCAACCTGACCATGGTCTACGTCGGCCTTGAACTGCTCGCGCTCGGGTCGTACGCGCTCGTGGCGATCGACCGCGACAACGCGCTGTCATCGGAAGCGGCGATGAAGTACTTCGTGCTCGGCTCGCTGGCCTCCGGCCTGCTGCTGTTCGGCATGTCGCTGCTGTACGGCGCCACGCATTCGCTGGACCTGGCGACCATCCATGACCTTGCCGGCGGGCTGGTTGGCGACGACCGCGTCCTGATGCTCACCGGCGTCGTGTTCATCGTGGTCGGCATCGCGTTCAAGTTCGGCGCGGCGCCGTTCCACATGTGGCTGCCCGATACCTACCACGGCGCGCCCACGCCGATCACGCTGTTCATCGGCTCGGCGCCCAAGCTGGCTGCGTTCGGCATGACCTATCGCCTGCTCGAAGCGGGGCTGGCGCCGGCGGGCGACCAGTGGCACCTGCTGCTGGCGGGCCTGGCCGCGCTGTCGCTGGCGATCGGCAACGTCGTCGCGATCGCGCAGACCAACCTCAAGCGCATGCTGGCGTATTCCACCATCTCGCACGTGGGCTTCATCTTCCTCGGCTTCGCCGGGGGCGGCGCCCAGGGCTATGCGGCGGCGATGTTCTACGCGATCAGCTACGCGATCATGGCCACGGCGGCGTTCGGCGCCATCATCATGCTCTCGCGCCACGGCTTCGAAGCCGACCGCATCGACGACTTCAAGGGCCTGAACGCGCGTAATCCGTGGATGGCCGGCCTGGTGCTGTGCATCATGGCCTCGCTGGCCGGCGTGCCGCCGTTCCTGGGCTTCTGGGCCAAGCTGGCGGTGCTGCGCGCGGCCATCGAGGGCGACATGCTGTGGCTGGCGATCGTCGGCATCGTGTTCGCCGTGATCGGTGCGTTCTACTACCTGCGCGTGATGAAGGTGATGTACTTCGACGAGCCCGAGGGCGAGCCGATCCAGGTGCGTCCGGGACGCCCGCTGCAGGTGGTGTTCTCGATCAACGCGATCTCGCTGCTGGTGCTCGGCTTCGCCTGGAGCCCGGTCATGGCGTGGTGCCAGCGCGCCTTCGGAATCTGACGCGGCGAAGCCGCGCTCCGATTTCCCTTCCCTTCAAGGGGAGGGCAAGGGTGGGGATGGGTTTTCGGTCAGTTGGCTGAACAGTGTCCTCATCCTTTGTCTGAGCCACGGCGCGGAATAACGGTGTGCGTGAACAGCAATCGCCCCGTCGGGCTGGACAACCATCCCCACCCTTTCCCTCCCCTTGAAGGGGAGGGAAACCGGTGCGCGCTTCGCGCGATATTCTCAAGGGTTGCAATAAATCCCCGCAGTCACCATAATTCCGCTCCTGATGCGGGGTGGAGCAGTCTGGCAGCTCGTCGGGCTCATAACCCGAAGGTCGCAGGTTCAAATCCTGCCCCCGCTACCAGCTTTTCGCGGTCGACGAAAAGCCTCCACGGAGGCTTTTTTTGATGGCGGCAAGTCGGGCTTGGTCGAGGCAGGCTTCATGCCTCGGCGCCGAAATCCAGTGGTATCGGACAAGGGGCCCATTGGGCCCCTTGTCGCTTTCCGGGGCCGTCCGCGCGACGTACGTTGGCAGAAGCTTCCACGGAACAGATGACCGACAAGGCAACCCAAATCGCGACCCTGCTGGCACCAACCATCCAGTCCCTCGGGCTGGAGCTGCTCGGTGCCGAGTACCTGCCGGCCCCCGGCAGCGCGGTGCTGCGCCTGTACATCGACGTCCCCGCCGGTGCGGAAGAGGGGCGCCAGGTCGGCATCGAGGATTGCGAGGCGGTCAGCCGTGAAGTGTCGGCGCAGCTCGACGTCGAGGATCCGATCAGCGGCAATTACACGCTGGAAGTGTCGTCGCCCGGCGTTGACCGGCCGCTGTTTGCGCCGGCGCAATTCGCGCGGTTCATCGGCGAGCGCGCCAAGGTCGGCCTGAAGCTGCCGCAGGACGGGCGCCGCAGGCTGCAGGGCGTGATCACGGCGGTCGACGGCGAGCGCATCGCCTTCGATGTCGACGGCACGCCGGTCGAGGTCGGCTTCGACAACATCGACAAGGCGCGGCTGGTGCCGGACTGGGTGGCATTGGGCCTAGCGCCTGCGCGGGACAAGTCGGGGCGCGACGCGCGTCCGGGCAAGCAAGCAAAGAAGAAACCCACAGACAAACGAACCAACAAGACGGCGGCGGCAAAACCGTCCCCCGCGGAGTGAGAAACAGATGAGCAAGGAACTGTTGCTGGTCGTGGATGCGGTCGCCAATGAAAAAGGCGTGCCGGAGTCCGTGATCCTCGAGGCGATCGAGGCGGCATTGGCCACCGCGGCCAAGAAGCGCTACCTGGAGCAGGACGTGGTGACGCGGGTCGAGATCAATCCGGAGGACGGCAGCTACCAGACGTTCCGGCGCTGGGAGGTCGTGGCCGACGACGTGGTGATGGAATCGCCCGACCGCCAGATCCGCCTGATGGACGCGGTCGACGAGAGCGAAGGCGCCGAGGTCGGCGACTATATCGAGGAACAGATCGAGAACGTCGATTTCGGCCGCATCGCCGCCCAGGCCGCCAAGCAGGTGATCGTGCAGCGCGTGCGCGAGGCCGAGCGCGCGCAGGTCGTGGACCAGTGGAAGGACCGCGTCGGCGAACTGGTCACCGGCATCGTCAAGCGCGTCGAGCGCGGCAACGTCTACGTCGACCTGGGCGGCAACGCCGAGGCCTTCATCCCCAAGGACAAGGCGATTCCGCGCGACATCGTGCGCGCCGGCGACCGCATCCGCGGCTACCTGTACGACGTGCGCAGCGAACCGCGCGGCCCGCAGCTGTTCATCAGCCGCGCCGCGCCGGAATTCATGATGGAACTGTTCAAGCTCGAAGTGCCGGAAGTCGGCCAGGGCCTGGTTGACATCAAGGCCTGCGCGCGCGACCCGGGCGACCGCGCCAAGATCGCGGTGCTGGCCTACGACAACCGCACCGATCCGATCGGCGCCTGCATCGGCATGCGCGGCTCGCGCGTGCAGGCGGTGAGCAACGAGCTCAACGGCGAGCGCGTCGACATCGTGCTGTGGTCGGACAACCCGGCGCAGTTCGTGATCAACGCGATGGCGCCGGCCGAGGTGCAGTCGATCGTCGTCGACGAGGACAAGCATTCCATGGACCTGGCCGTTGCCGAAGACCGCCTCGCGCAGGCGATCGGCAAGGGCGGCCAGAACGTGCGCCTGGCCAGCCGCCTGTCGGGCTGGCAGCTCAACGTGATGACCCAGGACCAGGTCGCCGAGAAGTCGGAAGCCGAGCAGGCCGCCGCGCGCGCGCTGTTCCAGGAAAAGCTCGAGGTCGACGAGGAAATCGCCAACATCCTGGTCACCGAGGGCTTCAGCACGGTCGAGGAAATCGCCTACGTGCCGGTCGGCGAACTGCTGGCCGTCGAGGGCTTCGACGAGGACATCGTCGAGGAACTGCGTGCACGTGCCCGCGACGCGCTGCTCAACGATGCGCTGGCGGTCGAGGAGGAACTCGACGAGAACGCCCCCGCCGAGGACCTGCTGGCACTGGAAGGCATGGACGAGGAGACCGCCTTCGCGCTGGCTTCCCACGGCGTGCGTACCAGCGAGGAGCTGTCGGACCTGGGCGCGGACGAGGTGGTCGAGTTCGGCATCGAGGGCCTGGACGAATCGCGCGCCGCCGCATTGATCCTTGCCGCGCGTGCGGAGGAGATCGCGCGCCTGGAGCGGGAGGGCTGACAGGATTGCCGGCGCGCGCCCAGGGCGCCGCCGGCCACGTTTCGCATGCGCCCGGACATGGAGTCCGGGGGCTGGCATCCCGGGATGCCGCAGTTCAGCCAGGGACGGTGGAGGAGAGGCAGGAGGAAGGCCGATCCGGTCGCAGGCCGCCATCGTGGCGCCGCGCCGGCTCGTTTCCACCACCGCAGTAGAATCGTTCCATCACGCGCAGGGCCAAGGCCCCCGCCAAAGGACACGGAAACCGAATGTCGCAGCAAACCACCATCCGCAAGCTTGCCGCACTGGTGAACACGCCGGTCGAGAAATTGCTGGAGCAGCTGGCCGAGGCCGGCATGAACTTCAGCGATCCGGACCAGGTCGTCTCCAGCACCGAGAAGGTCAAGCTTCTGGGCTTCCTGCGCCGCACCCACGGCAAGGCCGACAAGGCTGCCGAGGATGCGGTCGTACCGAAGAAGATCACGCTCAGCCGCAGCCGCAAGCAGGAGCTCACCGTCGGCGGCGGCAAGAACCGTTCCACGGTCGATGTCGTCGTGCGCAAGAAGGTCACGCTGGTCAAGCCGGGCGAAGCCGCTGCCGAGGCAACGCCGGCGGCCGCAGCCGCGGCCGGCGACGACGAGCGCGCCGAGATCCTGCGCAAGCTCGAGGAATCGCGGCTGCGCAACCTGACCGAGCAGCAGCGCCTGGCCGAAGAGGACAAGCGTCGCGTCGAGGAGGCCGCCGAACGCAAGCGCAAGGAAGAACAGGAAGCCGAGCGCCTGCGCGTCGAGGCGGAAATGGCCGCGGCCGCAGCCGCGGTGCCCCCCGAGGACGAAGCCGCCCCGCGCAAGCCGCACGGCCACGGGCACCCGAAGCCGGCCGCGCCGCGCGGCGACGACCGCGGCGGGCACAAGCACAAGACCCGCGGTTCGCATGCGATGGTCGCAGGGGTCGAAGACGACGAGAGCGCCGCGCGCTTCGCCGGGCAGTTGCACCTGTCCGCGGCCGACCGCGCGCGGCGCACCACCGCGCGTCCCAAGTCCCGTGCCACGCGCCAGAACCGCGACCAGGCCCGCACCGGCACCGGCTTCACCCGGCCCACCGCGCCGGTCGTGCGCGAAGTGGCGATCGGCGAGGCGATCACCGTGGCCGACCTCGCCCAGAAGCTGGCGATGAAGGGCGGCGACGTGGTCAAGGCGCTGTTCAAGATGGGCGTCATGGCGACCATCACCCAGAGCATCGACCACGACACCGCGGTGCTGGTCACCGAAGAACTGGGCCACACCGCGGTGCGCGCCGACGCAGACGACGCCGAGAGCGAACTGCTCGCGCATGTCGAGAACGTGCAGGGCGACAAGGCCGCCCGTCCGCCGGTGGTCACGATCATGGGCCACGTCGACCACGGCAAGACTTCGCTGCTCGACTACATCCGCCGGACCAAGGTCGCCACTGGCGAGGCAGGTGGCATCACCCAGCACATCGGTGCGTACCACGTCGAAACCGACAAGGGCGTCATCAGCTTCCTCGACACCCCCGGCCACGCAGCGTTCACTTCGATGCGAGCGCGCGGCGCGAAGCTCACCGACATCGTGGTGCTGGTGGTCGCGGCCGACGATGGCGTGATGCCGCAGACGATCGAGGGCGTCCAGCATGCCCGGGCGGCCGGCGTGCCGCTGATCGTCGCGATCAACAAGATCGACAAGTCCGAAGCCGACCCGTCGCGGGTCAAGAACGAACTGCTCGGCCAGGACGTGGTGGCCGAGGAGTTCGGCGGCGACACCCAGATGGTCGAACTTTCGGCCAAGACCGGGCAGGGCGTGGACAACCTGCTCGACGCGATCTCGCTGCAGGCCGAGGTGCTGGAGCTCCAGGCCGTGGCCGAGGGGCGCGCGACCGGCGTGGTGATCGAATCCTCGCTCGACAAGGGCCGCGGCCCGGTGGCGACAGTGCTGGTGCAGCAGGGCCAGCTTGGCAAGGGCGACTACCTGGTGTGCGGCGTGCAGTACGGCCGCGTGCGTGCCCTGTTTGACGAGAACGGCAAGCAGGTGCCCACCGCGGGTCCGTCGATCCCGGTGCAGGTGCTGGGTCTGTCGGGCGTCCCCGATGCGGGCGACGACTTCGTGGTGGTCGAGGACGAGCGCCTGGCCAAGGAAGTCGCGCAGCAGCGCGACGCCAAGCGCCGCGAGACGCGCCTGGTCAACCAGGCGGGCAACCGCATGGAAGACATCATGGCGCAGATGGGCGAAGGCACCGGCCAGCTCAGCCTGCCGCTGATCATCAAGGCCGACGTGCAGGGCTCGGTGCAGGCGCTGACCCAGGCGCTGACCGGCCTGTCCAACGACCAGATCCGGATCAACGTGATCGGTTCGGGCGTGGGTGGCATCACCGAGTCCGACGCGCAGCTGGCCGCGACCTCCAAGGCCACGCTGATCGGCTTCAACGTCCGCGCCGACGCCTCGGCGCGCAAGGTGATCGAGGGCAACGGCGTTGACCTGCGCTATTTCTCGATCATCTACGACGTGATCGACCAGGTGAAGCAGGTCGCTTCGGGCATCCTCGGCGTCGAGATCCGCGAAGAGATCATCGGCACGGCCGAGGTCCGCGACGTGTTCCGCAGCTCCAAGTTCGGCGCGGTGGCCGGCTGCATGGTCGTGGAGGGCGTGGTCAAGCGCAACAAGCCGATCCGCGTGCTGCGCGACAACACCGTGATCTTCGAGGGCGAGCTGGAATCCCTGCGCCGCTTCAAGGAGAACGTCGACGAGGTCCGCAGCGGCACGGAGTGCGGCATCGGCGTGAAGCAGTACAACGACGTGCAGCCGGGCGACCAGATCGAGTGCTTCGAGCGCATCGAAGTCCAGCGCACGCTCTGATGCCGCAGAAGTCCTTCCATCGCACCGATCGCGTTTCCGCCCAGCTCCGCCGCGAGCTGGGCACGCTGGTGCGCGATGCGGTGGCCGAGCATGGCCTGCCGTCGGTCAGCGTTTCGGACGTGGAAGTCACGCGCGATCTGGCGCACGCCAAGGTGTTCGTCACCGCGCTGCAGCCCGAGCGTGCGGCCGAAGCGATGAAGGGGCTCAAGGCCGTCGCGCCGGAAGTGCGTTACCGGCTCGCGCGCGCGGTGAATCTGCGCCACGTGCCGGAGCTGCACTTCCACTACGACGATTCGGTCGACCGCGGCGAACGCATCGACAACCTGCTGCGCGACCTGCCCGACACTGGCGACGACGAGCCGTAGGCCGGAGCTACGCCCCCGACGGCCTTACCCGCCGGCGATTGCATCGGACCGACGTGCACCAACCCGTAGGATGGGTAGAGCGAAGCGAAACCCATCGCTCCACGCGATAACACCATGCGCGATGATGGGTTTCGCTTCGCTCTACCCATCCTACGAAAGCCGCTCCTGCAAGAGCTTTGGCATGCGGCTCGCATCTACAATGTCTGCATGAGCAAACCGCCGCGCACCCGGTTCCGCAGCCTCGACGGCATCCTGCTGCTGGACAAGCCGCGCGGGCTCAGCTCCAACCAGGCGCTGCAGCGGGTGCGCCACCTGTTCCGCGCACGCAAGGCCGGGCATACCGGCAGCCTCGATCCGCTGGCGACGGGCCTGCTGCCGGTCTGCTTCGGCGAGGCGACCAAGATCGCCGGCGGCCTGCTTGGCGCACGCAAGGCCTACGACGCGGTCGCGCGGCTGGGCATCGTCACCGACACCGACGACGCCGACGGCCAGCCATTGCGCGAACGACCGGTGCCCGCGCTGTCCATCGACACCATCGACGCCGCGCTGCTCACGCTCACTGGCCGCATCCGCCAGCGCCCGCCGATCTACTCGGCACTCAAGCGCGGCGGCGAGCCGCTGTACGCGAAGGCGAGGCGCGGCGAGGTGGTGGAAGTCGAGGAGCGCGAGATCGACGTGCACGCCTTCGAGCTGCAGTCGGCGGCCGACCTGCTCGACGCCGGGCAGCCGCTGCTGCGCCTGCGGGTCGAATGCGGGTCGGGCACCTACGTGCGCAGCCTGATCCGCGACCTGGGCGAAATCCTGGGCTGCGGCGCGCACGTCGCGGAGCTGCGGCGGCTGTGGGTCGATCCCTTCCGCGAGCCACGGCTGTGGACGATCGAGGCCCTGCAGGCGCTGGCCGAACGAGGCGAACGCGGGCTCGATGCCTGCCTGCTGCCGGTGGAAAGCGGCATGGCCTCGTGGCCGGAGGTCGAGGTCGACGCGGCGCAGGCGGCCCGGCTGTCGCACGGGCAGGGCGTCGCCGGGGGCTTCCATCCGCAGGGGGCGGTGGCGATCTTCGACCCGGGCGGGCGGGCGCTGGGGCTGGGCGAGGTGGACGGCGAGGGGCGGTTGCGGCCGCAGCGCTTGTTCAGCTGGGCCTGCGCCCAGCCGGACAGCCCGGCAGTTCAGGTTCCCTGAGCTTGTGACCGGTGCCGCCAGGCGCTACAATTTTGCGGCTTTTTCAAGCACTTTCGCACCACGACACCCCCAAGCAAACGGCGAGCCGAGCGGTGCGCAGGCCATGCAACGGCATGGCGTCGCGTTCCTGCAAGCCACGCATCTACCCAGAGGCAGACACCAGATGTCCATCGATACCAGCACCGTCATCAACGAACACAAGCGCGGCGACAACGACACCGGCTCGCCGGAAGTCCAGGTCGCCCTGCTCACCGCCCGCATCGTGCACCTGACCGAGCACTTCAAGACCCACAAGCACGACCACCACAGCCGTCGTGGCTTGCTGCAGATGGTCAACCGCCGCCGCAGCCTGCTCGATTACCTGCACCGCAAGGATGCCGCGCGCTACAAGGCGCTCATCGAGAAGCTCGGCCTGCGCCGGTAACCCCGGACGACACCGCGGCGCAGCAATGCGCCGCGGTTCTTTTTTGGATCGCTTCGCGCGATCCGCCCGGTCGGCGGCAAGGGCCTCCTTCCGGTTCATCGCAAGAGTCATCCAAGGAATACACACGTGGCAAAAGTTACCAAGAGCTTCCAGTACGGCAACCAGACGTACACGATCGAGACCGGTGAGATCGCCCGCCAGGCCGGCGGCGCCGTCATCGTTTCGGTCGACGGCACCGTGCTGCTGGTCAGCGCAGTCGCCAACAAGACCGCGCGCGAGGGGCAGGACTTCTTCCCGCTCACCGTCGACTACCAGGAGAAGTTCTACGCAGGCGGCCGCATTCCGGGCGGCTTCTTCAAGCGCGAAGGCCGCGCCACGGAGAAGGAAACCCTGATCTCGCGCCTGATCGACCGCCCGATCCGTCCGCTGTTCCCCGACGGTTTCCGCAACGAAGTCCAGGTCATCGCCACCGTGATGTCGATGAACCCGGAAGTCGACGGCGACATCCCGGCCCTGATCGGCGCGTCCGCCGCGCTGGCGCTGTCCGGCGCGCCGTTCGGCGGCCCGATCGGCGCCGCCAAGGTCGGCTACAAGGACGGCCAGTACCTGCTCAACCCCACGAAGACCGAACTGGTCGACTCCAAGCTCGAGCTCGTCGTCGCCGGTACCGCCAACGCGGTGCTGATGGTCGAATCCGAAGCCCAGGAGCTGTCGGAAGACGTGATGCTCGGCGCCGTGATGTTCGGCCACCAGCAGATGCAGGCCGCGATCAACGCGATCAACGAGCTCGTCGCCGAAGCCGGCAAGCCGAAGTGGATGTGGGAAGCCCCCGCCGCCGACGCCAACATGGTCGCCGCGCTCAAGGCCGCCATCGGCGACCGCCTGACGCAGGCGTTCTCGGTGCGCGACAAGCTCGAGCGCAAGGACGCCATCTCGGCGCTGAAGAAGGAAGTGGTCGCCGGCCTGGCCGAGCAGATCGAAGCCAACGGCTGGAACCCGGCCGAAGTCTCCAAGCAGTTCAGCGAGCTCGAGTACGAAACCATGCGCGGCTCGGTGCTGAGCACCAGGGTCCGCATCGACGGCCGCGCGCTCGACACCGTGCGCCCGATCGCTTCCAAGGTCGGCGTGCTACCGCGCACCCACGGCTCGGCGCTGTTCACCCGCGGCGAGACCCAGGCCATCGTGGTCACCACGCTCGGCACCGCGCGCGATGGCCAGATCATCGACGCCGTCTCCGGCGAGTACAAGGAACACTTCCTGTTCCACTACAACTTCCCGCCGTACTCGGTCGGTGAAGCCGGCCGCATGATGGGCCCGAAGCGCCGCGAGATCGGCCACGGCCGCCTTGCCAAGCGCGGCGTGCTCGCCGTGATGCCGACGATGGAAGAGTTCCCGTACACCATCCGCGTCGTCTCGGAGATCACCGAGTCGAACGGCTCCTCGTCGATGGCCTCGGTCTGCGGCAGCTCGCTGTCGCTGATGGACGCCGGCGTGCCGATCAAGGCGCCGGTCGCGGGCATCGCCATGGGCCTGGTGAAGGAAGGCGACGACTTCGTCGTGCTGTCCGACATCCTCGGTGACGAGGACCACCTGGGCGACATGGATTTCAAGGTCGCCGGCACCGAGAGCGGCATCTCCGCCCTGCAGATGGACATCAAGATCCAGGGCATCACCGAGGAGATCATGAAGGTCGCGCTGGCCCAGGCCAAGCAGGGCCGCCTGCACATCCTCGGCGAGATGGCCAACGCGCTGACCGCGCCGCGCCCGGAGCTGAGCGACTTCGCGCCGCGCCTGATCACCATCAAGATCCACCCCGACAAGATCCGCGAAGTGATCGGCAAGGGCGGCTCGGTCATCCAGGCGATCACCAAGGAAACCGGCACCCAGATCGACATCCAGGACGACGGCACCATCACCATCGCCTCGGTCGACGCCGCCGCCGGCAAGGCCGCCAAGGACCGCATCGAGCAGATCACCTCCGACGTCGAGCCGGGCCGGATCTACGAGGGCAAGGTCGTCAAGCTGATGGACTTCGGCGCCTTCGTCACCATCTCCCCCGGCAAGGACGGCCTGGTGCACGTATCGCAGATCTCCAACGAGCGCGTCGAGAAGGTCTCCGACAAGCTCAAGGAAGGCGACATCGTCAAGGTCAAGGTGCTGGAAGTCGACAAGCAGGGCCGCATCCGCCTGTCGATGAAGGCCGTCGAGGAAGGCGAGGGCGCCACGGCCGAATAAGCCGTCGCGACATCGCAGTGCAATCCGGAAAAGCGGGCCTCGGCCCGCTTTTTCTTTGGCCGCACGTCGGGGCCACGCCCTCGACACCCGCGAACCCCGCCGCAGGTCGGGGCTACGCCCCCGACGCCCCACGAACCCACCGTAGGTCGGGGCTACGCCCCCGACGCCCCGCGAAAAGCCGTCGGGGACGTAGCCCCGACCTACGGCTCCCGGATATCGAGTGCGTCCTCTCCGCATCGAAGCCAGATCGCCACCAGGCCGGGCCCTGCTAAAGTCGCCCGCACCCGACCACGGAGCGCCCGCATGGCCGCAGGAGCACAGGAACTCGAAACCTTCGTCCGCGAAGCGCTGACTCGCGGGCAGTCGCGCGAAGCGATCGCACAGGCGCTTGCTGCGGCGGGCTGGACCGAAGCGCAAACCCGCGACGTGCTGTCTGCCTATGCGGACGTCGATTTCCCCGTCCCCGTGCCACGCCCGCGCGCCTCGCTGTCCGCGCGCGAAGCCTTCCTCTACTTGGTCCTGTTCGCCTCGCTGTACTACGCCGCATTCCACGTCGGCAGCCTGCTGTTCGATCTGATCAACGCCGCATTCCCGGATGCCGCCTCCGGCCGCGGCTACTTCGGCTCCTCGATGCGCTGGTCCACGGCGTCGGTGATCATCGCCTTCCCGGTCTTCGTGCTGCTCGCGCGCCACTTGGCGCGCGAAACCGAACGCCAGCCGATCAAGCGCCTCTCGCCCGTGCGCCGCTGGCTGACCTACCTGACCCTGTTCCTCGCGGCCGTCGCCCTGATCTGCGACGTCACCACGCTCGTCTACAACCTGCTCGGTGGCGAACTGAGCATGCGCTTCGTGCTCAAGGTGCTGGTGGTGGGCCTGATCGCCGGCGGCGTGTTCGGCTACTACCTGTGGGACCTGCGCCGCGAAGAGGTGGAACCGTGAGCGCGCGTCCGGTCGGGCAGTGGCTGCTGGTGCTGGCCGGCCTCGTGGTCGTCGCGACGGTGGTCGGCGCAATCGCGGTCATGGGTTCGCCCGGCGAGCAGCGCCAGATGCGGATCGACGAACAGCGCGTCCAGGACCTGCGTTCGATCGAGGCCGCCGTCCGCCTGTACCGGAACGATGAAGGCAGCCTGCCCGACGACCTCGCAACCATCGACGCACGCCCCGGCGTCGCGCTCGACCTGGCCGATCCGCAAACCGGTGCGCCCTACGAGTACCGGCGCACCGGCGCCGACGCATTCGAACTCTGCGCGAGCTTCGCTACCGACAGCGCGACCCGCAAGGCGCGACGGAACTGGCAGGGCATCGAATGGGCCCATGGTACCGGGCGCCATTGCTTCACGTTCCGCATCGAGGACAAGGATCGGGCGACCGCCGATTCCACCGCACCCTGAGCGGCGCACGACACGCCGGTCCATGATGAACTCACGACAGCAGTCGTTTCCTGCCGGCGCCTTGGCCAGATACACAACGATGTTGTATATTCCGCGCCCGTCCCGCCGGCGCCGCGCATGCTTGGAAAACCGCAGTTCGAGGCCCTGTCGGAGTTCCGCTTCCGGCTAGCGCAGTTCCTGCACTTCAGCGAGTCGGCCGCGCGCGCCGAGGGCGTGACTCCGGCGCAGTACCTGTTGCTGCTGCACCTGCACGGCTTCCACGGACGCAGCTGGGGCACGGTCGGCGAGCTGGCCGAACGCCTGCAGGCCAGCCACCAGGCGACCGTCGCGCTGGTGCAGCGCTGCGAGCGCAATGGCCTGGTCGCCAAGCGGCGCAGCCGCAGCGATGCACGCTGCGTGGAGATCCGGCCCACGGCGCGCGCGCGGGCGCTGGTGCGCCGCGTCGCCCGCTGCCACGCCGAGGCGCTGGCGGGGATGGACGACGTGTTCCGCGCAGCCAGCGCGGCGGGCGAGGCGGTCGGCGCGCAGTCGCGCGCGCGGCACGGCAAACAGGCAAGGGGTGGCGATCGATGATGCACAAACGTGATTTTTCCGGCAGCAATCGCCTGTTGCTGCTGTCCGCCTTCGCGGTGGTGATCGGTGGGCTGAGCACGCTCGGCGCGTGGCTGCTGCTGGCGATGATCCGCTTCTTCACCAACCTGTTCTTCTACCAGACGCTGTCGCTGGCCGAGACGTCGCCGGCCGACAACACGCTCGGTGCGTGGGTGATCGTCGTGCCCGCGCTCGGCGGCCTGATCGTCGGGCTGATGGCGCGCTACGGCAGCGACAAGATCCGCGGCCATGGCATCCCCGAGGCGCTGGAGGCGATCCTGTTCGGCAAGAGCCAGATGTCGGCCAAGGTCGCCGTGCTCAAGCCGCTGTCGTCGGGCGTGGTGATCGGCAGCGGCGGCCCGTTCGGCGCCGAAGGCCCGGTGATCATGACCGGCGGCGCCGCGGCATCCCTGCTGGCGCAGGCTTTCCACCTGACCTCGGCCGAGCGCAAGGCCTTGCTGGTCGCCGGTGCATGCGCGGGCATGACCGCGGTGTTCGGCACTCCGCTGGCGGCGATCCTGCTGGCGGTGGAACTGCTGCTGTTCGAACTGCGCCCGCGCAGCCTGCTGCCGGTGGCGCTCGCGTGCACGGTGGCCGGCTTCCTGCGCCCGCTGTGGGCCGAGGCCGGGCCGCTGTTCGCGATGCAGACGCCGCCCGCCGACACCATCGCGCTGGTGTCGTGCGTGGCCGCGGGACTTGCCTGCGGGATGCTGTGCACCGCGATGAGCAGCATCCTGTACAAGGTCGAGGACGCCTTCGGTCGCCTGCCGATCCACTGGATGTGGTGGCCGGCGCTGGGCGGGCTGGTGGTGGGCCTGGGCGGCTGGCTGGAGCCGCGCGCGCTGGGCGTGGGTTACGACGTGATCGGCGACCTGCTGGCCGATGAACTCGCCCTGCAGGTCGTGGTCGCATTGGTGCTGGTGAAGGCGGTGATCTGGGTGGTCGCGCTGGGCTCCGGCACGTCCGGCGGCATCCTCGCGCCGCTGCTGATGATCGGCGCCGGGCTGGGCTGCGTGCTCGGGCCGTGGCTGCCCGGCGGCGACGTGCGGCTGTGGGCGCTGGTGTGCATGGCTGCCACGCTCGGCGGCACCATGCGCGCGCCTCTCATGGCGGTGGTGTTCGCGTTCGAGCTGACCTGGGACACCAACGCGCTGCTGCCGACGATCCTGGGCTGCGTGGTGGCCTACGGGTTTTCGGTGGTCGCGATGCCGCGCTCGATCCTCACCGAGAAGATCGCCCGCCGTGGCCTGCACGTGTATCGCGAGTACGGTGTCGACCCGCTCGAGCGCCACTTCGTCAGCGAGGTGATGACCGCCGATGCGGTGACGATCCCGGCATCCACGCCGGTGCCCGAAGTGCAGGCGCGCTACTTTGGCGTCGGCCAGAAGCATCGCGCCTATCCGGTGGTCGACGAAGACCGTCTGGTCGGCATGATCGACCGCGACGACCTGCCGCCCGACGTGGTGCAAGACGAAACGCAGCCTGTGGGCGAACTGCTGCAGGGCATCGCCGCCCCGCACGCGCTGGCCCAGGAAACCTGCCGCGCCGTGGCCTCGCGCATGGCGGCGCTTGGCCTGCAGCGGCTGCCGGTGGTGGAGTCCGAGCAGTCGCAGAAGCTGCTCGGCGTGGTCAGCCGCAGCGACCTGCTCAAGCCCGCCCAACAGCTGCACGAAGAAGAGTCCCGCCGCGAACGCTTCCTCCGCCGCTAGCAAACGCCCACCGCCGAACGTCGTCCCTCCCTTCGTTATCCCCCTCCGTCCACATCCCTTCCTTCGACGTCATCCGCCTTTCCGTCGTCATTCCCGCTTTCGCGGGAATGACGAGCGAACAAGCAACTGCCTGGAGGTTCTCCGGCCGCCAAACATGGCGACCCACCCCGCGGAAGGTTAGGCTTGCATCGCCCCGGCCCACGTATTCATGCAATGGAGGCGTGATGCATCCCCCTGATCCAGTGCCTGCGCCCCCGGCCGCGACCAGCCACGCCAGCATCCCGCAGGCACGCAGGGCCCATCCGTGAACGAAGAACTCCTGCTGTTCACCATGCTCGACATGGCCGGCACTTTCGCCTTCGCCATCAGCGGCGCGATTGCCGCGCGGCAGAAGAACCTCGACCTGTTCGGCATTATCGCGATCGCCTTCATGGTGGCCTGCGGCGGAGGCATCATCCGCGATGTCTGCATCGGCGCGATTCCGCCGGCCGGCCTCACCGACTGGCGCTACCTGACGCTCGCCCTGGTCGCCGCGGCGCTGGCGATGGTGGCGTACCCGCTGCTGCAGCGCCTGGACCACCCGGTGCAGATGTTCGACGCGGTGGGGCTGAGCTTCTTCGCCGTGTTCGGCGCCCACAAGGCGCTGGCGCTGGGCTACAACGCCCAGGTCGCGATCCTGATGGGCATCGTCAGCGCCGTCGGCGGCGGCGTGCTGCGCGACGTGCTGCTCAACCGCACCCCGCTGATCCTGCGCAAGGAGATCTACGCCTCCGCCGCGCTCGTCGCGGCCGTGGTGCAGGTGGGCGGCGTCCGCCTGGGACTGTCGATGGATTGGGTGCCCTGGGTCGGCATCGGGCTGTGCTTCGGCCTGCGCTTCCTGGCCATGCGCCATGGCTGGAACCTCCCGCGCTTCGCCCCCCACAGAAAACCGTAGGTCGGGGCTACGCCCCCGACGGCCCTTGATCTTCGCCCGCATTCCTCCAGCGCTACAGCAAAAAACCGTCGGGGGCGTAGCCCCGACCTACGGCTTCAGCGCCAGAACGGGATACGCCAGGATTCCGCTGCGTTCCCGTCATGACCGTCGGCGTCGTCATGCAGCTCGGCTCCGGCACGCGCCACCTGCAGTTCGTGGCGGCCGGGCGCCAGTGCGCGCACGTCGATCATCGCCACCAGTGCGGGGCGGTCGGTGCGCGGGTCGCTGCCGATCTCGTAGGGCACCGGGTCGAGCGGTTTGCCGTCGAGCGTCACCGCGTGCATGCGGCGCAGGCAGGCGAAGGCGCTGTCGGCACCGGCCGCCGGCCCGGTGCAGTCGTGCAGCCCGCTGGCGTCGCGGGTGGGAATGTACGGGACGGTGAGGCGCAGGTAGGACCCGGTGGAGATGGCACTGGGAATGAACGCGGCGGTGTCCTGCAGCGGGTTGCGCTCGTCGTCATAGTGCGCGCTGGCGAGCGTGTGCCGCGCGTCGGCAAACTCGGGGAATCCGGCGTAGTTGCCGGGGAACCTTGAGTTCATGTTGGCGAAAGCGACCAGCCCGACGATCATCGCGACCGCAAGCATCAGCAAGACGGTGGCAGTCTGCGTTAGGCGGTCGCCGCCATGGCTGGAAAGCAGGGTGAAGGTGGGGTTGGATGCGCGCTGCGAGAGTCCGAGGCGGGCGTAGGCGCGGAACAGGACGTCCAGCAATCGTGCGGCCCAGCCGTCCCGTCGCAAGCGCTCTCCAAGGCGCCTGTCGACGAGGCCAGCCAGGAACAGTGGCAGTACCACCGCGGCAGCCAGGTAGCCCAGCGTAGTGCCGACATGCAGCGGAGTGCCGAGGATCTCCTGGAGGCCGAAGACCAGGCCGAACAAGGCGATCACCAGCACGCTGATCAGCAGGTAGGTCGTGGCCAGCGCCACGCCGACCGCGAACACCACGGTGGCGCGGTTGTCGGCGCGGTCGATCGAGGACCCGGCATCGCCGTAGCGCGCAGCTTCGATCCCGCGCTGGATCGGGCCGATGCGCAGACGGTCCCAGTGGATCCCGCCGGGAAATACCGAGTGCATGCCGACCACGGCGATCCACTGCGCGCGCAGCAGCAGGTGGATGGCGAAGGTCGCGGCGAGCGTCAGGGCGCAGCACATCAGGTAGACGTAGAGCAGGAATAGCAGCTGGCTCCAGTCGCTGTCCAGGCGCGCGCTCAGGTCGAAGAAGCGCGCGTCCAGCCAGCCCGGCAGCTGCAGCATTGCGAAGATGGCGACGCCGGAGATCAGCAGCTCGACTTCCCAGGTCGGCGTGGTCCGGCGTGGAAGGCTGGAAGTGGCGTCGTCCGCAGGCGGCGGCACGGGATCGGTCATGGTTTTCCCCCAGGCGGAGCGTGCAGGCTGGCAAAGCGGGTGGCGAGGTGCAAGTGCGAGCCGGGCAGGGAGTGCGCGGAGTGATGGGCATCGCCATCGGTCCGCCCCGCCGCCTTAGGTCGGGGCTACGCCCCCGACGTGCGCGCGGGTTGGATATCCGTCGAATGATCCCGGATCCGGTGCGGGGGGATCAAAGGCCGTCGGGGGCGTAGCCCCGACCTACGGCGGACTTTCGCGGTTTCAGGCCGGCGTCATGTCGCTGCCCTGCACGATACCCAGTGGCGAGTAGCCGGTGTAGCCGGGGAACACGGCGCTGAGGTGGTTGTTGCCCATGCGGCGGATCAGCAGTTCCGAGAGCACGCGGCGGAAGTCGGTGGTGACCGGGACGTCGCCGAAGTAGGGCGAGAGGATCTCCGGGTCCAGGCCCTTCCAGCTGCCGTAGAGCTTGCGGCCGTTGACCGCGCCGCCGAGTACGAGCAGCGGGTTGCCGTAGCCGTGGTCGGTGCCGCGGCTGCCGTTCTGGCGCACGCGGCGGCCGAACTCGGACTGCACCACCACCGTCACCCGGCCGATCTCGCCGCCGGTCTTGAGCTCGCCGTAGAACGCGGCCAGCGCCTGCGACAGGTCGGCGACCTGGTTCTGGTAGTAGTGGTAGCCGGCGCCGGCCGTGCCCTGGCCGTCGTGGGTGTCCCAGCCACCCAGGTCGACCGCGGCGTAGCGCATGCCGAGGTTGAAGCGGATCGACTGCGCCACCGTCCACAGCTGGCGCGCGAACGTGCTGTCCGGCCAGGTGGCCGGCATGTCCGCGTACGGCTGGCCGGCGATCACGCGCAGCGATGCGTCCGCGCTGCGGCCGGAGGCTTCCAGCCCGGTCTGGCCTTTCCACAGGGTGGCCAGGGTTTCGTTGACGCCCTTGAGTCCGGCCGGCGAGTCTTCGCGCGTGCGCTGCCAGGCCCAGGCGCCGGAATTGAGCGCGAAGTCCGACGGGCTGCCCATCGTCAGCGCCTCGGTGGAGCCGAGCATGTTGGCCGGCGTGCGGCTGTTGACCGCGAGCGCGGGCATGGCGGCGTTGCCGGGCGCGCCGGGCTGCGAGTTCCAGGCGCGGGTGAGCCAGCCGGTGCCGGCGCCCTTGGTGCCGGGCGTGCCCAGGTCGAGGTAGAGCTGGGCGTCGAAGTGGCTGCGGGTGACCGTGGTCAGCAGGCCGCAGCTGTTGACGATGGCGAGCTTGCCGTCGGTCCAGATGTCGCGCAGGCCGGTGGCCGACGGGTGCAGGCCGAAGCCGGTGGCGGCGCCGCTGGACAGCGTGAGCGGCAGCGCGGCATACGTGCCGGTGGCGGGGATCGACAGGTCCGGGCGCGCTTCCTCGTAGAAGGCGCGGTCGTTGCCCGACACCGGCGGCACCAGGTTCAACCCGTCGATGCCGCCGCGCAGGAACACGTGCACGATCGTGTCGTACGGATTGGCCGCGGCGTGCGCGGGATCGGAGAACAGCAGCGACGGTCCGGCCACGGCGCCGACGGCGGCGGTCGCGCAGCAGCCCTTGAGGAATTCGCGGCGGTCGAGGAGCAGGCGGTCCTTGGATGAGCTTGGCATGGCGGGCTCCTCAGCGGGCCAGGAATTCGGGGGACATCAGCACCAGCGACACCATCGAGCGCAGCCGCTGCTGGTTGTAGTGGCGCTTGAGGTCGTTGCCGGCCCAGCTGTCGGTGTCGGCGATAACCTCGCCGGCGCTGCCGTTCTGGCGCATGAAGTCGACCAGCACGCTGCGCCGTGCCGGCAGGTAGCCGAGCAGGCGCTTGCACCAGAAGTCGACCAGGTTGGTCGACGTCCACTGCGGCACGCCGCTGCGCGTGACCTCCAGGATCGGCAGCAGCGGCACGTCGGCGGACCTGGTCTCGGTCAGCCAGTTGAGCAGCTTCCAGGTCATGCCGAAGCTGTTGGAACCCGACCACGCCACTGCCGTGTCCGGGTAGCCGTTGGGCGCCGGCCAGTCATAGGGCGTGTGGCCGGTGAAGCCCATCCGCCAGCCGAACTCGCCGCTCTTGTCGTCGTCCACGTTCGGCGTCCAGTCGCTGCCGGACAGGCGCAGCGCCGCGGCCACCGCCTCGAACGGACGCCGCCGCTTCTGGCCCCAGTTGTTGAACGCCGCGTCCGACAGCAGGATATGGCGCAGGGTGCGCTTGATCTGGTCGGGCTTCTGCCAGTTGGCGCGGAACACGGCCGCGGCGCTGTCGATCAGCTGCTGGCTCGGGCGGTCGGCGCAGAAGCGGCGGATCAGCTTCTTGCAGATGAACTTGGCCACGCGCGGGTGGCTGGCGATGCGGTCGAGGATGTCGCGGCCGTCCTTGAGCGCCGGCTGTTCCGGGTTGAGGAACATGCCCAGCGGGAACTTCGGCCCCGCGTCGTGCCAGCTGGAGCGGTAGACGAAGGTGCCGTCGTCCTCGGTGGGGAACTCCCAGTGGCCGTCCTTGATCGTCCAGCCGGTGAACGCGGCGGCGGTTTCGTACACATCGACGTCGGTGTAGCCGATCGGGTACGACGGGTCCTCGGGGCAGGGCGGGACCTGGAACGGGTCCATGAAGCCCAGGTAGTTCTCGCTGCCGAAGGTGTGCAGCTCCATCAGCTCGCGGGCGAAGTTCTCGTTCGGGCCGGCGCGGGTATTGGACTTGTTGTCGAGGAAATACTGCATCGCCGTGCTCTGCGCCACGGCCTCGAGCATGGTGCGGAAGTTGCCGAAGGCGTTGGCGCGGATCACGTCGCGGTCGTAGTGCACGTACACCGGGCCCGCCGAGTAGTCGGTGGCCATGACGTTGAAGTGGTCGTGCCAGAACGTCACCAGCAACTCACGCAGCTGGCGCTTCGAATGCACCGCACGCACCAGCGAAGCGCGCTGGACTTCCCACGCCGGGCGCATGCGCACTTCCCACGCCGGGTCGCCGAGCACGTGCTCGCTCCACAGCTGTTTCAGGCTCTTGCCCAGGGTGGTGTAGCCGGCGGCGGCCAGGCGCGACTCGACGGCGCTGTCGTCGATCGCCTCCCAGTCGAGCTGGTCGTCCACCCACAGCGTCAGGCGCTCGACGTCATTGCTGCCGATCGCGTTGAACGCGGCGATGTCGGATGCGGTGGCGCCGTAGCTCATGTTGCCCAGGGCACGGATCGCCAGCGACGGCCTGGGCAGGGTGATCCGCTGCGGTGCGGACATGCCGCCCATCGACGGCGCGTCGGGGAAGCCGGGCGCGGGTGGGTCGGCGATCGCGACGTGGCCGTCCGGGTCGCCGGCGCTGCCGTCGAAGAACGTCGTGACCGCGTTGGAAACCGCCGCGCGCGAAGGCGGCATGGCGGAGGTGTCGGGCGCTGCGGGCGCGGCTTCGGCATGCGCAGCGGGCATGGGCTGGTAGTGCAGTGGCCTGCCGTTGCCGTAGCGCTGCTCGATGGCCACGCGGGCGCGGGCCACTTCGGCCTCGCGGCGGGCGCTGGCAACCCGGCGTTTCACGGGTGGATCCGCCGGCGCGGTCGCGGGCGTGGCCGCGGGAGACAGGAAATCGGCGGGCGCCGGGCACTGCAGGCCGGCTTCGGCAAGGCGCGCGGAAGGCGCCGCGCCGGACGACATCGGATTCGACATTGGCTGTTTCCCCAGCGAAAACTCCCTGTAGGGAGAGTATGGGGTGAATCCCCGCGCGGTTGTGACCGCGCTCGCATAGCCGGGTCCGGGTGCGCGGAGGGGGCGCCCCGCGCGGGGGCTCAGATCAGTCCGGTGGCGTAGAACACCCCGATCACCACGAACACCGCCAGGGTCTTGATGATGGTGATCGCGAACACGTCCTTGTAGGCCTGGCGGTGGGTCAGGCCGGTGACCGCGAGCAGCGTGATCACCGCGCCGTTGTGGGGCAGGGTGTCCATGCCGCCGGAGGCCATCGCGGCGACGCGATGGAACACTTCCAGCGGGATCCCGGCCGCGTCGGCGTTGGCGATGAAGGTCTCCGACATCGCCGCCAGCGCGATGCTCATGCCGCCGGAGGCCGAGCCGGTGATGCCGGCCAGCGCCGTGACGGTGACCGCTTCGTTGACCAGAGGATTGGGGATCGCCCCCAGCGCGTTGGCGACCACGAGGAAGCCGGGCAGGGCGGCGATCACCGCGCCGAAGCCGTACTCGGACGCGGTGTTCATCGACGCCAGCAGCGCGCCGCCGATCGCGTTCTTCGTGCCTTCGGCGAAACTCGCCAGCACCGGTTTCCAGGCGAACGCCATCACGGTGAGGATGCCGACCAGCAGTGCGCCTTCCACCGCCCAGATCGCGGCGATCTTCGACACGTCCTGCACCACCGGCGCGGCGTTGCCGACCACGGCCGGCACGAAGGCGTGGCTGTCTCCGTAGAACCGGGGGATCCAGTCGGTGAACAGCTTGTTGGCCACGCCCACCAGCAGCAGCGGCAGGATCGCGATGAAGGGGTTGGCGAGCTTGCCGCCGGTGAACTCGGCCGGCTCGTTCACCAGCGTGGCCGGGTCGCCGTAGCCTTCGCCGGACTTGAGCGCGGCGCGCCGGCACCAGTCGAGGTAGAGCATGCCCACGACCAGGATGAACACGCCGCCCAGCGTGCCCAGCCACGGTGCGGCCCAGGTGTTGGTGCCGAAGAACGAGGTCGGGATGATGTTCTGGATCTGCGGCGTGCCCGGCAACGCGTCCATGGTGAAGGTGAACGCGCCCAGCGCGATGGTGCCGGGGATCAGGCGCTTGGGGATGTCGCTCTGGCGGAACAGCTCGGCCGCGAACGGATACACCGCGAACACCACCACGAACAGCGACACGCCGCCGTAGGTCAGCAACGCGCATACCAGCACGATCGACAGCATCGCCCGCTGCGCGCCGACGATGCGGATGGTGGCCGCCACGATCGCCTTCGAGAAGCCGGAAATCTCGATCAGCTTGCCGAACACCGCGCCCAGCAGGAACACGGGGAAGTACAGCTTCAGGAAGCCGACCATCTTGTCCATGAACAGGCCGGTGAACATCGGCGCGACCAGCGACGGGTCGGTCAGCAGCACCGCGCCGAGCGCCGCGATCGGCGCGAACAGGATCACGCTGTGGCCGCGGTAGGCGACGAACATCAGGAAGCACAGCGCGGCGAGGACGATAAGGAACGACATCCATGACTCCACCCGCCGGAGTCGGCCGGCGTGGAGGGCGAGTGTCGCGGCGCATGGCCTGGCGGCCCATTGTCCGAAGGTACGATGCCGCACGCCGTGCGGCGGCCATAGCCTTGCGACCAATCTGCGGCGCATGCCGCGCGGCGTGCACCTTGAGGGAGAGAGATTCGATGAAGCGCAAGCACTTGAGCCTGGCGATCGGTTGCGTCCTGCTGTCACCGGCGGCCTGGGCACAGCAGCAGGCCGAGCCCGTGGAGCAGCAGGCGCAGGCCGCTGTCCCGGCCACCCAGGACAGCAGCGAGGCCCGCACGCTCGACGCGGTCACCGTGACCGCGCGCCGCCGCACCGAGTCGATCCAGGACGTCCCGGTCGCGGTCAGCGCCTTCAGCGAGGACGACCTGGCCAACCTGCAGGCCAGCGACGTCACCGGCCTGCAGGGCGCGGTGCCGAACCTCAACATGGTGCAGGGCCGCGGCTCGGCGAACAGCGTCAACGTCTTCATCCGCGGCATCGGCCAGCCCGACGCGCTGCAGACCTTCGACCCGGGCGTGGGCATGTACGTCGACGACGTGTACTACTCGCGCATCAACGGCGCGATGTTCTCGCTGTTCGACATCGGCCAGGTGGAAGTGCTGCGCGGCCCGCAGGGCACGCTGTACGGCAAGAACTCCACCGGCGGCGCGATCAAGCTCACCACGAAGAACCCGTTCGACAACCAGGGTGGTTCGGTGGAAATGCTGGTCGGCGACTACGGCCGCAACGAGGGCCGCTTCTACCTCAGCGGCAGCCTCAGCGACACCGTCGCGGCGAGCATCGCCGGCGCGTCGATCCGCAACGACGGCTACGTGCGCGATCCGGACACCGGCCGCCATTTCAACAACGAAGACACCAAGGCGCTGCGGGCCAAGGTGGCCTTCGCGCCGACCGACAGCTTCCGCGCCACCCTGTCGCTTGACCACACCGAACAGGACGTCGCCCTGACGCTCGGGCGGCCGATGGCGCCGCTGATCCAGACCGACCTGGCGCTCGGGCCGGTGGTGCTGCACCCGGGTTCCAGCGGCGACTGGGACTACCGCGCCCGCACCTCGTTCGACCCGCCGGGCCACGGCCAGACGCTGGAGCACACCGGCGGTTCGCTGTCGATGGAGTGGGACATCAACAGCCAGTGGCTGTTCAAGAGCATCAGCTCGTACCGCAAGCTCAAGACGCATTCGTTCATCGACATCGATGCGTCCGAGTACGAGCTTGGCGACGTGCTGGTGGCGATGAACCAGGACCAGGCCAGCCAGGAGTTCCAGCTGCAGTACGACAACGGCAGCAACCTGCATGGCATCTTCGGCGCCTACTACATGCGCGAGAACGTGCCGTCGCACCAGGAGGCGTATGCCGACGACCTGTTTGCGCTTGCCGGCATGCCGATCGACTTCCTGCGCACGATCGACGACGACCTGACCACGACCAGCGTGGCCGCGTTCGCCCACGTCAACTGGGAGTTCGTGCCGACCTGGACGCTGGCTGCCGGCGTGCGCTGGACACGCGACAAGAAGGAATACGATCGCAGCACCAGCACGTTCTGGGGCGCCCCGTTCGGCGCGCTCAATGAGACCGTCGCCTTCAGCGCCGAACACGACTGGACCGCCGTCACCCCGTCGGTGAGCCTGCAGAAGGCGTTCAGCGACAACGTGATGGGTTACGTGTCGGCCAACCGCGGATTCAAGTCGGGCGGCTTCAACGGGCGGGCCAACACGGTGTACGACACGCAGCATGCCGAGTTCGATCCCGAGTACGTGTGGACCTACGAGATCGGCCTGAAGGCAAGCTCCGCCGACAACCGCCTGCGCGGCAGCGTGGCGGCGTTCAAGAGCGACTACAGCGACTTCCAGGCGCGCGTGTCCCAGGACGTGGGTACGTTCCCGGTGCTCAACGCGGCCGAGCTGGACATCCAGGGCATCGAGTTCGAAGGCAGCGCGCTGCTGGGCGAGGCCACCATGCTCAGCGCGCAGGTGGGCTGGCTGGATGCGGACTACGCGCGCTTCGACGATTTCCGCCTCGACCCGACCTACCCGGGCTACGACCCGAACCTCAACCACGACCACGTGCCGTTCTCGCCCAAGGTCACCGCGCGGGTGGCACTGCAGCAGGGCTTCAGCCTCGGTGACGCCGGTTCGCTGACCATCGGCGGCGACGTGTCCTACCGCGACAAGACCTGGCTGTCGGTGGACAACCGCGACGTGCTCAGCCAGGGGGCCTACACCCTGGTCGGCCTGTACGGCGTGTGGGATTCGCCGCAGTACAGCTGGCAGGTGCGCGCCGGCGTGCGCAACCTGACCGACGAGAACTACAAGACCGAGGGCCAGGAGTTCGCCAGCGTCGGCAACATCCAGACCGCGTACTACGGCCTGCCGCGCAACTGGTATGTGTCGCTGCGGTACAACTTCTTCTGAGTTCGATGGGTGCATGGGAATCAACGGCGGGCTTCGGCCCGCCGTTTTTTTTACCTCGAGCCGGTGCCCTCGCAGGAGCGGCGGAAGCCGCGAGCGCTTGCTCTTGGCCCGAAGGCAGGGGGAGGCTGGGAGGGGGTTGCGTCGGCGCAGGTGCAACTGGACGCAGGCATCGCTCGCGCCCACGCAACCCCTCCCCAACCCTCCCCTGCCTTCGCAGGGGAGGGAGCAAGAGCTCGTGGCTTCCGCCGCTCCTGCGAGGGCAACAGAAGGTCGCGGGAGTTTGCGTAGGTCGGGGTCACGCCCCCGACGGCTCTTGATCGTTGGTTGTTTGAAGAAGTATCGACAGCGAATCACCGACGCGTCGTCCCGACCGGGGTATGCGGATAGCAGGCCATGGATGGCCTGCGGCGGCGAGTCAGGCATGGATGCCTGACCGAGCCGGGGAGCATGCCCCGGCCGGGACGCCGCTGCCTCCGAAGCCCGTGAACAGGCTGTTTGCCTATGCAGATGCAGGGCTTGATCGGTCGCGAAGATCAATGCCGGCGGATATGCTCAGCCGTGACGGGGGAGCGCGCTTGGACCACTGCCTGACATCGCCGGCAACACCAGGACCGCGCCGATGCTGAGCATCGGCGTCGTGGTGCTGGCCGCGGTGCTGTGGCTGGGGGTGATGTTCGGCACCGCGCTGTACGGCGAGCGCCATCCTGCGGTGCTGGCGCGGCACTGGCGACACGTGTACGCGCTGTCGCTGGCGGTGCACTGCACGTCGTGGTCGTTCTACGGCACGGTCACCCAGGCCGCCCGCTACGGCTGGCCGCTGCCACCGACCTTCCTCGGTGCGATCGCCTTCTACGCGCTCGCCGTGGCCTTCATGGTCCGCCTGGTGCGGCTGGCGCGAGAGACCAACGCGACCTCGCTTGCCGACCTGATCGCCACGCGCCTGGGCAAGGACGCGTGGCTGGCTGCGGTGGTGACGCTGGTCGCCGCACTCGGCCTCATCCCCTACATCGCGCTGCAGCTCAAGGCGGTGACGATGAGCTTCGTCACCCTGACCGGCGACGGTGCGCGCGGCGACGTGTCGCTGTGGCGCGACGGCTCGCTGTACGTGGCACTGGCGATGGCGCTGTTCGCGATGCTGTTCGGCACCCGGCGCGCGAGTGCGGTCGAGCACAACCGCGGGTTGGTGCTGGCGATCGCGTTCGAGTCGATGTTCAAGCTGGTGGCGATGCTGGCGCTGGGCGCGTTCGTCTGGTTCGGGCTGGGTGCGCTGCCGGAGGCGCCGCCGCCGATCTCGCAGCAGACGACCGACGGTTTCGCGCCGCTGGTGCTGCTGGGCGCGCTGGCGATGTTCATCCTGCCGCACCAGTTCCACGTCGGCGTCGTCGAATGCCGTGACGAGGGCGACGTGCGCACCGCGCGCTGGCAGTTCCCGCTGTACCTGCTGCTGATCGCGCTGCCGGCGCTGCCACTGGCGCGCGCGGGCACCGCGCTGCTCGGCGACAGCGTGCCGTCGGACATGTACGCGCTGGCGCTGCCGTTCTCGCGTGGCCATGAAGGTGTCGCGCTGTTCGCTTTCCTCGGTGGCCTGAGTGCTGCCACCGGCATGGTGGTGGTGAGCACGCTGACGCTGAGCCTGATGATCGGCAACCACTGGTTCGCGCCGGGCCTGCTGCGCGGGGCGTGGTCGCACGGCGGCGACGACGGCGACCGGCGCGGCGACGTGCTGCTGCTGCGGCGCGTGGGCATCGCCGCGACCATGCTGCTGGCCTGGGCCTACAGCCGCCAGATCGCCGGCAGCGACGCGCTGGCGGACGTGGGCGCGGTGTCGTTTTCGGCACTGGCGACGCTGGTGCCGGCGCTGGCGTTCGCGGTGTGGCGGCCGCAGACGCCGGCGCGCGCGGCGACCGTCGGCATCGTCGTCGCCTTCGCGGTGTGGGCCTGGGTGATGCTGGTGCCGATGTGGGTAGCGGCGACCGGCGGCGACGCGGGCTGGCTGCAGCGCGGGCCGCTGGGCATGGCGTGGCTGTCGCCCGATGGACTGTTTGGCCTGACGGGCTGGAGCCGGCTCGGGCGCGCTGTGGGCGCGAGCCTGTTCTTCGGCACGCTGGCGACGACCCTGGCGGCGACGGTGCGCGTGGCGCCCGATCGCCACGCCACGCGCGGCTCGGACCTGCGCACGTTGCGCGGCGCGGGGCGGCGCTTCCTGCCGGCGCGCAGCGTCGACGAGCTGCTGGCCGGTGCGCCTGCAGCCGGGCCGGTGCCGGCGCGCATCGAAGCGCGGCTCGAACGCGAGTTGGCCGCGGTGCTCGGCAGCGCCTCGGCGCGACTGCTGCTCGATGCCGCGCGCCGCCAGGCGGGGCCGGATCTGGACACCGTCGCCGCGATCGTCGGCGAGGCCTCGCAGGACCTGCGCTTCAACCAGCGCGTGCTCGAAGGCGCGCTGGAGAACATGAGCCAGGGCATCAGCGTGGTCGACGCGCAGCTGCGGCTGGTGGCGTGGAACCGGCGCTACGCGGAGCTGTTCGATTTCCCGCCGCAGCTGCTGCAGATCGGCCGCCCGATCGCCGACCTCAGTCGCTGGGCGCTGTCCCGGCTGCCGCCCGGCGGCGACCTCGAAGCTGCGCTGCAGCGGCGCCTGGCCTTCATGCGCGCGGGCAGCCCGCACCTGACCGAGCGGGTGATGCCCGACGGCAGCATCGTCGAGATCCGTGGCAACCCGATGCCCGGCGGTGGCTTTGTCGCCACCTACACCGACGTCACCGATTTCCGCAGCGTCGAGCGTGGCCTGCGCCAGGCCAACGAGACGCTGGAGCAGCGCGTCGGCGAACGCACCGCGCTGCTCGAATCGGCCAAGCGCGAGGCCGAGCACGCCAACGATGCGAAGAGCCGCTTCCTCACCGCGATCGGCCACGACCTGATGCAGCCGCTGCACGCGGCGCATCTGTTCACCGACACGCTCTCGCAGCAGATCGCCAATCCCGCGCAGCGCGAGGCGGTGCGCCAGGTGCGCGGCGCGCTGGACTCCACTACTGATCTGTTGACCGGGCTGTTCGACATGTCGCGCCTGGAAGCCGGCGGGCTGGTGCCGCAGCCGCGCGAGTTTCCGCTGGCCGAAGTGCTGGAGCCGCTGGCCTCGGAGTTCCGCGCGCTGGCCGCCGAGCGCGGCCTGCAGTTCGACTGCGTGCCGACGGCCGCCTGGGTGCGTAGCGACCCGCAACTGCTGCGCCGGGTGCTGCAGAATTTCCTCGCCAACGCGGTGCGCTATACGGCAAGTGGCGGCGTCCTGCTCGGCGTGCGCCGCGCCGGCGACGCGCTGCGGATCGAGGTGCACGACACAGGCCCGGGCATCGAGCCGGCGCAGCAGGCGGCGATCTTCGAGGAGTTCCGGCGCGGCGACGGTGCGGCCGGGCAGGGCCTGGGGCTGGGCTTGGCGATCGCCGACCGTATTGCGCAACTGCTGCAGGCGCCGCTGACGCTGCGCAGTCGCGTTGGCCACGGGACGGTGTTCGCGCTGGCGGTGCCGCGCGCCGCGACGCGTGAGCCTGCGGCGGGCGGTGCGAAGAAGGGCATTGCCGGCATCCGCGTGCTGATCGTCGACAACGAACCGGCGGCGCTGCAGTCGCTGCGCGCGCTGCTGGAGGGGTGGGGCTGCGAGGTCGACGCGGCGGTCGATGGCGACGCCGCGGAAGCGGCGATGGCGGCGAACGATGCCTCGCTGTGGCTGTTCGACTATCACCTCGACGACGGAGACACCGGAGCGGCGCTGCATGCGAGGCTGGCGAGGCGCTTCGGTGCGCAGCCTGCGCTGATCCTCAGCGCCGACGGCAGTGACGCGGTCCGCCGCGCCGTGCACGAAGCCGGCCTGCCACTGCTGTCCAAGCCGCTCAAGCCGCTGGCGCTCAAGTCCGTCCTCGACCGCCTGCTTGCCGCCCGCGCCGCGTAGGTCGGGGCTACGCCCCCGACACCCGCGAGCGCTCCGGAGGTGATGCACGTGCGATCGGATGCCGGATGTGCGTGGGGTGATTCATGGCCGCGGGGTGTCGGGGGCGTAGCCCCGACCTACGGCTCCAGGTGGCGCGCCGGGTCGCTGAGTTCGAGTTCGCGCAGCACCACGCCGGCCTGGGTGCGGTTGCGTACGCCGAGGCGGTCGAAGATCGCGGACAGGTGCGCCTTCACCGTGCGTTCCTGCACGTCGAGGCGGTCGGCGATCTGCTTGTTGAGCAGGCCTTCGGCGACCAGCACAAGCACCCGGAACTGCTGCGGCGACAGGCTGGCCAACCGCGCAGCCAGGGCGCTGTCGTCGGCCGAGGACTGCGCCCGCGTCACCGCCGCGCGCAGCGACGTCGGTAGCCACTGTTCGCAGGCCATCACGCTGCGGATCGCGTCGCGCAGGTCGTCCAGCCCCGCGCTCTTGGGCAGGTAGCCGGCGGCGCCGTGGTCGAGTGCGCGCCGCACCACGCGCGGGTCGTCGTTGGCCGAGACCACGATCACCGCCACGCCCGGATACTGCGCGCGGATCGCGGCCAGCCCGGCCAGGCCATGGTTGCCGGGCATGTGCAGGTCGAGCAGGACCAGGTCGATCCCCGGTTCGACGTCGAGCGCGGCCAGCACGCTTTCCAGCGAGTCGGCCTCGCGCACCTGCAGCGCGTCCATGGCGTCGGCCGCGGCCTGGCGCAGGGCGGCGCGGAACAGCGGGTGGTCGTCGGCGATCAGCAGCGTGGGCATTGCTGCGATTCTCGCAGGAATCCGGGCGCCGGCGGGCCGCCGCGCACTGGTACCAAAGTACGATGATCCCAACGCCAGGGCTTGCTACTGTCGCGGCATGATCAGGATTCCTGCGAATGCCGCCACCGCCCTGTCCCTCGCCCTGCTGCTCGGCGCCTGCGCCAGCGGCCCCCAGCGCAGCGCCACGGAGGCTCCGATGTTCACGTCCGAACGCAGCAGCGACCACCGCGGCAGCGACGACCTGCTGACCGCCGGCCTCGGCCTCGACGGCCTGCGCGCGATGGTGCCGCCGGCGTTCGCCGATGCCGCGCATCCCACCGCCGCCGAGTTGCGTCGCCGCGCGATCTGGAGCAACTGGCGCGGCATTGCCGACCTCGCTCCGGGTGGCGGCTACGGCACGTTGTACGGCACCACGGTTGCAGTTCCGGGGCGCGAGTTCTCGGCGCTGGTGAAGGTGGAGGGCGCGAGCCAGCCGCACCGGGTGCTGGTGCAGGTGCCGGATGCGTTCGACGCGTCGCGCCGCTGCGTCGTGGTTGCGCCGGCATCCGGTTCGCGCGGCGTGTACGGCGCGATTTCCATCGCTGGTGCGTGGGGACTGCCGAAGGGGTGCGCGGTCGCCTACACCGACAAGGGCGCGGGCACCGACTATTTCGATCTCGACGCGCAGGTCGGCGTGCGTGCCGACGGCACCACCGGTGCGCTCGGCGATGGCGAGCTGGCTTTCGAACCGGATGCGCCGGTCGCTGCCAGCGGCGTGGCGGTCAAGCACGCACACTCAAAGGACAACCCGGAGGCCGACTGGGGCCGGCACGTGAAGCAGGCGGCGCAGTTCGCGCTGCATGCGCTGGACGAAGCCGTGCCGGATGCCGCGCCGTTCACCTTCGACAACACGCGGGTGATCGCGGTCGGCATCTCCAACGGCGGCGGCGCGGTGCTGCGCGCGGCCGAACTGGACGGCGACTGGCTGGACGCGGTGGTCGCGGGCGAACCGAACGTGTTCGTCGAGGGCGGGCGCCCGCTCTACGACTTCGCCACCGAGGCCGCGCTGCTACAGCCCTGCGCGCTGCTGCACCTGGCGCCGGAATCGATGGCGCAGCCGCCGATGCGCGCGCAGGTCGAGCCGCTGTGGGCGCTGCGCTGCGCGTCGCTGAAGGCGGCGGGGCTGGTCAGCGGCGACAGCGTCGCCGAGCAGGCGAAGTCGGCGTACGACACGATGCGTGCCAACGGTTGGACCGACGAGGCGCAGCGTTCGGGCGCGGCGTCGAGCGGCTTCGACCTGTGGCGCTCGGTGGCGGTGACCTACGCCTCGGCGTACGGCCGCTACGGCGTTGGCGAGCATCCCTGCGGCTACGGCTTCTCCGCGCAGAACGCTGACTTCAGCACGCGTGCAGCGACCGCCGAAGAGCGCGCCGCATGGTGGCCGGACGCGGCCGGCATCCCGCCGGGCAACGGCGTCGGCATCATCGACAGCAAGGTCGTGCCGCCGGATCTCACCCTGCCGGGCCTGCAGTGCCTGCGCGCGCTGTGGGACGGGCAGGGCGGCGACGCAGACCGCGTGCGCCAGGGCATTGCCGAAACCCGCGCCTCGCTGCCGCGCGAAGGGTTGCCGGTGATTGTGGTTCACGGCCTAGACGACGGCCTGATCCCGCCCGCCTTCAGCAGTGCGCCCTACGTGGCCGCGGCGCAGGCCGCCGGCCGCGAGGTGCGCTACTGGCAGGTGGAGAACGCCGAACATTTCGACGCCTTCCTGGGTTTCCCCGACTATGCCGCGCGCTACGTGCCGTCGCTGCCGTACGTGTACGCCGCGCTGGACCGGGTTGATGCATACCTCGACGGTAATGCGCCGTTGCCGGCGGACGCAGTGATCGCCACCACGCCGCGCGGCGCGGGCAAGGCGCTGGAGGCGGCGAACCTGGCGATCCCTCGGTAATCTGGCTCCGCGCGAGTCCCTGTAGGAGCAGCGGAAGCCGCGAGCTTTCAGTTCCCTCCCCTGCGAAGGCAGGGGGTGAGGAGGTGCGCTTGCGAGCCATCGGCTCGCGCGCCGACGAACGACCGCCAGCTGCGCTGGCGGGCCGGACGGGTTGGGGAGGGGTGTCTTCGGGATCGCTGTGAACCGTGACAACCCCCTCCCAGCCTCCCCCTGCCTTCGCAGGGGGAGGGGCAAGAGCTCGCGGCTTCCGCCGCTCCTGCACGGGCTGGCAAGACGGCCTGCATCACGCCGCCACGCGGGATCTGGCAGCCTGTCGACTCCTTTGACCAGGAATCGACCATGCAGCGCCCCCGCCATTTCTCGATGCTGCGCGAGTTCCAGCTCGCCGACTGGTTCACGCTGGCCAATGCGTTCTGCGGGACCGGCGCGATCTTCGCGGCGATGCGCTTCCTGCAGGAGGGTGTGGTCCGCGACCTGGTCGTGGGCATGGCGCTGATCCCGCTGGCCTTCATCTTCGACGCCCTCGACGGGCGCATCGCGCGCTGGCGCAAGGTCGCCTCCACGCTGGGGCGCGAGCTGGACTCGCTGGCCGACGTGATCTCGTTCGGCGTCGCTCCTGCGGCGCTGGGCTACGCCTGCGGCCTGCAGGGCGGCTGGGACTGGGTGGTGCTGAGCTACTTCGTCGGCTGCGGCGTCAGCCGGCTGGCGCGCTACAACGTCACCGCCGAGACCCTGGCCGACGGCGGCGACAAGGTGAAGTACTTCGAGGGCACGCCGATCCCGACCAGCCTGGCGATCGTCATCCTGCTTGGCGTGGCCGCATACGTGGGCCGCATCGGCGGCGACCTGTGGTTCGGGGTATGGCAGGTCGGTCCGTGGCAGCTGCATCCGCTGGTGCTGGTGTACGCGCTGTCGGGAACGCTGATGATCAGCAAGACCCTGCGGATCCCCAAGCCCTGAACCGCCGAAACGGTCATCGTTGCGTTGCTATGATCGTGGCCTGATCCGGGAGGAAGGTGATGCGCGACAGCGGGCAGGGTGGAGGAGCGATGCCAGGCGATTTCGAGGCCCTGGCACGCCAGTACTGGAATGCCTGGGGCGACGCCCTGCGCAGTGCGTCGCCGGGCGCCGGGCAGGCGGGCACGCAGCCGTGGCAGGCAGCGCTGGACTGGTGGAGTCGTGCCGCGCAGGGGAGCCCCTCCGGAGGCAACGACACGTTCGAACGCTTCAATGCGCAGGCGGGGCAGTGGTTCGGGCAGATGCAGCAGGTTGCCGCGCAGTTTGGCGGCGGGCAGGCCAGCGCGGCCGAGGTCGCCGCGGCGTGGAAGCGGGCGATGGAGTCGGCCGGCGGCAATCCCTTCGCCGACCTGATGCGCGGCATGCGCGGGCCGGGGCTGCAGGGTTTCGAGCAGTGGTTCGAACA
Organism: Luteimonas soli; assembly: GCF_042648865.1. Lineage (NCBI taxonomy): Bacteria > Pseudomonadati > Pseudomonadota > Gammaproteobacteria > Lysobacterales > Lysobacteraceae > Luteimonas > Luteimonas soli. The sequence goes on along the minus strand of NZ_JBHRYA010000003.1, from coordinate 589,325 downwards.
GGCCCGACCGTACCTGGACGGCCTGCGGGGTGAAGCCCTGTCATGGCTGCGCACGCCGACGTTCGGCTTCGCCCGCGAGCACCAGGAACGCTGGCAGCGGCTGGCACTGGCGATGGCCGACTACCAGCAGTGCACGCAGGCATACGACGCGCTGATGCAGGAAGCCACGCGTGATGCTTTCGCGATCTTCGAGGACAAGCTCGCCGAGCGCGAGGAACCGGGGCGGCAGATCCAGTCGGCGCGGGCGCTGTTCGACCTGTGGGTGGACGCAGCCGAGGACGCCTACGCGAAGATCGCGCTGTCGCACGGGTTCCGCGAGGTCTACGGCAAGCTGGTCGATGCGCAGATGCGCCTGCGCGGCGGCGTGCAGCGCGAGGTGGAGCAGGCCAGCGCGCTGTTCGGCATGCCCACGCGAACCGAGCTCGATGGCGCGCATCGCAAGATCGTGGAGCTGGAGCGGCAGGTGCGGCGTTTGCGTGACGGCATCGGGAGCGCACAAACCAGCCCCGCCGCGAAAAGGCCTTCGGCAAGGAAACCCGCGGCAAAGAAGGCTGTTGCGAACAAGCCTGCTGCGAAGAAATCCGTCGCGAAGAAGCCAGCGGCGGTGAAGAAGCAAGCCGCCACGAAGACCGCGAAGGGGAAGCGCTGACATGACCGGACCGCTCGACATCACCCCGGATCGCCTCGCGGCCGAAGCCGCCGCATTCCAGCGGAAACTCGTCGCCGGCCTGGACACGCTGCGCGATGTCGACGACGTCGACTACGGCGCGACCGAAAAGGAAGAAGTCTGGCGCGACGGCAAGGTCGTGCTGTATCGCTACAAGGGCGAAGGCAAGCCCACCGCGAAGGTGCCGCTGCTGATCAGCTACGCGCTGGTCAACCGCCCGTACATGGTCGACCTGCAGGCGGACAAGTCGATCGTGCGCAACCTGTTGGCGCGCGGCGAGGACGTCTACATCATCGACTGGGGCTACGCCGATCGTTCCGATCGTTTCCTTACGCTCGAGGACTACATCGAGCGCTTCCTCGGCGGCGCCGTCGACCATCTGCGCGACGCACACGGCCTGGACGCGATCAACCTGCTCGGCATCTGCCAGGGCGGCGCGTTCTCGCTGTGCTATGCATCGCTGCATCCGGACAAGGTGCGCAACCTGGTCACGATGGTGACGCCGGTTGACTTCCACACCGACGACAACATGCTGTCGAACTGGACCCGCGGCATGGACGTGGACCTGTTCGTCGACACGCTCGGCAACGTGCCGGCCGACCTGATGAACCTGTGCTACCTGACGCTCAAGCCGTGGCGGCTGTTCGCGCAGAAGTACGTCGGGCTGGTCGACATCCTTGACGACAAGCGCAAGGTCGAGGATTTCCTGCGCATGGAGAAGTGGATCTTCGATTCGCCCGGCCAGGCCGGCGAGGCGTTCCGGCAGTTCGTCAAGCAGTTCTACCAGGCCAACGGTTTCGTCAACGGCGGCATCGTGATCGGCGACCGTGAGGTGCACCTCGGCCTGGTCGAGATGCCGGTGCTCAACATCTACGCCGAACAGGATCACCTGGTGCCGCCGGCGGCGTCGAAGCGGCTGAAGGAGCTGGTCGGCAGCAAGGACTATTCGGAACTGTCGTTCCGCGGCGGCCACATCGGCATCTACGTCTCCGGCCGCGCGCAGAAGGAAGTGCCCGGCACCATCCATGAATGGCTGGCAAGGCGTTCAGGCTGAAGGTTCCGCCGGGCACGTCCGTGTCGACGCCGCTTAACGCAAGCCAGGCTAGACTCGCTTTCGTCCTCCCAGCGCCTTCCCGACGATGAGCGAACCGAAACCCTTTGCCCGATCGATCAACGACCGCGTCCTGGCCGGCGTCGTCGGTGGCATCGCCCATCGCTATGGCTGGAACTCGACGCTGCTGCGGGCGATCTATGTCATCGTGTCCGTCGCGTCGGCCGCTTTCCCCGGCATCCTGGTGTACCTGATCCTGTGGCTGCTGATGCCCGAAGGCAACGATTGAACGCAGCGCATGCCGAGCCTGGCATGCCGCGCATCGTGCTGCGCGCCCTGCAATTGCTGGGAGTGGCGTGGACGCTGCCCAACACCGTCGCCGGGTTGCTGCTTGGCTTGATCGGCCTGCCATTCGGTGCGCACGTGCACGTGCGCGGACGCGAGCTTGCGATTGTCTTCCACGACTGGCCATGGGGACCTGGTGGCGCGATCACGCTGGGCAACGTGATCCTGCATACGGGCGAATCGCTCGACTCGCCGTGCATGACCTACGCACACAACGCAGGCCACGCGAACGAGCCGTCGATCGTACTTGCCGATCACGAGCGCGCGCACGTCTACCAGTACATGGTGCTCGGCCCGTTGTTCCTGCCGCTGTACCTGCTGTGCGGCGGCATCAGTGCGCGCAACCGCTTCGAGCGCGCGGCCGATCGCTATGCAGGCCTAGGGCATGGATGGTGGCCGTGGTGAACGCCACGCATCGCGCCTGGCGACGTGCCGACGACGTGCCGACGAACGGTCGGCCTGTTTTACATCCTGCTAACGGCCATCGCGATAACCTGCTTGCGTCGAAGAAAAAGCGGAAGGCGAAAGCCGGAAGCAATCGCTTCGGCAACAGAAGGCTCAGCCGATCGGAGAAATCCGGAAGACTGGGCCTTCTACTTTTGTGCGTTGCAAACTCGCTGCCTCCCTTTGCGTTCAATCGCCTGCGCGCGATGCCGGAACCAATGCTGGAGGATGTGCCTGCAACTGCCCGCATCTTCTTCCGCCGATGTGAATGCGCCTGTCCAGGGCGTGCGCTAGGCTCTTGCCAGCGCACGCGCGGCGGGCGAGGGGAGGGCGGTGATGAACCTAGACGAGTTCCGGGCGCTGACACCATGGTCGTTCTTCCTGCCGATCGCGCTGGCGGTTGCGGTGGGCGTACTGGTCGCCAACGGACTGGGCGCGGTGCTGTTCGGAGGCAGCGACGTGGATGAGCCCACGGCCGACGCCACTGAAGCGGCTGCGGCAGACGAGAACGGCAAGGCGCCGGCCGCCGTTGAAGCTGGCTCCGTGCAGGCCACGGCCACTGCGAAGCAGCCTGCGCCGGCCAAACCACTGCCCACGCTCGAACCGGTGAGCCTGCCAGGTCCCAGCGGCGCCCGTCGCGACGGCGAAGTGCGCGCCTGCATCGGCGGCACGGTGGCCGTGCGCGCGGAGAACGGCTGGGAGCAGGAAGTGGTCAACGATGCGCCGGCGCGTTGTATTGCCAGCTCCAGCTAGGGAAACTCCGATTAATCGCTTCCGATCGTCATTCCCGCGAAAGCGGGACAAGCGCGAAGCGCGCAGAACGGCCGCAGGCCGGCCCGCAGGGCGAGCGAAGCAGTCATCCAGTGCCTTTGCGCTTCGCGGGCCTGAAGTCGCTGCGCCCACGCTTTCGCGGGGATGACAGGTGTTATCCCGGGCTTCTCCAAGGCCGGGCCTCGCCGGCCAGCGGGAGATTGACCACGCTCTCTCCCAGCTGCACCGCATCGGGCCCGAAGCGGCGCTCGGCGAACACGATTCCCTCCTCGCCGACCAGCACCACGCTGCTGCAGCGCGTGCCGTAGCGCGCATCGCGCACGAACGCCGGCGACAGCATCCGCTCCAGTTCAAGCCCGACGCCGGTATCGGGAAGCGCTTCATCCGGCGCGACACGGACATCCGCCAACGCATCGAGCAGCGGTGCCAGCGCATCGATATCGGGCATCGCCGGCGCCGACGCGGCAGGAGAGCGCAACCAGGCCTCCAGCGCCCGCGTCGCATGCGCGCTTTTCGGCCAGGGCGCATCGAACGCGCCGTTCGACATCGCATGCAGCCCGGGCTCCACCGTGAAGTTGGCAAACCCCGGGTGATTACTGGCGAACGCCAGGCCATCCCCGTCCCAGGCCAGCAGGTTGAAGCGCCCGAACTCGGCCGCCACCGGCGCGAGCGCCTGCAGGGACGCGCCGGCCAAGCTTTCACCGCGGACGAAATCGCGCACCAGCGCACCGCGCGAGCGCGGCGCGTCTTCGTGGGCGATGCCGGCGCGCACGTTGGTCACCGCAGCCAGCCGGCCGCGCGTGGAAACCTGCAGCCAGCCGCCGCCCTGGACGAGGTCACGCCCGCCGTAGACATCCGGCGCGTCCGGGTCGAAGCCTGCTGCCGCGGTCGGCCGCGCGTGGGCTTCGTCGCGGTTGGCGATCAGCGCCAGCGGGAAGCGCGGGTGCACGCGCCAGGCGAGGGCGATCAGGCACATCGTCCGGTTCAGCCCTTCGCAGGCAACAGCTCGAGCACGCTGTCCGCCGGCCGGCACAGGCGCGCGCCAAGCGGAGTCACCACGATTGGCCGGTTGATCAGGATCGGGTGCGCCAGCATCGCGTCGATCAGCGCGTCGTCGCCCAGGGCCGGGTCGTCGAGGCCGAGTTCGGCATAGGGTTCGGCCTTGGTCCGCAGCACCTCACGCACCGGCACGCCCATCTTGGCGATCAGGCCGGTAAGGGTGGCCCGGTCGGGCGGATCCTTGAGGTACTCGATCACCCGCGGCTCTATGCCGGCGTCGCGAATCAGGCCAAGCGTGGTGCGCGAAGTGCCGCAGGCGGGGTTGTGGTAGATGGTGATGTCGGGCGTCGCCATGGATTTTCGCCTCTCGTGGTCGGGGAGCAGGAGATAGTGTCGGACGGGATGGTGATGAATGCGAGCCGTCGTGGTCGAGAAGTGTCGATTTCCGCCCGCCACGCTCGTCGTCCAGTGGAATCCGGGCAATCCGGCGGTCATCGCCGGCACCCGCCAACCCGCAGAGAGGAGCCAAACATGAGTTACGTCGACGGTTTCGTAGTTCCCGTTCCGGAGCAGAACCTGGCTGCCTACCGCCGCCTGGCCCGCAAGGCCGGGGCGATCTGGAAGGAGTACGGTGCGCTGGAGTACGTCGAGTGCGTCGCCGATGACGTCCAGCCGGGCAAGCACACCTCGTTCCCGCAGAGCGTCAAGCTCAAGCCCGGCGAAGTCGTGGTGTTCTCCTGGATCGTCTACAAGTCGCGCGCGCAGCGTGACCGCATCAACAAGCAGGTGATGGCCGACCCGCGCCTCGCCGGGATGGACCCGAAGAGCATGCCGTTCGATGGCAAGCGCATGATCTGGGGCGGGTTCAAGACTTTCGTGGAACTGTAGGGAGGATAAGGCAATGGCCATTCGATTCCGCTTCGTTCCCGGGCTGTCGGTGCTTGCGGCGCTGCTTGCTGTTGGCGGTACCGCCGCGGCGGCCACGGTCCACTACGACATCGATCCCGAACACACCTTTCCCAGCTTCGAGGCCGACCACCTGGCGGGACTGTCCGTGTGGCGCGGCAAGTTCAACCACAGCAGTGGCAAGGTAGCGCTCGACAGGGCTGCGGGTACCGGGTCGGTGGAGGTGGCCATCGACACGGCAAGCATCGACTTCGGCCACGACGCGCTCAATGAGCACGCGCGGGGCGCGGAGCTGTTCGATGTAGCGAAGTATCCGCAGGCGACCTACAGCGGCCGGCTGGAAGGCTTCGTCGACGGCAAGCCCACGCGGGTGGTCGGCGAACTGACGCTTCACGGGGTGACCCGCCCGGTCGAACTGAAGATCAACAGTTTCAAGTGCATGCCGCATCCGGTGCTCAAGCGCGAGCTGTGCGGCGCGGATGCGCTGGCGACGATCCAGCGCGACGAGTTCGGCATGCCTGCCGGCAAGGACTACGGTTTCAGCATGGCGGTAACGTTGCGGATCCAGGTTGAGGCGATCGCGCAGGAGACGACGGCCGCGCCCGCACGGTAGCCGCGGCTGCCGGTGGGGGAGGGCCCGTCCAGCTTGCCGGACGCGGGGCGCCTTCTAGGCGCAGTCGCGCGCCTTGGCCAGCAGTAGCTCGCGTTCGCGTGCGTTGCGCGTCATCCCGGCGGCGCGCTCGAACTCGATGCGCGCCTCGGCACGGCGGTCGAGCTTGTGCAGCAGTTCCCCGCGTACGCTCGGCAGCAGGTGGTAATGCTGCAACGCGCGCTCGCCGGCCAGCGCGTCCACCGCGGCGAGTCCGGCGGCGGGGCCGGATGCCATGGATACCGCCACCGCGCGGTTGAGTTCCACCACCGGCGACGGCATCGTTTCGGCGAGCGTGTCGTAGAGCGCGACGATGCGCGGCCAGTCGGTCGTTTCGACGCTGGCGGCGCGGGCATGGCACGCGGCGATCGCGGCCTGCAACGCATAGGGTCCGCGAGCACCGCCGAGCTTCGATGCCTGTTCGAGCGCGGCCAGTCCGCGGCGGATCAGCAACTGGTCCCAGCGGGCGCGGTTCTGGTCCGACAGCAGCACCGGTTCACCGTTCGGCCCGACGCGCGCCCTGCTGCGCGAGGCCTGCAGCTCCATCAGCGCCAGCAGTCCGTGTACCTCCGGTTCGCGCGGCATCAGTCCGGCGAGGATGCGGCCCAGGCGCAACGCTTCATCGCACAGGCCAGGACGGAGCCAGTCGTCGCCGGCGGTCGCCGCATAGCCTTCGTTGAAGACGAGGTAGATCACTTCGAGCACCGAGGCCAGGCGTTCGAAACGGTCATCGCCGCGCGGCACCTCGAACGGCACCTGCTTGTCCGACAGCGTGCGCTTGGCGCGCACGATGCGCTGGGCCATGGTCGGCTCCGGCACCAGGAAAGCGCGCGCGATCTCGTCGGTGGACAGGCCCCCAAGCAGGCGCAGCGTCAGCGCGACGCGCGCTTCCCGTGGCAGCACCGGATGGCAGGCGGTGAACACCAGCCGCAGCAGGTCGTCGCCGATGTCGTCGTCGAGCTTGTCGTCGAGTCCGGACGCGGCCATGTCCTGCTGTTCCTCCAGTTCGCGGGCGATCTCCGCGTGCTTGCTCCACTGCAGCTTGCTGCGGCGCAGCCGATCGATGGCGCGGCGCTTGGCGGTGGTCATCAGCCAGGCGGCCGGGTTGTCGGGCACGCCCGTTTCCGGCCAGCGCTCCAGCGCGGCGACCAGCGCGTCCTGGGCGAGTTCCTCGGCCAGACCTACGTCGTGGACCATGCGCGCGAGCGCGGCGATCAGCTTGGCCGATTCGATGCGCCACACCGCCTCGATCGTGCGATGGATGTCGGTTGTCGTCATGGCGAAGGATCAAAGCACCCCCGCTTTTGCGGCGCAAGGCCCGCATGGCCCGCGTCGATTCCGCCATTCCGCTCAGGGATCGGCTACGGCCAGGCGGCGGTCCGCGAGCGCATGCGCCCTTCCTGCTTGTCGGTTCACATGTCGGTTTCCCAAGGGCGCGGGTGGTCGCGCTTCAATGGACATGACGAAACAGGGTTTCCGGAATCGACATAACAGCGGCACGGTGAACACCGGCTGGGCGCAAGAAATTGCGTGGCAACTTTCGAGGCGCTGGAACCGCGAACGGCCCGGTCAACGTTCACTGGTGTCGTTGGCGTTCGGTTCGCCGTCGGAAGCGCAGGCTTCGCGCGCCTCCCGGGCGAGGTCGGCGGAGCGCGCGAATTTCTCCGGCTTCTTCATGGAGACCTCATCGGTGGCGATGCGCGATTGCGCAGGCGGCCGCGGCTCATCCTCACGTGTTGCCCATCACCGGAAACACGATGTCGTTGACGTGCTCAGTCGGACGTCTTGGCGGGAACGAACGGCGAAATCGGATCGCTGGCCGGGAAGGTCTCGTCCAGCGCCTCGTCCTGGTTGTCGCTTTCGTGCTGCTTGCGGTGCTGGCGGTGTTCGGGCGTTTCGGGAGGACAGTTCCTGTCTTCCCCGGTCGGAAGATCCTTGCGATCGCGGTGGTTGCTCATTGCGGTGCTCCGGTATTCTCGTGCCCGGTCCGGGAGCCCGGCCCATGCCCGGACGCTTGCTGCGATCCGTGGCATCAACGTGTACCCGGACGAGGTGGCGCCAATATCCGCCGCCGCCCGTTGCTTCGACGTCAAGGCGCGCACCGGAAACGGTACGCATCTTGAACCGCGGTGAAGCTCAGGGCGCGGTCGCCGTCGCCACGCGCGTGCGCAGCGCCACGCGCCAGCCGATGATTGCTGCGCCGAACAGCACCAGCGACGCGATCAGGAACGCGGTGCCGGGGTGCGGGAACCACGCCTCCGGCCCTATCGAGATGGAGTACACGGCGCCGAAGAACAGCGGCGACAACACGCCGGCGATCGCGCCGACGCTGTTGTTGGCGCCCTGCAGCTGGCCCTGCTCGGACTCGGACACGCGTCGGGTCATCAGCGACTGGATGGTCGGCATCGCCAGGCCCCACAGCGCGTTGGGCAGCATGGCCAGCGTGAACAGCAGCCCGGTCGGCGCCAGGCCCATGCAGGCGATGCCGACCGCGCCGAAGCACAGTCCGGTGATCATCACCCGGCGATCGCCGAAGCGCTTGACCAGCGGCCCGACCAGCGTGCCCTGCACGATCATGTCGAGCACGCCGACCATCGCCAGCAGCACGCCGACCTGCCAGGGGCTCCAGCCGTAACGATAGCCGGCATAGAGCACGAATACCGCCGAGAACACGTGGTGGGCGAAGTAGAGCAGGAAGTTGACGCCGGCAAGTCCGGTCAGTTCCGGGTGCGAACGCAGCAGGCGCAGTGCGCCGAGCGGGTTGGCGCGCTTCCACGAGAAGGCCATGCGTCGTTCCGGCGGCAACGATTCGGGCAGCACGAATGCACCGTACAGGAACGCGATGCCACTGAGGGCCGCTGCCGCCCAGAACGGCGCGCGCGGCGACCATTCGCCCAGCACGCCGCCCAGCAAGGGGCCTGCGACGAAGCCGGCGCTGAACGCCGCGCCGATCAGGCCATAGCCGCGCGCGCGGTGTTCGGGGTCGGTGATGTCGGCCATGTAGGCGAACGCCGTGGTGAAGCTGGCCGAGGTGACGCCGGCGATGATCCGGCCCAGCGCCAGCCACCACAGGTCCGGCGCCAGGGCCATGAGCACGTAGTCGATCGCCAGGCCGGCGGTGGAGATCAGGATGACGGGGCGCCGGCCATGTTGGTCGGACAGCGAGCCGATCACCGGCGAGGCGAGGAACTGCATCAGCGCCCACAGGGCGACGAACAAGCCGTTGATGACGCCGGCGCGGGCGTTGGAGCCGGTGAACTGTTCGATCAGCGTCGGCAGGACGGGGATGACGATGCCCATCGACAGGACGTCGAGCATCGCGGTGACAAGGATGAACGCGATCGCGGCCTTGCTGGCGCGGAAGGCGACAGGGGGCATGGAATGGTTTCCGGGGAATGCGCCGGCTTGCCGACGCGGGGTGCGGATGCACGGAAGATCCCGGGCGATGGCCGGGACGATGGAAACGAACCCGGCCCGTGGGGCAGGGGAAGCGCGAGGCTTCAGGTGCTGGCGACAATCCGCATGGTTGCTGCCCCTCGGCGAACAAGGGGCGCGATGCTACACGATGGCGTGCAGCCTGCGCCAGCGCCGCATGCGGCGGCGTTCATGCGGGGAAGGTGCGCGTCAGCGCAGTTCGCGGCGATGCTTGGCGTCCAGCCACTTGGAGGCCTGCGCCGGCGTGTAGTCGCGCAGCCAGGCGAACAGGCCGTCGATGTCGTCGCCGTGCCACAGGTCGGCGCGCTGGTCCGGGTGCAGGAAGCGCTCGGCGACCATGCGGTCGATCATCGCCAGCAGCGGGTCGTAGAAGTCGTCGACGTCGAGGAAGGCGCAGGGCTTGTTGCCCAAGCCGAGCTGGCGCCAGGTCAGCATCTCGAACATCTCGTCGAGCGTGCCGAAGCCGCCGGGCAGGGCGACGAAGGCGTCGGACAGGTCGAACATGCGCGCCTTGCGTTCGTGCATCGAGCCGACGACCTCCAGCTTGGTCACCCCGCGATGCGCGACCTCCCAGTCGACCAGCTGCTGCGGGATCACGCCAATGACCTCGCCGCCACCTTCGAGCACCGCGTCGGCGACGATGCCCATCAATCCTACGTTGCCGCCGCCGTAGACCAGCGCCAGCCCATCCTTTGCGATCCGCGTGCCCAGCGCTTTCGCGCGCTCGGCGTAAGTCGGGCGGAGGCCGGCGTTGGAACCGCAGTAGACGCAGATGCTTTTCATGGGACGGGATCAGGGGCTAGGGGCTAGGGGCTGGGGGCTAGGGGCTGGGAGTGTTGCGCTTGCTGAAGTTGCGATCGCAATGAGGTGTGTGCACCAGAGCAGTGCCGACGGGGAAACAACCCTCCGGCGTCATCCCCGCGAAGGCGGGACAAGCGCGAAGCGCGCAGAACGGCCGCAGGCCAGCCCGCAGGGCGAGCGAAGCGAGTCATCCAGCGCCTCGAATGCGTGTGGGGCAAAGACGCCGGGTTCCCGCTTCCGCGGGAATGACGATCAAAGGCAAGCGTGTGCTTTTGCCCCAGCCCCCAAGGTGGGGGCGGTTCGCGCCGAAGGCGCGAAGGGGCGGGGATGGCGGCATGCTTTGGGGCCCGTGGCTTGCGCAGCAAATCATGGGCGCAAGGCGAACAATCAGTTCGCTTTGTGGATCGCCCGCTTGTCCACCGCCATCGCCGCGTCGTGGATCGACTCGGACAGCGTCGGGTGGGCGTGGCAGATGCGGGCCAGGTCGTCGGCGGAGCCCTTGAACTCCATCGTCAGCACGCCTTCGTGGACCAGCTCCGACACGCCCACGCCGACCAGGTGCAGGCCGAGTACGCGGTCGGTTTCGGCGTGTGCGATCACCTTCACGAAGCCGGCCGGTTCGGCCATGGCCACGGCGCGGCCAAGCGCGGCGAACGGGAAGCTGCCGGTCTTGTACGGCGTGCCGTCTTCCTTCAGCTGCTGCTCGGTCTTGCCGACCCAGGCGACTTCCGGTTCGGTGTAGATCACGTTGGGGATGGTGTCGTAGTTGACGTGGCCGGGCAGGCCGGCGATCAGCTCGGCGACCGCGATGCCTTCCTCGAAGCCCTTGTGCGCCAGCATCGGGCCGCGCACGCAGTCGCCGACCGCCCAGACGCCGTCGACGCCGGCGTGGCAATGCTCGTCGACCTCGATCACGCCGCGCTGGTCGAGCTTGACGCCGGTGCCTTCGGCCAGCAGCCCCTTGCTCGCGGCGCGGCGGCCGACGGCGACCAGCAGCTTGTCGAAGGTGATCGTCTGCTCGCCGTCCTTGTCGGTGTAGGTGACGACCACTTCCTTCTTCTTGCCCTTGCCGGTGACCTCGGTCTTGCTGACCTTGGCGCCCAGGCGGATGTCCAGGCCCTGCTTCTTGAACTCGCGCGCTGCGGTCTTGGCGACCTCGGCGTCGGCGACGGCCAGGAAGTCGGGCAGGGCTTCGAGCACGGTGACCTCGGCGCCCAGCCGTTTCCACACGCTGCCCAGTTCGAGCCCGATCACGCCGGCGCCGATCACGCCCAGGCGCTTGGGCACCTCGGCGAAGTCGAGCGCACCGACGTTGTCGACGATGTACTCGCCGTCGAACTTGGCGAACGGCAGCTCGATCGAATCCGAGCCGGCGGCGAGCACCACGTTCGCGGCCTTGAGCTCGACTTCCGAACCGTCGTGCTGCTTGACCTTGACCACGTTGCCTGGCTGCAGCTGGCCGAAGCCGTAGAACGGCGTGACCTTGTTGGCCTTGAACAGCATCGCGATGCCGCCGGTGAACTGCTTCACGATGGCGTCCTTGCGGCCGACCATCTTGGCCACGTCCATCTTCGCGTCCTTGAACGTGATGCCGTGCTGGTCAAACAGGTGGCCCATGTTCCAGTACTGGCGCGAGGAATCGAGCAGCGCCTTGGACGGGATGCAGCCCACGCGCAGGCAGGTGCCGCCCAGCGCGGGCTTGCCGTCCTTGCCCAGCGCGGCGTCGATGCAGGCGACCTTCATGCCCAGCTGCGCGGCGCGGATGGCGGCGTGGTAGCCGGCGGGGCCGGCGCCGATGACGATGACGTCGAATTGCTGTTGTTCGCTCATGGTCTCGTTCCTTTTGCTTTTCCTTCTCCCGCCGGGAGAAGGTGCCCGGAGGGCGGATGAGGGTTCGGCGGAGTGGCGTCGGCGCCGGTGGCGGTGTGGATGGTCGGCCGATGGCGGTCGGCACCGTTCGCCATCGCGACTTCGCCGGCCCTCACCCCAACCCCTCTCCCGACGGGAGAGGGGCTCGAAGCACTACATGCCCAGCAGCATCCGGTGCGGATTCTCGAGCTGGTTCTTGATGTCGACCAGGAACAGCACCGCGTCCTTGCCGTCGATGATGCGGTGGTCGTAGCTCAGGGCGATGTACATCATCGGCGCGGCGATCACCTGGCCGTTCTCGACGATGGCGCGCTCCTTGATGGTGTGCATGCCGAGGATCGCCGACTGCGGCGGGTTGACGATCGGCGTCGACATCAGCGAGCCGAAGGTGCCGCCGTTGGTGATGGTGAACGTGCCGCCCTGCAGGTCCTCGAGCTTCAGGCCGCCTTCGCGCGCGGCGCGGGCGTAGCCGTCGATGCCCTTCTCGACGTCGGCGAAGCTCATCCGCTCGACGTTGCGCAGCACCGGCGTGACCAGGCCGCGGTCGGTGGAGACGGCGATCGAGATGTCGGCGTAGCCGTGGTAGATGATGTCGTCGCCGTCGACCGAGGCGTTGACCGCCGGGTACTTGGCCAGCGAGTTGGCCGCGGCCTTGGCGAAGAAGCTCATGAAGCCGAGCTTGATGCCGTTGGCCTTCGTGAAGTCGTCCTGCAGCGCCTTGCGCATCGCCATCACCTTGCCCAGGTTGACCTCGTTGAACGAGGTGAGCATGGCGATGGACTCCTTCGACTGCATCAGGCGCTCGGCGATGCGCTTGCGGATGCGGGTCATCGGCACGCGCTCTTCCGGGCGGGCGCCACCGGACACGCCGGCGGTCTTGCCGCTGGCATAGTTGACCAGGTCTTCCTTGGTCACCGCGCCGCGGCGGCCGGTGCCTTCGACCTGGGACGGGTCGATGCCTTCCTTCACCGCGGTGAAGCGCGCGCCCGGGGGCAGGTCGTCGGTCTTCGAAGGCGTGCCCGTCTTGCCGGCAGCAGCCTTGGGCTGCACTTCCTCGGCGCCTGCCGCCGGCTTCTGCGGCGTGGTCGTGGGTGCGTCGGTCTTCTTGTCGTTGGCGGGCTTCTCGGCCTTGGCGTCTTCCTTCGGTGCTTCGGCGGTGGCGCCTTCCTCGATCACCGCGATCACCTGCTGGCTGGTGACGGTGGCGCCTTCCTCGAACTTGAGCTCCTTGATCACGCCGTCGACGGTGGACGGGACTTCAAGCACGACCTTGTCGGTTTCGAGGTCGACGAGGTTTTCGTCGCGCTTGACCGCATCCCCGACCTTCTTGTGCCACGACGCGATGGTGGCGTCGGTAACGGATTCGGGAAGGACCGGGACTTTGATTTCGGTGGCCATGGTGGGCGGCGTCCTGATGGAAACGTGGAAGGAGGGCGGGGCGGATTATTCGCTGGCGGCTTCGCCGTCGAGCGGATTGACCAGGGCATCGGCGACCAGCTGCTTCTGCTCGGCGACGTGGTCGTTGAAGTGGCCGACGGCCGGGGCCGGCGAGCGTGCGCGGCCGGCGTAGTGCAGCGACTGCTTCGGGGCCAGGCACGCGACCAGGTGGTGGCGGATCTGGTACCACGCGCCCTGGTTGTGCGGCTCTTCCTGGCACCAGACCACGTCGGTGGCCTTGGTGTAGCGCTTGAGCTGCGCGGCCAGCAGTTCGCGCGGGAACGGGTACAGCTGTTCGATGCGGATCAGCGCCACGTCATCGGCGCCGCGCTTGTGCATGTCCTCGAGCAGGTCGTAGTAGACCTTGCCCGCGCACAGCACGACGCGCTTTGCCTTTTTCGGGTCGCTGGTGGTGTCCGCGATCAGGTGCTGGAAGCTGCCGTCGGCCAGTTCGTCCAGCGTCGACACCGCCAGCTTGTGGCGCAGCAACGATTTTGGCGTCATCACCACCAGCGGCTTGCGGGTGTCCATGCACAGCTGGCGGCGGATCATGTGGAAGGCCTGCGCCGGCGTGGTCGGGACGCAGACCAGCATGTTGTCCAGTGCGCATAGCTGCAGGAAGCGCTCCAGGCGCGCCGAGCTGTGCTCCGGGCCCTGGCCCTCGTAGCCGTGCGGCAGGAACAGCGCCATCCCGCACAGGCGATTCCACTTGGCCTCGCCCGAGCTGATGAACTGGTCGATCACCACCTGTGCGCCGTTGGCGAAGTCGCCGAACTGGCCTTCCCAGATGTCGAGCGTGTCGGGGTCGGCGGTGGAATAGCCGTACTCGAATGCCATCACCGCTTCCTCGCTGAGCAACGAGTCGATGATGGTGGCGTCCTCGGGGTTCTTCACCAGCTGCTGCAGCGGCAGGTAGTCGGTGTCACTGTTCTGGTCGTGCAGCACCGCGTGGCGGTGGAAGAAGGTGCCGCGGCCGCTGTCCTGGCCGACCAGGCGCAGCTTGTGGCCCTGGTCGAGCAGGGTGGCGTAGGCCAGGTTCTCGGCGAAGCCCCAGTCGCCCGGCTGTTCGCCGGCGGCCATCTTGCGGCGGTCGTCGTAGATCTTGGCCACGCGCGGGTGCAGCGTGACCTCGTCGGGGATGGTGTTGATCGCCTTGGCCAGCTTGTCGAGCGTGGCGCGCTTGACCGTGGTGTCGACCGGGTCGGACAACTTGCCCGACAGGTACGTCGACCAGTCGATGGTGAACTCGTCGGGCTTCACTTCGGCCAGTTCGGTGGTGACCTCACCCGCGTCGAGCTTGTCGCGGTAGCCGTCGACCAGCTTCTGCGCGTCCTCGCCGGTGACCACGCCGTCGGCCGCCAGGCGCTCGGCGTAGAGTTCGCGCGTGGTCTTGTGCGCGCGGATGGTCTTGTACATCAACGGTTGGGTGGCGGCCGGCTCGTCGGCCTCGTTGTGGCCGTGGCGGCGGTAGCAGACCAGGTCGATGACCACGTCCTTGCCGAAGCGCTGGCGGAAGTCGAATGCCAGCTCGGCGCAGAACACCACGGCCTCGGGATTGTCGCCGTTCACGTGCAGCACCGGCGCGCCGACCATCTTGGCAACGTCGGTGCAGTACAGCGTGGAGCGCGCATCCTCGGCGGCGCTGGTGGTGAAGCCGACCTGGTTGTTGATGACGATGTGCACGGTGCCGCCGACGCGGAAACCGCGTGCCTGCGACATCTGGAACAGCTCCATCACCACGCCCTGGCCGGCGAACGCGGCGTCGCCGTGCAGCAGCACCGGCAGCACCTGCTTGTGCTCGTCGTCGCCGCGGCGATGCTGGCGCGAGCGCACCGAGCCGGCGACCACCGGGTCGACGATCTCCAGGTGCGAGGGGTTGAAGGCCAGCGCCAGGTGCACCGGGCCACCCGGGGTGGCGATGTCGGCCGAGAAGCCCATGTGGTACTTCACGTCGCCGGTGTGGGCGCGGTCGTCGTGGGCGTGCTCGAACTTGCCCTCGAACTCGTCGAACAGCTTGCGCGGCGACTTGCCGAGCGTGTTGACCAGCACGTTGAGGCGGCCGCGGTGGGCCATGCCGATGACGATGTCCTTGACCCCGTCCACGCCGGCGCGGCGGACGACGCTGTCGAGCAGCGGGATCATCGAATCGCCGCCTTCGAGCGAGAAGCGCTTCTGGCCGACGTACTTGGTGTGCAGGTAGCGCTCCAGGCCCTCGGCCGCGGTCAGGCGCTCGAGGATCCGGTGCTTGTCGTCGGCGCTGCGGCCGAAGTCGCCGCCGGCGGCCTCCAGGCGCTCGTAGATCCAGCGCCGCTGCTCGGCGTCGGTGATGTGCATGAACTCGGCGCCGATCGGGCCGGTATAGGTGGCCTTGAGACGGGCGAGCAGGTCGCCCAGCTTCATCCGCGCGTTGCCGCCGACGCCGCCGGTGCTGAACTCGGCCGACAGGTCGCTCTCCGACAGCCGGTGGAAGGCCAGTCCGAGGTCCGGCGCCTCCGGCTTGTCCTGCATCGCCAGCGGGTCGAGGTTCGCGCCCAGGTGGCCGCGCGAGCGATAGGCGGTGATCAGGCGGCCGACGTGGCGTTCGCGCTCGTCGCCGGCGCCCTGCGCGACCACGCCGCGCGAGGCCTGGCGGCCGGCCGCAGCGACGTTTTCCATGATCGCCGAATGGGGGATGTCGCCTGCCTCGCGGCCCTTGAACCCGTCGAACCAGGCCTTCCATTGCGGCCCGACGCTGTCCGGGGTGACCAGGTACTGCTCGTACAGGTCCTCGATGTAGGCGGCGTTGGAGCCGAGTTGGGAGGACTGCGCAAACTGCTTCAGGAGACTGTCCACGTCTGGCGTAATGGGCTCGAAGAGGGGAGGGCAAACGCCTGATTCAACGGGAAATCCACTGGCCCGTGGAATGGCGCGTGAAAGAACATCGATTATAGCCCGCCGCCTTGTCGCGGCGCATCATGGGCGGCTTCATGCGGCAGGGATGCATCATTCCATTCACGTCCCGGGGGCAGGAACGCCCCGCGGGGCACGGCGCTTCCGGATTCCGGAGAAGAAGTCGCGCCCATGGGGCGCTTCTACAGGCCCAGCGTGCGGTATTCGGTGCAGGGGCGAGAGCGTTCCCAGACCGGGCGGAAATGCTCGGCCAGCTGGCGCGCGAGGCCGGGTGCGCCGGTTTCGGCTTCGCCGTCGAGCCGGTGGCCGAGGGCGCGGAAGTAGTAGCCGCCATCGTCGTTGGCCAGGTAGGCGGACGGGTAGGCGCGGTCGACCGGGTCGGCGATTTCGCGGAATGCGATCACGCTCGGCAGCCGCTGCGCCAGCGCCAGCAGCGGCGCCAGCGCGCGTTGCGGCGCGGCCGCATCCTGCAGCAGCACCTGGACCTGGATGCCGTCGCCGCGGGTGCACAGCTCGCGCATCGCATCGAGGACGCGCGGCGCGTCGAGCAGGCCCGGGTCGAGTTCGCGGCTGTAGACGTGCAGCCTGCGCCGGGCATGGCGGACGATGGCGGCCGTCGCGGCCACCGCGGCGTCGGTGCCTTCGATGGCCTGTGGCCGGTCGATCCGGCGCCGCATCGCCTGGTGCTCGATCCCGGCCTCGATGAAGCGCTCGCCGACCGGAACGAATCCGTGGCGCGCGTAGAACGACTGCGCGGATACCTGGGCGTTGAGGACGATGTCGTTCCAGCCACGCTCGCGTGCCTGCCGCAGCAGCGCGTGCAGCAGCGCGTCGCCGACACCGGCGCCGCGCCAGTCGCGCAGCACCGCCATGCGGCCAACGTGTGCCGGCGCGTCGGCCGCGGTGGGCGGCACCAGGCGACCGGTGCCGATCGGTTTTCCGGCGCGGTCGCGCGCGATCGCATGCAGGCATCGAGGGTCGTGCGCGTCGCGTTCTTCCTCGACCGGAACGTTCTGCTCCACCACGAATACCGCTTCGCGCACGGCGAGCAGTTCGCTGCAGGCATCGGCGAAGGCGGCCGTTTCCACCCGGAACGGCCCGTACGGCCGTGCGGCGTTCACGACGCCCCGCTGCCGGGCTCGACGAGATGGTAGTGGCCGCCGAGCAGCAGATCGTAAACTGCGTCGCGGCCCTGGTCCGACAGCCCGGCGTAGGCCGCGCCATCGAAGGCCGCTGCGGCGGCGATGGCGCGCGCATCGCGCGCGGGCAGGGCGTACGCCTGGCCGCCTGCGTACAAGCGGGCGCCCTTGCTGGCACGTCGCCAGGCCATGCGCGTCCAGGGATGGCGATGCAGCACGTGTCCCTGCTGCAGGTCCCATTCGATCTCGATCCGCGAACGGCTTTCGTCGGCCGGCACCGCCTGGCCCGCGCTGCGGTACAGGGTGATGAAGCGGCCGAACCAGTCGCCGAGGCGGTCGGGATCGTTCATTCGCAGCGCGTTGAGCGCCTGGAGCACGCGCTGCATCGCCGCGGCGTCGATTTCGTTGGCGTCCTTCGCCGGCGCCAGGTCCGGGTCCACGTAGCGCAGGCCGTCGTCCGACTCGGCCGCCAGGGTGTCGACGAAATCGCCCAGCAGCTCCGCCGCCGACGGGGCGCGCATGCCGACGGAGAAGGTCAGGCACGGATCCTCGGCCACGCCGTGGTGCGGCACGCCCGGCGGCAGGTAAAGCATGTCGCCGGGGGCAAGCACCCAGTCGTGGGTCGGGGCGAAGCGCTGCAGCAGCTTGATCTCGGCATCCTTGCGGAAGTGCAGCGGCGGATCATCCTGCGTGTCGACCTGCCAGCGCCGGTGGCCGAGCGCCTGCAGCAGGAACACGTCGTACTGGTCGACGTGCGCACCGACGGAGCCGCCGGTGGCCGCGAAACTGACCATGATGTCGTCGATGCGCCAGCGCGGCAGGAAGTCGAACTTCGGCAGCAGCGCGGCGATATCGGCGTCCCACTTGTCGACATCCTGCACCAGCAGCGTCCAGTCGCGGTCGCCGAGGCCGGGGAATTCCTCCTCACGGAACGGGCCGTGGCGGACCGTCCAGGCATCGCGTTCGCGATCGTGCCGGATCAGGCGGGACAGCGCCGCGTCCTCACAGGCCAGGCCGGCGAGGTCTTCCGGCTCGATCGGCGAGACGAAGCCGGGGAATGCGTTGCGGATCAGCAGCGGCTTCTTCTGCCAGTAGTCGCGCAGGAAGTCGGCCGCGGGCATGCCCAGCGGCTGCTTCGCGGAGCCTTCGACCTCGATGGGCGTTTCCGCCGGCTTGGGCTTCCTGGTCATGCGGCAGGGATCGCGTCGTGGCGGGCGTGACCGCGCCTTGCAACGCCGGCTTCCGGGGCGCGTGGATTCCTTGCGGCCGCAAGAATGGGCGCTTCGATGTGGGGCAGCAGTTCCATCGCGCCATTATCCACGCCGACGCGGACCCGGCGTGAGCCTGGCGGGCGCGGGTTCAGCCTTCGCCCAGCCTCTGCCGGAGTCCGGCTTCGTGCTCGCGGATTTCGGCATCGAGGTCGCGCGTCGTGCCGGCGTTGCCGCCGTCGCCGCCCTGCGACGCGCGCAGGCGCGCCAGGTGCGGCGGTTCCGCGGGCACGGACAGCCCGCGTGCGGCCAGCAGCGACTGGCAGCGCTGCTGCCACTGCGCCAGCTGCGGGAAGCGGCCGGCCTGTACCGGCCACCAGTAGATGTTCTCGACGATGGGCTGCGCGCCAACGCGGTCTTCGGACGGTGCGGTCTCGATCCTGTAGCCGGGGTCGGCACCGTGTTCGAGCAGCCAGTGCGCCTTGTCGAACTGGCCGGCGCTGTAGTACGCAAGCAGGCTGGTGTTCGGCTGGCCGTGGGCGGTGGCGTCGATGTCGGCGCCGTGTTCGACCAGCAGCTTGACGTTGTCCCAGCGCCCGGCCAGCGCGGCGACCCGGGTGAGCGGTTCGCCGTTGTTGTCGATTGCATTGGCGTTGCCGCCGTGCTCCAGGAAGACCTGCAGCACGGCGGGGTCGCCGGCCTTCGCCGCCCAGGTCATCACCGTGCCTGCCGCGGGCGCGGCGCGATTGGCGTCGGCGCCGTGTTCGAGCAGGGCGCGCACGCCCGCGGCGCTGCCCTGCAGCACCGGCCAGGCGATCAGCGGCAGGCCGCCCGGCGAGACCGCGTTGGGATCGGCGTGGTCCTCGCCGACCAGGCGCGCGACCTGCGCGGCGTCTCCCGCCGCGCTCGCCTGCGCGAGTTCGAGTTCGGGGCCGTTGAAGTGCTGTTCGATGCGCAACGTCTGGGTCACCGTGGATCCTTGCCTGGGTTGCTGGGCGCCGTCACCGGCATGGTCCGGGGTTTGCACGGTGCAGCCCGGGAGCACGGACCACATCGTGCACAGCGCGACGGTTGCGGCCGCGGCGGCACGCAGCGGTACGCGCTTCGCCGACACGATACGCCGGTCGGGGGGGTGGGTCATTGCAGGTGCATCGCCAGGAGCGGACGCGAGGAGCATGCCACCTGCGTGGGAAAAGGTCGTGAACCTTTCATCGTCGATCCGCTGGCGGCGCTGGCTTGCTCCGTGGGAGTGCGCCTGGACGCAATGAGGCTTGCCCGGTAATGCCGGTCGCGCCCAGGTGGGCTCCTATATCAGCCCAGCTGGTCCTGCAGGGCCTGTTCCTGGTCGTTGATCGTGCTTTCCATCGCACCGTCGAAGACGCCGAAGCTGTGGCGATCGACCATCTCCATCACGCTGTCGCGCACGTCGCCGTCGGCGGCTTCGACCGCGATCGAGCCCGCGGTCTCCAGGCCCTCGGCGATGTCAAGGGTGATGTCGCCGCCCTTTTCGATGTAGTCGCCCATCGTGGCGACCACGTCGCCGCCGCCCGAGATCAGGTCGCCGGCACCGCCCAGCAGGCCGAAGTCGGGCAGGAAGTCGCTGGCCGTGTTGAGGGCGTCGCCGGCGCCGTTGGCCAGGCCGCCGAGGAAGCCGGTCACGTCATCCACGATGTCGGTGCCATCCTCGACCAGGCCGGCGAAGTCATCGACCGGCATCCGCTCCACGCGAGCGTTGATGTCATCGATGATCGTGTCCAGCGAGGTGATGTCGGGCCGGTCCGAACCGTCGGCGTTGCGCGCCTGGAGCGTGGTCACGTCGCCGACCGCGTCGGGCAGGTCACTGACCTGCTGGCCGGTGACGTTGGTCGGGAAGGTCACGTCGTCCTGGTAGATGTTCAGCCCGTGGCCCACGCCGTTGAGGATCGCGGCCAGCGAATCGGCATTCTGGCCGCTGAGCCCGGCGGTGGCGTCCTGCAGTTCGGTGAGCAGGTCGCCGTCGACGGCATAGGTGCTGATGTTGCCGTCGGCGTCGTCGAACGACAGCCCGCGGTCGGCGAGGGCATCGGCGACGGTGTCGGGATGGACGCCAGCGGGGTTGGAGACGACGGTTTCGGCGCCAGTCGCAAGGCCCGCCGCTGTGGCCAGGCCGCCGCCCAGCGAGTGGCCGCTGAAGATGATGTCGCCGCCGCTGGCCTGGTTCACGCGGGTGGCGATGTCGATCGCGCGGTTGTAGTAGGCCTCGTCGTTGCCCATGGCCTGGGCCACGTCGGCGTTGACGTCGCGCATGTCGCCGAAGTCCGTGCCCTCGAACTGCAGGACCGGCTTGGCGTCGGGTCCGAAGACCTTCGGGTCGGGGATGAACAGCTCGGCGTTGAAGCCGGAGCCGTCCGGGCGCAGGTCGGCCGGGCTCAGGCCGTAGGCCTCGAGCTGTGCTGGCGTCGCGCGGCTCCAGCCCTCGGGAACGGTGTCGTCGGGGCCGATGGAACGGCTCAGCGCGAGGATTTCGCGGTCGCGGTAGAGCGTGGCGAGGTCTTCGGTCTGCTGCCAGAGCGCGCCGTCGCCCTGTTGCTGGGCCTGCGTGTAGCCCTGGGTCAGGAGTTCACGCTGTGCGGGATCGGATGTGGCGGCGTTGACCCGGGCCTCGATTTGTTCCGCGGTCTGCGCCGGTGGGGGAGGCGGCGGCTCGGCGACGGCCTGGACCACCGTCTGGATGGTGTCCTTGATGGTGTCGATGATGTCGAAGGACATGGCCGCGCTCCGGCTGGCTGTGGATGCCTTCGTGATACCCCACCGCCGCCGCCCGCGCCATTGGGGCTGACCCTAGGAAACGGGCATGGATTCGTTCAGATGTCCTTCGCCAAGCGGTCGGCGAGGCCGGTATAACTGGCAGGCGTCATTTCCAGCAGCCGCTGCTTCTCGCCCTGGGGCAGGTCGAGCGAGGCGATGAACTCGCGCATCGAGGCTTCCGTGATGCCCTGGCCGCGGGTCAGCGCCTTGAGTTGTTCGTAGGGGTTGGGCAGGCCGTGGCGACGCATGACGGTCTGCACGGCTTCGGCCAGCACTTCCCACGAAGCGTCGAGGTCGGCGGCCAAGCGTTCGGGGTTGGCCGAAAGCTTGCCCAGGCCGCGCAACAGGGCGTCGTAGCCGATCAGGGCGTGGCCGAATGCGGTGCCCAGCGCGCGCAGCACAGTAGAGTCGGTGAGGTCGCGCTGCCAGCGGCTGACCGGCAGCTTGACCGCGAAATGGTCGAACAGCGCGCTGGCGATGCCGAAGTTGCCTTCGGCGTTCTCGAAGTCGATCGGGTTCACCTTGTGCGGCATGGTCGAGCTGCCCACTTCGCCGGCCTTGACCGCCTGCTTGAAGTAGCCCAGCGAGATGTAGCCCCAGATGTCGCGGCACAGGTCGATGCAGATGGTGTCGATGCGCCGCTGTGCGTCGCAGATCTCGGCCACGCAGTCGTGCGGCTCGATCTGGGTGGTGTAGGGATTGAAGTCCAGGTCCAGCGATTCGACGAAGCGCTGCGCGAACGCGGGCCAGTCCACGTCAGGGTAGGCCACGACATGGGCGTTGTAGTTGCCGACGGCGCCGTTGATCTTGCCGCTCAGCGACACCGCGGCGAGCTGTTCGCCCTGCCGCTGTAGGCGCGCGACGACGTTGGCGATTTCCTTGCCGACTGTGGTGGGCGAGGCGGTCTGCCCGTGGGTGCGCGAGAGCATCGGCAGCGCGGCGTGCTCGTGCGCCATCGTGCGCAGCGCCTCGATCAGCGCGTCGAGCCTGGGCAGCAGTACCTCCTGCCGCGCCTGGCTGAGCATCAGCGCGTAGGACAGGTTGTTGATGTCCTCGCTGGTGCAGGCGAAGTGGACGAACTCCAGCGCCGGGCCGAGCTCGGCGTCATCCTTCAATCGCTCCTTGATGAAGTACTCGACGGCCTTGACGTCGTGGTTGGTGGTGCGCTCGATCTCCTTGACCCGGGCCGCGTCAGCGACGGAAAAATCGTCGGCCAGCGCGCGCAGGCGTGCGGCGGCGGCATCGCCGAAGGGCGCGAGCTCGGCGATGCCCGGCTCGGCCGCCAGCGCCAGCAGCCACTCCACCTCGACCCGCACGCGTGCCTTGAGCAGGCCGTACTCGGAGAAGATCGGTCGCAGCGCGTCGACCTTGCTGGCGTAGCGGCCGTCGAGAGGGGACAGGGCGAGCAGTTGCGATTCGACGGGCATGGCGGCGGGACGTGGCGGAAACCGCGCATTCTACTGCGGCTTGCCTGGGGAGGCCTTTCGCTTTACTCCCTCCCCTGCGAAGGCAGGGGGTGAGGAGGGCCGTTTGCGAACCACGGGTTCGCGGCCTGACGAACGCCATCGAGCTGTGCTCGATGGCCGGGCGGGTTGGGGAAGGGTGTCGTTGCCAATCGCCGCGAACCGTGGGCACCCCCTCCCAGCCTCCCCCTGCCTTCGCAGGGGGAGGGGCCAAGGCAAAAGCTCGCGGCTGAAGCCACTCCTGCAGAACAGGCAGGAGCATTCGGGGCGGCGGCGTATCCTTGGTTGCATCGCATCAGGAGAACACCATGGCCACGCAGCGCTACCGGATCGAACACGACAGCATGGGCGAACTGCAGGTGCCCGCCGAGGCACTGTGGGGCGCGCAGACGCAGCGCGCGGTGCAGAACTTCCCGGTGTCTGGCCGGCCGATGCCGCGCGGCTTCATCCGCGCGCTGGGGCTGGTGAAGGCATCCGCCGCCACCGTCAACGCCGAGCTTGGCCTTCTGCCCAAGGGCGTGTCCCGGGCGATCCACGCGGCCGCGCTGCAGGTCGCCGCGGGCGTGCACGACGCGCAGTTTCCGATCGACATCTACCAGACCGGCTCTGGCACTTCGTCGAACATGAACGCCAACGAGGTGATCGCCACGCTGGCTTCGCGCGCCGGGAAGAAGGCCGTCCACCCGAACGACCACGTCAACCTCGGCCAGAGCTCCAACGACGTCATCCCGACCGCGATCCGGGTCAGCGCGCAGCTGGCGGTGGTCGAAGACCTGCTGCCTGCGCTGAAGCACCTGCGCAAGACGATCGACGGCCGCGCGCGCGCCTTCGGCAAGGTGGTCAAGACCGGGCGCACCCACCTGATGGACGCGATGCCGATGACCTTCGCCCAGGAACTGGGTGCGTGGTCCTCGCAGCTGGCCTCGGCGCAGGCACGGATCGAGGACGCGCTGAAACGCCTGCGGCGGCTGCCGATCGGCGGCACCGCGATCGGCACCGGCATCAACGCCGATCCGCGCTTCGGCAAGGCGATGGCGAAGACGCTGTCGACGCTGGCGAAGACGAAGTTCGAGTCGGCAGCCGACAAGTTCGAGGGCCTGGCTTCGCAGGACGACGCGGTGGAGCTGTCCGGCCAGCTCAACGCGCTGGCGGTGGCGCTGATGAAGATCGCCAACGACCTGCGCTGGATGAACTCCGGGCCGCTGGCAGGGATCGGCGAGGTGGAACTGCCGGCGCTGCAGCCGGGCAGCTCGATCATGCCCGGCAAGGTCAACCCGGTGGTGCCCGAGGCAACGGTGATGGTCTGCGCCCAGGTGATGGGCCACCACGTGGCGATCACGGTCGCCGGGCAGACCGGCAACTTCCAGCTCAACGTCACGCTGCCGCTGATCGCCGCCAACCTGCTCGACTCGATCGGCCTGCTGGCCAACGTCTCTCGCCTGCTCGCCGACACGACCATTGCCGGGATGAAGGTGCGCCGCGACAACGTGTCCGCCGCGCTCGACCGCAATCCGATCCTGGTCACCGCGCTCAACCCGATCATCGGTTACGAGAAGGCGGCCGCGATCGCCAAGCGCGCCTACAAGGAGGGGCGCCCGGTCTTCGACGTGGCGCTGGAAGACAGCGGCCTGCCCGCCGCGCGGCTGAAGAAGCTGCTGGACCCCGCCGCACTCACGCGCGGCGGAATCCAGGGCGGCTGAGCGCGTTCAGTACGGGTAGGGCAGCGCCGACAGCCGGCGCAGGTCGCGGACCATGTCGAACAGCAGCCTGCGGTCGTTCGCGTCCAGCAGGCTGAACCCGCGGAACGCCGGTTGCCCGTCGACGAGGTTGCGCGCCACGCCGATATCGACCACGCGCGGCTCGCCGTCTTCGAACACCAGCACCTCGGACGCGGACTCGTCGCTGTTGACGTCGACCGCGTAGACGCGGCCGTTCCGCATGGGTTCCACGCCGGGCACGATGGTGTGCCCGACGACCGCCATGCTGGCGCCAAAGTGTTCCAGCGCCTCGGCGACCTGGGCATCGCTGGCCATCGGGTAGCGGCCTTCGAGCGCCCTGAACCAGCCGCGGTACTGGGTGACGCCGGCGTGGCCGAGCACGGCATCGAGTCCGGGCGATGGCGGGTGCGGGCCGGCGTCGTTCCAGTAGTCCTGCATCGCCGCGTTGAGCTGCCCGACGTCGAGCCCGGTGCGCGCGACCTGCGGGCTGATGCCGCCGTGCACGAACAGCACCTTGCCCAGCTTCAGCGCCACCGGCTGCTGGCGCAGCCATTGCCCGATCATCGTGTCGGCCGCGAAGGCATTGCGATAGCCACCCATGGCATTCAACGCATGGAGGTGGTCGGCGTTCGCGCGCGAAGGATTGGTGCGCAGCATGTACTGCTCGTGGTTGCCGAGCAGCACGTGCACCGCGCCGCCTGACAGCGCCGCCTGCCCGGACAGGCCATGCAGCCGCCACAGCACCGCGAAGACGTCGCGCCCGCGGTCGACCGAATCCCCCAGCACCACCAGGTGGCCGCCGCCGTAGGCCCACTTGCCGTCGGCGCCGACGACGCCGAGCCGGCGCAGTGCCTGTTCGAGGAAGGCGGCGTTGCCTTCCAGGTCGCTGAGTACCGCCACCCGCGTTGGCATCGGCGCGACTGACTGCGGCACCTGCGGCGTGTACAGCGGGAACGCGTGCTGCGTGCCGGTGCATTCGACATGCAGCGACAGCGCCGAAGCGGGAAGGGCGGAGCGATGCGGCCGGTCCTCGCAGAACCAGGTTGCCGACCAGTTGCCGTTGGTGCCGCGGCGGACGATCGGCCCGTCGAGGAACCCGGGGATCCGCACCTGCCTGCCCGACGCCACGTAGACCGGGATCGCGATGTCGCGTCCACCCGGCAGGTGCAGGCGCAGGCGCGTCGGCGCGCCGTGGGCGGTGGTTTCAACCGATGCGCGCGAGAGCAGGACCAGGATCGCCAGCGCGGCTGCGACGATCGCGGCGAGGAGCAGGATGATGCCCCATTTGACCAGTTTGCGGGTTGTTGCCTGCATTCCGTTGCGCTCCCGCGTCGCCTAAGCGGCCGCTGCGGTAGCCGCGCCCTGAGTGTCTTCCCGGCAGTCGTCGATGTCCGACTGGTCCATCGTCGCGTAAGGCTTGAACTCGGGCAGCTTCTCGACGAGCTTCTGCTGGGTTTCGAGCATCGGCGCCAGGTGCTCGCAGATCTTGCGCGCTTGCGCTTCGAACTCGCGCGCGTCGGCCTCGATTTCCGCCTCGACCTGGTCGCCATTGCCGGAGAAGACTCCGCGCAGTGCTTTCCCCGCGGTGCGCAGGCCGAAGTCCGCGCCCTTCATCCCGATGTCGGTGCCGGCCGCGGCAACGGCGATGATCCCGGCCCGGTACTCGAGCAGCAGCTCGCGCTGGGCTTCATCGGTCTCGACCTTCTTGCCCGCGATCAGCAGGTCGCCCTGCGGAGTGATCTCGGCCTTGGCGTCCGCCTTGCTGCTGGACAGGGTGATGTTCTGGTTCTCCAGCTTCGTCCGTACTTTCTCCGCGACCTTGCCGAGGGTGCGGCCAAGCGCCGTATCCGCGCCGCTGCCCGGCGCCTGCGCGGCTGGCGGCGGCTCGTTGCGGTTGCAGCCGCCGAGCAAGGCAAGGCAGGCGATCAGGGTGATGGCGTGGATCCTGGTCATGGCCGGTGGACTCCGTGGATGGTGGCGTCGGGGGCGCGTCAGCGCTTGCGCGGCAGGTCGACGCGGCCGGTGACGCCGCGGTGGTTGACGTCGCCGCTTCCGGCCGAGCGCACGGTGAGGTCGCCTCGTGCGCCGTCGACATCGATGTCGCCCGAGCCGATCGAGCCGACCGTGATGTTGCCGCCGATGTCGTCGAGGTCGAGATCGCCTGAGCCGATCGAGCCGACGTCCACCGAACCGCGGGTGGAGTGGATCGATACGTCGCCGGAGCCGATGCTGCCGATCCTCGAAGCGCCGCCGACGTTGCGGATGGTGGCGTCTCCCGAGCCGACCGAGTCCAGGTCCAGCGAGCCGATGTCGCTGGCTTCCAGGTCGCCGGAGCCGAGCGACGCGGCAAGTTCGCCGCGGATGCGGGTGGCCCGCACGTCGCCAGAACCGGTATCGATGCGGGCGCTGCGCGCGCCATCGACACTGGCGTCGCCCGAGCCGACCTCGAGCTGCACCGCGATGTCGTCGGGCACGCTGGCCTGCAGCTTCATGTAGGCGTAGCGGTCGCCGAACAGGGAGATGCCGCCGAACTTGCCCTTGCGTTCCGCGGTGACGACCAGCCGGTCGCCGGACTTGTGCTGGGTGAGGACCAGGCGCGACAGGTCGTCCTCGTTCGATGCGCACGCGCGTCCCTGGACCGTGTTGCCAGGTGCGGTGGTAGCGCGCACGTCCAGGTCGTTGGCGCCGATCTCGAAGACGACCGTCTTCACGCCGGCCATGTCGAGCTGCAGGTTGCGGGGCTGGCTGTGCCTGCAGTGGTCGTCGTCGTCGGCCTGTGCGGCCAGGGGCAGCAGGAGCAGGGCGCCGAGGATCAGGGCTTGTTTGCGCATGGGAATTCCTTGGTGGCTTCGTAAAGGGGGCGGCGACCCGCGGGGCCGCCGCCTGGAGGCGTGATGGCTCAGTCGGCCAGTTCGCGCCTGCGGCGCAGCTGGATCGCGCCGTAGATCATCAGCGCCCCGGCGACCGCGCCGATCCAGATCTGCGGCGTGGCCAGGCTGGCCAGCTGGCCGGCGGGCGAGACGGTCGCGAGGATGTCCTGCAGGTCCTGCTCGCTGCCGCTGATGCCCTCGCGGTAGAGCAGGTCCATGCCCGGCACCGTGCCCAGCAGCAGGCGGCCGACGATGTTGCTCCAGAACCAGGAGCTGTCGAGGTTGAACATCTCCATCAGGTCGAACCAGCTGACGAAGATGCCGGTGAACAGCGGCACCATGATTGCCCACAGGAACGGCTTGCTGTGCGACCACGCCGAGCACAGCATCAGCCAGCCGACGGTCGGCAGCGCCCACAGTGCGTAGACCGGGATCCAGGCCAGGCTGCCGGAGGCGATCGTCAGCGGACTGGCCGGACCCCACAGCAGGGTCCACGGGTTGCCGCCATGGACCAGCACCACGATGCTGAGCATGACCATGAAACCGATCATGGTGACCAGCGAAGCGATGACCGCCAGCACCGGCGCGACCACGACCGCGCTTGCGACCTTCGACAGTACGGTCTGCGCGTCCGACACCGGCAGCGACTTCCAGAACAGCACGCTGCGGTCCTTGCGCTCGTCGTACAGCGCGCCGAGGCAGTAGAAGAACACCACGAACGCCAGCACGATGAACGGCCAGGACGAGCTCAGGAACAGCGTCAGGTCGATGCCGCGGGCGAACTCGGCCATGTCCGTGGCATTCATCCGGCTGGTGAGCTCGCCGATGTCCAGTCCGTTGACGGTCATCCCGTCGATCTGGATGTCGCCGCTGGCGCGACGCGCGGCGACCAGGCCGAAGATGATCATCATCCCCGTCAGCAGCAGCGAGATGCCGCCGGCGATCAGCGGCGCCCAGAGGAAGCCGCCCTTGTGCTCCCAGTATTCGCGCTGCAGCAGCAGCTTGAACTTGTGCGTGGGATGGACCGGCGTGGCGGCGCGCGGCACGGCGGCGGTGTCGGGGGCGTTCATGCGTAGGTTCCCTTCATGGTGGCGACGAACAGGTCGGCCAGGCCGGGCGTCCGGGTTTCGCCGAACACTGCGAGCTGCGACTGCGGCAGGCCGTCGAACAGCATCATGGTCTTGCCGAACGGCAGGGCGCGTTCGTCGATCGGGCCGAGGGCGCGGGCATCATCGAGCCTGTTGCCGTCGACCAGGACCTCGACGAAACGCTCGCCGACCGCGTCCATCGGCGCATCAAGCACGATCTTGCCGGCGCGGATGAACATCACGTCGGTCAGGATGTGCTCGACTTCCTCGACCTGGTGGGTGGTGATGATGATGGTCTTCTGTTCGTCGAAGTAGTCCTCCAGCAGGCGCTGGTAGAACTGCTTGCGATACAGGATGTCCAGGCCCAGCGTGGGCTCGTCGAGCACCAGCAGCTTCGCGTCGATGGCCATCACCAGGGCCAGGTGCAACTGCACGATCATGCCCTTGGACAGCTCGCGCACGCGCTGGCGCGGCTTGAGCTGGGTGTTGGCGAGGAAGCGCTCGCAGCGGGCGCGATCGAAGCGCGGATGCACGCCGGCGACGAAGTCGATGGCTTCCTTGACCCGGATCCAGCGCGGCAGCACCGCGACGTCTGCGATGAAGCAGACATCGTTCATCAGCTCGTCGCGCTGCGTGCGCGGGTCGCGGCCGAGGACCTTGAGGTCGCCCTCGAACGGGGTCAGCCCGAGCATCGCCTTGAGCGCGGTGGTCTTGCCGGCGCCGTTGGGGCCGATCAGGCCGATGATCTTGCCGCTGTCGATGCGGAAACCGGTGTTGTCGAGCGCGACCGTGGCCTTGTAGGCCTTGCGCAGGTTGCGCGCGGAAACGACGTGGTCGGACATGGCGGTCGCGGCGGTCATGCGGCACCCCCGTTGCGCACCGGCTTGAGCAGGTCTTCCATCGACAGGCCCAGGCGCTGGATGCGCTCGAGCACCAGCGGCCATTCCTCGGTGAGGAAGCGTTCGCGTTCGTTCGACAGCAGTTTCTTCGATGCCTCTTCGGTGACGTACATTCCCAGGCCTCTGCGTTTTTCGACGAGTGCTTCGTCCGCGAGCTCCTGATAGGCGCGCGAAACGGTGATCGGGTTGAGCTGGTATTCGGCGGCGACCTGGCGCACGGAGGGCAGGGCATCACCGGGCTTGAGCACGCCATCGAGCATCATCGCGATGACGCGCTCCTTGAGCTGGCGATAGATGGGTGCCCCATCGTTCCACTGGACTGCACTCATGGCTCAGCTCCGGCTGCCGCGGCGCAGGCCCTGCGCGAACGAGAAATAGGGGACGGCCAGCGTGCCGCGGACCTTGCGCGCGTGGCGCCGCTTTTCCCTGGCCGCTTCCTGCTTGCGCGTGCTTTCGTCGGCCGTGGCCTCGAATGCCGCGTTCAGTGCAGCCTCGGTCGACACCGCGGCGGCGAAGCTCACGGCGCTGGCGATGGTGTCGCCGAGCGAGGCGCTTGCGTCCAGATCGCTTTCGAGTTGCCGGGCGCGGGCGTCGATCTCCCGGACACGGGCTTCGATGGCCTTGCTGTTTTCCCGCAGCTCGGCATTGAGTTCGACTGCGGGCGTGGAGGCCAGCGCGACGGGCGTGGTGACGTCCTGGCCGGGCAACACGGGAGAGGCGGCGATCAGCGCGAACACCAGCGTGAGGCCGGTGGCGGAGAAGGCGAGCATCGAGTTGTGGAGCTTGCGGTTCATGGTGAACGTCCTGCTCTGGGTGATCGGTGTTGTATGTAACTATAACACCATGACACGGCATGTCAACGAGTTTCTGCATGCCAGAGACCCAACTGAAGTCATGGTTGGATGCACGCCGACGAGAATACTTAAAATACAGTAAAATCAATACTTTATGAGAGTAAATGAATCTGGTTTCTGCAAGTCGATGTTTGATCGGTCGCGAATCATCTGCCGGCAAGGCCGTGTCCAGGACGTGGGGAAGGCCGGGATGGCGCAGTGCCGCCTGGGAACCGACCCAGTTCACGCACTCTGCGAGCTTGTCCACGGTGTCGGCGGGGCCGTCCGCGCAGGCCGAACCGGCGGACCTTGAACTGGAGGGGAAGTGTCATCGGGAGCCGACCCGTCGATGGCAGGCACGTCCCCGGCGTCCCATGCCTTCAGGCGCCAGCGGCCATGACCGCCGCGGCGATTGCCCGGTTTGCCCGCGCCCGCGACAATAGGCGACTTCGCGCCTGATCCGCAGGCGCCGCACAGGAGTCGTTCCGGATGAAGCCCTTGCTGCGCGGAGTTGCCGCGCTGTTGATCGCCTTTGCCAGCCTGCCGGCCGCCAACGTCCACGCCCAGGACAAGCAGGCGCTCGCGAGTGAGCGTGACAAGGCCAGCTACATGGTCGGCATGGACGTGGCCAAGTCGCTTGCGCCGGCCGCGGAAGACCTGGACCTCAAGGCGTTCGAACGTGCCGTGCGAAACGCCTTCGACGGCGGCGAGCCGCTGATCGAGGAGAAGGAAGCGATGGAAACCGGGCAGGCGCTGATGGTCCGCGTCGCCGCGCGCAGCGGCCGGCCGGTGCCGGGCATGCCGCCGGGCACGCCGCCGCCGTCGGTGGACAAGGCCAAGGTGGGCCTGCTCATCGGTGCGGATATCGGGCGGTCCCTGGTCCCGGTGAAGGGCGAGATCGACCTGCCGGTCGTGATGCAGGCGCTGCGCACATCCCTCGCCGGCGGCAAGACGCTGCTCAGCGACGCCGAGGCCGATGCGGTCCGCCAGTCGTTCGGCGCGCGCGTGCAGGCCACGCAGAAAGCCGCGGCGGCCGAAGCCGCGACCCGCAACGCCGCCGAGGGCGAGCGCTTCCTCGCCGAAAACAAGTCGGCCAAGGGCGTGTTCACCACGCCGTCCGGACTGCAGTACATGGTGCTGCGCCAGGGCGCCGGCCCGCGCCCGAAGCCCAGCGACCGGGTGCGCGTGAACTATCGCGGCACCCTGCTCGACGGCACCGTGTTCGACAGTTCCGAACAGCATGGCGGCGCCGCCGAGTTCGGCCTCAACCAGGTGATCGCCGGCTGGACCGAAGGCGTGTCGATGATGCCCGTAGGCGCCAAGTACCGGTTCTGGATTCCCAGCGAGTTGGCCTATGGCGAGTCCGGCAATCCCGCGATCGAGCCGAACTCGACCCTGGTCTTCGATGTCGAACTGCTCGACATCCTCTGATTCGCCCCCTCGTCCCCCCTTTGCCGGCGCGGCCGGCATCCGACGCACAACCGGAGCTGCCCTGACATGACATCCCCAATCCGTTTCGCCACCGCCAGCCTGCTCGCCGCGTCGCTGGCGTTCGGCTTCGCCGCCTGCAAGCCGATCGACAAGGACGCGAAGAAGGAAGGCAAGGCCGACACCGCGGCCGGCAACGACGACATCGCCAAGAGCACTGGCTTGAAGACCGAGAAGGAACAGGCCAGCTACATGGTCGGCATGTCGGTCGGCAAGTCGCTGGAACCGATCAAGGACGAGGTGGACGTCGATACCCTGGTCAAGGCGATGAAGACCGTGATCTCGGGCGGCGAACCGCTGCTCAACGACGAACAGGCCCAGCAGGTGGCGCAGGCTTTCGACAAGCGCCTGCAGGCCAAGCAGCAGGAAGAGCAGGCCAAGCAGATGGCCGAGCGCGCGGCCCAGGCCGAGAAGAACGCCAGCGAAGGCAAGGCTTTCCTTGCCGCCAATGCAGGCAAGGAAGGCGTCAAGACGACCGAGTCCGGCCTGCAGTACCAGGTGCTGACGGAAGGCAAGGGGCCCAAGCCCACCGCCGAGGACATGGTGAAGGTGCACTACAAGGGCGAATTGCTCGACGGCACCCAGTTCGACAGTTCGCATGAACGCGGCGAGCCGGCCGTGTTCGCGCTGCAGCAGGTGGCGCCGGGCTGGGCCGAGGGCGTGCAGCTGATGCCGGTGGGCAGCAAGTACAAGCTGTGGATCCCGAGTGAGCTCGGCTACGGCGAGACCGGCACGCCCGGCGGCCCGATCCCGCCGAATGCCACGCTGGTGTTCGAAGTCGAGCTGCTCGACATCGTCAAACCGGACGCGAAGCAGGAATAAGGGAGCGGTACCGCATGCGAGTTGCGATCTTCGGAACCGGCTACGTCGGGCTCGTCACCGGAACCTGCCTGGCCGAAGTCGGGCACGAGGTGGTGTGCGTGGACATCGACCAGGCCAAGGTGGATGGCCTTGGCAAGGGCGTCATCCCGATCTACGAACCGGGCCTGGAGCCGATGGTCAAGGCCAACCACGCGGCGGGACGGCTGCGCTTCACCACGGATGCGGCGCAGGCGGTCGCGCACGGAGAAGTGATCTTCATCGCCGTCGGCACGCCGCCCGATGAGGATGGCAGTGCCGACCTGCAGTACGTGCTGGCGGTGGCCAGGACCATCGGCACGCACTTGCAGAAGCCCGCGGTGGTGGTGGACAAGTCGACCGTGCCGGTGGGCACGGCCGACAGGGTGCGCGAAACGATCGCGCGGACGCTGGCCGGGCGCGGTGCGCAGGTCAAGTTCGATGTCGTGTCCAACCCGGAATTCCTGAAGGAGGGCGCCGCGGTCGAGGACTGCATGCGCCCGGACCGCATCGTGATCGGTGCGGATAACCCGGAAGCGGTGGAGACACTGCGTCGGTTGTACGCACCGTTCAATCGCAACCACGAGCGCGTCGTCAGCATGGACGTGCGTTCGGCCGAGCTGACCAAGTACGCGGCCAACGCGATGCTGGCGACCAAGATCAGCTTCATGAACGAGATCGCCAACATCGCCGAGAAGGTCGGGGCAGACGTGGAGATGGTGCGCAAGGGTATCGGCTCGGACCCGCGGATCGGCTGGCACTTCATCTATCCCGGTGCCGGCTACGGCGGCTCCTGCTTCCCCAAGGACGTGCAGGCGCTGGCGCGTACGTCGCAGCAGCACGGGCACGCCCCGACCCTGCTCGACGCGGTCGAAGCGGTCAACGAACGCCAGAAGGGCCATCTGTTCGAACTGATGCTGCGCCACTACGGGGATGTCTCCGCGCTGCGCGGCAGGACCGTTGCGCTGTGGGGCCTGGCGTTCAAGCCCAACACGGACGACATGCGCGAGGCATCGAGCCGGCGCCTGCTGCAGCAACTCTGGGAGGCGGGTGCGAAGGTGCGCGCCTTCGATCCCGAGGCGATGGAGGAAACCCGCCGCATCTTCGGCGAGCGCACGGACCTGGTGCTGTGCGACAGCGCCGAGGAAGCGCTGCAGGGCGCCGATGCGCTGGTCGTGATCACCGAATGGAAGCAGTTCCGCAGCCCCGATTTCGACGAGCTGGGGAGGCGGCTTGCCGATGCGGTGATCTTTGATGGCCGCAACCTGTACGAGCCCGACGACGTCGAGGCCGCCGGCCTGGCGTACTACGGCATCGGTCGCGGCCGTTCCATCCGCCTCGACTGACCGTCATGTCCGCGGAACTCGAACAGCGCATCGTGGAACTGGAAACGCGCCTGGCGTTCCAGGAGCAGGCGCTGGCCGAGCTCAGTGACGCCCTGGCCGCCGCGCGCATCGAGGCGGCCGAGAACGCGGAATTGCTGCGGCGCACGCTCGATGCGATGAAGCAGTCGCGCGGCGAGTTCTATGCCGATCCTTCCGAGGAACCGCCGCCGCCGCACTACTGAGCGCCGGTTTGCCCTGTGGGAGCGGCTTCAGCCGCGAGTCCTGGATTCATCGGCTAGCCACCAAGAAGCTCGCGGCTGAAGCCGCTCCCACGGGTTCCCGCCGGGTCAGGCACAATTTCCCCGCCCTTTCCGCAACCGCACTCCCCATGAGCGACACACTGCGCGACCAACTCCTCGGCCTGGGTTTCAAGCAGGCTCCGAAGCCCGCGAAGCCGCCCCGCGACGGCAAGCAGAAGCCGGGCACGCGCGGCGGCAAGCCGGACGCGCAGCCGCGGCAGCCGGCGCACGGGAAGGCGAAGAAGCCGCATCCGCGCAACCCGGCCTCGCGCGAAGACATCGATCTCGCCAAGGCCTACGCGATCCGTGCCCAGCGCGAGAAGGACGAGCGCATCGCCGCAGAGCGCCTGAAGCAGGAGCAGGCGCGCCAGCGACGTGAAGCCAAGGCGAAACTCGCGGCGCTGCTCAAGGACAAGGCGCTCAACGATGCCAACGCAGACCTGGTGCGCCACTTCGACTACGGCGGCAAGATCAAGCGCATCCATGTCACCGCGGACCAACTCAAGGCGCTCAATGCCGGCGAGCTCGGCGTGGTCCAGCTGGATGGCCGCTACCTGCTGGTGACTGCGGATGTCCTGGCGCAAGCCGAGGCGACGTTTGCGCCGGCGGTTGCACTGAAGGTCGATCCGGACGCGCCGGCTGCGGATGACGAGTACGCCGATTCCCGTTTCCAGGTGCCGGACGACCTGGTCTGGTAGCGCTGCGCGATAGCCATGCAGGAGCGGCGGAAGCCGCGATGCTTCGCCGGTAATGCCAATCGCGGCTTCCGCCGCTCCTGCAAAGGCTCCTATTCCGGATCGTAGTCCAGGTTCGAAGCCAGCCAGCGTTCGGCCTGCTGCAGCGATGCGCCCTTGCGCTTTGCGTAGTCTGCGACCTGTTCCTTCGAGACCCGGCCGACGACGAAATACTGGCTCTTCGGGTGGCTGAAGTAATAGCCGGACACCGCGGCGGTCGGCAGCATCGCGAAGCCGTCGGTCAGGGTCATGCCGGCGTTGTTCCCGGCGTCTAGCAGCGCAAACAGCGTGCGCTTCTCGCTGTGCTCGGGGCAGGCGGGATAGCCGGGGGCCGGGCGGATGCCACGGTATTTCTCGGCGATCAGTTCCGCGTTGTCGAGCGACTCGTCGGGATCGAAACCCCAGAACTCCTTGCGCACGCGCCGGTGCAGGTGTTCGGCCAGCGCTTCGGCCAGGCGGTCGGCAAGCGCCTTGAGCAGGATGGCGTTGTAGTCGTCGTGGTCGGCGCGGAAACGCTCGAGGTGCGGCTCGATGCCGATCCCGGCGGTGACCGCGAACGCGCCGATCCAGTCCTGCCGGCCGCTGTCCTTCGGCGCGATGAAGTCGGCCAGGCAGAAGTCGGGGCGTTCGACCGGCTTGTCGACCTGCTGGCGGAGGAAGTGCAGGGTGGTGGGGCCGGTTTCGCCCGCCGGCGCGGCGTCGACGACCACGTCGTCGCCTGTCGAGTTCGCGGGCCACAGCCCGAAGACCGCCTTTGCGGTCAACCATTTCTCCGCGATGATCTTGTCGAGCATCGCGCGCGCGTCGCGATAGAGCTCGCTGGCGGACTGGCCGACCACTTCGTCCTCGAGGATCGCCGGGAACTTGCCGGCCAGCTCCCAGGCCTGGAAGAACGGCGTCCAGTCGATGACCTCCAGCAGGTCCTGCAGCGGATAGTCGTCGAAGACAGTGATGCCGGTTTTCTTCGGCTCGGGCGGTGCGTAGTCGTCCCAGCCGCCGTCGAACCGCTGTGCGCGCGCCTTGTCCAGCGACACCAGCCGCTTGGCGTCGCCGCGGTTGCGGTGGCGTTCGCGGATTTCGGCGTAGTCGGCGTCGTTGGCGGCGACGAACGCGTCCCTCAATTCGCTGGAGATCAGCGACTGTGCCACGCCGACCGCACGCGAGGCGTCTTTCACCCACACCGTCGGCGACTTGTAGAA
Source organism: Luteimonas soli (assembly GCF_042648865.1). NCBI lineage: Bacteria > Pseudomonadati > Pseudomonadota > Gammaproteobacteria > Lysobacterales > Lysobacteraceae > Luteimonas > Luteimonas soli. Next base: position 553,175 of record NZ_JBHRYA010000003.1, on the reverse strand, counting down.
CGGGTCGATCTTCAGCGCGGTATGCGCACGTGAAGTCGTGGCGCCGCCGATCAGCAGCGGGATGGTCAGGCCCTGGCGCTGCATCTCGCGCGCCACGTTGCCCATTTCTTCCAGCGACGGGGTGATCAGGCCAGAGACGCCGATGATGTCGGCGTTCTCGGCGACGGCCGTGTCGAGGATCTTCTGCGCCGGCACCATCACGCCCAGGTCGACCACGTCGAAGTTGTTGCAGGCCAGCACCACGCCGACGATGTTCTTGCCGATGTCGTGCACGTCGCCCTTGACGGTCGCCATCACGATCTTGCCGTTGGATTTGCCGGTGTCGCCGGTCTTCTCCTTCTCCGCTTCGATGAAGGGCAGCAGGTAGGCAACCGCCTTCTTCATCACCCGCGCCGACTTGACCACTTGCGGCAGGAACATCTTGCCGGCGCCGAACAGGTCGCCGACCACGTTCATGCCGTCCATCAGCGGGCCTTCGATCACGTCCAGCGGACGCGTGGCCTGCTGCCGCGCTTCCTCGGTGTCCTCGACCACGTACTGGTCGATGCCGTGGACCAGCGCGTGGCTCAGGCGCGCGCGCACGTCCTTCTCGCGCCAGGACAGGTCTTCGGCCTGCGACTTGCCCTTGCTGCCCTTGTAGCGCTCGGCGAGTGTGAGCAGGCGCTCGGTGGCGTCAGGGCGGCGGTTGAGGACCACGTCCTCGACGTACTCGCGCAGCTCGGGGTCGAGCTCGTCGTAGATCGACATCGCACCGGCGTTGACGATGCCCATGTCCATGCCCGCCTTGATGGCGTGGTACAGGAACACCGAGTGGATCGCCTGGCGCACCACCTCGTTGCCGCGGAACGAGAACGAGACGTTGGAGACGCCGCCCGAGATATGGCAGTGGGGCAGGGTCTTGCGGATGATGCGCGCGGCCTCGATGAAGTCGACCGCGTAGTTGTTGTGCTCCTCCATGCCGGTGGCGATGGCGAAGATGTTGGGGTCGAAGATGATGTCCTCGGGCGGGAAGCCGACTTCGTCCACCAGGATGCGGTAGGCGCGCGTGCAGATCTCGACCTTGCGTTTGCAGGTGTCGGCCTGGCCCTGTTCGTCGAAGGCCATCACCACCGCGGCCGCGCCGTAGCGCAGCACCGTGCGCGCCTGCTCGATGAAGGCGTCCTCGCCTTCCTTCATCGAGATCGAGTTGACCACGCCCTTGCCCTGCAGGCACTTGAGGCCGGCCTCGATCACGCTCCACTTCGACGAGTCGACCATCACCGGGATGCGGGCTATGTCGGGCTCCGACGCGATCAGGGTCAGGAAGCGGACCATCGCCTTCTCGGAATCGATCATCCCCTCGTCCATGTTGACGTCGAGGATCTGCGCGCCGTTGGCTACCTGCTGCCGCGCGACCTCGACCGCCTCGTCGAAGCGGTCTTCCTTGATCAGCTTCTTGAACTTCGCGCTGCCGGTGACGTTGGTGCGCTCGCCGACGTTGACGAACAGCAGTTCGGGCGTGATGACCAGCGGCTCGAGGCCGGACAGGCGGGTATGGCGGACAGCCGTGTTCATGCGGCCGCCTCCAGCGCCCGGGGCAAGCGGCGTGGCGCGACGCCATCGACGGCTTCGGCAATCGCGCGGATGTGGTCCGGCGTGGTGCCGCAGCAGCCGCCGACGAAGTTGAGCAGGCCGGATTCGGCGAACTCCTTCAGCGTGGCGGCCATCTCCTCCGGCGTCTCGTCGTACTCGGCGAAGGCGTTCGGCAGGCCGGCGTTGGGGTGGGCGCTGACGTAGCCCTCGGCGATCCGCGCCAGCGTCTCGACGTGCGGGCGCAGGTCCTTCGCGCCGAGCGCGCAGTTGAGCCCGATGGACAAGGGCTTGCCGTGTGCGACCGATGCGTAGAACGCCTCGGCCGTCTGCCCGGACAGCGTGCGTCCGGAAGCGTCGGTGATGGTGCCGGAGATCATCACCGGCAGGCGCCCGCCGCGGTCCTCGAACACTTCCTCGATCGCGAACAGCGCGGCCTTCGCATTGAGCGTGTCGAAGATGGTCTCGACCATCAGCACGTCGGCACCGCCGTCGACCAGGCCTTCGGCGGCTTCGCGGTAGGTCTCGCGCAGCTGGTCGAAGCTGGTGTTGCGGAAGCCCGGGTCGTTGACATCGGGGCTGATCGATGCGGTACGGCTGGTCGGGCCGAGCACGCCGATCACGAAGCGCGGCTTGCCGGGCGTCTTCCTGCCGGCGGCGTCGCAGCATTCGCGGGCGATGCGCGCGCCTTCCCGGTTGAGTTCGTGGACCAGGTGCTGCAGGTGGTAGTCGGCCTGGCTGATCGCGGTGGCGTTGAAGGTGTTGGTTTCGACCAGGTCCGCGCCGGCGTCCAGGTAATCGGCGTGGACCTGCGCGATCACGTCCGGGCGCGTCAGCGTCAGCAGGTCGTTGTTGCCCTTGAGGTCGTGGCTGTCGCGCGGCCCGTCGGCCCGCAGGCTGTCGAAGCCTCCGGCGAAGCGTTCGCCGCGGTAGTCGGCCTCCTCGAGGCGGTGGCGCTGGATCATCGTGCCCATCGCGCCGTCGATCACGAGGATGCGTTCGGCGAGCGCGGCTTCGAGTGCGGCGACACGGTCGGGGCGGAGCCAGGGAAGTTGTTTCATCTTGTTACTCCGAAACGCGCTTGTTCTTCTCCTTCCCCTTCAAGGGGGTGAGGAGGGCTGTTTGCGAGCCATTGGCTCGCGGCCCGACGAACGCCCGAAGGCTGTGCTTTAGGACCGGACAGGCCGGGATGGGGATGGGTTTTGGCGCAGCGGACGGGAAACCCATCCCCACCCAACCCTCCCCTTGAAGGGGAGGGCTTCACGGCCGCGCCGGCAGCCAGTGCCGTCACGGCTTCTTCGCGATCAGCGAGATCACTTCGAAGTGCGGCGGCCGCTTCTCGCGCGTCACCGTTTCCGAGGTCTGCACGGCGAGGCCGGCCTTGTCGGCGAACTTGCGCAGGTCCTTCTCGCTGAAGCCGAGGTTGGCGTGGCCGTAGGCTTCGACCACGCTGCGGTGCTCGTGGCGGGCCAGGCTCGACAGCAGCAGGCGGCCGCCCGGGCGCAGCACGCGCGCGGCTTCGGCGACGGCCTGGGCGGGCTTGGCGGCGTAAGTCAGGGCGTGCATCAGTACGACCAGGTCGAAGCTGGCGGCCTCGAAGGGCAGGGCATGCATGTCGGCCTCGCGCACCTCGACGTTGCGGTACTGGCGCAGCCGTTCGCTGGCCGCGGATACCACGCGCTGGCTGCTGTCGATGCAGACGTAGCGGTGCGCGTGCGGTGCCAGCAGTTCGGCCAGGACGCCGTCGCCCGAGGCGATGTCGAGCACGTCGCCGGTCTCGAACAACGGCAGCACCGAGCGTGCCAGCGCCTCCCAGGTGCGGCCGGGCGAGTAGTGGCGCTCCATGTCGCCGGCGACCGAGTCGGCCCAGTTCTGGTCTGCCGCGCGCATTGCCAGCACGCCGGCCACGCGCATCGCGTCCTGGCGCAGCAGCGGGTCGTCGCTGCCGGCGCTCAGGGCCTGCCACAGGCTGCGCTGGGCGGGGTCGAGGGTGGCTTCGTCGAAGCGGTAGTAGGCCGACACGCCTGAGCGGCGGTCGCGGACCAGGCCGGCTTCCTTGAGCCGCGCCAGGTGGGTGGATACGCGCGGCTGGGCCAGCTGGGTGATCGCCGACAGTTCGGCGACGGTCAGTTCCTCGCCCTCCAGCAGTGCCAGCAGGCGCACACGCGTTGCGTCGGCGAGCACCTTCAGGCGGGCCGACCAGCCTTCGAGGTCCATTGATATCTTCCTATCGCGATATAGAGATAAGTTTCCTCTCCGTGGCGGTGAAGGTCAAGGCCGCGGCCACGGACCTCGGGGTTTGCAGCCCTCCGTCCGGCGACGTGGTGGACCTTCCGTCCTTCGGTTCCGCCCGCCGCGCGGCTACAATTCCGCATCTGACTTCAACGCGGAGCGCGCAACGTGGATTTTGGGTTCACCGAAGAACAGTTGATGATCCAGGACGTGGCGCGCCGCATCGCGCAGGAGAAGGTCGGCCCCAGCGCAGAACAGTTCGACAAGAGCGGTGAATTCCCGCTCGAGAACATCCGCCTGCTGGGCGAGAACGGGCTGATGGGCATCGAGGTGCCGGCCGAGTACGGCGGCGCGGGGATGGATCCGGTGGCGTACGTGTTGGCGATGGTGGAGATCGCCGCGGCCGACGCCGCGCACTCGACCATCATGTCGGTCAACAACTCGCTGTTCTGCAACGGCATCCTGACCCACGGCACCGAGGCGCAGAAGCAGAAGTACGTGCGCGCGATCGCCGAGGGCGCGGAAATCGGCGCCTTCGCGCTGACCGAGCCGCAGTCCGGCTCCGACGCCACCGCGATGCGCTGCCGCGCGGTGAAGCAGGCCGACGGCACGTTCGTGGTCAACGGCAAGAAGAGCTGGATCACTTCCGGCCCGGTGGCGAAGTACATCGTGCTGTTCGCGATGACCGACCCGGACAAGGCCGCGCGCGGGATCACCGCGTTCCTCATCGACACCACGCGCGAGGGGTTCCATCGCGGCAAGACCGAGCCCAAGCTGGGCATCCGCGCGTCGGCCACCTGCGAGATCGAGTTCGCCGACTACGTCGTGCAGGCCGACGAGGTGCTGGGCGAGGAGGGCCACGGCTTCAAGATCGCCATGGGCGTGCTCGACGCCGGCCGCATCGGCATCGCCTCGCAGGCCATCGGCATCGCCCGCGCGGCCTACGAGGCCAGCCTGGAATACGTACGCGAGCGCAAGGCGTTCGGGCAGCCGATCGGTGCCTTCCAGATGATCCAGGCCAAGATCGCCGACATGAAGTGCAAGCTCGACGCGTCGCTGCTGCTGACGCTGCGCGCGGCATGGCTGAAGGGGCAGGGCAAGCGCTTCACCACCGAGGCCGCGGTGGCCAAGCTGACCGCCTCGGAAGCGGCGATGTGGATCACGCACCAGGCGGTGCAGATCCACGCCGGCATGGGGTATTCGAAGGAAATGCCGATCGAGCGCTACTTCCGCGACGCCAAGATCACCGAGATCTACGAGGGCACCAGCGAGATCCAGCGCCTGGTCATCGCCCGCCACGAAACCGGGCTGCGCTGAGCGATGCAAGCCGCCCGCCTGACGTCGAGGTCGGACAGAACCGCCTGTCCGGTCGTGCGCGGCCACGATCGCCGCGAAAACAGGATCGTCGTGACCGGCAAGGCCCCCGTTTCTCCATCCCGGCCCGCTCCTTCCTGAGCCCGGCACGCCCCGCAACGCCTGATTGGTGAACCCCCACCCCGGGCCCGGCATGCGCACGGGCTCTACATCATCGGACCCTCATCCCATGAGCACGCAACGCAAAACCGCTGCCTCGCGCCCGACCGGACGCAAGGCCGCTGCCGCCCGCCAGAATCGCAAGGCCGACCGTGCCGAGCTCGCCCTGCTGGACCCCATCTTCCAGGCAATCCGCAAGCACGCGGGCAAGGGCGGCCAGGACCACGCGGTCGCCTTCGCCGACGCTTTCTACCATCGCCTGACGCCTGACGAGCTGCCGTTGCACGATCCAGCCGGATGGGCCGCGCTGGCGAGCGATTTCCTCGACTTCGCCCGGACCCGCAAGCGCGGCACCGCCAACGTGCGCCTGTTCAACCCGAACATGAAGCAGCACGGCTGGGAGTCGCCGCACACGGTGCTGCAGATCGTCAATGACGACATGCCGTTCCTGGTCGACTCGGTGACCATGGCGCTGGCCGAGCAGGGCATCGGCGTGTACGTGCTCGGGCACCCGGTGGTGCCGATCACCCGCGACCGCGCCGGCAAGCTGCTGGAAGTGGGCGAGGGCAACCCCGAATCACTGATGCACATGGAGATCGACCGCCTGACCGGCGAGGCGATCGACACCGTCCGCACCACGTTGCAGGGAGTCCTGGCGGAGGTGCGCGGGATCGTCGCCGACTGGGGCGCGATGCGCGAGAAGATGCTGCAGGTGGCCGACGACATCGCCACGCGCAGGCTGCCCATCGACGAGGCCGGCCGGCGCGAGGCGCAGGAGTTCCTGCGCTGGACCGCGGACGACCACTTCACCCTGTTCGGCTATCGCGAGTACGAGGTGAAGAAGAAGGGCAAGGAGGAAATCCTGTGCGCCGTCGAAGGCAGCGGCCTGGGGCTGCTGCGCGCGAAGGAAGTGGGCAAGCCGCGGCTGCTCAAGTCGCTCGCGGCGCACTACATGCCGCAGTCGGGCGCGGTCGACGCGCTGATCCTGACCAAGACCAACGCGCGCTCGACGGTGCACCGTCCCGGCTACATGGACTACATCGGCGTGCTCGAGTTCGACGACGAGGGCAAGCCGACCGGCGAGGAGCGCTTCCTTGGCCTGTACACCTCCAGCGCCTACAACCGGCGCCCGTGGGACATCCCGCTGGTGCGCGAGCGCTTCGAGTACGTGATGCGCGAGTCCGGCCTCAAGCCCAACAGCCACAGCGGCAAGGCGCTCAAGCACATCCTCGAGACGCTTCCGCGCGACGAGCTGTTCCAGTCCAGCGAGGACGAACTGCTGAAGCTGGCCACCGGCATCCTCGGCCTCCAGGAGCGCGTGCGCAGCAAGCTGTTCCTGCGCCGCGACCGCTACGGTCGTTTCTATTCGGCGCTCGTGTACCTGCCGCGCGACCGTTACAACACCGACCTGCGCATGCGCGTCGAGGCGCTGCTCAAGCGCGAGCTGCACGCCGACCACGTCGACACCAACATGCAGGTTGGCGAATCGCCGCTGGCGCAGCTGCACATGATCGTGCGCCCGCGCGCGGGCGAGGCGTTCGAGCTCGACCAGGCGGCGCTCGAGGCTGAGCTGGCCGACATCGTGCGCAACTGGCATGACGACCTGCGCGACGCACTGGTTGCCGTGCACGGCGAGCGCGAAGGCCTGGCGCTTGCTTCGCGCTACGGCCGCGCGCTGTCGACGCCGTACCTGCAGGAGGCCGGCACCGATGTCGCCGTCGACGATGTCCGCCACCTCGCCATGCTGCAAGGCCCGGACGACCTGGCGCTGAGCCTGCACCGGTACCACGCCGGCGCCGGCGGCCTGCGCTTGAAGTTCTATCGCCAGACCGACGACATCCCGCTGTCCGACGCGCTGCCGATGATGGAAAACATGGGCCTGCGCGTGATCACCGAGCACCCCTACCAGCTGCGGATCGACGACGGCGTCACCTTCCTGCAGGACTTCGAGGTCGAGGCGACGCGCGAGTTCGACATCGCCGCGACCGGTTCCGCGTTCGAGGACGCCTTCCTGCAGGTCTGGCGCGGCAACGCCGAGAACGACGGTTTCAACCGCCTCGTGCTCGGCGCCGGGCTGACCTGGCGCCAGGTCGCGATGCTGCGCGGCTACTGCAAGTACCTGCTGCAGGTGGGCGTGCCGTTCTCGCAGAGCTACGTCGAGGAGACGTTCTCGCGCTACCCGCTGCTGGCCAGGCTGCTGGTGGAGCTGTTCGAGGCGCGCTTCGACCCGCGCCGTGAGAAGCCCGGCAAGACCGAACTCGCCGAGGGTCGCGAGCGGTTTGCGAGCCAGCTCGGGATGCTCTGCGGTGACGACGCCGAGGCGCTCAAGACCCTGCAGCCGCTCATCGACGCTCGCGCCAAGGGGCGCGACGCGCAGTACGACGCCGCGCGCGCCGGCCTCAAGGCGCTGCTCGACCGCGTCGCCAGCCTCGACGAGGACCGCATCATGCGCAGCTTCATGGGCGTGATCGACGCCACGCTGCGCACCGGCTACTACCAGGTCAACGACGACGGCAGCGACAAGGACTACATCGGGTTCAAGTTCGACTCCGCCCGGGTGCCTGACCTGCCCAAGCCGCGACCGTACCGCGAGATCTTCGTCTACGGCCCGCGCGTGGAAGGCACGCATCTGCGCTTCGGCCCGGTTGCGCGTGGCGGCCTTCGCTGGTCGGATCGTCGCGAAGACTTCCGCACCGAGGTGCTGGGCCTGGTCAAGGCGCAGATGGTGAAGAACACCGTGATCGTGCCGGTCGGCTCGAAGGGCGGATTCTTCGTCAAGCAGCCTCCGGCCGACCGCGATGCGCTGCAGGCCGAGGGCGTGGCCTGCTACAAGATGTTCATCAACAGCATGCTCGACGTCACCGACAACCTGGTCGACGGCAAGGTCGTGCACCCGCGCAACGTCGTCCGACACGACGACGACGACCCGTACCTGGTCGTCGCCGCCGACAAGGGCACCGCGCGCTTCTCCGACATCGCCAACGGCATCGCCCGCGAGCACGGCTACTGGCTGGACGACGCGTTCGCCTCCGGTGGCTCGGTCGGCTACGACCACAAGGGCATGGGCATCACCGCCCGCGGCGGCTGGGAGTCGGTCAAGCGCCACTTCCGTGCGCTCGGGCGCGACAGCCAGAAGCAGGATTTCACCTGCGTGGGCGTCGGCGACATGTCCGGCGACGTGTTCGGCAACGGCATGCTGCTGTCGAAGCACATCCGCCTGGTCGCGGCGATGGACCACCGCCACATCTTCGTCGACCCGGATCCGGATTCGGCCAGGTCGTACAAGGAGCGCCAGCGCCTGTTCAAGCTGCCTCGCTCGAGCTGGGAGGACTACGACAAGGCGCTGATCAGCAAGGGCGGCGGCGTGTTCCCGCGCTCGGCCAAGTCGATCCCGGTGTCGGCGGAAATACGCGATGCGCTCGGGCTCGGCGACGACGTGACGGCGATGAGTCCCAACGAGCTGATGAGCGCGGTGCTAAAGGCGCCGGTCGACCTGCTGTGGAACGGCGGCATCGGCACCTACGTCAAGGGCAGCGGCGAATCCAACGCCGACGTCGGTGATCGCGCCAACAACGCGATCCGCATCAACGGCGGCGAGCTGCGCTGCAAGGTCGTGGGCGAGGGCGGCAACCTGGGCTTCACCCAGTGCGGCCGCATCGAGGCGGCGCAGAACGGCGTGCTGATCAACACCGACTTCATCGACAACTCGGCCGGCGTGGACACCTCGGACCACGAGGTCAACATCAAGATCCTGCTCAACGGCCAGGTGCAGGCAGGCAAGCTCAAGGTCGAGGAGCGCAACAAGCTGCTCAAGTCGATGACCGACGAGGTCGCCGAACTGGTGCTCAACGACAACTACCGCCAGAACCAGGCCCTGAGCCTGATGGAGCGGATGAGCGTGTCGCGGCTGGGCTCCAAGCAGCACTTCATCCAGACGCTCGAGTCGCAGGGGCTGCTGGACCGCCAGATCGAGTACCTGCCGTCCGATGCCGAGATCGCCGAGCGCAAGGCGCGCGGCCTGGGCCTGACGCGGCCGGAACTGGCGGTACTGCTGTCGTACTCGAAGCTGGTGGTGTTCCAGCAGCTGGTCGATTCCGACGTGCCCGAGGATCCGTACCTGTCCAAGGAACTGGTGCGCTACTTCCCCGAGCCGCTGCAGAAGAAGTACGCCAAGGCGATGGAACAGCACCGCCTGAAGCGCGAGATCATCGCCACCGCGGTCACCAACTCCACGATCAACCGGATGGGCGCGACCTTCCTGCTGCGGATGCAGGAAGACAGCGGCCGCAGCCCGGGCGAGGTGGCCAAGGCCTTCACCATCAGCCGCGAGACGCTCGATGCGCGTGCGCTGTGGGCGCAGATCGATGCGCTCGACGGCAAGGTGCCCGAGTCGGTGCAGATCGATGCGCTGCAGGTGATCTGGTCGCTGCAGCGCTCGATGACGCGCTGGCTGCTGGCGCGGCCGGGCGCGATCCCCGACATCGCCACCGCGGTCGACCGCTACCACGACGGCTTCCGCGACATCCGCGCGGGCGAGGCGATCCTGCCGGATTCGCAGCGCCCCGAGTACGAGGCGAGCCTGGCTGAATGGAAGGCCCGCGGCGTGCCGGACGACCTCGGCCAGCAGTTGGCGGCGCTGCCTTACCTGGAGCCGTGCTGCGACATCATCGAGGTTGCGCGCGAGCGCAAGCTCAAGCCGGTGGACGTGGCCAGGGTGCACTTCCGCCTCGGCGACGCGCTGCGCCTGCCGTGGCTGGTGCGGCAGATCGACCAGCTGCCGGTGGAGGGCCGCTGGCATGCGGTCGCCCGCGGCGTGCTGCGCGACGAACTGGCCGCGCAGCAGCGCGCGCTGGTCGGACAGGCGCTGTCGACGGCGGGCTCCGGCCCCGACGGCAAGGTGCGCAACTGGATCGGTCGCGACGATCCGGCGCTGCGCTTCACGCTCTCGATGCTCGGTGAACTGGCCGCGCAGAAGACGCTCGACTATCCGACCGCGTCGGTGGCCGTGCGCAGGCTTGCGCAGCTGACGGTAAGCAGCTGAGGCCGAGGTCTTGCCGGCGGCCCGCCCCGGGCCTGCCGGCGGGGCGCCCACGATGGACGATCCGGGCCGCATCCGCGGCCCGGGTTATGCTCGCGGCACGTCCATGGAGCCGCCGATGACCGCGAACCCACGCATCGCTTTCCTCGCCAGCCAGACCGATGACGCACAGGCTGCGCTGGCCGACCTGTCGCGCGTGCACGGCCAGTGCGCGCCGGAAGAAGCCGACGTGCTGTGCCCGCTGGGCGGCGACGGGTTCATGCTGCAGACGCTGCACCGCCACGGCGGGCTCGGCAAGCCGGTCTATGGCATGAAGCTGGGCGGCGTCGGCTTCCTGATGAACCACGATCGCGCGGACGATGCCGGCAGCAACCTGCTCGACCGCATCGCCGCGGCCCAGCCGGCCGTGCTCAGGCCGCTGGAAATGCTCGCGCAGACCGAGTCGGGCGCCAGCGTCGGATCGCTGGCCTACAACGAAGTGTCGCTGCTGCGGCAGACGCGGCAGGCCGCGCACCTGCGGATCGAGCTCAACGGCCAGCGGCGGCTGGAAGAACTGATCTGCGACGGCGTGCTGGTCGCGACGCCGGCGGGCAGCACCGCCTACAACTTCTCCGCGCACGGACCGATCCTGCCGCTCGGGTCGAACGTCGTCGCGCTGACCCCGATCGCCGCGTTCCGGCCGCGGCGCTGGCGCGGTGCCGTGCTCAAGGCCGAAACGGAGATCCGCTTCCACGTGCTCGATCCGTACAAGCGGCCGGTCAGCGCGACCGCCGACTCGCACGAGGTGCGCGACGTGACGGAAGTGGTCATCCGCGAGTCGCGCGACCGCACGGTGACGCTGCTGTTCGATCCCGAGCACAACCTCGAGGAGCGGATGCTGGCGGAGCAGTTCAGCAGCTGAGCCGGGGCGGCCTGGTTTCGCGCCGCGAAGGCGGGAGTCCCCGGGCTTGGCGTCGGTGGGAGAAGGTCGCGGCTGGAGCCACTCCCGCGGGGTGCCGAAGGAATCCGCGAGCCGTGCCGGCGTCAGTCGGCCAGCAGGTCGGCTTTCGCGGCGCAGATGAAGTCGTTTTCGCTCAGGCCGCCGACGTCGTGGGTCGAGTAGCGCACCACGCAGCGGTCGTAGTGCACGCCCAGGTCGGGGTGGTGGTCTTCGCGGTTGGCCATGTGCGCCAGGGCGTTCACGAACGACATCGTGCGGTAGTAGTCCTTGAAGCGATAGGTCCGGCCCAGCGCATGGCCGTCCTCGAGCAGTTCCCAGCCCGGAACCTGCGGCAGCAGCTCCTGGATGCGAGCCCGGCTGAGTTTGTGTTCGCTGCCGCTGCGTGGCGCGCAACGGGCCTGGGCGAGGGGGATCAGGTCGGGCATGACGGCTCCTGTCGGGGCGGGCCGCGCTGGCGGCGTGCTGAACGGAAAATGGTCGCGGCGCCGGTTTCACGGAACCGGAACGAACGCGAATCGGCAGGGCCGCTAGAATACGCTCCACGGCCGGCAACTTCCGAATCCGTGCGGCAAAACGGCCGCGCGCGCCGGCGGCAACAGGCAGGCAGCAGGGCAATGATCGACATTTCCGAATCCGCGCAGACGCATTTCCGCAAGCTGATCGAGCGCGAAGCCGTGCCCGGGATGGGCGTGCGGCTGGCCGCGCGCGACCCCGGCACCGCGCGCGCCGACGTGCGGCTCGAGTTTGCCGAGCCAGCCGACCTGCGCGGCGACGAATGGGCGATCGACTGCGAAGGCTTCACCCTGTGGCTGGACGCCGACAGCGCCCCGTTCCTCGACGGCGCGCAGATCGACTACGCCAGCCAGGCAACGGGCGGCCAGTTGCAAATCCGCGCCCCCAAGATCAAGGGCGAAGTGCCGCCCGAGTCGGCGTCGCTGGTCGAGCGCGTTCGCTGGCTGGTCGAGCACGAGATCAACCCGCAGCTGGCCCAGCACCGCGGCAACGTGGCCCTCGAGGAGGTCACGGCCGACGGCGTGGTGGTGCTGCGCTTCGGCGGCGGTTGCCACGGCTGCGGCATGGTCGACGTCACCCTCAAGCAGGGGATCGAGAAGACCCTGCGCGAAAAGGTGCCCGGCGTGACCGCGGTGCGCGACGCGACCGACCACGACACCGGGTCGGCGCCCTACATCGCACGTGGTTCGGCGTGACGCCGTAGCGTCGCCAACGGCCGCTGGATGACGTTCTCCTCCGCCGAACTGATCGACGCGCTGCGGCGGCGCCGGCGGCGGTCGCTGCGACCCGAACGCCCCGCGGGTGAATTCCCGCCCGGCTGGGCGGCCTGGTTCGCCGCGATGAAGGTGCGCACGGGCGCCGTGACCGGCGCCACGGCCGAGGCGATCATGGCGATCTTCCTGGCGCGCGAACCGCGCCTGCCGCCGCGTGCGCTGGCCGCTCTCAACCGCTGGCAGGCATTCAACACGCTGTGGCGGCAGCAGTGGCACCCCGCGAGCGAGGACGAGCGCAGCACCCGCATCGTCGCCATCGTGGTGTCGCTGGTCACGCACCTGTTCTTCGCCGCGTTCCTGCTGTACGTGGCGTACGTGCGCATCATGGCCTTGCCGGAGGAGGCCGCCAGCGCGGGCGAGGACGTGATCCAGGTCGAATACATCGGCGAAGGCACGCCGGACGAGGAGGGCGGTGGACCGCCGCAGGGTGAGGAAGTCGCCGAGCAGGCGCCTGCCGCCGCGGCCGCCGCGAGTCCGCAGACCGTCCCGCAGCCAGTTCCACCGCGGCCGCAGACGCAGGAGCGCCAGGCCGAAGCGCAACCGACGCCGCCGGCCATCACGCGCCCCGAAGCCGCGCCGCCCCGGCTGGCCCCTGTTCCGGAGCCGCTGGTGCAGGTACCGCCGGTCGACCAGCCGCTGCAGGTCACGGAAACCCCCGCGCCGGATTCCGTCTTCGTCGTCCCCCCGGTGCGCATCGCCGAAATAACCCGGCCGGAACGGGTGCCCGAACTCGGTGCGCCGGCGCCGCAGCTCGAGGTGGTCGATGTGCCCGAGCCGGTGACGGCGCCGGAACTGCAGCGCGAGGTTGAGCCCGCGATCCGGGCGCCTGCCGTCCCGCGGCGGGCTGCCGAGGTTGCGGTGCGGGATATTCCGGCGCCGCTGTCCACGGTCGAGGTGCCCGCCGTGCCTGCGCGCCCGGTCGCTGCGCCCGACCTGAGGACGGAGCAGGCACCTTCGGTGGCGATTCGCGACATTCCCGCGCCAACGCCTGCTGAGGTGCCGACGTCCGAGGCGGCGGGTTCGACTGTCTCGTCGCAGGCCACGGTGCAGGAAACCGGCGCGGCGACGCAGCCGTCGAGCGCCCGACAGTCCTCCGGTACCGAGACCCGGCCGCAGCCCGCCGGGGGGCGCGAGAACGCAAGCCAGGGCACGCAGCAGGCATCCACCGCTGCGGGCAGTGGCACGCAGCCGTCGCCGCGGCCGGGCGCGCTGCCTTCGCCCAAGCCGGGCGACGACTGGGGGCTGTCGGACCGGAATCGTCCCGGCGGGCAGGCCGGCACGCCGGGATTGTTCAATGCCGACGGCACGCCGAAGCTCGCCTCCGGCGACGGCAAGGTCGGCGGTGGCCTGCCGCCGGGCACGATCACCGAGGATTTCGAGAAGATCGACCGCAACGGCACCTGGCTCAAGCGCCCGCCGTTCGACTACACGCCGACGGCGTTCGACAGGTTCTGGGTACCCAACGAAACGCTGCTGCAGGAATGGGTGCGCCGGAGCATCAAGGAAGTGTTGATCCCGATCCCCGGCACGTCCAAGTCGATCAAGTGCTCGGTCGTGCTGCTGGCACTCGGCGGCGCCTGCGGCATCACCGACCCGAACATGCAGGACGTGGAAGCCGAAGCGCGCAAGCCACCGGACGTGCCGTTCAAGCCGGAGCTGCAGGAGAACCAGGACGCGCTGGGGAAGCCGCCGGGATCGCGTTGATCACAGTCACTCGGCCCGCGATCGCGGAGGCCCCGTGGATCCCGTGGGAGCGGATTCAGCCGCGAACTTTTCCATCGTGATCTGCCGCCACCTCAAAGGCTCGCGGCTGAAGCCGCTCCCGCAAGGCGGTGGGCGGTTGGGGCTTTTCCGATCACGATGCCCGCAACGACGAAGGCCCGCGCATGGCGGGCCTTCGGTGCGGCTGGCGCGGCCTTGCCGCGTCGGCGTGGCTCAACCTAGTCGTTGACGCCGTGCAGGTCGCGCAGGTGGCTGGGGCGCGAACCGAAGTAGGCCGCCAGGTCGGCGATCTGCTGGTCGGTCAGGTCCTTGGCCTGCTGTGACATCAGCGCGTGCTCGCGATTGCCGTTGCGATACTCCTGCAGCGAGTGCGCGAGGTAGTCGTGGTACTGGCCACCAAGCTTCGGATAGCTGGCGTCGATGGGCGCGTTGCCCTCTTCGCCGTGGCAGTCCACGCAGGACTGGCCGGTGGCCTTGCCCTTGGCGTGGGCGAGCTGCTCCCCGGCATCGACGTGGCCCTTGGGCAGCCCGGCGGACGAGGTGGTGTGGCCTTCGGCGCGGTCCGAGGACGAATGCCCGGCGGGCGTGTCGCTGCCGGAGCACCCGGCAAGCACGAGCGCGGAAGCCAGGGCGATGGCAAGGAGGGTGGCGGATCGGGTCATGTCGCGGCTCACGGCTTCAGCTCCGAAAGATAGGCCGCGATGTCGGCAATGTCCTGCTCCGAGAAACTCATCGCCTGTGCCTGCATGGTGGGGTGCTTGCGGGCGCCCTTCTGGTATTCGGTCAGTGCGTTGGCCAGGTAGGTGGCCGACTGTCCGCCGATGCGCGGCACGTGGAAGTTCGGGTAGGCGTTCTTGTAGCCGGTCACGCCGTGGCAGCCCTGGCAGGTGAAGGCGAGCTGCTTGCCGCGCTCGGCAGAGCCGGTCGGCGCGGCAGGAGGCGCGGTTGCCGGTGCCGGCGCGGGCTCGCTGGTGGCGGGCGGCGGCGCGGTCTCGGTTCCGGCTTCGGTCTGGGCAAACGCCGCGAAGGACAGTGCGGCAAGGACAAGGCTGGCAGCGATCGGCAACGGTCGCGTCATATCGGGTATCCGCAATCTTGGATGGCTGGAATGTAACTGGCTGGTCACGCAATCGCGAATCGCCCCTGCGTAACTGCAACAGTATAGCGACTGCTTGAGATCAACCGAAAGCGGACGCACCTGCCGATGTCCGGCGGGCATCCGCCGCCAGTCACCATGACCTCTGGCGCATGTTGCCGGGAAGGCAGGTGATATACCTTGCTACAACACCGTAGGGGCTACCTCAGAAGATGGACAAGAACACCGTATTTCAGGGCTTCGCAAGGACGTTGCTGGCCATCGTGCTGGTGGCCGGCGTGGCCTCGGTGAGTGCCTGCAAGGCAGATGGAGAGGGCAACGCCCAGGCCAAGGAACCGGACGCCGGGAAGGCTGCCGACGCGATCCCGGTCGAAGTCGCCAAGGCCTCGCGCCGCGCGGTCGCGGCCAGCTACACGGGCACCGGCACGCTGGAGGCGCGTGCCGAGGCGCAGGTGGTGGCCAAGACCTCGGGCATCGCGATGGAGGTGTTCGCCGAGGAAGGCCAGCGGGTGAAGGCAGGCCAGGTACTGGTACGACTGGATGCCGATCGCGCACGCCTGCAGGTGGCGCAGGGTGTCGCGCAGGTGCGCAAGCTGGAGGCCAACTACAAGCGCGCCGTGCAGCTGGCAGCGCAGCAGATGGTCAGCGCCAACGACCTGGACCAGCTCAAGTACGACCTGGCCAACGCACGCGCCGCCTACGACATGGCCAGGCTGGAGCTGTCCTACACCAATGTCGTCGCGCCGATCTCCGGCGTGGTGGCGGCGCGTGACATCAAGCCGGGCAACTTCGTCCAGATCAACTCGCCGATCTTCCGCATCGTGGACAGCAGCCGCCTGGAGGTCACGCTCAACGTGCCGGAGCGCGAGTTGGCCAAGCTGCAGCCGGGGCAGGCGGTCACGCTGGCGGCCGATGCGCTGCCCGGGCGCACCTTCGCCGGCAAGGTGGACCGCGTTTCGCCGGTCGTGGACACGGGCACGGGCACGTTCCGCGTTGTCGCCGCGTTCCCCGGCGAGGGCGAACTGCACGCGGGCATGTTCAGCCGCCTGAGCATCAACTACGACCAGCGCGCCGACGCCCTGGTGATCCCGCGCGCGGCGCTGCTGGAAGACGGTGGCGAACCTGCGGTCTACGTGGCCCGCGACGGCAAGGCGACGCGCACCGTGCTCAAGCTGGGTTACGACGATTCGGGCTGGGTCGAGGTCCGCGAGGGCCTGGAGGAAGGCGACGCCGTGGTCGTGGCCGGCAAGGCCGCACTGCGCGAGGGCAGCATGGTCCAGGTCATCGACCGCGACCAGCCCGCGAAGGACGTGGAGAAGGCGAAGGCGCCGGTCGCGAAGGCGCCGCGCTGATGGCGGCGCACGACGCCGACCCCGGCGCGCGCGGGTTCGACCTGGTCGAATTCGCCACCCGCCGCCGCGTCACCATCGCGATGATGACGCTGACCCTGGTGCTGTTCGGCCTGATCTCGCTGTCCGGGCTCAAGGTCGAGTTGCTGCCGGACCTGAGCTATCCCACGCTGACCGTGCGCACCGACTTCGAAGGCGCCGCGCCGGCAGAGGTCGAGACCCTCATCTCGCAGCCGGCCGAGGAAGCACTGGGCGTCGTCAAGGGCCTGCGCAAGCTCAAGTCGATCTCGCGCACCGGGCAGAGCGACGTGGTGCTCGAGTTCGCCTGGGGCACGGACATGCAGCAGGCCGGGCTGGACGTGCGCGACAAGATGGAAACGCTGCAGTTGCCGCTGGATGCCGATCCGCCGGTACTGCTTCGCTTCAACCCTTCCACGCAGCCGATCATGCGCCTGGCGCTCTCGTCGAAGAACGAGTCGGGCGACGAAGCCGACGCGGTGCGCCGCCTGATGGAGCTGCGCCGCTACGCCGACGAGGACCTCAAGCGCAAGCTGGAGCCGGTCACCGGCGTGGCCGCGGTCAAGGTCGGCGGCGGACTGGAGGACGAGATCCAGGTCGACATCGACCAGCGCAAGCTGGCCCAGCTGGGCCTGTCGCTGGACACGGTGATCCAGCGCCTGCAGCAGGAGAACGTGAACCTCTCCGGCGGCCGCCTGGAAGAGGGCACCCGGCGCTACCTGGTGCGCACGGTCAACCAGTTCGCCTCGGTCGAGCAGATGCGCGAGATGCTGCTGACCACGGCCGGTGGTTCCAGCAGCGGATCGTCGTCGTCGACCGGCGACAACAGCCAGCTGATGTCGGCGATCCTCGGCAGCCGCGACCCGACGGTGATCGCCGCGCTGCGTGGCGACAGCAGCGGCGCGATCGGCGCCCAGGTGCGCCTGAAGGACGTCGCCAGCGTGACCCAGGGCTACAAGGAGCGAGAGGCGGTGATCCGCGCCGGTGGCCACGAGGCGGTGGAACTGGCCGTCTACAAGGAAGGCGACGCCAATACCGTGGCCACGGCGGACGCGCTTGAGGCGCGGCTGAAGATGATCCGCGACCAGATTCCGGGCGACATCGAGCTGAGCGTGGTCGAGGACCAGTCGGTCTTCATCCGCAACGCGATCAGCGACGTCAAGCTCGACGCGGTGATCGGCGGCCTGCTGTCGGTGCTGATCATCTTCCTGTTCCTGCGCGACGGCTGGAGCACGTTCGTCATTTCGCTGTCGCTGCCGATCTCGATCATCACCACGTTCTTCTTCATGGGCCAGCTGGGGCTGAGCCTCAACGTGATGTCGCTGGGCGGCCTGGCGCTGGCCACCGGCCTGGTGGTGGACGACTCGATCGTGGTGCTCGAATCGATCGCCAAGGCGCGCGAGCGCGGGCTGGGCGTGCTGGAGTCGGCAATCGCCGGCACCCGCGAAGTGTTCATGGCGGTGGTCGCCTCCACGCTGACGACCATCGCGGTGTTCCTGCCGTTGGTGTTCGTCGAAGGCATCGCCGGGCAGCTGTTCCGCGACCAGGCGTTGACGGTGGCGATCGCCATCGCGGTGTCGCTGGTGGTGTCGATGACGCTGATCCCGATGCTCAGCGCGCTCAAAGGCCGGCCGCCGATGCAGTTCCCCGACGAACCGCGGCGCGAGGCGTGGCAGCCGCAAAGCCGCTGGCAGAAGCCGGCGGCGCTGGCCGGGCGCGGCGTGGGCGCGGTGTTCCGCTACGGCTTCTTCGCCATCGTGTGGGCGGTGGTGCGCCTGTTCCGCGGCATCGCCGCGGTGGTCGGCCCGGTGATGCGCAAGGCCAGCGACCTGGCGATGGCGCCGTACCACAAGGCCGAGAGGGGCTACCTGCGGATGCTGCCGGCGGCGCTGTCGCGACCGTGGCCGGTGCTGGGCGTGGCCGCGGTCGCCTTCGCCGCGACCCTTGCGGTGGTGCCGCTGCTGGGCGCGGACCTGATCCCGCAGCTGGCGCAGGACCGCTTCGAGATGACCGCGCGCCTGCCGCCGGGCACGCCGCTGGCGCGCACCGACGCGCTGGTGCGCGAAGTGCAGCGCCAGCACGCAGGCGACGAGGGCGTGCGCCTGCTGTACGGCGTGTCCGGCACCGGCACCCGGCTCGACGCGAGTCCGACCGAGAGCGGCGAGAACATCGGCAAGTTGACCGTGGTGATGGACGAGGCCAACCGCGAACAGCAGCTGGTCGAAGGCCTGCGCAAGACCATGCAGGCCTGGCCAGAGGCGCAGGTCGACTTCGCCCGGCCGGAACTGTTCGCGCTGTCGCCGCCGCTTGAAGTGGAGATCGAGGGCAACGACCTCGACGCGATTCGCGTGGCCGGCAACCGCCTGGCCGACATGCTGCGGCAGAACGGGCACTACGCCGACGTCAAGTCGTCGGTGGAGCAGGGCTTCCCCGAGATCCAGGTGGTGTTCGACCAGGACCGCGCCGCCGCGCTCGGCCTGACCACGCGCCAGATCGCCGACGCCGTGGTCAACAAGGTCAAGGGCAATGTCGCCACCCGCTACAGCTTCCGCGACCGCAAGATCGACGTGCTGGTGCGCCTGCGCGAGTCCGAGCGTTCGTCGGTCGACGATATCCGCCACCTGATCGTCAACCCGACCGGCAGCAAGCCGGTGGAGCTGGCATCGGTCGCCGACATCGTCGCCACCACCGGCCCGAGCGAGATCCACCGTTCCGACCAGCGCCGCGTGGCGATCGTGTCAGCCAACCTGCGCGACATCGACCTGGGCACCGCGATCACCGAGGTGCAGGACATGGTGGCGAAGAACCCGCTCGGCACCGATGTCGGCATGCACATCGGCGGCCAGGGCGAGGAACTGGGCGAATCGATCCGTTCGCTGCTGTTCGCCTTCGCGCTGGCGGTGTTCCTGGTCTACCTGGTGATGGCCTCGCAGTTCGAATCGCTGCTGCATCCGTTCGTGATCCTGTTCACCATCCCGCTGGCGCTGGTGGGCGCGGTCGCCTCGCTGCTGCTCACGCGCTCGCCGGTGTCGGTGGTGGTGTTCATCGGCCTGATCCTGCTGGTGGGCCTGGTGGTGAAGAACGCGATCATCCTGATCGACAAGGTCAACCAGCTGCGCGAGGCCGGCGTGGCCAAGCGCGAGGCGCTGGTGGAAGGCGCGCGTTCGCGCCTGCGGCCGATCATGATGACCACGCTGTGCGCGGTGTTCGGCTTCCTGCCGCTGGCGCTGGCCTTCGGCGAGGGCGCCGAGGTGCGTTCGCCGATGGCGATCACGGTGATCGGCGGCCTGCTGGTGTCCACGCTGCTGACGCTGCTGGTGATCCCGGTGGTCTACGACCTGCTGGACCGCACGCCGGACGCCCGCTACGTCGAGCGTGGCCGCCGTGCACGCCGCGACGCCGAGCAGGTCGCGCAGGTGCTGGCCGAAGAGCAGGACGCGCTGGACGGCGGCAGCGGGGAACCGGCCCGATGAACATCACCGAGCTGTCGATCCACCGCCCGGTCACCACCATCATGCTGTTCGTTTCGATGGTGGCGATCGGGCTGATCGCAGCGTTCCGGCTGCCGATGGAGGCCGAGCCGGAGGCCACCATCCCGTTCTTCTTCGTCTCGCTGCCATATCCGGGTTCGACGCCGGAGGAAGTGGAGCGCAACCTGCTGCGGCCGGTGGAGGAAGCGCTGGCGACGATGCCGGGCATCCGCTCGATGAACTCGCGCGCCAACGCCGAGGGCGCGTCGATCCAGGTGGAATTCAGCGACTGGAACCAGGACATCGCCATCGCCGCGTCCGAGGCGCGCGAGCGCATCGACGCGGTCCGCGACCAGCTGCCGGACGACTTCCGCCGCTACTACGTGCAGCGTTGGAGCACCAGCGACCGCGAGGCGATCAGCCTGCGCCTGACCAGCAAGGAGGACCTGACCGCGCGCGCGGACCTGATCGAACGCAGCATCAAGCAGCGACTGGAACGACTGCCGGGCGTGGCCCGCGTCGAGGTGGAGGGCGTGGCCAACCAGGAAGTACTGGTGGCGCTGGACAAGGACCGGATCAGCGCGCATGGCGTCGTGCTCAGCGACCTGGTGCAGCGCCTGCAGGCGGCGAACTTCTCGGTCTCGGCCGGCCAGATCACCGAAGCCGGACGGCGGCTGCGCGTGCAGCCCAGGGGCGAGCTGCAGCACCTGCAGGCGCTGCGCGACCTGCCGGTGAACGGCACCGGCACGCGCCTGTCGGACATCGCCGACGTCAGCCTGCAGCCGCAGCGCATGAGCTACGTGCGGCAGATGGACGGCAAGCCCAGCGTCGGCGTGGACATCTACAAGGAACGCTCGGCGAACCTGGTCGACCTCTCGCGCGCGGTGCGCGCGGAAATGCAGGTGCTGGAGCAGGATCCCGCGATGCGCGGCATCGGTTTCGAAATCACCGACGACCAGGGCGAGGCGGTGGTCAGCTCGCTGGCGGCGCTGGCCGAGGCCGGCGCGATCGGCCTGCTGCTGTCGGTGATCGTGCTGTACGGCTTCCTGCGCCACTGGCCATCGACGCTGATGGTCAGCCTGGCGATTCCGATCTGCTTCATCATGACCCTGGGCTTCATGTACTTCGCCGGCATCACCCTCAACATCATCTCGATGATGGGCCTGCTGCTGGCGGTGGGCATGCTGGTGGACAACGCGGTGGTGGTGGTCGAGAGCATCTACCAGGAGCGCGAGAAATTCCCGGGCCGGCCCTCGCTGGCCTCGATCGTCGGCACCCGGCACGTCGCCATCGCGCTGTCGGCAGGCACGCTGTGCCACTGCGTGGTGTTCCTGCCGATGATCTTCGGCGAGAAGAACATCATCACCGTCTATCTGTCGCAACTGGCGGTGACCATCTCGGTCTCGCTGCTGGCGTCGTGGCTGGTCGCGGTCAGCCTGATCCCGATGCTGTCGGCGCGCATGAAGACGCCGCCGGCGGTGAAGTCGCCGCTGATCGGTCGCCTGCAGGACCGTTACGCGCGCGCCCTGCGCTGGACCCTGCAGCACCGCGGCTGGAGCGTGGCCGGCATCCTGGCCATTTCCATGGTCAGCATCTGGCCGATGACCCATACCCAGGGCAGCACCGACAACAACGACCCCGACGAGATCAACATCTTCTACCAGTGGCGCGGCGCCTACTCCAAGGAGGAGATGGGCAACGAGGTGGCGAAGGTCGAAGCCTTCGTCAACGCCCACCGCGAGGAGTTCCACGTCGAGCGCGTCTACAGCCGTTACTCGGAGCAGGGCTGGGCGATGACGCGCCTGTTCCTGGACATCGACGACCGCGACCTGAACAAGCAGATCGAAGAGAAGGTGCGCGAGGGCTTGCCGCAGTCGGCGCGGGCCAAGACCGGCATCGGCTGGCCGGGCAGCGCCGACAACCAGGGCGAGGGCATCAAGTTCAGCCTGGTCGGCGACTCCTCGCAGGTCCTGAAGGAACTATCCGACGACATCGTGCCGATGCTGGCGCTCGACCCGAACCTGCGCGACGTGCGCGTGGATACCGGCGACGCCAATACCGAGCTGTCGGTGCGAGTGGACCGCGAGCGCGCCGCCGCTTATGGCTTCAACGCGCAGCAGGTAGCGCAGTTCGTCGGCATGGCGCTGCGCGGCTCGTCGCTGCGTGACTTCCACCGCGGCGAGCTGGAGATCCCGGTCAACGTGCGCTTCGCCGGCTCCGAGGAATACGGCTTCGAGGACCTGTCCGGGTTCATGGTCCGCGCGCCGGACGGCACCGAGGTTCCGCTGGGGGCGCTGGTGCAGGTCGACTTCAATCCATCGGCCACGTCGATCCAGCGCCTGAACCGGCAGACCATGCTGCGCGTGGAGGCCGGTCTTGCCAAGGACGTGGCCGTGGACCAGGCGCGCAAGTCGATCGAGGCCACGCTCGACGGCGTGGAGTTCCCGCCCGGCTACGGCTACACCTTTGACAGCGGCAGCTTCAACATCAACTTCGACGGCATGGACCAGATGAAGAACGCGATCCTGATCGCGCTGGTGCTGATGCTGGTGATCATGGCCGCGGTGTTCGAGTCGCTGCTGTTCCCGGTGGCGATCATGTCCTGCGTGCTGTTCTCGATCTTCGGCGTGTACTGGCTGTTCTGGATCACCGGCACCGAGATGAACATCATGGCCGTGATCGGCATCCTGGTGCTGATGGGCGTGGTGGTGAACAACGGCATCGTGATGATCGAGCACATCAACAACCTGCGCCGGCGCGGCATGGGGCGCACCGATGCGCTGGTGGAAGGCAGCCGCGAGCGCCTGCGCCCGATCATGATGACGATGGGCACGGCGATCCTGGCGATGATCCCGATCGCCCTGCAGACCGACACCGCCGACAACATGCCGCCGTACTACCCGATGGCGCGCGCGATCGCCGGTGGCCTGGCGTTCTCGACCGTGGTCAGCCTGCTGTTCCTGCCGACGATCTACGCGATGCTCGACGACCTGCGCCACGGCACCGCGCGCCTGGTGCGGCGCGCGAGGGGGAAGTCAGATGCGCTGCCCGCTGCGGCCGCCACTCCCAAGACCGGATAGCCGGTCGGAGTCGTTGCGGGAGAGGCTTCGATCCCGGCTTGCGCCCGGGCATGTCGCGGCTGGAGCCGCTCCCGCAAGCGCTTAACCGAACAACGCCCCCAGCATCTTCGCGCCGCCGGTCCAGACGCCGACCGCGGTGCCCAGGCTGGTCAGGAAGAAGTTCAGCAGCACCCGTGCCACGCGGTTGCGCCACCAGCCGCGCATGGTCTGCACGTCGTTGCGCAGGGCCATGAAATCGGCGTGGGTGGGTTTGCGCACCCAGGCTTCGATCAATGCGCTGACCGTGCCCGAGGCCAGCGCCGGGTGCAGCGGCGTGACCGGCGAGGCGACGAAGGCGCCGAGGATGCTGAGCGGATGCCCGCCGGCGATCGCGCAGCCCAGCGCGCCGAGGCCGCCGGTCCACAGCACCCAGTACAGCACCAGGTCGGTGCCGACGTCCGCGCCGCCGCGCCAGAATCCCCAGGCGAAACCGCCGAGCACGAACAGCGTCAGCGCGATCGTGAACCACGGGATCGAGGATTTCTCCGGCAGCGCCTGCAGCCTTTCGACGATGGCGGCCGGTGCCTCGGTGTCCTCGCGCAGGTGCTGCGCCAGGCCCTTCAGGTGCCCGGCGCCGACGACTGCCAGCAGGTTGCGCGCATCGCCGGCAGTTTCGCGCAGGCGCGCGGCCATGTACTGGTCGCGCTCGGCGATCAGGGTGTCGTACAGGGCGGGGCTCTGTTGCGCGAACTCGCCGAAGCTCGCCTCCAGCATGTCGCCCTGTTTCAGTTTTTCGATCTCGGTTTCACCGACCTCGTCGTCGACGAACAGCCCCGCCAGCAGCCCGCTGACGAAGCGGATCCGGCCGAAGAAGCCGAGCCTTGCGGAGATCCGCTTGAAGGTGACACCGACATCGCGGTCGACCAGGTGCATCGGCAGGCCGCGTGCGCGCGCGTCGTCGGCAGCGGCCTTCAATTCCGCGCCGGGCTCGATCCCGAGCTGCTCGGCGAGCCGTCGCTGGTACGCGGCAAGGCCGAGATTCGCCGCAAACAGCGCGGTCTTGCCTTCGCGGATCACCCTGACGAGGTCGAGATTCGCCAGCGTCTCCGGGTTGCCCAGTGCCTGCAGGCGCTGCGCATCGAGCTCCACCGCCACCGCGTCGAAGTCGTCGGACGCGATCGCCGCGCGCACCGCGGAGACACTGTCCTTCGACACGTGCGCGGTGCCGAGCAGGGTATAGCGCACGCCGTCGCGCTCGACGATGGCATGCGGCTGGTTGGCGAAGGGATCTGCAGCGGCTGACGGAACGGTTTCGGTGGTCATCAAGGGCGAACTGGGCAATTGGTCGCCACGGCATCGCCACGACGGGGCGGGCAGCATAGTCGTTCGCCGGCACCGGCCGCAAAGGCCGGGTTGGCACGGTTCAGGCGATGCCGTAGGGCAGGTCGGGCGTGGACACCACGCGCTCGCCGACCGGCGAACCGCCCAGGAAGCGCAGGGTGGCGTCGATCACGCCCGGGTCGTCGACGATCCGGTTATGGCCGAGGCCCTGCGTGCTCAGCAGGCGCGAGCCATGCCAGAAACGCGCGTAGCGCTCGCCTTCCTCCCAGGGCACTTCGCGGTCGGCGAGGTCGTGCACGATCAGCGCCGGACGACCGATCCGCGGTGCGTTGTGTTGCGCCTGGAACTCGTCGAACGAGGTGTCGACCATGGATTCGAACATCGCGACCATGCGTCGGCACAGCCGCATCGGCAGGCCGACCAGGCGCGCGAAGCGCATCGCGGCATCGACCGGGTCTGCGGCCGGGGCGATCAGCACCGCGCGCTCTGCGGCCAGCCCGCGGGCCATCGCCACGGCGGCGGCGGCCCCGCCCAGCGAATGCCCGACCACGGCGGCCGCAGGCCCGTAATGCCGGCCGACGACGGCCAGCGTGCGCGCGAACTCCGGCAGGGTGCTGCGCCGGCCGTCGCTGCGACCGTGGGCCGGCTGGTCGAACGCGACCACCGCGTAGCCGTTGCCGCGCAGGTGTTCGACCCAGGGCAGGAAACGCGTGCCGTGGCTGGACCAGCCGTGCGCGAACAGCACGTAGGGCTGGCCCTGCGCGTCGCCCCAGACATAGGTGTGGATGTGCAGGCCGTCGAGGTCGAGGTCGGCTTCGACGGCCTCGCCGGTGGAGGCAGCCAGTGCGCGCGTGCGCGAACTCGGCAACGGCGTGCAGAACAGGTCGCCGGCGCGACGCAGCGTGGCCTGCGGGCGCAGCAGGCCGCCCAGCCGGAAGCCGAGGCGCAGCCATTGATAGCGGGCGTACAAACGAACGATCGTGCTAATTCTGGCGGGAAAAGCAGGCATGGCGCACCTCGTGGGGATACCGGGTGTGGGGACTCAGGGGGAGTTGGCGGCGATCCACCGCTCGAACGCGGCATCGCCATGGCGCCGGGCACGCGGGTAACCGAACAGGCCCGATTCGTGCAGCATCGCAAGGGGTATCGCGTAGAGTTCGAACGCGTACTGGTCGGTGTCGCCGTCGCGCAGGTGGCCGCAATCGATCGCAAGCTGCGCGGCGCGCTGCAATGCATCGCGCCAGCGTGTTTCGTTGCGCAGGACCTGGTCGCGCAGGGGGCCGGGGCGGTCGTCGTACTCGGTGACCGAACCCACCAGCACGCAGCCGCCGACCTCGAGCCGGCCCCACTCGAACCAGTTGCGCATGATCGCGCGCAGCCGCGGCAGGCCGCGCGGCTGGGCCAGCGCAGCGACCAGAACGAATTCGCCGAAGCGGGTCGCGGCGGATTCCAGCACCGCCAGCTGCAATTCCTCGCGCGAGCCGAAGTGCGCGAACACGCCGCTCTTGGACATGCCAACCGCCTGTGCCAGCGGGCCGATCGACAGGCCTTCGATGCCTGCGAAGCGGGCGATGTCGTAGGCCCGGTCGAGGATGGCCCCGCGGGTTGCGGCGCCTTTGGAGGTAGCGGTCAGGCTGGTCATGGCGTGCAAATTAGCACGATCGTTCGGTTTATTTTAACCGTTCATCGGGACAGGCCTACCAGCCAAACGAGAGAACGCGAGAAGAAGTTGCCTTATCCAATTGAATTGATTGAACTCAATTGCAAGAAGCGGCCGCGGCGGCGCCCGGAGCACGGATCCGGAAGGTCGCCAGGCCAGGCGGGCGCTAGTCGCGATAGCGCCTGAGCAGGTCACCGTAGGCGTCGATGCGGCGGTCGCGCAGGAACGGCCAGATGCGGCGCACGTGTTCGCTGCGGCCCAGGTCGACGTCGCAGACCAGCACGGTCGGGTCGCCGCCGGCTTCGGCGACGAATTCGCCCTGCGGCCCGAGCACGTGGCTGTTGCCCCAGAAGTCGATCCCCGATGCGCCCAGCGGCGAAGGCTCGTGGCCGACGCGGTTGCACGACAGCACCGGCAGGCCGTTGGCCACGGCATGGCCGCGGTGGCTGAGGATCCAGGCGTCGCGCTGGCGGTCCTTTTCGGCCTGGTCGTCGTCCGGGTCCCAGCCGATGGCGGTGGGGTAGAGCAGGATTTCCGCACCGGCCAGCGCCATCAGGCGCGCCGCCTCCGGGTACCACTGGTCCCAGCACACCAGCACGCCGAGGCGGCCGACGCTGGTGTCGATCGGTTCGAAGCCCAGGTCGCCGGGGGTGAAG
Organism: Luteimonas soli; assembly: GCF_042648865.1. Lineage (NCBI taxonomy): Bacteria > Pseudomonadati > Pseudomonadota > Gammaproteobacteria > Lysobacterales > Lysobacteraceae > Luteimonas > Luteimonas soli. The sequence continues at coordinate 526,266 of NZ_JBHRYA010000003.1, read as the reverse complement.
TAGAACTTCTCGTAGAAACCCGGATCGTCGGGAATGTGCATCTTGCGGTACTTGCCGGCGGTCGAGCCGTCGGCGTCGAAGACCACCGCGGTGTTGTGGTACAGGCCGGTGGCGCGCTTTTCGAACAGCGAGCTGACCAGCACCACGCCGTGCTGCTTCGCCAGCGCTGACAGCCGCTCGGTGCTGGGGCCGGGAATCGTTTCCGCCAGGTCGAATTCGTCCACCGACTCGTGCTGGCAGAAATAGGCGCCGTTGTGCAGTTCCTGCAGCAGCACCAGCTTCGCGCCCTGGCGCGAGGCCTCGGCCACGCGCTGCTCGATCACGGCGAGGTTGTCTTCGGCGCCACCGTGGTTGCGTTCCTGCACCAGGGCGACGGGGAGGGTGGTCTTCTTCATGTCCACGCAGTTCCGGAGGGAACGGTCATTGTAGGTCGGGGCTACGTGCCCGACGTGAGCGTGCCGGGGAAACGGGCATGTCCGCAGTCCGGGATGCTCGGATTCGGATGTCCGGTGATCATTCCCACCGGTGTCGGGGGCGTAGCCCCGACCTACGTCAGGCCGTGCGGAAGTTGCATCGTGAGGCAGTGCAGGCTCCCGTTCTGCCAGATCAGGGGGCGGCAGGGGACGGGGACGATCTCGCGGCCGGGGAACGCTTCGCCGAGGACGCGCGCGGCCGCGGCGTCGGCATCGTCGCCGTAGGCGGGCATCAGCACCGCGCCGTTGATGACCAAAAAGTTGGCGTAGCTGGCAGCCAGGCGGCGGCCGTCGTCTTCGATCGGCTCCGGCCACGGCAACGGGAACAGCCGGTAGGGCCGTCCGTCGCGGGTCCGCAGCGCGGCGATCTCTTCGGCCATCGCCTGCAGTTCGGCGTGATGCGAGTCGGCCGGGTCGTCGCAGGCCTGGAAAACGATGGCGTCATCGGGCGCGAAGCGGGCGAGGGTGTCGATGTGGGCGTCGGTGTCATCGCCCTCGAGGTAGCCGTGGTCGAGCCACAGCACGCGGTCCTGGGCTAGCCAGCCGGCCAGCCGCTCGCTCAGTTCGGCGCGCGTGGCCTTCGGGTGGCGCTCGTGCAGGCACTGCCAGGTGGTCAGCAGCGTGCCGTCGCCATCGGTGTCGATCGCGCCACCCTCCAGTGCAAAATCAATGCTTTGCCGGTAACTGTTGAGAAATGTCTGCGCTTTGTCGAGGGACTCGACCAGACGATCATCTCGGCTGGCCTCGAACTTGCCGCCCCAGCCGGTGAAGCGGAAATCGAGCAGGCGGAAGCGATCGTCGTCGCGCAGCGTGATCGGGCCGGAGTCGCGGAGCCAGGTGTCGTCGTATGCGACCGGAAGGAATTCGACCCGGTCCATGTCGACCCGCGCCGACGCCAGCCGCGCGCGAGCGTAAGCCTCGACGTCGTCGTCGGCCACGCACACCAGCGCGCGCTGGAAGCGGGTGATCGCCGCGACCAGTGCGATGTAGGTCTCCTCGACCTCGGCGAGCCGCTCGGCCCAGTCGGTGCCGGCATGTGGCCAGGCGATGAGGATGGCGGACTGGGGCTCCCACTCGGCAGGGAAGCGCAGCCTGGAATCGGACATGGAAACCTTCTGCATGCACTCCTGCACGCAGCGATGCAGGCAGGGAGCGGGTGGGGCCGCCTCAGCGGATGGCGGGCTTGGGGCCGACCTCGTTCGGTGCGGCCTTGCGCGCGACCGCATCGATGACGCGGTTCTTCTCGAAATAGACCACGAAGCCCGGGTAGATCCAGCGGTTGATCGTGGGCCATTGGCGCTTCTGCCCGCCGCGGGCGTCGAGCTTCTCGCTGGGGGCGCCGAACCGGGCTTCGACCTGGGCCATGCTCATGCCGCGGCTGGGCATGGCGGCCTTGTTCTCCTGTTGCACGCGATCGACCAGCAGGACCTCTGCGGACGCCGCGCCGGCCAGGCACAGCAGGGCGGCAGCGGACAACGAAATCAGGATGCGCGGCATGACGGACTCCCCCAGAGGCTCGAAAGATGAATGCCGCTGCGTTTTAGCAGATTCCGGCGCGGGCGGGGGAGAACTGCGGAGCTGACTGGGCACGACGTCACGCCCAGGGCCGCGAATTCCGGCCATGCGGCAGGGATGCCGAAACCGGCGCGGGGCGCGGGGCCGATGCCTGCCTGCTCGACGGGAGACGGCAAAAGGCCGCATTTCTGCGGCCTTTCACTGCAACACGCATGCGCTGCCCGGCAAGGCCGGGAGGATGCCTCAGCGCTGGCGCGCCTTGAAGCGCGGGTTGCTCTTGCAGATCACGAAGACCTTGCCACGGCGACGCACGACCTTGCAGTCGCGGTGACGGGCCTTCGCCGATTTCAGGGAGGACAGGACCTTCATGACATACCTCTAAAGACGATTGGGACGAGCAAGCCCGCCATTCTAATGGGTATTCCCCCGTCCATTCAAGCGCTTGCGCAGGTTTTTCTCGTGCGCCGCGGGCACCTGGCGGCATGCGGTCTATAGAATGCCGCGGAATATCGCAGACATGGGGAGAGGCGAATGACGGCAGGCGAGGTTCCGGTCCTGACCATCGACGGGCCGTCCGGCTCGGGCAAGGGCACCATCAGCCGGGCCGTGGCCCGGCGGCTGGGCTGGCATTACCTGGACTCGGGCGCGCTGTACCGGGCGGTCGGCGTGGCCGCGGGCTGGGGCGACCTCGACCTGGACGACGCCAGCGCGCTGGTGCGCTGCACCTTCGACACCGCGATCGATTTCCGCGAGGTCCCGGACGGGGATCTCCGGGTACTGGTCAACGGCAACGACGCCACCGACGAGCTGCGCACCGAAACCGCCGGCGCCGCGGCCTCGGCCATCGCCGCGATTCCCGAGGTCCGGGCCGCGCTCAAGGACCGCCAGCGCGCGTTCCGCCGGCCGCCGGGCCTGGTGGCCGACGGTCGCGACATGGGCACGGTGATCTTCCCCGACGCCCGGTTCAAGGTCTTCATGACCGCCAGTGCCGAGGAAAGGGCCGAAAGACGCTATAAGCAGTTGAGTGACAAGGGAGTTTCCGTTACATTGGCCGGTCTGCTACGCGAGATTCTTGCCCGCGACGCCCGCGACGCCAGCCGCGCGGTGGCGCCGCTGCGACCGGCCGAAGACGCCGTCCGCATCGATACCACCGGCATCGGCATCGACGAAGTGGTCGAGCGAGTACTGAAAATTGTAGGCGCGTAGCGCCTACTCCGAATTCCTTCCCCTTCAAGGGGAAGGCAAGGATGGGGATGGTTTTCCGTGACGGTGCCGCGTGCTCCGTACTCAAACCCACCCCCACCCCAGCCCTCCCCCTGAGGGGGAGGGGGCAACAAGCCAGTTCTTCAGTTGAGGAAATGGTGCACCAAGGCCCCGACGGCTCGCCGCCGGGTTTTCCAACCACAACACTCACGGCCAGGCGCAATCCCGCGCAAGCCGACAACGGGTGGACCGGCAAGCGCAATCGGGCTTCCGGTCTGTGTCATCAACCGAGTATTTTCCAAATGACCGAATCATTCGCAGAACTGTTCGAACAGAGCCAGACCAACCTGGCCAAGCTCAAGCCCGGCGCCATCGTCAGCGGCACCGTGGTCGACGTCCGCACCGACGTGGTCGTCATCAACGCCGGACTCAAGTCCGAAGGCATCGTGCCGATCGAACAGTTCCGTAACGACGAAGGCGAGATCGACGTGGCCGTGGGCGACACCGTCAAGGTGGCGCTGGACAGCATCGAGAACGGCTTCGGCGAGACCGTGCTGTCGCGCGAGAAGGCCAAGCGCGCGATGGTGTGGGACGAGCTCGAGGAAGCCCTCGAGAACAACGAAACCATCACCGGCCGCATCAGCGGCAAGGTCAAGGGCGGTTTCACCGTCGACATCAAGGACGTCCGCGCATTCCTGCCCGGCTCGCTGGTCGACGTGCGCCCGGTCCGCGACCCGGTGTACCTGGAAGGCAAGGAGCTGGAGTTCAAGCTCATCAAGCTCGACCGCAAGCGCAACAACGTGGTCGTCTCCCGCCGCGCGGTGGTCGAGAGCGAGCATTCGGAAGAGCGCGAGCAACTGCTCGAGAAGCTGGTCGAGGGCGCCGTGCTCAAGGGCGTGGTCAAGAACCTCACCGACTACGGCGCATTCGTGGACCTGGGCGGCATCGACGGCCTGCTGCACATCACCGACATGGCCTGGAAGCGCGTGCGCCATCCGTCGGAAGTCGTGGAAGTCGGCCAGGAGCTCGACGTCCGCGTGCTGAAGTACGACAAGGAGCGCAACCGCGTCAGCCTCGGCCTGAAGCAGCTGGGCGAGGATCCGTGGGACAACATCGCACGTCGCTACCCGTCCAACACCCGCGTGTTCGGCAAGGTCTCCAACGTCACCGATTACGGCGCGTTCGTCGAGATCGAGCCGGGCGTCGAGGGCCTGGTGCACGTGTCCGAGATGGACTGGACCAACAAGAACGTCAACCCGTCCAAGGTGGTGCAGGTCGGTGACGAGCTTGAAGTGATGGTGCTGGACGTGGACGAAGAGCGTCGCCGCATCTCGCTGGGCATCAAGCAGGTCACGTCCAACCCGTGGGAGACTTTCGCGGCCATCCACAAGAAGGGCGACAAGGTCGAGGGCCAGATCAAGTCGATCACCGACTTCGGCATCTTCATCGGCCTGGACGGCGGCATCGACGGCCTGATCCACCTGTCCGACATGAGCTGGAACTCCACCGGCGAAGACGTCGCCCGCGAGCTGAAGAAGGGCGACACCCTCGAAGCCGTGGTGCTGGCGGTCGACCCGGAGCGCGAGCGCATCAGCCTGGGCGTCAAGCAGCTCGAGCAGGATCCGTTCGGCCAGTTCATGGCGGCGCATCCGCGCGGCAGCAAGGTCAGCGGCACGGTCAAGGAAGTCGACGCCAAGGGCGCGGTGATCGAGCTGGCCGATGGCGTGGAAGGCTACGTGGCCGCCCGCGACATCGCCGAGGAGCGCGTCGAGGACGCCAGCCAGCGGCTGAAGGTCGGCGACACGATCGAGGCCAAGTTCACCGGCATGGATCGCAAGGGTCGTTCGCTGCAGCTGTCGATCAAGGCCAAGGACGAGGCCGAGACGGCCGAGACGCTGGCCGAATACAGCAAGGCATCGTCTTCCTCCGACGCTTCCAGCGGCACCACCAAGCTCGGAGCGCTGCTGCGCGAGCAGCTCGAGAACAAGTCCGAGTAAGCGGTACTGCGGTGGCCCGGCTTCGGCCGGGCCACCGATCGGCCTGCCACCACGATGACCGTGTCCATGACCAAATCGGAACTGATCGAAATCCTTACCCAGCGCCAGGGCCACCTGAAGGCCGAGGATGTCGACATGGCCGTGAAGTCTTTGCTCGAAATGATGGGCGGATCGCTGGCCCAGGGCGAACGCATCGAGATCCGTGGTTTCGGCAGTTTTTCCCTGCATTACCGGCCGCCCCGTACCGGCCGCAATCCCAAGACCGGCGACGCGGTTGCGCTGCCGGGCAAGTACGTCCCGCATTTCAAGCCGGGGAAGGAACTGCGCGAGCGCGTCAGCGACGTCATGCCATTGCCACCGGACGAGGACTGAGCCGGCGGACTGACCGGGTCCTGCGCGTCGTCTAAGCTCTGGGCTCCCGGCGTCCACAGGCCCATGCCATGCGATTGATCCGATTCCTCATTGCCCTGCTGTGCATTGCCGCCGGCGTCGTCGTCGGGGCGCTCAATCCGCAGCCGGTTTCGCTGGACCTTGGATTCACCACGCTGCAGGGCACGCTTGGCGTTTCGATGCTGCTTGCGCTGCTGGCCGGTGCCATTGCCGGCGGCCTGGTGCTTGCCGCCTCGGTGGTGGTGCCGCTGCGGCAGCAACTGCGGCGCGAGCGTGCACGGAATGCCGCGGCACCCGGAAAACCCCACATCGGCGACTCCTGACATGGACTTCATCACCCAGTGGTTCTGGCTCTTCCTGCTGCTTCCCGTGGCTGCGCTCAGCGGCTGGGTGATCGGCCGCCGCGGCGGCGAGCGCCACAGCGACACCCAGGTCAGCCGGCTGTCGACGACCTACTTCCGCGGCCTGAACTACCTGCTCAACGAACAGCCAGACAAGGCGATCGAGCTGTTCCTGCACATCGCCGAGCTCGACAAGGACACTTTCGAAACCCAGGTCGCGCTCGGCCACCTGTTCCGCCGCCGCGGCGAGGTCGACCGTGCCATCCGCCTGCACCAGGGGCTGGTGCAGCGCCCGGACCTGAGCGACCAGCAGAAGGTGCAGGCGCTGCTGGCGCTGGGCGAGGACTACATGCGCTCGGGCCTGCTCGACCGCGCCGAGACAGTGTTCACCGACCTTGCCAAGATCGACCAGCGCGCGCCGCAGGCGCTCAAGCACCTGATCGGCATCTACCAGTCCGAACGCGACTGGCCCAAGGCGATCGAGAACGCCTCGCGCTACGAGGCCGCCACCGGCGAGCCGATGGGCAAGCTGGTCGGCCAGTTCGAGTGCGAGCTGGCCGAGCGCCTGCGCGCAGCCGGCGATGCCGACGGCGCGCGGGCAGCGGTGGCGCGCGCTTATGCCGCCGACTCCAACCTCGTGCGCGCCGGCATCATGGAAGGGCGCATCGAGGTCGACGCGGGCAACGACGTGGCCGCGATCCGCGCTTTCGAGCGCGCCGCGCGGCACGATCCTGACTTCCTGCCCGAAGTGTTGCCGCCGCTGCTGGCGGCCTACGAGCGCACCGGCGACGCGCCGGGCGCACGCAACTTCCTGTCGGAGATGAGCGAGCACTACCGCGGTATCGCGCCGGTGCTGGCGCTGACCCGGCTGGTCGAGGCCGAAGACGGCGTCGCCGAGGCCCGCGCCTATCTTGCGCGCCAGCTCAAGGACCGGCCGTCGGTACGCGGCGAGGCAGCACTGATCGACCTCACGCTCGCCGCGGGGGCCGACCCGGCCGCGACGCTCGCCGACCTCAAGCACATCACCGACCAGTTGCTGGTGCGCAATCCCAGCTATCGCTGCAGCCGTTGCGGCTTTGGTGCGCGCAGCCATCACTGGCAGTGCCCGAGCTGCAAGGAGTGGGGCACGATCAAGCCGCTGCTGAACTACGCGGTGGTCTGACACTTTTGGCCTTGCCCGTTCTACCGGTGGCCGCCTGGCTCGCGCTGCTGCTCGGCATCAGCCTGGCCGCGACGCTCGCCGCGCGCGGTTACGCACTGCGGCGCGACCTGCTCGACCACCCGGGCGAGCGCCGCAGCCACGTCGTGCCGACCCCGCGCGGCGGTGGCATCGGCATCGTCCTGTCCATGTTCGTCGCCATGGGTTTGCTCGCGTACGCGGACGACGGGCAAGTGCTGGAGATGGCGCTCGCTGCGACCGGACTGCTGCTGGTCGCCGGCATCGGCTGGCTCGACGACCATCGGCCGCTGACACCGTGGTCGCGGCTCGCGGTGCATGCAGTCGCGGCCTGCCTGCTGGGCGTCGTGGCGATCGATGCCGGCGGCCAGTTCGCGTTGGCGTTGTTTGCGTTCGTGCTGGCCATGGTGCTGGTCAACATCTGGAATTTCATGGATGGGATCGACGGCATCGCCGCGCTGCAGGCGCTGGTCGCCGCCGGTGCGTATGCGCTGCTGGCCGGCGATGCGGCCTCGCGCTGGATGGCGCTGGCGCTGGCGGCCGCGTGCCTGGGCTTCCTCCCGCTGAACCTGCCCCGGGCTCGGATCTTCCTGGGTGACGTCGGCAGCGGCGCGCTGGGATATGTACTTGCGCTGGTGGTCGTGCTGGCGGCCGCCGGCGGTGGCAGCGAGGCGTCTTCGCCGGCGGCGTGGATGCTGCTGCTCCTGCCGCCCTCGGCCTTCCTCGTAGACGCTGCGTTGACACTGGCTGCGCGCATCTTGCGCGGTGAACGCTGGTGGACACCGCATGTCGCGCACGCCTACCAGCGCTGGGCGAAGGCGCTGGGCCGTCATATGCCGGTCACTTTCGCCTATGCGGCATGGGCGGTCGCGGGTGGCTTGCTGGCCCTTGGCATTCGTGATCTGCCCGTTGCGTTTATCATGTGTGCCGGCAGCGCGTGGTACCTGGGGGGAGGGATCCTGTGGCTGCGGCTACAGTCGCATTACGGTCGTAAGTCGGGATTGCCAGGAAGACAGAGCGGATGACTGCTTGGAAAACACGGGTTGGTGCGGCGCTGCCCCGGGCGGCGATCGTGGCGCACGACCTGTTCATGGTCTGGCTGTGCTGGGTCGGGCTCAACCAGTTCCGCTACTCGATGGAGATCGTCTCCCTCGACCTGCCGTTCTGGTCGCCGGAAGTGCTGCTGATCCTGTTCGCGCAGGGCCTGGTGTTCTGGAAGGTCGGCCTGTATCGCGGCGTCTGGCGCTTCGCGAGCCTGCCGGACCTGCTCAACATCCTCAAGGCGAGCCTTGCTGGCCTGCTGGCCATCGTGCTCGCGCTGTTCCTCTACAACCGGCTCGAACTGGTGCCGCGCTCGGTGCTGGCGCTGTATCCGATCGTGCTGACGGCGCTGCTGGGCATGCCGCGGTTGCTCTATCGCAGCTGGAAGGACCACGGCTTGGCCCGTACCGACAAGGCTGCGATCCGCGTGCTGATCCTGGGCGCCGGGCAGGCCGGTGAAACCCTGGTGCGCGACCTGCGGCGCGCCGGCGCCTACCAGCCGGCCGGCTTCCTCGACGACGCCGCCAAGCTGCGCGGAAGCTACCTGCAGGGCCTGCCGGTGCTCGGCAGGATCGAGGACGTCGACAAGATCGCTCCCGAGGTCGCGGCCAAGCTGATCGTGATCGCCATGCCGTCGATCGACGCCGCCGCGATGCGGCGCGTGGTCGAGGCCTGCGAACGTACCGGCCTGCCGTTCCGCACCGTCCCGCGGCTCGACGACCTGCTCGAAGGCCGTTCGCTGCCCGGCGAACTCAAGGAAGTCGCGATCGAGGACCTGCTCGGCCGTCAGCCTGTAACGCCGGACTGGAAGTCGATTCGCGGCTGGCTGGGTGGTCGCAGCGTTCTGGTCACCGGCGCAGGCGGGTCGATCGGCCTGGAGCTGTGCCGGCAGTGCGCCAAGCACGGCGCGCGCCAGATCGCGCTGCTCGAGATCGACGAGCTGGCGCTGATTACCGCCGAGGCGGAACTGCGCCGCGACTTCCCGCAGATCCAGTACGTTCCGGTCCTGGGCGACTGCGGCGATCCCGCCGTGGCCAGGTACGCGCTGGAGCAGTCCAGGCCTGACGCCGTCTTCCACGCCGCCGCCTACAAGCACGTGCCGGTGCTCGAAACCCAGCTGCGCGAGGCGATCCGAAACAACGTGCTCGCCACCGAAACCATGGTCGAGCAGAGCCTGCAGGCCGGTGTCGGCACGTTCGTGCTCATTTCCACCGACAAGGCCGTCGACCCGGCCAACGTCCTGGGCGCGAGCAAGCGCCTGGCCGAGATGATCTGCCAGGCGACGGCCGATTCGCTGACGACCCGGTTCATCACCGTGCGCTTCGGCAACGTGCTCGATTCGGCCGGAAGCGTGGTGCCGCTGTTCCGCGAGCAGATCCGCAGCGGCGGGCCGATCACGGTGACCGATGAGGAGGTCACCCGCTACTTCATGACCATCCAGGAAGCCTGCCAGCTGATCCTGCAGGCCTCGGCGATCGGCTCGCAGCAGGCGGTCTACACCCTGGACATGGGCGAGCCGGTGCCGATCCGGTTGCTGGCCGAGCAGATGATCCGCCTGGCCGGCAAGCAGCCGGGGCGCGACATCGCCATCGTCTACACCGGCCTGCGCTCGGGCGAGAAACTGCACGAGACCCTGTTCCACGCGGACGAACGCTATCGCCCGACCGCGCATCCCAAGATCCTCCAGGCCGAGGCGCGCGAGGTCATCTCCGACCGTATCCACGGGGTTTGCGCGCGCCTGCGCGACGCAGCCGCGCGCTACGACACCGATGAACTGGCCACGCTGCTGCGCGAGGCCGTGCCCGAATTCATCCCCGCCGATTCCCCGCAGCTGCCGCGCAAGGTGGGTACGGTGGTGGCATTCCCCGCAAGAGCATCGCGCAGGACATGACGAAACGAATCAGGAAGGCCGTTTTCCCCGTGGCGGGCCTGGGGACCCGTTTCCTCCCCGCCACCAAGACAGTTCCCAAGGAGATGTTGCCGATCGTCGACAAGCCGCTGATCCAGTATGCGGTGGACGAGGCGATCGAGGCCGGTTGCGACACGCTGATATTCGTCACCAACCGCTACAAGCACGCCGTCGCCGACTATTTCGACAAGGCCTACGAACTCGAACAGAAGCTGGAGAAGTCCGGCAAGCACCGACAGCTGGACCTGGTCCGCAACGTGCTGCCCGAAGGCGTGCGCGCGGTGTTCGTGACCCAGGCCGAGGCGCTGGGGCTGGGCCACGCGGTCTTGTGCGCGAAGCCGGTCGTCGGCGACGAACCGTTCGCCGTGCTGCTGCCAGACGACCTGATCTGGAACAAGGGCGGCCCCGGCGCGCTGAAGCAGATGGCGGACCACGCCGAGGCCAACGGCGCCGGCGCGATCGCGGTCCAGGATGTTCCGCGCGAGCAGACCGCCAGCTACGGCATCGTCGCGACCGACGATTTCAGCGAGCGCTCGGGCAGGATCCGGCGCATGGTCGAAAAGCCGAGCCCGGAGACCGCGCCCAGCACGCTGGCCGTGGTCGGGCGCTATGTGCTGCCGGCGGGTATCTTCGACGCGCTGGAAAAGACCGGCCGCGGCGCCGGCGGCGAGATCCAGCTCACCGACGCGATCGCCAGCCTGCTAGACACCACGCAGATCGATGCCTATCGCTTCCGCGGCACGCGTTTCGACTGCGGCACCCATTTGGGGCTGGTCGAGGCGACGATCCGCTTCGCGCTCGACCACGAGAAGATCAGCGACGCCGCCCGCGACAGCATGGCGCGGACGCTGCATGAGCTGGGTGTGATCGACCTCGACTGACGCTCGACTCCCTCCTCTTGAAGGGGAGGGTCTGACGCTCAACTCCCTCCCCTTCAAGGGGAGGGCTGGGGTGGGGATGGGTTTGACTTCCGGCTGAGGTTGCGAAGTTACCTCGGCCTCACGGAAACCCATCCCCATCCTTGCCTTCCCCTTGAAGGGAAAGGAGTTCGTTCAGTGCAGTCGCGATACAGCCGCGACCGCGACTTTTCATCCCATCCTTGCCTGTCCGGCCACGCGCAGCGCGCGTGGTCTTCATCGTCGCGCGAGCCTGCGGCTCGCAAGCGCTCCTTTTCACCCCTTGAAGGGGAAGGAACTGAGTGCAGGCGCTACGCGCCCGCGAGTCTCAAAGGGCCTCGAAGATCCCCGCCGCACCCATGCCGGTGCCGATGCACATCGTCACCATGCCGTACTTCTGCTGGCGACGGCGCAGGCCGTGGACGATGGTGGCGGTGCGTACCGCGCCGGTGGCGCCGAGCGGATGACCCAGCGCGATCGCGCCGCCGAGCGGGTTGACCTTGTCGGGATCCAGCTCCGAATCGCGGATCACCGCCAGCGCCTGCGCGGCGAAGGCTTCGTTGAGTTCGATCCAGTCCATCTGGTCCTTCGTCAGGCCCGCCTGCTTCAGCGCCTTGGGGATCGCGGCGATCGGCCCGATGCCCATCACTTCCGGACGCACGCCGGCCACCGAGAACGACACGAACCGCGCCAGCGGCGTCAGCCCGTAGTCCTTGATCGCCTGCTCGGAGGCCAGCAGCACCGCGCCGGCGCCGTCGCTCATCTGCGACGAGTTGCCGGCGGTGACCGTGCCGCCGAACTGGCCGTTGCGGAACACGGGACGCAGCTTCGCCAGGCCCTCGGGCGAGGTGTCCGGACGCGGGCCTTCGTCGTTTTCCACCAGCAGCTTCTTCTGGCGGATGGTATTGCCGCCCAGGTCCGGCTGGCGCGAGACCACTTCGTAGGGTGTGATCTCGTCGCGGAACTCGCCGGCCTTCATCGCCGCCAGCGCCTTCTGGTGCGAAGCCAGCGCGAACGCGTCCTGGTCCTCGCGCGAGACCTTCCATTCCTCGGCCACCTTCTCGGCGGTGATGCCCATGCCGTAGGCGATGGCGACGTGGTCGTCCTTGAACACGCTCGGCGACAGCGCGACCTTGTTGCCCATCATCGGCACCATCGACATCGACTCGGTGCCGCCGGCCAGGACCAGGTCGCTGTTGCCGAGCCGGATCTGGTCGGCCGCCAGCGCCACGGCCTGCAGGCCGGAGGAGCAGAAGCGGTTGATGGTCTGCGCCGCGATCGTGTTCGGCAGGCCGGCCAGCAGCACGCCGATGCGCGCCACGTTCATGCCTTGCTCGCCTTCGGGCATGGCGCAGCCGATGATCGCGTCCTCGATGCGGTTGACGTCGATGCCCGGCGCCTGCGCGACCACGGCCTTGAGCACGTGGGCGAGCATGTCGTCCGGACGGGTGTTGCGGAACACGCCCTTGGGCGCCTTGCCCACCGGGGTGCGGGTGGCGGCGACGATGTAGGCGTCCTGGATCTGTTTCATGGCTTTCTCCGAAAGCCGGGATTTGGGATTCGGGATTTGGGATTCGAAAAGCGCATCCCGTTGTCCGAACGATCCCCCGTACCCGGCGGAATGTGGTGTTGGCGGGAATCCGGAATCCGATCTCGCGAATCCCGAATCCCCAATCCCGCGCAACGTCAGTTGCGCAAAGGCTTGCCGGTCTTGAGCATGTGCCCGATACGCGCCTGGGTCTTTTCCTGCTGCGCGAGTTCGACGAAGTGCTTGCGCTCCAGGCGCAGCAGCCATTCTTCGTCGACCACCGCGCCGCGATCGACTTCGCCGCCGCACAGCACGGTGGCGATGCGGGTGGCGATCTCGTCGTCGTACTCGCTGATGAAGCGGCCCTCCAGCATGTTGACCAGCAGCATGCGGAAGGTGGCGATGCCGACGTCGCCGGCGACGCGGATGCGGCGGGCGGGCAGGGGCGGGCGGTAGCCGCTTTCGGCCAGTGCGCGCGCCTGCTGCCTGGCGACGTAAAGCAGTTCGTGGGCGTGGAAAACCACCTTGTCCTGGTCGCGCAGCAGGCCGAGTTCCTTCGCCTCCATCGCCGACGTCGACACCTTGGCCATCGCCACGGTCTCGAACACCTTCTTCAGCTCGGCGAACACGTCGCCGTTCGGGCCGGCGGCCTGGGAAGCGCGCACGGCCAGTTCCTTCAGCCCGCCACCGGCCGGCAGCAGGCCGACGCCGGCCTCGACCAGGCCAATGTAGCTCTCCAGGTGCGCGACCGTGCGCGCCGAATGCATCTGGAACTCGCAGCCACCGCCCAGCGCCAGTCCGCGCACCGCGGCCACCACCGGCACCAGCGAGTACTTGATTCGCTGGCTGGTGGCCTGGAAGTTGGCGACCATCGCCTCGAACGCATCCACCTTGCCCGCCTGCAGCAGGCCCAGCGCGCCGGCCAGGTCCGCGCCGGCGGAGAACGGTTCCTTCGGCTGCCAGATCACCATGCCGGCGAAGTCGCGCTCGGCGCGCGCGACCGCTTCCTGCAGGCCGTCGAGCACCTGGTCGGACACGGTCTGCATCTTGGTCTTGAACGAGGCCACGGCGATGTCGTCGCCGTCCGTCCAGAGGCGGATGCCGTCGTTCTCGAACACGGTTTCGCCCTGCGGGAACGATTCGCCCAGCAGCGGATCGGGGAAGCGTTGGCGCTTGTAGACCGGCAGGGTGGAGCGGGGCAGGCGGGCATTCTTGCCGGGGCTGTAGCTGCCCTCGGCCGAATGCACGCCGTCGCGGCCGTCGAACACCCAGTCCGGCAGCGGCGCGTCGCTCATCGCCTTGCCGGCGACGATGTCGTCGGCGATCCACTGCGCCACCTGCTTCCAGCCCGCGGCCTGCCAGGTCTCGAACGGCCCCAGCGACCAGCCGTAGCCCCAACGGATTGCCAGGTCCACGTCGCGCGCGGTCTGCGCGATGTCGGCCAGGTGGTAGGCCGAGTAGTGGAACAGGTCGCGGAACACGGCCCACAGGAACTTCGCCTGCGGGTGTTCGCTGGCGCGCAGCGCGGCGAACTTCGCCACCGGGTCCTTGGTTTTCAGGATCTCGACGACTTCATCGGCGGCCTTGCGATCCGCCGGCCGGTAGTCCTGCTGTTTCAGGTCGAGGACGAGGATGTCCTTGCCGACCTTGCGGAAGATGCCGGCACCGGTCTTCTGGCCCAGCGCGCCCTTCTCGATCAGCGCCGTGAGCCACTTGGGCGACTTGAAGTACTTGTGCCACGGATCGTCGGGCAGGGTGTCGGCCATCGTCTTGATGACGTGGGCCATGGTGTCCAGGCCGACCACGTCCGAGGTGCGGTAGGTCGCCGACTTCGGCCGCCCGACCAGCGGGCCGGTCAGGGCGTCGACCTCGTCGAAGCCCAGGCCGCTCTCGGCGGTGTGGTGGATGGTCGACAGGATCGAGAACACGCCGATCCGGTTGCCGATGAAGTTGGGGGTGTCGCGGGCGTAGACCACGCCCTTGCCGAGCGTGGTGGTGAGGAAGGTTTCCAGCCCCTCCAGCACCGCCTTGTCGGTGCCCTTGGCCGGGATCAGTTCGGCCAGGTGCATGTAGCGCGGCGGGTTGAAGAAGTGCACGCCGCAGAAGCGGTGGCGCAGCTTTTCCGGCAGCACTTCGGCCAGCTTGTTGATGCCCAGGCCCGAGGTGTTGCTGGCCAGCACGGCGTGGTCGGCCACGAACGGGGCGATCTTTTCGTACAGGTCCTGCTTCCAGTCCATGCGCTCGGCGATGGCCTCGATGATGAGGTCGCAGTCCTTGAGCTTCTGCAGGCCGACCTCGTAGTTGGCCGGCACGATGGCCGCCGCCAGCGACTTCGAGGCCAGCGGCGCCGGGCTGAGCTTGCCCAGGTTGCCGATCGCCTTGAGCACGATGCCGTTCGGGTCGCCTTCCTTGGCGGGCAGGTCGAACAGCACGGTATCGACGCCGGCGTTGGTGAGGTGCGCGGCGATCTGCGCGCCCATGACGCCCGCGCCGAGCACCGCGGCCCGGCGTACAAGCAGTTTGTCAGACATTTACTCTATCTCCTTGAAAATAAAAATATTCAGGCCGCGGATAAAAGCCGCTCAACGCCGATCAAGGCGCAGGAACCAGCTTTTGATCCGTGTCATCCGTGCGAATCCGCGGCAAGTCAGCTCTTGAAGCCGGCTGCGGCAAACCGGATCAGCTCCTGCGCGGCCTTGCTCCGATGGCTGGTATCGCTGACGCCGGAGGGGCGTTTGATCAGACCGAAATCGGCCATGGCGTAGGTCAGGGCGCCGGCCAGGAAGTCCAGGCGCCAGTACAGCTGTTCCTTGGTCAGCTCGGGAACGCAGGTCGCGATGGCCCGGGCGAAATCGCGCAGCACGTGGCCGTAGCGCTCGGACAGGAACTTGCGCAGGCCGTCGTTCTTCTCGGCGTACGCCCGCGCAATGACCCGGATAAAGGCGCCGCCGCCGTTGCGGTCCTGGGCCAGCGCCAGGGCGGGCTCGACGAAGGCGGCCAGGATCGGCTCCAGTTCACCGGGCGACTGTTCCTGCGCCTGCTTCAGGAGCGCCAGGCGCTGCGCGCTCATGTCGTCCATGCGCCGCCGGAACACTTCGGTCACCAGGTTCTCCTTGCTGCCGAAGTGGTAGTTGACCGCCGCGATGTTGACGTCGGCCCGGCTGGTCACCTGGCGCAGCGAGGTACCGCTGAAGCCGTGCTGGGCGAACAGTTCCTCGGCGGCGCCGAGGATGCGGTCCTTGGTCGAGAATTGGGTGTTGGCCATCGGCTCCCCGGAAGACGAATCAAACGCTTGTTTGATCGTAGTCCCGGGGGCGCCCCCGGGTCAAACGCCGGCCTCGAATAACAGGTGCGGGGAGGCGGGCTTTCGTCTAGAATTGCCCGCAGCCAAGTCGGCTAAACCCGCGTCCGTACGCGGGTTTTTCCATGTTACCCTTTGGGTCGCACCGCCCTGCGGCCCGCCTGACCGGAGAAAATCCCATGGCGCTGGAGCGCACCCTCTCGATCATCAAGCCCGACGCCGTCGCCAAGAACGTCATCGGCGAAATCTATTCGCGTTTCGAAAAGGCCGGCCTGAAGGTCGCCGCCGCGAAGATGAAGCACCTCTCGCGCAAGGAAGCCGAAGGCTTCTACGCCGTGCACCGCGAGCGCCCGTTCTTCAACGCGCTGGTGGAGTTCATGATCAGCGGCCCGGTGATGATCCAGGTGCTCGAAGGCGAAGGCGCGATCGCGAAGAACCGCGAACTGATGGGTGCGACCAACCCGAAGGAAGCCGACGCCGGAACGATCCGCGCCGACTTCGCCGATTCGATCGACGCCAATGCGGTGCACGGTTCGGACGCGCCGGAAACGGCTGCCGTCGAGATCGCGTACTTCTTCCCCTCGACGGACGTTTACGCACGTTGATTTTTTGCCACGGATTACACGAATGAACGTGGATGGAGCAAACGCGAAGACAGGCCGGGCGCGCGACGCGCTCCGCGGTCGTCGCTTTGACTCGTGGCATTCGTGTCGATCCGTGGCAAGCGTTTTGATTTCCGAAGTCCAGTGAACGAAACAGTCGCCAAGCAGAACCTCCTGGACCTCGACCGCGCGAGGCTGGAAGACTTTTTCGCCGACACGCTCGGCGAGAAGCGTTACCGCGCGCACCAGGTGATGAAGTGGATCCACCATCGCCACGTCACCGACTTCAACGAGATGACCGACCTGGGCAAGGCGCTGCGCGCCAAGCTCGAAACGCATGCGGAAGTCCGCGTGCCGCAGGTCCAGTTCGAGAAGCCCTCCGCCGACGGCACTCACAAGTGGCTGCTCGGCATGGACGGCAAGAACGCCATCGAAGCGGTGTTCATCCCCGACAAGGGGCGCGGCACGCTGTGCGTGTCGTCGCAGGTGGGCTGCGCGCTCAACTGCCAGTTCTGTTCCACCGCCACCCAGGGCTTCAACCGCAACCTGTCCACCGCCGAGATCATCGGCCAGGTGTGGGTCGCCGCGCGCCACCTGGGCAACGTGCCGCACAAGCAGCGCAAGCTCACCAACGTGGTGATGATGGGCATGGGCGAGCCGTTGATGAATTTCGACAACGTGGTGCGCGCGATGAGCATCATGCGTGACGACCTGGGCTACGGCCTGGCCAACAAGCGCGTCACGCTGTCGACCGCCGGCATGGTGCCGATGATCGACCGGTTGGGCGAGGAGAGCGATGTGTCGCTCGCGGTGTCGCTGCATGCGCCGACCGACGAGCTGCGCAGCGAGCTGGTCCCGCTCAACCGCAAGTACCCGATCGAACAGCTGATGGACGCCTGCGTGCGCTACGCGCTGCGCAAGAAGGGCGAGTCGGTGACCTTCGAGTACACGCTGATGAAGGACGTCAACGACCAGCCCGAGCACGCGCGCGGGCTGCTGCGCCTGATGCGCGACTTCGACCGCCGCGTGCAGATGAAGGACGCGGCCAAGGTCAACCTGATCCCGTTCAACCCGTTCCCGGGCACGCGTTTCCAGCGCCCGGACGAGGAGGCCATCCGCGGCTTCCAGAAACTGCTCAACAACGCCGGCATGATCGCGCCAGTGCGGCGCACGCGCGGCGACGACATCGACGCCGCCTGCGGCCAGCTCAAGGGCCAGGTCGCCGACCGTACCCGCCGCCAGGCCGAGCACAACAAGCGGCTGCAGGCACAGGCCGCCAGTGTCCCCGCCGGAGGCGCCGATGCGGCCGCTTAGCGCCATCGCCTGCGTGGTCGCACTGGTGTTGCTGGCGAGTGCCTGTTCGCGCCTGACCTTCATCAAGCCGGACATGGGCAGCCGCGATTACGAAGACCTCACGCCTGACTACGAGTTTCGCGACACCCCTGAAACAAAACGCCGCACGGAAGTGCGCGGCCACCTCGCGCTGGCGACCAACGCGCTGCGCCGGGGCCTGCTGGACGAAGCCGCGAAGGAGGCCGGGGCGGCGCTGGAGATCGATGAGCGGTCTGCCGATGCCAATACGCTGCTGGCCGTCGTCGAGGACCGGCGCGGCAACAACGAGCGCGCAGGGGGCTACTACGCCCGCGCCGCGGAGTTGGCCCCGGAGCAGGGCACGGCGCTGAACAACTACGGCGCCTGGCTGTGCGGCAACGGCCGCGCGGCCGAGTCGCTGGCCTGGTTTGACCGGGCGCTTGCCGACCCCATCTACCGCCAGCGCGCTTCCGCGCTTGCCAACGCAGGCTCCTGCGCCCTCAAGGCCGGGCAGACGGCCAATGTCGAGCGCAATTTGCGCGAAGCGCTGTCGCTCGACCCCGTCGATGCGACCGCGCTCGAGGCGTTGGCCCGCTACCAATACCGGAACGGTCATTACATGGACGCGCGCGCGTTTTCGCAGCGGCGCCTGGCGGCTGCCCCGGCAACGCCGGCCGTGCTCCTACTTGCGTCACAAATCGAAGAAAAACTTGGCGACAGGGCAGCCGCCGCTCGTTATGTTCAGCGTTTGCGGGCGGAATTCCCGCAATCGGGGACGGTCCAATCCGGGGGAAGCAGTCAATGATGCCGCCCAACCAGAGCCTGGCGGACAATGAACACGCCTGTGGCCAGCGCCTGCGCGCCGCGCGCGAAGCAGCCGGGCTGAGCGTGGCCGAGGTCGCCTCGCGCCTGAAGACACCATCGCGCTTCATCGAGGCGCTCGAGGCCGAGGAATGGGACCGCATCGGTGCGCCGGTGTTCGTGCGGGGGCAGCTGCGCAGCTACTCGCGCCTGCTCGGCCTGCCGGTCCAGCCGGTGCAGATGGCTTCGGGGGTCGCGCCGATCGAACCGACCCCGCTGGTGTCGCGGACGCACACGCCGCGCATGCAGCGCATCGCCGACCAGGTCGGTGGGCGCCTGGTCTACATCGTCATCACCGCGCTGATCATCCTGCCGGTCTGGGTCGCCACCCAGTCGCACATGGCCGGCGTCCAGGAGGCGGCGCCGCTTGATCTGCCGGCGGACAAGCTGGCAGTGAGCGCAGAACGTCCGAAACCCGCTTCCAGCGAGCCGTCGACCGTGGTCGCCTCGATGGCCTCGCTGCCACAGCGCCACGCGGCCGCAGCACCGGCGCTGTCGCTGCGGTTCTCCGGCGACAGCTGGGTACAGGTGGTCGCGCCCGACGGCCGCAGCATCGAGCAAGCCCTGCTCACGGCGGGCGACACCCGCAGCTACGCGGCCGGCGAAGTCGGCCACCTGGTGCTCGGCAACGCTTCGGCGGTCGAACTGCGCATCAGTGGCGACGTCCAGGACCTGGAGCCCTACATGCGCGCGAACGTGGCGCGCTTTACGGTATCCTCTGACGGTTCCCTCGCGCCGGTCTCCAACTGACCCGCAAGCGGGTCCAGCGAGTTCCTGCGTTCCGGCAACGGCGCATGAATCCAGCCACGACCAGCCGGCCCCGTGCCCGGCTGGTCTGGTAGTGTCGGCCCGCCGCGGCCAGCCCCTTCCACACACGCCCTGCGCGCGTCGCCGGGCGGGAGAAACGCAGCTTCCCCATGGCAATTGACGATCTGCTCGACGAACACGAACAAAGCGAACGCGTCCTGGCCTGGTTGCGCAGCAACGGCGCCGGCCTCATCGGCGGCGTCATCCTCGGACTGGCGCTGATCATCGGTTGGCAGTGGTGGGGCAGCCGGCAGGCCCGTGCCGACATGCAGGCAGGCAACGATTACCAGGCGATGCTCGACAGCCTCGCGGCCAAGGACATCACGAAGGCGCAGTCGCAGGCCGCCGCCCTCGGGGACACGCCCTACGCGCCGCTGGCGGTGCTCGACCTGGCCAAGGCGCAGGTCGACGCCGGGCAGCGTGATGCCGCCATCGCCACGCTCCGCGGCGCGGAATCGCCGAATCCCGCCCTGCAGCAGATCCTGCGCCAGCGCCTGGCGCGGCTGCTGATCGACGCAGGCAAGGCAGGGGAAGCCCTGCAGGTGCTGGGCGACGCGGACGATCCGTCCAGCCTCGAGGTCCGCGGCGACGCCCACGTGGCGCTCGGCAAGCGCGAGGAAGCACGCAAGTCCTATTCCGAAGTCCTGGCCAAACTCGATGTCGCTTCGCCGGGACGCCGCCTGGTCGAACTCAAGCTCACCGACGTGGGCGGGTCGCCCGCCAAGCCCGAGGCGTCGATCTGATGAAGCCTGACCTGAAGAAGCATGGCCCGATGAACCATACGATGACCACGACCCGCAGCAGGGCCGCACGCGCGGCCGGGGTGCTGCTGTGCGTATTCGCACTCGCCGGCTGCAGCACGATCAAGGGCTGGTTCGACGGCAAGGACAAGGACAAATCCGCCGAGCCGTCGGAACTGACCGAATTCGCGCCCACCGCGACCGTCACCGAGCTGTGGTCCGCCAAGGCCGGCAAGGGCGAAGGGCTGCTCGGCGTCCGCCAGGCGCCGGCCATTGCCGATGGCCGCGTTTACGCGGCGGCGGTCGAAGGTGGCGTGCAGGCGTTCGACCTGCAGACCGGGGCCACGCTGTGGAGCTTCGATTCGGACCTCGCACTGTCCGGCGGCCCCGGCGTCGGCGACGGGCTGGTCGTGGTTGGCAGCCTGGAGGGCGACGTGATCGCGCTCGATGCGGCCACCGGCGCCGAGAGGTGGCGGGCCAAGGTTGCCAACGAAGTCATCGCTGCGCCTGCGGTCGGGCAGGGCATGGCTTTCGTGCGTTCCAACGATGGCCGCGTCACCGCGTTCGACGCGGCCACCGGCGAGCGTCGGTGGTTCTGGGCCCATGACATGCCGCTGCTCACCGTTCGCGGCAACGACGCACCGTCGCTCGGCCCGGGCTATCTGTTCGTCGGCAACGACGACGGCACCGTGACCGCGCTGGCCGTGGCGGACGGCCATGAAATCTGGAGCCAGGTGATCGCCCAGCCCGACGGGCGCACCGAACTCGAGCGCATGGCCGACGTCGACGGCACCCCGGTGCTGGACGGCGCGACCCTGTATGCCACCAGCTTCAAGCGCCAGACGCTGGCGATCGAAGCGCCGAGCGGGCGTCCGATCTGGGCGCACGACAGCGGCGGTCCGGGCCGGGTCGGCATCGCGCCGGACCGCGTCGTGGTGACCGATCCCGACGGCATCGTCTGGGCACTGGACAAGAACAGCGGCAGCGCACTGTGGTCGCAGCCGGCAATGGCGCGCCGCAGCCTGACCTCGCCCGCGGTCCAGGGCAACTACGCGGTCGTCGGCGACTACGATGGCTACCTGCACTGGCTCAGCCTGGACACGGGCGAACTGGCCGCGCGCACCCGCGCCTCCAGGGACGCCCTGCGTGCTCCACCGGTCGTGGTCGACGGCATCCTCGTCGCCGAAGACACCGATGGTGGGCTCAGCGCCTATCGCGTCGAGTAAAGCCGGGTATGGCGGCGGGAATGGAGAATCGAAAAAGAAGCTCCCCACCGCTGGCCCCGTGAAGGCTTTCCGCCGACCTCATTACTACCGTCAACAAGGTTCAAGCATGGGAAACAGGTAGCTGGTGCAGTCGCGAGTCGCCATCGATTCCCGATTCCCGCTCTCAATCCCGGCCCCTCCCATGCTCCCCCTCGTCGCCCTTGTCGGTCGTCCAAACGTCGGTAAATCGACGCTGTTCAACGCGCTGACGCGTACCCGCGATGCGCTCGTTCACGACGAGCCCGGCGTCACCCGCGATCGCAACTACGGCGTCTGCCGGCTGGTCGAGGACCGGCCGTTCGTGCTGGTCGACACCGGCGGCATCGCCGGCGAGAACACCCACCTCGAAAGCGGCAATCTTGCCGGCGCCACCGCGCGCCAGGCCCGCGCCGGAGCGGAAGAGGCCGACCTGGTGCTGTTCGTGGTCGACGGCCGCGAAGGGCCTTCGGCGCTGGACGACGACATCCTGCGCTGGCTGCGCAAGGCTGGCCGGCCGACCTTCCTGGTGGTCAACAAGACCGACGGCGTCGACGCGCGCGCGGCGCTGGCCGAGTTTTCCCGCTACGGCTTCGACGATGTGTTCGCGGTTTCGTCCGCGCACCGGCAGGGCATCGATCCACTGCTGGAAAAAGTACTCGAGCGACTGCCTCCCGATGGCGACGCCGCCGTGCCGGACGACGATCCCGAACGCGTGCGCGTGGCCTTCGTCGGCCGTCCCAACGTAGGCAAGTCGACCCTGGTCAACCGCATCCTCGGCGAGGAGCGGATGATCGCCTCCGACGTCGCCGGCACCACGCGCGATTCGATTGCAGTCGATCTCGAACGCGACGGCCGCAAGTACCGCCTTGTCGACACCGCCGGCATCCGCCGCAAGTCGAAAGTGGACGAGGCGGTGGAAACCTTCTCGATCATCAAGACCCTGCAGGCGATCGAACAGTGCCAGGTCGCGGTGATCATGCTCGATGCCAGCGAAGGCGTGACCGAGCAGGACGCCAGCGTGCTTGGTGCGGTGCTCGACGCCGGCCGCGCTCTGGTGGTCGCGGTCAACAAGTGGGACGGCCTGAGCGACTACCAGCGCAGCCAGGTCGAGGCCCTGCTGTCGCGCAAGCTGGCCTTCGTGCAGTGGGCCGAAGCCGTGCGCATCAGCGCCAGGCATGGGTCCGGGCTGCGCGAGCTGTTCCGCGCCATCCATCGTGCGCATGATTCGGCCACGCGCAAGTTCAGCACGGCCGAGATCACTCGCGCACTCGAGATCGCCTACGAGACCAACCCGCCGCCGGTGGTGCGCGGCCACGTCGCCAAGCTGCGCTTCGCCCATCCGGGCGCCGAGAACCCGCCGACGTTCATCGTCCACGGCACCCGCCTGAAGACCCTCTCCGAGACCTATCGCCGCTATCTCGAGAACTTCTTCCGCAAGCGCTTCAAGCTCGTTGGCACGCCGGTGCGCTTCGTGTTCAAGGAAGGCGAGAATCCGTACAAGGACAAGAAGAACGTCCTGAGCGAGCGTCAGGTGGCGAAGAAGAAGCGCCTGATCCGCCACGTCAAGCGCAAGTAGGTCGGGGCTACGCCCCCGACGACGACGCGGCTCCAGCGCAGCCGCCGGCAGGAGGGGCGGCAGCCGCGAACCCCCGACGTTCCAACGCGGCGCGAAAGCTCGCGCCTGCCGCCGCTCCTGCAGGAATCGAGGACGGCCTATCCTGTCGTCATGACTGCACACCTCGTTCCCGCCCCGCACGACGGCATCACCCTCGGCATCCTCGCCGGCGGCCGCGCCACGCGCCTGGGAGGGCGCGACAAGGCCTGGCTGGAGCGCGCAGGCAAGCCGCTGGTGCTGGCGCTGGCGCAGCGACTCGCACCGGAAGTCGTCGCCACCCTCGTCAGCGCCAATCGCAACGCCGAGCACTACCTGTCGCACGGATTGCGCCCGATCCACGACCGCATCGCGGACATCGGCCCGCTCGGCGGGATCGAAGCGCTGGCCGCCGCATGCCAGACGCCGTGGCTGCTGACGGTGCCCGTGGACGTGGTCGACGTGAACGATTGCCTGGTCCGCAGCCTGCGCGCGGCCGGCCCGCGCGGCGCATGGGCCGAGGACGACGATGGCCCGCAGCCGCTGGTCGCGCTGTGGCGCGTCGAGATCCTGCGCATCGAGGCGGCGAAAGCGCTGGCGTCCGGCGGCGACTTCGCCGTACATGCACTGCAGGCGCGCATGGGGATGGCGCCTGTGCGCCTTGCCGGACTGCGTTTCGGCAACCTCAACACGCCCGACGACCTCGCCGTCGCCGGCATCACGCCCTGATCAGGACGGCTGGACATGTTCCCGACCCGCATTTCCTTCGACCAGGCGCGCACGATCATCGAACGCGTTGCGCAAGCGCACCGCATGCCGGTCGAACGCATCGCGCTGGCGCGCGCCCACGGCCATATCCTCGCGCGCGAGGTGATCGCCGGCATCGCGCAGCCGCCGTTCGACAATTCCGCCATGGACGGTTTTGCCCTGCGGCACGCGGACCTGGGTGGCGAAGCCGGAATCACGCTGCAACTGGTCGGCGAACAGTTCGCCGGACCCACGCTCGAGCTCGGCGTCGGTGCCGGCCAGTGCGTGCGCATCACCACCGGCGCGCCGCTGCCTGCGGGCGCGGACACGGTCGTGATGAAGGAAAACACCCGCCTCGAAGGCGATCGCGTCGTCATCCTCGCCGCGCCGAAGCCCGGCCAGCACGTGCGCAGGGCAGGGGAGGACTCGCGGGCCGGCGAACGCGTGCTCGAAGCCGGCGACACGCTGACTCCCGCCCGCATCGCGCTCGCCTCGTCGCAGGGACTGGCCGAACTCGAGGTCGCGCGGCGCCCCACGGTCGCCGTGTTCACCACCGGCGACGAACTGGTCGAGCCCGGCCTGCCGCTCGAGCCGGGCCAGATCTACAACTCCAACCGCGAACAGCTGATGGGCCTGCTGCGCGCCGACGGCCTGGAGCCGGTTGCGTGGCCGACGCTGCCCGACGATCCGGCGCAGGTGGAATCCGCGCTGCGCCACGCCGGCAATGCCTTCGACGTGGTGCTGACCTGCGGCGCGGTCTCGGCCGGAGAGAAGGACCACATTCCGGCGCTGCTGCAGGCACAGGGCGACGTGCATTTCTGGAAAGTGCGAATGAAGCCCGGGATGCCGGTGCTGTTCGCAAGCGGGGGCAGTCTCGGCGACGCGCTGTTCCTCTGCCTGCCGGGCAACCCGGTATCGGTGCTGGCGACGTACCTGGCGCTTGGGCGGCCACTGCTGGACCGGATGCAGGGCAGGGCGGCGCCGCGCCCGCAGTGGCATGCGCGCCTCGCCGCGCCGTGGAACAAGGTGCATGAGCGGCTCGAGTTCCTGCGCGGGCGACTGCGCTCGTGCGCGGATGGCAGCCTGGAAGTCGAGCCGAACCCCGCCGATGGCTCGCACCGCATGCGTGCGGCCGCTGATTCGGACGCGCTGATCGTGCTTGGGGAGGGCGCGCGCGAGTATCCGGCCGGCGCGGTGGTCGACGTGCTTCCGTATTGATTCGTATTGCCCCGGGTTGACCCGCCGCGCGGACACCCGACCGGCGGTCGAACCCGGCGATGGAACACAGCGGTCCGGCCGACCACATCCACTTTTTCCGCGATAATCGCCCCATGGCGACTCCGGAAATCACTCCCCGCGAAGCACACTTGCGGCAATCGCAGGGCGCCGTGCTTGTCGACGTGCGCGAGGACCACGAGCGCGAGCTGGGCATGGCCGAGGGCGCGCGCGGCATCGCCCGGGCCGAACTCGAGGAAGACCCGACCTTCCACTTCGCCGACCACGATACCGAGCTGATGCTGATCTGCCAGAGCGGCGGGCGCTCGATGCTCGCGGCCGAAGTGCTGCAACGCCTTGGCTACCGCAACGTCGTTTCCGTGCGCGGTGGCACGCTGCGCTGGACCGCGGACGGCCTGCCGCTGACCCGGCCGGAGACGGACGTCGAGATCGACCACGACTTCCACGATCGCTATTCGCGCCACCTGCTGCTGCCGGAAATCGGCATGCGCGGGCAGCGGCGACTGGAGCTGGCGCGGGTGCTGATGATCGGCGCCGGCGGGCTCGGGTCGCCGGCCGCGTTCTATCTGGCCGCCGCGGGCGTGGGCCACCTGCGCATCGCCGACGACGACGTGGTCGACCGCAGCAACCTGCAGCGCCAGATCCTGCATGCCGATGCCGACATCGGCATGCCCAAGGTCGATTCGGCCGCGACGCGCCTGTCGGCGCTCAACCCGCGGACCGAAATCGAGACGGTGGCCGAGCGCGTGACGTCGGCCAACGTCGAGCGGCTGCTGGAGGACGTGGACGTGGTCCTCGACGGCGCCGACAACTTCCCCGTGCGCTACCTGCTCAACGATGCCTGCGTGAAGCTCGGCAAGCCGCTGGTGTACGGTGCGGTGCACCGGTTCGAGGGCCAGGTGAGCGTGTTCGACGCCGGTCGCCAGCGCGGCGTGGCGCCGTGCTACCGCTGCCTGTTCCCGGAGCCGCCGCCGCCTGAGGCCGCGCCCAACTGCAGCGAAGCCGGGGTGCTCGGCGTGCTGCCCGGCGTGGTCGGGATGCTGGAGGCCACCGAGGTGCTCAAGCTGCTGCTGCACGTCGGCGACCCGCTCACCGGGCGGCTGCTGCACTTCGACGCGCTGTCGATGCGCTTCCGCGAAACCCGGCTGCCGCCGGATCCCGACTGCCCCCTGTGCGCCCGCGGCCGCCCATTCCCCGGCTACATCGACTACGCCGCGTTCTGCAGCGGCGCCTGATTCCTCCTGGCACCCATGCCAGCGCGAACCCGGTAGGAGCGGCTTCAACCGCGAGCTCCTCCCTGGATATCGCAATCCAGAAGAACTCGCGGCTGGAGCCGCTCCCACGAGGTCGTCAAGACGTGAACGAACACGCCGGCCATCTGCATTACGCTGCGCACTGGTCAGCAGGATGCAGGCAGCAATGACGGCAGCCAACCTAACGAAACTCCTGCTCGCCTGTGCGTCATGGCTCGCGCTGGCCTTGCCGATACCGGCTGCCGCCGCCGACCCATGCCCCCTGCTGCGCGCGCAGACCGCATCCCCCGTGGTGGCCACGCGCATCGCCGCGGCGGCCTGCGAGGAGCACCAGCTCTGGTACCGCCCCTTCATCGACCTCGATGGCCACTACGCCGGCTCGCGCGTGCGCGAAGCGGAGACCGGCCTGCTCGCCAACGGCCAGCCGGCGTGGCTGCGGGTGGTGGAGTACTGGCGCGGCAGCGGCCTGCTGGGAAGCGCGGCCGGACGGCCGGGTGCGAGCGACTGCCGCTACGCCGGCATGAGCCAGTATGTCTCGCCGTCGTGCCGTGCGTTCGTGGTCGACACGCCGTGGTCGGCCGCGTTCGTCTCCTGGGTGATGCGGCGCGCGCAGGTACCCGGCTTCAATGGGTCTGCCAGCCACGTGAACTACGTGCGCGACGCCTACCGCGACCCGTCCGGCAACGCCTACCAGGTGGCCAATCCCGCATCCGCCCGCCCGCAGCCCGGTGACCTGCTGTGCTACGTGCGGGTCGCCTCGCGCATCTACGGCTTCGGTGGCCTGGCCGGACTGCTGAGCGGCAACGAGGCAGGGCTGGGCATGCACTGCGACATCGTGGTCGCAGCAGATCCCGACAACGACGGGATTGCCTACCTGGTCGGCGGCAACGTCCTCGACGGGGTGACGATGCGGCTGCTGCGGCTCACGCCGGGCGGCCAGTTCGCCGACCTGCCGATGCGCTCGGCGGGCGCGCCCGCATGTTCGCCGGACGCGCCATCGGCCTGCAACGCCAGTCGCCAGGACTGGGCGGTGCTGCTGCAGCTGCGGCCGGGGGCGCAGCTTGCGAGGCTGCCGGCGCCGCCGATGCTGGTGCCGTCCGGCAGTCCGCAGCCGCAGGCATCGCCGCAGTGCTGCGTGAACTGCGTGGTCGGCTCCGGCGTCCCGCGCTGCCCGGCCGGCACGCCCGCGCCCGTGCGTCCAGCGCCGATCCGACCCGCGCCAGCGCCGCCCGCCGCACCGGGCAAGTGCTGCGTGAACTGCGTGGTCGGCTCCAACATGCCGCGCTGTCCGGTGGGAACATCGCCAGCCCCGTAGGAGCGGTGGATGCCGCGATCGCTTGGTGCGCGACGGCTTCGCGGCTTTCCGCCGCTCCTACGAGGTGGGAGGCGGGAGGCGGTTGCGCTCAGCCCTTGCCCGACTGCAGCGCCGCGAAAGCAGCCAACTGGGCTGGCGTCGCCTCGCGTTGGTGCCTGTCCTTCCACTGCGGGAAGGGTTCCCCGTAGACCGCTTCGCGCGCCTGCTCCTTCGTCAGCCCGATGCCGCGTTCGGCGGCAGCCTCGCGGTACCAGTCGGCAAGGCAATTGCGGCAGAAGCCGGCGTCGATCATCAGGTCGATGTTCTGCACGTCCGGCCGTTCGCGCATCAGGTGCGCGAGCAGGCGGCGGAATGCGGCAGCCTCGATGGCGGTGGTGTCGGCGGGAGTGTCCTGGTCGGTCATCGCGTTCGCGTCGAAGCGGGGGAATCGGGGACAATAGCGCTTTCGCCGCACCCAGGCCGCCGCGCATGACCGAACCGACCACCGCCCGCATCCTCGACGGCAAGGGGATTGCCGAGGACCTGCTCGACTCGCTCAAGGTGCAGGTCGATGCGCGCCTGGCGGCCGGCAAGCGGAGGCCGGGGCTGGCGGTGGTGCTGGTGGGCGGCGATCCGGCCTCGCAGTCCTACGTGCGCAACAAGCGCCGCGCCGCGCAGAAAGTCGGTATCCAGGCTTTCGACCACGATTTCCCGGATGGCGCCAGCGAGGCCGAGCTGCTGGCCCTGATCGACCGCCTCAACGCCGACCCGGCCGTGCACGGCATCCTCGTGCAGCTGCCGCTGCCGGGCATCCCCGACGCCACCCGCCTGATCCACCGCATCGACCCGCGCAAGGACGTCGACGGCTTCCATCCGGAGAACGTCGGCCACCTGGCGCTGCGCCAGTTCGGCCTGCGCCCCTGCACGCCGCGCGGCATCACTACGCTGCTGGCCTACACCGACAGGCCGGTGCGCGGGCAGAGCGCGACGATCGTGGGCGTGTCCAACCACGTCGGCCGGCCGATGGCGCTGGAGCTGCTGATCGCCGGCTGCACCACCACCGCTTGCCACAAGTTCACCCCGCCGGACGTGTTGCGCCGGCACGTGGGCGAGGCCGACATCCTGGTGGTGGCCGTCGGCCGTCCCGGGCTGATCCCCGGCGACTGGGTCAAGCCGGGCGCGGTGGTGATCGACGTGGGCATCAACCGGCTCGACGACGGCCGCCTGGTGGGCGACGTCGGCTTCGCCGAGGCGGCGCAGCGGGCCAGCTGGATCACCCCGGTACCGGGCGGGGTGGGGCCGATGACCGTCGCCACCCTGATGCAGAACACGCTGGAAGCCGCCGAGGCCGCGGACGCGGGCTGACGCCTTGGGCTCTCGTGGGAGCGGCTCCCACCGTGTTTCGATGGGCTCCGCCCCCTCCGGATCGCCCCGCATTCGCGATACAATGCCGTGCTTCACCCCACCGGCACTCCCATGCTGCGCATCCAGGCTGAAGCACTGACCTACGACGACGTTTCGCTCGTCCCCGCCCATTCGACTGTCCTGCCCAAGGACGTCTCCCTCGCCACCCGGTTGACCCGCGACCTGCGCCTGAACATGCCGATCATCTCGGCGGCGATGGACACGGTCACCGAATCGCGCCTGGCGATCGCAATGGCCCAGCTCGGCGGCATCGGCATCGTGCACAAGAACATGAGCGCCCAGCGCCAGGCCGAGGAAGTGGCGCGGGTCAAGAATTTCGAGGCCGGCGTGATCCGCGAACCGTTCACGGTCGGTCCGCAAACCACGATCGGCGAAGTGCTCAAGCTCACGCGTGCGCGCAACATCTCCGGCGTGCCGGTGGTCGACGGCGGGCAGCTGGTCGGCATCGTCACCGGGCGCGACATGCGTTTCGAAAGCAAGCTCGACGATCCGGTGCGCAACGTGATGACCCGCAAGGAGCGCCTGGTCACAGTGCGCGAGGGCGCAAGCGAAGAAGAAGTGCTGCAGCTGCTGCACAAGCACCGCATCGAGAAGGTGCTGGTGGTCAACGACGGCTTCGAGCTGCGCGGCCTGATCACCGTCAAGGACATCCAGAAGGCGCACGACAACCCCAACGCCGCCAAGGACGCCTCGGAGAGCCTGCTTGTCGGCGCCGCGGTCGGCGTGGGCGGCGACACCGAGAAGCGCATCGAACTGCTCGCCGCTGCCGGCGTGGACGTGATCATCGTCGATACCGCGCACGGCCATTCGCAGGGCGTGCTCGATCGCGTGGCCTGGGCCAAGAAAAACTACCCGAAGCTGCAGGTGGTCGGCGGCAACATCGTCACCGGCGACGCCGCGCTGGCGCTGATGGATGCCGGCGCGGACGCGGTGAAGGTTGGCGTCGGCCCCGGTTCGATCTGCACCACGCGCGTGGTCGCGGGCGTGGGAGTGCCGCAAGTGACCGCGGTCGACATGGTCGCCGAAGCCCTGCAGGACCGCATCCCGTTGATCGCCGACGGCGGCATCCGCTATTCGGGCGACATCGGCAAGGCGCTGGTGGCCGGTGCGTCGACAGTGATGATCGGCGGCCTGTTCGCCGGCACCGAGGAAACCCCCGGCGAAACCGAGCTCTACCAGGGCCGCAGCTACAAGAGCTATCGCGGCATGGGTTCGCTGGCGGCGATGGAGAAGGGGTCAAAGGACCGCTATTTCCAGGACAGCAGCGACGCCGACAAGCTGGTGCCCGAAGGCATCGAGGGCCGCGTCCCGTACCGCGGTCCGCTGAGCGGCGTCGTGCACCAGCTCGCGGGCGGCCTGCGTTCGACCATGGGCTACGTTGGCTGCGCGACCGTCGAGGAAATGCGCAGCAAGCCGAAGTTCGTGAAGATCACCGGCGCCGGCCAGCGCGAGAGCCACGTGCACGACGTGCAGATCACGAAGGAACCGCCGAACTATCGCGCCGGCTGACGCCGGCCCGCGGGATTCGGGATTGGGGATTCGGGATTGGCAAAGCAACAGCAGGAACTGAGAAAAGGCATGGCGAGCGTTTCCGAATCCCGAATCCCGGCTTCCAACAGCCGAACGGCTGGTCATCCCGAATCCCGGATTCATGACGACAAGCTCCTCATCCTCGACTTCGGCGCGCAGTACACGCAGCTGATCGCGCGCCGCATCCGCGAGCTGGGCGTCTACTGCGAAATCTGGGCCTGGGACCACGACCCGGACGAGATCGCGAAGTTCGCGCCGAAGGGCATCATCCTGTCGGGCGGCCCGGAGTCGACCACCGGGCAGTGCGCACCGGCCGCGCCTGCGCAGGTCTTCGACAGCGGCTTGCCGCTGCTGGGCATCTGCTACGGCATGCAGACGATGGCCAAGCAGCTCGGCGGCGAGACCGAAGCCGCCGATGCGCGCGAGTACGGCCATGCCGAAGTGACACTGGTCGCCGCCGACCGCCTGTTCGAAGGGCTGAAGGACCACCCCGGCACGCCGCCGCGGCTGGACGTGTGGATGAGCCACGGCGACCACGTGTCGAAGGCGCCGCCGGGCTTCACCGTCACCGCGCGCACCGATCGCGTGCCGGTCGCCGCATTCGCCAACGACGACAAGCGCTGGTACGGCGTGCAGTTCCATCCCGAAGTCACGCACACCAAGTCCGGGCAGGACATGCTGCGCCGCTTCGCCGTCGACATCTGCGGCTGCGCGACGCTGTGGACGGCCGCCCACATCATCGACGACCAAATCGCGCGCGTGCGCGAGCAGGTGGGCGGGGACGAGGTGATCCTCGGCCTGTCGGGCGGCGTCGATTCGTCCGTGGTCGCGGCGCTGCTGCACAAGGCGATCGGCGACCAGCTGACCTGCGTGTTCGTCGACACCGGCCTGCTGCGCTGGCAGGAAGGCGACCAGGTCATGGCGACCATGGCCGAGCACATGGGCGTGCGCGTGATCCGCGTCGACGCGCGCGACCGCTATTTCGACAAGCTCAGGGGCGTCACCGACCCCGAAGCCAAGCGCAAGATCATCGGCAACCTGTTCATCGAGATCTTCGACGAGGAATCGGCGAAGCTGAAGAACGCCCGCTGGCTGGCGCAGGGCACGATCTACCCCGACGTGATCGAGTCGGCCGGCAGCAAGACCGGCAAGGCGCACGTGATCAAGAGCCATCACAACGTCGGTGGCCTGCCGGACAACATGAAGCTCGGCCTGGTCGAGCCGCTGCGCGAACTGTTCAAGGACGAGGTGCGACGCCTGGGCGTCGAACTCGGCCTGCCGCGCGAGATGGTCTACCGGCATCCGTTCCCGGGCCCGGGCCTGGGCGTGCGCATCCTCGGCGAGGTGAAGCCCGAGTACGCCGAACTGCTTGCGCGCGCGGACGCGATCTTCATCGACGAACTGCGCAAGGCCGACCTGTATGACAAGACCAGCCAGGCATTCGCGGTGTTCCTGCCGGTGAAGTCGGTCGGCGTGGTCGGCGACGCACGCGCCTACGAGTGGGTGATCGCGCTGCGCGCGGTGGAAACCATCGACTTCATGACCGCGCACTGGGCGCACCTGCCGTACGACTTCCTCGGCCGCGTGTCCAACCGCATCATCAACGAGGTGCGCGGCGTCTCGCGGGTGGTCTATGACATCAGCGGCAAGCCGCCGGCGACGATCGAGTGGGAGTAGTGCAATATGCCACAGCTTGTATCGTAGTAAATACAATAAATTAGCGTACTTTTCTCAAGATTTCATGAGCATTGTCGATTTTCCAGAACCTCGCTCGTCGTCCCGGTAAGAGGCGCCAATGGGGCGGGCTCAAACCAGGAGAGAGACGATGCGCGTCATGGTGTTTGTCAAAGCCACTGAAATCGGCGATATGAGCACTCCCACGCCCGAAGCGCTCGAGGCGTTCGAGGCAATGGACCGGTTCAACGAAGAGCTGGTCAAAGCCGGCGTCTTCGTTGCCGCAGCAGGCCTGAAGAATGGCGCGGAAGCGAAGCGGATCACCTACGATGGAACCGAGCTCGCAATCATCGACGGGCCGTTCACCGAGAGCAGGGAACTGGTCGCCGGCTTCGAGATTTGGGAGGTCCGGGACATGAAGGAAGCCCTGGCCTGGGTAAAGCGTGCACCGTTGACTGCGGACAGCATCATGGAAATCCTGCCGTTCTACGAGGCCGAAGACCTGACCGGGTTCGTGACGCCCGAGGAGCTGGCGACACCTCGTGGCGGAGAGCGCGGCAAGCTCGGCGTTGCCTGATGCGGTTGGCTGGCAACGTTGTCAGTCAGCATCCCGGCGGGCTGCACAACGGATTTTCCGCAAGCATGCGAACAATGGAATGGACATGGGCACCGCCTTAGACGAATCCTGGATGCGGCGGGCGCTCGAACTGGCCGATCGCGCCGAACGCGAGGACGACGAGATCCCGGTCGGCGCGGTGCTGGTCGATGCGACGGGCAACGTGGTGGGCGAGGGCTGGAACCGCAACATCGGCGAGCATGACCCCACCGCGCACGCGGAGATCGTGGCGATGCGCGAAGCGGGCAGGGCGCTGGGCAACCATCGCCTGATCGGCTGCACGCTGTATGTGACCCTGGAGCCGTGCGCGATGTGCGCGATGGCGATGGTGCATGCGCGACTGGCGCGGGTGGTCTTCGGTGCACGCGACCCGAAGACCGGCGCGGCCGGCAGCGTGTTCGACCTGCTGGCCGACCCGAGCCACAACCATCGCGTCGAGGTACTCGGTGGCGTGCTCGGCGACGAGGCCGGCAGGCGGCTGACCAACTGGTTCCGCCGCCGTCGCGGGCAGGCGCCGCTGACCTGAGCGCAGCGGCCACTGCCGACGGCGCTATGATGTCGCGTTGATTCGGCAGCAAAGGACATCCATGGCAGGCAATGGCGCTCACGACGGCAGGTTGATCTGGATCGACCTGGAAATGACCGGGCTCGACACCGATCGCGACTCGATCATCGAGATCGCAACTGTGGTGACGGATTCCGAACTCAACATCCTCGCCGACGGTCCCGAGCTTGCCATCTCCCATCCGCTGTCCACGCTGGAGGCGATGGACGACTGGAACCGGACCCAGCACGGCAAGTCGGGGCTGTGGCGCCGCGTGCTGGAAGAGAGTGTGCCGATGGCCGAGGCCGAAGCGCGCACGCTGGAATTCCTGCAGCAGTGGGTCGGGCCGGGACAGTCGCCGATGTGCGGCAACTCGATCTGCCAGGACCGCCGCTTCCTGCACCGGCTGATGCCGTCGCTGGAACGACACTTCCACTACCGCAACCTTGACGTGAGTACGATCAAGGAGCTTGCGCGTCGCTGGGCGCCAGAGGTGCTTGCGGGCGTGCGCAAGGAGTCGTCGCATACTGCGCTGAGCGACGTGCGTGATTCGATCGCGGAGCTGAAGCATTACCGCACGGCGATGGGCGTGTTCGGCGCGCCGCACTAGGCGCATCCTTGCCAAGACAGTGTGGGAGCGGCTTCAGCCGCGAGCTTTCCGCTGACAACGAATCGCCAGTAAAAGCCCGCGGCTGAAGCCGCTCCCGCAACAACAAGAGAGGCCGGCTGTTCGCCGGCCTCGCATCGGCTTCCGTCAGGCCGAAGCCTTGGACTTGGCCAGCTTCAGCCAGGTATCGACCACGGTGTCCGGGTTCAGCGACACCGACTCGATGCCCTCGTCCATCAGCCACTGCGCCAGGTCCGGGTGGTCGCTCGGGCCCTGGCCGCAGATGCCGACGTACTTGCCCTTGGCGCGCGCGGTCTTGATCGCCATCGACAGCAGCTTCTTCACCGCCGGATCGCGCTCGTCGAACAGCGAGGCGACGATCGACGAGTCGCGGTCCAGGCCGAGCGTGAGTTGGGTCAGGTCGTTGGAGCCGATCGAGAAGCCGTCGAAGATCTCCAGGAACTCTTCGGCCAGCAGCGCGTTCGACGGCACCTCGCACATCATGATGATCTTCAGGCCGTCCCGGCCCTGCTTCAGGCCGTTGTTCTCCAGCACCTCGACCACGCGGCGGCCCTCATCCAGCGTGCGCACGAACGGGATCATCACCCAGACGTTGTCCAGGCCCATGTCGTTGCGCACCTTGCGCACGGCGCGGCATTCCAGCGCGAACGCCTCGGTGAACGACGGATCGACGTAACGGCTGGCGCCGCGGAAGCCGATCATCGGGTTTTCCTCGTGCGGCTCGTAGCGCGCGCCGCCGAGCAGGTTGGCGTACTCGTTGGACTTGAAGTCGCTCATGCGCACGATCACCGGCTTGGGATGCACCGACGCGGCGATGGTGGCGATGCCCTCGGCCAGGCGGTCGACGTAGAACTCGACCGGACCGGCGTAGCCGGCGATGCGCTCGTCGATCTTCTTCCGGATCTCGGCGTCCTGGTCGTCGTATTCCAGCAGCGCCTTGGGATGCACGCCGATATGGCTGGCGATGATCATTTCCAGCCGCGCCAGGCCGATGCCGGCGTTGGGCAGCTGGCCGAAGTCGAACGCGCGCTCGGGGTTGGCGACGTTCATCATGATCTTCAGCGGCGCCTCGGGCATCGAGGTCAGGTCGGTGGTGATGCGCTCGAAGGGCAGGGTGCCGGCGTAGATGAAGCCGGTGTCGCCCTCGGCACAGCTCACGGTGACCTGCGCGCCGTCCTCGATCGTGTCCAGCGCGTTGCCGGTGCCGACCACGGCGGGCACGCCCAGCTCGCGGGCGATGATCGCCGCGTGGCAGGTGCGGCCGCCGCGGTTGGTGACGATGGCCGCGGCGCGCTTCATCACCGGCTCCCAGTCGGGGTCGGTCATGTCTGCTACCAGCACGTCGCCCGGCTGCACGCGGTTCATGTCGTCGAGCGAGCGCACCACGCGGGCCACGCCGCTGCCGATCTTCTGGCCGATGGCGCGGCCTTCGCAGACCACGTCGCCGCGATTTTCCAGCTGGAAGCGTTCGATCTGGGTCGCCTTGGCGCGCGACTTCACCGTCTCCGGGCGCGCCTGCACGATGAACAGCTTGCCGCTGACGCCGTCCTTCGCCCATTCGATGTCCATCGGGCGCTGGTAGTGCTTCTCGATCACCAGCGCCTGCTTCGACAGCTCGTGCACGTCTTCGTCGGACAGCGAGAAGCGGTTGCGCAGTTCGGCCGGCGTGTCCTCGGTACGCACGCGCTCGCCCGGCACGTCGGAATAGACCATGCGGATCTGCTTGCTGCCCAGCGCGCGGCGCAGGATCGCCGGCTTGCCCGCGGCCAGCGTCGGCTTGAACACGTAGAACTCGTCCGGATTCACCGCGCCCTGCACGACCATCTCGCCCAGGCCGTAG
Source organism: Luteimonas soli (assembly GCF_042648865.1). Classification (NCBI taxonomy): domain Bacteria; kingdom Pseudomonadati; phylum Pseudomonadota; class Gammaproteobacteria; order Lysobacterales; family Lysobacteraceae; genus Luteimonas; species Luteimonas soli. Next base: position 490,552 of record NZ_JBHRYA010000003.1, on the reverse strand, counting down.
CTGGAGGTGACGAACACCACGTCGCGGAAGCCGGACTCGGTGTCGAGCGTGAACAGCACGCCCGAGGCGCCCACGTCCGAGCGCACCATCAGCTGCACGCCGGCGGACAGGAACACGTCCTCGTGCTTGAAGCCGTGGTGCACGCGGTAGGCGATCGCGCGGTCGTTGTAGAGGCTGGCGAAGACTTCCTTGACCTTGTGCACCACGTCGTCGGCGCCGGTGACGTTGAGGAAGGTTTCCTGCTGGCCGGCGAAGGAGGCGTCTGGCAGGTCCTCGGCGGTGGCCGAGGAGCGCACGGCGACCGCGATGTCGCCGCCGCCGTTGTCGCTGCAAAGCTGCGCGTAGGCCTTGCGGATGTCGGCGTCGAGCTCGGGCTGCAGCGGCGCATCGATGACCCAGCCGCGGATTTCCTTGCCGGCCGCGGTCAGCGCCGGCACGTCTTCCACGTCCAGCGGGGCCAGGCGGTCGAAGATGCGTTGGTGCAGGGTGTTGTGGGCGATAAAGGCCTTGAATGCGTCCGCCGTGGTCGCGAAGCCGCCCGGGACCGAGACGCCGAGCCCGGCGAGTTCGCCGATCATCTCGCCGAGCGAGGAATTCTTGCCGCCGACCTGGGCCAGGTCGGTCAGGCGCAGGTCGTGCAGCCACAGGATGTTTTTGCTGGAAGCGAGGGCGCTCAAGACGGGCACTCCGGGTTGTGCAGGCGGTGGAGGAAACGGGGAAAGGCGGGCAGGGCCGGCCGAAGTTGGCTATTTTAGCAACCCAAGACACCGCGGCGCTCGCCGCCCTGGCCAGGAAAACGTTTACGCATGTCCGATACGCGCCCGGTTTTCTACGTTTCCGACGGCACCGGCATCACTGCCGAGACGATCGGCCACAGCCTGCTGACCCAGTTCGCCGACACCCGCTTCAGCACCGACCGCATTCCCTTCGTCGACAGTCCGGAGCGGGCGCGCGAGGCCGCCGACCGAATCCGCGCCAAAGGTGAGTCGGCGGGAATCCGGCCCGTCGTGGTGAGTTCCTGCGTCGACCCGGAACTCACGAACCTGATCTCGGAGAGCGGGGCGCTGGTCCTGGACATCTTCGCGCCGTTCATCGGGCCGATGGAGCGCGAGTTGGGCCAGCAGCGCAAGTCGTCGGTCGGGCAGGCGCACGGCATGGTCGATTTCGAGACCTACCATGCGCGCATCAACGCGATGAACTACGCGCTGACCCACGACGACGGCATCGCGATCAACTACGACGACGCCGACGTGATCCTGGTGGCGGTCTCGCGCGCGGGCAAGACGCCGACCTGCGTGTACCTGGCGCTGCACTACGGCGTGCGCGCGGCGAACTACCCGCTGACCGAGGAAGATCTCGAGCACGACCGCCTGCCGCCGCGCCTGCGTCCGTACCGCGACAAGCTGTTCGCGCTGAGCATCGACCCGGTCCGCCTCCAGCAGATCCGCCAGGAGCGACGCCCGGACTCGCGCTACGCGAAGCTGGAAACCTGCAAGCGTGAGGTGGCGGCAGCCGAAGCCCTGTTCCGGGCCGAACGCATCCCGGTGCTGAGCACCACGCACAAGTCGATCGAGGAAATCGCGAGCACCGTGCTGACAACGCTCGGCATCCAGCGCGGCATGTTCTGAGGCCCGCCGCCGCGTCCACGCCTGTCGTATCGGCGTCCGGAACATGCACGCGAAGAGTACTCACGTTAGGCGCGACGCTGCATTCCGTCAATGCTGCCGCGTCCCCGCTTGTACGTGTAGCATCGGGGCATGTCCCGCGTCCCCGTCACCGATCGTGCTGCACGCATTCCGAAGCTGAGCCGCTTCGGTTGGCTGATGGGCCTGTACGCGGAAAACTTCACCCGGATGACGCGGCTGTTCGAACCGGCCGACCTTGCCCCCGGGCGCTACATGTCCTCGATCGGCGACGGCCTGGACCTGTGCGTCGACGTCATCGAGCAGCATCCGTACACCACCGAGCTGCGCCTGACCTACGGACTGCAGGACCCGGTGACCGGCGAGCCGGACCCGTCGGCCTTCCTGCGCCTGTACCGCGACGCACGCCAGGTGGAGGCAACGCACTGCTACGTCGGCCGGCGCTGGCAGGACGTGATCGGCATGTATCCGCCGCCGGCGGAAGTAGTGGGTCATCGCATGCGGATGAACACCTTCCTCGGCAAGTGGCTGCAATACCTGGCCGAAAGCGGCCACGGCGTGGCAACGCTGCGCCGGATCGATCCCGAAACCGAGGCAGCCTGAGACGCCAGTCACGGACTTAATGCTTCGTTCACGGCCTTTACGCCCCGCAAACATCCGGCTGCTAGCATCGCTCCCCAACGCGCCTGAATGCGCAGGAGGAGACACCCCGATGACCAAGCTCGACAAACCGTTGCGACGCGAAGTGCAGATCGGCGACAAGGCCTACACCCTCACCATCGACCCCGACGGCCTGAAGCTGGTCGAGAAGGGGCACCGCAAGGGTGTCGAAGTCAGCTGGGCCTCGCTGGCCAGCGGCGAAGGCGAGGGCGCATCGCAGCCTTCGATGTAGGCAGCGCAAGAGCTTGTCGTGATCCTGGAAGGCCCGCCACGCGCGGGCCTTCCTGCGTCATGGCAACCGCAAGGTTGCCCAGGCCTTCCCGCGGATCAGCGCAGGCTCCCGCGGACCGTCTGGCCTTCCCAGCCGTGCAGGGCCACGAGCACGGTTTCACCCGTGCGCAGCCGCACGCTTACGCCGCACGGTGCACCGGATGCCTGGTGCTGTTCGGCGGCCCGCCTGCTGGCGAATCCGATCGCCTCGAGTTTGCTCGGCAGGACCTGCAGCGCCCGGCCTTCGAAGCTCACCACCCAGCCGGCGAGGGCAGGTTCGATGGTCACGATCGATCTGTTCATGGAAGCGATTCCCGCAGGGAAGTGTGCCCCGGCCCAGCCTGGCGACTTGCTCAAGGTCGCGACCTTCATCCATTGCGAGCGGCATCCGCTGCCATTGCACGGTCGTGCTGCCGGGGCGCGCCCAACATGGGCGATCTCCGGTCCCGGCGCAGTCGGCGGATGCCGCGATGTGGTGTAGGGGAATTCCTACTACGTCTTCGGGACATGCCGGCAACCGCGCCGCGATGACGGAAGCTGCTTCAACTACCCGGGTCAACGTGGCCGATGCATGCGGCCGGTCACTCCGACGGGAGCAGCCGGGCCCGCCGATTCCTTCACGAAACGACCTGGTCCTTGGCACGAGGAGTGACTGCGAGCTGTGCGCCAAAACCGACAAGGGCCGCCTTGCGGCAGCCCTTGCGGTCGAATCGATGGCGTCCCCACGGGGATTCGAACCCCGGTGTCCACCGTGAAAGGGTTTGAATTGGAGTCCGCGGACGTTCCCGCAAATTCGCTGGAGTCCGGCTGTATCCCTTGTCCTGCTTGACTTTGGCGTTCATCGGCGTACGGTGGAGACCGTGGGCGTCCGGACCGGTGTTTTACCGCACTTTACCGCAGATGCCCTTACTCCACCGGTCCACGGTGGTCACCGAAACAGGGGCAGGGCGTGGCGCGCAAGCCGACCAGCAATCGCCAGACCGGGGTCCGGATCGCCACGGCCGAAGCGCGCGCCAAGCTGCCGACGAGGCGTGAGCCGTACTGGGTTGAGATCGCCCCAGGCACCGCCATCGGCTACTACAAGGGCGAGCGTGACGTCGGGTGGTTCGTTCGCCAGCGGATCGCCGGCGCCTACCGCAAGCAGCGGATCGGCACGCCAGACGACGGGGTGAAGGCAGACGGGGACGTGGTGCTTTCCTATCGGCAGGCGGTGGAGCGAGCCGTAAACCTGCAGCTGGAAGATCGGCAACCGTTGCCGCGGCACTACGGCGACGGCCTGACGATCAATCAGGTGGTCGCGGCCTACTTCGAGGAGCATCTGGCCGGGAAGGGCTCAGAGTACGATTCCAAGCGATCCTGGGCGCTCCACGGGGCCGACTCGATCGGTAAGCGACTGGTGGCCGCCACGGACGCCCCGGCGCTCAGGAAGTGGCACAGGGCGCTGGCAGCCAAGCCGCCGACCCGGCGCGGCAAGGTGCTGGAATACGACCCCGCGGACCCGGAGCAGCAGCGTGCGCGCCGGTCGACCGCCAACCGCATCCTGACGATCGTCAAGGCCGCGCTGAACTACGCTTGGCGCAACGACCAGCTGCCGGCGGACCAACCGACCTGGTGGGCCAAGGTCGAGCCGTTCGAACTCGGGGACGACCCGCCGCCGCGGATGCTCGAGCGGGACGAGATCAAGCGTCTGCTGAACGCCGCGCAGCCCGACCTCCGGAAGCTGTTGACCGGTGCCCTCATGACGGGTGGCCGGAGGGGCGAGCTCTTCGCCCTCCAGGCACGCGACTACAGCCCCGACCACGGCACGGTGCGGATCTACCAGTCCAAGACCGGGAAGACCCTCCTGCAGCCGCTGACGGCTGAAGGTGCGGCGTTCTTCGACGACGTCACAGTCGGCAAGGCACCCACAGACTTGATCTTCACCCGGGCCGATGGGTTGCCGTGGGGGCGGAATGACATCATCCGGCCGATGCGGGCCGCTGTCGAAGCAGCGAAGCTTGAGGATGTGAGCTTCAAGACCACGCGCGCGACCTACGGGAAGCTGCTGCTGCAGGCCACGAAGGATATCGAGATGGTCGCCAAAGCTTTGGGCCACAGCGATAGCCGCATCACGCGCCGGCATTACGCGCAATACCTGCCGAACGAAATCGCAAAGGCCGTGGCCAAGATGCCGCGCTTGGGCGTGTCGATCGGCGACAAGGTTTCTCCATTTACTGGTAGGAAGCGGCGGGCCGGCTAGCGCCGCCAAACCATCATTCTTGATCGCTATTACGCGAGGTGGCCTCATGAGCGCGACGATTCTTCAATTTCGGAAACCGAGCCAATCGACCAGGCCCGGACCTTCGGCGCAGCGGGAGGACAGCGAATACGCGCGCCTGCGAGAAGTGTTGTTGGGTCTGCCAGGTGTGCGTGCAGCTCGGTCTGAAGATCCGAAGGCGAATCTCCCTCGAGACGTTCTCCTAGACCAGCTGCGTCATGAGTTTCCAAATTGGACGCAGCAACGCCTCGATCGGCAGGCGAGTCTACTTCAGCGCATGAATGAAGTACTTGCACAAGCTGTCTCGATTGTTCCAGAAAGGCAGTAGGAGTGGATTCCCGTGAAACATTCGAGCCGAACGGAGCGTGTGGAGCATATTCAGGAACTCCTTTCCACCGCCACCGGGGTGGCGGAGCTGGCCATGGATGGCAACAAAGAGGCTCTCAGAATGTGGGCGGCGCTCATTGCCGACTATCTTCGGAATCAAGCTGACGGTACCAATAGCCTTCGGGGGTTCCCCGAGGGGTACGCAGAGTCCGACGCACGTGACTGCCTTTTCCAACTGGTCGAATCCCTTGAGCGCATACATCGCGGGGAGGAGCCAAACAAGGCTTTCGGATGGCGCCGAGAGCGAGCTGGCAGGCCGCCTCAGGCAGTCTCTGACCACCGCCGAGCAACGGAGGATGACGACCGCCTTGCAGAAGTTGAACACCTCATGGCACGACGCGGGCTCAGTCGGGATGCGGCGTGCGAGGAGGTCGCCAATCATTACGGGGACAGTCCAGAGCGATTGATTGGACTCGCAAAGCGCAATAAGTTGAAAAGTCAAGGCCGATAATTAGATCGGTTTGTGAACTTCACCACATACCCAACCGTGCACAGACTGCCGCCTGTGTCCTACGGAGTGCGGTGAACAAATGAAGGCAGCAGCGAACAAATCGCCCACCTCATACGGTTATGGGCCACTCGTCGTCGAGTGCAAGCGCCGCGGTATTAGCCGCACGATGGCTTACGAGCTTCGGAGGTGCGGGCTCATCGAAACCTTCAAGATCGGCGCAAGGCGCATGGTCAAGATCGATAGCCTGGAGTCGTTGCCAGATCGGCTGCAGCAAGCGGCTGCGAATGACGGCGGCTGACCGACTGTCGTTGGAGAACTGATGCAGCCCCCGCGCCCCCGGGTTGGGAATGAACGCGCGCGATCGCGCGCCTCGCGATCATCGCGGGCGTGGGGCGGAGGGCACGTCAAGGCCGGGCTTGGGTCCTCCCTGGCGACCCTCCACGGGGGTAATTCGGACCCCATTTCCGGTGTAGTTAGCACGCCGTGGAATTACTGAAACTGGAGAAATCAGCATGAGCTACAACTTCGCGAGAGATATCGACAGGTTCTATGAGGAACTGATCGCCGGACAACTCGGCGTGAGAGCGCGGCCAGCACGGACGATGGATGCTTTCGAACTCTACAGGCTTTGGGCGCATCGGAATGGGTTGCCGCCGACTTCGAGCCCGCGCCATTTCGTGACGTCATTGATAACACGGCACCCCGTCACGTCGCACAAAAAGCGTTTCGCGTTGGGTTCCACGATCGGCCAGGGGGGGGTGCTCTATCTGGCGGTGGTCAATCCGCCAGCGCGCACTGGGTTCGAAGCAGATTGGCTGGGAGAGCATGTCTTGGCATTCGCTACTGACGTTGCCGCGTACCAGGCGCGCGCACTCGAACCGGAAGCGTCCCATGAAACGCGGCAGGCATCCCATGCGTAGCGATGTGCAGCGTGGGAAGCGACGTGTGAAGCGACGTGTGAACCCAAAAACCCAAGCAGGACGGGCGATGTTCAGCGTGGGAAGCCAAATTGGCTCCCATGCGGGCGCGCGCGCGCCTGCGCCCGGGCGCCCGGGCGCCCAGGCGCGCGCGCGCCTAGGCGGAGGGTTCACATGCTTCCCACGCTGCACATCGCAGCAGTGGCGTGGGTTTGCGGGCGTCGCCTGGGTGCACACGTCGCTTCCCACGCTGCACAACCGCGCAGATCGCGCGCGCGGTTCGTTCTTTTCTCTTTTCCGAAAAGAGAAAAGGATGAAGGACGCCACTCATGCCGGCCAGCCGGCCACCGCCACAACCTGGCATTGGCTGCTTCGATGGCTGGGTTGCGTGCCGGTGAGTACAGAGTGTGAAATTGCAGCGCTTCCTCTTCAAACCCGGGGCGCGGGGCGAGAGGCGAAAGCCGCGAGCCGCTGGCCGGATGATGACCTACCCCCAGGTGGCGAGGCGCGGAAATGAGGTCGTCTGAGATGCGGGTGAATCTTCCAGCATTGCCGGATCCGGCAGTCTTCAGCAATGCCGACCACAGCGTCGTCACCGCGGATGGCGGCGCACTACTCACCTACGATCCTGCAACACGTGCTGCTTTCATCTATGCAATCGAGTCGCGGCGCTGGACTATCCAGGCGCCCATCGAGTTCGAGATGTTCGTGGCGACTGCTGCCCTTGCCGGATATCGCCTTAGCGATTCGCCTGAGACGAAACGTTGGCTGGAATGCGGGAACCGCAGCTGCCGTCCCGTCCCCACCGTGGTCAAGCACTGATCCCGGAATGGGCACGATCGTAGGCGACACGCTGGCGCGTCTGCGAGTGTGCCGAGACTCCGGTTTGGCAACACCCCCCGAACTGCGTGACGCCGCGATCGAGTGCCTGGAGCGCTACGCAGACGCGGAGCAGGTACGAGCCCAGCGAGACACCCTGATCCGTCGTGCGGCGCTACTGCTGCCGCCTGCGGCACCGTATCGAACCGCCGGTGTATTGGCCTGCGAAGCCAGAGCTATGAATCGGCGGTGGCATGAGCTGCGCACCAAGCTTCCGCAACAGCCGTTTGGATCCCCCCGCGACTACTTGCACGCCGCTAGGCTGCTGTCCGAGTTGCCGACATCCCAACGTCAATTCTACCGGGTGCTGCTGGCTGCCAACGACGCTGACATGGTGGGGGCTGGCGGTGTCAGCGAGGTTACGGCCACGATCGCTTCATGACGATAACGCTCACGTTCTACGACGAAATCCGTACCGGCGACGCCGAGCGGGTACTCGGCAAGCTTTCGGCTTACCCGGGTGAGCCAGTAGAGATGCGGATCAACTCACCTGGTGGCGATCTCCACGAAGGCCTGGCGCTCTTCAATGCTTTGAAGCCCCGCAAGCCTACCGTCTACATCGACGGCGTGGCCGCTTCTTGCGCAAGCCTGATTGCCATGGCTGGTGCCAAGATCATTGCAGCAGAGAACGCGCTGATCATGATCCACGATCCGTGGACTTCGCTCAGCGGAAATGCGGGCGACTTCCGAAAGAATGCCGAGCTTCTGGATAAGCATCGAGACGCCTCGCTCGTTGCCTATGCGCGCACCGGAATCACCAGGGACCGATTGACCGAGATGCTCGCCGCAGAGACCTGGCTGAACGCCGAAGAGGCTCTCGCATTGGGCTTCGTTGATGAGATTGCCGAGCCGCTTCGCTACGCAGCCCATTCGCCGGCGTGCTTCGCCGGTTACCGCAACACTCCCAAGGAACTGACCATGCCCGACGACAATACGCAGGGGGCGCCCGTGGCGCCTTCGACTCCATCGCACAAAGCACAGGGCGCCGACGTACAGGCCACCACAATCGACGCGCTGCGTCAGCGCAACGAAGCCATCATGGTGATGGGGGAGAGCTTCAAGGGGAATCCCGGTGTCCAGGACCTGCTAATAAAGGCGTTGGCAGATCCGGCATACACGGCCGAAAGATTCGGCCAGCGGGTGCTGATGCTGCTGGGGCAGGACGCCGAACCGCTGGCAAACTATCGCGGTGACAGCGCGGTTCCGGCGAGTGGTGATGATTTCATCGCGGCCGCAAGCGATTGCCTCGCGATCCGGGCTGGCGTGAGGATCGAGAAACCGCACCCAGGCGTCCGGGATGTCCGCGGCATGGGTATGCAGGAGATCATGCGCGCCTGCGTGAGCCGAAGCGGAAGTAGCCGCGACTTGGCCGGGGGGCAACGTTCGTTGGTCAAAGCAGCGCTGACCACGTCCGATTTTCCCTCGATCCTGGAGAACTCACTCAGCAAGATCTTGCGCGCCGGATACGAAGAAGAACCGTCGACGTTCGAGGCGTGGACGCGTTTCGTCACGGTGCCCGATTTCAAGCCGCAGTCGCGTCCAATCCTGGGTAGCGCTCCCGAGCTGCTGCAGGTCCTGGAGGGCGCGGAATATACCTATGGCTCCCTCGACGAAGACAAGGCGGTGCCATACCAGGCGCGAAAGTTCGGGCGCCTTGTCCAGCTCACGTGGGAGGCACTCGTCAATGACGATCTAGCCGCCTTCACGCGGATGACACAGGCGCTGGGACAGGCCGCTTCGCGCTCCGAAGCAGATTTCATCTACGACACCTTCGGGGAGAACTCCGGCAGCGGCCCGGAAATGCAGGACGGCACGACCCTCTTCCACGCTTCGCACGGCAACCTCGCGGCCAGCGCAGCGGCGGTGGACGCTGATGCGCTCGGGGCAGCGCGCATCTTGCTGCGGCGCCAGACCGCCATTGGCGGCGGCGCCATGAATCTGCCGCCGCGGTTCCTGCTCGTCGCCCCAGAGCACGAGCAGGATGCGGAGACTCTCTTGGCCGCGGCCGCGCGATCGCTATCGCAGGGATCGGATAACGCGCTGGTCCCTGCCTGGCTGGCGAAGCTCGAGTTGGTTGTTGAGGCGCGGCTCGCAGACTCTGCGATCTACCTGCTCACCGGCCCCGGTTCGGTCGATACGTTCGAGCGCGCCTGGCTGGAAGAGGACAACGGCCCGGTCATCTCCGAAAAGGATGGGTTCGAGACCGACAACAAGACCTACAAGGTGCGCCACGTGTTTGGTGGGCGCTGGCTCGACTGGCGCGGCGCGGTGAAGGTGCCGATCGCCTAACGCAAAAAGGATCGGCACTTGGGCGCCGATCTTCCACTGCGGATCTTCCTCTTCGTTCGATCCGTGGTGCCGGGGGAGCCCCGCGGACCAGCTGGCGGTGTCCGTAACAACACCAGCAGTCGGGGCGCCCTGTCCTCAGCGTGACTCGACAAAGAAGGCCCGGCTCTGGCCCGAAAGCTAGGCCGGGCCTTCATTCTTCAGGAGCGAGAAATGGCGACAGCCGGTCCGAATTTGCGCGTACGAATCTCCGCCGATTTGGCTGACCTGAAACAAGGCCTCGGCCTGTTGCGCGGCGAGCTGGCCAAGGTCAAGAGGCAGTCGGCGCAAGTAGCGCCGGATACTTCGAAGTGGTCGGCCGGGCTAGCTGCGGTGCGCCGCCAGTTGGTGGGCATCGCGACGGTCTACACGGCGATGCGTGCCGTGGGCAGCTTCGTGCGGATGGCAGACGAGGCCGCGAACCTGTCTGGCCGGCTGCGCCTGGTGACGAAGTCGCAGGACGAGTTCAACCGCGCGCAGCAGCAGACCTTTCGCATTGCGCAGGACACGTCGGCCGAGTGGGGGTCGATTGTCCAGCTCTATACCCAACTGGCACAGACCACGGGCATGGGGCAGGAGAGGATCCTTGCGCTCACCAAGGTCGTCAGCCAGGCATTCGTGGTGTCGGGTTCGAATGCTCAGGAAACCGCGAATGGCTTGCGCCAACTTCAGCAAGCCATGGCCGGCGGCATTCTTCGTGCCGAAGAGTTCAACACGATCAATGAAACAGGGTCGCGGATTGTCCAAGCGCTTGCGGACCACTTCGGCATCGCTTTCGGTGATGTTCGGAAGTACGTCAACGCTGGAAAGGTCAGTTCTGAGGACTTCGCCGCCGCGCTGTTGAAGGCAAGTGGCGAGATCCAAGACGATTTCAACAAGATGCCGTTGACGGTCGAGCGCGCCACCCAGCAGGTGCGCAACGCGTTGCTGAAGCTGGTCGGCGACACCGACCAGGCCTCCGGCGCCAGCGCCGATCTGGCCGAGGCGATTGCCGGTCTCGCCCGCGTCCTCGAGTCGGACGACACCAAGCGCGGCTTCGGCGAGATGGTCAATGGATTGGCCGCCATCATCACCGCCGCCACCGCCGCCGCCAACGCAGTGGGCCGGGTCTCGTCCAAGCTCGACGAGCTGACGGGGGCGAGCCTGCCCGAGTGGGTGAAAGTGCTGCTGCTTGCCGGCACCGGTAACTTTGCCGGTGCCGGCGCAGCGCTTGCTCGTGCCCGGATGCCCCAGCCCGCAACGCCCGCGGGAGCCGGTGCCGCAGGCAATGCCGGTGGCGGTGGTGGCGCCGCACAGGCGGTGCAGACCACCACCAATGCCATCGGCGGCCTCGCTGATGCCTCCGCGCTTGCGCGCGATGCCATCGCCCGCCAGATGGCGCTGCTCGAGCAGTCGCTGGAAGACGGCGAGGTCGGGCTGGTCGAGTTCTACGGACGGAAGAAGGAGCTGCAGCTCGCCGACATCGACCTGCAGATGCGCGCCGCCCAAGCCGACGCCGCCGCGGCGAAGACCAGCGAGCAGCGTGCCAAGGCACTGACCGAGCTGACCAAGCTACAACGCGAACGTGCCGCTATCGGCCCGGCCACCGCCCGCGAGTTGCAGGGAGCCCAGGAGTCGCTGGCGAAGGAGGTGGGTGACATCTACACCCGTCTGCTGGAGGCCAACGGCGAGACGGGGAGGGCGCGCATTGCCGAGCTCGAAACTGAGTTCCAGGCACTGATCGTGCGCCTCCAGGCCGAGGGTGACACCGCTGGTGTGGCTATCGTCCGCAAGCTGATCAACATCGAAGCGGCGGGGGCACAGATCGATCAATTCCAAGCCGAGATGCAGCGCATCATGGGCGGGCTCGGTGACAAGGAGACCGCTGTTGGTGAGCAGGTGGGCGCCGGCATGATGGGCTCTGTTGAGGGCGAGCAGACATTGCAGGCGGCCCGCTCGACTTCATTGGAGCAGTTGCTCGCGCTCAAGCAGAAGACCATTGAGTATCTGGCGACCCTTGACCCCGCCAGCCCTGCGGCTGCAAGCGCGCTGAGCTTCATGACGGTGCTCGATACCAACATCGCCACCGTCGCGTCGTCGATGGACAGGTTCAGGAACCAGATCAAGGACGTCGCGACTGACGCGCTCACCAATCTGTTCATGGATCTTGTCGAAGGCTCCAAGAGCGCCGGCGACGCCCTGAAGGACTTTGTGCGCGGGTTCGTGTTGGCGATGGCCCAGATCGCCGCCCGGGCCTTGGCGACGTACCTGGTTCTGCAGGCGATATCCGCAATTTCCGGCATCCCGGTCAGCGTCCTGGCGGGCACAACGGCTACCGTAAAACACGGCGGCGGCATCGTCGGCGAAGGAGGCCGCAGGCGCTACAACCTTTCGCCGCTGCTGTTCGGCGCCGCCCCGCGCTACCACAGCGGCGGCATCGCCGGCCTCGCCCCGAACGAGGTCGCGGCCGTCCTTGAGAAGGGCGAGGAAGTGCTCACGCGGAACGACCCGCGCCATCGTGACAACGGCGGCGGGCAGGGCGGCGGCGCCGTAGTCAAGCAGCCCATCGTCGCCATTGGCGATCGCGCCGTTGCCGACGCGCTGGCCGGCGCCGCGGGCGAAGACGTGATAATCACTCATGTTCGAAACAATTGGCAGTCGCTCAGCCGCGGTGCATGACCCCAAAACTGGAGAACATCGGATATGGCCAAGCCCGGCGAGTTGCTGACTGAAGTTCCGGACGCTCATGGCAATGAGCGAATCTATCTAGTCCTGCCGGATGAGAGGAAGCTGCCCCTGCCGTTCTTTTACCGAGCGGAGGAGTTCGCACTGCCGGGGAATATGGAGATCCATGACGGCGGCGAAATGTTCGCGCTTTACGATGAGCTCACGCGAACTGGCGCCATCTACAGCGGAGAGTCCTGGACTATGTGGCAGCCCGTCACCCGCGCTCAATTCTTCGGCGAGCAGGTCCCGAGCTGGCGGACCATGGCGAGCTTGCGAGCGGGCCTCTTCGGTGAGCAGTAGCGGGAATCATGCCGTGAGACTGCTATCCCGATCATGACGGAATGAATTCCGATAACGATAGACCGAGCTGGCCGACGTCTGCCAATGACCCATTGGGCCATCTGATCCCAGGTCCGGACCCGCGTACGCTTGAGGAACGCGAGGCAGCACAGCGCAAGGAGAACGCCAGGCGCAAAGGCCGGCGGACCAAGGACTGGTGGAAGAAGTACCCGCCGACAGACTTGCGGTAGGGATGCGCGGAGAGTTACCGCACCGCTACCGCAGAAACGCAAAAGGCCCCGTCTCCGGGGCCTTTTGCGTTGTAAGCCATTGAAAAATATGGCGTCCCCACGGGGATTCGAACCCCGGTGTCCACCGTGAAAGGGTGGTGTCCTAGGCCTCTAGACGATGGGGACGTGTAGCGTGTCCAGCAACGTTAACGTAAAGCGATTTGGTGGAGCCAGGCGGGATCGAACCGCCGACCTCCTGCATGCCATGCAGGCGCTCTCCCAGCTGAGCTATGGCCCCACACGCTGGAAAGCGCGCAAGTTTAGCGGCCGCTTTCGGACAGCGCAAGCCGCCCGGTGAACGATTTCATTCCAGTCGCGTCCGTCCCAGTCGCAGGGCGTTGCCGACCACCGACACCGAGCTCAGGCTCATCGCCAGCGCCGCGATCATCGGGCTCAGCAGCAGGCCGGTGAACGGGTACAGCACGCCGGCGGCAATCGGCACGCCGAGCGAGTTGTAGGCGAAGGCGAATCCGAGGTTCTGCTTCATGTTGGCCACCGTGGCTTCCGACAGCTGGCGCGCGCGCACGATGCCGCGCAGGTCGCCCTTGACCAGGGTGACCTGCGCGCTGGACATGGCCACGTCGGTGCCGGTGCCCATGGCGATGCCGATGTCGGCGGCGGCCAGCGCGGGGGCGTCGTTGATGCCGTCGCCGGCCATCGCGACCCTGTGGCCCTCGGCCTTCAGCCGCTGGACGAGGTCGAGCTTGTCCTGCGGGCGCACCTCGCCGTGCACTTCATCGATGCCCAGCCGGCGCGCCACGGCGTTGGCGGTGGCTTTGCCGTCGCCGGTGGCCATCACGATACGCAGGCCGGCTGCGTGCAGCGCGTCGATCGCCTCCTGCGTCGAGGCCTTGACCGGATCGGTCACCGCCAGCAGTCCCGCGGCCACGCCGTCGACGGCCAGGAACATCACGCTCGCACCTTCGCGGCGCTGGTTTTCCGCCAGCTCCAGGAGCGGGGCAGGGTCGCCCCCGATCTCGCGCATCAACTCGGTGTTGCCGATCGCCACGCTGCGGCCGGCGACCGTGCCGCGGACGCCGATGCCGGTCGAGGATTCGAACCCTTCCGGCGCCGCCAGGCCCAGGTCGCGGCGGTGCGCCTCGGCGACGATCGCTTCGGCCAGCGGGTGTTCGCTGGCCTGGTCGAGGCTCGCGGCCAGCCGCAGCACCTCGGTCTCGTCGAATCCGCCGACGCCGATCGCCTTGCCGAAGGCCGGGCGGCCTTCGGTGAGCGTGCCGGTCTTGTCCACGACCAGGGTGTCGATCCTGCGCAGGTTCTCGATCGCCTCGGCGTCGCGGAACAGCACGCCCGCCTGCGCGGCACGGCCGGTGGCGACCATCACCGACATCGGCGTGGCCAGCCCGAGCGCGCACGGGCAGGCGATGATCAGCACCGACACCGCGTTGAGCACCGCGTAGGTCCACGACGGCTCCGGCCCGAACAGGCCCCACACGAGCAGGGTGGCGACGGCGGCCGCCAGCACGGCGAGCACGAACCAGAACGAGACCTTGTCGGCCATGCGCTGCATCGGCGCGCGCGAGCGCTGCGCCTGCGCCACCAGCTGCACGATCTGCGACAGCACCGTCGCCGAACCGACCTTCTCGGCGCGGATGACGAGACTGCCGGTGCCGTTCATGGTCGCACCGATGACGTTGGCGCCGGCACTTTTCGCAACCGGAACCGGTTCGCCGGTCAACATCGACTCGTCGACGTTCGACTGGCCTTCGAGCACCTTGCCGTCCACCGGCACCTTTTCGCCGGGGCGCACGCGCAGGCGGTCGCCAACGTGGACGTGGCCCAGTTCGATGTCTTCCTCGGTCCCGTCGTCGCGCAGCCGGCGCGCGGTCTTGGGCGCGAGTTGCAGCAGGGCCTTGATCGCCGCCGAGGTCTTCGAGCGGGCACGCAGTTCCAGCAGCTGGCCGAGCAGGGTCAGCGAGACGATCACCGCCGCCGCCTCGAAATACACGCCGACGCGGCCGTGCTCGCGGAAAGATTCGGGGAAGACGCCGGGCGCGATCGTGGCGACCACGCTGTAGACGAAGGCAGCGGTCACGCCGATGCCGATCAGCGTCCACATGTTGGGGCTGCGGTTGCGGATCGACTGCACGCAGCGTTCGAGGAACGGCCAGCCGGCCCAGAGCACCACGGGCGCGGTGAGCGCGAGTTCGATCCAGGTCCGGGTTTCGATCGGCAGCCATGGCAGATGGTGGCCGAACATCGCCAGCATCATCACGACGGCCGACAGCGGCAGCGTCCACCAGAAGCGACGACGGAAGTCGATCAGCTCCGGGTTTTCGCCGTCGTCCAGGCTGGGCATTTCCGGCTCCAGCGCCATGCCGCAGATCGGGCAGGTGCCGGGGCCGTCCTGCACGATCTCCGGGTGCATCGGGCAGGTATGGCGGGTACCGGGTGGCGGGGGCGGCAGGGGCTCGGCCTGGTCCGGCTGCAGGTAGCGCTGCGGGTCGGCGAGGAACTTCGTCCGGCAGCCTGCGCTGCAGAAGTGGTAGTCGGTGCCGTCGTGGGTGGCATGGTGCGGGGTGGTTGCCGGGTCTACGGTCATGCCGCAGACCGGGTCGATGGCCTTGCCGGCGGCATGGACCGCGTGATCGTGCGTAGTCATGTCCGCGCGCTCCGGCCGGCCGCGTCGCTTTCGGTGGGATCGGTCGTCAGGGCGGCCATGATCGGGCAGGTCTCCAGCGGGCCGTGGCCGGGGCAGGCATCGACCAGGCCACGCAAGGCGTCACGCATCCGGGTCAGTTCGGCCAGGCGCTCTTCGACGACTTCAAGTTTCCTCGCAGAAGCATTCCGCATCTCATTCATATCATTTGAATAATTGCCACTTATCGCCATCAGTTCACCTATTTCGTCAAGAGTGAAACCAAGGGTCTTGGCACGGCGGATGAAGTTCAGGCGGGTGACGTCGTCCTGCGCGTACTGGCGGTAGCCGCTGGCGCTGCGCGCCGGCTCCGGGATCAGGCGCTGGCGTTCGTAGTAGCGGACGGTGTCGATGGGCACGCCGGCCTGGCGTGCGAGCTGGCCGATATTCATGGCGATCTCCTGAGGCAGGGCGCCATGATAGACCCTTGACCTTGGTCAAGAGTCAAGGGTTTGGCGAAAGCGTGCTCGTAAATCCCGACTCAGAACCAGAAGCGGACGCCGGCCACCCAGCCGTGCTCGCTGGCATCGCCACCCGAGGCCTCGATAGCGTCGGCGGTGCCGCCGAACCGTCGTGTCCAGACATGGCCGACATACGGCGCGAAGCGGCGGCTGAACTCGTAGCGCAGGCGCAGGCCGAAGCTGGCGTCGCTCAGGCCCTTGCCAATGTGGTTCTCGTCGTCGTCGCGGCTGTAGAGGTTGGCTTCGAGCTTCGGCTGCAGGATCAGCCGGTTGGTCAGCAGCACTTCGTACTCGCCCTCGAGCCTGGCGGCCAGGCGCCCGGACGCGCCGATGTAACCGGTCGCCTCGACCTCGAACTTGTAGGGCGCCAGTCCCTGCACGCCGATCGCGGCCCAGTCGCGGTCGCGGCCGGCGGAGTTCGAGTCGTGGCGCAGGCCGATGGTGCGGTCCCACCATGGGCCGGTGGCATGGCTCCAGAACAGCTCGGTGGTGGCGTGGTCGAGGTGGCCGTCGTGGCGCGCGCCTTCGCTGCGCAGCCAGAGCTTGTCGAAGTTGCGGCCGATGCCGGCGCGCAGGTCCCAGCCGAACATGTCGTCCTTGCCATACTCGAGTTGATCGCCACGGAACACCGCGATCAGCGGGTTGTCGTCCATGTGATCGCGCATGTCCATGGCTTCGAGGTCGGCGGGGAAGGCTGCGGCGCGCTCGGCTGCGGTGGGGGCAGGGAAGGGCGAGTACGTTTGCGGCGAGGTGGCTGGCGAGTGGTTGCCATGATGTGCGTGAGACTCGTCTTCCTGTGCCTGGGCGGCATCGTGCTTCACGTGATGCGCATGGGCATCGTGCTGTGCGACCGCGGGCAGGGCGGCTCCGGCGATTGCGACTGCCAGCAAGGCGAGGACGGGGGGCCTCATTCGACGCGTACCTCGCGGAACATGCCCAATTCCATGTGCAGCAGCATGTGGCAGTGGTAGGCCCAGCGCCCGATCGCGTCCGCGCTGACACGATAGCTGCGCACGTGCCCGGGCGGCACGCTGATCGTGTGCTTGCGCAGGTGGAAGTTGCCGGCTTCGTCCTCCAGGTCGCTCCACAGGCCGTGCAGGTGGATCGGGTGCTCCATCATCGTGTCGTTGACCAGCACGATGCGCATGCGCTCGCCGTAGTTGAGGCGGACCGGCTCGGCCTCGGAGAAGCGGATGCCGTCGAAACCCCAGACGTAGCGCTCCATGTTGCCGGTCAGGTGCAACTCGACGGTGCGCGACGGCTCGCGCGGGTCGGGATCGTCGAAGGCGCTTTTCAGATCGGCGTACGTGAGGACCTTGCGGCCATTGCCGCGCAGGCCGATGCCGGGATCATCGAGCGCGCGTGACGGAGTCATCGTCTGCATGTCGACGGCCGGGTTGCCGGTTTCGCTGGCCGGGTGCGAGATCATCGTGTTCGCGCCGCTGGCGCCGTGCATTGAATGATCCATCTGCATTGCGGCATCGCGCGGTGCTGCGTGCCCCATGGCAGCGTGGTCCATCGTCGCATGGTTCATCGAAGCCTCGTCTTTCGAAGCACCGTGGTTCATCGCGGCATGGTCGTGCGCGGAAGGCGGCGCCGGCTTTCCTGCTTCCGGCGCGTCCATCTTCATGCCGTGGTCGGACATGTCGTGACTTGCATGATCGCCATGCCCCATGTCGGCCATGGTCAGGATCGCGCGCGGATCGAGGGCGGGGACGGGCGCTTCCAGCCCGATCCGCGGCGCCAGCGTGGCGCGCGCGTAGCCGCTGCGGTCCATCGCCTGGGCGAACACCGTGTACGGCTGGTCCTCCATCGGCGTGACCACCACGTCCAGCGTTTCGGCCACGCCGATGCGGAATTCATCGATGCTGACCGGATGCACCGGCTGTCCGTCGGCGGCGACCACGGTCATCCGCAGGCCGGGGATGCGCACGTCGAAGTACGTCATCGCCGAACCGTTGATGAAGCGCAGCCTGACCCGTTCGCCGCGCTTGAACAGGCCGGTCCAGTTGCCGGCGGGCGTCGCGCCGTTGACCAGGAAGGTGTAGGTCAGGCCGTTGACGTCGGCCAGGTCGGTCGGGCTCATCCGCATCCGGCCCCAGGCGCCCCGATCTTGCAGTGCAGCATCGAGGCCATCGCGGCGTGCGTCACGGATGAAGTCGCCGACGGTGCGCTTGTAGCGGTTGTAGTAGTCGGGCTTGATCTTGAGCTTGCGCACGATCGCGTGCGGATCCTCGTCACTCCAGTCAGACAGCAGCAGCACGTAGTCCCGGTCGGCGGCGACCGGATCGGGCCCGTCGGGCTCGATCACGATCGCGCCATAGACGCCCTTGGCTTCCTGCAGGCTGGAATGGCCGTGGTACCAGTACGTGCCGGCCTGTTTCAGCGTGAACCTGTAGGCGAAGGTCTCGCCGGGCCGGATGCCGTGGAAGCTCAGTCCCGGCACGCCGTCCATGTTCGACGGCAGCAGGATCCCGTGCCAGTGGATCGAGGTATCCACGCCCAGGCGATTCGCCACCCGAAGCGTGACCGTGTCGCCCTGGCGCCAGCGCAGCAGCGGCCCGGGCACGCCACCGTTGATGGCGACGGCATTGGCCGGCCGGCCCGTGTAGTTGACCGGGAGGTGTCCGGTTCCTCAACCACGACTCTATTAAAAATCAATAAAAACAATGACATATGACACACGGGATACAACATTGCGGTTGACTTGACGGACATAAATCCGTATCCCTTTCTGCGGGTTCAGTCCGGAGCACCGCTCATGGTCGAAGCCAGTCCGCAATTCAAGCCTCGAAAGATCTCCGACGCCCAGTTCGGGCGGTCTAATGTCTTCGTAGCTTGGTCCGGCAGGCTGGATCGTCGGGTGCAACTCATTGGTCCTGCCCAGTACGATGCTTGGCTGGTGCTCGAATTCGACCCAGACGTCGCATGGTTCTGCGAGCGGCCGCCTATTGACATTGAACTGATGCCCTTGGAGGGCAAGCGGCGCCCCCTGGATTTCTGGGCACGACGGCGTTCCGGCAAGCAATTCGGGGTCGCGCTTCATGACGCAGCGCTGGCTCGCGACAAAAAATGTCCTCTCGACCTTCTCAAACGTTCGATCGAGGCGTCCAAGCTGAAATGCGAGATTTGGCAGGCGTCAGATATGCGCAGCCGACTCATCTATGTGCGCAACCTCAAGGAGCTGCAGCCGTTCATCGCCATGAATCAGCCCGCAGACGAGCAGTTAGCGACGGCCCTGATAACACACTTGGAACGCGTCAAAAGAGCCAGTTGGTCGGAGGTCATGACGCTATTCACGTCCAGGTTCGAAGGGGTCGTCAACACGGAAATTGCCCGGCTGATCCATTCGGGTCGGATTACAGCCAATCTCGCAGACCACGCCTTGGCATCCAACACGATATTGAGCGTGCCATGAGCGTCGCCGAGCGCCTTGCCATCGCTCCGGAGCTTCGGGATACAACCCTTTGGGAGAAACCGCGCGATAAAGATATTGCCGCGGAAGACCTAGCCGAATACAGGCGTCGCAAGAAGGCGGTGACGGCTTACCTTAACGGCACATCGTTCGCCGCGATCGCCAAGGATCATCGCTATACCAAGAGCCAGATCTATCGCATGCTGGAACGATGCCTTACGGTTCGACCAAGCGGGAACATGTATGGATTCCATGCGCTGATCCCAGGGGTTTCGATCGCCCCCTACAAGCGCAAGTCGCCGGTCAACCCAGAACTGGCGGCGCAAACCAAGGGCTTGGCCGGGGCGTTCATGCAGCTTATGGCCGAACACGAGATCTTATATCGTTATGTCGAGAAACACGCCCTTAGCGCGGGGGGCAGATCAGCGACGGTGATCGCTCGAGCGATTCGTGCAGAATTCTTGAAAAAATGCGCCAAGGTTCGCGCTCCAAATCAATACCCATTCAACACCGACGATCAGGGTGCCCGGGCACTCGTGCGCTTCATCGATCGAATGCGTGAGGAACATTATTCGGCGAAAAGTGGGAACGAAGAAGAAAGTTCAGGTGCATTCTCAGGGCCTCTAACAGCCCAGCCATCGGGGGCGCAGCAATTGCGACCCTTTGAAGAAACCGAACATGATGGCCACAACGGTGATTTCTATTTCGTCATCAAGGCGCACGGGCGGCGCGGCGAGTGGGTCTACACGACCCCGATGCGATTGTGGCTTCTGCTCTTGATAGACCGTTCAAGCCGCGCAATTCTTGGTTATTCCTATCGCCTTGGAAGCACGAACTACCCCGCAATTTCAGTTATGCGCTCGTTCGTCCATGCACTGATCCCATGGGAGCCAAAGATCCTGACATTGCCGCATTTGTCCTACAAGGAAGGAGCGGGATTCCCTTCTGGCATTGGGCCGCGCGCCCGCGGTCGTCTAATTGATCTTGTGTGCTTCGATAATGCGAAGGCAAATACCGCCAAGCTGACGATGCGAGGGCTCACGACTGTTCTTGGTGCCACCCTCAACTATGGCCGTGTTCGCCATCCCATCGCCCGCCCCTTCATTGAGCGTCTTAACCAGTCGCTGGAAACCCATGGGTTCCGTCGCTTACCGATTGGCTTCAACCCCAAAGGCCCAAAGGAAGACCGCGACCGTGCCCTGAAGGCTGCGGTCGAGCATGCAATTACCATTGATGAGTTGGATCAGGTAATTGACGTCATGTTGGCAAATTCGAATGCAGATCCACATTCCGATCTGGTGAATCGCAGTCCCAATGAATATATTCGGATGTGGGATGGACAGACGGTATCGCCGCTGAGACGTATCGAGGATCCCCAGGAGGTTGCTCGACGGCTCTTGCAACTGGAGTACATCAAGACCGTTCGCGGTGGGGGCGAGTCTCACCGTGCGCCCTATGTTGAGCTGTGGGGTGCCCGTTACACGAACGATGTTCTGCGGAAGATGACGGATTCGATCGGGAAAAAGGTGCGAATCGTCGTTGATATCGACGGAGATATTCGTTTGATCCGTGCTTACTTGCGACGCGGGCACCGCGAGCTCCCGTTGGGAATCCTGAAAGCGGGTCCGCCTTGGCATTTGACGCCCCATACGCTGGAACAGCGACAGATCGTTCGTCGTGCCAACAAGGTTGAGAAGCTTGTCGTCAAGCCGGGAAGTGACATGCTGCAAACCTTCAAGCACCTAAGGCAACGTGAGGCGGGAGAGCGTAAGTCGGCAGCGAATCAACTGGCCAAGGCCGGCAAGATTTCAGATCCTCCTTTTCCAAACCGAGAACGGGATGCGAAGGATCGAGTGGCTAAGAAGAATTGGATCAAGCTCAAGTAGGAGATCCAGATGCATCCGGTAGAACTCGACAATTACGTAATGCCGACCAATGCGCTGGAATCCTTCGTCAACGTATGCGTGGGCTGGATCAATTCGAACCTCGTCGGCGCTCTGGTGCCGGGTCTCCAGCGCATAGGCAAGAGCCATGCCGTTGATTACTTCATGGCGAACTATCGCCAATGGTTAGGCAATAGCGTTGGGGTCGTGTCGGCCGAAGTTCTACCCCACAAGCAGATATCGGAAGGCATCTTCTGGGGTGACCTATTGACGTCGATGAAGCGACCGACGAAGAAGCGAAGTCCGGAAGAACGGCGCCAATTGTTCGTTGGACGCCTGGTAGAGGCTGCGTCCAGATCGGAGAAGAAGAAGGTAGTCATCTTCATTGACGAAGCCCAACTACTAGAGGATGCATTGTATAAGCTACTGATCGGCGTTCATAACGAAATGTGGCGGCTGTATCGCATTAAATGCGTCTGGCTTCTTGTAGGGCAGCCGGAACTCGAAACTGTCATTTCGACATACATTGCCGAAGGTAAGCGTCAAATCGTTGGCCGATTCATGGCGGATACCTACGTTTTCCAGCCGCTAACCGGCATCACGGATTTCAAGGCCGCGGTTGAATGCTACGACTTGTACCTGCACTATCCCGGCAATGGGCCGTCCTTCACTGAGCATTTCGCGCCCATACCTTGGGGCGCCGGGTATCGCCTAGCTTCCGATGCCGACATGATCTTCCAACGTATCGCTCAAGCACGCACCGACAACGGCCTGCCTGATGGATCGGGCATGACAATGCAGGGGTTTACCACTCTGATGAACCACATCCTGACCCATTTACTGCCAAACCTGACGGCGGGTGAGGAGCTTAGTCCCAATGACATCGATGAGGCCATTGTCGCTACGAACTGCATGATCTTCGAGCAGCAGGAAGCACTATTGGCGACAGCCTGATTCTCAAAGGCGGCTTAACGCCGGGCGAGGGAGAGTTCGCTTTGGATGAGTGTTTCGACGCTTGGCCATCCCGTCCAGTACAGAAGGCCCAGTTTTGTCAGATGGTGGACGAAGCCCCGCCCCAGAGCATTGTCGGGCTGTGGGTTATGTGGAGGGAACGAGCATCCGCCCCAGACGCCTCTGGCGACGGAAACGGCCCGGCATCGAATCTCTTGGTAAATTGCTTCCCGCAAGCCTTCTGCCTGTGGGCTCTGCTGCAGCGCCATGGATGCACCGCGCCGGACCGCAGCCCAAGCGCAATAACGCCACTGGGCGATCGTCAGTGTCGGCGTTTTCTCTCGGTATGCGAAGGCCATGTCCTGCGCCCACTCTGCAGGAAACTTGTGCTTGACCAACTGCTGCTCGAAGAAATGCTCCGCTTCGGCTGATCCTAGTTCTGTCCACAGGCGTAGCCGAACAGCAGTCAGGTAATCATCGCGCTCGAGGGTATCAAAGTAGTCCTCAAGCGCGGTCGTAAGCAGGCGAGGCTCGTAAACCGTCCAGGTCAAACGCCATTGAAAGCCTTCGATCGGAGAGATTCGGACATCGGGTTTGAGTTCCCAGTCGCTGTCGGCATCGGCGACGGCGATGACGCCGCATTCGTGAAGCGCAGCCAGTACGACCAACGCCATCCGCCGGGTGGGGGCGACCGGCAGCCTGCGATCCTGAGCGGTCAGGAGTGCCCATAGGTAGAGGCAGCCTTGGAGACCAAGTTCATCGACTGTCGCCGGCGCTTGTGTCACTACCGCTTCTCCAGCTCGGTTGTTCCGAAACTAAGAATAACTTAGTATCCAAGCCTAGGTCACTTCCGCCATCCTTAGGGCTTCTCTGGGGAGCGGCAGTGGCCAATAGCGCGGCAAAACATCCAGTCTTCGCCCTCCGGCTGGCTCAGGCGCGGAAGCGCGCGGGCCTGACTCAGGCCGAACTGGGCGTGAAAGCCGGCCTGGATCCCGCCGTGGCCTCTCCCCGAATCAATCAGTACGAACGCGGCAAGCACGAACCCCAGCTGGCTACAGCCAAGCGTCTGGCGAAGGCTCTCAACGTCCCGGCGGCGTTCCTCTACGCTGAAGACGAATTGCTCGCCAAACTTTTGTTCCGGTGGAACGAGCTGTCTCTCCCCGAGCGCAAGGCGTTGCTCAAGCAAGCTGAACAAGCTTTGGGAGGGGCAGGGCGCGCCAAGACGTCGAGGTAACAAGGCGGTTGGAGCGAATTCGTTCGGTTGGTATCGATGAACCCTAGACCTTGTTCAGAGTTCACAATCGCTATACCCAAGCCACGGATATCCCGGTTAGAGTAGGCATATGTCGGTTTGGTCTATCCTGCTGCGGGTGTTGCTCAGCTTGTCTCTTGCCCTGAATGGGGTGAGCGCAGCTGCGGCAGCCGTGCATATGCCGCTAATGCTTAAAACGGCAACGCAAGCGGCCTCGGCTGGTGTGCAGGATGTCGCAGGTCCGGGGATGCCCTGCCATGGGCACCACAGAGCGAGCACAGAAATTGCCCAGGGCGTGGCGCCCGCCGCCGCTCCAGATCCAGCGCCGGTGAAGTCGCCATCTCCTGATTGCTGCAAATCCGGGCTTTGCCGTTGCGCGTGCGTGCATGGCGTTCAAGCGACTCTGGTGGCGGATATCAGCACGCCAGCAATTCTCGAGCATGACCGCAGCGTCCGCCCTTTGTTGCTGGGTCATGCGGAGCCTGCAGCACCTCATCTCATTCGACCTCCGATCGGCTAAGCGTCTCTACGCGCCCACGGCGCGCTTTGAGTTGCCCGCGCACGGTGTCTGCGCCGCGGGTACGGCGGTTCCTCATGGGGAACCGGCTTTCTTGATGCTTACACGGAGCTCCCATGTCTTCCGATTCTCTCGGCCGCAACGGCGGCGGGCCTTTCAGGCCGTCGCGGCGTCGCTTTGTACAAGGCCTCGCGGCAGGTGGGGCTGTTGCCAGCCTCGGTCTGTGGGCGAAGCCTACCTGGGCACTGCAGTCCCTCGGCAACACAAACGTCCTCTCGGGTACCGAGTTCGATCTCACCATCGGTGAGACCCCGATGAACTTCACCGGCCGGGTCCGTTCGGCGATCACTGTCAACGGTTCGATCCCGGCGCCGCTGCTGCGCTGGCGCGAGGGCACGACGGTCAATCTACGGGTCTCAAACGCGCTACCGGCCGGCTCCATCCACGGCCATGAAACCTCAATCCACTGGCACGGCATTTTGCTCCCCGCAAACATGGACGGCGTGCCCGGCCTGAGCTTCGCCGGCATCGGTCGCGGCGAGACCTACCACTACCGCTTCACCGTCCGCCAAGGCGGTACCTACTGGTATCACAGTCACTCGGCATTCCAGGAGCAGGCAGGCCTTTACGGACCACTGGTGATCGATCCTATCGAGCCTGCGCCGTTCGCTTTCGACCGTGACTACGTCGTGATGTTGACCGATTGGACGGATCTGGATCCAACCGCGCTGTTCTCACGGCTCAAGAAGATGGCCGGCTATGACAACTACTCCAAGCGCACGGTCGGCGACTTCTTCCGGGACGCGCAGCGGCAAGGCTTGGGCGCCACGATCGAGGATCGCAAGATGTGGGGCGAGATGCGGATGACCCCGACGGACCTGTCGGACGTCAACGCGAACACTTACACCTATCTGATGAACGGCACCACGGCGCTGGGCAACTGGACAGGGCTGTTCCGCTCCGGAGAAAAAGTGCGCTTGCGCTTCATCAACGGCTCGTCGATGACCCATTTCGACGTGCGCATTCCCGGTTTGAAGATGACGGTGGTGGAAGCCGATGGTCAGTACGTGCACCCGGTCACAGTCGACGAATTTCGCATCGCCACGGCCGAAACCTTTGACGTCATTGTCGAGCCCAGCGGCCAGGATGCGTTCACGATCTTCGCCCAGGACATGGGCCGTACCGGCTATGTCAGCGGCACGCTGGCGGTGCGTGAAGGCTTGCGCGCGCCGGTACCGTCGGTGGATCCGAGACCAATTCTGACCATGGCCGACATGGGCCACGGCGGAATGGGAAGCGGCCACGGCATGGGTGCCATGAAGGGCATGGAAGGTGGCTGTGGGGCCAATATGGGCCACGACATGTCGGCGATGTCAAAGCCGCCAGCAACAGCTGCGGAGCACAGCGGCCACGAGATGGCCGGGATGGCGGGCGCTTCGATGGGCGGCATGGACCATGGCGCCGCCGGCATGCTGACCCATCCGGCCAGTGAGACGGGCAACCCCTTGGTCGATATGCAAACGATGGCGCCGGTTCCCAAACTCGAGGACCCGGGCATTGGTCTGCGCGACAACGGTCGCACCGTGCTGAGTTACGCGATGCTCAAGAGCACGTTCGAAGATCCCGACGGCCGCGATCCGGGGCGCGATATCGAACTGCATCTCACAGGGCACATGGAGAAGTTCGCGTGGGGCTTCAATGGTCAGAAGTTCTCCGAGGTCGAACCGCTGCGCTTCAACTACGGCGAGCGTCTCCGCATCGTGCTGGTGAACGACACGATGATGACGCATCCCATTCATCTGCATGGGATGTGGAGTGACCTGGAGGATGAGCAAGGTCAATTCCTCGTGCGCAAGCACACCATCGACATGCCGCCTGGCAGCAAGCGCAGCTACCGCGTACGAGCCGATGCCCTAGGAAGCTGGGCGTATCACTGCCATCTGCTCTACCACATGGAGGCCGGGATGATGCGGCAAGTGCGGGTGGAGGAATGAACATCATGACCGCACCCCACAGTCTCCGTGCCGGCGTGTTGAACGCGGCCATCGCTTTGGCGCTGCTGCCCAGTGCTGTCTCTGCTCAGGAGATGGACCACTCCAAGATGCAGATGCCAATGCCGGCGGAGCCGACAACTCAGGCCAAGCAGAAGGCCGGCGAGAAGCCTGCGAGCTCAACGCATGCGGGCCATCAAACGACGTCAGCACCCGCGAGCACCGCCGAGCCGAAACCCCCTACGGAAACGGATCATTCCGCCATGGATCATTCCGCCATGGGACATGACATGCCGATGCCTGCTAACCAACAGGAGCCAGTCGACCATTCGGCAATGCAGCACGACATGAGTGCAATGCCGAGTGAGGCTGCCCCGGTGGACCACGCCGCTATGGGGCATGGCACCGAGGAGAAGGCACCCGCCGAGCCGCGCACGCCAATTCCCGTCATCACTGACGCGGACCGTGCTGCCGCAGTGCCGCCGCCGAGCGATCATCCCGTACACGACAACAGCATTCAATACTACGTGTTGCTCGACCGACTCGAAGCCTGGGACGCGGATCCGGGCACTGGCTTGGAATGGGAAGGGCAGGGCTGGATCGGCACGGATCTCAATCGCCTCTGGCTGCGCACCGAGGGCGAGCACGTCGACGGCCGAACCGAAAGCGCCAATCTGGAAGTGTTGTATGGCCGCAGCATTGCCCCCTGGTGGGATTTGGTTGCCGGCGTTCGTCATGACTTCAAACCGGGTGCTTCGCAAGACTTTGCCGCGATCGGCGTGATGGGTTTGGCTCCGTACAAATTCGAGATCGAAGCGACCGGCTACATCGGCCAGTCAGGTCAAACCGCAGCCCGGTTCGAGGTCGAGTACGAAACGCTGCTCACTAATCGCTTGATCCTGCAGCCTCTGGTCGAGATAAATTTCTACGGACAGAACGATGAACGCCGCGGCATTGGCTCAGGACTGAGCACAGCAGAGGCCGGCTTGCGTCTTCGCTACGAGATCACCCGCCAATTTGCGCCCTACATCGGCGTCATCCACGAGCGCGCCTTCGGCCGAACTGCGGATCTTCGCCGCTCAGAGGGCGAGGACATCAACGACACCCGTGTGGTCGCGGGCTTCCGTATCTGGTTCTAACCAGGAGAAATCACCCATGCCGATCGTCACACGCCATTCGCTCATCACTGTCGTTGTACTTGCCTTGCTATCGCTGCTGATCATTGGTCTTTTCATCTGGTCCGGGCTCTACAACATCGGTGCCGATGACACACATACGCGGCCGGTGTACTCAGTCCTGCAAACCTTGCGTGAACGGTCCATTGCAGCCCGTGCCAATGATCTGCAATTGCCCGACCTTGCGGATCCAGCACGAATCAAGCAGGGCGCCGGCAACTACAACGCCATGTGCACGGGCTGCCATCTCGGCCCGGGCATGACTGAAACCGAACTCAGCAAGGGTTTGTACCCGGCGCCCCCGGACCTTACGCAACACATGGTCGACCCGCGAGAAGCATTTTGGGTGATCAAGCACGGCATCAAGGCGTCGGGCATGCCGGCTTGGGGCAAGAGCATGGACGATGAGTACATCTGGAACATGGCGGCCTTCCTGCAAACCCTGCCCAAGCTCAATGCCGAGCAGTATCAGGCACTGGTCGCGAGTAGTGGAGGCCACTCCCACGGCGGTGGTGAAACCGGCGGTCATGCGCATGCGGCAGGCGAAGCGAACGATCATCACGAAGAGGGCGATGAACACGGCCAGATGGAAAGCATGCCGAACGACGAAGCCAGGCCGCATGCGCATCCGCCCGGCACTCCCCCACACCAGGACAAAGCCGTCGACCCGCATGTCGGCATGGATATGGACGCTGACGAAGCCGGCGGCGAGACCAAGCCGCATTCGCATGCCTCGGGCACACCACTCCACGACGACAAGGCGCCTGCTGCGAAAAAGACCACCGAACCGGCACTGACAGTGGACGAGCACGCCGGCATGCAGATGCCAGATCCGGCCCCGGCCGAGCACGCCGACGACGGCCATCAGCACTAGCTCTTCCTTTCTTCAACGACAGGATCACTCCGAATGAAATCCCACTTCAACGCCTCGTGGTGGCTGGCGGTTCTGATGGCCTTGCCGATGCTCGCACTGGCACACGACCCGAAACCCGCCACGCCTGCGGCGCCGGTCGTCACCGTCAGCGATCAGGCCAAACCAGTCGTGGCAGTGGTCGAGCAGTTCTCGGCCGCGATGCACGCCGGCGACCTGGATCGTGCGGGTGCATTGTTGGCCGACGACGTACTCATTCTTGAAAGCGGCGGTGCGGAGCATTCACGTGCCGAGTACCTCGGCGGGCACGCCATCCACGATGCAGCTTTCCTCAAGACTGCACATAGTCAGGTCAAGCAACGGGCTGCGCGGGTAGACGGCGGCATGGCTTGGGTCGGCACGGAAACTGAGTTTCACACTACGAAAGATGGGAAGGCCATGATCTTGCTCAGCACGGAAACCATGGTGCTGAAGCAGACATTGGCTGGCTGGAAAATCGTTCACATCCATTGGTCATCGCGACCCAAACATTAAGCAGGAAGGTGATATGAGCATCCGAAATCTTCTCATGACGCTGGGAGTCCTGGCTGGGGCCACCACGATGATGGCCTGCGCGCGGTCACCCGAAGCTACGTCACCGATGGTGGAATCGGCGTCGCCTTCGACCCAGGCCATCGCCGAAAAGGCACAGGCATGGCCAGCCATGATCGTGCACAAGAGCCCGAGATGCGGCTGTTGCGAACTCTGGGTCACGCATTTGCGTGATGCTGGTTTCGCTGTGGAAGTGCGCAATGAAGAC
Source organism: Luteimonas soli (assembly GCF_042648865.1). Lineage (NCBI taxonomy): Bacteria > Pseudomonadati > Pseudomonadota > Gammaproteobacteria > Lysobacterales > Lysobacteraceae > Luteimonas > Luteimonas soli. Next base: position 461,517 of record NZ_JBHRYA010000003.1, on the reverse strand, counting down.
AACCTCAATCCCATTAAGGAACACGTCGGCGTGCCCTACGGCAAGGGCTCGTGTCACACCGCAGAAGTCGCCGGCTACTTCGTGGAAGGCCATGTCCCGGCTCAGGATATTCAGCGCCTGTTGACTCAACGCCCCGACGCCAAGGGGCTGGTGCTGCCGGGTATGCCGGCCGGTTCCCCTGGCATGGAAATGCCAGACGGCACTCAGCAGGCCTATACGGTGGAGTTGGTCCAACGCGACGGAACCACTGTCCCGTTTGCCCAGCATTTGTAGGGTAGGGTGAAGTCGAGCACAGCCGGAACCGCAACAAGTCGAAGATCCGGGCGCGGGTGGAACACGAGTTTTCGGTGGTGAAGCGTTGTAGGGCTTTGCCAAGGCACGCTACCGCGGGCTGGAGAAGAATGCCAACCGCAGCTTCGTGACGCTGGGGTTGGCGAACCTGTGCCTGGCACGTGTCCGGTTCGTGGGATAGCTGCGCCCAGCGGTGCCGTGTGGCCGCACAAGCGGCCCGGGGCGCCCGAAACGAGAACTCGATACTGCCTTGGATCACACCAGCAAGGTCGTTCGAACCAGATCGGTCGACCACGCAGGTGCCGCGGCTACATGATCAGCGCTGCCCTAACGCAAACAGTACGATTGAGAGGGCCACATGGTCAGGCCAATGGACGTGCGCTCTTTGCCGTCGCAAGTTGATAGACCAAGCGGGCCGCAACTCGGGCAGTAGCATTGTCGATATCCAGCCGTGGACATAGTTCTGCGATGTCGCAAACCTTGAGTCGGTCAGTCGCTGAGATGGCAGAGATGAGCGGCTCAATGACCTCCAACGGAACCCCCCGGGGACTTGGTGCGCTTACGCCTGGAGCGACGTAACCCGGTAAGACGTCAAGACAGATGGTGAGGTAGATGGAATCCGCCGGTTCGAGCCAACGCAATACTTGATCGATGTTGCTGTCCAAGCTCGACTGCGTCATTTCATGGTCCATTAACAGGTGTATCTCAGCCTCTTGTGCGTTACGAAACAACCGTTGAGTGTTCGAGGATGCGCTTACTCCGAGGCAGATGTAATCCAACGAAATTTCGTGCGCGCGGGCATGTTGTATGGCCTGCCGGAAGGATGTTCCCGACGTCCCCGCTGGCTCATCGCGCAAATCCAGATGGGCATCCAGATTGACGATGGCGATGCGACCCGGGCGATCGCTCCTAGCTAGCCCCAGATAGCTCGCAAAGCCGATCTCGTGACCGCCCCCCATGCCTAGGGGAAAATGACCCTTCGCAAGCAGATGGCTTACACGATCGGCATACCGACTCTGCGCACCGTCGAGATCGCCGTCGAGGCAAGTGATGTCACCCGTGTCGTATACGGAGCAAGAATTAATCGCCGGCAGGTTCGATAGAGCCTTTCGCAACGCCGATGGTCCTTCCACGGCTCCCGCACGGCCATGGTTGCGTCTTACGCCTTCGTCGCTGGCAAAACCAACCAATGCGATTCCCGGCATCGCCAGATTGTCGAAGGGGCGAACAACCTGGTGCCATCGGAATGTTTCAAGGTCTCCCGGGTCGTCGACACGACCATGCCAACCTTCCATCATCAGTCCAGCTGGTCTGGGAATTCAGTGCGCAAGAGTGCAGCAAGTTGACCAGATCCGATCAAGGAATCCGATGCAGCTATTTCCGGTGCGAAGTAGCGGTCCTCGTCGTACTTGGGGACCGCCATGCGGATCAGGTCGAAAACCTGCTCAAGTCGTTCCGATGAATGCAAGGGTCGCCGAAACTCGATGCCCTGGCAGGCGGCCAGCAACTCGATGGCGACGATGAGGCGTACGTTGGTAACGACATCGCCGGATTTCCTGGCAGCGAACGTGGCCATGCTGACATGGTCTTCCTGATTGGCTGAAGTCGGCATCGAATCAATGCTGGCAGGATGTGCGAGGGTCTTGTTTTCGCTGGCCAGTGCCGCAGCGGTCACATGGGCGATCATGAACCCTGAGTTGATGCCCGGGCTGCTGACCAGGAACGCAGGCAAGCCGGAGAGGTGGGCGTCGACAAGCAATGCAATACGCCGCTCGGAAAGCGCACCGATCTCCGAGGCGGCAATGGCGATTTGGTCGGCAGCAAATGCAACCGGTTCGGCGTGGAAGTTGCCACCAGACAACACTTCCCCGGTATCCGGGAACAGCAACGGATTGTCGGAAACCGCATTGGCCTCGATCAGCAGCGTCCTGGCCGACTGGCCCAGCACATCCCAGCACGCACCCATGACTTGGGGCTGACAACGCAGGCTGTAGGGGTCCTGGACGCGGGAATCCTCGAAGCGGTGGGACTCACGGATGGCGCTGCCATCGAGCAGATCCCGATACAGCCTGGCCACGTAGATCTGACCGGGTTGGCCGCGTAGCGCGTGGATGCGTTCGTCGAAGGGCGTATCGGAGCCGCAAGCAGCATCGACGGTAAGGGCGCCGGCGAGCACGGCAGCAGCGAACGCCTGCTCGGCAGAGAACAGCGACATCAGCGCGATGCCGGTGGAGACCTGCGTGCCATTGAGGAGGGCCAAACCCTCCTTCGCCCCCAGTTGTATCGGTCGCAGGCCCGAGCGCCGCAAGCCTTCGCTTGCTGGCATCACCTCGCCGCCGACCCGGACCGATCCCTCGCCCATCGCTGCCAGGGCGAGATGGGCCAGGGGAGCCAAGTCGCCAGAGGCCCCCACCGATCCTTGCGAAGGAATGCATGGCCAAACCTGCGCGTTGTAAAGACCGACCAAGCTTTCCAGCAGTTCCCAGTGCACGCCGGAATGGCCGCGTGCGAGGGATGCGATCTTCAGCGCGAGGATCAGGCGAACCGTTGCATCGTCCAGCAAGGGGCCTGTGCCCGCGGCGTGGGACCTCACGAGGTTGGTTTGGAGCTGCTCGAGTTGGTTTTCCGGGATGTGAATCCTGGCAAGCAGTCCGAAGCCGGTATTGATCCCGTAGGCCGGTTTTCCTGCAGCGACGATCGATGCGACGGTGCGCGTCGCCGCATCCACCTCCAGCTTGCTCGCAGGAGGTAAGCCGATCGCAGTGAACTGGGTTGCGATCGACCGCAACTGGGACAGCGAAAATTGTCCTGGCGTCAGCGTCAACATTGAGGTGTCATCCGGTGATTGAAGGTAGGTTGAGGCCATGGTCCTCGGCGCATTGAAGTGCCAGGTCGTAACCGGCATCGGCGTGACGCATGACGCCTGTCGCCGGGTCGTTCCACAGCACGCGCTCGATCCGTCTGGCGGCCTCGTCCGTGCCATCGCACACGATCACCACGCCCGAATGCTGGGAGAACCCCATCCCCACACCGCCGCCGTGATGCAGGCTGACCCAGGTGGCGCCGCCGGACACCGCGAGCATTGCGTTGAGCAACGGCCAGTCCGACACGGCATCGGACCCATCCAGCATCGCTTCGGTTTCCCGGTTCGGGCTGGCCACGGACCCGCAGTCAAGATGGTCGCGACCCACCACTACCGGAGCCTTCAGTTCGCCCGAGCGCACCATCTCGTTGAACGCCATGGCGGCAAGGTGGCGCTGGCCCAATCCCAGCCAGCAGATGCGTGCAGGCAAGCCTTGGAACGCGATGTGCTCGCGCGCCTGGTCGAGCCAGCGATGGAGCGGGGCGTCATCGGGAAAGAGCTCCTTGACCTTGGCGTCCGTCCGGTAGATGTCCTCGGGATCGCCGGACAGAGCAACCCAGCGAAACGGCCCCTTGCCCTGGCAGAACAGCGGCCGGATGCATGCAGGTACGAAACCGGGAAAATCGAATGCATTGGCGACGCCCTGGTCGAGGGCGACCTGGCGGATGTTGTTGCCGTAATCGATCGTGGGCACACCCATGTCATGGAAATCGAGCATGGCGCGAACGTGGTCGGCGCATGAGGTCGCCGCGGCGGCTTGCAGGGTCTTGTGCTGCGAGGAGTCGGCGCGTGCGGCATCCCACCGATCGACGGACCATCCTGCAGGCAGGTATCCGTTGACGAGGTCGTGGGCGGAGGTCTGGTCGGTCACCGCGGCCGGCCTGGCGCAGCCCTGACGTGCCAGATCGACGAAGCGGGGCAGCAGCTCCGCCGCATTGCCAAGCAGGCCGACCGACACGGGCGACCCGGCGTTTTTCACCAGCGCGAGGGCTTCTTCGATCGAATGCGCCTTCTTGTCGAGGTAGCGCGTGCGCAAGCGGAAATCGATCCGCGATTCCTGGCATTCAATGACGATGCAGCTGGCGCCGGCAAGCTTGGCTGCAAGGGGTTGTGCGCCGCCCATGCCGCCCAGGCCCGCCGTGAGGACCCATTTGCCCGACCAGTCGCTGTCGTGATGCTGGCGGCCAAGCTCGACGAACGTTTCATAAGTGCCTTGTACGATGCCCTGAGAGCCGATGTAGATCCAGGAGCCTGCCGTCATCTGGCCGTACATCATCAAGCCCTTGCGATCGAGCTCGTTGAAGTGATCCCAGTTGGCCCAATTCGGCACGAGGTTGGAATTGGCCAGTAGGACGCGAGGCGCGTCGGGATGCGTGCGGAAGACGCCAACCGGCTTGCCCGACTGGACCAGCAGGGTCTCGTCGGCTTCCAGTGATCGCAGTGAAGACAGGATGCGGTCGAAGCTCGCCCAGTCGCGGGCCGCCTTGCCGATGCCGCCGTAGACGACCAAGTCGTCAGGACGCTCCGCTACCTCGGGGTCGAGGTTGTTCTGAAGCATGCGATAGGCCGCTTCCACCAGCCACGACTTGCAGGAAAGCGAGCCTCCCCGGGGAGCGCGGACGACACGCGGGCCGGAGACGGCGGGATTGATGCCAGTGTCCATGGGAACTCCGTCAGGAATGTTGGTTGCTACCCACCTGGAATGCGCCAACGAAACGGTAGATGGCGGCGGGATGGGTCAGGCGGACAAGGCTGGCGACACGGCCTCGCGACCAGGTGCGTCGGCTCAGGATGAGCAACGGGTCGCCAGCTTCGATGCGAAGTATCCTGGCGATCTTCGCGTTGGCCACGTCGGCCTCGATCTCGTGTTCGGTCCGTTCGAGCGGGGCGATCCGCGTCAGGTACTCGTGAGGAGTCTCGACAGTGAAGTCGACGTCGAGATAGTCGGGTGCGCATGCGGGGTTGACGAAGCGGTCCTCAAGCTGCAACGGCTTGCCGTCCGCCAAGTGCAGGAGACGCGAATGGAACAGGTTGCTGCCGACGGGCAGGTCGAATCTTCGCGTCGTGACCGCGCGCGAAGCGACCAGCTCACGAACGAGGACGTTGACCACATGGACCTGTCCGCGTGCATGGATCTCGTCGCGGATGCTGCGTACCTCGAACATCGGCGAGTCGACTTTCGGCACTGCGACGAACGAACCGACGCCCTGCACCCGGCTCACCGCGCCCGAATCGCTGAGCTCGCGCAATGCACGGTTCACGGTCATCCGCGAAACGTTGAACTGGGCCACCAGGTCGTTCTCGCTGGGGATCTGGCTGTGGGGCGGCCATTTCCCGCTGGTGATCTGGTGAAGGATGTAGTGCTTGAGCTTGACGTACTGCGGTTTTGGCTTCTCCATGCCCCAGAGCATGACATGTCTATACAAGCCATGGAAGATGGCTGATCGCCCGGTTCTCGCATGAAGGGGCAGGGAGTCGCCTGTGGTTGACATTGCGTTTATTACCGTGGTATCTGGTGGTATAGACAACCTGGAAGCGCCGGCGCATCCCGATGTTCAAGCTCCCGTCCATGCTTCGCTACCTGCTGGTCCTGGCGTTCTGCCTCGACGGCAGCGCGGGGCTGTGGAAGGCCAGCGCGATGGCCACGAGTGCCGTACAGCACCTGCATGCCGGCGATCATGAGGCGGGCGACCCGCACCATGGCGCGACCGAAACAATCGCAACGACCGTAACGACCGCATCAGCCCCCGATTGCCCGGATGTCGAAACCCCGGGGCAGGGCGACGACGGGCATGAGGGTTGCGATTGCACGGATGCCGGGTGTAGCTGTACCTGCGATCTCCTCAAGGTTTCGGTTGCCCACAAGGTGCCGCCGGCTGGCACGGCTTGGCTTGCCTACATCCCTGTATTGCCCGATCCGACAACGGTCGGGAAAAGCTCACTCTCATCCGTCTTTCGACCTCCCATCGGTTGAACTTGTCCGGCTGCCGGCAAGGCGGCCTTCATTGCCGTGAGCACTCGTCGTACGCATGCGTATCGCGTTGCTTGGGCATTCTCCGACAAGTTCAAATGACAACCGTTTGAGGAGTTCCCCATGTTCTGTAACCGCAGCCAACTCACGTTGGCGATCGGCACACTGCTGTCTGCCGGCATCGTGACCAACGTCTTTGCCCAGTCCTCGGATGAAGCGGCAACCAAGGCAACCACCCTCGACGCCGTCACCGTGACTGGCAGCCACATCAAGGGTGCGGCCATTTCAGGCGTCGGTCCCGTATCCGTCATCGATGAAGAGATGATCGAGCGATCGGGCGCAACTTCTGTCGAAACATTGCTGCAACGTTTGCCGGCCTCGGCCGGGTTTGCAGGCAACCAGACCAATGCATACTGGGCGGACAACGGCTATGGCACAACCCAGGTCAACCTGCGTGGCCTCGGCATCAGCCGCACGCTGGTCCTGCTCAACGGTCGTCGCATCGTCAACGGGGGCACAGGCGCAAACAGCTCGGTCGACCTCAACATCATTCCGGTCGCATTGATCTCGCGCATTGAAGTGCTCAAGGACGGCGCCTCCGCCATCTACGGTGCGGATGCGGTGGCGGGCGTGGTGAACATCATCACCAAGAAGAAGTTCGACGGCGCCGAAGTCTCGGTGCGTTATGGCCAGACGTTCCAGCAGGACGGAGAGGATGGCGCCGTCGACGTTGCGTGGGGCGTGTCCAATGACCGCGGGTCATTGATGACCGCCATCAACTACTCCCAGGGCGGCACGGTCAACATGGCAGATCGCGCCCCGTGCGGCCTGGGCGAAGTTGACGGCAAGCTCCAGTGCGTCGGCAGCTCAAGCACGATCGGCGGCCGCGCCTTGCTTCCTGACGGAAGCCGCATCAACTTCAACCAGGAGATTGGCGGAGATGGCGATTTCTACGAGCCATACTCGCCCGAAAAGCACAACCAGAACTCGTACTCGATGCTCAATGCGGTCAATCCGATCAAGCGCCTCAGCTTCAGCGCGTTCGGCAACTTCTCCCTGACCGATAACGTCACCGCATTCACCGAGTTGATGTACACCAACCGCCAGTCGGACCAGCTGGCGACGCCCGGCACATTGGGCATCTATCGGCCGATCAACATCGCTGCCAACCAGCCGACCAACCCAACCGGCCAGGACCTGCTGCTTCAGCGCAGGAGCCTCAAGGAGGCCGGCCCACGCGAGTTCTACCAGGACGTCGACACGTTCCGCACGGTGCTGGGCCTGGAAGGCATGTTCGGCGATTACTGGAACTGGTCGGCCGCGGTGAACTGGGGCCGCAATACCGGCCAGGATGGCTCGACCAAGGTCGCCAACCTCGACCGCGTCGACGACACGCTCAATACCGCGATCTGCAGCAATGCGGCGGGCGCCGCCATCCCGTGTGCGGACTACCTGGGCTACGGCGACGTGACTCAGGAAGTCCTCGACTACATCCTGTACACGACCCGTGACGTCGGCGGGAACGAACAGAAGAGCTTCACCGCCAACCTGAGCGGCCAACTGTTCGAACTGCCGGCAGGGTGGGTGGGCGTGGCGACCGGCATCGAAGTGCGCAAGGAGCGCGGCTGGCGCGATCCGGATCCGCTCACGGTGCTGGGGATCGCCAACACCAACCAGCAGGATTCGATTGCCGGCGAGTACACGGCAAAGGAAATCTTCGCCGAGGTCGCCATCCCGTTGCTACAGGACAAGTTCCTCGCCCAGTCTCTGGCGCTGAACGCGGCAGTGCGCTACTCCGACTACGACCTGTTCGGCGGTGACACCAACTACAAAGTGGGCCTGGACTGGCAGATCGTGCCATCGCTGAAGCTGCGCGCGAACTATTCCACGGCGTTCCGCATTCCCAACGTGCCGGAACTGTTCGGCGGTGTCTCCGAAGGAGGCCTGACCACGACCGACCCATGCAGCGGCTGGGCCAGCCTGCCGAGCTCGTCGGTCGTCTATCAAAACTGTCAGGCGTCCGGGGTTCCTGCCGGCTATACCCAGCTCGGCAAAGCCATCCAGACGACGGTCGGCGGAAATCCCAACCTTGAGCCGGAGGACGCCGAGACGTTGACAGTGGGTGCGGTCTGGACCCCGACGTTCGCCGAAGGCCTCACGCTGACTTTCGACTACTTCAACATCAAGATCGACAACGCGATCCAGCGCATCGACGGATCGACGAAGCTGGCGGTCTGCTACAACACGCCGGGGCTGGCACACCAGTTCTGTTCACCGTCGAACTTCACCCGAAATCCGCTGACCGGAGAAATCAACTACCTGTCCGCGCAGCCGGTCAACGCGGCCAGCGAGCGGGTCTCCGGCATCGACCTGGGCGCGATTTACCAGTTCGGTATCGGCGGGATCGATGCCACGCTCAACTGGGATTTCTCCTACCTCAAGAACTACGATGTGAGGCCGTTCCCGCAGGCGGAAGAGATCCACTATGCCGGCAACATCACCGGCGGCCGCGGCAGCTTCACGCACTGGCGTTCGTTCGGTGCGCTGACGCTGGTGCAAGGCCCGTGGTCGGGGTCGTACAGCATCCAGTACATCGGCTCCGCAGACGACATCAATGCCGCCAAGGGCGATATCGGCGATCACGTGTCAAGTCTGACCTACCACAACGTCCAGGCGAAGTATGCCGTCAACGAGGCAATGGACATCGCGTTTGGAATCGACAACCTCTGGGACAAGGAAGCGCCCTTCATCCAGAGCTATACCGATGCCAACACCGACACCATGACCTACGACCTGCTCGGCCGTCGCTGGAACGCGAAGCTGACCTACCGCTGGTAACCGGCTTGGTTCCTTCCCGGTGAGTGTGCCGGGGAGGAACCAGGTTTCCCTTTCGGCCTGTACCGGCAGGAACCACTTATGAAACCCGCATTCTGGGCACGTCGTGCCCACAAATGGATTGCCTTGTTCATCGGCGCACAGGCCCTGCTGTGGACGGTGAGTGGGCTCTACATGACCGCCATGTCGATCGACTACATCCACGGCGACCATCTGGCGCATTCGAAAGCACCCGCGCTTGCACGAGACTCTGCACTGATCGATCCGGGCGTGATCGGTAAGCGTTATCCAGGCATGGACGGCTTTCGTCTCAGGCAGTTGCTGGGGCGCGAAATCTACGAGGTGCACCATGGCGCCGGCATCGAACTGGTCGATGCACGCACCGGCACGACGATCGGACCGATCAACGAGTCTGCGGCGCGTCGGCTGGCCCTGGCTACCTACCAGGGCGAAGCACCGATGCAGTCGCTGCAGTTGATACACAAAGCGCCGAGGGAAGTTGCGACCCGCGCGCTTCCCATGTGGCAAGCCAGATTCGGCGATCGCATCAACACCGCCTTGTATTTTTCCCCGCAGACGGGCGAACTGCTGGCCACGCGGCATGATTTCTGGCGGTTGTTCGATTTCCTCTGGATGCTCCACATCATGGATTACGAGGAGAGAACGGACGTCCACAACACGTTGTTCCGGGTTGCGGCATCGGTAGGTTTTCTGTTCGCGCTCAGCGGCGTGTGGTTGCTGTTCTACAGTTTCCGCAAGAGGGTGGACGCATGACGCCCTGGATCCGGAAGCTGCACAAGTGGATCGGCCTGGCCGTTGCATTGCAATTTACGATCTGGCTGGGCAGCGGGTTGACCATGAGCCTGCTCGACAAGAATGCCGTGGAGAACGTGCATCACCGCGCGCCGGCTGGCGACACGCCCGACTGGCCCGGGAGCGCCGTCTCCCCGGCGGCCATCCTTGCAGCGGCCACGCGTCCGGTGCAGGTGATCGAAACCCATTGGCTGGGAGATCGGCCGGTGTACCGGCTCAGCGACAAGGACGGAAGCTGGCTTGCCAGCGTCGACGACGGACAGCCTGTGCCGGTGACCGCGGATGCGATCGCGGCGATCGCGGCGGCGGATTACGTGGGCGAGGGACGGGCGTCGTCGCCGGAGTTCATGAAAGAGACGATCTGGGAGGCGCGCGGTCATGCCGGCCCACTCTGGCGCGTGGCGTTCGCCGACGACGACGGTACGACGCTGTACCTGTCCGGACAGGACGGCCGCATCCTCGAACGGCGCAGCAGCACGTGGCGGATCTTCGACTTCGCCATGATGCTGCACTTCATGGATTACACCCGGCAGCAGGATTTCAACAATCCGCTGATCGTGATGGCCGGTGCAGGCGGATTGTGGATTGCGCTGTCGGGCATCTGGCTGCTGGTGACCAGCTTTCGCCTGGGTGAGTTCATCCCATCGCGCTGGCGGCCGCGCCATGAGTTGACCGTGTTTGCTGCCGGCGGCGCGAGGCTGCGTTCGGTGGAATCGCATTCGGGCGACACTGTCTACCTTGCACTGGGCAGGAATGGCCTGCAGCTGCCGTCCAATTGCGGCGGGGGCCAGAGCTGTGGCCTGTGCGAAGTGCGCGTGCGCGGCGATGCGCCCAAGCCGACCAGCGCCGACCGCGAGCACCTGGACAAGAGCCGGTTGGGGTTGGGTTATCGCCTTGCGTGCAACGTGCCGGTGCGCTCGGATACTCAGGTCGAAGTCGCGGGTGGCGCCGCGCTGTGGACCGAACGCACAGGTACAGTGGCCAGCGTGGAGGCGGTGACGCCTTTCCTGCGTGAAATCGTGCTCGAACCGGATGCCGCGTTGGCGTCATCGGAATTCCAGCCGGGCGCCTATCTGCAGGTGCACGTGCCGGGGTACTCCCTGCAGCGGCACGATCTCGATCATCCCGAGCACCATCGCCCGGATTGGGCCGCGCTCGACTTGCCGCCGACGTTGACATCCAGGGAGCCGGTACGGCGATCGTACTCGCTGTCCCTGCCGGTGGAGAAAGCCGGCGGGAAGGTCACCCTGCTTGTCCGCTTCAGCCCGGGCGGGCAGGGGAAGAAGCGCCAGCCCGCTGGCAAGGGTTCGACTTACCTGTATTCGCTCAAGCCTGGGGACCGTGTGCATTTCAGCGGGCCGTTTGGCGACTTCGCGCTCAAGCCGGGGACGAAGGAGAAGGTGTTCATCGGTGGCGGCGCCGGCATGGCCCCGCTGCGCGCCATGATCCATTCGCTTCTCGACCGCGACGCAAGCGAGCGCATCCACTTCTGGTACGGCGCACGTAACTTGCGCGAAGCACCTTATGTCGATGAGATGGCCGAGCTGGCGAACACCCATCCGAACTTCACATGGCACTTGGTGTTATCGGATGCTGCCGAACATGGTGCTGGATTGATACAAGGGCTGGTGCATGAGGCCACGCATGAGGGACTGCTGCAAAGTCATCCAGATATCCATACCTGTGAATTCTATCTTTGCGGACCCCCAGCAATGCTTTCAGCGACACGCAATCTCCTTGATAGGCTCGGAATCCGACAAGGGCAAATCGCCTATGACGACTTTAAGATATAGCTCACACAAGGAACTCGGCATGATCGTCAAGCAGGTCAATCCCAGATCCGAAGTCGTGAGGTGGTGACCTTTGATGCGAGAGTTCTTTCCTGGCAACCTGCAACCGTTGGCACGTGCTCGATGACGTGGCGTCACTAGTCGGCCGCGGTCGCCCATCTTCGGGGGGCTCCGCAGTCGCCAGCATCGCGTTCGATCATAGGCCGACGGAACTGGCCGACGTCCGGAAGCCGCAAGTTCTCGCGTGACGCGTAGGCTCACGCGGGGGCGGGGCGTGAATTCGCCGAATATGTCCCTGAGGTGTTTGCCAGGCCCATTGGGACCTCCGCGAGCGACGGCAGCTTCGATTCGCCACGTGAAATTGTGTAACCCCTATCCGACCGGTATCCTGCGCGGCCATGATCCATTTTCGCCCCCATCGTTGGCAGCCGTTCCTGCGCATTTTTGTGCTGGGGTTGTTTGCGCTGGGGTTGGTGCTGCAGCCGGTTTTGGCAGCCGCCGGTGCGATGCACGACGAACTTGCTCACGATTCCCCCGGCACGCATGTCCATGACCTGCATGCCGACGATGTGGATGCCGACCTGGTCGTGGCCGGTGAACAGGATGAGGACGGGGCCACAACCCTGCACGTGCTGTTGCACTTCGTGCACTGCTGCGGCGGGGCTGCGGCGACTCCACCCATCTTGGACACTCTCCCGGCCGTGGCGCCGACCGGCTTCCTGGCAATTGCGATAACGCCGATTCCGCTGCAAGCACGGCTGACCTCACCGTTCAAGCCTCCGATTTTCGGGTGACTGCGACGCCGGCATGACGTCGGCCCCTGTCTCTCGAACAATTCGGAGCAATCCCCATGCGTTTGCGACTCTCGGCTTTGGCCGTGCTCGTCGTCGTGTGTGCTGTGGCCTTTCCCACGCACGCCGCCGACTCTTTGACCCTGGACGACGCCTTTCGACGCGTCGCCAACACCCATCCCAACTTGCGCCTGTTCGACACCCACCGGGACGTGCTGGAAGCCGAACTGGACCGCGCCGCGCTGCGTCCAGCGCTGATTGCCGGTGCCAGTATCGAGAACGCGTTTGGCACCGGTGAGGCCAGTGGCCTGCAACGTGCCGAGCTGACCCTGACTCTGGCCTCGGTGCTGGAGCGCGGCGGCAAGCTCGACGCACGTCGGACCTTGGCGCAAAGCCGGATCGATGCGCTGGCCGTCGAGCGTGAGGCACAGCGGCTGGATCTGCTGGCCGAGGTGGCGCGTCGGTATCTGGCAATCGTCGCCGCACAGCGCCAAAGCGAAATTGCTCAACTTGATATCGAGCAGCGCGAACGCACTGTCGCTGAAGCCCGCAAACGGCTGCAGGCCGGCGCCTCCCCTGAGTCGGTGGTGCTGACTGCGCAAACTGCGCTGGCCCGGGCCGAACTCGACCGGGCGCGGGCACAGCAGCGCGAGGCGGCCGCCCGCCAGCACCTGGCCGCATTGTGGGGCGAGCGTGCCCCCACGTTTGAGGTGGCCGGCGGGGACCCCTTGGCATTGCCCGCCGTCGCCGAGTTTGCGGTGCTCGCTAATTGGCTGGCGCGGACGCCGGAACTGGCGCAGTTCGTCGGCGAGGCGCGCATTCGCGAGGCCCGTTTGCAACTCGCCCGTAGCCAAGCCACGCCCGACTTGGACTGGCAACTCGGCGTACGCCGGCTGCAGGGCAGCGATGACTTCGGCCTGATCGGCAGCGTCTCGATTCCGCTGGGTAGCGCGAGCCGCGCCCAGCCCGGCATCCGCGCCGCGCAGGCCGAACTGGCCGGGCTGGAAATCGAACGCGAAGCCAAGGGCTTGTCGCTGTACTCGACGCTGGCCGAAGCGCACGGTCGCTACCGTATCGCCGAGGTCGAGGTCGAGCGTCTGCAGGATGACGTGTTGCCTCGGCTGGACAAGGCCGAGGCCGCCACGCGAAAGGCTTACCGCGCCGGCGCGGCGAGCTACCTGGAATGGGCGACGTTGCAGGCCGAGCGCACCGCCGCACGCTGCCAACAACTGGAAGCTGCGCTGGAGGCCCAGCGCGCCCTGATCGAAATCCAGCGGCTGACCGGCCAGGCGTTCGTCGCCGCCGATACCGCGCCTACCGAACAAGGAGTTTCACCGTGAAGCCAATCCACCTGATCGGCGTTCTGGCGCTGGTATTGTCACTGGCTGCCTGCGGTAGCCATTCCAACGAAGACGGGCACGGCCATGAAGGCACCGACGAGCACGCCGGGGCCGAGGCGCCGGAACAAGGCGCGCACGGCGGCCGCCTGCTCAAACAGGACGGCTACGCCGTTGAGCTGGCCATCGCCGAGGACGGCACGCCGCCGAAGTATCAGGCGTGGCTGTACAAGGGCGATGCACCACTGCCGGCCACCGCCGGCACGGTGGAGGTGCGGCTGACCCGGCTGGGCAACGTCGCCGAGAACCACAGGCTCGAGCCGATGCCCGATGGCAGCCTGATGGCCGACAGCGTCGTCGGCGAACCGCACTCGTTCGATGTCGAAGTGCTCGCCACCGTCGCTGGCGCCCGGTTGCGCTGGACCTACCCGAGCTACGAAGGCCGCACGGTGATCGCCGCCGAAGTGGCCACGCGGTCCGGCATCAAGGTCGAACCGGCCGGGCCGGGTGTGATTGCCGACCAGCACGAGGTGCAGGGCCTGCTGACCCCGATCGAAGGCCGCGTGGCCGAGGTCACCGCGCGCTTCCCCGGCCCGATACGCTCGCTGCGTGCCAATGTCGGCGACGAGGTGAGCGCGCGCCAGGCGCTGGCGACGATCGAGAGCAACCTCAGCCTCAGCAACTACACCGTCACCGCGCCCATTTCCGGTGTGGTCACTGCACGCAACGCGTCGGTCGGCGGCATCGCGAGCGCGGACACCGCGCTGTTCGAGATTGCCGATCTGTCGCAGCTATGGGTGGACCTGCACATTTTCGGTGCCGATGCGCAGCACATCCGCCCCGGCGTGCCGGTCACGGTCACTCGCATGAGCGATGGTGCGACCGTCGAAACCACCCTAGAACGCGTGCTGCCCGGTACCGCCACCGCCAGCCAGAGCACGGTTGCCCGCGCCACCATCGACAACAGCGACGGCCTGTGGCGGCCGGGCACCGCGGTGAAGGCGCGGATCACGGTCGAGCGCAAACCTGCGGAGCTGGTGGTGCCGCTGTCGGCATTGCAGACCTTCCGGGACTGGGACGTGGTGTTCGTGCGCGTGGGCGACACCTACGAGGTGCGGCCGGTTGAGTTGGGCAAGCGCGACGGCGAACGGGTGGAAATCCTGTCGGGTCTGGACAAGGGCGATCAGGTCGTGAGCGAGCAGAGCTATCTGATCAAGGCCGATATCGAGAAATCGGGGGCTTCCCATGACCACTGACCACCGACCTGGGGGGATCAAGTTGCTCGAAAGAATCATACGGTTCGCCATCGCGCACCGATGGCTGATGCTGGTCGCCACACTGGGCCTGATCGCGGTGGGCATCTGGAGCTTCACCAGGCTGCCGATCGACGCAACGCCGGATATCACCAACGTCCAGGTACAGATCAACACCGAAGCGCCGGGCTACTCGCCGCTGGAATCAGAGCAGCGCGTGACCTATCCGATCGAGACCGCCCTGGCCGGGTTGCCGGGGCTGGATTACACCCGCTCGATCTCGCGCTATGGGCTGTCGCAGGTCACCGTCGTGTTCGAGGACGGCACCGACCTGTACTTCGCCCGCCAGTTGGTGGCGCAACGCCTGCAGCAGATCCGGTCGCAGATTCCCGAAGCGCTGGAGCCCGAGATGGGGCCGACTGCGACGGGTCTGGGCGAGATCTTCATGTACACCGTCGATGCCGATCCGCAGGCGCGCAAGCCCGACGGCACACCGTGGACGGCGACCGACTTGCGCACCTTGCAGGATTGGGTGATCCGTCCGCAGCTACGCAACACGCCGGGGGTGACCGAGGTCAACACCATCGGCGGCTATGCCCGGCAGATCCACATCACGCCCAATCCGGCCAAGCTGGTCGCCCTGGACTTCACCCTGCATGACGTGGTCGCCGCGGTCGCGGACAACAACCAGAACGTGGGAGCGGGCTACATTGAGCGTAACGGCCAGCAGTTCCTGGTGCGGGTGCCCGGCCAGGTCGGCGGGCTCGATGAGATCCGCGACATCGTGCTCGACCGCCGCGAAGGCGTGCCGATTCGTGTGCGCGACGTCGCCGAAGTGGGCGAAGGGCCGGAACTGCGCGGTGGCGCGGCGACCCAGAACGGCCGGGAGGTCGTGCTGGGCACTGTGTTCATGCTGGTCGGTTCCAACAGCCGCGAGGTCGCGCAGGCGACCGCGGCGAAACTGGAGGAGGCCGCCGCCAGCCTGCCGCCCGGCGTGTCGGCCAACGCGGTCTACGACCGCACCGACCTGGTCGATCGCACCATCGCGACGGTGTCGAAGAACCTAGTGGAGGGCGCACTGCTGGTGATAGTGGTGCTGTTCCTGCTGCTGGGCAATTTTCGCGCGGCGCTGATCACCGCCGCGGTGATTCCCCTGGCCATGTTGTTCACCGTCACCGGCATGGTGCGTGGCGGCGTGTCCGGCAACCTGATGAGCCTGGGCGCCCTCGACTTCGGCTTGATCGTCGACGGCGCAGTGATCATCATCGAGAACTGCCTGCGTCGTTTCGGCGAAATGCAGCACCGTCTCGGCCGGGTGCTGACCAACGAGGAGCGCCACGACCTGACTGCCTCGGCTACCGCGGAGGTGATCCGGCCGAGCCTGTTCGGCCTGGGCATCATCGCTGCCGTATATCTACCGATCTTCGCGCTCACCGGCATCGAAGGAAAGATGTTCCATCCGATGGCGATCACCGTGGTGCTGGCCCTGACTGGCGCGATGGTGCTATCGCTGACGTTCGTGCCCGCCGCAGTTGCGATCCTCCTTGGCGGGCGCGTCGAGGAGAAGGAAAACCGGATCATGCAGTGGGCCAGGCGACGCTACGCGCCCGCGCTGTCGTGGTCGCTGCGGCACCGGCCGTGGGTGCTAGGAGGTGCTCTGGCGCTGGTGGTGCTGTCCGGGCTGCTTGCCGCGCGGATGGGGACCGAGTTCATACCGACCCTGGATGAGGGCGACATCGCGGTGCATGCGTTGCGCATTCCAGGCACGGGACTGGGACAGGCGGTGGAGATGCAGATCGCGCTGGAAGAGCGGCTTGTGCAGTTTCCCGAGGTCGAGCGCGTATTCAGCAAGATCGGCACCGCCGAGGTCGCCACCGACCCGATGCCACCGTCGGTCGCCGATACCTTCCTGATCATGAAACCGCGCTCGGAATGGCCGGACCAGCGCAAGGCCAAGGAGCAATTGATCGCAGAAATCAGTGCGGCACTGAGCGAGATCCCGGGCAACAAGTACGAGTTCACCCAGCCGATCCAGATGCGCATGAACGAGTTGATCTCCGGCGTACGCGCGGAAGTGGCGATCAAGGTCTTCGGCGATGATCTGGAGACGTTGGTCGAGGTCGGCGAGCGGATCGAGGCGGTGACCGCGCAGGTCCAGGACGCCGCCGATGTCAAGCTGGAACAGACCACCGGGCTGCCGCTGTTGACGGTGATTCCCGATCGCGCGGCATTGGCCCGCTACGGGCTCAACCCCGGCGCCGTGCAGGAGACAGTGTCTACCGCGGTGGGTGGTGAGGTCGCCAGCCAACTGTTCGACGGCGATCGCCGCTTCGACATCGTCGTCCGTCTGCCGGAAAAGATGCGCGAGGACCCCGCAACGTTGGCCGACCTGCCGGTTCCGCTGATGCCGAATGTCAACCAGGATGAGTCGGGACGCCCGGCGGCCTGGACTGTGGGTGCACCGAATGCGGTCCCGCTGCGTGAAGTCGCCGCCATCGAACGCGTGCTCGGGCCGAACCAGATCAACCGTGAAAACGGCAAGCGCCGTGTGGTGGTGACGGCGAATGTGCGTGGCCGCGACCTGGGCGGCTTCATGGAAGAGTTGCGGCAACGGATCGACGCCGAAGTTCAGTTGCCTGCCGGCTACTGGGTCGACTATGGCGGCACGTTCGAACAGTTGATCTCGGCGAGCAAGCGCCTGTCTCTGGTCGTACCACTGACCCTGGTCGTGATCTTCGGCTTGCTGTTCATGGCGTTCGGCTCGGCGAAAGATGCGGTGATCGTCTTCAGCGGCGTGCCCCTGGCACTGACCGGCGGCGTGATCGCGCTCATGCTGCGGGGCATCCCGCTGTCGATCTCGGCCGGCGTAGGCTTCATTGCACTGTCGGGTGTGGCGGTGCTCAATGGCCTGGTCATGATCGCTTTCATCCGCAAGCTGCGCGAGCAGGGGGATCCGTTGGACAATGCGATCGTGGACGGTGCGCTGGGCCGCCTGCGTCCGGTGCTGATGACGGCGCTGGTGGCCTCATTGGGCTTCCTGCCGATGGCGTTCAACGTCGGCGCGGGTTCGGAAGTACAACGGCCGCTGGCGACGGTGGTGATCGGCGGTATCGTGTCCTCGACCCTGCTCACGCTGCTGGTGTTGCCCACGCTTTACCGCTGGTTGCACCGGGGCGAGGAGAATCGTCAGACATTGCAGGAGACTTAGCGCATGGGCGATTCATGCTGCAGCGGCACCGTCGACATCCGCGCCCTGGAGGCGCGGCAGCGTCGGGTGTTGATGATCGTGCTGGCGATCAACATCGCCATGTTCGTGATGATGTTGATGGCGGCGATCTACAGCGGTTCATCTTCTCTGCTGTCGGGCGGGCTGGACAGCCTCGGCGATGCGCTCACCTACCTGCTGAGCCTGGCGGTGATCGGCGCCAGCGGTCGGGCCAAGGCCCGGGTGGCGCTGTTCAAAGGCGTGTTGATCCTTGGCGCCGCAATTGCGGTCGCGATCCAGATCGGCTGGCGTCTTACGCACCCGGGTGTGCCGATCTTCGAGGCCATCGGCATCGCAGCGATGGTCAATCTGGCCTTCAACGGCATCTGTCTGTGGCTGCTGACCCCATACCGCCATGGCGACGTGAACATGGCCTCGGCGTGGGAGTGCTCACACAATGACGTGTGGGAGGGCTGCGCGGTGTTGCTTGCGGCGATCGGCGTCTGGTTGTTCGACGCCGGCTGGCCGGACCTGGTCATTGCCGCGGCGCTGCTGATGATGTTTCTGCGCTCGGCCTGGCGGGTGCTTCGTGCAGCGCTGGTTGAACTCAGGCAAACATCCTGAGGCAGGAGAGTCATGGACCCGTTCAAGACCATAGGACTGTTCGCGATCACTGCCGTTGCCGAGATCGTCGGCTGCTATTTGCCCTACTTGTGGTTGCGCGACCGCGCCGGCGTCTGGGTGCTGGTGCCAGCAGCGGTGTCATTGGCGGCGTTTGTCTGGTTGTTGAGCCTGCATCCACAAGCTGCCGGACGGACGTATGCAGCTTACGGCAGTATTTATGTCGCGATGGCGCTGGTCTGGCTGTGGGCGGTCGATGGAATCCGACCGGATCGCTGGGATGTCTTGGGCGCCAGCCTTGCCTTGGGCGGCATGGCCATCATTGCCTTTGCCCCGAGGCCGTGATCACGCAGCGGAACTGGCGGACGAGTGCGCACACTCTGGTTGTGGGCAACTCACAGCTGGTTCGGCACAGAAGTGATTCACTGGAATGCTCTCGATGATCGATGTTCTACGGCACCCCGGTTTCCGGCGATTGTTCCTGGCGCAGGTCGTAGCGCTGGTCGGCACCGGCTTGGCGACGGTAGCGCTGGCACTGCTGGCCTACGACCTGGCCGGCGAGCGCGCCGGCGCGGTGCTCGGCACGGCGCTGGCGATCAAGATGGCGGTCTATGTGCTGTTGGCGCCGCTAGCCGCCTCGTTTGTACCACTGGCGCATCGCAAAGCCGTACTGATCACGCTGGACATCGTCCGTGCATGCATTGTCTTGGCGCTGCCGTTCGTCACCGATATCTGGCAGGTATACCTCCTGGTCGCACTGCTGCAATCCGCCTCGGCCTGCTTCACTCCATTGTTCCAGTCTCTGATCCCGGAGATCCTTGTCGAGGAGCGTGACTACACGCGTGCCTTGTCATTGACGCGGTTGGCCTACGACCTGGAGAACCTGCTCAGCCCGGCCATTGCGGCAGGACTGCTGACCCTGGTTAGCTTCCACGTGCTCTTCGGTGGAACCTCAGCGGGCTTTGCGGTATCCGCGTTGCTGGTGTTCACCACCGTGTTTCCGCAAGCCGCGGCCCCTGTCTCTCAACAGCGGCCCTATGCCAGAGCGTTCCGCGGCATGCGCATCTACCTGCATACGCCGCGACTGCGCGGACTGCTTGCATTGCACCTGTGTGCCGCCGCCGGCGGTGCGATGGTGCTGGTCAACACCGTGGTAATCGTGCGCGGCACGTTAGATGGCGGCGATCCACAAGTCGCCTGGGCCCTTGGAGCTTTCGGAGGTGGCTCCATGCTGGTGGCGTTGCTGCTGCCGAAGCTGCTGGACCATGTCCCGGATCGAGGGGTGATGCTGACCGCGGCACTGACGATGACGCTCGGGCTGTTCGCCACGACGTTGCTATGGATGATGGCGCCGAACTGGCTTGGCTGGTGGACCCTACTGCCTGCGTGGACAGTTCTCGGGATGGCGTACTCGGGGCTGCAGACGCCCGGTGGGCGCCTGTTGCGCCGTTCCGCCAGGACCACCGATCTGCCGTCAGTATTTGCCGCGCAGTTCTCACTGTCCCACGCCTGCTGGCTGGTCGCTTATCCGCTGGCCGGCTGGCTGGGAGCCGCGCTCGGGCTCGGCGCGGCGTTGGCAGCCTTGAGCATCGTGGCGTTGGCGGGGCTGCTGGTTGCGTGGCGGGTGTGGCCGAAGCATGACCCGTCGGTGGTCTCCCACCATCATCCGGAATTGCCGCTGGATCATCCGCACTGGAGCGACCAGGCGGGCGGCACTGACGCAGGTCACGCGCACGTCTACCGCATCGACGAACTGCACTCGCGCTGGCCATAGCGATGAACCGATAGATCTACTCGACGACTGATTGATTCTCTTGAGCACTGGTACTGGTCGTCTGGCACTGGACGCGCTCTTGATCGTCAATGGCAGGAATAGCTTTAGCTTCTCTCGCGTTGTCTTGTACCGTCGGCTCGCCAGGCAGTATGCGGTGACCGGAGGGCTCTCGCCGGACAGTCCCGAGCGGCGTGTCGAGCCCGACTGCGGGGGCAATCGACGTTCGGACGTGGCGGACGATCGAACCGCCGTGCGCGGGCGCGCTCAGGCCTGAACGTCGATCGACGAAGACAGCCAACCCCACAGTGCCGCGGCGGTGGTCACCGCAGGTATCACCAGCTTCGCCTTCGACGCAAACAGCGCTGTCAGCACCAGTGCGAACAGGATCACCGCCTCCAGCCCGGTCAGGCTGACCTTGAGCAACGCCAGCGTGGTGCCGGCGATCAACCCGACCACACCGGCGGTGAGCCCTTCCAGGAACAATCGGATACGCGGCTGGTGCACCAGCCGCTCCAGCGCATCGTGGCCGATCAGGGTGAACGAGAACGCCGGCAGGAAGATGCCGACGGTCATCGCGACCGCGCCCCAAGGTCCGCCCCCCAGATAGCCGACGAAGGTCGAGAAGATGATCAGTGGCGCCGGTAGCAGGCCCGACAGCGCCAATCCGTCGAGGAACTGCGTGTTGTTCATCCACGCGCCCTGTGTGACCGCATCGCGCTGCAGGAACGGGATCACCGTGTAGGCACCGCCGAAGGTCAGCAAACCGGCTTTCAGGCCAGACCAGAACAACGCCAGCAGCGGCATGCCGTCGCGACGCACGGGCTCGGCGTCGGCCACGCTGCCGCTCAGGACCGCGAAGCCGGTCAATCCGTCCATGACTACTGTGTAGCCGATTACCCCGGCCACAGCCACTGCGACCAATGCCCACGCCAGTAGTTGGAACTGCCGTTGCGCCAGCAGGTAGACCCCGCCGGCGACGGTCAGGATGATTCCGAAGTGGATGTCCGCCAACTTCGCCGCGGTCGCGCCGACGGCGATGCCCCACAGCCAGCGGTCGGTCACCACGTGCTCGCCGATGCGCACTACCGCGCGCACGATCAGTGCGGCGACCGCGACCTGCACCGCCGCGAACACCGCTGCCACGCCCTGCGTCTGCAGGCCGTAGCGTACATAGGCCCACGACAGCGCGAACATCAGCACGAACCCGGGCAGCATGAAGCCGAGCCCGGCCAGCACGCCGCCCCAGCGGCCGCGCGAGCGCATGCCGAAGTACACGCACAGCTCGTGCGCCTCGGGGCCGGGCAGCACCTGGTAGACCGCCAGCACGCGATTGAAATGCGCGCTGCTGACCCAGCGCTGTTCGTCGACCAGCTCCTGCCGGATCATCGCGATCTGCGCGACCGGGCCGCCCCAGGCCAACGCGCCGAAGCGCAAAAAACGCAGGAACAGCCGCAGCCACGGCTCGCGTGGCACCGCATAGCCAGCGGCGTCGCCGTTGGACAGTGGCACGTCACTGATCGGTGTCGTCATGGTTCGGCCGCCTTCACGGAATCGCGTCGTGGCGACAGGATCAATGAGTCGTGTGCGGCGCTGCCGCCTCGTCGACAGCAGCCTGGGCGTCCAACGCGCTGCGGAAGCCGCGCGCCAGTTCCGCCGCCGGCCCCTTGCCCCAGACATGGGTGAAGTAGAACCCGGGCTGCTCGCCCATCATGTGGTTGTGCAGCGCGACGACATGCAGCCCGGCCTTGCGCAGGGCGCGCAGCACCGGCTGCACCTCGTTGCCGGTCATGATGAAGTCGCCGTCGATCGCGGCCAGCACATCGCCGCCGCTGAATGCCGCCCAGGTCGTCAGCCCCATCGAGGCGCCGATCGCCTGGCCGTGCATGCGCCCCCCGCGCCCGATCGTGATCTTGACCACGCCATCATTGACCGATGCGGGATATCCCACGATCTCGGCAAGCGCGTCGGCGTCGAATTCGCCGGCCACCGGCGTGTCGCCACCAAAACCGGTCGCCGGTTGCGGCCGCGCCGTGCGGACGGCGCGAATCGCGTCCCACACCGCCTTGACGCCGGCCGCCAGCGACTCGGCTTCGCCCACACCGCCGATGTGCATGAAGTAGACCTTGGGCGAATCGTAGAAGAAGTGGTTGTGCAGCGCGGTGACGTCGAGACCGTGCGCGAAGGCCGCGTCCATCGCGGCATCCACCTCATCCTGGAACACCACCGTGTCGCCCATGACCATCGCCCCGGTATCGGTCGCGGTGAACGCCGCCCACGAACCCAGGCCGGCCGCAGGTGGCAGCGGCATCCCGTCGACGGTGACCTCGACATCGTTGCGACTCCAACCGATCCGGACCACGCCATCGTCGGCGACGGTCGGCTTGGTGCCGCTCGCCTCGGCGATCATTTGCGGATCTACGGGTTTCGCAGCGAATGCAGGCGCCGCACCAACGGCCCAAGCCAGCATCGCGGCCACGGAAAGCATGGAGCGGAATTGACGGCAGTTCATCGCAGATCTCCAATCGAGTGGGAGGGTGGCGTTTACCGGCGCGGGCACTCACGGCTCCGGTACGGCGTTTTCATTTAGCTTGGTGCTCGACGTATCTGATCGGCTTGGTTGTCCATAGCTCGCGTAGAGGCTGTCGAGCACGGTCGACATCGCCGCCAGCAGCGCGTCGTCGTCGGTCGCCTGGGCACGGGCGCCGGTCAGGATGGCGGTGAACCCGGCCGCTTCCGGCACCGGCGCGCCGCCCACGTCCAGGTAATGCACCAGCGCGCCGAGACGGGCCAGGCCCTCGTCGCTGTCCAGCGCGAAGCTGGCGACCAGTACCTCGAACGTGACCCGCGGCCCGACGTGGCTGAACCGAGCACCGTCGAAGTCGAATCCCAACGCCAATGCCGGGCAGTCCTGCGGATGCTCCAGCCAGAGAAAGCGGGCTTCGGCATCGATGAAACGGCGGATCAGCCACGCCGACGCGACCCGATCGACCCACAGCCGCCGTCGCGTCGCCCAAGTGCGGCCCTGGAACTCGACACGGTTGCACGAGGTCACGTGGCCGGAGGCCGCGTGGGGCTCGTCGGGCGAGAAGCGCCGGTTGGCGAGGGCCTCGGCGTCGGCGAGCGCCTGCTCGATCTGGAGCCGCGCCGGCCCCGGAAAATAGTCGATCGCTGCCAGTGCGGCGGCTTCGCGTCGCATGGCCGCCAGCTGCCGCCGCGCTTCGATTTCGTCGACTGTCGCGAGCCCGGACTTGATCGCGTCGAGCTTTCCGAACAGCGCGGCGTAGTCCTCGCTGTGATCGAACAGGCGCTCCAGTTCGGCTTGCTGGCTCGGATCCGTGCTGTCGAAGCTGACGATCTGGGCGGTGCCGCCGATCGCGGCCACCGCCCGCGCCTGTTCCTCGAACATGGCAGTTGCGGCCCCGGAACGCGGCAACACATACACCCCGTCGCGCAAAGCGCAGGCGCCGCTGGCCTTGAGCGCTCGCCAGATGCGCATCCGTGCGGCCGGATTGGAGCCGGGGGCGCTGCTCACCAGCATCAGCCAAGCGTTCATGTAGAAGATATAACACACAGAATGTAGGAATTACGACAATAGTGTCGACATCGCCGTGGGGGCAGTTCGCCGCAGGCCCGCACCAGGAGAAGTTGCCATGAGGTCCCGATCAATCACGTATGTGTTTGCGGTTCTTGCGCTCGCTGTTTCATCGGCGCGCTCATCTCCCCAGCAGGAGACGCGCCTGTCAGAGAACTGGTTGCCCACCACGTGCGAGGAACTGGATCGCCTTAGTGAAGAGAGGTCTAGCCGCGTAGTGCCCCGATCACGAGCGGCTCGATACGCGGCCAAGTCAATGCACCCCCCAGCGCCAACGTTGCTGTCCCCATCAGCCAGAGCGTTGTGGAAGCCGGCCACGCCTTGGACTTCAAGGACTGCCGCCAAGTCCAGAGCCAACCGGCCAGAACCAGCACGACCGCCAGCCCTGTCGCCCAGGCATGAGCGCTCCCCAGCCAGGCCAGCACGCTTCCTGCGGTCGTCAGCGCGATCGCCGGCAGTGCGATCGGCAGCACACAGCAGACACCGCAGGCGAGGGCAGCCATGGCGGCGGTCGCGGCAGTTGCTCCGATAGTCCGCCCGCTTTTAACTGATGAAGGTGTCAAGTCAGCATGCTCCGCAGCATGATGAGGCGTCAGACGCTTCTTGCGCGGCGTGAAACGGAGCCAGCAGGGCGTCGGCGTTGTCTTCCTGGCCGTTTGGAACCGTGATGCCCAATTCCACAGTCTCGGCGGCTTTTCGCAGGTCGAACCGCAGGAAGGCGCAGCAGTCCTGCTCACGGGCGACCATTTCCTGAACCTCGGGGAACGCTTCTCCGGCATAGGTGAGGATCAAGGTCGCACCTTGGCGGCGATGGCCACGCAAGGATCTGGCGTTCAATGTCGCAATCCAGGCCACACGCTCCTTGAAATCGCGTGCTTCCAGGGAGCACACGGGCGGAGAAGAAATCTGGCTCATGGGAGTTTCCTTGTTGCGGGATGCGGACTAGCCTAGACCTTCAAGTAACTTGAAGTTCAAGAGGCATTTCATGGTCGCGTCAGGACTGAAGATCGGGAGTCTCGCCAAGGCGGCGGGCACGAGCACACCTACCGTTCGCTATTACGAGCAGATCGGCCTGATGCCGCGCCCCACCCGCGATGCCGGCAGCCAACGGGCCTATGGGGAAGCCGACCTGCGCCGGTTGATTTTCATTCGCCGCTGCCGCGATTTTGGATTCCCCATCGACCAGGTGCGGCTTCTGGTCTCACTGGTACAGGACCGCGAGCGCTCCTGTCTGGAAGCGCGTGATCTAGCACACGACCATTTGCGGGAGATCCGCAGGAAACTTGCTGAGCTGCGGGAACTCGAACGCAGCGTTGCGGGGTTCGTAAAAAGTTGCGATCAGCTCTGTGCGGGCGGTCCCGGGGCGGAGTGCGTGATACTGGAAGAACTCGCAGATGGCGGGTCGGGTTCGACGCTGAAACCATCAGCGCAGGCGTCGCGGAGCCGCTGACCTTTCCCGCGCTCCGGCCACACAAATGTTACGGACAGTCTGGTGCGCAACGGACCAGCTGCCCGAGAGGAATGTCATGGAACCGATCAGAACCTTCGGATTGTTCATGCTCACGGCGGTGGCAGAAATTGTCGGCTGTTACCTGACCGCCGTGCAAGAGTATTCTAGTTGTCTGCACCCGTCTGGTGAAGCGCGCATGACTGCAGGTGAACCGAATGATCGTGCCGCTCACTGGGAAGCGGTGTATCAGCAGAAGGCACCCACGGCCGTCAGTTGGTATCGGGGGCACCTCGATACCTCCCTGGCTCTTCTGGAGCAAGCCGGAATGGGTCCGGACAGCCGCGTCATCGACGTGGGCGGTGGCGCGTCGACCTTGGTCGACGATCTGCTCGACCGGGACGTGCGCACCGTGGCCGTGCTGGACCTGTCCGCCAAGTCGCTGGACGTGGCCCGGGCCCGGCTGGGACCGCGCGCCGGTCGGGTAACTTGGCTCACAGGGGATGTGACCCGGTTGGCGCTCCCAACGGCGGCCTACACTCATTGGCATGATCGAGCGGTCCTGCATTTCCTGACCAAGCCCGACGACGTGCAGGCCTACGCCGCACAGGCCGCGCATGCGATCGTGCCGGGCGGCCATGCCGTGATCGGCGGGTTCTCGCCGGACGGTCCTGAGCGGTGCTCGGGTCTGCCGGTGACGCGGCGCTCGGCGCACGAAATCGCGGCCGCGCTGGGTCCGTCCTTCGCCCTTGTCACGTCCGTGTCAGAGCAGCACCGCACGCCGGACGGAGCCGAGCAGTCCTTCGCCTATGCCTTGCTCAGACGGGAGCCGTAACGGCAGCGCAGGGGTTTGACGTTCGTCGTTTCTCGACGCCTGCCTCTCTCATCTCGCCTCGACGACCGGCTGACTGCGGGCAACTTCCTTGGCAGCGTTCTGAAAATGCACCCAGTGACACGACAGGACGGGTGTATCCGTTCGCATCTTGCCTTCACGCCATCGTAATCGGTTTACGATATTGTTATCCAATATGACTACCGAACTGCTGTCCGGGCTGATCCCACTGCACATCCTGCATCACGCGGCCCAGGAGGACATCTACGGCCAGTGGATGATCGAAGAGCTGCGCCACCATGGATACCGCATCGGCCCCGGCACGCTGTACCCCATGCTCCATCGACTGGAGGAGCGTGGCTATCTGCAGGTGCGGGAGGAGCGAAACGGCCGCACGATGCGGCGCTATTACCGGGCGACTGCCAAAGGCAAGGCGGCGGTCACGACAGCCCGGCATCACGTCGCCGAGCTGTTCGGTGAAATGGCGGACGCCGACATCAAGAACAAGCGCACTGGCGCGCGGAGAGGGCGCAAGACATGAAATCCTGGCAACCGACGAACGACAGCGGCGCGGTCATCCTGATCCGGATCGCCGTCGGGCTGGCGGTGTTCTTTCCCGAAGGGCTGCAGAAGCTGATATTCCCGGAGATCCTCGGTACCGGCCGTTTCGTGAACATCGGCATTCCGTGGCCGGAGTTCTTCGGGCCGTTCGTCGGGGTCGTCGAGACGGTGTGCGGTCTGTTGATCGTTCTGGGATGGTGCACCCGAGTGGCCGCGGTTCCGCTGATCGTCATCATGATCGTGGCGTTGCTCTCGACCAAGCTGCCGATCCTGCTCGGACAGGACTGGTGGATATTCAACCTGCGCGAGCTGGACCGTTACGGGTTCTGGAGCGCCCAGCACGAAGCCAGAACGGACATGGCGATGCTCCTGGGTTCGCTGTTTCTCTTGATGGTCGGCGGCGGGCGCTACTCCGTCGACCACTGGCTGCAGCGTCGCCGAGTGGCGCCGGCAAAGGTCAACTGAGGCTCGCCGATGACCCGTCTGTCTCATTGAAGGGGGAACCGATTTCGGAATGGTGCGCCACTCCGAATGCAGCGTGGCTGCATGACAGCCACTCACCCAACTGGCCCTTGCGGTTCAGGAGAAATCGAGATGAACGACCGTATGCAATATCCCGAAAGCGACCCCCGCCACCACACGCTGAAGATCAAGAACATGCTGCACGACTCGATGCAGCACATCCGCGAGGACACCGCCAAGGTGTCGGACCCGAAGGCACAGGCGCTGTTCGAAACCTCGGCCGAGGTATTGAACGGACTCATCACGGCTTACAACCATTTCGAGCAGCGCAGCGAGAGCGCGTGGAAACAGTAAGCAACTAACGAAACGACAAGTCGGAGGTGCCCCATGGCCAGCCATTCCAATCATTCCTGCGATTCCGACCGTCGGCGCTGGATGGTCGCCGTCGGCGTGAGCACATTTGGCTTGGCCTTGGGGCCGCCGTTCGCTCGCGCAGCGCAGGGCGGGCCGACGCAAGAGCATGGCGAAGAGATGGCGGTGACCGCCGCCGAAGACTTGATGCGGGAGCATGGCGTGCTGCGCCGGGCTCTGCTGGTCTATTCGGAGGCTGCGGCGCGGCTGACGCAAGGCAGGGACGAGGTGCCGGCCAGCGCTCTGGGCCAGATGGCCGATCTGTTCCGCCGATTTGGCGAGGACTACCACGAGCGCAGCCTGGAGGAGGCGCATGTGTTCCCCGCCTTGATCAAGGGCGGTGGTCGCAATGCCGTGCTCGCCAAGACATTGATCAGCCAACACGAGCGCGGGCGGGAGATCACGGACTTCATTGCCGCGTCCACTCGCGGCGGCCACATCGCCAGCGGCGCCGCTGCGCCTCTGGCAGCGACACTGACGGACTTCGTGCGCATGTATCAGCACCATGCCGCAATCGAGGATACGGTCATCTTCCCGGCCTGGAAGCAGGGGATCACGCCGGCGCGCTATCGCGAACTGTCGGAGGAGTTCGAGGAACTCGAACACAAGTTGTTCGGGGAGGATGGCTATGACGATGCCGTGAAGCAGGTTGCCGAAGCGGAGCGGGCGTTCGGGCTTGCGGATCTGAGCGCGCTGACCGCCCCGAAACCTCCAGGGATTTCGGCACCCACTGCGCCTCCTTCGGTCGATTGATCCCATAGGAAAGCAGTACGCGGGAGGCGTTCGGTAGTGAACGGCGCTGTGATGATCTTCCTCACGAGGTCGCCTGCATGGCTTGCCAAACGGCGGAGGGCATGGAATTCATGAACGACCAGCCGCTGTTCCGCGCCGATCTTCCGATTCCGCCGGCAGGTGCCCACGCCAGTGATGGGGCTGGAGCCACGGTCCAATGACCACGCCAGCTCAGGCCAGTCCCGCCGAGCCGACCCGGCTGGCACGCAAGCTCCACACGTTCGACGCAATCGTGATCGGGTTGGGGGCAATGATCGGCGCCGGTGTATTCGCCGTCGTCGGGCCGGCGGCGCAGGCCGCCGGCACCGGCTTGCTGGCGGCGCTGGCGATCGCCGCCCTGGTGGCTTACTGCAACGCGTTGTCCTCGGCGCAGTTGGCGGCGCTCTATCCTGAGTCGGGCGGTGCCTACGTCTACGGCCGTAAGCGGCTCGGCGGGCTGTGGGGCTTTCTGGCCGGATGGGGTTTTGTGGTTGGCAAACTGGCCAGTTGCGCGGCGATGGCACTCACGTTCGCGAGCTATGCCGCTCCTGAACGGACGCGGCCGCTCGCGGTCACCGCGGTGCTGGCAATGACCGCGGTGAATTACTTCGGCATCAAGAAGACCGCCATGCTGACGCGTGCCATCGTGCTCGTGGTGCTGGTCTCGCTGGCGGCGGTGATCGCCGCAACGCTGTATGGCGGGCAGATCGAGCCTGAGCGCCTGCAGCCCTGGACCGGTACCAGCCCCTACGGCGTCCTGCAAGCGGCCGGCCTCTGGTTCTTTGCTTTTGCCGGTTACGCGCGACTGGCAACGCTGGGGGAAGAAGTGATTGACCCGGCACGAACGATCCCGCGCGCAATTCCGATCGCACTCGGTATCACCCTGCTGGTCTACGCCACAGTCGCGATTGCTGCCATGCTGGCAGTCGATCTCGACACGCTTTCGGGTGCGGTCGCGCCCTTGGCTGCCGCCGTCGCAGCCGGAGGCATGCCGGAGTGGGAGCCTGTGGTCCGTATCGGCGCCTCGATAGCCTCACTCGGGGTGCTGCTGTCACTGGTCGTCGGTGTCAGCCGCACCGTATTCTCGATGGCCAACAATCGCGATCTGCCGCACTTCTTCGCGGCCGCCCATGCACGTTATCGTGTGCCGCATCACGCGGAACTGGGCGTGGGTCTGCTGGTTGCGCTGGCCGTTGCGTTTGTCGACCTTCGCTCGGCAATCGGATTCAGTTCATTTACCGTGCTTACGTATTACGCGGTGACCAACTCGGCAGCCTTGACCTTGAATGCCACGGAGCGCCGCTGGCCACGATGGTTGGCCGCAGCCGGCTTGGCAGGCTGTGTGGTGCTCGCGTTCTCCTTGCCCGTGGAATCAGTGATTGTCGGCTCCGCAGTACTGGCAGCCGGGGTGGCGGTCTTCACGCTGCGGGCAAGGTTTGCACCTGGCACAAGGGAGTGAGCGCTAGCTCCAGCGCTGTCGGTGGCCGATAGCTGTAGACGGCGGGCCATATCTCTGCAGTGCGCCTCCAACGGGCTTTTGAGGCGATTATCCGCAGCAGGGCTTCTGCTGCTGGATCGGCGGGCACGGCACGGTGCCGTACGAACAGAACACACAGCAGTCCCCCTCTTTCGGGTGCAGTACGGCTCCGCAGCCGGGGCATTCGTAGAAGAACTGGCAGGCCGTCGTAGGCATCGCCTCCGTCGCCTGGTGGCTGCACTCCGGACAGGTCAGGGTGCTTTGCAACTGCAGGTCAGTCACCGTTCGTTCTCGCCTTGGCCGCGAAGCCGGCATTGGTGACGGCATCTGCTATGGCCGGAATGCTCGTGCGTTCCGAATCGAACGTTACCGTCACGGTGCCGGCCTCGGTGTCGACCTGCGTATCGGTCACACCTGACACCTTCTCAAGTGCCTTCTCGATCGTGATGCTGCACGCCGGACAGGTCATGTTCTCGGCGTCGAGCACAACCTGCTCAGGCGCGGCCACAACGACGCCGGCCCACATGATGCCCAACACGGCCAATACCCACTTGCTCATCGAGCGTCTCCTAAAGAAACCAGACCACGTAGTAGGGAAACAGCAACAACAAGCCGCTCATCACCGCGGCCAGCCACAGCCAGCGCCGCCGGCGTTTCAGGGTGTGCGGGTTGGTGCACTCGCCATCGGCGCGACATCTGGAGGAAGGCCCGTACAGGCTCCAGAAGGCCAGCCCGAGCAGCAGCAGGGTGGCTGCAGTGAACCAAGGCCGCCATGGGTCCAGCGCGGTCAGGTTGCCGATCCAGGCACCACTGATTCCCAGGAGAACCAGCGCCAGCGGCACGACACAGCAGACCGACGCGCCAATGGCGGCAATGCTGGCACCCACGATGGCGGCAACAGGCGATTTGGCTGAGGGCGTTTCCACGGGCGCATACTAGCCTCCGTACCCGAGTACGGAGTCAAGCGATGGGCCCCTCTACGTTCACCATCAGCCGACTGGCGGCCTCCGCCGGCGTGCACATCGAGACGGTGCGCTACTACCAGCGTCGTGGACTGCTGTACGAGCCCGACCGTCCCGCCCGCGGCGTGCGCCGCTATGGCCCAACCGATGTCGCGCGGCTTCAGTTCATTCGGCGTGCCCAGGCGATGGGCTTCGCCCTGGATGAGATCGCGGATCTACTGAAACTCACAGGTGAACGCTCCTGCGAACAGACCCGAAAACTGACCGAGCGCAAGCTTGCCGATGTCCGGCTGCGACTCGACGAGCTCCGGCAGCTGGAGCGTGACCTGGAGCGGCTGGTGACGGAATGTAGCCGGGTACCTGCAGGAGAGTATTGCCCTACGCTTGACCTGCTGATGCATGCTCCAGCGGCTCATCTATAAGATCGCTAGGGGCCAGGCGGCTCAACGCGCAGTTTTTTCCGGCACGAGACGGCGTGCCCACAGCTTCACCTGCGCTTTACGCCTTCAATGCCGCCGGCACTGCGTCGCCCGAGCTGCCTCATCTGATCCGACCCGATCGGCTAAGTGTCGGGAGATTGAGCAGATGGACGCCATTCTGGAGCGGTAACCGCATCGAGAGGGTCCGGCCCGGCTTGATCAGGATCAAGCATTCGCGTGCTGCCAGGGCGTCCACCATGCGAAGGATCGTTTCCCGGCGTAGCATACTGACCATGCATTCTCGCAGTCGCCACCGCCGATGGATCGCCCTCGCGGTCATCCTGTGCCTGCTGTTCCAGCAGGTGGCAATGGCGGCTTACACGTGCACCCTGCCGAGCATGCCGCCCGATCCGGCCGAGATGACCGACGAGTGCAGCCAGATGGGCATGAAGATGGTGCAGGAAGCGCCAGCGCTCTGTGCCGAGCACTGCTCGCCCGACCGCGCGGTTGCACCCGATTCGGGTTTCGCGCATGTGCCGCCATTGGCATTGCCGCCGATCAAGTTCGAACCCCGTCTCGCACTGGCACCGACGCACCATGCGTTGGCAGGGCAAGTGCCGGTGGATCGCTCGGATCCTCCACCACGACTGCGCTATTGCAGCCTGCTGATCTAGACCTCAGACGCCGTTGATCCTGCGCCGGCGCGCCGCGCCGTGCGTGTTGACGTGTGTTCTGGAGGTCTCATGTTTTCCTTCTTGTCGAACGCCTGCCCGGCGCGGCTGCCAGCCCGTGCCGCAAGCCTCTGCCTGCTGCTGTCGCTGCTTGCTTGGTCCACTTCCGGCCTTGCCGCGCCCGCTGCGTTGTCCCTTGAAGAAGCCGTGCGAATGGCAGTCGAGCGTGCACCCATGCTCGATGCCCGTCGCGCCCAGGTCGACGCCGCCCGACAGGAGTTCCAGCGCGCTGGCGCCTTGCCCGATCCGATGCTGATGGTCGGCATCGACAACCTGCCGGTGACCGGTCCCGATGCGTTCGATCCATCGGCCGACTTCATGACCATGAAGCGGATCGGCATCCGCCAGGAGGTCCCAGCCGGCGCAAAGCGCGAAGCGCGTCGGGATCTCGCGGCCCGGACCGTCGACGAGCGCCAGGCACGGGCGCGTGCGGAGCGCCTCGAAATCCGTCGCAGCACCGCTGAAGCATGGATCGCGCTCTGGACCGCCGAGCGCAAGCTCGATGAGGTCACGGCGCTGCGCGAACAGGCCGAGTTGGCCAGCGACCTTGCCCGTGCACGCGTTGCGGGTGGCAGCGAACTTGCCGTCGACGCGTTGGCGGCCAAGGCAGCAGTTCTGGAGCTGGTCAACCGGATCGAGGCGGCTCGGGCCGAGGTCGAGGCGGCGCAGATCGGGCTGGCCCGGTGGATCGGCGCCCCCGCGTTGCACGTCACCGCCGACATGCCGGACTTCAGCGAGCTGCCGGTGCAAAAGACGCGCCTGCTGAGTGCAGTCGACAAGGTAGGGCCGCTGTTGGCGGCGGAAGCACAGGTCGAGACCGCGGCGGCGGCAATTGATCTGGCGCAGGCGGAAAAGCGCCCGGATTGGAGTGTCGCCGCCTCTTACGGCCAGCGCAGTGACGGCCGGGACGACATGTTCATGCTGGAGTTCGGCGTCGAATTGCCGCTGTTTACTGCCAACCGTCAGGACCGCGGCATCGCCGCGCGACGGGCCGAGTACGACGCGGCGCTGGCCGTCCGCGAGGACGCGCGTCGGGAGCAGGCGGCCCGGATCCGCGTCGACCTGGCCCAATGGGAAGCGCTCAAACGGCAGGTGGCACGCGACCGTTACGCGCTGCTGCCGCTGGCCGGCGATCGTAGCGCTACCGCGCTGGCCGCCTATCGGGCCGGAGCGCCGATCCGTCCCTGGCTGGACGCCCGAAGTGACGAACTGAAGCTGGTGATCGAACACACGCAACGCCTGGAGGCGCTCGGGCGCTCCTGGGCCGCACTGGCCTACCTGCTGGCCGAGGAGCCGCAGCCATGAATCACAGGCAAGCCTTTCTTCTGGCCGGCGCTGCGCTGGTCGTGCTGATGGCCGGCGTCGGCCTGGGGTGGTGGTGGGCAGGCGATGCGTCCGCACCTGCGGCCGCGGACTCCGCCGGGGCTCCCGACGGGGGCGAGCGCGAAATCCTGTACTGGTACGACCCGATGGTGCCCGACCAGCACTTCGATAAGCCCGGCAAGTCGCCCTTCATGGACATGCAACTCGTGCCCAAGTACGTCGACGAGGCAAGCGGCGCCGGCATTTCGATCGCTCCCGGCGTGCGCCAGAACCTAGGCGTCCGCACGGTGCAGGTCGAGCGTGGCCGTTTGCCCGGGTCGATCAGCGTGCCCGGCACGATCGGCTGGGATCTGCGCCTTGAGGAGGTCGTGAGTGCGCGGGTCGACGCAATCATCGATCGCGTTTTCGTCAAGGCGCCATACCAGCGCGTGCAGGCAGGCCAGCCGCTCGCCAGCATCCTCGCGCCGGCCTGGAGTACGGCCTTGGCCGAGGCACAGGCGCTGCGCAATTCCGACTCGGCTGCCGCGCAAACGCTGCAATCAGCGGCACAGGAGCGCCTGCGCGTGCTTGGCGTGCCTGCAGGCGCGAGTACCGGCAATGGCCGCATCGCGCTGAGCGCACCGGTCGACGGGGTGGTTACCGAGATCGCCACGCGTGAGGGGGCCACCGCATCGGCCGGAACGCTGTTGTTCCGCATCAACGGCACCGGCACGGTGTGGCTGGAGGCGGCGATTCCTCAAGCCGGTGTCGGCGAAATCGTGCCCGGCACGCCGGTGGAGGCGACCGTCAGCACCTTGCCAGGTCAGGTGTTCGAGGGCCACGTGGAAACCTTGCTGCCACAGATCGAGGCCGGCAGCCGCACGCAGCAGGCGCGGATCGTGCTCGAAAACCCTAGTGGCCTGCTGACGCCGGGAATGTTTGCCCAGGTCACCCTCGATCCGACGGGGGGTGAAGCGCACCCGCTGGTGCCCGCGGATGCCGTGATCGGCGGTGGCGACCAGACGCGGGTGATCATGATGACGCCCGAAGGCCGGTTCCAACCCGTTGCAGTCCAAACCGGGCGCAGCGGCGGTGGCTTCACCGAAATTCTGTCCGGACTGGACGGTGGCGAGCGGGTGGTGGCGTCGGGCCAGTTCCTGATCGATTCGGAAGCGAGCCTGTCGGGCGCGCTGGATCGGCTCAATGCCGGCGGACCCGAGCGCGATGCGCCGCCGATGCAAGGCATGGAAACCAGCACCCCCCGTCCGGACGCGAAAGGCGAACGCGAAGTCCTGTACTGGTACGACCCGATGCGGCCGGAAGTGCACTTCGACAAGCCGGGCAAGTCGCCGTTCATGGACATGCAACTAGTGCCGAAATACGCCGGCGAGGCGACGGCCGAAGACGTGGAGCCGGCGCCATGATCGCCGCCATCATTCGTGCCTCCATCGCCAACCGCGGACTGGTGCTGTTGGCTGCGCTGGCGCTGGCGGTCTGGGGCGTGCTGTCGGTGTTCCGCACACCGCTGGACGCACTGCCGGACCTGTCCGATACCCAGGTCATCATCCGCACCGAATGGCCTGGCCAGCCGCCGCGTATCGTCGAGGACCAGGTCACCTATCCGCTGAGCACGACCATGCTCGCGGTGCCGGGCGTGAAGGCCGTGCGCGGCTACTCATTCTTCGGCGACTCGTTCGTCTACGTGCTGTTCGACGACAACACCGACCTGTACTGGGCCCGCTCGCGGGTGCTGGAGTACCTGAGTCAGGCACGCGACCAGTTGCCCCAAGAGATATCGCCCACGCTGGGGCCCGATGCCACCGGGCTGGGATGGGTCTACCAATATGCGCTGGTTGACCGCAGCGGCCGGCACCACCTTGGCGAACTGCGGGCGCTGCAGGACTGGTTTCTGCGTTACGAACTCAAGACCATCCCCGACGTGGCCGAGGTCGCTACCGTCGGCGGCATGGTGCAGGCGTGGCAGGTCGTGCCCAATCCGCAAGCGCTTGCGGTGCGCGGCGTCACGGTCGAGCAACTGATTGAGGCAATCCGCGCTGCCAACGGTGCCACCGGCGGCTCGGTGATCGAGCAGGCCGGGGCCGACGTGATGGTGCGTAGCACCGGATACCTGCAGACCCGCGAGGATTTCGAAAGCGTACCGGTGACCACCGGCGGCGTGCCGGTGCTGCTCGGCGAGGTGGCGCGTGTGCGGCGCGGGCCGACCCTGCGTCGCGGTATCGCCGAACTGGACGGAGAAGGGGAGGCCGTCGGTGGCATCGTCGTGTTGCGCTCGGGCAAGAATGCGCTGGCGGCGATCGAGGCGGTCGAGGCCAAACTTGAGAAGTTGCAGGACAGCCTGCCACCTGGCGTCGAGGTCGTGACCGTGTACGACCGCTCCGATCTGATCCTCGATGCGGTGCACAACCTCACCGAAAAGCTGGTCGAGGAGTTCATCGTCGTGGCGCTGGTCTGCGCCTTGTTCCTGTGGCACCTGCGCTCGGCACTGGTGGCGGTGATCAGCCTTCCGCTCGGCGTGCTCGCCGCGTTCATCGTGATGCGCTACCAGGGTGTCAGTGCGAACCTGCTGTCACTGGGTGGCATCGCGATCGCGATCGGCGCAATGGTCGATGCCGCGGTGGTCATGATCGAGAACGCGCACAAGCATCTGGAGGACTACCGCGACCGCCATGGAGCCGATGTGCAGGGGCGTGCGCGCTGGGAGCTGATGGCGCAATCGGCGATCGAAGTCGGCCCGGCACTGTTCGTCAGCCTGCTGGTGATCACCCTGTCGTTCGTGCCGGTGTTTGCGTTGGAGGCGCAGGAGGGCCGGCTGTTCGCGCCGCTGGCGTTCACCAAGACCTACACGATGGCCGCGGCCGCGGGGTTGGCGATCACATTGGTTCCGGTCCTGATGGGCTATCTGATCCGCGGGCGCATTCGGTCGGAGAAGAGTAATCCAATCAACCGTGGGTTGATCCGGGCCTACCGCCCGGCGTTGGAGGCTGTGTTGCGATACCCGCGCCTGACCTTTGCGATGGCAGGCGCAGCGCTGCTGCTGACGCTGGTTCCGCTGTCGCGCCTGGGCAGCGAATTCATGCCGCCACTCAACGAAGGCACCTTGTTGTACATGCCGACCGCGTTGCCTGGACTGTCGGCCGGCGAGGCCGCGCAGCTGCTGCAGCAGACCGACCGCATGCTCAAGACCGTGCCCGAGGTTGCGCACGTGTTCGGCAAGGCCGGGCGGGCCGACACCGCAACGGACCCGGCGCCGCTGGAGATGTTCGAGACCACGATTACCTTCAAGCCGAAGCGCGAGTGGCGGCCCGGCATGACCATGGAGAAGCTGGAGCAAGAGCTGGACGCGGCCGTGCAGGTGCCGGGCCTGACCAACCTGTTCGTGCCGCCGATCCGCAACCGCATCGACATGCTCGCCACCGGCATCAAGAGCCCGATCGGCATCAAGATTTCCGGGCCGGACATCGACGTGCTGGCGCGGCTTGGCGCCCGGATCGAGAGAGTCACCGCCGATGTGCTCGGCGTGAGTTCGGCGGTCGCCGATCGTGCCGCCGGCGGCCGCTACCTTGATGTCGAGGTCAAGCCTGCGATTGCCGCACGCTACGGGCTGACCCAAGCGGATGTGCAGCGGTTGATCGTCACCGTGGTCGGCGGCCAGCCGGTCGCACAGACCATCGAGGGCCGCGAGCGGTATCCGGTGGTAGTGCGCTATCCGCGATCGCAGCGCGACTCGATCGCCAAACTCGCGCAGCTGCCGTTGATCGCACCCAATGGGGTGCAGCTGACGCTAGGGCAGGTTGCCGACCTTTCGTACACCACCGGTCCGCCCATGCTCAAAAGCGACAACGGCCAGCTGACCAGCTACGTCTACGTCGACGTGGCTGGACGCGACCTGGGCTCGGTGGTCGAGGACCTGCAACGAACGGTTGCCGAGCAGGTGCAACTGCCGGCGGGCTACTCGTTGGCCTGGTCCGGCCAATACGAGTACCTGCAGCGCGCCACCGAGCGTCTGCGCGTCGTTGTGCCAGCGACCCTCCTGATCGTTTTCCTCCTGATCTACCTCGTATTCCGGCGTTTCGCCGAAGCCACGATCATCATGCTGAGCCTGCCGTTCGCGCTGATCGGCGGCCTGTGGCTGGTCTGGCTGCTGGGCCATGTCGTCTCGGTGGCGACGCTGATCG
Source organism: Luteimonas soli (assembly GCF_042648865.1). Classification (NCBI taxonomy): domain Bacteria; kingdom Pseudomonadati; phylum Pseudomonadota; class Gammaproteobacteria; order Lysobacterales; family Lysobacteraceae; genus Luteimonas; species Luteimonas soli. Next base: position 423,810 of record NZ_JBHRYA010000003.1, on the reverse strand, counting down.
GCTTCATCGCGCTCGCCGGCGTCGCGGCCGAGTTCGGAATCATCATGCTGCTGTACCTGCGCCAGGCTTGGGAGCGCCAGTTGGTTGCCAACCCGAATGCCGGCGAAGTCGAACTCGACACCGCCATCCGCGAAGGTGCGGTACAGCGCGTGCGACCGAAGGCCATGACCGTGGCCGTGATCCTCACCGGTCTGTTCCCGATCCTGATTGGCGGCGGCGCCGGTTCAGAGGTCATGCAACGCATTGCCGCGCCGATGGTCGGCGGCATGTTGACTGCGCCGTTGCTGTCGATGCTGGTGATTCCTGCAGCCTACCGCTGGCTGCGTCGACGCGAACTCACTCGCACCCGATCCATCAACACCAGGAGGATTCCTTGAAAAACATGACCTTGCTCCTCATCGACGGATAAGCAGGCCGGCTTTACACGAATCCCTGCCGACCCTCAGTAGCGATTTCGCGTCCGATGTCAGAGCGGCGCCATGGCTGCTCTGAGCGAGGCCGCGCGGCGCGATTGACGCCGAAGGATCGGGCAGGTATCGGCCGGCAGTGCTCGGTCCCGCGCGGCCCTGGCTTGCAGCGCCAGGGCGTACATCTCAGGGGTGTGCTCAAGCAGCCAAGCGCGGATGGATTCGATGGGCGGCGGCACCGCCGTCAGGATTGGCGTTGCGAGAAAGCGCAAGGGCGCCGATGGAGAGGTCGTAGTCGCTGCCCGTCTTTGTTGAATTTACATAATAGGCATTATGCGAAATTAAAGATGGAGCCTCACTCCGGGCTAGGCCCACCAGCCCCAACGCCGGCGCGGCCGCCAGCCCTGCCACGAATCGACGTCGGGAAATTCTGTCCATCCCGGAAGCCTAGCAACCCTGGAGCAAGGTCCATGCAAGAAAAACGCACCATTGTCTGCTGGCTGGTCGCGAACTGGTGTCCCCGGACGGCGACAGGGTCACGGCACGGCGTCTCGCCGGCATTCTCTGGGCCGAATGTTCGCGCCGACGGATGCTGAAGACCGTGCCGTTGCCGTCGTCGTCGGTGATCCTCCTGCCGGCGCGGGAATCGTTCACCGACATCTCCTGAAAGAGCGGCGATCCGGTCGTCAGTCACCAGCTATCCAGGCATCCCGGCCACGGGCGGCAAGGCGACCACCTACTTGCAGGCGTCATAGACGCGGTGGCTCCAGCGCGACAGTTCGTCCATGGTGATCTTGATCCCGCGACGGCGCTGGAAGTCGTCACGCGCCTTCTTTGCACTCCTGCACGGATCCTTGCGACTGCGGGTGCGCTTGCTTCGCGACTTGCCACTGCCGCGGCTGGCGTAGGCGCGATTCGACCGGCTGCGCTTCGATCCCTGCGCAGTCCGCGACTGGCTCGACGGTGATTCCGCGGCAGCGCGTCGCCGTGCCTGCGGCGGGTCCGCAACGGGTTCGAGGACCGCGACCAGGGTTTCGCCGGACAAGCAGCCCTTGCTGCGGTAGGCGGTGGCCCCGCCCTCGCCGCGGCACTTCTGGAAGTCTTCGGCGTGCAGCGGGAATGCGCACGCAAGCGCGAACAGCAGCGTGATCCATCTCATCGTCGACATCTCCTTGTCGTCTGCGGACGGGACAAGGATGGCGAGCGCTGGCGGGCGATGGAATCGGTCGGGGCCTTCGCGTCATGTCACGGAAGCACTTGCGATCGGGTAAGGATTTCCTCACGGGGTGGCCACGGTTCGCAGCGATCCGGAAGACACCCCTCCCCAGCCCGCCCGGCCCGCCAGCGCAGCTGGGGGGCGTTCGTCGACGCGCGAGCCAGTGGCTCGCAAACGCGCCTCCTCACCCCCTGCCTCCGCAGGGGAGGGAGTCAAGGGCTCGCGGCTTCCGCCGCTCTTGCAAAATGATGGTGCGCGGGATCAACCAGCCTGTGGCAACCACAGTTCCACGGCGTGCTGCGCACGGTCATCAAGCAGCGGCACCGCCAGCCCCGGTTGTTCGACGCCATCGACCAGCAGCCGCGGCGGCGTGCCCTGCCCGGCCTCCTGGCGCACGTGGATGCTGTACACGGTGTCGCGGAAGCGGTAGCGCACACGGTATTCGGGCCAGTCGCCGGGAATGCACGGCGACAGCTGCAGCGTGCCGCCTTCCAGGCGCAGCCCGAGCAGCGATTCGAGGACCAGGCGGTACATCCAGCCGGCCGAGCCGGTGTACCAGGTCCAGCCGCCGCGGCCGACGTGCGGTTGCACGGCATAGACGTCGGCGGCGACCACGTACGGTTCGACCTTGTAGGTCGCGATGCGCTCGGCGGTGTCGCCGTGGTGGATCGGGTTGATCATGCGGAACAGTTCCCACGCGCGCGCGTGGTCGCCGAGTTCGGCGAAGGCCATCGTCGCCCACACCGCGGCGTGCGTGTACTGGCCACCGTTCTCGCGCACGCCGGGCACGTAGCCGCGGATGTAGCCGGGGTCCTGCGCGGTCCTGTCGAATGGCGGGTCGAGCAGTTGGATGAGGCCGGCGTCACGCCGCACCAGGTGCTTGTCGAGCGCATCCATCGCCTGCCTGGCGCGCAGCGGGTCGGCGGCTCCCGACAGCACCGACCAGCTCTGGGAGATCGAATCGATGTTGCATTCGTCGCTCGCCGTCGAACCCAGCGGCGCGCCGTTGTCGAACCAGGCGCGCCGGTACCAGGCGCCGTCCCAGGCTTCGCCTTCCAGCGATTCGCGCAGCCGCGCGGCGCGTTCCACGCAGCGTTCGGCGAACAGCAGGTCGCCCCGTTCGCGCGCCAGTACGTTGAAGCGATTGAGCACGTCGTACAGGAAGAAGCCCAGCCACACGCTCTCGCCGCGGCCGCCCTCCCCCACCCGGTTCATGCCGTCGTTCCAGTCGCCGGTGCCGATCAGCGGCAGGCCGCGTTCGCCGAACCGGTCCAGCGCGCGCTGCAGCCCGCGCACGCAGTGCTGGTACAGCGTTTCGCGCAGGCCCGAACGCGACGGCAGGTCGTAGTACGACTCTTCGTCCGGATCGACCTGGCGGCCTTCGATGTAGGTCACGCGTTCGTTGAGCACCTCGCGGTCGCCGGTGGCCTCGACGTAGCGGCAGGTCGCCAGCGGCAACCACAGGTAGTCGTCCGAGCAGCGCGTGCGCACGCCGCGGTCCAGCGGCGGATGCCACCAGTGCTGCACGTCGCCGTCGGTGAACTGGTGCTCGGCGCACAGCAGCAGGTGCTCGCGCGCGAGCTTCGGTTCGGCATGCAGCATCGCCATCGTGTCCTGCAGCTGGTCGCGGAAGCCGAACGCGCCGCCGGACTGGTAGTAGCCGCTGCGCGCGAAGTAGCGGCAGCCGATGGTCTGGTACAGCAGCCAGCCGTTGGCGAGCAGGTCGACGGCCGGCTCCGGCGTTTCCACCTGCACCGCGCTGAGCGTGCGCAGCCAACCGGCGCGCACTTCGTCCAGCGCTTCGGCGGCCGTATCGCGGCCGCGCGTCTCGCGCAGCACGGCCAGCGCGTCGGCATGCGTGCGGCCGGCGCCGAGCCGGAACACCACCTCGCGCGACTGTCCCGGCGCGAGGTCCAGCGGTACCTGGATCGCGGCGCAGGGATCGAGCCCGGCGCCCAGCCGTCCGGACAACCGTTCGCGCGCCATGGCAGCCGGCGCGCGCAGGCTGCCGTTGCGGCCGATGAACTCGACGCGATCGCCACCGATGCTGCGGCGCGCCTCCTCGCCATGCCAGCCGGCCGCATCGACGTCCGCGTCGAAGAACGCAACCCGGCCGCCGAACTCGGCGTTGTAGGCATTGCGCGCCAGCACGGCGCCGTCGGGATGGTCGGGTTCGGACGAGGTGACCACGTGCATCTGCGTCCGTGCATGCAGGTCGCCGAGGATCCATTCGACGTAGCCGGTGGCGCTGAGCCTGCGCGTGGTGTCGCCGGTGTTGCGCACCCGCAGCACGCTGAACTTCACCGGCGCTTCGCGCGCCACATACACCCACAGCTCGCTGGCAATGCCGTCCTGTTCGTGCTCGTAGACGCTGTAGCCGAATCCGTGGCGCACGCGGTAGGCGCCGTCCCCGGCAGCTGGCAGCGGCGTCGGCGACCAGAACCGCCCGGTCTGCTCGTCGCGGATGTAGAACGCCTCGCCACCGGGATCGCTGACCGGGTCGTCGTGCCAGGGCGTGAGGCGGAACTCGTGCGCGTTCTCCGCCCACGTGTAGCCGGTGTTCGATTCGCTGGCCACGCAGCCGAACCGCGGATTGGCGAGTACGTTCGACCACGGTGCCGGTGTCGCCTGGCCCGTCCCAAGGTCGATCACGTACTCGCGACCGTCGGCGGAGAACGCGCCGAAGCCGTTGCCCTCGCGCAGTGGCGTGGCGGGTGGATCGAACGGCCATGGATCAGCGACCGCGTCGTGGTGGCCAGCTTCTTCGTGTTCCACGTGCGCCATCAGTTCGTACTGCGTCGGCTGCGGCTGCAGCGGCGGCATCACCGGCTCCGGCGGCGGCCGGCGCGCAACCTGCTCGGCCAGCGTGCCGTCTGCGTCGCTGACGATCACGCGCGCCACCGACTGCAGCAGGATGCGGTCCTCCTGCGGCAGCTGGTGCGCCGGGCGCACGAAGATGCCGCCCGGGCGGTCGATCACGTTGGCTTCCACGCCCGCCGAGATCAGGCCCATGATCTGGTCGTGCAACTGCTGGCGATAGCCGCCCTGCTCGTCGTTCCAGATCAACAGGTCGGTGGCCAGACCCTTCAGGCGCCAATAGGCGTAGGCCTGCACCATCTGCCGCACCAGCTCGATGTTCTGCGCATCGGCGATCTGCACCACCACGATCGGGTAGTCGCCCGAGATCGCCTGCCCCCACAGCCCCGACTGGCCGCGCCGGTTCTGCAGAAGCACGGCCTGTTCCGCGCGCAGCGCCGGGTGCGCGTGCAGCACCAGGCCGGCGAGGCGTTCGTACAGCTGCGCGTCCGTCTGCGAGGCGTTGATCTGCCGGCGCACCACCTGGCTATGGGTCCAGGCCAGGTCGAACACGCGGTCGGCCAGGCGCCGGTCGCGGTATTTGTCGATCAGCGTGGTGCATTCGTCGCGCGCCGCGCCGATGCCGCTGACCATGTCGATGGTGGCCGTCTGGTCTGGCGCCAGGGTGATGCGGCTGCGGATCGCCACGATCGGGTCCAGCACCGAACCCTGGCTGCCGGACAGCGCTTCGCGTTCGACCATCGCCCGCGGCGCGCGCGCGTCACGGCCGCGGCCGATGAAGCGCGAACGGTCGGTTTCGTAGGAAATCTGCTCGATGTCCGCCTCGTGCACGGCCACCAGGTGGAACATCCACGGCGGCACTTCGTCCTGCGAGCGTGCGCGCCGGGTGCACAGGATCGCCTGCCGTTCTGGCACCAGCTCGGTCTGCACGAACAGGTTGCTGAAGGCCGGGTGCAGCTCGTCGGAGATCGCCGGCGCCAGCACCACTTCGGCGTAGGTCGTGATCTCGATCGTGCGAGCGCTGCGCGACTGGTTGCTTACGTGCAGGCGGCGCAGCTCGATGTCGTCCTCGGGCGAGACCGCGATCTCCAGGTGGGTCTCGAAGCCATGCCGGCGGCCGCGGAACTCGGCCTTGGCATCGGAGAAGATCGCCTCGTAGCCCGAGACTTCCACGCCCGTTGGCTGGTACGACGCCGACCAGAACTCCCCGCTGTCGACGTCGCGCAGGTAGCACCAGTTGCCCCAGCGGTCGCAGGTGCCGTCCTCGCGCCAGCGGGTCATCGCCATGTCGTGCAGCCGGCTGTAGCCGCCGCCTGCGCTGGTGAGCATCGAATGGAAGCGGCCGTTCGAAAGCATCTGCACCGCCGGCCGCGGCGAGGATGCATTGCGGAAGATCCGCAGCCGCGTTTCCGTGGCGTCGGGCGCCAGCGCCACGCCGGCCACTTCGGCCGTGTGCGGATGGAAGGCGCCGGTGCGCGGGATGCGTTCCTGCAGCAGCAGCAGCGTGGCCTGGAACTCGGGGTCGGCCAGGAAGCGGCGCTGCATCGGCTGGCCGTGCAGCAAATAGTCCAGCGCCAGCAGGCCCATGCCCTGGTGGTGGGCCATGAACGAGCGCACCAGCGCGGACGACTGGCCGCGCGGCAGCCGGGCCGGCGTGTAGTCGATCGCCTCGTACATGCCGTAGCGCCCGGCGAAACCGGCCTGCGCCATCTGCCGCAGGTTCCGGCTGGCTTCCACCGGCGCGACCATCAGCGCCATCATGCTGGCGTACGGCGCGATCACCAGGTCCTGCGCCAGCCCGCGACGCAGGCCCAGGCCGGGCACGCCGAAGGCGCGGTACTGGTAGTTCATGCGCGCGTCGACGGTGTTGTAGCCGGACTCGGAAATCCCCCAAGGCACGTCGCGCTGGCGGCCGTACTCGATTTGCCGCGCCACCGTGGCCTTCGCAGTCTGGTCGAGCAGCGAGCCCTCGTAGCTGGGCATCACCAGCTGCGGCATCAGGTACTCGAACATCGAGCCGCTCCACGAGAGCAGCGCCGGGTCGCCGTCGACGTCGGTCAGCAGGCGCCCCAGCGCGAACCATGCGTCCTGCGGCAGCTGGCCCCAGGCAATGCCGATGAAGCTGCACAGTCGCGCCTCGGACGCCAGCAGGTCGTAGTAGCCCGGGTCTGCGCGATGCTCGTCGACGTTGTAGCCGATGGTGAGCAGGTGGCGGCCGCGGTCGTAGAGGAAGTCCAGCTCCATCTGCGCGCACTGGCCGGCGACGTGCGCCAGGCGTTCGAGCTCGGCGATGCGTGCGCGCGCCGCTGCCTGCACGCCTTCGCCGGACGCGATGTTCGCGAGTTCGCGCAGCGTCGGGATCCGCTCCGAAGAAAGCGACTGCGGAAGCCACGCCAGCGCCGCCGCGGCCGCGCGGCACTGTTCGAACAGCTTGCCGCCCCAGTACGCAGCTTCGTCCGCGGGTTCCTCGAGATCTTCGACGGGATCCGCGCCGGACGACGGCTGCGCCAGCGCGACCAGTTCGGCCAGCACCTCCAGCGCTTCGACACAACCCGGCGGCGGCGCGGCGGACAGCGCATCGAGCCTGGTGCGGAACGCCTCCGGCATCGCACCACCCGCTTCTTCCAGCAGCGCCAGCGTGTCACGCAGGCCTTGCCAGGTGGCGGGCGCGAGCACCGGTGCATCGGGCTGTGCGAGCAAGCCCTGGCGCAGCGTCAGCAGGTGTCCGGCGAGGTTGCCGCTGTCGACGGTCGACACGTACAACGGCGGCAATGGGCGCAGTGTCTCCGTGTCGTACCAGTTGTAGAAGTGGCCGCGATGCCGTGGCAGCGACTCCAGCGTCGCCAGGGTCCTGCCCACGCGTTCGACCAGGCCGTCGCCGTGCAGGTAGCCGAAGTCGTGCGCTGACAGGTTGGCCAGCAGCGCCAGCCCGATGTTGGTCGGCGAAGTTCGCCGCGCGACCAGCAGCGAAGGGTGTTCCTGGATGTTGTCCGGCGGCAGCCAGTGGTCGGCTTCGGTGACGAAATCCTCGAAGAACGCCCACGTGCGCCGCGACAGGCGACCGAGGAATCCCAGCTGCGAAGCCGACAGCGCACTGACCTTGCGTTCGCGCGGGCGACCGGTCCACCACGCCAGCCACGGCGACAGCAGCCACAGCGCCAGCAGCGGCGCAGCCACCGGCAATGACGCCGGATGCAGGTGCATCAGCGCGAACGCAGTGGCAAGCGCGAACGCCGGCCCGAACCACATCGTGCGCAGCGACGCCGCCAGCCCGCTGCCGAGGGTCTTCTCGACCTCGCTCGACGGACTCCACTGCAGCATTCGCCGCCGCGAGACCAGCATCCGCCACAGCGTCCGCACGATCGCGTCGAGGCTGTAGAACGCTTCATACGGCAGGAAGGCGGCGGCCAGCGCAATCCGTGCCAGGTCGCGGCCAGCGGCCTGGGCACGATGCAGCAGGTGCGCGCGCCAGGGCAGTTCGCGCGGCTTGTCGAGCAGCGCCGTCAGCGCCGCCAACAGCGGCGCCACCAGCAGCGTCGACAGCACCCAGAGCGTCCAGCCCAGCGCGTGCGGCGCCAGCAACCAGCCGAGCACGAACAGCGCGGTGGTCGCCGCCGGCACCAGGCTGCGACGCAGGTTGTCGAGCAGCTTGCCGCGCGACAGCCACGACAGCGGATTGCCCTCCCAGCGGCCGCCGCCGAGCGGCACCCAGGGCAGCAGCCACGGCAGCAGCTGCCAGTCGCCGCGGATCCAGCGGTGGCGGCGCTTCACGTCCAGCGCGTAGCGGCCCGGATAGTCCTCGTACAGCTGCACGTCGCTGACCAGTCCTGCGCGCGCGTAGCAGCCCTCGAGCAGGTCGTGGCTCAGGATCTGGTTGTCGGGGAAGCGGCCGTCGAGTGCCTGCTCGAACGCCGCGACCTCGTAGATCCCCTTGCCGACGAACGAGCCCTCGCCGAACAGGTCCTGGTACACGTCGGACACCGTGCGCGTATACGGATCGATGCCCGGTTCGCTGCCGTACAGACGCGCGTACCACGAGCGTGTCCCGCCGCCCATGCTCGCGCCGACCTGCGGCTGCAGGATGCCGTAGCCGCCGCTGACCACGCGCCGCTCCGGGTCCAGGCGCGCACGGTTGAGCGGGTGCGCCAGCGTGCCGACCAGTTCGCGTGCGGCGTCGCGCGGCAGCCGCGTGTCGGTATCCAGCGTGATCACGTAGCGCACGCCCTGCAGCGATCGCAGGTCGCCGACGATGGCGGAAAAGGCCGTCGCGTCGCGATCGTGCAGCAGATCGTTGAGCGCGGCGAGCTTGCCGCGCTTGCGCTCGTTGCCCATCCACCTGCGTTCGCGCGGGTTCCAGCTGCGCGGCCGGTGCAGCAGGAAGAACAGGTCCTGTTCGCCGGTGTGACGCGCGTTGAGGGCATCGATGCCGCGCCGCGCTTCGTCCAGCAAGGCTGCATCGCCGGGCAGCGTCTCGGCGTCGGCATCGAGGAAGTCGGTCAGCAGCGCGAAGCGCAGGTTGTCGTCCCGGTTGGCGAGGAAGCGCACCTCGAGCGCATCGACCAGCGAGCGCGCGCCAGCCACGTCGCCGATCATGGTGGGCACCACCACAAGCGTCCGCGCTTCGCCCGGGATGCCGGCGGAGAAATCCAGCCTGGGCAACGCACGCGGCAGAACCAGGATGGTGGCGAACCAGTTCACCAGCACCACGCCCAGTTCGCTGAACGCGATCACCGCGAGCACGCCGACCAGCCACAGCAGGCCGCGCTGGTCGAGGATCGCGCGCGCATCGCTCATCAGGCCGGTGGAGAACAGCGCCACCACTGCCGCGATCGGCAGGATGTAGGCCAGCAGCGGCGTGTGCCGCCAGCCGCTGCGCATCGATGCCAGCGGCCCGCGCCGCAGGCCCAGGTCGCGTTCCAGCTGCGGAACGCCGGCGTCGGCGAGGTAGTAGCCGACGTGCGCGCTGATGTCGTCTCCGCCTTCCTTTTCGGTCGCCTCGCGCGCAAGCCGTAGCGCACCGCGGGCGACGTCGCATTGGTCCAGCTTGCCGCGGCGGGCAAGGCGCTCGACCACGTGCCGGTAACGATCGCGGGTGGCGAAGTCCATCCGCCCGTAGGTGGCGGCAGGATCGTCGCGCAGCGTCTTCTCGACCACGCTCATGGTCTCGACGAACTCGCGCCAATCGGTCATTGCCAGCAGGCGCAGGCTGCCGATGCTGTTGCTGATCGAGACCTGGTCCGCGGCCTGCTGCCGGTTCTCGAGCTGCACCATCTGCGCGATGTCCTGCTCCTGGTCGGCCAGCCACTGTTCCAGCCAGGTCAGCGGCAGGCTCAGCGCCGCGCCCTGCCCCTGCAGGCGGCGCACGATCTCGGCCACGAACGCGCTGCTGTGCCGCGGCTGCGAGCGCGCCATGTCGGCGATCACCAGCACCACGTTCTTGGGGTCGGACTCGGCCATCTCCGTGAAGCGGTCGCCCCACAGGTCGGCAAGGTCCCGGTCGATGCGGCCGGCGATCACCTGCGCGCTGACCCGGCGCAGGTTCTCGATCAGCGCCAGCCGCAGCATGATCGGGATCGCCCAGAGTTCGCCAAGCGTCAGCGGTGTCACCGACTGGTAGGCGGCGATGAACCTGCCCAGGCTTTCGACGTCGACGCGCCCGTCCCCGTGCGAGATCGCGTTGAGCGCGATGTCGTACACGCGCGGCAGCTGGTCGGACGGGCCGCCCTCCAGGCGCGGAAGTTCGCGGCTGTAGCCCTTGGGCAGGTGGCGCCGCGCGATGCGCACCTGTTCCTCGATCAGGTAGAGGTTGTCGAGCAACCAGTCGCCCGCCGGCGTCAGCCGGCGCTGGGCGTGCGCGGCATCGCTGAGCAGCCGGCTGGCGCGCTCGATCACCGCTTCGTTCGCGCTCAGCCGCGCCAGCAGCAGGTCGGCGCTGCGATGCCCGCTCAGCCGGTGCGCCTGCGCGAGCACGCGGCCGTGGCGCTCCATCTGTTCGGCGCTGAACAGCTGCGCGCGCAGCGGAGCCTCCTGCGGGCTGGCCGCGGCGTCGGCGGGCGTCCTGCGGCCCGCGGTACGGCGTGCCAGCCACTGCCGGCCGGTCTGGCCGGGATGTTTGCGGACCTGTTTCACGTGCCGCGCATCCGGATCAATGGCCGAGCGCGATCGCTACCCGGTGCACGCCTCCATCGTCGCTCAGCGGTATCAGGCAGGGCTCCACTTCCAGTGCGCGGCCATCGAGTTCGCAGCTGGCGATGCCGCGACATGCGCCGTGCGGATTGGCGATCTCGATCACATAGCGGCTGCCGCCGTGGCGATACTCGATCGAGAACCCCGGCCAGTCGCGCGGGATACACGGGTCCAGCCGCAGCTTGTCGCCCTGCAGGTAAAAGCCCAGGATCGCCTCGAGGCCTGCGCGGTACAGCCATGCGCCGGAGCCGGTGTACCAGGTCCAGCCGCCGCGGCCGACGTGCGGCTCGACCGAGTACACGTCGGCGACCGCGACGTAGGGTTCGACCTTGTAGCGCGCCACGCCCTCCGGCGTCGATGCATGGTGGACGGGGTTGATCAGTGAAAACAATTCCGCGGCACGGTCGCCGTCGCCCATCTTCGAGAAGGCGAAGATCGACCACTGCGCGCCGTGCGTGTACTGGCCGCCGTTTTCGCGCAGGCCGGGCGGATAGGCCTTGATGTAGCCGGGGTCGTGGTCGGTGTGCTGGAACGGCGGGGTGAACAGCAGCGCGACCTTCTCGTCGCGCAGGATCAGCTGGCGGTCGACCTGCTCCATCGCCGACTTCGCATGCGCCGGATCGCCGCCGCCGGCGATCACGCTCCACGACTGGGCGATGGTGTCGATGCGGCACTCGTCGCTCTCGTGCGAGCCCAGCGGCGTGCCGTCGTCGTAGTAGCCGCGGCGGTACCAGTGGCCGTCCCAGCCGCCGTCGTCCAGGCCCTTGCGCACGGTGGCTGCGACCTGCTCCCAGCGCGCCGCACGGTCGTGCTCGCCGCGTGCCTTCGCATGCGGCGCGAAGGCGTCGATGGTGGCGCACAGGAACCAGCCCAGCCACGAGCTCTCGCCCCTGCCCTGCTCGCCGACGCGGTTCATGCCGTCGTTCCAGTCGCCGGTACCGAACAGCGGCAGGTCGTGCGCGCCCAGCGACAGGCTCACGTCGATGGCGCGCGCGCAGTGTTCGTACAGGCTGGCGTCGGTGTCGGCCGTGGTCGGCCGGTAATAGGCTTCGTGCGCGCCGGGTTCGAGCTCGGGCCCTTCGATGAAGGGCTGGCGCGTGTCGAGTACATCGGTGTCGCCGGTCGTGTCCATGTAGTGGCAGGCCACGAAGGGCAGCCACAGGCGGTCGTCGGTCATGCGCGTTCGGATGCCCTCGCCGCCCGGCGGCAGCCACCAGTGCTGCACGTCGCCTTCCTCGAACTGGCGCCCGGCCGCGCGCAGCAGCTGCGCGCGGGTTTCGTCCGGTTTGGCGATACAGGTCGCCATCACGTCCTGCAGCTGGTCGCGGAACCCATAGGCGCCGCTGGCCTGGTAGTAGGCGGTGCGCGCCCATACCCGGCAGCACAGCGCCTGGTACAGCAGCCAGCGGTTGAGCAGCAGGTCCATGCCGCGGTCGGGCGTGCGCACCTGCACGGTGCCGAGGATGTCGTCCCACTGCCGCGTCGCGGCCTGCAGCACGGCGTCGAGGTCGGCCTCGCGGTAGCGCCGCACCAGCTCGCGCGCGGTGTCCGCATCCTTCGCGTCGCCTAGCAGGAGCACGATCTCGTCCTCGCCGTGGGCTGGCAGTTCAACCGAAGCCTGCAGCGCGCCGCAGGGATCGAAGCCGGCGCCGGTACGTCCGGCCAGCGGCTGCCCATCGCGCAGCGCCGCAGGCGATGACAGGTTGCCGTGGCGGCCAAGGAAACCGAGGCGATCGCCGTCGTGCGATGCCTGGCGCCCAAGCAGGTCGATGAACGCCACGCGTTCGCCGAACTCCGCGCGCCACGTATTGGTGGCCAGCAGCGCGCCGGTATCGCCGTCGAGCGAAGTGGCAACGAACGGCGCCGGCCGCGTGCCGTTGGGTCCCAGCGCCCACTGCACGAACGCGGTCACCGACAGCCTGCGCGTGCGCCCGGAACGGTTGCGCAGGCGCAGCCGCGAGATCTTCAGCCCATCGTCGATCGGCACGTACTGCAGCAGGTCGAGTTCGATGCCGTGCTCGGCGTGCTGGAAGCGGCTGTAGCCGTGGCCGTGGCGCGCGACGTACTCGCCGTCGTCGCCGCAGCGCGGCAGCGCGGTGGCGGTGAACAGCCGGCCGTCCTCGTCGTCGCGCACGTACAGCACTTCCTGCGGCGGGTCGGACACCGGATCGTTGGCCCAGGGCGTGATCGGATTGCGCTGGCTGTTCTGCGACCACGCATAGCCGCCACCTGCCTCGGTGGTGGTGAAGCCGAAATCGGGGTTGGCGACGACGTTGAGCCACGGCATCGGCGGCAGCACGCCGTCGCGGATCACGGTGACGTACTCGCGGCCGTCGTCGGCGAAGCCGCCGTGGCCGTTGGGGAATTCGAGCCTGGCTTCGTCGATGAAGCCACCGCGCTCCGCTGCGGGCGCGGCTGCGATGGCGGCGGCAGTGTCCGGCTTGGTTCCGCCGGTCGTGTCGTCATCGCGGAGCAACGCATCGACCTGCGCAGCCAGCGTGCCGTTGCGCTGCTCAAGGACAAGGCCTGCAGCAGTCACGAGGCCCGCCTGCAGTGACTCGACCGCCTCTCCCGCGACAAGGACGAACAGGTTCTGCCTGCCATCCGGCCGCGGGTACTGCTTCGCATGCGCGTCGAAGCGCGCCTGCAGCGCGTCGCGCAACGCGGTGGTGGCAGCGATGGCCACGAGGTCGGCGTCCAGGCCGTGCGCATTCCAGAACGCGCTGGCCTGCAGGAGTTCGTCCGTAAGCGCCAGCCCGGCGTCGTCGTCGATGCGCAGCAGCGCGATCGGCCGGTCGCCGGAAACGCCGCCGGCCCACAGCGTTGGCGGCCCGCCCTGCCCCTTCGCCAGGTCGTCGGGCGCGGCGCGCAGCGTCGGGTCCGGGTACAGCAGCGCGCCGGCCAGCCGCTGGAAGCGCTGCGCCTGATCGGCGTCGATGCCAAGTGCGGCCATCGTCTCCTTCGATCGCTGCGATGCGCTTTTCGAAGCGTCGACAAAGACGCCCGCACCACGGAATCGTCCGGCAAGCGCCAGCGCCTCTTCGCGCGTTCCGGCCGCGACCGTCCACAGCTGCAGCACGACGGTCGCGCCGGGTGCGATGCGCACGCGGCGGCGCAGGCCGAACACCGGATCAAGCACGGTGCCGACCGTTCCCGACAGCTCGCCGTCCAGCGCCGCCGGCGCACGCAGGTCGCGCCCGCGGCCGATGAAACGCGCGCGATCGGTTTCGCGCTGGGGTTCCTCGTCGCTGCCGCCTTCGACGTCGAGCCACTGCACCGCGCAGGCCGACGGGTCCCCCGGCGAGCGCACCCGCCGCGTGCCCACCAGGCACCGGTGTTCGGGCAGCCATTCGGTACGCACGAACATCTTCGAAAACGCCGGATGCGCCGAATCGCCCGCCTGCGGCGCAAGCACCAGTTCCGCGTAGCTGGTCACCTCGATGCTGCGTTCGCGTACGCCGTGGTTGCGCAGGCTGATGCGGCGCACTTCGGCGTCGCCGTCACCCGCCACCAGCACCTCGGTGGTGGCTTCGATATCGCCGTCGCGGCGGCGGATGCTTGCCCGCCCGGCTTCGAACCCGACTTCGTACTCGTCCGGCGCGCCGTCGACCGGCTGCAGGCCCGCCGACCATGCCGTGCCGTCGTCGAGGTCGCGCAGGTACAGCCAGCAGCCGTGATCGTCTCGGGTCGGGTCCGCGTGCCAGCGGGTGATCGCGCAGTTGCCCCAGTGGCTGTACCCGGCGCCCGACCGGGTCAGCATGACGGTGTAGCGTCCATTCGAGAGCAGCTGCAGCCCGGGCGGTTGGCGACGCGCGTGATCGTGCATGGAACGTGGACTCCGGACAGGCGACCACCCCTTATGGCACGAAGAGGGTAATGACCGGGTAAACGTCATGGCCCGCTAACGACATCCGGCATAGACTGCGGGCCAAGGTGCCGAACACGATCGACAACAGCCTGGCCGCAGCGGACGCGGATACGGCCGCTTTCGCCGCCCGCGAAGGCGGAGCACGGCAGGAAGGCGCCGCGACCGACGAAGCGCTGCTCGAGCGCTACCAGCGCGCGGCATTCGACTACTTCGTGCACAACCGCAATCCCGCCAACGGCCTGTACGCCGACAATTCGCGCGACTGGTCGCCGATCAGCATCGCGGTGGTCGGGTTCGCGCTGTCGGCGTATCCGGTGGCGGTCGATCGCGGCTGGATCGCGCGCGAGGAGGCGGTGGAACACTGCGTCGCCGCGTTGCGCTTCTTCCGCGACAGCAACCAGGACGGCAGCCCGGAGTCCACCGGCTACAAAGGCTTCTACTTCCACTTCCTCGACCGCGACACCGGCGCGCGCGTGTGGCGCTGCGAGCTGTCGATGATCGACACCGCGCTGCTGATCGTCGGCGCGCTCATGGCGGGCCGCTACTTCGATGCCGACACGCCCGCGGAGGCGGAGCTGCGCTCGATCGCCGACCTGCTTTACCGGCGCGTCGACTGGTGCTGGTCGCAGAACGGCGGCGAGACGATCATGCAGGGCTGGAAGCCCGAGTGCGGCTTCCTGCACTACGGCTGGGAGGGCTACAGCGAGGCGATCGTGCTGTACGTGCTGGCCCTGGGTTCACCCACGCACCCCATCGGCGTGGACTGCTACCGCGCGTGGACGCGCACCTACCAATGGGAAAACATCTACGGCCACGGCTTCCTGTATGCCGGACCGCTGTTCATCCACCAGTTCTCGCACGCGTGGATTGATTTTCGCGGCATCCAGGATCGCTTCATGCGCGAGAAGGGCTGCGACTACTTCGAGAACAGCCGCCGCGCCGTGCACGTGCAGCGCGCCTACGCCTGCATCAACCCGCGCGGCCACGCCGGTTACGACGAGGATTGCTGGGGCTTCAGCGCCTGCGAGGGTCCGACCGACGAAGTGCAGGCGGTCGATGCGGAACCGCGCCATCTGTTCGGCTATGCCGCGCGCGGCGTGCCGTACGGGCCGGACGACGGCACCCTGTCGCCGCCGGCGGTGCTGGCGTGCCTGCCGTTCACGCCGGACCTCGCGCTCGAAGCGCTGGCGACGATGTGCCGCCGCCATCCGGAGATCGTGCACGAGAACGGCTTCACCAGCGGCTTCAACGCCGACCTGCGCGACGGCGAAGGCAAGGTGTGGGTGTCGCCGGGCCTGTTCGGCCTCGACCAGGGAATCATCGTGCTGATGGTCGAAAACCACCGCAGCGGCCTGCCGTGGCGTCTCATGCGCGGCTGTCGCCCGATCGTCGACGGACTGCGCCGCGCGAGCTTCGACGGCGGCTGGCTCGATGCGACACCCGGCGGGGAGAAAGCCTGATGCACCATCGCGACTCCGGTTCCGGGACCACGGTCGATCCGGCCGTTCGCGACGAACTGCGCGAGAACCTGCGTCCGGTGCGCTGGCGCAACCCCGAACCGGCCGATCGCTACGGGCTGGTGGTGATCGGCGCCGGCGCTGCGGGCCTGGCGGCCGCACAGGAGGCCGCGGCCGGCGGCAGGCGCGTCGCGCTGATCGAGCGCGACCTGCTCGGCGGCGACCGGCTCAACTTCGGCTGCGAACCCTCGAAAGCCCTCGTCCGCACCGCCCGCGCCTACGCCGAAATGCGCGACGCCCGCAGCTACGGCGCGGTGGTGCCGCCGCGGGTCGACGTGGACTTCCACGCCGCGATGGAGCGCGTGCTGCGGCTGCGCGCGCGCCTGAGCCGCGCGACCTCGCCGCGGATGCTGCGCGAAGCCGGCATCGACCTGTTCTTCGGCCATGCCGTATTCAAGTCCCCCGACCACCTCGACCTCGACGGCGTCCGGCTGGGCTTCGACAAAGCCCTGATCGCCACCGGCGCGGAGCCCGACGTACCGGATATCCCCGGCCTGCACGACGTGGGCTTCTTCACCAACGAAACCATTTTCGGCATCGGCGCCCTGCCCCGGCGGATGCTTGTCATCGGCGGCGGCCCGCTGGGCTGCGAACTGGCGCAGGTGTTCCGCCGCTTCGGCAGCAGCGTGATCATCGTCCAGGACATGCCGCTGTTCCTGCCGCACGAGGAGCGCGACGCGGCGCAGATCCTGTCGGTGGCGTTCGCGCGCGATGCCATCGAGGTGCGCCTGAACACCGAAGTGACCGCGGTGCGCCGCGTCGGCAACGAGATCCACGCCGACCTGCGCAGCGACGACTACGTGTCCAGCGTGGTTGCCGACGCGATCCTGGTCGGCACCGGGCGCATTCCACGCATCGACGACATGGGGCTGGACACGGCCGGCGTCACCCACGACATCACTCGCGGCGTCCACGTCGACCAGCACCTGCGCACGCACAACCCGGCGATTTATGCGGCCGGCGACGCCTGCATGGCGCACCGCTTCACCCACGTGGCAGTCGCCACCGCGCGCATGGCCGTGGCCAATGCGCTGCACGATGCGCGGCAGCGGCTGGACGACCTGGTCATTCCCTGGTGCACGTACACCGATCCCGAGATCGCGCACGTCGGCCTGTACGTGCGCGAGGCGATGCGCGACGGCATCGCGATCTCGACCAGCACGATCCCGCTGCACGCCGTGGACCGCGCGGTGCTCGACGGCGACGATGTCGGCTTCATCAAGCTCCACGTCGCCGACGGCACCGACCGCATCCTCGGCGCGACGATCGTCTCGCGCAGCGCCGGCGAGCTGATCGGCCAGGTCACCCAGGCGATGGCCAACGGCATCGGCGTGCGCGGACTGGCACGGGTCATCCACCCCTACCCCACCGAATCCTCCGCGATCGGCGCGGCGGCGCAGGCCTGGTGCCGGGAGCATCCCGCGCCGCCCGGATCAGGACAACCCGCGTGACCCGCCACTGCGCGCGGCCACCTTCAATACATCGACTGCAGAAAGAGGAAATACAAATGGAACTCGGCATGATCGGCTTGGGCAAGATGGGTGCGAACATGGCGCAGCGCCTGGTGCGTGGCGGCCATGACGTGGTGGGCTTCGATCCGAAGCCCGAGGCGCGCTCGCTGGTCGAAGGATTCGGAGCGAAGTCGGCGGCGTCGCTGGAAGAACTCGTGGACAAGCTGCCGGCGCCGCGCGCGGTCTGGATGATGGTGCCGGCGGGCGAGATCACCGGCGGCACCGTCGACGCGCTGATGAAGCTGCTGTCGCCTGGCGACACGATCATCGACGGCGGCAATTCCAACTACAAGCACACGCTCGAGCGCGCGAAGGCAGTCGCCGACAAGGGACTGCATTACGTCGACTGCGGCACCAGCGGCGGCGTGTGGGGGCTGGCCGAGGGGTACAGCATGATGGTCGGCGGCGAGAAGGACGCGGTCGAGCGCCTGCGCCCGATCTTCGAAACGCTCGCGCCGGGCAAGGACCAGGGCTGGGGCCACGTGGGGCCGGTCGGCTCGGGCCACTACACCAAGATGGTCCACAACGGCATCGAGTACGGGTTGATGCAGGCGTATGCGGAAGGCTTCTCGATCCTCGGGCACAAGCAGGAATTCGGCCTGGACCTGCACCAGGTCGCGGAGATCTGGCGTTACGGCAGCGTCGTTCGCTCATGGCTGCTGGACCTGACCGCCGACGCGCTGGACAAGAACCCGACGATGGACGGCATCGCCCCGTTCGTGCCCGACTCGGGCGAAGGCCGCTGGACCGTGGCCGAGGCGATCGACCTCGACGTGCCCGCGCCGGTGATCACCCAGTCGCTGATCGCCCGCCTGCGCTCACGCGACGGCGAATCGTTCGCCGACCGCCTGCTGTCGGCGATGCGCAACGAGTTCGGCGGGCATGCGATGAAGAAGGAATAAGACGCCCGCGACCCCGGCTTCACGCAGGAGCGGCTTCAGCTGCGAGCTTTGGCCTGGCCCCTCCCCCTGCGACGGCAGGGGGAGGCTGGGAGGGGGTGCCCACGGTTCGGGCTGATCCAAAAGACACCCCTCCCCAACCCGCCCGGCCCGCCAGCGCAGCTGGCGAGCGTTCGTCGGCGCGCGAGCCAATGGCTCGCAAACGCGCCTCCTCACCCCCTGCCTTCGCAGGGGAGGGAGCAAAAGCCAAGGCTGCCATGACACCTGCGTAGGAGCGGCGGAAGCCGCGAGCTTTTGCTCTGGCCCCTCCCCCTGCGACGGCAGGGGGAGGCTGGGTGGGGGTGGTCACGGCTCGCGCTGATCCCGAAGACACCCCTCCCCAACCCTCCCCTGCCTTCGCAGGGGAGGGAGCTAACGCTCGCGGCTTCCGCCGCTCCTACAGGGCGGTGGCCCGGCGAAGGTGGCCGGTCAATCTTTCGACTTCTTCAACGCCCCGCCCTTGTGCACGGCGACGTGGTCGGTCTTGTCGCTCTTGATCTCATACTGCGGGTCGT
Organism: Luteimonas soli; assembly: GCF_042648865.1. Classification (NCBI taxonomy): domain Bacteria; kingdom Pseudomonadati; phylum Pseudomonadota; class Gammaproteobacteria; order Lysobacterales; family Lysobacteraceae; genus Luteimonas; species Luteimonas soli. The sequence continues at coordinate 404,835 of NZ_JBHRYA010000003.1, read as the reverse complement.
CCTCGCTGCAGTGGCGGGTGTAGCCGTGCCAGTCGAAGTCCTTGACATGCACCTTCGTGATCTTGCCGCTGACGTGGCCGGCTTCGGAATTCCACGTCACGTGGTCGCCAACCTTGAATTCGTGGGACATCAGGACTCCTCCTTTCCGAGCAGCGCACGCGCCCGCGCGCAGACGTTGTCTACGGTGAACCCGTAGCGCTCCAGCATCTCGCCGCCCGGAGCCGACGCGCCGAAGCGATCGATGCCGAGCACGTCGCCGCGATCGCCGACGTAGCGGTGCCAGCCCTGCGGCGACCCCGCCTCTACCGCCAGCCGCGCGGGCACGGACGATGGCAGCACCGATTCGCGGTACTCACGCGGCTGTTCGTCGAACAGCTCCCAGCACGGCATCGACACCGCACGCGCGGCGACGCCTTCGCCCTGCAGCCTTTCCACGGCGGCCAGCGCGATGCCGGTTTCAGCACCGGTGCCAATCACGATGACCTCCGGCTTGCCGTCATCGGCATCGAGCAGCACGTAGGCGCCCTTGCGCAGGCCGTCGGCCGACGCGTACTTGCCGCGGTCGAGCGTGGGCACCTTCTGCCGCGACAGCGCCAGCGCCACCGGCCGGTCCTTTGCTTCCAGCGCGACGCGCCAGGCGACCGCCGTTTCGTTGGCGTCGGCCGGCCGGATCACCAGCAGCTCCGGCACCGAGCGCAGGCCGGCAAGCTGCTCGACCGGCTGGTGCGTCGGTCCGTCCTCGCCCAGCGCGATGGAGTCGTGGGTGAACACGTGCACCACGTGCAGGCGCATCAGCGCGGCCAGGCGCATCGGCGGGCGCATGTAGTCGGAGAAGATCAGGAACGTCGCGTCGTAGGGAATCACGCCGCCGTGCGCGGCCATGCCGTTGCAGATCGCGCCCATCGCGTGCTCGCGCACGCCGAAGTGCAGGTTGCGACCGGAATAGCTCCAGCCGCCGCCGGTCGAGCCCTGTTCGTCCTCGCCCGGCGTGGCGCGCGGGTCGAAGTCGCCCAGGCCCTTCACCGCGGTGAAGGTCGAGGGATCGAGGTCCGCGGAGCCGCCGGTCAACGCGGGCAGCTTCGGCGCGATCGCCGACAGCACCTTGCCGCCGGCCTCCCGCGTGGCCATGCCCTTCGCGTCGGCGGGGAACACCGGGATGTCCGCATCCCAACCGTCCGGCAATGTCGCTTCAAGGCTGACGCGCAGTTCGGCCGCCTCGCCGGGAAAGGCCTTGGCATAGGCGTCGAAGCGCTGCTGCCAGGCGTCCTCGTCGCGCTTGCCGCGGTCGAGTGCGGAACGGAAGTGGGCCATCGCGTCGTCCGGCAGCAGGAACGGCGGCTGTTCCGGCCAGCCCAGCTTGCGCTTGGTCGCGGCGACATCCTTCTCGCCCAGCGGCGAACCGTGTGCCTTGTAGCTGTCCTGCTCCGGCGAGCCGTAGCCGATGTGGGTGCGCACCAGCACCAGCGAAGGCCGCGTCGTTTCATCGCGGGCCTGCTGCAGCGCCTGTTCGATGGCGGCCACGTCGTTGCCGTCGTCCACGGTCTGCACGTGCCAGCCGTAGGCGGCGAAGCGCGCGGCGCGGTCTTCGGTGAAGGTGATGTCGGTGCCGGCGGCCAGCGTCACGCTGTTGTCGTCGTACAGCACGTTGAGCTTGCCCAGCCGCAGGTGGCCGGCGAGCGACGCGGCTTCGGACGCGACGCCTTCCATCAGGTCACCGTCGCTGGCAATCACCCAGGTGTGGTGGTCGATGACGGCGTGGCCGGGACGGTTGTAGCGCGCGGCCAGCTGCGCCTCGGCCATCGCAATGCCCACCGCGTTCGCCAGCCCCTGCCCCAGCGGCCCGGTGGTGACTTCCACGCCCGGCGTGTGGCCGCGCTCCGGATGACCCGGCGCCTTGCTGCCCCACTGCCGGAACTGCTTGATGTCGTCGAGCGACAGGTCGTAGCCGGTCACGTGCAGCAGGCTGTACAGCAGCGCCGAGCCGTGGCCGGCGGACAGCACGAAGCGGTCGCGACCGGTCCACAGCGGATTGGCCGGGTTGTGCCTGAGGAATCGCTGCCACAGCACGTAGGCCATCGGCGCGGCGCCCAGCGGCAGGCCGGGGTGGCCGCTGTCGGCGTGCTGCACCATGTCGACGGAGAGGAAGCGCAGCGTGTCGATGCAGCGCTGGTCGAGGGATTGGGGGCTGGAGTTGGGTGACATGGAGTCCTCTTGGGTGAAGTGGCCGCGGGGCGCAGGTGGCAGGGCCGGTTTTCTCGCGTGATGACGCGTGATACATCCGTTCGCACGCGGCGACGCGTGATGTATCCGTTCGCACGCGACGGCGCGTGATGTATCCGTCCGTCATTCCCGCGAAAGCGGGAACCCAGCGGCTTTGCACTCCAAGGAACCAAAGTCACTGGGTCCCCGCTTTCGCGGGGATGACGACACTTCCTGATGGCCGCGATTGGCGCGAATCGCGGCCGCTGCCGCTCCCACCTGGGGAAGTGCGTCTTCAGGTGGCGGCGAGCGCCGCATCCACGATCCCCTGCGCCTCGGCGAGGATCGCCTGCAGGTTGTCGCGGCTTTCGAAGCTTTCGCCGTAGATCTTGTAGATGTCCTCGGTGCCCGACGGTCGCGCGGCGAACCAGCCGTTGTCGGCCACCACCTTGATGCCGCCGATCGCGGCACCGTTGCCCGGCGCCTTGTCCAGCACCTGGCTGATCGCGGCGCCGGCGAGAGTATCGGCCTTGAGCTGCGCGGGCGCGAGCTTCGCCAGCACCTGCTTCTGCTGCGCGCTGGCCGGCGCCTCGACGCGGTCGAAGAACACCTCGCCGAAGGCGTCGCACAGGCCGCGGTAGTGTTCGGCCGGGTCGTGGCCGTTGCGCGCGGTGAGTTCGGCCGCGAACAGCGCCGGCACCATGCCGTCCTTGTCGGTGGTCCACACGCTGCCGTCGCGGCGCAGTAAGCTCGCACCCGCGCTCTCCTCGCCGCCCAGCCCGAGCGATCCGTCGAACAGCCCGTCAGCGAACCACTTGAAGCCCACCGGCGTCTCGTACAGCTTGCGGCCAAGCCGCGCGGCGACGCGGTCGATCATGCTGCTGCTGACCACCGTCTTGCCCACGGCGGCGTCCGCGCTCCACTGCGGGCGGTGGCGGAACAGGTCGTCGACCATCGCCGCCATGTAGTGGTTCGACGGCAGCAGGCCGGCCTTGGTCACCACGCCGTGGCGGTCGTGGTCGGTGTCGCAGGCGAAGGCGACGTCGAAGCGGTCCTTCATCCCGATCAGCCGCTGCATCGCGTACGACGAGGACGGATCCATGCGGATCTGCCCGTCCCAGTCCAGGGTCATGAACGAGAACGTCGGGTCGACCTGGTCGCTCACAACCTCCAGCCCGAGCGAATAGCGCTCGGCGATGCGCGCCCAGTAGTGCACACCGGCGCCGCCGAGCGGGTCGACGCCCATGCGCACGCCGGAGCCGCGGATCAGGTCGAAGTCGAGCACGTTGCCAAGGTCTTCGACGTAATGGCCAAGGAAGTCGTGCTCGCGCGTGGTCGCCGCGCCGCGTGCCTGTGCCAGCGGCATGCGCGCCACGCCCTTGAGGCCGGCTTCGAGCAGCGCGTTGGCGCGGTCCTGCACCTGGCGGGTGATCGTGGTGTCGGCCGGGCCGCCGTTGGCAGGGTTGTACTTGAAGCCGCCGTCGCCGGGCGGATTGTGCGAGGGCGTGACCACGATGCCGTCGGCCAGTCCCGATGTGCGGCCGCGGTTGTGGACCAGGATCGCGTGCGACACCGCCGGCGTCGGCGTGAACTCGTCGCCCTGCGCGATGCGCACCTCAACGCCGTTGGCGGCCAGCACTTCCAGCGCGCTGTCGCGGGCGGGCGCGGACAGCGCGTGGGTATCGATGCCGAGGAACAGCGGGCCGTCGATGCCCTGCGCCTTGCGGTACTCGCAGATCGCCTGGGTGATGGCCAGCACGTGCTGCTCGTTGAAGCTGCCGTCGAACGCCGTGCCGCGGTGGCCCGAGGTGCCGAACGCCACCCGCTGCGCGGCGACCGAGGGATCGGGCTTCACGTCGAAATAGGCAGCGAGCAGCTTGTCGATGTCGACCAGCTGCGCGGCCTGCGCCGGCTTGCCCGCCAGCGGACTGACGTTGGTGCCCATCAGCGGCTGCCCCGCTGGTCGAGGTAACGGCGGATCAGCTCGTTCGTGGAGCTGTCATGGCGCAACTCCGGCGGGCTGTCGGCGCCGAGCTCGCTGGCGGTCTGCTTCGCCAGCACCTTGCCCAGCTCCACGCCCCACTGGTCGAAGGAATCGATGTCCCACACCACGCCCTGCACGAACACGCTGTGCTCGTACAGCGCCACCAGCGCGCCCAGCGCGTGCGGCGTGAGCTTCTGCGCCAGGATGGTGCTGCTCGGGCGGTTGCCCTCGAAGGTCTTGTGCGCCACCAGCGCCTCGGCCACGCCCTCGGCGCGCACCTCGTCCGCCGTCTTGCCGAACGCCAGCGCCTCGCCCTGCGCGAACAGGTTGGCCATCAGCAGGTCGTGCTGCTCGTGCAGCGGACTGAGCGGCTCGCAGAAGCCGATGAAATCGCAGGGCACCAGCCGCGTGCCCTGGTGGATCAGCTGGTAGAACGAATGCTGGCCGTTGGTGCCCGGCTCGCCCCAGTACACCGGCCCGGTCTGGTAGTCCACGCGCCGGTCGTCGAGCGTCACCGACTTGCCGTTGCTCTCCATCGTCAGCTGCTGCAGGTAGGCCGGGAAGCGCTTGAGGTACTGCGCGTACGGCAGCACCGCCACCGTCTCCGCGCCGAGGAAGTTGTTGTTCCACAGCGCCACCAGCGCCATCAGCACCGGCAGGTTGCGCTCGAACGGGGTGTCGCGGAAATGCACGTCCATGGCGTGGAAGCCCGCGAGCATGTCGCGGAAATTCTCCGGGCCGATCGCGATCATCGTCGACAGCCCGATCGCCGAATCCATCGAATAGCGCCCGCCGACCCAGTCCCAGAATCCGAACATGTTGTCAGTGTCGATGCCGAAATCGCGCACGCCGTCGGCGTTGGTCGACACCGCCACGAAATGCTTCGCCACGGCAGCGTCGTCGCCGCCGAGCCCGTCCAGGCACCACGCGCGCGCGGCGTGCGCGTTGGCCAGGGTTTCCAGCGTGGTGAAGGTCTTGGAGCAGACGATGAACAGCGTTTCGGCCGGGTCCAGCCCGCGCACGGCTTCGCTGAAGTCGGTGCCGTCGACGTTGGAGACGAAGGCGAAGTGCATGTCGCGCCGGCTGAAGTCGCGCAGCGCCTCGTAGGCCATCACCGGGCCGAGGTCCGAGCCGCCGATGCCGATGCTCACCACGTTGCGGATGCGCTTGCCGGAATGTCCCGTCCACTGCCCGCCGCGCACGCGCTCGGCGAACGCCGCCATGCGGTCGAGCACCTCGTGCACCTGCGCGACCACGTCGACGCCGTCGACCTCCAGCCGCTCGCCCTTCGGCATGCGCAGCGCCACGTGCAGCACCGAGCGGTCCTCGGTGCGGTTGATGCGCTCGCCGGCAAACATCGCGGCCGTGCGCGCGGGCAGACCGCAGGCCTCGGCCAGTTCCAGCAGCAGGCGCAGTGCGTCCTCGTCGACGCGCTGCTTCGAATAGTCCAGGTACAGGCCCGCGCCCTCCGCGCTGAGCCGCTGGCCGCGCGCCGGGTCGGCGGCGAACAGTTCGCGCAGGTGCGTGCGCGCAATCCTGCCTGCGTGCGCCTGCAGCGCCGCCCACTGCGGGCGCTGCGTCAGTGCGGTCGGTTGCGTATCCATGGGCACCCGCACTCAGCCGCCGGCCAGCGACTGCGCCTTGTCGGCGATGCGCTGCATCAGCTGGTTCCAGGACTTGACGAACGCCTCCGCGCCTTCGCGCTGGAGCTGCGCGGCAAGCGCGTCGATGTCGACGCCGGCCGCTGTGATCTTCTCCAGCGTGGCGGCGTAGTCGCCACCGTCCTCGGCCATCGCGCCGCGCACCTTGCCGTGGTCGGCGAATGCGCGCAGGGTCTTCTCCGGCATGGTGTTGATCGTGTCCGGCGCGGCCAGCGCCTCGATGTAGAGCGTGTCCGGCGCCTTCGGGTCCTTGGTGCCCGTGCTGGCCCAGAGCAGGCGCTGCGGTTGTGCACCGGCGGCGGCAAGCTTCTTCCAGCGCTCCGACGCCAGCAGTTCGCGATACGCGCGGTAGGCCTGTTGCCCGACGGCGATGCCGAGGCGGTTGTGCAGTTCCTCCGGCAGCTGGTCCGCACTGCCCTTGTCCCAGCGGCTGATGAACAGCGAGGCGACGGAGCCCACCACCGGGCCCAGGCCAGCTTCGATGCGGCGCTCGATGCCACGCAGGTAGGCTTCCGCGGCCGCCATGTACTGCTCCGTGGAGAACAGCAGGGTCACGTTGATCGGCACGCCGGCGAAGATCGATTCCTCGATCGCCGGGATGCCTTCCGGTGTGCCGGGGATCTTCACGAACAGGTTCTCGCGTTCGGCCTGGGCGTGGATGCGCTTGGCGGCCTCGATGCTGCCGGCGGTGTCGGCGGCCAGCAGCGGCGACAGTTCCATCGACACCCAGCCGTCGACCCCGCCCGTGGCGTCGAACACCGGGCGGAACATGTCCGCGGCGCGCCGCAGGTCCTCCAGCGCCAGTTCCACGAACAGCCCCGCGTCGCGCTTGCCCGCCGCGGCCTTCTCGCGGATGCCCGCGTCATAGGCGCTGCTGCCGCCGATCGCCTGGTCGAAGATCGTGGGGTTGGAGGTCAGCCCGGTGATGTCGTACTCGTCGATGTAGCTCTGCAGCGTGCCGTCGTCGAGGATCTCGCGGGTGATGTTGTCCAGCCAGAGGCTCTGGCCGATGTCGCGCAGGGATTGCAGGTGGGTCATGTCGATTCCTGTCAGTGCGTTGCGAATTCCGTTGGTCCGCCGGGCGCTGCCTGGCGGCAGGCCCGTGGCCCGAATTGTTGCAGGTCGAAGGTAGCCAGCTCGCCGATGTCGTCGATGGCCAGGTCCGGCGCCGGGTCGATCGTCCTTCCGGCCGCTTCGTCCGCGTAGTGCCCCTGGCGCACGAAGACGGTGGTCAGGCGGTCGCCCATCACGTCCTTCATCTGCGCCAGCAGCGCCGGCTTGTCGTCGACCATCACGTAGTGGCGCGCGGGATAGCGGCGCTGCACCGCGTCGAGCATGTGCTGCTTGTGCAGGTAGATCAGCACCCTGCCCCGCATCGCCTCCCACAGGCCGGATCGCTGCACCTTGCGCGGCTGGAACACCACGTCGCCGTCGGACAGCACCACCGGCGTACCCAGGGCGTGCAGTCGTTCCACGGCTTCCAGCGCGCCGGGGTAGACACGCTCGGCGAAGGGATAGTCGAGCATGTAGCCGGACATGCGCAGCAGGTCGGGATCGTCCTCGCGGCCCTCGCGGAACGCCTGCAGCGCGGCGAGGTAGTCGGCGTAGCCGAGCCGCTTGCGCTCGCGCTCGTACAGCTGCCAGTAGTCGTCGCCCGCATCGTTGCCGAAGTCGCGCCGCAGGCGTGCGTCGAGGTCGGCCTTGAAGCGGTCGTTGTCCAGCAGGGTGTTGTCGACATCCAGCAGGAAAACCACGTCCGTGGCGGGATCCCGGTCTAGCACGGCGCGCTCGTCTCGGGCTGCGGATCGTGCCAGCCCTCCTCGCCCTCGACGATGCCCGTCGCCGATGGCGGGCCCCAGGTGCCGGGCTCGTAGACCTCGACCGGGGGGTGCTCGCGCAGCACCGGCTCGACCACTTGCCAGGCCGCCTCCACCGCTGCGTCGCTGGTGAACAGGCCGGCGTCACCGCGGACCGCGTCGCCGAGCAGGCGTTCATACGGCGACTTCTCGTCCACGTGCTGGTGGCGCGCCGTCAGCTCCACGTCCTCGCCCCGCATTTCGTCCCCGGCGCGTTTGACCCGCACGCCGGTGGAGATCACCACCTCCGGGCTCAGGCGCAGGCGGAAATAGTTCGAATGCGCCGGCGCGACCTCGTCGAAGATCTGCATCGGCGGGCACTTCAGGTCCACCACCACCTGGGTGGAAGTGATCGGCAGGCACTTGCCGGCGCGGATGTAGAACGGCACGCCGGCCCAGCGCCAGGTGTCGATGTACAGGCGCAGGGCGGCGAAGGTTTCCACGTCCGAATCCGCCGCCACCCCGGCCTCGTCGCGATAACCGCGGAACTGCCCCCGCACCAGATGGCCAGCCTCGAGCGGGCGCATGGCGCGGAACAGGCGCAGCTTTTCCATGTGGATCGACTGCGGGTCGCGGCCGATGGGCGCGTTCATCGCCAGCAGCGCGACCACCTGCAGCAGGTGGTTCTGGACCACGTCGCGCACCGCGCCGACGCCGTCGTAGAAGCCGCCGCGCCCCTGCACGCCGAATTCCTCGGCCATGGTGATCTGCACGTTGTCGACGTGCTCGCGGCTCCACAGCGGTTCGAGGAAGGCGTTGGCGAAGCGGAAGTACAGCAGGTTCTGCACCGCCTCCTTGCCCAGGTAGTGGTCGATGCGGAAGATCGCCGACTCGTCGAAGACCTCGTGCAGGGTCGCGTTGAGCGCCTGCGCCGAGGCCAGGTCACGGCCGAAGGGCTTCTCGACCACCACCCGCGCGCCGCGGGCGCTGCCGCTGGCGTCGAGCGCCCGGACCACGGTGCCGAACAGGCTTGGCGGAATGGCCAGGTAATGCAGCGGGTGTTCGGCGTCGCCCAGCTCCGCGCGCAGACGCTCGAAGGTGCCGGCGTCGTTGTAGTCGCCGTCGATGTAGCGCAGCTGCGAGGAAAGCTTTTCGAATGCCGCCTCGTCCACGCCGCCGTTGTGCTCCAGGCTGTCGCGGGCGCGTTCGCGCAGCCGCTCGACCGTCCAGCCCGAATGGGCCACGCCGATCACCGGCATGTCGAAGCCGCCGCGCGCGACCATGGCCTGCAGCGCGGGAAAGATCTTCTTGTAGGCAAGGTCGCCGGTGGCGCCGAAGAACACGAATGCGTCGGAAACGGGAGTCAAGCGGAGTCCAGTCCATGAAACAGTGCACCGGCCATGCTAACGGCGGCCGGGTTAATAACGGGTCATCGCCCTCCAGCCCTGAACCCACTGCCGTAGGTCGGGGCTACGCCCCCGACGGCTCTTGACCTCCGCCGTTCCGTCCCGCCCCTCCGAAACGCGTACGCCGCATCACCCGAAAGCCGTCGGGGGCGTAGCCCCGACCTACGAAGGCAGGGGGAGGTTGGGAGGAGGTACCCACGGCACGCACTTCAATGCCCGGCATACACCCCGGCATCCCGCTCCGGGTAGCTCTCATACACATGCTCGAACAGCGCCGCGCACTTGGCGCGATAGATCTCCGGCGTGTAGGCGCGCGGCAGGCCCGAGTCCAGCGTGTCCTCGATCGCCAGCTTCAGCGACGAGCACGCGGCGGCCTTGTGCCGCCAGTCCAGCACCAGCAACTGCTTCAGCTTCGCCAGCAGTTCGCGCGCCACCTTCTTCACTTCCGCCCGCTCGTCTGTGTCCAGGGCCCGGTACGGATGGGACAGGAAGCCGCAGCGATGCGGCTTTTTGTTTGGGCGCCGGCACGGAATGCGGCGGCCGTGCCGTCCGAAGTGGCGCCGGCGCCCCATTTTGGTGCATGAAAGGCGCTGCGGGCGGCGGCGTTGCCGTCTGGAACGGCGGTAGGGGCGAAAAAAGCGGCACGACTGGCGCCCGGTGCGGCAATGATGCCGTAGGTCGGGGCTACGCCCCCGACGGCTCTTGATCCGCGGGCATTTGATTCCCGTCCTCCGAAACGACCGCCACGCCTCCGAAAGCCGTCGGGGGCGTAGCCCCGACCTACGCGGCTGTCCCCTGCCCCACGACGCGGGCCGGGGGATTGATCCAGATCAAGTCGGCGGGGCCGCCCTTTCAGGACAATGCGCGGGCACGAAACAAGGGTGTTCCATGGGCATTGAAACCACGCAGCCCGCGCCGGCAGGCGCGCCGGGCGCGCTACTGCGCGTCGACTCCGCCGCGACCTACAACGACAAGGTGGTGCACCAGTTCACGGTGGCCACGGTGTTCTGGGGGATCGTCGGCATGGCGGTGGGCGTGTTCATCGCCGCCCAGCTGTACTGGCCGGCGCTCAACTTCGACATCGCGTGGCTGAGCTACGGCCGGCTGCGGCCGCTGCATACCAACGGGGTGATCTTCGCCTTCGGCGGCTCGGTGCTGTTCGCCACGTCGCTGTACGTGGTCCAGCGCACCTGCCACGTGCGGCTGATCTCCGACAGGCTGGCGCAGTTCGTGTTCTGGGGCTGGCAGGCGGCGATGGTCGGCGCGGTGATCACGCTGCCGCTGGGCATCACCCAGGGCAAGGAATACGCCGAACTCGAATGGCCGCTGGACGTGCTGATCGCGGTGGTCTGGGTCGCCTACGGCTGGCTGTTCTTCGGCACGATTGCCAAGCGTCGGGTCAAGCACATCTACGTCGCCAACTGGTTCTTCGGCGCCTACGTGATCGCGGTCGGCCTGCTGCACATCGTCAACAACCTGGTCATGCCGGCCAGCCTGTGGAAGTCGTACCCGGTCTACAGCGGCGCGGTCGACGCGATGGCGCAGTGGTGGTACGGCCACAACGCGGTGGCGTTCCTGCTGACCGTCGGCTACCTGGCAATGATGTATTACTTCGTGCCCAAGCAGGCGCAGCGGCCGATCTATTCCTACCGGCTGTCGATCGTGCACTTCTGGGCGCTGATCTCGATCTACATGTGGGCGGGCCCCCACCACCTGCACTACACCGCGCTGCCCGACTGGGCGCAGTCGCTGGGCATGGTGTTCTCGGTGATCCTGCTGGTGCCGAGCTGGGGCGGCGCGATGAACGGCATCCTCACGCTCTCGGGCGTCTGGTACAAGCTGCGCACCGACCCGATCCTGAAGTTCCTGATCGTGGCGATCAGCTTCTACATGATCGCGACGTTCGAAGGCCCGCTGCTGTCGATCAAGACGGTCAACTCGCTGAGCCACTACACCGACTGGACCATCGGCCATGTCCACGCCGGCACCCTGGGCTGGGTGGCGATGATCTCGATCGGTTCGATCTACTCGATGTACCCGCGCCTGCTCGGCCTGTCGAAGATGCACTCGACCAAACTGATCGACGCGCACTTCTGGCTGCACACGCTGGGCGTGGTGTTCTACATCGTCTCGATGTGGATCGCAGGCATCACCCAGGGCCTGATGTGGCGCGCCACCAACGCCGACGGCACGCTGACCTACAGCTTCGTCGAGTCGCTGGTCGCGACCTATCCCTACTACCTGGGCCGTTTCTTCGGCGGCGTGCTGGTGCTGGCCGGCATGGTGCTGATGGCGTGGCACATGTGGCGCACCTGGCAGGACGCGCGCGGGCTGGCGGTCAACCCGGTCCTCGCGCCCGACAGCCCCGAAGCGGCCTGAGGACCGGACATGGGCATTGCACACGAGAAGATCGAGAAAAACATCGGCCTGCTGGCCGTGCTGGTGGCGGTGGCGGTTTCACTCGGCGGCCTCGCCGAGATCGTGCCGCTGATGTTCCAGGCCGAGGCGATCAAGCCGCTGCCGGGCATCAAGCCCTACCCCGCGCTGGAACTGGCCGGGCGCGACGTGTACATCCGCGAGGGCTGCTACAACTGCCATTCGCAGATGGTGCGCACCCTGCGCTTCGAGACCGAGCGCTACGGCCACTATTCGCTGGCGGGCGAGTCGGTGTACGACCGCCCGTTCCAGTGGGGTTCCAAGCGCACCGGGCCTGACCTGGCGCGCGTGGGCGGCCGCTATTCCGACGACTGGCACCGGGTGCACCTGATCGACCCGCGCGCGGTGGTGCCCGAATCCAACATGCCCGGGTTCCCGTGGCTGCAGGACAACCGGCTCGACGGCAGGCAGATCGCCGCGCACATGACCGCGCTGCAGCGCCTGGGCGATCCCTACACCGACGAGGAAATCGCGCAGGCGCCGGCCGAGGTCGCCGGCAAGACCGAACTCGACGCCGTGGTCGCCTACCTGCAGGGCCTCGGCAAGCACGCACCGCGCGGGAACTGACATGGTCTCCGGAATCTTCACCCTGATCCTGATGCTGCTGTTCGTGGCCCTGTGGGCCTGGGCCTGGCAGCCGCGCAAGCGCAGCGACTTCGACGAGGCCGCACGGCTGGCGCTGGACGACGAGGAGCCGCAGGCATGAGCACCGGCTGGACCGTCTTCATCGTCGTCCTCACCGCCTTCAACATCCTCGGCTGCGCGTGGCTGCTGTGGTGGACGGCCAAGCGCCGCCCCGGCGACCCGAAGCCGGAGGAGACCAGCCACTACTGGGACGGCGACATCACCGAGTTCAACAAGCCGATGCCGCGCTGGTGGATCAACTGGTTCTACCTGATGATCGTGTTCGGCATCGGCTACCTGGCCTGGTACGGCGGCCTTGGCGGGATCGACGGCCTGAGCAGCTGGAGTTCGCACGACGAGCACGCACTGGCCAAGGCGGCCGATGACGCGCGGCTCGAAGAAACGTTCGCGCCCTACAAGGGCCGGCCGATCGACCAGATCGCAAGGGACCCGGCGGCGATCAAGCTGGGCCAGTCGATCTTCAGCAACAACTGCGCGACCTGCCATGGCTCGTCGGCGCAGGGAGCGATCGGCTTTCCGAACCTGGGCGACGACATCTGGCACTGGGGCGGCTCGCCCGAGGAGATCCTCACCTCCATCCTCGACGGCCGCGAAGGCGTGATGCCCGAATGGGGCACCGTGCTGACCGGCATGGGCGGCGACAGCGCGGTGATCTCGGTGGTTGCCTACGTGCGCTCGCTGTCCGATCCCGCGCGCAGCAAGGATTACCTCGCCGTGCAGGGCCAGCGCCTGTACGAAGGCGTGTGCATCGCCTGCCACGGCGTCGACGGCAAGGGCAACACGGCGCTCGGTTCGCCGGACCTGACCGACGACTACTGGATGTACGGCGACAGCACCGCGCAGCTGACCCAATCCATCGCGCACGGCCGCCACGGCGTGATGCCGGCCTGGCGCGATATGCTGGGCGAAACCCGCTCGCGCCTGGTGGGCGCCTACGTCTGGTCGCTGTCGCACCCCGGCGGCGAAACGGCCACGGCCACGGCCACGCCCGCCGCGCAGGAGACAGCCAGCCAGTGACCGACTTCACCGAGCCACGCTTCGACCACCCGCCGCGCCCGATGGCGCAGCGGGTCGGCGCGATCCTGTGGCCGAGTTTCTTCTCCGCGGGCGTTGCGACGATGGCGTTCTTCGCCTTCGTCGATCCGCTGATGCTGCGCGACATGACCTTTCCTTCGATGCCGATGACGCGCGGGGTGGGCTACACGATCGGCTTCTTCATGTTCTGGGTCGCGACCGCCTCCGCGAGCCTGTTCACCTGGATCCTGCTGCGCCCGGCCAGCCGCTTCAACAGGCCGATCCCGCACAAGTGACGCCGCACAAGTAATCCGGCACCGGTAAGGCAATGAGCAAGAAGATCGAACTGGACCTGCTCGACGAGGGCGGGTCGCACTACGTCAGCGAGCGCAAGGTCTATCCGCGCGACGTCGCCGGCACGCTCAACCGTTTGCGCGTGGCGGCGGTGTTCTGGCTGCTGGGCATGTACTACGTGTTCCCGTGGCTGCAGTGGGATGGCCGCCAGGCGGTGCTGTTCGACCTGCCGGCGCGCAAGTTCCACGTCTGGGGGCTGACCTTCTGGCCGCAGGACTTCACCTTCCTGGCGATGCTGTTGATCATCCTGGCGCTGGTGCTGTTCTTCGCGACCGCCCTGCTGGGCCGCGTGTGGTGCGGCTACGCCTGCCCGCAGACGGTGTGGACCGAGGTGTTCCTGTGGATGGAGCGCTGGACCGAGGGTGACCGTGCGAAGCGCATGAAGCTCGACGCCGGCCCGTGGACGCGCGAAAAGGTCCTGCGCAAGGGCGCCAAGCACGCGCTGTGGCTGGTGTTCGCGCTGTGGACGGGTTTCACCTTCGTCGGCTTCTTCACCCCGATCGTGGACCTGGGCGCGCGCCTGTGGCCGTTCGACTGGAACGGCTGGGAGGTCTTCTGGGTGCTGTTCTACGCGTTGGCGACCTGGGGCAACGCCGGTTTCCTGCGCGAGCAGGTCTGCAAGTACATGTGCCCGTATGCACGCTTCCAAGGCGCGATGTTCGATCGCGACACCCTGATCATCGCCTACGACCCGATGCGCGGCGAGCCGCGCGGGCCGCGCAAGCGCACGCTCAAGGACGTGTTCGAGCGCGGCCGCGGGCTGCTCGACGTGGCCACCGCCTACGACTACGTGTTCCGCGCCACCCGCCATCCGAGCGCCGCCGACAACCGCCTGCAGGCGGCCGGCACGATCGTGCTCGGCGACGTGAACGCGGAGGCCAAGCCGCTGCCGAAGTTCGCGCCCGAGGAACTGGGCGACTGCATCGACTGCACCATCTGCGTGCAGGTCTGCCCGACCGGCATCGACATCCGCAACGGCCTGCAGTACGAGTGCATCGCCTGCGGCGCCTGCATCGACGCCTGCAACGACGTCATGGACAAAATGGGCTACGCGCGCGGGCTGATCCGCTACACCACGCAGAACGCGATCGACGGCGGCAAGACCCGGGTGGTGCGCCCGCGCATCCTGGTCTATACCGCGCTGCTGGTGGCGCTGGTCGCGGCCTGGACCTGGGGCGTGACCACCCGCAGCCCGCTGATCGTCGACGTGCTGCGCGACCGCAACGCGCTGTACCGCAGCGCCAGCGACGGGCGGATCGAGAACGGCTACACGATCAAGCTGGTCAACAAGGTGGCCGACGCGCGCGCCTTCACCATCGATGTGGAATCGAAGACCCCGGGCATTACGCTGCGCGGCATGGAGCAGCCGGTGCGCGCCCTGCCCGAGGAAGTGCTGTCGCTGCCGGTGGTGCTCAGCGCGCCGGCCTCGGTGAAGGGACGCCAGGACGTGGTCTTCACCATCCGCAGCGTGGACGGCGAAGCCAGCGAAACCGTTGAAACCACCTTCTTCGGGCCGATGTAATGACCGACGAACGTGACGGGAAGGACCCGATGGAAGACAAGCGCCGCCACCCGCTGCGCGAGCCGATGGTCTGGCTGGTCATCGCCCTGCCGCTGGCCGCGGTGATCGGCGGCATCTCGATGATGGTGCTGTCTTCGCGCAGCGGCAGCATCGACTCGGTCCCGGACGACGTGCAGCGCACCGGACAGATCCAGACCACGGACCTGGGCCCGGACGAGCGCGCCGCGCAGCTCAAGCTCGGCGCGGTGCTGCAGTCGGAGGAAGGCGTGCTGCGCGTGTTTCCCGCCGGTGGGCAGTTCCGCCGCGGCGAGCCGCTGCAGCTGCACGTGCTCCACCCGTACGAGGCGGATGCCGACCAGGTGATCACGATGGCGCCCGACGCCACGGGCTGGCAGGCGGAGTTCGTGCTCGACGCCAGCCACGACTGGAACCTGCAGCTCGCCGACGAAGCAGGCAGCTGGCGGTTGCGCGGCCGCCTGCCGCGCGGCCAGCACGCCGCGCACCTGGGGCCCGCGCTGGAAACGCAGTGAACGCCCGGCCCGACAACGCCTGCTTCCACTGCGGCGAACCGCTTCCTCCCCACCCTGCCACGGCCACCATCGACGCAGTCGCGCAGGCGTTCTGCTGCGAAGGCTGCGCCGGCGCAGCGCAGTGGATCCGCGACGCCGACCTCGGCGACTACTACCAGCTGCGCAGCGCGCCTGCCGGCCAGGTGGGCGTGGAGCCGATGGATTTCTCGGCCTGGGATCGCGACGACCTGCTGCACGAGCACGTGCACGCGGTCGAGGGCGGGCGCGAGATCACCGTGCTCACCGACGGCATGCGCTGCGCCGCCTGCGCCTGGCTGGTCGACCGCGCGCTGCGTCGCGAGCCGGGCGTGCTCGACACCAGCGCCAATGCGGTGACCGGGCGCATCCGCATCGCCTGGGACCCGGCCCGCGCCGTACTGTCGACGCTGCTGCTGCGTATCGCCG
Organism: Luteimonas soli; assembly: GCF_042648865.1. Classification (NCBI taxonomy): domain Bacteria; kingdom Pseudomonadati; phylum Pseudomonadota; class Gammaproteobacteria; order Lysobacterales; family Lysobacteraceae; genus Luteimonas; species Luteimonas soli. The sequence continues at coordinate 388,844 of NZ_JBHRYA010000003.1, read as the reverse complement.
CGCTGGGCTACCGGCCCTACCTGAGCGGCGGCGAGGCCCGCGAGCAGGCGCGCCGCAGCGAGCGCAACCGCTGGCTGCTGCGGCTGGGCATCGCTGGCATCGGCGCGATGCAGGCGATGATGTTCGCCGAGGCGCTGTATCTCGACTTCAACAACGAGATGCCGCTGGCCACGCGCGACTTCTTCCGCTGGATCACGCTGATGGTGTCGTCGCCTGTGGTGTTCTACTCGGGCTGGCCGTTCATCGCCGGCATGGTCCGCGAGTTGCGCGGGCGCAGGCTGGGCATGGACACGCTCATCGCCAGCGCCACCCTGCTCGCCTACGGCGCGAGCCTGGTCGAGACGATCCGCGGCGGCGTGCACGTGTGGTACGACGCGGCGGTGATGTTCGTGTTCTTCCTGCTGGCCGCGCGGATGCTCGAACAGCGAGCACGCAACACCGCCAGCGCGCAGGTCGATGCGCTGGCGCGGGCGCGGCCGGTGATCGCAACGCGTGAACTGGCAGACGGCGGCCGCGAGGCCGTCCCGGTCGCCGCGCTGCGCGTGGACGACGTCGTGCGCGTGTCCGCCGGCGACGTGGTCCCCGCCGACGGCCGCCTGCTGGACGACGACGCCTGCTTCGAGGAAGCCCTGCTGACCGGCGAATCCACGCCGGTGCGCAAGCGCGCCGGCGCGCAGGTCTACGCCGGCACGGTCTGCCGCGAGCATCCGGCGCGCGTGCACGTGCAGGGCGTCGGCGCCGATACGCGGCTGTCGCAGTTGGCGCGCCTGGTCGAGCACGCGCAGGCGCACCGGCCGCCGCTGGCGCGGCTGGCCGACCGCATTGCCGGCTGGTTCGTGGCCGCGCTGCTGCTGGTCGCGCTGCTGGTGTGGCTGGGCTGGCGCATCCACGATCCTTCGCGCGCGTTCGAGGTGACGCTGGCGCTGCTGGTGATCAGCTGCCCGTGCGCGCTGTCGCTGTCGATTCCGGCCGCGCTCGCGGTGGCGCACGGCGCGCTGGCGCGGATCGGCGTGCTGGCGCTGCGCCCGGACGCGCTGGAAACGCTGGCCGGGGCCACCGACGTGGTGTTCGACAAGACCGGCACCCTCAGCGACGGCCGGCCGCGCCGCGCGACGGTCGACACCTTCGACGGCTTCGACCCGCAGGCCGCGCTGCGCATCGCCGCCGCGCTGGAGCGCGACAGCGGCCATCCACTGGCACATGCGTTCTCCGACGTCGACGACGCGCCGCCTGCCGACGGCGTGCGCGCGGTGCCCGGCGCGGGCATCGAGGGCTCGGTCGAAGGCGTCGCCTGGCGCCTGGGCCACGCCGGCTTCGCCTGCGGCGGCGAGGACGACGGCAGTCTCTGGCTTGGCGACGGGCGGCGCAGCGTCGCGCGTTTCGGCGTGCAGGAATCCGCGCGGGCAGAAGCCGGCGAGGCAATCGCGGCGCTGCGCGAACTGGGGCTGCACGTGCACCTGTCCAGCGGCGATTCGTCCGCGGCGGTGGCGCGCTTCGGCGAGGCGCTGGGCATCGACGACGCGCACGCGCGGCAGACGCCGGAGCAGAAGCTGGCATTCGTGCGCGCGCTGCAGGCCGAAGGCCGGCGCGTGGCGATGGTCGGCGACGGCCTCAACGATGCCCCGGTGCTCGCCGGCGCCGACGTCTCGCTGGCCGTGGCCGACGGCGCGGCGCTGGCGCAGCGCGCCGCGGACCTGGTGGCCACCCATCCCTCGCTGATGCGCATCCCCGACGCCATCGTGCTGGCGCGGCGCACGCGCAAGGTCATCCGCCAGAACCTCGCCTGGGCGCTGGGCTACAACGTGCTGGCCCTGCCACTGGCCGCCGCCGGGCTGGTGACGCCGTGGCTGGCCGCGCTGGGCATGGCGGCATCGTCGCTGGCGGTGACAGTCAACGCGCTGCGGCTGGCGCCGCGCGGCAAGCGGCACGAGCGGCCGGCGGCTGAGATGATTCCGCCCGCGCCCGCGCCGGTGAAGTGACCGATGGCCATCCTGCTGTTCCTGATCCCCATCAGCCTGCTGCTGCTCGGCGTGGCGATCTGGGCCTTCGTCTGGTCGGTGCGCGGCGGGCAGTACGACGACCTGGACACGGCGCCGCTCGACATCCTGCGCGACGACCCGCCGCCGCAGGCGCCTTCCACCGGCGACGCCACCCCGAACGACAAGGCCAAGCCCGGCGATGCCGATTGACTGGCCCGTCCTGCTCGCGGCCCTGCTCAGCGGGCTGACCGGCGGCCTGCACTGCGCCGCGATGTGCGGCGGCATCGCCACGTCCTTCCCGGCGATGGGGCCGCGCGGCGACCTGCGTTACGTGATCGAGCCCAACCTCGGACGCGTGCTCGGCTACGTGATCGCAGGCGCGGTGGCCGGCGGCATCGGCGGCGGCATCGTGGCCGTGGCGCGCTCGCCGTGGCTGGGCGTGGGGCTGCGCGCGGCGGTGGGCCTGGTACTGGTGGTCGCGGCGGTGCGCCTGCTCGACAGCCGCGGGCGGCTGGCCTTCCTGCGCGGCAACGGCGCGATGTGGCGCTGGCTGCGCCCGCTGCAGCGGCGCCTGCTGCCGGCCAACACGCATGCGCGCAGGATCGGGCTGGGCGTGCTCTGGGGCTGGCTGCCCTGCGGGCTCAGCACCACCCTGCTGGCTGCGGCGTGGCTGCAAGCCGATGCGCGCAACGGCGCGCTGACGATGGCTGCGTTCGGCCTCGGCACGCTGCCGACGATGCTGCCGCTGACCTGGTCCGGCGCGCGCCTGAAGCTGTGGCTGCAGCACGGCCATTGGCGGATTGCCGCGGCGCTGCTGATCCTCGTGGCGGGCCTGCTGACGATCGCCGCGCCGTGGCTGATGCACGTGCCGGCGCTGCACGACACGCTCGCAGCGCTGGGCTGCACGCCTGCGCCGATCTGAGGCTCAGGCGCGGCGGCGCTGTTCCGGCTGTGGCTGCTGCGGCTCCCCGCCGTGCGCCAGGCGCGCCAGTTCGGCCGGGTCCAGCACTTCGACCTGGCGGCCGGCCACCGCGATCACGCCATCGTCCTGCAGCCGGGTGAAGCCGCGGCTGACGGTTTCGATGGCAAGCCCGAGGTAGCTGGCGATGTCCTCGCGGCTCATCGCCAGCCGGAACTGCCGCGGCGACTGCCCGATGTGCTGCAGGCGCTCGGCCAGCCCGTGCAGGAACAGCGCGATGCGCTCGTTGGCGTGGCGCCGCGACAGCATTTCGACATGCTCCTGGTCGAGCAAGATGCTCTGCCCGATCACGCGCATCAGCTGCCGCTGCAGGCCCGGCAGCTGGGCGGCCACGTCGGTGAGTTCGTCGAACGGCACTTCGCACACGTCCGAACCGTCCAGCGCGACCGCCTCGCAGCGGTGGTCGCCGCCGACCAGCGCGTCCAGGCCGATCAGTTCGCCCGGCAGGTGGAAACCGATCACGCGCTCGTCGCCGCCTTCGCTGAGGCTGACGGTCTTGAATGCGCCGTTGCGCGCGACGTAGACGGACGATGACGCGTCGCCGATGTGGAACAGGCGCTCGTCCCGCTTCAACGGCCGCCGCCTGCGGACCAGGCTGTCCAGGCGCGCCAGGTCTTCGGCGCCGATGCCGGCGGGCAGGCACAGCTGGCGCAGCGAGCAATGCCCGCAACTGCGGCGCAGGCTGGCGAGGTCGACGGGGGCGGGATCGGCCATGCGGGCATTCTAGCCCGCGGCGACGGATTCCCGCCCCGGCACCGTGGCGGCGCTCAGCCGCCGGTCAACCCGAAGCTGGCCGGCGTGCGCACGTGGAACAGCGAAAGCCCCGCGGCGGCGATGCGCTGCAGCAGGCGCCCGGCCTGTTCCTCCGACAGCGCCAGCCCCACCTCGACCGGCAGCGTGCCCTGCAGTTCGACGAACGACTGGCTGTGCAGCTGCCGATGGTGGCCGTAGCCGCCGATCGAGCGGAACACCGAGCAGCCGGGCAGGTCCAGTTCGGGGGCGAGGTCGACCAGCCATTCGTGCACCAGCCGGCCCTCGTGGCGCAGGTTTTCCTGCAGGTAGAACCTCAGGTAGATGCCTTCCATCAGGGTGTCCTCCGGATTCATGCCGCCACCGTGCGCAGCGCGCGCAGCGTGGCCAGGCCGAGCACGGTCATCGAGAACGAACCCAGCACGTGCAGGGCCACCGATGCGCCCGCCCAGGCGTACTGCTGGCGCAGCAGCATCTGCACGGTTTCGGCGGAAAAAGTGGAAAACGTGGTCAGGCCGCCCAGCAGTCCGGTGATCACGAACAGCCGCCACTCCGGTGACAGCCCCGGCGCGTGTGCGAACCAGCCCAACGCCAGGCCGATGCCGTAGCCGCCGACCAGGTTGGCCGCCAGCGTGCCCAGCGGCAGCGTGGCGTGGGCGGGATTGAGCCAGAGTCCGAGGCCCCAGCGCAGCCAGGCGCCAAGCGCGGCGCCGGTGCCGATCGAGAACAGGGAAAGCAGCATGCGTGTCTCCTGCGGTTGGCGCGGGCAGGAGGACGACGACACGGCCTACCGTCCCGCGAGGGATCCGGTAGGCATCATCAGCCGCGGAGTGCGGCGGTTCGGGGAGGATGCCATCTCCCGTGCGGGCGGATTATGCGCCGCCTTGGCCACGCACGCGAGCGCGCTGTTCGCGCAGGCGGTCGAGTTTTTCCTTGAGCTTGATCTCCAGTCCGCGTTCGACCGGTTCGTAATAGACGCGTTCGCCCATCACGTCGGGGAAGCCGGTCTGGTCGAGCGCGACGCCGCCGTCGGCGTCGTGGTCGTACTGGTAGCCCTTCGAATAGCCGAGCTGCTTCATCAGTTTGGTCGGTGCGTTGCGCAGGTGCAGCGGCACGTCCGCGCTGCCGTATTCGCGCACGTCGCGTTTGGCGGCGCCGAAGGCGAGGTAGCCGGCGTTGGACTTGGCGGTGCTGGCCAGATAGATCACCAGCTGCGCCAGCGCGAGGTCGCCCTCGGGGCTGCCGAGGCGGTCGTAGGTGTCCCAGGCCTCGATCGCCATCGCCAGTGCGCGCGGGTCGGCCAGGCCGATGTCCTCCACCGCCATCCGGGTCAGGCGCCGGGCGAGGTAGGCCGGGTCGCAGCCGCCGTCGAGCATGCGCGCGAACCAGTACAGCGCGGCGTCCGGGTTGGAGCTGCGCACCGATTTGTGCAGCGCCGAGATCTGGTCATAGAACTGTTCGCCGCCCTTGTCAAAGCGGCGGGTGCGGTCGGCCAGCACCTGTTCGAGGATGGCGTCGGTGATGGTGCCGCCCTGCCCTTCGCCGGCTTCGTCGGCAAGCTCGGCGGCGATTTCCAGCAGGGTGAGGCCGCGGCGCACGTCGCCGTCGGCGGCGGTGGCGATGAGCAGCAGCTGGTCGTCGCCGATCGAGAGGTTGCGGTCGGCGAGGCCGCGCTCGTCGTCATCCAGCGCGCGGCGCAGGGCGGCGAGGATGTCGTCGGGCGACACCGCCTCCATCACGTGCACGCGGCAGCGCGAAAGCAACGCGGAGTTCAGTTCGAACGAGGGGTTCTCGGTGGTCGCGCCGACGAACACGATCGTGCCGCGCTCGATGTGCGGCAGGAAGGCGTCCTGCTGGGTCTTGTTGAAACGATGCACCTCGTCGACGAACAGGACGGTGCGCCGGCCTTCGACGAAACGCTGCTCGGCCTCGGCCAGCACCTTGCGCACGTCCGGCAGGCCGGACAGCACCGCGGAGATCGCGCGGAAGTCGGCGTCGGCGTACTTGGCCAGCAGCAGCGCGAGCGTGGTCTTGCCGCATCCCGGCGGGCCCCACAGCACCATCGAATGCACGCGCCCGGATTCGACCGAGCGGCGCAGCGCGCTGCCCGGCGCGAGCAGGCGGCGCTGGCCGACCATTTCGTCGATCGTGCGCGGGCGCATGCGTTCGGCGAGCGGGCGCAGTGCTTCGCGGTCGACGTGCAGCAGGTCGTGTCCGGGGGCGGGCGTGGGCTTGCGGGGCAAGGCGGTCGGGGGCGGCGGGAGGCCGGACACGATAGCAAGGCGGCGCACGAGTGAGGGTGTTTGCCTTGTGGGAGCGGCTCCAGCCGCGAGCTTTTCGCGCCCCGTCAGGGAGAGCTCGCGGCTGAAGCCGCTCCTGCAAGGACAAGGTCCGCCGGCTTGTCCAGCGGTTTGACCAGCGCGTCCAGCTCCTGCCGCAGGCCGGCGCCAGGGCCCAGTTCGTAATCGACGCGCAGCCAGGCCCGGTCGCGGAGGTCGTACAGCGCCTCGATCCGTGCCGACGAAGTGCCTTCGGGGCCGAAGTCGGCAATGCCAGTGGCATCGATCCGCAGGTAGTGGCTGCCTGCCTCGACGGTGCTGATCCGGTCAAGCTGCAGGCGCACGGTCTGTTCGGCGAATTCCTGCCCCAGGCGTTCGACCACGCGCTCGTCGAGCTGGCGGACCAGCATCGGGTCGTTGGGCATGTCGCGCTCTTCGCTGGTGACCCCGCCCAGGGTGATCTCGGGCCAGGCGGCGCTGTTGAACGCGGTGTCGTAGAGGGTGCTGAAGCGGAACCCGATCCACTCGTCGTCATTTCCGATCCGGGCGCGCCCCTGCCCGCTGACGGTGCTGTCGCGGATGCTGGCCGGCTCCGCGCTGACCTTGTCGAGCATGATCGACACGCTGCGGCCGTCGAACTGCTCGGTGAGCGCGGCGACCAGCACGCCGGCCACCGCACCGCTCATCGTGTCGCTGACGGCCGTGGCTGGCGCGGGCGATGCCGGCACCGACATGGAATCGGGCACCCGCGCGCCTGCGGCCGGCAAGGCGGCTGCGCTCAACAGCACGATCAGGAGCAGTGGCAGGCGGCGCATGGTGTTTCCGGTCCGGTTGCCCGGCTCATGTCGGAACCGGGCTTACCCTGCGAAAACGACGACGGCCGCACGAAGCGGCCGTCGGGGTGCGATGTCCGTTCAGTCAGCCGGCGTCGACGACGTCCACGCCCTCTGCAGGCGTGTAACGGAAGGTGCCATCGGCGAACGCCGGGTTCTTCTTCCAGTTGCTGAACGAGATTTCGGTGCGCTGGCCGAGCATGTCGACCACTTCCATCCGCGCCAGGCCGTTGTCGTCGAAGCCCAGCCGCGCGCGCTGGAAGGTGGCGTTGTCCTCATCCTTCGGGGTCAGTTCCAGCCAGTCGAGGCCGCCCTGCGCGCCGGTTTCGGCGACGTTGAAGTCGCTGTCCAGGCGCGCCGGGTCGATCAGCGTGGCCAGCGGCGAGTTCTGTTCCTCCGCGCCCTGCGGGCGCACGGTGGCCTGGGCGAGGTCGGGATCGTAGACCCAGACCTTGTTGCCATCGGCGATGACCAGCTGCTCGTAGGGCTTGGCGTACTCCCAGCGGAACAGGCGCGGCGCGGAAAGCGCGACGCGGCCGCTGGAGGTTTCCTTGAGCTTGCCGTTGACGTCGTAGACGGTCTGCGTGAACTGCCCGTCCAGGCCCTTGAGGCCGCTGGTGAAGGCACTGAGATCATCGCGCGCGCCGGCGAAGGCGGCGGTCGAGAGCAGCAGGGACAGCACGGCGAGGAAGCGGATGGCGCGCATGGCGGGGTTCCGGGTTTGACTGGCGGCGAGTGTGCCGCGGGAAGGCTGAATAGGCGTGAAAACGGCGCCGGGCGGCGGGTTTTTTGCCCCTCCCCCTGCGAAGGCAGGGGGAGGTTGGGAGGGGGTGGCGACGGTTCGCGCTGATCCGGAAGACACCCCTCCCCAGCCCTCCCCTGCCTTCGCAGGGGAGGGAGCTCAAGCTCGCGGCTGAAGCCGCTCCCACAAGATCAGGGGGCAGGGGTGGGCGCTTATTTGGGCGGTGGGGGCGCCAGCACGGCGCGGTCACCGTTGTGCTCGGGCGGCGACACCACGCCCGCGGCTTCCATCGCCTCGACCAGGCGGGCGGCGCGGTTGTAGCCGATCTTCAGGCGGCGCTGCACGCCGGAAATCGACGCGCGGCGGGTCTCGGTGACGATGCGCACGGCTTCGTCGTACAGCGGGTCGCTCTCGTCGCCGCTGCTGCTGGACTCCGGCAGGCCGGTGGCGCCGACCACGACGCCGTCGCCCATGGTCTGCACTTCCTCCAGCACGCCCTCGATGTAGTCGGGGCCGCCGCCGCTCTGCTTGAGGTGCTCGACGACGCGGTGCACTTCCTCGTCGGACACGAACGCGCCGTGCACGCGCTCGGGCAGCGCGGTGCCGGGCGGCAGGTAGAGCATGTCGCCGTGGCCGAGCAGCGTCTCCGCGCCGGACTGGTCGAGGATGGTGCGCGAGTCGATCTTGCTCGACACCTGGAACGCGATGCGGGTGGGGATGTTGGCCTTGATCAGGCCGGTGATCACGTCCACCGACGGCCGCTGCGTGGCGAGGATCAGGTGGATACCGGCCGCGCGCGCCTTCTGCGCCAGGCGTGCGATCAGTTCTTCCACCTTCTTGCCGACGATCATCATCATGTCGGCGAATTCGTCGATGAACACGACGATGAAAGGCAGGGTCTCCAGCGGCTGCGCGACTTCGTCCGACTCCGGGTTCGGCTTGAACAGCGGGTCGAGCAGCGGCTGGCCGCTGTCCTGCGCGTCCTTGACCTTCTTGTTGAAGCCGGCCAGGTTGCGCACGCCCACCGCGCTCATCAGCTTGTAGCGGCGCTCCATCTCGGCCACGCACCAGCGCAGGCCGTTGGCGGCCTCCTTCATGTCGGTGACCACCGGCGCCAGCAGGTGCGGGATGCCCTGGTAGACGGACAGTTCCAGCATCTTCGGGTCGATCATCAGCATCCGCACGTCCTTGGCGGAGGCCTTGTACAGCAGCGACAGCACCATCGCGTTGACCGCGACCGACTTGCCCGAGCCGGTGGTGCCGGCCACCAGCAGGTGCGGCATGCGGCCGAGGTCGGCGACTGTCGGTCGGCCGGCGATGTCCTTGCCCAGGGCGAGCGTCAGCGCGCTGGACGCCTTGTCGTATTCCTTCGAGCGCAGCAGCTCGCTGAGGTAGATCATCTCGCGGTGGGTGTTCGGCGTTTCCAGGCCGATCACCGACTTGCCGGGGATCACGTCGACCACGCGCACCGACTTCACCGACAGGCCGCGCGCGATGTCCTTGTCCAGCGAGCTGATCTGGCTGACCTTGATGCCCGGGGCCGGTTCGATCTCGAAGCGGGTGATCACCGGCCCCGGATAGGCGCCGACCACCTGCGCCTCGATGCGGAAGTCCTTGAGCTTGAACTCGATCTGCCGCGACAGCGTCTCCAGCGTGTCCTCGTCGTAGCCCTTGGGCTGCGGCTTGGGATCGTCGAGCAGGGCCAGCGGCGGGATGCCGGTGCCGTCGCCGACGTGGAACAGCGGGATCTGCTGCTCGCGCTTGGCGCGGTCGCTCTTTTCCACCTGCGCTGCCGGCGGCGGTTCGATCTTCACTTTCTCGCGCCTGGCTCGCAGTTCGGTCTCGACCTTGCGCGTCTCGGTGCGCTCCTCGCGGTAGGCGCGTGCTTCCTGCCACTCCGCCGCCTGCTGGCTGCCGCGGCGGAACAGGTCCGGCAGCTTCAGCACCCACTGGCCGATGCGGTCCATCACCGCCAGCCAGGACAGCCCCGTGGCCAGCGTCACCGACACCAGCAGCAGCGCGAGCAGGAACAGGTTGCCGCCCACCGGCCCGAACCCGGCGTACAGCGAGTTGCCGACCAGGCGGCCAAGGATGCCGCCGCTGCCGCCGGTGAAATCCTCGGCGGCACCGAAGCGCAGGTACAGCAGGCCGGTGGCCGAGACGAGGAAGCCGACGATGCCCATCAGGCGCAGCGCCGGGCCGAGGTCGGCCTCGCCGTCGCCGTCGGTGTCCATGCCGAACAGGGCGATCCAGGCGATCGCGCCCAGCATCAGCGGCAGCAGGTAGGCGACGTAGCCGGTCAGGTGCAGCAGGACGTCCGCCAGCCAGGCGCCGACGCGGCCACCCACGTTGTGCAGCGGCGCAGTCAGGCTGCCCGAGTGCGACCAGCCCGGGTCGCTGGGCGAAAACGACAGCAGGCTCGCCAGCAGGTACAGCAGCAGCGGTGCGATCAGGATCAGCGCGATGTCGCGCCACAGCCGCTGCCGGCGCGGGTTGGGCGCCTTCTCGGCCCCCTTCGCCGCGCTCGCGCGCTGCCGCTTGCTGCGTTCCGTGATCGGGCGTGCCACCGTGCGGTCAGACCTTAAGAAAACCCTGCAATTGGATGATTCTACGCAATTATTGTCGGATTGCGACCGCCTTCCCGCGGTGCCTGCCACCCGCCCCCTTCGACTGGTCCACGGCCCGGCGGGCGCCGGGTGCGGACCTTCGGGGCACGATCAGAGCTGCATTCCCTCGAGTGCAGGATGCACCAGCTTGCCGCCCTCGACGTTGATGCCCCGCACCAGCGCCTGGTTGCCGCGCCAGTCGTTGCCGGCCGCCAGCTTGTTGACCCACGGCAGGATCGCCGCGCAGATCGCCTGCGAGGAAGTCTGCGGCACGGCGCCAGGCATGTTGGTCACGCAGAAGTGGGTCACTCCCTCCTCCACGTAGGTCGGCTCCTTCCAGTTGGTCGGGCGCGACGTCTCGAAGCAGCCGCCCTGGTCGATGGCGATGTCGACCAGCACGCTGCCGTCCTCCATGTCGCGCAGCATCTCGCGGGTGACCACGTGCGGCGCCCTGGCGCCGGTGACCAGGACCGCGCCGACGACCAGGTCGGCGGCCGCCACCGCGCGCGCGACCACGTCGTGGTACGGGTACAGCGCGGTGACGTTGTTGCCCAGCCGCATCATTTCGTCCATGCGGTCCTGGCGCATCTCGAACACGGTGACGTTGGCGCCCGCCGAGGCCGCCAGCGCCGCCGAGGCGCCGCCCGCCTTGCCGGCACCGAACACCACCACGTTGCCGCGCTCGGTCGACGGCAGGCCGCCGAGCAGCTTGCCCTTGCCGCCCATGGGCTGGTGCAGCAGGTGGGTGCCGACCTGCACGCCGATCTTGCCGGCGACGATCGACATCGGTGCCAGCAGCGGCAGGTCGCCGTTGGGCAGCTCGACGGTCTCGAAGGCCACGCCGGTCAGGCCGATGTCCAGCAGCTGCTTGGTCAGCGCCGGCTCGGCGGCCAGGTGCAGGTAGCAGAACAGCAGGTGATCCTGGCGCAGGTGCTGCAGGTCGCCGGCGATCGGCTCCTTGACCTTGACGATCATCTCGCCCTTTTCGTACAGGGCCGCGGCATCCGGCGCGATCTTCACGCCCAGCGCGGTGTAGGCCTCGTCCCGGAAACCGGACTTCACGCCCGCGTCCTTCTGCAGCCACACCTCGTGGCCGCGCTTGACCAGGTCGCCGGCCGCTGCAGGCACCAGTGCGACACGGCCTTCGAGGGTCTTGGTTTCGCTGGGTACGCCGATACGCATCTGCTTTCTCCGTTGTTCCCCGGCCGCGGATTGCGCATCCACGTGCCCGACATGGTGAAAGCCCGCACACACGTGTGCGCGGGCTTTGAAGTTGTTCTCGCGCAACCGTGATGCACTCGACGCATGCGGCACGCTCAGGTCTGCCGGCGCACCTTGATAAGCGGCGTTGCGGTCGCCAAGCTAATGGTCCCGCAACGTCGCCCGGAGCGCGGTGGTTTCCACCGTTTCCAGGCGCGTTTCATTCCGCCCGCGAGTATACATGAGCACTTCCAAGCACTGCCGCCTGCTGATCCTCGGTTCCGGCCCCGCCGGCTGGACCGCCGCCGTCTACGCGGCACGCGCCAACCTCAAGCCCGTCGTCGTCACCGGCCTGCAGATGGGTGGCCAGCTGATGACCACCACCGAGGTCGACAACTGGCCCGGCGACGCCCACGGCCTGATGGGCCCCGACCTGATGGCGCGCATGCAGGCGCATGCCGAGCGCTTCGAAACCGAAACCATCTTCGACCACATCCACACCGCCGACCTGTCGCAGCGGCCGTTCCGCCTCAAGGGCGACAACGGCGACTACACCGCCGACGCACTGGTCATTGCCACCGGCGCCACGGCCAAGTACCTGGGGCTGGAGTCGGAGGAGAAGTTCAAGGGCCGCGGCGTTTCCGCCTGCGCGACCTGCGATGGCTTCTTCTACAAGGAGCAGGACGTGGCCGTGGTCGGCGGCGGCAACACCGCGGTCGAGGAAGCGCTGTACCTGTCCAACATCGCGCGCAAGGTGTACCTGGTGCATCGCCGCGACACGTTGCGCGCAGAGAAAATCATGCAGGACAAGCTGCAGGCCAAGATCCAGGCCGGCAAGATCGAACCGGTCTGGCACCACGTCGTCGACGAAGTGCTGGGCAACGATGCCGGCGTCACTGGGCTGCGCCTGAAGTCGGTGCAGGACGACAGCACCCGCGAGATCGATGTGCACGGCTTCTTCGTCGCTATCGGCCACACGCCGAACACCTCGTTGTTCGAGGGCCAGCTGGCGATGAACAACGGCTACCTGGAGATCCGCTCCGGCCTGGGCGGCGGTGCCACGGAAACCTCGGTCAAGGGCGTGTTCGCCGCCGGTGACGTGGCCGACCAGCACTACCGCCAGGCGATCACCTCGGCCGGCTTCGGCTGCATGGCGGCGCTGGATGCGGAGCGGTTTCTGGACAAGGGCGAGTAGCGACAGGCGCCCCTTCGCTCCTGTGGGAGCGGCTTCAGCCGCGAGCTTTCGCTCAGCAGGTCGTTCGGCAAGAGCTCGCGGCTGAAGCTGCTCCCACGAGGTTTTCGACACCTCCGGCATCGCGTGGATCGCGCAACGTAGGAAGACGGAGGAACAGCTTCTTGGCCGATATCCGCACGCACGAACGCCTGGCCGACGTGCCCGCGGTGGCTTGGGACGCGCTGCATGACGGTCGCAACCCTTTCGTCGCGCATGCCTTCCTCGAAGGCCTGGAAAGCCACGGCTGCATCCGCGAAGAGTGGGGCTGGACGCCGCATCACCTGACGCTGTGGGACGGTGACGAGCTTGTCGCCGCCGCACCCGGCTACCTCAAGGACAACTCGCACGGCGAGTTCGTGTTCGACCATGCCTGGGCGCATGCGTATGCGCGCTACGGGCAGGACTACTTTCCGAAATTCCTGTGCGCGGTGCCCTACTCGCCCGTAACCGGGCCGCGCTTGCTGGCACGTGACGACGCCGCGCGGCGACCACTGGTTGAGGCGATCATCGCGACCACGCGCGACGCCGGCCTGTCCTCCGCGCACGTGAACTTCCACCTGCACGACGAAGACGAAGCATTCGGGCCGGAATGGTTGTCGCGGACCGACCTGCAGTACCACTGGCACAACGACCGCGGCTGGCGGGACTTCGACGACTTCCTCGCCGCGATGGACCACAAGCACCGCAAGAACATCCGCCAGGAACGCGCCCGCGTGGCGCGCGAGGGCGTGACGTTCCGCATCGTGCACGGCGACGAGGCGACGCCGCGGGATCTCGAAGTCATCCACGCGCTCTACCTGCAAACCTTCGCCGAATACGGCAACCACCCCGCCCTGACGCCCGGTTTCATCAGCCACCTGGCGGAAACGATGCCGCGCGCGCTGGTGCTGGTGCTCGCCGAACATCGCGGCAGGCCGGTCGCCGGCGCGCTATGCCTGCGCGGCGGGAACACGCTGTACGGCCGCTACTGGGGCGCGTTCGGCCAGCTGCCAGGATTGCACTTCGAGACCTGTTACTACCAGGGCATCGAATACTGCCTGCGCGAGGGGCTGACCACGTTCGAGCCCGGCGCCCAGGGCACGCACAAGATCGCGCGCGGCTTCCTGCCGACGCCGGTGCGCAGCCGACACTGGATTGCCGACCCGGCCTTCGCCGCGGCGTTGCGGGAGTGGTGCGCGGAGGAGTCAACCGAGGTCGGCCGGCACGCGGCGATGCTCGCGCAACGCTCCCCGTTCCGCGCATCGCCGTAGGAGCGGCGGAAGCCGCGAGCTTTCCCAGGTTCCTTGAGGATGCCGGCGAAGGGCTCGCGGTTTCCGCCGCTCCTACAATGGGGCCGATGAGCACCGAGCTGCCAGCGTGGCTGGGCAACGACCCGGGAGCGCCGTTCCCGCCGGTGTCGCGCGCGCTGCGCGAGCCGGACGGCCTGCTTGCGGCCGGCGGCGACCTGTCGCCACCGCGCCTGCTCGCGGCCTACGCCCGCGGCATCTTCCCCTGGTATTCGGAAGGCCAGCCGATCCTGTGGTGGTCGCCGGACCCGCGAATGGTGTTCCGCACCGACCGGGTGCACCTGTCGTCCAGGTTCCGGCGCAGCCTGCGCGGCAGTCGCTGGCAGGTGCGTGCCGATACCGCGTTCGAGGACGTGGTCGCTGCCTGCGCCGACGCGCCGCGCGCCGGGCAGCGCGGTACCTGGATCACCGCGGACATGCGCAACGCCTACGCGGCGTTGCACCGGCTCGGCCATGCCCACAGCGTGGAGGCCTACGACGACGAGTGCCTGGTCGGCGGCATCTATGGCGTCGCCATCGGCCGGATGTTCTTCGGCGAAAGCATGTTTTCCGCCGCCAGCGGCGGCTCCAAGGTCGCGCTGGCCGCCCTCGCCCACCGGCTGCGGCAGTGGGGCTGGCCGCTGATCGACGCGCAGGTCGAGAACGACCACCTGCTCCGGCTTGGCGCGGAATCCTGGCCACGCCCGCGCTTCATCGACACGATCGACCGCCTGTGCCGCCAGCCGGTCGCCCCGGAGCCATGGACGGAGCGCTTCGGCGAACTCCCGGCCAGCGCGCTGGCCGCGCCGGCGGAGGCCGATTAACGGAAATTTTGCGCCGGGGCCCGCTGCGTGGCAGAATGCGCGGCTTGTCGGTCGCTCCCTCGCCCGACCTCACGCAGCAGTCCAGGACGCATGGCGAAAGACGACGTCATTGAATTTGAAGGCACGATCTCCGAAACCCTCCCGAACACCATGTTCCGGGTGAAGCTGGAGAACGGCCACGAGATCATCGCGCACATCTCCGGGCGGATGCGCAAGAACTACATCCGCATCCTCACCGGGGACAAGGTCAAGGTGGAAATGACGCCTTACGACCTGACCAAGGGCCGCATCACCTACCGCATGAGGTAGGCGAGCCATCGCGATCGATACAGGCAGAAGAAAGGCGGCCACCGGCCGCCTTTTTCGTGGGGCGAGTATTGACCCGCCCCGTATCAGGTACGCCGCAGGCCCTACACCGTCACCGGCAACAACTTCTCCGGCTCGGCCTGCACGTCGAGCACGATCTCGTCGTCGACCGCATCCACGCCCACGCGCCCGCCCTTGACCAGCTTGCCGAACAGCAGCTCGTCGGCCAGCGGACGCTTGATCTTGTCCTGCAGCAGGCGCGACATCGGGCGCGCGCCCATCAGCGGGTCGAAGCCGTTCCGGGCCAGCCAGTCGCGCGCGGCCGGGGTCGTGGACAGCGTGACGCCCTTCTCGTGCAGCTGCGCTTCCAGCTCGATCAGGAACTTGTCCACCACCCGCAGGATGTGGTCGAAGCCCAGCGCCTGGAACTGCACGATCGCATCCAGCCGGTTGCGGAACTCCGGGCTGAAGCCCTTGCGGATCACTTCCATCGCATCCGTGCTGTGGTCCTGGGTGGTGAAGCCGATCGTGCGCCGCGACGCCTGCGCCGCGCCGGCGTTGGTGGTCATCACCAGGATCACGTTGCGGAAGTTGGCCTCGCGCCCGTTGGTGTCGGTGAGGATGCCGCGGTCCATGACCTGCAACAGGATGTTGAAGATGTCCGGATGCGCCTTCTCCACCTCGTCGAGCAGCAGCACGCAGTGCGGCGTCTTGACGATCTTCTCGGTCAGCAGGCCACCCTGGTCGAAGCCGACGTAGCCCGGAGGCGCGCCGATCAGGCGGCTGACCGAGTGCGATTCCATGTACTCGCTCATGTCGAAGCGCACCAGCTCGATGCCCAGCTGCAGCGCGAGCTGCCTGGTCACCTCGGTCTTGCCCACGCCGGTGGGGCCGGCGAACAGGAAGTTGCCGATCGGCTTGTCGGGGTTGGCCAGGCCCGAGCGGGCCAGCTTGATCGCCGAGGTCAGCGATTCGATCGCCGGGTCCTGGCCGAAGATCACCATCTTCAGGTTGCGCTCCAGGTGTTCGAGCACGTCCTTGTCGGAGGCGCTGACCTGCTTGGCCGGGATGCGCGCCATCTTGGCGACGATCTGTTCGATCTCCTCGACGTCGATCAGGGTGTGGCGCTCGTCGTCGGGCAGCAGCTGCTGGCGGGCGCCGGCCTCGTCGATCACGTCGATGGCCTTGTCCGGCAGCAGGCGGTCGCCGATGTGCTTGACCGACAGGTCCACGGCAGCCTGCAGCGCGTCGTCGGTGTAGAGCACGTCGTGGTGCTCCTGGTAACGCGGGCGCAGGCCACGCAGGATCTCCACCGCCTCGCCCACGGTCGGCTCGACGATGTCGATCTTCTGGAAGCGGCGCGCCAGCGCGTGGTCCTTCTCGAAGATGCCGCGGTATTCCTGGAACGTGGTCGAGCCGATGCAGCGCAATTCGCCCGACGCCAGCGCCGGCTTGATCATGTTGCTGGCGTCCATCGTGCCGCCGGACGCCGAACCGGCGCCGATGATGGTGTGGATCTCGTCGATGAACAGCACCGCGTTGGGCACGTCCTTCAGCGCCGCCAGCACCGCCTTCAGGCGCTTCTCGAAGTCGCCGCGGTACTTGGTGCCGGCGACCAGCGCGCCAAGGTCCAGCGAATAGATGACCGCCTCCCTCAGCACCTCGGGCACGTCGCCTTCGACGATGCGCCGCGCCAGCCCCTCGGCCAGCGCGGTCTTGCCCACGCCGGCCTCGCCGACGTAGAGCGGGTTGTTCTTGCGCCGGCGGCACAGTACCTGGATGGTGCGCTCGATCTCCTCTGCGCGGCCGACCAGCGGATCGATCCTGCCCTCCTCGGCCATCGCGTTGAGGTTGGTGGCGTACTCGACCAGGGGGTCGCTGCCGCCCTTGCCGGTCTCTCCCTCCATCTCGGCCTTCGCGGCTTCGTGGCTCTCGTGCAGTTCGTCGAGCTGCGACTTGGCGATGCCGTGCGAGAGGTAGTTCACCACGTCCAGGCGCGCGACGTCCTGCTGGTTGAGGTAGTAGACCGCGTGCGAGTCCTTCTCGCCGAAGATCGCCACCAGCACGTTGGCGCCGGTGACCTCCTTCTTGCCCGACGACTGCACGTGGTAGACGGCGCGCTGCAACACGCGCTGGAAGCCGAGCGTGGGCTGGGTGTCGCGGCCATCGTCCTCGGGCAGGCGCGACACCGAGCTGGCGATCGCCTGTTCCAGGTCGCCGCGCAGGCGGTGGAAGTCGGCGCCAGTCGCCTTCAGGACGGCCTCTGCCGACGGGTTGTCGAGCAGCGCCAGCAACAGGTGTTCGACCGTCATGTACTCGTCGCGCGCCTCGCGGGCGCGCTTGTAGCACTGGCCGATGGTGTATTCGAGATCCTTGCTGAACATGGGGCGGGAGCCTCCGGAAATCACTACAACCCAGATGGGGGTGGCCGCGGGGTTTTCCACTTCCCCGCCATGGCTTCCTTGTAGGTCTATCCAGCCCGTCCCGCAAGTCGCCCGGGTAAACCGCGCAGTGGGACTCAGCGTTCCGCCGGTATGCCCTCAGGCTTTCTCCATCGTGCACAGCAGCGGGTGCTGGTTGAGCCTCGAATACTCGTTGACCTGCGCCACCTTGGATTCAGCGACTTCGCGCGTGAAGACCCCGCAAACGCCGCGGCCGCGGGTGTGGACGTGCAGCATGACCTGGGTGGCCTTGTCGAGGTTCATGCCGAAAAACCGGATCAGCACGTCGATCACGAAGTCCATCGGGGTGTAGTCGTCGTTCAGCAGCAGGACGGAGTACAGCGGCGGCCGCGCCACTTCCGGCTTGCCTGTTTCCACGGCAACGCCGTGATCGTGTTCCTGGTCGCGGTCGGGTGGTCTGGACATCGCGCAATTATAGCGGTGGCCGGTCAAAGCCCGGCCGTCGCCGGATCGCATGGGGGCGAATGTTCGCGACGCCGCCGGCACCGGGCGCCCGCTTCCGCGGCGCGGGCTGAACGCAGCGGCGGCGCGGCGATGGACGCCTTCGCGACGCGATAGGCAGAATGCGCAGTTCGCCCCTGCTGCCGGTTCCCACTTGAGCTACCGCGAAGGCCGCTTCTGGCAACCCGATGTCACCATCGCCACCGTCGTGGTCTACGGCGGCCGCCTGCTGTGCGTGGAGGAACGCGCCAATGGCTCGGTCGTCATCAACCAGCCAGCCGGTCATCTGGAGCCGGATGAGAGCCTGGAACAGGCCGCGCTGCGCGAAACCCGCGAGGAAACCGGCTGGGACGTACGCCTGACCGCCTTCCTCGGCGCCTATCAGTGGAAGGCGCCGGCGCGCGACGGCGAAAGCGACGGCAGGCACTACCTGCGCTTCGCGTTCGCGGCGCAGCCGCTGCGGCACGACCCTGCGCGCCCGCTCGACGACGGCATCGTCCGCGCGCTCTGGATGACTCCGGACGAACTGATGGCCGCACGCGACCGCCATCGCAGTCCGCTGGTGTGGCAGGTGGTGGCCGACTTCCTCGCCGGCCAGCGATATCCGCTGTCGCTGCTGCGGCAGGTGGAATGATGAGCGTGTGCGCCACCGTCCCCCGCCCCCACCCGACCGTCCGGCCCGGTGCAGCGCACCAGGCGTTCGAGTGGCCTGCGCGGCAGTGCCGCGCAAACAGGCCTGTCTCACTCCCCGCAAGCGGGGGAGGAGATTTCGTGCCGGGCGGGAGCGCCTTCGATGACTGCTCGGCAACCTTGCGGGCCAGCTCCCCATGAACGCACGGGTCATTGTCGGCATGTCCGGCGGCGTCGATTCGTCCGTGGCCGCCTTGCTTCTGCGCGACTCTGGCGAGTCGATCGCCGGGCTGTTCATGCAGAACTGGGCCGATGACGGCAGCGGCGACTGCCGCGCCGAGGACGATCGCCGCGACGCCGTTGCCGTCTGCGGCCGGCTCGGCATCCCGATCCACTTCCGCGATTTTTCCGGCGAGTACTGGGACGGCGTGTTCGCCCACTTCCTGGCCGAGTACGCCGCCGGGCGCACGCCGAACCCGGACGTGCTGTGCAACCGCGAGATCAAGTTCAAGCACTTCCTCGACGCCGCGCGCGACCTGGGCGCCGAGCGCATCGCCACCGGCCACTACGCCAGGATCGACCGGCAGCACGGCAGCTGGCGCCTGCTGCGCGCACGCGACCGGGGCAAGGACCAGAGCTATTTCCTGCACCAGCTGGGACAGGCGCAACTCGCGGCCACCGTGTTCCCGCTCGGCGACCTGCCCAAGGCCGACGTGCGCCGCATGGCTGCCGAAGCCGGCCTGCCGACCGCGGCGAAGAAGGACTCCACCGGCATTTGCTTCATCGGCGAGCGCGACTTCCGCGAATTCCTGTCGCGCTACCTGCCTGCGCGCCCCGGCGAAATGCGCACGCCCGACGGCCGCGTGGTCGGCACCCACCCGGGCGTGTTCCATTTCACCCTCGGCCAGCGCGAAGGGCTGCAGATCGGCGGGCTGCGCGGGTTCGAGGCGGCGCCGTGGTACGTGGTCGGCAAGGACGTCGAGCACAACGTGCTGGTCGTCGACCAGGGCAGCGACAGCCGCTACCTGCGGTCGGACACCACCTGGACCGAAGCCGCGCACTGGATTGCCGGGACGCCGCCGGCGACGAGGTTCCGCTGCTCCGCGCAGTCGCGCTACCGGCAGCCCGCCCAGGCCTGCGAAATCGAGGTACGCGACGACGGCAGCCTGTGCGCGCGTTTCGCGCAGCCGCAGCGCGCCGTGACGCCGGGGCAGTCACTGGTGCTTTACGATGGCGACCATTGCCTCGGTGGCGCGGTGATCGCCGCCACCGACGCGCCGCTGGAGCGGCGCCACCACGACACGAATCCCCGGAGCAGCACCGCATGATGCACGAACGAGTCCTCGCCCTCGCCGGCCTGGTGCAGGCGCTGAAGCAGGTCCGGCGCATCGCCGACACCGGCCAGGCCGACGCATCGGCGCTGTCGACCGCGCTCGACAGCGTGTTCCGCATCGACGCCGATTCACCGGAGTCGGTCTACGGCACCGCCGCCGACCTGCGCCCGGGCCTGGTCGTGCTCCGCGACTATTTCGGCAACCGGAACAAGGACGAGGCCCTGCCCCGGCTCGCACTGGCCGTCATGCAGATCGAACGACGCTTCGTGCGCGACGGCCGGATGGCGCAGCAGGTGCATGACGGCATCGTCGCCACCGCGCCGATCGCCGAGCGCCTGGGCAGCGACCACCCGGACGTGCTCACCGCCTTGGGCAAGCTGTACGCCGACACGGTCAGCAACCTGCGGCCGAAGGTGATGGTGCAGGGCAACCCGCACTACCTCGGCCAGGCCGACATCGTCTCGGAGATCCGCGCCCTGCTGCTCGCCGCGCTGCGCTCGGCGGTGCTGTGGCGGCAGATGGGCGGCAGCCTGTTCGACTTCCTGCTCGGGCGCCGGCAGATGCTGGCGGCGATCGAAAGCGCGTTGCGCTGAAATCCCGGCGGGTCGAGACCCGCCCTACATCGCTGGCACCGTTGGCGGCTCCTGTAGGAGCGACGGAAGTCGCGATGCCTTCCCGGGAGAGCATCTCGACTTCCGTCGCTCCTGCGAGAACCGAACCGCTCTCACAGGCTTGCTCAGCCTTCCGCCACCGCCGGCACGATCAGCTTCAACCCTTTGAAATAGTCCCGGTAGAAGCGGTCGTCGCGGGTAATCAGCCCGCTGCACTGCATCAGCGCATGGGCGCCGGTCAGGAAGTCCGGCACCGCGCGGACATCGCCGCCGCCGCGCTGGCGGTGCCTGCGCTGCATCTCGCCGGCACGCAGAGCCGACCTGGCCTCGGTGGGCAGGTAGCGGATGCTCATTTCCTCCAGCACCGCCAGCGCCTCGGAGCCGTCCTTGAGCGCGCTGCACAGCTCGGCCAGCACCACGTCGCAGACCACCACCGGGCCGCTGCCCAGGCACTGGCGCAGGCACAGCTCCACCGCGTCGGCGTCGGGGCCGTCGGCCAGCAGGTCGACCAGGGCGGGCGTGTCGATCGCGATCATCGAAGCGGCCTAGGGCTTGGCCGGATCGCCGGGCTTGCGCCCGCGGATGGTGGTCATCGCCTCGCCGGTGTCGGCGAAGCCGTCGAGCTTGAAACGCCCGCGCGCGCGTGAAATCGCATCGTCAACACTCTTGCGCAGGATAATGCGGCCACCCTCCAGCTCGACCTTCAGGATGGTGCCCTTGCTCAGGCCCAGCGCATCGCGCACCGCCTTGGGCAGGGTGATCTGGCCGCGTTCGGCGACGGTCGCTTCCATCGGCTTCCTCCGGAGAGCTGAAGTATGGACGAAGTTTACATACTTCAAAAATCATACTCAATCCATCATACTGTGCCGATTCCCAGCCCCCTCCGGCCATCCCGCCAGGGTCTTCCGCCCCCAGCCACAGGAGTTTTCGCCCCATGAGCGATTCCTTCGCCACCCGCGCCCAACTGGACGTCAACGGCAAGTCCTACACCTACGCCAGCCTGCCGAAGCTGGGCGAGAAGTTCGACATCGCCCGCCTGCCCTACTCGATGAAGATCCTGCTGGAGAACCTGCTGCGCCACGAGGACGGCGGCGCAACGGTCGGCAAGGAGCACATCGAAGCGGTCGCCAAGTGGGACCCGAAGGCCGAGCCGGACACCGAGATCGCCTTCATGCCCGCGCGCGTGGTGCTGCAGGACTTCACCGGCGTGCCCTGCGTAGTGGACCTGGCCGCGATGCGCGACGCCGTGGTCAAGCTCGGCGGCCAGCCGGACCAGATCAACCCGCTGATCCCTTCCGAGCTGGTGATCGACCACTCGGTGCAGGTCGACGTGTTCGGCCGTCCGGATGCGCTGGACCTCAACGGCAAGATCGAGTTCGAGCGCAACAAGGAGCGCTACGGCTTCCTGCGCTGGGGCCAGAAGGCGTTCGAGAACTTCAAGGTGGTGCCGCCCAACACCGGCATCGTCCACCAGGTGAACCTGGAGAACCTCGCCCGCGTGGTGATGGAGCGTGAACTGGACGGCGAAACCTGGGCGCTGCCGGACACCGTGTTCGGCACCGACTCGCACACCACGATGATCAACGGTATCGGCGTGCTCGGCTGGGGCGTGGGCGGCATCGAGGCCGAGGCCGCGATGCTGGGCCAGCCGTCGTCGATGCTGATCCCGCAGGTCGTCGGCTTCAAGCTCACCGGCAAGCTGCCCGAGGGCGCCACCGCCACCGACCTGGTGCTGACCGTCACCCAGATGCTGCGCAAGCAGGGCGTGGTGGGCAAGTTCGTCGAGTTCTTCGGCGACGGCCTGCAGCACCTGCCGCTGGCCGACCGCGCCACCATCTCCAACATGTCGCCCGAGTACGGCGCGACCTGCGGCATCTTCCCGGTCGACGCCGAGGCCATCCGCTACCTGCGCCTGTCCGGCCGCAGCGAGGAGCAGATCGCGCTGGTCGAGGCCTACGCGAAGGCACAGGGCCTGTGGCACGAGCCCGACTCCCCGCACGCCGAATACTCGGCCACGCTCGAACTCGACCTGTCCACGGTGCAGCCGTCGCTGGCCGGCCCCAAGCGCCCACAGGATCGCGTGCTGCTGCGTGACATGAAGGCCAACTTCCACGACAACGTCGGCGGCATGACCAAGGGCCGCAAGAACGGCGTTGGCTGCGCGGTCCACGAACTCGACGCCGAAGGCGGCGACCAGCAGCAGGCGCAGCGCCTGGCTGCCAAGCCGATCTCGAAGATCCGCCTGCAGGACGAAGACCACGAACTGACCGACGGTTCGGTCGTCATCGCCGCGATCACCTCGTGCACCAACACCTCCAACCCGGCGGTGATGCTCGGCGCCGGGCTGCTCGCGCGCAACGCCGCGGCGAGGGGCCTGAAGTCCGCGCCATGGGTCAAGACCTCGCTCGGGCCGGGTTCGCTGGTGGTCACCGACTACCTGAAGAAGGCCGGGCTGATGGACGACCTGGAGAAGCTCGGCTTCTACGTCGTCGGCTACGGCTGCACCACCTGCATCGGCAACTCCGGCCCGCTGCCGCAAGCGGTCTCCAAGGGCATCGCCGAGAACGACCTGGCCGTGGCCGCGGTGCTCTCGGGCAACCGCAACTTCGAGGGCCGCATCCACGCCGAAGTGAAGATGAACTACCTCGCCTCGCCGCCACTGGTGGTGGCGTACGCGATCGCCGGCACCATCGACATCGACCTGACCAACGATCCGATCGGTCACGATCCGGACGGCAAGCCGGTCTACCTGCGCGACATCTGGCCGAGCAACAAGGAAATCGGCGACATGATCGCCGCCACCGTCGGTCCGGAACTGTTCGCGCAGAACTACGCCGACGTGTTCAAGGGCGACAACCGCTGGAACCAGATCCAGTCGCCGGACACCCTGGCCTACCAGTGGGACGAGGCCTCAACCTACATCAAAAACCCGCCCTACTTCGAGGGCATGACGATGGACGTCGGCGCGATCTCCGACATCCATGGCGCGCGCGTGCTCGGCCTGTTCGGCGACTCGATCACCACCGACCACATCTCGCCGGCCGGCAGCATCAAGCAGGACTCGCCCGCGGGCCGCTTCCTGCAGGAACGCGGCGTGCAGCCGGCCGACTTCAACAGCTACGGCTCGCGCCGCGGCAACGACGACGTGATGGTGCGCGGCACCTTCGCCAACATCCGCATCAAGAACCAGATGCTCGACGGCGTCGAGGGCGGCTTCACGAAGTACTTCGGCAAGGACGGCGGCGACGGCGAGCAGCTGGCGATCTACGACGCGGCGATGAAGTACAAGGCCGACGGCACGCCGCTGGTGGTCATTGCCGGCAAGGAATACGGCACCGGCTCGTCGCGCGACTGGGCGGCCAAGGGCACGATCCTGCTGGGCGTGAAGGCGGTGATCGCCGAGAGCTTCGAGCGCATCCACCGCTCCAACCTGGTCGGCATGGGCGTGCTGCCGCTGCAGTTCAAGGACGGCGAGAACGCTAAGTCGCTGGGCCTGGATGGTTCGGAGACATTCGACGTCACCGGCCTGCAGGACGGCGCGTCGAAGACCGCGACGGTCACCGCCACGAAGGCCGATGGCAGCACGAAGGCGTTCGAGGCCCACGTGATGCTGCTGACGCCAAAGGAAGTCGAGTACTTCCGCCACGGCGGCCTGCTGCAGTACGTGCTGCGCCAGCTGGCGGCGAAAAAGGCCGCCTGACGCAGCCCGGGGCCGGGCGGAAGCCCGGCCCACCGCAGCGCAACGGGCGTTCGGGAAAACTGCGCGGCGGTGCCGGCGGGCAGTCTTCCCTCACCCGCCACGGCGGCCTGCCGTAGTACGTGCTGCGCCAGCCGGCGGCGAAGAAGGCCGCCGGATCGTCAGCCGAAGCCAGGGCTGCCGGCTACCGCCCGCTCAACGACTCTCCCACTCCAGGCTCGTCATCAGCCAATCGTCATCTTCGCGTCGCCAACTGGCGGTGACGTCCCGGATGCGCCCGGCGTCGGGCAGGATGCCGCCGCTCCCGCCAGTCAGCACGACGGTCGTACGGACCGTGGCATGGTCGCCCTGCATCTGGACGTCGAGCGGCCCCGGCGTGACGCCGATGCTGGCATTGCGCATGAAATGGACCGCGGCAAGGCGCCGGGCGCCGTCGCGGTCGAGTCCATCGTTGCCGACGAAATCCTCGGCCAGGAACTTGGCCATCTCCCCCGCATCGCGCGCTTCGA
Organism: Luteimonas soli; assembly: GCF_042648865.1. NCBI lineage: Bacteria > Pseudomonadati > Pseudomonadota > Gammaproteobacteria > Lysobacterales > Lysobacteraceae > Luteimonas > Luteimonas soli. Next base: position 364,163 of record NZ_JBHRYA010000003.1, on the reverse strand, counting down.
TCGCCGCCTGCAACGAGGCGATGTCCCCGCGCAGCGCCTGCTCGGCGGATTCACTACGGCAGCCGCTGGCCATCGAAACAAGCGCGATCACGATGGCCAGCACAGCCGCCGTGCCGGCACCCCGGGCCGCGCTTCGGGTCTTGATCCGATGCATCAGGCGTCATGGTCCGTATCGCTTCCAAGCGGATCAGGTTACCCGCTTTGCAAGCCCTTGGGCAGCGTCCATACGGATGCGTCTGCCGTCTTGCGGGGGCCTAGAGCCTATGCTCCAATCGATCAAGGCACGTCCGCATGGTCGCGGCCGGCAACGAGGCACTGGAGAGAGAGAACGAGATGACTGTCGAACGCCCCTGGCTTGCCCAATATCCCGCTGGCATCCCGGCGCAGATCGATGCCGACGAGTTTTCCTCGATCCCGGCCGTGCTCGAAGGCTCGATCCGCAAGTTCCGCGACCGCCCGGCCTTCACCAACATGGGCAAGACGCTCACCTACGCTCAGATCGACGAGCTCAGCCGCCAGTTCGCCGCCTACCTGCTCGGCGAGCTGAAGCTCAAGAAGGGCGATCGCGTCGCGATCATGATGCCCAACTGCCTGCAGTACCCGATCGCCACCTTCGGCATCCTCCGCGCCGGGCTGACGGTGGTGAACGTCAACCCGATGTACACGGCGCGCGAGCTCAAGCACCAGCTGGTCGACTCGGGCGCGTCCGTCGTCCTCGTCCTCGACAACTTCGGATGCACCGTGGAGAAGGCGCTGGAAGGCAGCGCGGTCACGCAGGTCATCACCACGGGCCTGGGCGACATGCTCGGCTTCCCCAAGGGCGCGATCGTCAACTTCGTGCTCAAGTACGTGAAGAAGATGGTGCCGGACTACGACATTCCCGACGCGATCCGCTTCAACGACGCCCTCGCCCTGGGCCAGCGCCACGAGTTGCCCGAGGTTTCGATCAGCCACGACGACATCGCCTTCCTGCAGTACACCGGCGGCACCACCGGCGTGGCCAAGGGGGCGATGCTCACCCATCGCAACCTGGTCGCGAACATGCAACAGGCCGCGGCCTGGGTGAGCCAGCTGGTGCATGAAGGCAACGAGATCATCATCACCGCGCTGCCGCTGTACCACATCTTCTCGCTGACGGCGAACGGCCTGGTCTTCATGAAGATCGGCGCGCTCAACTACCTGATCACCAACCCCCGCGACATGCCCGGCTTCGTCAAGGAATTGTCGAAGGTGAAATTCACGTCGATCACCGGCGTCAATACCCTGTTCAACGGGCTGCTCAACACGCCCGGCTTCGACAAACTCGACTTCTCGCGCCTGCGGTTGACGCTTGGCGGCGGCATGGCGGTGCAACGCGCGGTGGCCGAGCGCTGGAAGAAGGTCACCGGCGTGACCCTGGTCGAGGCCTACGGCCTGACGGAAACCTCGCCCGCGGCCTGCATCAATCCGATGGACCTGGCCGAATACAACGGCTCGATCGGCCTGCCGGTGCCCTCCACCGACGCCTGCATCAAGGACGAGAACGGCACGATGCTGCCGGTGGGCGAAGTGGGCGAGTTGTGCATCAAGGGCCCGCAGGTGATGAAGGGCTACTGGAACCGCCCCGAGGACACCGCACAGGTCATCGACGCCGACGGCTGGCTGCACACCGGCGACATGGCGAGGATGGACGAGAAGGGCTTCTTCTACATCGTCGACCGCAAGAAGGACATGATCCTGGTGTCGGGGTTCAACGTGTATCCCAACGAGGTCGAGGACGTCATCGCGATGATGCCCGGCGTGCTCGAGGTGGCCGCCGTCGGCGTGCCGGACGAGAAGTCCGGCGAGGCGGTCAAGCTGGTCATCGTCAAGAAGGACCCGGCGCTCACGGCCGAGCAGATCAAGGCGCACGCGCGCGAGAACCTCACCGGCTACAAGCAGCCGCGCTACGTGGAATTCCGCGACGAGCTGCCCAAGAGCAACGTGGGCAAGATCCTGCGCCGCGAACTGCGCGAATCGCCTGCCAAGGCCGGCTGACAGCGGCACCTGCGGGCAGGACAGCACGGCACCGGCCCGACCGACCGCGCCGGCCGGAATCCATGGCGACGGCGCGAATCCTGCCCCCCGGGGGCGGAAAACGCGGAAAATCGGCAGAAATGGCCATTTTTGCTTGCGATCCGTGCATTTTGGGCGCATAGAATCTCCATTCGGGCATTCGTAGACCTCGTATGGCCGCCAGCCGGGTAGCCCGGCCCGCTTGCGGCCAGCCTCAGGGGATTAGTCGCCATGCGTAACGTCGAGCCGCTTCACCGCGAGAACCCGCTGTCCACCATCCGCATCGAGCACGACGCGTCGAATGACTCGCACTGGTGCTTCATGCATGGGCAGCAAGCCTTTTCCGACCCGAACTACCGGGCCTGCTTCTCGCCCAGGTTGCTGCGCGAGCTGCGCCTGTTCGCGCAGGAAACGATCGACGGCATTGCCGGCGAGGCAGCGAAGTCGGAGACCCACCTGGCCCACATCGTGCTCTCGTCGGATGCGCACGTGTTCAACCTCGGCGGCGACCTCAACCTGTTCTCGCAGCTGATCCGCACGCGCGACCGCGACGGCCTGCTGCGCTACGCCACCGAGTGCGTCGACAGCATCCACCTGCTGCACACGCGCCTGCATCCAGCCGCGCACACCGTCGCGCTGGTCGACGGCGACGCGCTGGGCGGCGGCTTCGAACTGGCGCTCGCCTGCCAGACCATCGTCGCCGAGAGCGGCGTGCAGATGGGTTTCCCCGAAGTGCTGTTCGGCCTGTTCCCGGGCATGGGCGCCTACTCGCTGCTGTCGCAGCGCGTCAGCCCCAAGGTCGCCGAGCAGATGATGCTCAACGGCGTGATGTACAGCAGCGACGAATTGCACAAGATGGGCATCGTCGACGTGCTGGTGCCCAAGGGCGAAGGCGTGCGCGCGGTGCACGAAGTCATTCGCCAGAACCGCCGCATCGCCTCCGCGCGCCTGGCCCTGCATCGCGTCTGCGACGCGGTGCACCCGATCAGCCACGACGAGCTTATGCGGATCACCGAGATCTGGGTCGATACCGCGCTGCAGCTCGGCGACCGCCAGCTGCGCATGATGGAGCGCCTGGTCCGCGCCCAGCTGCGCCGCCCCGAACCGGAAGAAATGCCGGCGGAAAGCGCCAAGGCGCGCTGACCGGAGCCGTCCGGTGGCTGTCCCGCGTGGCGGTCAGCTGCCTTCCGAACCCGCGTCCGAGGACGCCAGGTCGCCGCGCTCACGCAGCGCGGCGGAAGCCTGTTCAAGCTGCTGGCGCAGCAGGTTGACCAGGCCGCTCCATTCGGCGAGCAGGCGATCTGACGCCATGCGCATGCCTTCGGATGCGGTGTCTGCGAGCCGGACGGCACCCATGTTGCCGGCCGCGCCCTTGAGCGCGTGGCAGGCATCGCGGAATTCTTCCCAGCTCGCCTTCCTGCCGGCCGCGTCGAGATCGGCCAGGCACTTGCGCGCGTCGCGCACGCACTCGACCAGGAAGCGCTGGACGAATTCCTCGCCCAGCCCCATCTCGCGCAGCTCGTCGAGGATGTGCTGGGAAATCAGGCTCCGGTCCGCGGCAGGTGCCGTGGCCACTTCCGCGGCGGCAGGCGCCGCGCCCTCGGCGATCTCGGCCAGCTTCTCGAGCAGCTTCTCGACGATCACCGGTTTGGTCATGAAGGCGTAAGCGCCGGCACGTTCGCACTCAAGCCTCGCTTCGGACGTGGCGTCGGCGGTCAGCACGATGAACGGCGTGCGCTTGCGGCCGGCTTCCATGAAGCGTGTCTGCTTCATGATCTCCACGCCGCTGGCGCCGGGCATGTGCAGGTCGATGATCACCGCATCGAAGGACTGGTTCTCGATCGCGGTCAGCACGTCCTCGCCGTCGTCCACGATCTGCGGCCGGTGCCCCGCCTTCTCCAGCAGGCGCCGCAGGACCATCAGGTTGGCCGACTGGTCGTCCGCGACGAGGACGCGCATCGGGCGCACGCGTGCGCGATGGCGGACGAACGGGTCGGCGAAGGCGATGATGTTGCTCGCCATCGCGGATTCGTCCTGCATCTGCTGTTCGGCCAGCAGGAACGGCACGTCGATCCAGAAATGCGAGCCGGCGCCGGCCTGGCTGTCCATGCCGATCCGGCCGCCGAGCAGTTCGGTCAGCGCCTTGGCGATGGTCGTCCCGAGGCCGGTGCCGCCGAATCGGCGCCCGCGGCCGGACTCGACCTGTTCGAACGCGTCGAAGATCCGCTCGCGGTGCGCCTCCGGGATGCCGATGCCGGTGTCGCGGACCGAGAAATGCAGGTGTGCGATGTTGTCCGCCTGCACAGCCTGCTCCGCCCGGGTGACCTCGAGCGCGACGCGCCCGCTCTCGGTGAACTTGATCGCGTTGGACAGCAGGTTGACCAGCACCTGGCGCAGGTGGTTGCTGTCGCCGTGGAGCAGGTTCGGCACGTCCCTGGCCACGTCGACGTCGAAGCCGATGCCCTTGGCCTGCGCGCCGGGCAGGAGCATGACGTGGATGCTCTTGACCAGGTCGGACAGCGAGAAGTCCGCGTCGGTGCGCTTGAGCTTGCCCGCCTCGATCGCCGAGATGTCCAGGACATCGTCCACCAGCAGCTGCAGCGCCCGCGCCGAGGTCTGGATGACCTGCGCGCTGTCGCGCTGTTCGGCGGTCAGCGGTGTGGTGGCCAGCAGTTGCGACATGCCGACGATGCCGTTGAGCGGCGTGCGCAGCTCGTGGCTCATGTTTGCGAGGAACCGGCTCTTGGCCTCGTTGGCCGCCTTGGCCGCATCTGTCGCGCGGACCAGCGCCTTGAGCAGCGAACTCAGGTAGAGCGGCACCGCGACCAGTCCGGCCAGCAGCCCCCAGCCGAGCCAGGCGTTGGCCTGCCAGTACGGCGTGTTGAGGATGACGATCGTGTGCGTGATGACCGCGAAGCAGATCGCGGTGTAGAGGAATCGCGGGCCGTAGCGCAGGCCGTTGCCGACCGTGACCCAGAGCACGATCACGTACAGCGGTGACAGCAGGTCGCCGATCAGGTACATGCCCACGCCCATCAGGCTGTAGTCGGCGACCATGCCCAGCACGCGCCGCGGGTACGACACCCCCGGCCGCGCGGCGATCCAGCCGAGGATCCCGATCGCGACGACGAACTCCAGGGCGAGGAAGTTCAGCGACAGCGCGAGCCCGCGCTCGACGCCCGCATGGCCCCTGACCACGAACTGCAGGTACGCCAGCACCACCACCAGCATGGCCACGCGCGTCAGCGCCTGCCCGTGCTCGCTGTCGGGGCGATTGTCGAAACGCGACATCAGCGTTTGCAGCAGTGCAGTCATCGGCGGTGCGCCTACTGCAGGCCCGCCGGGGCGACGCCCGACCCGGAATGCGCGCAGATCTCCAGCAGCCGTTCGCGGCCGCGCAACAGCGCGTCGACGCACCTGGGATCGAACAGCTTGCCGCTCTGCGCGGAAATGAAGTCCATCGCCTCGTCGAAGCTCCACGCGCGCTTGTACGGCCGCACCGAGATCAGCGCGTCGAAGACGTCCGCGACGGCGACGATCCTGGCCTCGACCGGGATCTCGTCACCGGCCAGGCCGTCGGGATAGCCGCTGCCGTCGTAGCGTTCCTGGTGGCGCAGCGCGATCGTGGCGCTGAGCTGGATGAAGCGGTTCTGGCTGCCGCTGAGCAGCTCGTGGCCGATCTCCGGATGCCGGCGCATCAGCCGCGTTTCCTCGTCGGTCAGCGGCCCGGGCTTCATCAGCAGCGCGTCGGGAATGGCGATCTTGCCCAGGTCGTGCAGCGGCGCGGCCAGTTCGATCATCCGCACCTCGTCCTCGAACAGGCCCATCTCCTCGGCGACCATGCCGGCGATCCGGGCCAGGCGCTCGAGGTTGGCGCTGGTGCCCGAGTCGCGATAGGCGATCGCACGCGCCAGCCGGGTCAGGGTCTCGCGTTCGCGCTCCTCGACCTCGTGCATGCTCGACAGCAGCCGCTGCTCCAGCGACAGCGCGCGCTGCTTGACCGATTCCGCCTGCTGGCGCAGCTGCAGCAGGTTGCGGCAGCGGGCGCGCAGTTCGCGCGGCCGCACCGGCTTGACCAGGAAGTCGATGACGCCGACATCCAGCGCGGCCTGGCGGATGGGCTCGTCGCCAACCACCGTCACCAGCACGATCGGCACGTCGCGGTGCAGCAGCGGGCGGCGGAAGCGACGGGCGAACTCCAGGCCGTCGATGACCGGCATGCGGTAGTCGAGCAGCAGCAGGTCGGGACGGTTGTCTTCGCACCAGCGCAGCGCGTCCTGCGGGTCGCCGAAGTCGAGTACCTCCAGCTCGGGGCTGATGTCCTCGAGGATATGGCGCAGCATCGTGCGCGCTGAGGTCTGGTCGTCGACGATGACGATGTTCACGTGGTTTCCGCCCTCTTGAGCGCAGGTCCCCTGCCAGCGCCGGATACTCGCCCGTGAGTACATGGCAAGCAAGTCCCGTGCCCCGGCGGGAACCGCCGATTCAGGCGATCGGGCGCCATTTCCCACTCGCGGCAACGGCGCAACCGGGGGATTGCGGTCAGGAAATGACCAGCGGCGTCATGGTTTGTCGCTTGCGACGGTTCCATCCGTCTCCTCCCCCTGCCTCCGGCAGGATCCTTGCTGTCAGCCCGCGCTTTCGGGCCGCATGTAGGGGAACAGCAGGACGTCGCGGATCGACGCCGAGCCCGTGAACAGCATCACCAGCCGGTCGATGCCGACACCCAGCCCCCCGGTGGGCGGCAGGCCGACCTCGAGGGCGCGGATGTAGTCCGCATCATAATGCATGGCCTCGTCGTCGCCCCCGGCCTTGGCCTCGACCTGGGCGCGGAAGCGCGCGGCCTGGTCTTCGGGGTCGTTCAGTTCGGAGAAGCCGTTGGCCATCTCCTTGCCGCCGATGAACAGCTCGAAGCGGTCGGTGATGCCCGGCTCGGTGTCCGATTCGCGCGCCAGCGGCGAGACCTCGACAGGGTAATGGGTGATGAAAGTCGGCTGCACCAGGCCACCCTCGACCGTCTTCTCGAAGATCTCCAGTAGCAGCTTGCCCCAGCCGTAGCCGGGCTTGACCTGGATGCCCAGGCGCTTGCAGTGCGCGGCCAGCGCCTCGCGGTCGCGGCAGTCGGCCGCGGAGATTTCCGGATTGAGCTCGCGCACGGCTTCTTCCAGCTTCCAGCGGCGGAAGCGCGGGCCGACATCAATCGCGTTGCCTTCCCACTCCAGCGCGGTGGTGCCCATGGCTTCGAGCGCAACGTCGCGGATCATCGACTCGGTCAGGTCCATGACCTCGTCGTAGCTGGCGTAGGCCTCGTACAGCTCGAGCATCGTGAACTCGGGGTTGTGCCGGGTGCTCACGCCCTCGTTGCGGAAGTTGCGGTTGATCTCGTACACGCGCTCGAAGCCGCCCACGACCAGGCGCTTGAGGTACAGCTCCGGCGCCACGCGCAGGAACAGGTCCAGGTCGAGCGCGTTGTGGTGGGTGGTGAACGGCTTGGCCGTGGCGCCGCCGGCGAGGTAATGCATCATCGGCGTCTCGACCTCGAGGAAGCGCCGCGCGTCGAGCCAGCGGCGGATCGCGCCGATCACCTGCGAGCGCTTGACGAACACCTCGCGCGCCTCCGGGCTCACGATCAGGTCGACGTAGCGCTGCCGGTAGCGCTGCTCCACGTCCGCCAGCCCGTGCCACTTGTCCGGCAGCGGCCGCAGCGACTTGACCAGAAGCCGCAGCGTGTCGGCCTTGACCGACAGCTCGCCGGTCTTGGTGCGCATCAGCGTGCCGGTGGCGGCGACGATGTCGCCCACGTCCCAGCCCTTGAACGCGTCGTAGGCATCTTCCAGCGTGGTCTTCTGCAGGAACAGCTGGATCCGCCCGGAGACATCCTGGATCTGGGCGAATGCAGCCTTGCCCATCACCCGCTTGGCCAGCAGCCGGCCCGCCAGCGCGACGCGCCTGCCCTCGCCTTCCAGCGCCTCGCCGGTCCAGCGTTCCACGTCGGCGTAGGCGTCCTGCAGGTCGCCGGCATGGTCGGCGCGGCGGAAGTCGTTCGGGAACGCGATGCCCTGCCCGCGCAGCGCGGCCAGTTTGGCGCGGCGCTCGGCGATCAGGTGGTTCTCGTCGGCGGCTGGCTGCGGTGAGGGGGGCTGGTCGGTCATGGTCTCGGGTGGATCGTGGCTATCATGGATGTTGTGGGAGCGGCTTCAGCCGCGAGCTTTGGATCTGGCACTCG